>NZ_JAMPJU010000004.1 GCF_025840185.1 Brenneria izbisi
GTTCGTCCGGGCTTGAGGCTCTTTAGCCCTTCAACACCATATAAAGTAAACCAATTTATCCATCTTCCAACGGAAGAGCGAGCAGCACAGAGCAGTTTGGCGACGTCGGTGACGGTCATTCCCCGATGCAGCATCAGTATGGCGATGAGTCGTCTGGAATGGTTTTTATCGCGAGTTTGTTGGGCTTCTTTACGCATTAGTCGTCGTTCTTCATCAGGGATTGCTGCTATGATCGGCATCGCTCAGTCCGGTTGGTGATTTGTTTTGATTTGGCGATTGATCAGATCGCACAACTCGGACTGAGTTCCCTTCGAGTGATCTACTATTTGGCGAAGCTATTTAGCCATCTGCAACTTGCTAGTTCCGTAGTTCCTTCAGTACATATCCCATTTGGAATAACGAACCAATGAAATATATCTTAGTATTTTAATCGTGATATATAAAAATTTTTTTATAATGTCATGATTTTTTCTGTTAGAAAATTAGGTAACTCTGCTTCGATTCATAAGAAGGCTTTGGCAGAATTCTCAGGTGCTAAAAGATACTCGGATGGTTTTAAGATAACGCTCCTGACGGGTTTTCTATCACATAGAAAGCCCGTCAGGAGCCAACAAGCGCAGCGCGTTAGCCGCAATCAATCTTCTCTTCTGTAACTTCGCGCATAAATATACGGTGCGACATATCCTTCGCGGTTGACGTCCATATAGTCCGACCACCACTGCATCATTTTGATTCTGGCTTCCAGATGCTCCGCTTTATGCACGTAGGCAGCTCGTACGCCGTTGCGCTTGCCGCTCAATGGCATCCTTTGACCAGCATCCGGACTCGTTCAGAGCGCTACAGGCCATGGTCCTGAAGCCGTGGCCGCAAATTTCTGTCTTGGTGTCAAAGCCAATCACGCGCAGCGCCTTGTTGATGGTGTTTTCACTCATCGGCTTGTTTAGCGTATGTGCGCCCGGAAAAACGAACACTGACTCGCCAGAAATCGCCTGAATTTGTTTCAGCAGAGCCACCGCCTGTCGTGACAGCGGCACCAGATGTTCATCCTTCATCTTTGAGCCACGCTCTGAGAATCGCACGCCGTTTACTGCCTCGCGCTGGGCGGGTACCGTCCAGATATGGGCTTTCAGGTTGAACTCGTCCCAGCGGGCAAGTCGGAGTTCACTGGAGCGCAGGAAAACATGCAGATTCAGCTCCATCGCCAGACGGGTCAGTATCCGGCCTTTGTAGTTCTCCATCTTCGCCAGCAGTTCAGGCAGGCGTTTCAGCGGCAGGGCGGGGTGATGTTGGGTCGCCATAGGGGTCACGACGCCATCTAAATCGTAAGCCGGATTGTATTTGATGACGCCCTGCTGCACGGCGTGGCGCATGATTTTGGTCAGATGCTGGCGCACCCGTCCGGCGACGTCATGCACGCCTTTGTCGTCAATGGCCTTAACCAACTGTGCCAGATGGTGGGTTTCGACCTGAGCGATATCCATTGCACCAATGGCGGGGAAAACGTAGCGTTTCAGGCAGATGAGGATTTTATCTGCATGGGCGTCCGACCAGAGCTTGAGGCTGCTGGTGTGCCACGCCATCGCGATATACTGAAAGGTGCGGGATTCCTCAACGGCGGGATTGTTCGATTTACGAAGCAGAGAAGGGCTGAGTCCAGACGCCAGCAGCTTCCGCGCCGCATCGCGCTTTTCGCGGGCTTCCGCCAGCGTAGTCTGAGGATAGGGGCCAAAGGCAAGACGGTTTTCCTTACCGCCGAAGCGATAGCGGAAATACCATAACTTAGCGCCGCGGGTGGATACCGTCAGGTACAGGCCTTGCGAGTCAGTGAGCTTGTAAGATTTTGCGAGAGGTTTCGCGGATCGGACTTTGCCGTCAGTTAACATATGAGGCTCACTCCAGTTGTCGAACCGAATGACCCGCAATCTGACCCAAAAATTCCCCGATACGAAGGGATAAATCAAAACGCATCGGAAAAGATTTTCACGCCAACTTACTGAATCGCAATAACATAGGGATTTATAGGGAGGCATAAAAAAGGAAAGGTGGTGCCCGGACTCGGAATCGAACCAAGGACACGAGGATTTTCAATCCTCTGCTCTACCGACTGAGCTATCCGGGCAACGGGGCGCATTAAACCGTATTTGGGTGCGCGTCGTCAACGGGTTTGTCAGCGAAAGCGCATAAAACCCTGCTGACTGACGACTTTTCAGACAAAGGATAGTGTGCGCCTGACGTCAGGTTAATGCGCCGTTCTTGCGGCATAACGCAAAGCGCAAAACATCCTCGGCCAACCGCTGGGCTGTTGCGATGCTGGAAGCCTGATGTTTGACCAGCAGGTTGCTGAGACAGCCTTCAAGAATTAGTTCCATTTGCTGCGCCACCATGTCTGGATCGTCGGTTTCCAATACTTCAAGCAAATCGCGGGTGTAACGATAGGATTCCTGTTTTTGCTGCTCGGCAATCTGATGAATAGGGTGAGTAATATCAGGAAAAAAACTACAGGCTGCAATAAACAGGCAGCCGGGGTAACGCTGTTTGGCGACGGCGTCATGCAGTACCTGATAGCGAGCAAGCAGTTTTTGTTCGGTGCTTTTGGTGTCATCCAGCAATAGTTGACGTCGCCAGATATCCACCTGCTGGCTGTGGTAACGCAGGCTGTCGTAAAGCAGTGCTTCGCGGTCCGGCCAAAAAGCTTGCAATTCCTCTATCGGGACATCCAGTTTTTTCGCCAGCATGTCTAATGTCGTCATGGCGAAACCGTGCTGCTCTAGCAGAGTGAGTGCATGTTCCAAAACCTCTTCACGTTGCATTGTTTCTCCTCCAGAAGAGCGAATAACAGACTAAGAAGTGTCGTTTAAGGTACAAATTTCTGCAAATGCGCCTGAAATTTTTCCGCGTCCATAAATCCGGTTACCCGTGAACCAGGGATCTCTTTTCCCTGTGCGTCAAAAAACAAAATGGTCGGCAATCCCAATATCTGCAATTTTTTTAGTATGGCATTCTGATCCGCATTGTTGGCGGTCACGTCCGCCTGTAATAAAGTCAGGCGCGACAATTGGCTTTGTACCCGATGGTCGCTGAAAGTGTATTTTTCAAACTGCTTACAGGCGACGCACCAGTCAGCATAAAGATCGAGCATGATCGATTGATGACTTTTCATCAGCGCGTTATTTAACCCAGCCAGGTTGGTGACCGGCGTAAACGTTAGCGCGGATGCAGCGGATTTTTGCTGTGAATCAACCGGAGAAAATGCCCAGTCTTGCAGAGGTCTTGCCGCCACCAGCGCGCCAGCCAACAACAATAGCTGAACGACGCGCATTGTCCCTGTGTGGCTGCGCAGGCTCAGGGCAAACGCCCAACCAAAGAATGCAACCCCAAGCAGGCTCCATAGCCTGATCCCCCAGGTTTCACCGAATATTCGTTCGAGTAAAAAGATTGGCAGGGCGAGAATGATGAATCCAAATGCCTCTTTGACATACTGCATCCACGGCCCGCTGCGCGGTAAAAGTCGATTGCCGAACAAGGTCGCCAGAATCAGCGGCAACCCCATGCCTAACGCGTACAGATAGAGCGAACCGCCGCCTGCGAGCAGGTTACCGCTTTGGGCAATATAAAGCAGGATGGCGCTGAGCGGCGCGGTGGTGCAGGGTGAGCAGATTAATCCCGCCAGTGCGCCCATAGCGAATACGCCCGTCAGCGATCCTCCTTGCTGGCGATTGCTCCATTCTGTCAATCGCGTTTGCAGGGAAGAAGGCAGTTGCAGGCTGTACAGGCCGAACATGGAAAGCGCCAGCGCAACGAACATCACCGACAGACCAATCAACACATACGGGTGTTGCAGCGCCGCCTGAAAACGCAACCCCGCCGCCGCCACGATCAGTCCGAGTAATGTATAGGTTAACGCCATCCCCTGGACGTAAGTCATGGCGAGCAGGCATGTTCGGCGCAGCGTCAGTTGCTGCTTTCTGCCGAGAACCAGAGCGGATATCAGCGGGTACATCGGTAATACGCAAGGCGTAAACGCCACGCCGATGCCAATCAGTAGCGCCCACCAGGGAGAGAACGGTAACGCGGTTTCCTGGCGTGACTGATGTGGCGTCGTGTCGCCGCCGGATGCCGGTAAAACCTGGCTTAGCGGGATAGTTCGTGTTTCGGGGGGATAGCAGAACCCGGCCTCGGCACAGCCCTGATAGGTTACCTGAATGGTCGCCGTGTTATCCGCCTGAACCAGCGGAATGGTCAGCGTCAACTGTTGTTTAAAGATGAAAACCTCACCGAAAAACTCATCCCGGTGGCTGAGACCGGGCGGGATATCGAACGTACCGATAACGGCGCGGTTTCCTTCAATCTTAATCTGCTGTCGATACAGATAGTAACCCGGTTGTATTTCCCAGCGTACGGTGAGTTGATTATCCCGTTGCTGAAAATCAAACGCGAAAGCCCGATCAACAGGTAAATACTGTGCATTCTGGTTGTTGCCAAACAACGTTTGACCAAACGGCGACGCCAGCGTAGTCGGCGCACTGAAGGCCGTCCATAGCAGGAAAATCAGCGTAAAGATGCGTTGAGCCATGTCAGATAATCGCTGTCGCCCCCCGATACCGGCAGTACCAGCAGTTCAGGCGTTTCATAAGGATGGTGGCGTTTCAGATGCGTCAGCAATGCCGACTGATGTGACGTATCGCTTTTGATCAGCATTTGTACTTCCGTTTGCCGCTCAAGTTTGCCCTCCCAGTAATAAAGTGATTGCGCGCCGGGCAACAGCGTCACGCAAGCCGCAAGCCGAGCTTCCAGCAACAGGTTGGCGAGCCGTTGTGCACAAGACTCATCAGGCGCGGTACAAAGTATAACGACGGCATCGCAGACAAGGCGGTCAGACATCGTATCCTCAGTGTCAGATGAACAAAATCATGATCGTAGAGCGGGACACTATACCTTGCTTTGCGGCATGAGGGGAATGGTACGGATCGAACCGCTGCGTCAATCCATAAGCGGGACGTTTTTTTCTTCCGCCTGAACGCGGCATAACATACAGGCACGCTATTCGTTGGGAACGGGCGTGCCTGGAATCGTTCAGATTATAGGTTTAAGGAAGCTCATTCTCGTCGGTATAACGTCTGGCTTTGTATGCCGGATGCATCAGATTCTGAATGGAAAAAATGTCATCCAGTTCCGCTTCCGTCAGCAAGCCTCTTTCCAGCACCACTTCACGCACGCTCTTGCCGGTTTCCGCACAGATTCTGCCGACGATATCGCCGTTATGGTGGCCGATAAACGGGTTCAGATAGGTGACGATCCCGATAGAGTTAAAGACATAAGCCTCACATACTTCTTTGTTGGCCGTGATGCCGTTAACGCATTTTTCCAGCAGGTTGTAGCAGGCATTGGTCAGGATATGCGTGGACTCGAACATGGCCTGGCCGATAACCGGTTCCATGACGTTCAATTGAAGTTGTCCCGCTTCTGACGCCATGGTGACGCAGGTGTCATTACCGATGACTTTAAAGCACACCTGATTAATCACTTCCGGCACCACCGGATTGACTTTGGCTGGCATAATTGATGAGCCCGCCTGCAACTCCGGCAGGTTGATTTCATTCAGACCGGCGCGCGGGCCGGAAGATAGCAACCGCAGGTCATTGCAGATTTTCGATAGCTTCACCGCCAGACGTTTCAGCGAGGAGTGAACCATCACGTAAGCGCCGCAGTCTGACGTCGCTTCAATCAGGTCTTCCGCTGGCACACAAGGTAAACCGCTGACTTCCGCTAACCGTTGTACCGCCAGTTGCTGGTAGCCTTCCGGCGTGTTCAGCCGGGTGCCGATCGCCGTTGCCCCCAAATTGACTTCCAGCAGCAACTCAGCGGTGCGCAGCAGATTTTTGTTTTCTTCTTTCAGCAGCACGTTAAAGGCATGGAACTCCTGGCCCAGCGTCATTGGTACCGCATCTTGCAACTGGGTACGACCCATTTTCAGGATCATTTCAAATTCTTTGGCTTTACGCTCAAATCCGTCGCCAAGTTGCGTCAGCGCATCGATCAACTTCAGGATGGAGGCATAGACCGCGATGCGGAATCCCGTTGGGTAGGCGTCGTTGGTGGACTGACATTTATTCAGATGGTCATTCGGATTCAGGTACTGGTACTCGCCTTTTTGATGGCCCATCAGTTCCAGACCGATATTGGCTAACACCTCGTTGGTGTTCATATTTAAAGAAGTACCGGCACCGCCCTGATAAGCATCGATCGGGAATTGATCCATGCATTTGCCATTGTTCAGCACTTCATCACAGGCCTGGATAATGACATCGGCAATTTTGCGGGGAATGGTTTGCAGTTCCTTATTCGCCAGGGCCGCGGCTTTTTTGACCATGACCATGCCGCGCACGAATTCAGGGATATCGCTTATCTTGCTGTTGCTGATATAAAAGTTTTCAATAGCCCTGAGCGTGTGGACGCCATAATAAGCATCTGCGGGAACTTCCTTAGTGCCTAACAGGTCTTCTTCAATACGAATGTTATCTGACATGAGAGCCTTCTCTTATTACGCTGCTGACATAAAATTTATGTGAAATAATTGTATTACCATAGATAACAATATCAGAACATTTAACTATTACTGCATGTGTTATCATGATGATATGCTGTAAAATCAAGGGAAATAGTAGCCTGGATCACTATCTGATCTTTCAACCATGCTCAGATAAATAAACTGTGATAGTCGTCACGAGTAACGGTTTAAGATAACAAATGGCGTTATCACAGCTTGAAAATAGCCGACTGCGCTACCATCTCAGTGAATTATAATGTGCAGTATAGTGATACCTGGTCATATTAGTTTTCAATAACATAATTTGTTTACAACAACTGCGTTTGTTTTTAACAGTAAGCATTTTCAATCAACAGGAGAATCGGGTGCGCTGGTTACCATTGTTATTAATCTTTCTTTTTGCCTACATAGAGATATCGCTGTTCATTCAAGTGGCAGAGGTGCTTGGCGTGGCGATAACCCTGTTGCTGGTGGTCTTCACTTCTTGTGTCGGCGTGTCGCTGGTACGTAACCAGGGCATGAAAACCATTGTCCAGATGCAGCAGAAAATGGCGGCGGGCGAGAGTCCGGCTGCGGAAATGGTGAAAAGCGTTTCACTGGTGCTGGCGGGATTTCTGCTGTTGATTCCGGGGTTTTTTACCGATTTTCTCGGATTGCTGCTGCTCTTGCCGCCGGTACAAAAACGTCTGACGTTAAAACTGATGCCTCATTTGCACATCTGGCGTTCCGGCCCCGGCGCGCCGCCTTCCGGCGGCAATACCTTTGAAGGCGAGTATCAACGTAAAGATGACGGGCGCAGAAATATTGAGCATCGTGATGAAAACGATGATCGTTGACGGCGAGTTGGGTTGCGTGACGAGCAAGGGTTATCTTACTGATAATCCTTGTTTTTTATTTTTTTGTGTATAAAAAAAAGACGCTTGATGCAAAAAAATTATATTTCCTCACTTGAAGGCGTTGGAAACGTCCCCATTTAGAACACCACAAGGTCGGATATGACTGCATATCCGGTGTTCATCCTAAAAACTGATATGGACTTTCTCAAAGGAGAGCTATCAATGAAAATTCGTCCATTGCATGACCGCGTGATCGTCAAGCGCAAAGAAGTAGAATCCAAATCTGCTGGCGGTATCGTTCTGACCGGCTCCGCCGCAGGTAAATCTACCCGTGGTGAAGTTCTGGCCATCGGCCATGGGCGCATCCTGGAAAACGGCGAAGTGAAGCCGCTGGATGTGAAAGTCGGCGATATCGTTATTTTCAATGATGGCTATGGCGTGAAAGCCGAGAAGATCGATAACGAAGAAGTGTTGATCATGTCCGAAAGCGACATTCTGGCAATTGTTGAAGCGTAATCATCTGAACTGAACGAATTTAAGGGAAATACACCAATGGCAGCTAAAGACGTAAAATTCGGTAGTGACGCTCGCGTAAAAATGCTGCGTGGCGTGAATGTACTGGCTGATGCAGTGAAGGTTACCCTGGGTCCGAAAGGCCGCAACGTAGTACTGGATAAATCCTTCGGTGCACCCACTATTACTAAAGACGGTGTTTCCGTCGCGCGTGAAATCGAACTGGAAGACAAGTTCGAGAACATGGGCGCGCAAATGGTGAAAGAAGTTGCCTCTAAAGCGAACGACGCCGCGGGCGACGGCACCACCACCGCAACCGTACTGGCTCAGTCCATCATCACTGAAGGCCTGAAAGCCGTTGCTGCGGGCATGAACCCGATGGATTTAAAACGCGGTATTGATAAAGCCGTTATCGCCGCGGTTGAAGAATTGAAAAAACAATCTGTACCTTGCTCTGATTTCAAAGCAATCGCGCAGGTTGGCACCATCTCTGCAAACTCTGACGAAACTGTCGGTAAACTGATTGCAGAAGCGATGGAAAAAGTGGGCAAAGAAGGCGTCATCACCGTTGAAGAAGGCACTGGCCTGCAAGACGAGTTGGACGTTGTGGAAGGTATGCAGTTCGATCGCGGCTACCTGTCCCCTTACTTTATCAACAAACCGGAAACGGGTTCTGTTGAACTGGAAAGCCCGTTCATCCTGCTGGCTGACAAAAAGATCTCCAATATTCGCGAAATGCTGCCGGTCCTGGAAGCTGTTGCCAAAGCCGGTAAACCGCTGCTGATCATTGCGGAAGACGTTGAAGGCGAAGCACTGGCAACGCTGGTGGTTAACACCATGCGCGGCATCGTGAAAGTGGCTGCGGTTAAAGCGCCGGGCTTCGGCGACCGTCGTAAAGCCATGCTGCAAGATATCGCTACCCTGACGGCCGGTACGGTGATCTCTGAAGAGATCGGTCTGGAACTGGAAAAAGCCACCCTGGAAGATCTGGGTCAGGCGAAACGTGTCGTCATCAACAAAGACACCACCACCATCATTGATGGCGTGGGCGATGAAGGCGCAATCCAGGGCCGCGTTACTCAGATCCGTCAGCAGATTGAAGATGCAACGTCAGACTACGATAAAGAAAAACTGCAAGAGCGTGTGGCTAAACTGGCCGGCGGCGTCGCCGTTATCAAAGTTGGCGCCGCAACTGAAGTTGAAATGAAAGAGAAGAAAGCACGCGTTGAAGATGCGTTGCACGCGACGCGCGCAGCCGTGGAAGAAGGCGTGGTTGCCGGTGGCGGCGTTGCACTGATTCGTGCCGCGACCTCTATTTCAGCGTCTGGTCTGAAAGGCGATAATGAAGATCAGAACGTCGGCATCAAAGTTGCGCTACGCGCAATGGAATCGCCGTTGCGTCAGATCGTGGTTAATGCCGGTGAAGAAGCCTCGGTTATCGCTAACACCGTGAAAGCGGGGGAAGGCAACTATGGCTACAACGCGGCAACGGAAGAATACGGCAACATGCTGGACTTCGGTATCCTGGATCCGACCAAAGTAACGCGTTCCGCTTTGCAGTACGCCGCGTCTATCGCCGGCCTGATGATTACCACCGAATGTATGGTTACCGATCTGCCGAAAGAAGATAAAGCAGATTTAGGCGCCGCTGGTGGTATGGGCGGCATGGGTGGCATGGGCGGTATGATGTAACGCGATAAGCGTTATGCAGGGCGCTACCTGCGCGGGAGCGCCCATTGTTAACACTGATGTTTCGAGTGCTTACGCCTCTCCCGCGAAAATAGCTGATATGTGATAAAACCCGATATTCCAGTCCATTTGTCTGGCAGGAATATCGGGTTTAATTTTGTGGATTGCCGCCAGTGTCTGCTATCGATCAACATCGGCGAATTCTCCTGTCGCTTTTATTCCCTTCTTGCTGAATGATCCTAATTCCGCGGCAACGCCTCGTTATCGGAACTTTCCCCTCTCTCTCACCACCTATACAGATATAGGGAATAGTGGTGCGAACGATGGTTGCTTCGAACGTAAAGTAGTATGCAAGGATAATGATGTCGTTCAAGAATCGCTGTTGAGTCAGGAGTGTTGAGGACACGGTTTATGCGACCTATCTTCGGGGCAGGACAGCCACCGTCAGCTTATATCGAGCCGTCCGGCATTCAGGACGCTCAGATTTCTCATTCTCGCTCTCCGAAAGTATCTGGCGCTGCGGCCCCTGCCAGCGAGCGTGTTTCGTCGTCCGGCTTGCCGCATGTGGAAAAAATCAGCTTAAAGCAGGCACTAACCAAAACAACGTCACTGAGTCGATTAGAACAACTTCCGCTGGGAGGTCGATTCTTGTCAGCACTGAGTTGCTTCAGACCTGCCCCATCATTACCTATTCCTCCCCGTGGCCCGGCATTCGGTCAATTCATGGCATCCGTGGATGCCGATGTATCAATGCTGGCAGATAAGACAGGCGTGGATAAATTTACGGCGGCGGAACAGATGCGCAAGGCCATAGAAACCGGCGATTTCGGTGCCAAGGCAAAGCCAGAGAATAAAATTCGTATGATGTTAGCGCTGTATTCGATACGAGAAACCGAGTCCGCCAGGCAAGAACTTGCATCAGTAATGGCTAAGCATCCGACATTCAGTTCGGTGAATATTGATAATGTATGGCGAATGCTGATCGACAGTTCCGCTCATGACGATGGCAGACACAATGGCTTACGTTTTGAAAATGAACCGGGTTACATCGCTGGCATGTACAGAGGATTAGCGCAGGTCTTGCATAACGATCTACGGGCCGATGGCGATATGTCCGGTAATGTCATGATCAAGCAACTGCATGATAAGGCTATTGATGGCGTTATCGATTTCAGCAGGCTTAAGCGAGCGGTGAATTTGGCCAGGACGGGCGACCCCGCCGAAGTGAAAGCGCTATTGGCCCACGTCGCTTCCTATACGAGTACCACCAGACCCGCGCATACGCCGGGCGTAACGGATGATGGAAGTGAGAATGTATTAAAGTTTATGGATAAAGGATACCGAACGGAGTCAGTATTTTTTAGCCTGAATCAGGGGAAAAATTGTTCGCAACAAGGATTTAATGAACTGCTTGACCGTTATTTTTCGTCAGCCAATGAACTGCCGTTCAGCTTTTGGAATTATAAAGAAAACAGGGGGGAGAGCATGGAAGGAGCATCATATGAGACAGCGACCGTTGGGCTATGCAGCCGCCCATTCGAAGAAATACCGCCTTCGTTACAGCCCGCTCCTTATACTAAATCGCAATTTAACCATTATCGGCAGGAGATTGCAGCGGCGAAAAATGATGACGATAAACTTTCGTCAATCGCACGTCTCTGTTGTAACCTGGAGCAGGCGCACTGTTTTACGGATGGTAATGCAAGGACGCTTGGATTTTTGCTGGTCAACCAACTTTTGCTCGAAAACGCCCTCAGCCCTACTGTTATCACCGATCCTAACCGCTTTGACGGTTTTTCCAATCAGGAACTGGTGGATGAAATCAAGAAAGGACAGCGGCTTTTTAACCAACTTTAGTCTACTCAATCCATTATCAATCAACATATGACCATCAGGTCGCTGCGTAACATAGTCAGCGCCTGCTTCTTCTCCCGCGCACTCTTGTATAGAGATATCATCCTGAAACCGATGTTGTATAAGAAGCATACTTATCGTTAACCGTGCGTTCAGAACATGTTATCAGGGCGCTATTCTGCGCTACAATATGGGACGTTTTCTTGGTTTATGCGTCAATCCTGAGTGGAGTAGGGTTAATGTCTGATGATGTACCCATTTCCCTGCGTGCTATCGAATGGTTTACCGATCCGCCAACAACCGTGCCCGCCAGCATTGAAGGCTGGCTGATGGAAACCGGTTCAATGACGCGTCGTCTCGATGACTGTTGCGAGCGACTGGTGGTAACGATCTGTAATGAGCGCTTTATTTTGCCGAGAGAGTTATTGAATGATGAGCTTGCACATTTGCCTGCCAGCGAGCATTACTGGTTGCGCGAGGTGGTACTGCATGGCGACGGGCGTCCCTGGTTGTTCGGTCGTACTTTGATCCCACAGCAAACTCTGGATGACGCAGGCGACGCCTTGACGAAAATCGGTAATACGCCGCTGGGTCATTATCTGTTTCAACAAGATGCGCTGACGCGTGATTATATTCATACTGGATGCTGCGCGGGTTTGTGGGCGCGGCGTTCCCGTTTGTGTCTTTCTGGCAGCCCGTTTCTACTGACTGAACTGTTTCTGCCAGAAGCACCGCTTTATTTTACGGATAGTTATGAAGGCTAGCCGGTAATTGAGGAGATGACTCCGTTGGAAAGAAGTATAACGGCGGGAAAATGGCTGGCGTATTGTCGTTTGATGCGCATTGATAAGCCGATCGGTTCCCTGTTGCTGCTATGGCCAACGTTATGGGCGTTATGGATGGCGGGCCGGGGCATACCCGATCCGTGGGTGTTGTTCGTGTTCGTCGCCGGTGTTTTTCTCATGCGGGCGGCAGGCTGCGTTATCAATGATTATGCTGATCGCCATTTCGACGGTCATGTGAAACGCACCGCCGCACGTCCCTTGCCCAGCGGCGAGGTCAGCGAACAGTCCGCTAAAGCGCTCTTTGTGATTTTGGTTCTGCTGGCGTTTGGTCTGGTGCTGACACTGAACAGGATGACGATTTGGCTGTCGGTCGGTGGTTTGGCGTTGGCCTGGGTATACCCTTTTATGAAGCGTGTCAGTCATTTACCTCAGTTAGTCTTGGGCGCGGCATTTGGCTGGTCGATCCCGATGGCGTATGCCGCCGTTAGCCAAACCTTACCGTTAACCTGCTGGATGATGTTTCTGGCGTATATCTGTTGGACGGTGGCTTATGACACGCAGTACGCCATGGTTGACCGGGATGATGATCTCAAGGTCGGTATTAAATCCACGGCGATCCTGTTTGGCCGTTTCGATACCTTGATAATCGGCCTGCTGCAATTGAGCATGCTGTTGTTGATGACCGTGCTGGGTTATCTGACATCACTGGGGCCGATCTTTTATGGCACGCTGTTGGTCGCCGCCGGGCTGTTTGTTTATCAGCAAAGGCTGATTGCCGGGCGGGAGCGCGACGCCTGCTTCAAAGCTTTTAAAAACAATAATTATGTCGGTATGGCCTTGTTTGCCGGTGTGATATTGGGATTGTAATATTGTGATTGCAGCGCGCAATGGTTCTGATAAAACGGCGGCGAAAGTTTCGCCGCCGTTTTATTGGCGTGTTATGCCTGAGGGGGAGCTTCCTGCGTCAACAACGTATCGCTTTCCATTTCTACCGGTGAACTGGCGCTTTCAATCGTCAATCTGACTTCCGGGGTGATCAAATTAGCCAGAATGTTGTAGATCGCCAGAATATCGCCATGGGCGGTCTCAGCACTGTCTGTGATATAGCCTTCGCTGCGCAACGTCGCAACCAATGTTGAGAAAACGGCTTTATCGAAGAATTCAGGTGCGTTAATGCCGTGCAGAACGGACAGGCGTTGCGCCATGTTCCGGCTCTCTTTTTCCAATGTCCCGCGATTGATATCGCGATTCGCGCCCAGCAATGACAACGT
Source organism: Brenneria izbisi (assembly GCF_025840185.1). Taxonomy (GTDB): domain Bacteria; phylum Pseudomonadota; class Gammaproteobacteria; order Enterobacterales; family Enterobacteriaceae; genus Brenneria; species Brenneria izbisi. Next base: position 13,496 of record NZ_JAMPJU010000004.1, read on the forward strand.
GATGGCATAACGTTGCAGGGTTTCTCGCACCCCCGCCGCTAACAGTTGCAGCGTGCGGATACGCGCAGGGTTGATGACCAGCACGCCTTCTTTGGCGCTCAATAGCTGTTGCCGTGTTAATTCGGCAACCAACGTGGATATCGCTTCCGGCAATTGTTCCGTGGAGTAATGCAGGAACAGTTCTGCCTGGAGCAACGGATAAATCAGGGTCACCTGACGAACGACTTCCGCAAGCGTAATACGGCGGTGGTGAATGGCTATGCTGGCAATCAGTGACGGCAATATCAACAGGTGCTGAATGTTATTGCGGTAATAGGTCATCAGCACGGCTTGCTCTCTGGGCAGGATAATAATGTCGCCGATACTGTCCTTCTCGACTTCAAATTTATCCATGCCCAACGCATGTTCCAGCAACTCATTCGCTGTCTTTTTCGGCGCCGTGATATCTTTATGATAGGGCGCGTTATGCAGAAGTTGCAGGTAACAATCCAACTGTTCCTGCATTTGTTCTCTGGTCAATGAACGCTGACGCGATGCCAGCAACGCTGTTGAACAGAGGTTCATCGCGTTTGCCGCCGCCGCGTTGTTGATGCGCACCATGATATCCATCGCGATATCCTGCACGGTCGGCGACAGCCAGCCTGGACGTTGCGCTTCAATCGGATCAATGGCATCACGCCATTGCGGAACATGCTGATTCAGATAGGTGGTCAACGGCAGCGGTTCGCCGAAATTCACGTAACCTTGTCCGAGATTGCGTAATTTACGCAAGCCTCGAACCATCTGTATAAAGCCTTCTTTTTCTTTAGTCGCGCCGCGCAACTCTTTCGCATAGGTGCCGACTTCCATGACGTGCTCATAGCCGACATAAATAGGCACCAGCGTAATGGGACGCGTACCGCCGCGCAGCATTGCCTGAATGGTCATCGCCAGCGTGCCGGTCTTTGGTTCCAGCAGGCGTCCGGTACGTGAGCGGCCCCCTTCGACAAAATATTCAACCGAGTAACCACGGGCGAAAAGTTCGCCCAAATATTCACGAAAAATAGTGGAATACAGTTTATTACCTTTGAAGGTGCGGCGAATAAAGAATGCGCCCAGCCGACGGAAGATCGGGCCGGCAGGCCAGAAATTCAGGTTGATGCCCGCCGCGATATGGGGCGGAACCAGCCCCTGGTGGTAAAGCACATAGGACAATAGCAGGTAGTCCATGTGACTGCGGTGGCAAGGCACGTAGACAATTTCATGTCCGTCCTGCGCCAGTTGGCGCACCCGCTCGGCGTTATGAACGTTAATGCCCTGATAGAGACGGTTCCATGTCCAGCCTAATACGCGGTCCGACAGGCGAACGGCTTCATAAGAGAAGTCGGCGGCGATTTCCTCCATCAGGGCTATCGCGTTTTGCTGCGCCTTTTCATGGGAGATTTTTTTGCTGCGCGCCTCGTCATCCACCGCCTTTTTGATCGCCCTGGAGTCAAGCAACTTGTTAAACAGTTCCTGACGTACCGGCAGACGCGGTCCTACCGCCGCCAGTCGTTGACGGGAGAAGTGCATACGCGCGACGCGCGCCAGCTTATGGGCGATGGTTTTGTCCGTTCCGTGCTCGGTTGCCATATAGCGTAATGACACCGGGCTGGAAAATCGGACAAAGCTGTCGCGCCCCAGCCACAGTACGGCAAAGAACTTCTCGATACCGTTCAGCAGCCGCAGATGCGGGGTCGCCTGATGTTGCCCTTCGCGACCAGGCGAACGGCCGAACATGACGGAAACCGGCACCATCTGCACGTCCAGATCGGGATTGGCGCGATGCAAATCCAGATAGTCATGAAACAGTTTTACCGATTTCTGCTTGGGAACGTAATAGCGGAAAACACGCGGGCCATCATTGATAAAGACATGACTGGGCAGTTCCACGCCGCGAATGTCCACGGGCAGCAGCGGATCGGGCAGACCAAGCGCCTGACATTTTGTCCGCAGCGTCATTAAATCTGCCTGAGAATTGTAAGGCAAAACATAGAGAATCGGACGTGAGGGGTCTAAACCCAGTTCAGTCACGGGATCTATGGGTATGACTTTACTTTTCACCAACAGCCTGAGTGGGAAACTCAATAATTTATAGTAAATTCTACGCCAACCTGACATAACGACTTGAAGCCTCTTGTTAGCAATGCGTCGCAAGGATACCAGAAACTGCGCTTGAGATCTGTTGTGATGAGACAACGGTTAAGCGCTAAAATGCGGGCGCGCACTGAATAAATAATGGTGGATGAATGAATAAAGCAACGGGAATAACCCGGATTATCAACGCAACCGGCTATTCGCTGAAAGGGCTGCAACAGGCGTGGCGGCATGAAGCGGCTTTCCGTCAGGAAACGGTATTGACGGTGGTCGGGGTGATTCTCGCCTGTCTGCTGCCTGTTATGCTGGTTGAAAAATTGCTGCTTATCGGCGTGCTGGTGTTGATCATGCTATTCGAATTGGTGAACAGTGCGATTGAAGCGGTAGTGGATCGCATCGGCACTGAACATCATGAATTATCCGGTCGGGCGAAAGATATCGGTTCGGCGGCGGTATTCGTCGCTATTTTGCTGGCGGTTGTCGTCTGGGGCAGTATTCTGTGGCGTTTTTTTGCGTAAAGGCTTGCAGGAATTAATAAAAAACCGGGGTTTACGCACATCCTGGTTCCCAATTAAGGATGACCTGTATATACTCACAGCAAGACTGTATAAACAACCAGGGGGCGGAATGAAAGTATTAACAGCCAGACAGCAACAGGTTTATGACCTGATACGCGATCATATCGTGCAGACCGGTATGCCGCCTACGCGCGCGGAAATTGCCCAACAATTGGGGTTTCGTTCGCCCAATGCCGCTGAGGAACATTTGAAGGCACTGGCGCGTAAAGGCGTGATTGAAATCGTATCCGGCGCTTCTCGCGGTATCCGTTTGCTGATGGAAGAAGAGACTGGCATTCCGTTGATTGGTCGTGTCGCCGCGGGTGAGCCGCTTCTGGCGCAACAACATATCGAATGTCATTATCAGGTTGACCCCGACATGTTCAAGCCCAGTGCGGATTTCCTGCTGCGGGTCAGCGGCATGTCGATGAAAGATATCGGTATTATGGATGGCGATCTGCTGGCCGTGCATAAAACGCAAGATGTCCGTAATGGTCAGATTGTTGTTGCCCGCATCGAAGATGAAGTGACGGTAAAACGACTAAAAAAACAAGGCAATACCGTTCATCTGCTGGCTGAAAACGAAGCGTTTTCACCGATTGTTGTCGATCTGCGTCAACAGAGCTTGTCCATTGAAGGGCTGGCGGTTGGCGTCATTCGTAACAGTGACTGGCACTGATTTCCCCCCCGATAGCGTTTTCCGATGATGATATAGTTTATCAATATAATTTTCCGACATTTTCCATATATCGCCCCGTTCCGGGGCGATGTGGTCTACCTCTTTTCCTCATGCATTGCACCTCGATTAATCACTCTGCGCTTTTATTTTTAGGGGATGTGATTGATACATTTATTTACAGTTGAGCGTAAATAAAAAGCGCTGATTACTTCCTGTTTTCGCTGTGTTTTTAAACTATGCTATTGCTCCGAAGTGAATTTTTTAGATTTACATTCCGATTTAAATAAAATATTCAGAATTATTTTCTATAATTAATTTTGAGGTAAGCATTATTATCTTCACTGATTGTGAAGCCACCGCTGTTTTGGTTGAGCCTAAACATCGCTGACAGGTTCTGGCAGGGCAAGATAAGACGTTGCGGCGGCGCTTACTGATACAGACAAGATTTATCTGAAACTGATAATGGGCATAAATCGCTATTTTTATGCCATCTGACCTAAGCTATGGAGATTATTATGAATAAAGACCAAGCCAGCGGTAACTGGAAGCAGTTTAAAGGTAAAGCGAAAGAGCAGTGGGGCAAACTGACCGATGATGACCTGACGGTTATTGAAGGCAAACGTGACCAACTGGTTGGCAAGATCCAGGAGCGTTATGGTTACGAGCAGGAAGCCGCTGAAAAAGAAGTGAAAGACTGGGAAAGTCGCCAAAAATACTTCTGGTAGAAGCTGTAAGTTCTTATTGCGTTGACCCCTATCGAGGAAAAACTCGCTCTCACGAATTGTCGTGAGAGTTAGCGCTTTTTGATCGGTATGCTGTGGTCGTGATCGCAATGATCCGTTTGCGGACATGCCGCCACTTCCTGACAACCTTTGCACAATCCATGCGCTTCAATCACGCTATGACGTAGGGTAAAGCCCGCCTGATATGCCAAATCACGCAGTGTTTCTTCCACGCCTTCCGTCTGACGCTCGGTAACCTGACCGCAGCGATCGCAAATAAACAGCGCGGAGGTATGGCTATGATCCTCAATATGATGACACAGCACATAGCTGTTGTTTGACTCGACTCGATGGATAAACCCTTGTTCCAGCAGAAAATCCAGCGCGCGATAAACGGTTGGCGGCTTAGCTTGCGGTTCTGATATCCGTAGGAGATCGAGCAGATCATAGGCGCTGATGGCGCCAGACTGTTGCGCCATCAGGCGTAACACCTCCAGTCGCTGTGGCGTCAGACGAACGCCACGCTGCTGACAAATCTGTTCAGCCTGGGCAAGTAGTTTGTCCTGTGAGGTTGAATCCATTGTCATATCACCTTGACGGAGGGAGGAATAAGGAGAATATCTTATCATGGCTGGAGAAAAACGCCGAACCAGCGGGCGCTGGTTCATAACGTGGGCGAGCGTCTCAGGCGACCAGATCGATTAACAGGGCGCGTAACGGTGTTCCAGCTTGCACAGTCAACGCCGTTTCATGCTGGATAAACGCGCCGTCGCCACAGTTCAGCGTCTGAAGCGCTGACTTCTCATGGATATTCATGGCGCCGTTGATTAGCTGAAGATAAGCCTGATTTCCTTGCAGCGTAATGGTTTGCTGCTCATTTTCTTGCAATTCCAGATGATGGATCCACACTTGTTGACGGAGTTGCAGACTGCCTTGATCGCCTTCCGGCGAAGCTAATAAACTGTGGCCGTTTTTGTTCAGCGACAGGCGTTGTAACGAACTGTTTTCGCGCGTTGGGCAGGCATCCAGCCACAATTGCAGACGTGTCAATGGTTTACAATCGCTGGTGTTGTATTCGCTGTAACTGACATTCGGCTGAGTTGCGAGCAGTAAAACTTCACCTTCTTTAGCGTGAAGGTGGTGACCGTTGCTGTCGCGGTATTCCGCTTCTCCCTGGAGAATGATATTTAAAATATCCACGCGTGGGTAAGTGCGCGGCTGGAATGAAGAGCCAGGCGCCAGCACTTCCTGATTTAATACCCGCAGCGAGGCATAACCCAGTAACTGAGGATCGAAGTAGTGTCCGAAGGAGAAGGTATAACGTGCTTGCAACCAGCCATAGTCAGCTTGACCGCATTGTTCTGCTGTTCTTTTTATGATCATGGTAATTGCCTTGAAGATTTATTTCTTAAACAGATAGTAATTGTGTGGACGCTGGATTGTTAGCTAGTTAATCTGGTGGGTATATTCAAAATTCCTGAATGAGTACGAAAATGTCTAAAGAACGAGCATTGACGTTGGAAGCCTTAAGAGTAATGGACGCAATTGATCGTCGGGGAAGTTTTGCCGCCGCCGCGGATGAGTTAGGACGGGTGCCTTCCGCTCTGAGTTACACCATGCAAAAGCTGGAAGACGAACTGGATGTGGCGCTATTCGATCGTTCTGGACACCGTACCAAATTCACCAACGTGGGCCGTATGTTGCTGGAGCGCGGGCGTATCCTGCTGGAAGCGGCGGATAAGCTTACGACGGATGCGGAAGCATTGGCCCGCGGTTGGGAGACTCACCTGACGATTGTGATGGAAGCATTGATCCCCTCTCAGCGACTTTTCCCATTGCTTGATAAATTGTCCCTGAAAGCCAACACGCAGGTTTCTCTACTGACTGAGGTGCTGGCAGGCGCATGGGAGCGTCTGGAACAAGGACGGGCAGATATTGTGATTGCGCCGGATATGCATTTCCGTGCGTCTTCCGAAATCAATACGCGCAAACTATATACGATGAAGAATGTCTATGTCGCCAGCCCGGATCATCCTATTCATCAGGAACCGGAGCCGCTGTCGGACGTCACCAGGGTAAAATACCGGGGGATTGCCGTTGCCGATACCGCGCGTGAACGCCCGGTGTTAACCGTACAGTTGTTGGATAAACAGCAGCGTCTGACGGTAAGCACGCTGGATGATAAACGCCGTGCTCTGCTGGCAGGGCTGGGGGTGGCGACCATGCCTTATCCGATGGTCGCTCAGGATATCGCCGAAGGCCGGTTACGCGTCGTCAGCCCCGAATACTCGATGGATAGCCAGATTATCATGGCCTGGCGGCGTGATAGCATGGGCGAAGCGAAATCCTGGTGCTTGCGGGAAATCCCCAAATTGCTCAATCAGGCGTGAGGCGCGACCAACGGCTGACAAGTTAGGCGCTTTGTCGTGAAGGCGGCCTGCCCCGGAAAAGGGAAGGCCGGGTGGGACGTTAATCCGCAAACTGTTTATCACGCCTGTGAGGGCTATTCAGGTCCTGTTCCGGGCCTTGCGAAATCACCCCATGTGGATTGATTGTGCCGTGGCTGCGGTAATAGTGGTGACGGATATGCGCCATATTCACCGTATCGGCGACGCCCGGCATCTGGTAGATATCGCGTAAGAACGCAAACAGATTCGGGTAATCACTTAAGCGGTATTTATCGCACTTAAAATGGGTATGATAGACCGGATCAAAACGTATCAGCGTGGTCCACAGCCGTAAGTCCGCTTCGGTTAACTGAGCGCCGGTCAGATAACGCTGTCGCGCAAGGATGGATTCCAGTCGCGATAGCGCGGCGAACACTTGCGTTGCGGCTTCATCATAAGCGGATTGACTGGTGGCAAAACCGGCTTTATAGACGCCATTGTTCACCTTGTCGTAGATCCAGCCGTTCAGTTCATCAATCAGCGGGCGCAGCGCAACCGGGTAATAATCGCCTGGTTTGGCGCCGACCTGATCGAACGCGCTGTTAAACATACGGATGATATCGGCGGATTCGTTGCTGACGATGGTATGTTGTTCCGTATCCCACAGTACCGGCACCGTTACCCGACCACTGTAATCAGGCTTTGCATGGAGATAGAGTTGATAGAGGAATTCGTGCTGATACAGTGAATCCCCCGTTGCATCTGGAAAATCGACATCAAAAGTCCAGCCATGATCCAACATCAGGGGATGAACCACGGAAACCGGAATATGTGTTTCCAGTCCTTTCAAATGACGCATCAATAAGGTGCGGTGCGCCCACGGGCAGGCAAGCGAAACATAGAGGTGATAGCGGCCCGCGGCTGCCTGAAAACCGCCATTGCCGCTAATGCCCGGTTGACCGTCTGCGGTAATCCAGTTGCGAAAATGTGATTCTGAACGCTTGAAATGTCCGCCGGTAGATTTTGTTTCGTACCAGGTGTCGTGCCATACGCCGTCAACCAGTTGCCCCATAAATCCTCCCACGAATCGAATAATGGCAAAACGACGACAAATTGTTCGTTTGTCGTCGTTTAAGTGGATATTAAGTGTAGTGCAGCCAAAACAGGCTAGGTCTTACCACTTTTTATTCAGTACACGGTCGATGCTGTATGCGCCTGGACCGGTTACCGCCAGGAGAATGTAGCCGCCTGCGATGGTCAGGTTTTTCAGGAACATCAACTGATTCACGCCATCAGCAAAGTTGGTGTGGAAAATCAGCGCGGTCAGGATGGTGAAGCCCGCAGTGAACAGCGCAACGGTGCGAGTCAGCAAACCGAACAGAATAGCCAGACCACCACCCAGTTCCAACAGAATGGTCAGCGGCAGCAGGAAGGTTGGCACCCCCATGGCCTGCATATACTGTTGGGTACCTGCATAGGCGTCGCCTAATTTGCCGTAACCTGCGGTAATAAACAGGAGCGGCATTAAAATGCGAGCGATCAGCAGTGCGGTACTTTCTAAATTTTTCATCATCTTCTCCAATCAATTTTTTTAAAATATACTTACCGTCGTGTTCTGGTGACTGGCTTATCGTGGTATCGGGCCGGTCATCAACTATGGGCAGATACTATAGGGACCTTGTATACCGTGCCAGCGAGTATAATTGTTGGTTTATTTCAGAAAAATTGATGTTTCACTAAAAAGCATCGTTATCCTGGCACTGGGCCGTACCGCTAATGAAATAGAGAAAGCTTTATACCCTTGATGGACCAAAACAGTCCGTTATATCCAGGTGTGTAGGGACGGTTCTAAGGTGGAGGCGACTGCTCAGCGCAGAAAGAGAGTTTTACGGATTAGCCTCACCGTCCCCCAGAGCCCTACAGCTCGTTTTCCCCAGCGCAACAAGCGGCTTGGATGACGCACATTATAAAGCGCGATGAGACCGGAGCCGACAATCCAATATCTACGCCACTGCACCAGACCGTGCCAGTAGCGATCGTATTTTGCGGTTGAATCCAGCCAGGCATTTTTTCCTGCACAAAGATCTAATCGTTGTTGCTGTATGGTGCGTAGCAGTTGTGCTTTTTTTCTGTCGCGCTGCTGCTGACTCATTTCAATTTATCCTCCAGCAACGCACGGTCGGTTTCCAACTCTTTACGGGTGGCTTTGAGCAGCGTGGATTTGCGTACTTTCACTAATACCCAGATGCCGATAATCAATGCCAGTCCAAGCAGGGTGGCGGTAATGCATCCCAGCGCAAACAGGCGATATTGGGGCTCAATGCTCAACACGATCGACGCAATCAGAGTCATTAAACCGAAGGTGGCGAACAGCAGCGTCAGACCCACCATTATCAGTAATTGAATCAGATTGGTTTTTTCTTCTTCCAATTCAATGACGGCCAGACGGACTCGCGTTTCCACCATGCTGACAAGGATGGAAATAATACGTTGAGCAGAGGCGATGGCCCCGCTTGCGGGGCCTTGTCGTTGTTTATCAGTCATAATGTCAGGTTAATTAGCGACGGGAGAGCAGAACACCGAGTACAACGCCAATGGCTGCACCGATACCAACACCTGTCCACGGGTTTTCACGCACGTAATCATCCGCGCATCCCATCGCTTCACGGGTCTGGCTGGCAATGCGCTCGCCAGTATCACTCAAGCGGGAACGGGTTTCTTTCAAGGCCGCTTCTGCTTTGCTGCGCAGTTTATCCAATTCTGCTTTGGATTTATCACTGGATGAACTTAATACTTCTTCGAGCGTGTCCGCCAGCGATTTTAATTCAGCGCGTAAAAACTCAGAATTTTGATCTTTAGCCATATTAAATAACCCTTAATGTTGTAAACCAGAGTTTTAACTATAGCCGAAGTTTTGATTTATGCCCGTAAAACGTGATGAGGATATTTCTGATAACGTGCTGTAAGTTTTAATGATTTGTGTCTGGTCATAAATTGGTCGCTAATGAATATGACGATGCTCACAACCTGTATTTTCACATCGTCACCCTAATTTTGACTGTTTCTGTGTGAGTTTTTGCTGCCAGAAAGGGGGGGGCGTCACGGTTTGCTGGGTAGTGATATTTGCTTTGGGCAGTGACAGACGCAGTATATTCCTGGCAGCGACGCTCTGCTCAGGCGAGGCCAGACGGACAACCATACTATCCTGGGCGGGGGTAATGCTTTTTATCGCAATGCCACGTTCATTGAGCCGTTGATAAATATAAAATCCGTCCGGCAGGGCGGCGCCCTGATAAAGCGGCTTGATGTGCAGCATCGCATCGTTCTGATAGCGGTGCGGCGATTGGCTGATCACCAGGATTGGCAACGCGATCAATAACAACAGGCGCCATATTTTTTTATGACGGCTATCCTTACCCTTCAAGCCGTCACTGCGTGACGTTGAAAAACTCGCCTGCGTTTTTTTAGGGTATAGCCAGCGGAGCGACACGGTTAATTTCCTTTTTCTGCATTAACAGTTCGTTTTTTACGCCAAAGTACAAATAATGAACCAAAGAGGCCGATAAACAACAAGGCTAACGGCAGCATCATCAGGAAAAACATTAATTCATCTTCGTATTTCAGAAATACGGGGGTTTTCCCCAATGCAAAACCCATCGAAACCAGAATCAGCACCCAGAGCAACGCGCTCATCCAATTAAAGAACTGAAAACGCGCATTGTCCAGACCGGACAGGCCGGCGATGGTAGGCAGCAGAGTACGCACAAATGCCAGAAAGCGTCCGATCAGCAGGGCAGAGAGGCCGTGGCGGTGGAAAAGCTGGTGCGCGCGTTGATGATAGTGCGCCGGTAAGTGTGATAACCAACTTTGTACTATTCGGGTATTCCCCAGCCACTTGCCTTGAATATAGCTCACCCAGCATCCCAGACTGGCGGCGGTGGTCAACAATACGATGGTAAAGGGGAAATTCATGGTGCCTTTGGCAACCAACACACCCACCAGAATAAGCAGGCTATCGCCGGGCAAGAAAGCGGCGGGCAAGAGGCCATTTTCTAAAAACAATATTAAAAATAGCAGTATGTAAATTGTCCAGACCAGTTTGGGGTCGGCTAAGATATCGAAATCCTGATGCCAGAGTGCGTTCAACAATTCTTTAATAATATCCATCCGGTATCCTAATACTACTGTATTTCATTCAATCCGGTTCTGTAAAAAGCGCCCGGTCATGCTAAGGGTGGTACGGTTCACCTGATAGTACATTCCAACACGTTATTATGATTATTAGATAAAATCCGCCATCCTGCTGGTGGTAAGCCTATCCGAGGGTGATATTCTCCGCTGTTTTCGCATTATCTGAATTGTGGGTAAAAGCCACTCACTTGCGAATTGTCCGCCATTAACGCGTTTTACCTGCGAAGCGACGCATTAAGCGTAATAAAAACACTCTAACTGTAACAAAATCGGTGTGGCTGAGACAGAAAAATATCACCGCAACCAAATGGATTTTAGGCGGTTTGCGGGCTGAATATTGAGGTTTCCGCCCTATTTTACACTCACTGACAGAAATCGACGCTTTTTGACTTATTGCCCCGCCTATCATTCCAGGGGCGATGGCGGGGGAAACATTAGAATTTATTGTTACTCATCTGATCCAGATGAACCACCGGATTTTCGGCAAACATATAACGATCCACATTGAATTCAAAGTCATCCGTGGTAGCCCGAAACAACATTTGCTTGGTATTTTCCAAATGTTGCCACATGGCGAGCTTGGCGGCGTGGGGATCTTTGCGAATCAGCGCTTTGAGGATCTGATCATGCTCGTCGCACCAGCTTTCGATAGACTTATCATCAATATGTTCATGTAGCTTGCGCCAGTACGGGTTATGGATGCGTTGACTCCACATTTTTTCCACAATGGTCGCCATCGCTGAGTTTTGTGTGGCGAGAGCAACCTGTACATGGAATTTCAGATCCCACTGCGAATCACGAAAGCGATCTTCCTGCCGGGCATGCTCCTGGATTTCCATCAACTGGATAATATCCTGCCGGGTGACCTGGGTTGCCGCGAACTCGGCGATATTGCTTTCGATAAGCTGGCGAGCCTGAAGCAGTTCAAACGGGCCGGCGGTGATAAACTCCGCATCGCCACGGGGGGCTAAGCGATTTTTCTGCTGGTTGGCGATGACATGAATACCCGAACCCTTGCGGACTTCAACATATCCTTCGACTTCCAGCATGATAATGGCTTCCCGCACCACGGTGCGGCTGACATTCATTTCTTCCGAAATATAGCGTTCTGCCGGTAATTTTTCTCCAACCGGATAAACACCGCTTTCAATACGCTGCGTTAATTCTGCGGCTAATTGTCGATAAAGACGTCGGGGTTCAGTAAGTTCCATGATACCTGCTGTTAGAGATGGCGATACTGAGCAACACAGGGCCTGAAGCGCTATCTTGTTAATCTCTGAGAATGATTTGTTATACCACCTGATATTAACCGCAACCCACGCTGCTGTCACTTAAATGACCAGTGGGTTGGCCGCGCTTGGTGATGCTTCTTCCGCCTGTGAGATTTTTGCGATCGTGGCCTCACTAATGGCAGGAGATATCGATCATAATTGGTATGATATCTTTAAGAAGTCATACCAATATGATACATAAAAGTGCGGTGAGGAAGAAAACATGTCCCCGTTTTTGAGTGAAGACTTTTTATTAGACAGCGAATTTGCCCGCCGGTTGTATTATGAATATGCTGTGGATCAGCCGATATTTGACTACCATTGCCATTTACCGCCAGAACAGATCGCGGAAAATTACCGCTTTAAAAATCTGTATGACATCTGGTTGAAGGGCGATCACTACAAGTGGCGCGCCATGCGTACCAATGGCGTGCCTGAACGCCTGTGTACCGGGGATGCCAGCGACTGGGAAAAATTTGCAGCGTGGGCGGCAACCGTTCCTCATACCCTCGGTAATCCGCTCTATCACTGGACTCATCTTGAACTGCGTCGCCCGTTCGGGATCACCGGCACGCTGCTGTCGCCATCAACGGCAGAAATGGTTTGGGAGCGCTGTAATGCGCTGCTGGAAGATGATGACTTCACCGCGCGCGGCATCATGCGGCAGATGAACGTGAAAATGGTGGGAACGACGGATGATCCGATTGACGATCTGCATCACCACCACGCCATCGCACAGGATAGTCATTTCAACATCAAAGTGTTACCGAGTTGGCGCCCAGATAAGGCGTTCAACATCGAACAGCCCGCGTTCAGCGATTACATGACGAAGCTGGGCGAGGCGTCCGACACCGATATTCGCCGTTTCAACGATCTGCAAGCCGCGCTGAGTAAACGTCTGGATCACTTTGCGTCTCACGGCTGCAAAGTCTCCGATCATGCGCTGGATGTGGTGCTTTTCGCCGAAGCGGACGACGCCGCGCTGGATCGTATTCTGGCTCGACGCCTGGCCGGGGAGATGCTGAGTGAATATGAAGCGGCGCAGTTTAAAACGGCGGTTCTGGTGTGGCTGGGCGCGGAATATGCGCGTCGCGGTTGGGTTCAGCAGTATCACATCGGTGCGTTACGCAATAACAACTTGCGTCAGTTCAAGCTGCTCGGGCCGGATGTCGGTTTTGATTCCATCAATGATCGTCCGCTGGCTCAGGAACTTTCACGCCTGCTCAGCAAACAGAATGAAGACAATCTGCTGCCGAAAACCATTCTTTACTGCCTGAATCCGCGTGATAACGAAGTTCTCGCCACCATGATCGGCAACTTCCAGGGTGAAGGTATGCCGGGCAAGATGCAGTTCGGTTCCGGTTGGTGGTTCAACGATCAGAAAGACGGCATGCAGCGTCAGATGATGCAGCTTGCACAGCTTGGTCTGCTGAGCCGCTTTATCGGGATGCTCACCGACAGCCGTAGTTTCCTCTCCTATACCCGGCATGAATATTTTCGCCGCATTCTGTGCCAGATGATGGGACGTTGGGTGGTGGATGGCGAAGCGCCTGCCGATCTGCCGTTGCTGGGCGAAATGGTGAAAAACATCTGTTTTGATAACGCCAAAAATTATTTTGCCATTGAACTGTAATGCCATTGACGAGCCTCGTTCGGGCTTGTCGTGTTGGTGAATTTTGCGCAGAGATAACGGTGATGTGGAATCAGCCAGCCGTGCCTGCAATGTGCGCTTTCGTCCTGAGGTAATCTGCTAATGCAAACGTTGAATCGTCATAATTTCCCCGGTCGTCAGCACCCGGATCGGGTCATTCAGTTTGGTGAAGGTAATTTTCTGCGCGCTTTCATTGACTGGCAGTTGGATTTGCTGAATGAGCATACGGATTTGGATGCGGGTATTGTCGTTGTTCGCCCCATCGATACGGATTTCCCTCCGGCGCTTGATACGCAGGACGGGCTGTATACCACCCTGATTCGCGGCCTGAACGAGCAGGGCGAAGCGGTGTGTGAGCCGCGTCTGATTCGCTCCGTAAACCGTGAAATCAACGTCTATCGCCAGTTTGATGACTATCTGGCGCTGGCCCGCGATCCCAATATTCGCTTTGTTTTTTCCAATACTACGGAAGCCGGTATCAGTTATCACGCCGATGACCGTTTTAGCGACGCGCCGCCAGCCAGTTTCCCGGCCAAGCTGACTCGCTTGCTGTATGAGCGTTTCAGTCACTTCAACGGCGCCGCGGATCAGGGTTGGGTGCTACTGCCTTGTGAATTGATTGATTATAACGGGGCGGCGCTGAAAGAACTTGTGTTGCGTTATGCCGAACAGTGGCGACTGTCGCCCCGCTTTGTTGCCTGGCTGCATGAAAGCAATACCTTCTGTTCAACGCTGGTGGACCGTATTGTCACCGGTTATCCGCGTGCGGAAGTCAGCGCGTTGCAGCAGGAACTGGGTTATCAGGATGTCTTTCTCGATACCGCCGAATACTTCTATCTGTTTGTGATCCAGGGGCCGCAGTGGTTGGCGGAAGCATTGCGTCTGAATTCGTTGCAACTGAACGTGCGCATCGTTGACGACATCAAACCGTATAAAGAACGCAAAGTCGCCATTCTGAATGGCGCGCATACGGCATTGGTTCCGGTCGCGTTTCTGGCTGGTATGGATACGGTTGGCGAATCGATGGATGATGCGCAGATTGGTCAATTTATAGAAAAAACCATCGCGCAAGAGATCATTCCGGCGCTCGACTTACCGCATGATGAACTCATGTCTTTTGCTCAGGCGGTATTAAGCCGTTTCCGCAATCCTTTTATCCAACATCAACTGCTGTCTATCGCGTTGAATGGCATGACCAAATTCCGCACGCGAATTCTGCCGCAGCTACTGACCTATCGCCAACGTCGGGGTGATCTGCCGCCGCGTCTGACCTTCGCGCTCGCGGCGCTGATTACCTTCTATCGTGGCGAGCGCCACGGCGAACGTTATCCGTTGCAGGATGATGCGCGTTGGCTGGAACGCTATGGCGCACTGTGGGGCGGGGTGAAAAACAACACGGTCAGCCTGGCGCAACTGGTGCATATCGTATTGAGTGACGAGGAACACTGGGAACAGGATTTGACACAAGTTCCGGGGCTGGCTGCGCAGGTAACCCGGCAGGTGCAAACCATTGTTGAGCACGGTATGCGATCAGCCGTGGCTGATTATTGCTGACAGCAGAAAGGGTTCTTCATGCAAAGCATTATAAAAATTCATTCTTTGGACAATGTGGCTGTCGCGCTGCGCGATTTGGAACAAAATGAAACGATAACGGTGGACAGCCATACGGTTAACCTGTTGCAACCGGTGGCGCGTGGGCATAAATTCGCGCTGGAAAGCCTCGCCGCCGGGGAGATGATCATCAAGTACGGCCTGCCTATTGGTCATGCGCTGGTGGCAATCGCGCCCGGCGAACATATCCATTCACACAATGCGAAAACTAACCTGAGTGATCTGGATAAATATCAGTACCAGCCGGCGTTCATCGATCTGCCGCAACCAATGCCGGATCGTGAAGTGCGGATTTATCGTCGCAACAACGGCGATGTCGGTATCCGTAATGAACTGTGGATCCTGCCGACGGTCGGTTGCGTCAACGGGATTGCCCGTCAGATCCAGCAACGTTTCCTGAAAGAAACGCAGGATGCGCAGGATATCGATGGCGTCTATCTGTTCAGCCATCCGTTCGGTTGTTCTCAGTTGGGGCAGGATCATCAGAATACGCGCACCATGCTGCAAAATATGGTTCGTCATCCGAATGCGGGAGCGGTACTGGTTATCGGTCTGGGCTGCGAGAATAATCAGGTGGACGCATTTCGCACCACGCTGGGCGAATATGATGCTCAGCGAGTCGGCTTTATGATTTGTCAGCAGCAGGATGATGAAGTGGAAGCGGGCCTGGAAAGGCTACGCATCCTGTATCAGGCGATGCGTAATGACAAGCGTTCGCCAGGCAAACTCAGCGAACTGAAATTTGGTCTGGAATGCGGTGGATCGGATGGTTTATCTGGGATTACCGCCAATCCGCTGCTGGGCCGTTTCTCGGATTATATGATTGCCAACGGCGGCACAACCGTGTTGACCGAAGTACCGGAAATGTTTGGCGCCGAACGCATTCTGATGAGCCGTTGCCATGATGTGGCCACCTTTGAAAAAACGGTGCATATGATCAATGCGTTCAAACAGTATTTTATTGCCCACGATCAGCCGATTTATGAAAATCCGTCGCCAGGCAACAAAGCGGGCGGCATCACGACGCTGGAAGAGAAATCGCTCGGCTGTACGCAAAAAGCCGGACAAGGCAAGGTGATGGATGTATTGAAATATGGTGAGCGCTTACTTACCCCAGGCCTTAATTTGCTCAGCGCGCCGGGTAATGATGCGGTGGCAACCAGCGCACTGGCTGGGGCCGGTTGTCATATGGTGCTGTTCAGCACCGGGCGCGGAACGCCTTACGGCGGTTTCGTCCCCACGGTCAAGCTGGCGACCAACAGCGATCTGGCGAACAAGAAGCCGCACTGGATCGACTTTGATGCAGGCCGCATGATTCAGGGGGTGTCGATAGAGGCATTGCTGACGCAGTTTATCGAACTGATTGTCGAGATTGCCGATGGCAAGCGGGCCAGGAATGAAATTAATGACTTCCGTGAACTGGCAATATTTAAAAGCGGTGTCACATTGTAAAGCGATAATATTCTAATTAATATAAAACAACATTTCATTTATTGGCGCCCGTGAGATACTCAATGCGATTCGCACGCTGATCTCGCCGATCGCCCGCAAAAAAGATGCCCGCCAGGGCAGGCATCGCGAAATAAGACGTTTCCTGCGTCGCAGGTATTACAGCATATTCAGGCGCTCTTTTTCCGCTAGTTTGGCGTCTTCGGCTTCACAAACCGCGGCAATAAAGATCACGTCCGTTGAGGAGTTGACGGCGGTTTCCGCAGAATCCTGTAACACGCCGATGATGAAGCCAACCGCAACCACCTGCATGGCGATATCGTTTGAAATGCCAAACATGCTGCATGCCAGTGGAATAAGCAGCAGCGAACCGCCCGCCACGCCAGACGCGCCGCAGGCGCAGATTGACGCAACCACGCTAAGCAGCAGAGCGGTCGGCAGATCCACATGAATGCCCAGCGTGTTGGCTGCGGCCATCGTCAGTACGGTAATGGTAATTGCGGCGCCAGCCATGTTAATGGTCGCGCCCAGCGGAATGGCGACGGAATAGGTATCTTCATCCAGATTCAATTTACGGCACAGTTCCATATTCACCGGAATGTTGGCGGCGGAACTGCGGGTAAAGAAGGCGGTAAATCCGCTTTCCCGCAGGCAACGCAATACCAGCGGATAAGGGTTTTTCCGCGTTTTCCAGTAAACAATCAATGGGTTAACGACCAACGCAACCAACAGCATGCCGCCGATAAGCACCATCAACAGATGCGCATAGCCCCACAGCGCGCCGAAACCGGTTTCCGCCAGCGTTGAGGATACCAGGCCAAAGATGCCCAGCGGCGCGAAACGAATCACCACGCGAACAATGAAAGTCACGGCGTCGGAAGCGTCGTTAATCATGGTTTTGGTGCTCTGAGCGCCATGACGGAATGCGATCCCCAGTCCAATGGCCCACACCAGAATGCCGATATAGTTCGCATTGAGCAGCGCATGAATGGGATTGGCGATGATGCTCATTAACAGCCCTTCCAACACGGCAACAATTCCTGATGGCGGCGTGATATCTTCCGCTTGCGCGTTGAGCACCAGCGTGGAGGGGAAGAGAGTGCTGAGCACTACGGCAACCAGTGCGGCGGAGAAGGTGCCAATAAGATAAAGCATCAATATCGGACGAATATTGGTTTTTTGGCCTTGCTGGTGGTTGGCGATGGATGCCATGACCAACATCAGCACCAGTACCGGGGCGACGGCTTTCAGCGCGCCGACGAACAGGGTGCCTAACAAGCCTGCGGCGATGGCGGCTTGCGGGGAAAGGGATGCCAGAATAATACCGGCAGCGAGTCCCAGGAGAATTTGTTGTACCAAACTGCCTTGAGTAAGGTACTGCAAAAAACGTGATTGATTCTTTTTCATATTTTTGACGGTGCGACCGTTTCCAATGCGTGGTTGTGTTTTACGGAAGTCTGCCTCAGGCGTGAATAACGACTGGTTTTTTATTTTTTTCCGTAACGAAATGTATTTGCGCGCATCAGTATATGAAAATTTGCTTGCTGGGAAAGAGTAAATGCCGTTTTTTCTGTTGCGGAGCGGAATTTATTCGGGCCTCGCGCTTTCCGCGCAACATCTGTCTGACGCGGAAAGCGCGAAGAGGCGAATTATTGTGCTGCGCGGCGGTTAACCCAAACGTTGATCAACATGGTGATAATCAAAATACCGGCGACCACACCGAGCGAAATGGCGATCGGAATGTGGAAGATATCGATCAACAGCATCTTGATACCGATGAAGATCAGGATCACAGCCAGTCCGTATTTCAGCAGAGAGAAACGTTCGGCAACGCCAGCCAACAGAAAATACATGGCGCGCAATCCCAGAATCGCAAACAGGTTAGAAGTTAAAACGATAAAGGGATCGGTCGTGACGGCAAAAATGGCCGGGATACTGTCAACGGCGAAAATCACATCGCTGATTTCCACCAGAATCAGCACCAGGAACAGCGGCGTCGCGTACAACAGCCCATTGCGACGGATAAAAAACTTATCGTTTTCGATCGTGTCGGTCATGCGCAAATGCCCGCGTATCCAACGCACCATCGGTTTATCGCCAATCGCGCCGTCATCCTCTTTGGCCATCGCCATCTTGATGCCGGTAAATAGCAGGAAGGCGCCGAACACATACAGCAGCCACTGGAATTGCGTGACCAGCCAACTGCCGCCGAACACCATCAGCGTTCTCAGCACGATGGCGCCCAGCACGCCATAAATCAGCACGCGGCGCTGATATTGCGGTGGAATGGCGAAATAGCTGAACAGCATTAGCCAGACGAAAACGTTATCAACGGCCAGCGCTTTCTCAATCAGATAACCGGTCAGGAAGGCCAGAGACTGGGTATTGGCGACTTCACGCCCCAGGGTTGCGTCCAGATACCACCAGAAGCCCGCATTGAACAGTAAAGAGAGTGTCACCCAGACAATGGACCACACGGCCGCTTGTTTGAATGTCATCACCGTCGACCCTTTTTTACCCTGATAGAGCAGGTCGATGGCCAGCATAACGATAACAATGGCAGCAAAGCTGCCCCATAACCACGGCGTGCCAATGGTGTGCATAGCAATATCCTTAAAATAAAAACAAAAACGGCCAACATCGGAAGACGTTGGCCGCTCGATCATCAAGCCGCAAATGAACCTCGCCTTCCGGCAAGGTCTCACTTACAACCGTCATGAAATTGTTTCATTAAGTTGCCCGGTAACCGGGTGCGTGACGCACCGTAATGACGATTAACCGGCGGAAAAGTTACTCCCCTTTGCCCGACAAAAGATAGGTGAAATACTGATCAAGGTCAAATAATTATCCGGCGGTTGTTTATATTGGGCTTCCCGCCGCCACCGTATCGGCAGGAAAAACCACCCCGGTTTGTCGGCGGATTTCGGTCAGTAACCCCGCTACCGTGCGTGAACGGGCAAGCTCCGCATGATTCAGATGATTATCCGCCACTAATGCGGCAAAGTTTTCCGCCTCATACAACATGCTGTTAATGTGTTGCGGTTGGCTGAGATCGAGTGATTTGCCGTCACGGGGAATGAAGGTGATCCGCTGGCATTCAGACAGTTTCTCAATAACCAGTGTACCTTCTTCCCCCTGAATCTCACTGGCAATGGCGGAGTGACTGACTTTGGAATGCACGATGGTTACATCAAAATCACCATAATTCATGATGATGCTGCCATGCGCGTCCACCCCGCTGTCCAGCAGCGTTGCGCTGGCCTGTATCGTACCTGGCTCTCCCCATAGCGCCACGGCGAATCCCAGACAGTAGTAGCCAATGTCCATGACGGAACCATTCGAAAACGCCGGGTTGAAGGTATTCGGATTTTCGCCCGCCAGATATTTCGGATAGCGGGAAGAGTATTGGCAATAGTTCAGCAGAACCTTGCGCAATTTGCCGACTTTCGGCAACGCCTGCTGCACCACGTTGAAGTTCGGCAGGCTGGCGGTTTTATAGGCTTCAAACAGCACCACCTGATTTTCTCTGGCGCAGGTGATCATCTGCTCGACTTCATACCGGTTGGAAGCCAGCGGTTTCTCACAGATAACGTGTTTGCCATGACGTAAAAACAGCAGAGATTGTTCACAATGCAGTGAATTGGGGCTGGCGATATAAACGGCGTCGATCAGATCGGATTTCGCCATCTCCTCCAGTGAGTCGAATAGCGTATCGACCAGATAGTCCGTCTGATATTGCTGCGCTTTCTCTGGCGTTCGCGAGTAGATGGCTGTCAGCTTCATTTTACCGGTTTCGTGGGCGGCATCGACAAACTGACGGGTGATCCAACTTGTTCCTATAATAGCAAAGCGAATCATAATTGTTTGGTATCCTGCTGAGAACCATACGAAACCTCAGATTACCATGAGGAAATGCCAAGGCAATGTTACTGTTTTAATGCTGTGGAAAAACACGCATTTTTCCAGCGTATTGAGAAAAGCATTTACTGGCGTGCGATTTTAAGGGATAAACAGCGCAAATTTTATGACTCAGGAGAGGCGAATGAGCCAACTCGAACTGGAAACGCATAGCCTGACGCTGGCGCGTTATCCTCAAGTGGCGGATAACTCGGCGCTACAGGCGTGGGAAGCGGCGGATGAATTCTTGCTGCGCGAGCTTGCCATGATGGAGATTGCCCCTGGGCCACGCCTGATTTTTAACGATGCTTTCGGCGCGCTGGCCTGTGGTTTACAGGCGCAATCGCCGATCAGCATCAGCGATTCTTTTATGAGCCAACTGGCGACACGCTATAATCTGGCGTTGAATAATTTTGCGGAAGATTCGGTCGAACAACTAAATAGTCTGGCGCCATTACCTGACTCGCCCGCGTTGGTGGTGATCAAAATTCCAAAAACCATGGCGTTGTTGGAGCATCAGTTGCGTATGTTGCGCAAGGTCGTTACCCCGCAAACGCGGATTATTGCCGCAGCCAAAGCCCGCGATATCCACACCTCTACTTTACAGTTGTTCGAGCGCATGCTGGGGCCGACTAAAACTTCATTGGCCTGGAAAAAAGCGCGCTTGATCCACTGCGAGGTCGCGGACTTAAAAGTAAGTGAGCAACCACTTACTTCTGTTTGGGATCTGGAAGAGTACGGTTACCGCATCCACAACCATGCGAATGTGTTCTCGCGCAGCGGGTTGGATATTGGCGCACGTTTATTCCTGCAACATCTTCCGCAACAGTTGTCAGGCAAGATTGTGGATTTAGGGTGCGGTAATGGGGTGATCGGGTTGGCGGCCTTGTCGGGCAATCCTGATGCATTCGTCAGCTTTTTTGATGAATCCTACATGGCGGTGGCGTCCAGCGAAATGAATGTCGAAGTGAACTGTCCGCAAGACAAAAATCGCTGCGGTTTTGCCGTTAACCACGGCTTGGCAGGCATCGGACATGACAGCTTGCAGGCGGTGTTGTGTAACCCTCCATTTCATCAACAACAGGCCGTTACAGACCAGATTGCCTGGCAGATGTTTCTTGATGCCCGTCGCTGCCTTCAGGTTGGCGGCGAATTACGCATTGTGGGCAATCGTCATCTGGATTACTTCCACAAGCTGAAACGCTTGTTTGGCAATTGTGAACTGATCGCCAGCAACGCCAGGTTTGTGGTGCTTCGGGCGGTAAAAACGGCGGCGTCTCGTTAATTCATATCATTAATGCCAGCCGGGTGGAGCAAGATAGGCGGTTTAAGGATGCGCCCGGTTGTTTGTTGTCCGGGCCGTGTGTCATTATAATCCGCCCAATAATCAACCGAAGGTCTGTTTCATGTGGATTGAAGAATTGGAAACGCGTCTGGAGGAGGCATTGCAGGCGTTGGAACGAAGTGTTCAACAGCAGCAATCCCGCTGGCGGGATGATTGCCAACAGTGGCAACAACAACTGTTATTGGCCGAGCAGCGTGAAGCGCAGCTTGCTTCACAGATTGAACAGTTACTGGCGCGGATGAACGCTATGGATAACTCGCCGGAACGTAATCCGCTGCTGCAAAAAGTAAAAATCATCAGCGCTCATCTTGATGCGCTGGCTAAAGATGCGTCAGCGTTCACGCGTTCGCTTCCCTAATCGGACGTGGTGAATGACGCGAAATAAGTCATCACCGACTTAACATAACTTTCCCGCTTTCTTACACAATTCCTCCGTACTCTCCACAATTGCTGCAAATGTGAAGTTATTCCTTGCAGAGATTTACGCTTGCTCTAATTAACTGAAGCTGTCACGCCTATACTTAGCTCCGATAGCACGACAATCGTCGTCAATGAGTTAAATCTGAGTGAGGGATATAATAATGCGTAAATTAACAGCGATATTGGTCGCATCGTCTCTGGCGTTGGGTTCAGTGAGCATTGTTCATGCGAATGAAACATCCAAAGGCGATATGCCGGAACACAAGATGATGATGAAGAAGGACGGCAAAGAGCACCGTGGCATGATGGGGCCTGACATGATGTTTAAAGAGTTGAATCTGACGGATGCGCAGAAACAGCAGGTTAGAGACATCATGAAAGACTCGCGTGAGAAAATGCATAAAGCCATGGTGGATGAGCAGCGTGAAATGCACAGTCTGATCGCCTCTGATTCGTTTGATGCACAAAAAGTTCAGGCGCAACTGGATAAAGCCGAAGAGATCCGTAAAACAAGAATGCTCAATGGGCTAGAAACCAAAAACAAGATTTACAACATCCTGACTCCTGAACAGAAAAAGCAATACAACGACAATTTCGAAAAACGTCTGACTCAGCCGCCGCAAAAACGTGATGGCAAGCCAATGCCTATGCCTGCTGAATAAACGGCAGATTGTTGAAACCGCCGGATTATCCCACTTCAGAATGTGTTGTGGCGGGATGGTTCGGCGGTTTTCTTTCATCTATTGCTTGACCTTCCCCTTAGTGGAACGTCTATCCTGAAAAATGAATTCCACTAGCTGAATGAGAGGTTACGATGAAAAAAGTAAATCTGTTAATAACCACGGTATTCCTGACGCCGCTTTTCGTTTTTGCTGCGGACAGTGCTCATAGTGGGCATGGGAGTTCAGGCGGTCATGACGCCGGGGACAAAACCGTGTCATCGCAACAGGCTTATACGAAAGGCATGGATGATATGCATGCCCGGATGATGGAAGGAATGAAGACCAGCGATCCTGATATTGCGTTTGCCAAAGGCATGATTGCTCACCATCAGGGGGCCATTGACATGGCGCAGACCGAGCTCAAATACGGTAAAGATCCTGAGTTACGCAAGCTGGCCGAAGAGATTATCAAAGCCCAGCAGCCAGAGATCGATCAGATGCAAGCCTGGTTGGAAAAGAACAACAAACCCTAACCGGCACATTGATTTAGCGCGGGCTTCAACCTGTCCACTCTGTATCTGGATGCGTTCCTGAACCGGGGCTTTGCCCGCTTTCGGAGAACGCGCTATTTTCCCCGTCAGACAAAGCGAACCTGATCCCGTTTCGGCTGACGGGCTATCACATCAGAAAAATTTAGTGATGTTTTTCACAAAATAAAACTCAGCGATAGCTTTCTCCGCATTGACTTGTTAGAAATAAGTCCAAGGACGCCACCAGAATTTTCTGGGCGAGACCTGGATAAAACAGTGTGCAACACACTGTTTTATCCAGGTTTTTTTTTGCTTTTTTCCTGCTGGCCAGCGGACACCAGCAAGGTGATGTGAATTGTGTGGAGCAATTGCAACCATTTACGAAACGGGAAGTGTCATTATGAATAGCAAAGCGCTCGCAGAAAGTATTCTGAGGTTGATCGGAGGAGAAGCGAACGTCTCTACTCTGGTGCATTGTGCAACACGCTTACGTTTTAAAATCGTGGATAACGCCAGGGTGGATTTGGCGGCGTTGGAAGCGTTGGATGGCGTTATCACCGTAGTCAAAGGATCAGGGCAGTTGCAGGTGGTTATTGGCAACCGGGTGCCGGAAGTTTATCGCGCCTTTGGTTCTATTTCGGATCTGCTTGAAGACGGCAATAGTAAGCGTCCGGCGGCGGAATCTGAAAAGAGCGTTTCAATCATGGGACGACTGATTGATTTGGTGGCGGGAATTTTTACCCCATTGCTGGGCGCAATGGCGGCGGCCGGGGTACTGAAAGGCGTGCTGGCCATCGCGATAGCGGCGGGATGGTTGAACAGCAAGGAAAGCACTTATGTCATTTTGCATGCCGCTTCCGACAGTCTGTTCTATTTTCTGCCGATGCTGCTTGCCATTACTTCGGCACGTAAATTTGAAACGAATATTTTTGTGGCGGTATCCATTGCTGGTGCTTTGGTTTATCCCACGATCCAGGGATTGTTTGACGCCGCTCAGCCCGTTACCTTCTTTGGTTTACCGGTGGTGATGATGAAATATACGTCATCGGTGATCCCCATTATCTTCAGCGTATGGTTGATGTCGTATATCGAACGTTTTCTGAATCGTCATATCCATGAAAGCGTGCGTAATATTCTAACGCCGTTCTTCCTGTTGGTGCTGATGGTGCCGCTGACGCTAATGACCATCGGGCCGATTGGGATCTCGGCCAGTGAGTTAATCGCCGCGCTGTTTGTGAAAATTTATAGCTTCAACCCGATTATCGCCGGGGCGCTGATTGCCGCCGCATGGCAGATTCTGGTGATTTTTGGCGTCCACTGGGGATTTGTCACCGTCTTTATCAACGATATTTCCGTCATGGGGCGGAGTTACCTCAAGGCTGCATCCAGTCCGTCGGTTTTTGCCCAGTCCGGGGCGTTGCTGGCCGTAATGCTGCGCACCAAAGATAAAAAACTCAAAGCGCTGGCGGGCAGTACCTTTATTGCCTCGCTGTTTGGCATCACCGAACCCGGCGTATACGGTGTCACGCTGAAGCTGAAAAAACCGTTTGTCTGTGCGGTGATCGCGGCCGCAATGGGCGGCGCGGTAGTGGGCTATGCCAAGAGTTCGGCGATCTCAATGGGGATGCCTGGATTGCTGACGCTGCCTATTTTCTATGGTGAAGGATTCCTGGGTTTTATCATCGGCTGTGTTGTCGCTTTTGTCGTCAGCCTGATATTAACCATGATTGTCGGATTTGATGAACCCAACGCGCCACCTGCTGCGCAATCGCCTGTGACGCCTGCGCCAGCAAAAAGCGATGCGTCAGTTGAAACCACCCGGTTGGCCGCCATGCCCGCCTTCAGCCAGCAGATAGGATCACCAGTGAAAGGTGAACTGGTGCCGTTGGCTGACGTTGACGATAAAGTCTTTTCCTCCGGTATCGTTGGCCCGGGGATCGCCGTCCGCCCACAGGAAGGGCGAATCTATTCGCCGGTAGACGGCGTTATCGCCAGCACTTTCGCCAGCAGCCACGCGATTGGTATTCGTTCATCCGCTGGCGTCGAAATCCTGATCCACGTAGGGATCAATACTGTGCAACTGCAAGGCAAATATTATCGTATGCAGGTTGCGGAAGGGGATGAAGTAAAGAAAGGGCAACTGCTGATTGAGTTTGATCTCGATGAAATAACAAAAGCAGGTTATGACATGGTGACGCCTGTCGTTATTACTAACGCAGAAGATTATCGCATATTTAGTCTCAGTACCGAACGTTATCAAAAAGCAGGCGATACTATCATTGCCTTGGCATAACGTTGAAAAAGGCGGAGAAGGTAATTCCTCGCGCATGAAATCAGGGCACGGGTTTTCGCTTAAACGCGTCATTAATAGCTGTGGAAAATTAAAATGTGTTATCCGAAATAATGTTGAGCATTGTTTATGATGGTTGACGATGTTTTTAATTATTCTTTTTTGCGCTCTTTCTTATTATAAATTGTACGACATTAACCGTTTTTTCAGGTGATGCTGCTCACGTTAGAAATTATAAATATTGAATTAATAACTTTGGTTAAATTAATTATAGTGACCTTAAATAGAAGGTAACTGATTTAATTATGGATTGAGATTATTCCTCATTCGACAGGATCGGTTTTTTTATCTGGTAAATAGCATGATGAATAGATGATTATCATTTTTTAACTTCATCAGGGATATGTCACTACGGAGTACGGTCACGTGGTGATTTTCGATATTAATAAGGAATAAATGATGAACAGAACACGTCTGACATTAAGAAAACGAGCGGTCACTTGGAGTCAGTGAAAATATGCTTTTTCCAACCAAACTGATGAGCAAAAAGCGGCGCAAATCCGTTTTACCGCGCCAGATGTTAAGGTCGTGACACCATTCATATTGTTCTGGAAGGTAAAGATAACGGCTTGCCGACACTAACATCTTATCGGCGGGCGATTGTGACGGTATTGCCCGCCGCGAGGTAATGCAGAGATGAAAGCGCAAGAAGAAGTATAAAATTGTGCGCTATTGCGATGGCGGTCTGACGAGCGCGGCGAGAACACGGCGCTCGTGCGGTAGTCACAGTGATTCGCCGTTGCTTTCAATCACGGCTTTGTACCAGTAGAAACTGTTTTTACGCAGACGGGTCAGTGTTCCTTGGCCTGTATCATCGCGATCGACATAGATAAAACCATAACGTTTTGACATCTGCGCTGTGCCTGCGCTCACCAGATCGATAGGTCCCCAACTGGTATATCCCAGCAACTCCACCCCATCGGCAATCGCTTCACGTACCTGAATCAGATGCTGGCGCAGATAGTCGATACGGTAGCTGTCGTTAATACTGTCGTCAGCCTCAACCACATCCCGTGCGCCCAATCCATTCTCTACAATAAACAGCGGCTTCTGATAGCGGTCATAAAGTTCGTTAAGCAAGAAGCGCAGCCCCTCCGGGTCTATCTGCCAGCCCCATTCTGACGCGCTGAGATGTGGATTGGGGATTAAACGCACAATGTTTCCACGCGAGGATTGATATTTCTCCGGCTCGAAGGTGGCGCAACCGCTCATGTAATAACTGAACGAGACGAAGTCCACCGTGTGGCGCATATCCTCTCTGTCCTGCTCGGTAATCGCCAATACAATGTTATTTTCCTGGAAATAACGCTTCATCCAGACCGGATAAGCGCCCCGCGCTTGGACATCGCCAAAAAACAGCCATTCCCGATTTTTTTTCTGCGCTTCCAGCACGTCTCTCGGATGGCAAGTCATCGGATAGCGCACGGCGCCCAACAACATGTTGCCGATTTTCGCATCCGGGATGATGTCATGGCAGGCTTTTACCGCACGGGCGCTGGCTACAAGTTGATGGTGGATAGCCTGATAGATGGCCTGTTGTGATGGCTCCCCACTCAACCCAACGCCGGTAAAGGGTGAATGTATCGCCATGTTGATTTCATTAAAGGTTAGCCAATACTTCACCTTATCTTTATAGCGAGTGAAAACGGTACGGGCATATTTTTCAAAATGGTCGATGGTTTCACGGTTGCCCCAACCGCCAAATTTCTTGACCAAACCATAGGGCATTTCATAATGGGATAGTGTAATTAATGGCTGGATCTGATATTTCGCCATCTCATCGAATAAACGATCATAAAAGGCCAATCCGGCTTCACAGGGTTCCGCGTCATCCCCTTCAGGGTAAATACGCGTCCAGGCGATGGAAGTTCGCAATACCTTAAAACCCATCTCAGCAAACAGTTGAATATCCTGCGGATAGCGATGATAAAAATCGATGGCGATGTCTTTGATACAACTGACGCCTTCTGTTCGCTCTGTCACCGGGCCATGTATGCCTTGTAATTGCAGATCGGAGGTAGAGACACCTTTACTGTCCTTCCGCCAAGCGCCTTCAACCTGATTTGCCGCCATAGAACCGCCCCATAAAAAACCTGCGGGGAATGCCTTCATTTTACCTCTCCTATTTCGCTGCCGATATTGCAGACTGAACCGAAGGGCTTAGCCAGATAATAGGCAAAAAAAACCTGGACGAAAGAGAGTGAACTTCACTCTCTTTCGTCCAGGTTTCGCCCGCGTAGCGCGGTCACGTCCTCTTGAAGAAACACTATACGATCCAACACGTCCACGACAATGCCATCCTTTGGTTATGTGATTCTTGTCACGACATTATCCGATCGCAGGAATATCCAGCGCTGCCGATAGCCTGATGGTATATGCCAGGGCAAGGCCCGCAGAGTTCGAGTTTAATTCGATGAAAAGTAGAAAAAGGAGGAACAACGTTGCGTGATGCTTTTGGGATATGGCGTTGAATATCTATAATCAATTCTACTGAGAAGTATATTAATTGATTGAATTTAAAAAGAAATTTATGGTGGCCCCTGTTGGGTTTGAACCAACGACCAATCGATTATGAGTCGACTGCTCTAACCACTGAGCTAAGGGGCCGGACGGGCGGAGATTATACGGTAATGTGCGGGGAAAGGTCTATAGCTCTTCAGCCGGATGGCTGTTTTCTACTCAGGATAGCTTATTGTTATTATTGTCAGATTTTGCGATAACAGCGGTAAACTCCACATCAAGGGGACGTATGATTACGGATATTCTGGCGCCAAATCTGTTAGTGGCTTTTTGTGGCATCAACCCAGGGTTATCGACGGCTCACCATGGGTATCATTTTGCCAATCCCAGCAACCGTTTTTGGAAAGTCATCCATCAGGCTGGGTTCACCGAGCGTTTGTTGAAACCGCAAGAAGAAGTGCATTTACTGGATACCGGCTGTGGCATCACGATGCTGGTTGAGCGCCCGACGGTAGAAGCGACGGAGTTGGCAGAACAGGAATTGTTGCAAGGCGGTGGGGCGGTTATTGAAAAAATGCGCCATTACCAACCGCGCGCGCTGGCCGTTTTGGGTAAGCAGGCATTCAGTCTGGCATTCGGTATTAAAAAGGTGGATTGGGGACGCCAGACATTGACCCTCGGCGATACTCAGGTCTGGGTTCTGCCTAATCCCAGCGGCTTGAATCGTGCGACGCTGGAATCGCTGGTGTTGTCCTATCGGGCGCTTTATCAAGCGCTTCAGGAAGGCTAGGCGGTCTGTGGAGAAATGCATGGCAAAAAATAACCCCGGCGCAAACCGGGGTTATCAGGAATGATGATTAATAATCGAACGAACTAATCATCCAGGAAGCTGCGCAGTACTTCTGAACGGCTAGGGTGACGCAGTTTGCGTAACGCTTTCGCTTCGATCTGGCGAATACGTTCACGTGTTACATCAAACTGTTTACCCACTTCTTCCAGCGTGTGATCGGTATTCATATCAATACCGAAACGCATACGCAGTACTTTCGCTTCACGTGCGGTCAGCCCTGCCAATACGTCGTGTGTGGCTGAACGCAGGCTTTCCGAGGTTGCGGAATCCAGCGGCAGTTCAAGCGTCGTATCTTCGATAAAGTCGCCCAGATGTGAATCTTCATCATCACCGATTGGCGTTTCCATCGAAATCGGCTCTTTAGCGATCTTCAGCACCTTACGAATCTTGTCTTCCGGCATCAGCATACGTTCGGCAAGCTCTTCCGGCGTCGGTTCGCGCCCCATTTCCTGTAGCATCTGGCGTGAAATACGGTTGAGTTTGTTGATCGTCTCAATCATATGCACCGGAATACGGATGGTACGCGCCTGGTCTGCGATAGAACGCGTAATAGCCTGACGAATCCACCAGGTGGCATATGTCGAGAATTTATAACCACGGCGATATTCAAATTTGTCTACCGCCTTCATCAGACCGATATTGCCTTCCTGAATCAGGTCAAGGAACTGCAAACCACGGTTGGTGTATTTCTTCGCGATGGAAATAACCAGACGCAAGTTTGCTTCAACCATCTCTTTTTTCGCACGGCGAGCTTTCGCTTCACCAATCGACATACGACGGTTGATGTCTTTGACCTGCTCGATGGTCAGACCGGTTTCTTCTTCAATCTGATGCAGTTTTTGCAGGCTGCGCTTAACGTCATCTGCTACATCATGCAACTTCTCTGACCAGGGTTTGCCCATCGCAATCGCGGCGGTAAACCAGCTTTCGCTGGTTTCATTGCCTGAGAACAGCGTAACGAAGTTTTTCTTCGGCATTTTACACTGTTCAACGCACAGCTTCATGATCAGACGTTCCTGAATACGCACACGATCCATCATGGAGCGCATGCTGTTGACCAGGAAGTCAAATTGTTTAGGCACCAGACGGAATTGTTTGAAGACTTCCGATAGATTCAGGATCTCCTGCGCCGCTTTCGCATGATTACGACCGTGCATCTTGATGACCTGACGCGTCGTTTCATATTGCTGACGCAATTCCGTAAATTTCTCACGGGCCAACTCAGGATCGATGCTGTTATCATCTTCGGTATCGTCGTCCTCTTCTTCCTCTTCGTCATCGTCCATTTCTTCGCTCGAAAGCTCAGAACCGACGTGAGTCGCGGTAGGCGCGATATCTTCCTCCGCATTCGGATCGACAAATCCGGTGATCAGATCGGATAAACGACTTTCACCTGCCTCGACACGATCATATTGTTCCAGCAGGTAAGTAATCGCTTCCGGGTACTCGGCAACGGAACACTGAACCTGATTGATGCCATCTTCGATACGCTTGGCGATATCAATCTCACCTTCACGCGTCAGCAGTTCAACGGTGCCCATTTCACGCATGTACATGCGAACCGGATCGGTCGTGCGGCCGATTTCCGATTCAACGCTGGATAGCACTTGAGCAGCAGCCTCTGCCGCATCTTCATCTGTGTCAGCGGTATTTTCTGCCAGTAAGAGATCATCCGCATCCGGTGCTTCTTCCATCACCTGGATGCCCATGTCATTAATCATCTGGATGATGTCTTCGATCTGATCGGAGTCGATGATATCTTCCGGCAGATGGTCATTGACCTCAGCATAGGTCAGGTAGCCTTGCTCCTTACCACGGGTGACAAGTAGCTTTAGCTGTGACTGCGGGTTTTGCTCCATAAGACGGTATCCACACTTCAGAGTATTTGGGTTGGTGTCGGTCGGCGTAATTCGCCAACAATAGCATTAGGGGTATTTTTCTTATCGCCGCAGCCCCTGTCACGGCTCTTTGCAGAGCTCAACTCCGCTATTTCTCGGCAATTAAGCCTCGGTAATTAGTTTTTTCTGGTTAACGCTAGTTGCAACGCCCAAAGTTCTTTTTTCTCTTTGGCGTTAAGCCCATGTGTTCTTTCACGCGCAATCAATGTTTCCTGACGCTGCTTTAGCAGTTGATCGTAGAGTTCCGCCAGGCTTATCCTGAACTTGTCGTCCAGTTCATCCTCTTCGATCATATGGTTCCAGGAAGCCATGGTTTCAAGCTGCTTGCGGTATTTACTGTCCCTGTATTTCTCAAGTAACAACCCCATGCTCATTCCGGGGCTGGCGTTACAGGTTTTTACCAAGTCCTGAAACAGAGACAAACCTGCGACCTTGCTTTCTTCAATCCCTTCCAGTGTAAGGTCAGGAACTTCCGCCGACAGTCTGGGGTTCTGCACCAAAAGCCCTATAAGTATACGCATAGTTGTGACTTTTAGCTGCGGCGGCTGATAGGGTTGAACCTGCTCCGCCACTTTTGGCAACAGTTTGTCCAACTGGCTGTCATCCAAAATCCCCAGTTTATTGCCAAGCTGCTGGCGCAAATATAAACGCTGCGTCTCGCCTGGAACCTGACCAATCAAGGGCAGGGCCAGCGTGCTGAGTTTAGTTCGTCCGTCGGGCGAACTCATGTCCACCTGCTGTTGTAATGTCTCAAAAAGAAATTGCGACAGCGGTAAGGCTTGCTCCATCCGCTGCTCGAAAGCGGCCTTGCCTTCTTTGCGAACCAGCGTGTCGGGATCTTCGCCGTCAGGCAGGAACATGAAACGTAGCTGACGGCCATCATTCAAATAAGGCAGCGCGGTTTCCAGCGCGCGCCACGCGGCTTCCCGGCCAGCGCGATCGCCGTCGTAACAACAGACGACCTGATCAGTGGCACGAAATAGTAACTGAATATGATCGGCCGTAGTGGATGTTCCCAACGAGGCAACCGCATAATCAATACCAAACTGCGCCAGGGCAACCACGTCCATGTACCCCTCAACCACCAGTAATCGTTTAAGTTCAGGGTGGTTTTGTTGTGCTTCATACAGGCCATAGAGTTGACGGCCTTTATGAAAAATCTCTGTTTCAGGCGAGTTCAGATATTTTGGCGTGCCATCGCCCAATACCCGACCGCCGAATGCAATAACCCGACCGCGCTTATCGCGGATGGGAAACATCACACGTTCGCGAAAACGATCGTAAGTGCGACCCTGATCATTAGTCACCAACATGCCGGCATCGTTCAATGTACTGCGAGCATCACTGTTGCGACCGAAACGTTTTAATGCGTTGTCCCAACCGGGAGGCGCAAAGCCAATAGCAAAATGACGAATCACATCGGCGCTTAATCCCCTCTGCTGCAAATATTGCAAGGCAGGGGCGCCAACGGACTGACTTAATGTTTGTTGATAGAACACACTCAATTGTTCCATCAAGGCATATAAATTTTGTCGTTGGTGACGTTCAAGCTGGGTTGGTCCAGTACCGGTTTCATACGGCACTTCAAGGCCATGCATCGTAGCCAGTTCTTCAATACTTTCGACGAATTCAAGCCGATCGTAATTCATCAAAAAGTCGACGGCGTTACCATGCGCGCCACAGCCAAAACAATGATAGAACTGTTTATCACCATTAACGGTGAATGACGGGGTCTTTTCGTGGTGGAACGGGCAACACGCATGATAATTTTTGCCCTGCTTTTTCAGTTTGACGCGCGCATCGATAAGATCGACGATGTCAGTGCGAGCAAGCAGGTCATTGATAAATACGCGTGGAATTCGTCCAGCCATAAGCCCCTGTTTCTTAACTTATAAACGATAGCTTATAAACGACAACAAGCCGCGCATTCCTTTCGGAAAGCACGGCCTTCGTATGCAACTGCTAAGTCTGCGGATTAATCACGCGGTGGAGGAAAGCCTCCTGAAAATTAATACAGACGAGTGCGGCGTGCGTTTTCTCGAGCCAATTTCTTCGCGTGACGTTTCACTGCGGAAGCTTTAGCGCGCTTGCGTTCGGTCGTTGGTTTTTCATAAAACTCACGACGACGTACTTCAGCTAAAACACCTGCTTTTTCACAGGAACGCTTGAAGCGACGCAGAGCTACGTCGAACGGCTCGTTTTCACGTACTTTAATTACCGGCATGTGCCTCTCACCTCAATAAATTCGGTTTGCCGCTGGCCTTGTGCCAGCCTTTTCAAAATGGTGCGGAATTCTACTGCAAACGGGGCGCCTTTGTAAAGCATTGCGGTGATCATAAAACACCCGGTCTTCGTCGGCACAGAAACCAGGGCGCTTATGGTAGACTATTTACCGCATGAAGCAAGCTGCATTAATGAAAGCTTGCCCCGTAATAAAAGTAGGAACAGCAATGCGCGTATTGGGTATCGAAACATCCTGTGATGAAACCGGCGTGGCCATCTATGACACGCAGGCTGGTTTACTCGCCAATCAACTCTATAGCCAGGTAAAACTGCATGCCGACTACGGTGGCGTAGTGCCTGAACTGGCGTCGCGTGATCACGTGCGTAAAACGGTGCCGTTGATCCAGGCAGCACTGCTTGAAGCTGGGTTAAAACCCTGCGACATTGATGGCGTGGCATATACCGCAGGCCCTGGACTGGTTGGCGCGTTGCTGGTTGGCGCAACTGTTGGGCGAGCGCTGGCATTTGCCTGGAATGTGCCGGCGGTTCCGGTTCACCATATGGAAGGACATCTGTTGGCGCCGATGCTGGAAGATAATCCGCCGGAATTTCCGTTTGTGGCATTGCTGGTTTCCGGTGGTCATACCCAATTGATTAGCGTGACGGGGATTGGCGAATATCAACTGCTTGGTGAATCGATCGACGATGCGGCGGGGGAAGCCTTCGATAAAACGGCAAAACTGTTAGGGTTGGATTATCCCGGCGGACCGATGTTGTCGAAAATGGCGCAGGCTGGCGACGCCGCGCGTTTTACGTTCCCGCGTCCGATGACCGATCGACCTGGCCTGGACTTCAGTTTCTCCGGTCTTAAGACGTTTGCCGCCAATACCATCCGTAATAATGATGATGATGCGCAGACACGCGCCGATATCGCTCGCGCATTTGAAGATGCGGTTGTCGATACGCTATCAATCAAATGCCGTAGAGCGTTGGATGAAACCGGCTTCAAACGTTTGGTTATCGCGGGAGGGGTGAGCGCTAACCAGACGCTGCGTCAGCGTCTGGGGGAATTGATGACCAAACGCGGCGGCGCGGTATTTTATGCGCGCCCTGAGTTTTGTACCGATAATGGCGCCATGATTGCCTATGCTGGCGTGGTGCGTTTGCAACACGGGCAAAGCCGTGATCTCGGTGTCGCCGTGTGTCCTCGCTGGCCGCTGGCCGAGTTGCCCGCCATTTAATCGATTATCACCAGCAACTTACATTACTGGTGATATAGCAATATCAATGTTTAGCAAAATTGCAGAGCGTTATCGCGGTTTTCCGTGATAACGCCCGTTATAATTCCTGCTCGAAAAGAATCAGAATGGCTTCATAGAGTTGTTTGACGCTGAAGCCTCTGGCTGGTGTGGTGAAAATGGTGTCATCCCCGGCAATGGTGCCCAGAATGCCTTCCGATTTTCCCAGGGAATCGAGCAGGCGGGCAATCAGTTGCGCGGCGCCTGGGCTGGTGTGGATCACCACTACGGCATCATTATAATCAACATCCAATACCAGATTTTTCAACGGACTGGTCGTGGTCGGCACACCAAGCTCTGCGGGCAGACAGTACACCATTTCCATTTTGGCATTGCGTGTACGGACAGCACCAAATTTAGTCAGCATGCGTGAGACTTTGGATTGATTGATGTTTTCGAATCCATCATCTTGTAAAGCCTGCACAATTTCGCTTTGGGAACTGAATTTTTCTTCCTTCAGCAGCGCTTTGAACGCTCTAACTAAATCTTCTTGTTTTATCGAGTTACGCATTCTGCACCGGATTAGCATTATTGTTGGTTTTATTATTATGCAGAGGAGTGAATTTTTATGCAATGAAAATGCCTATAACATCATCTGTCAGTGTTCACCACAGCTCACTAAGATAATTAAACGTTCATGGTATCGATAGGCTGAGAAATGTGTGACACATCACATAAAAGTGAATAAAATGTTATCAAGATGATGTTTTTTGCATATCGTTGCACGATGTAATGTAGCTGACCCGTTAATTGACCGTAGATCTTCGTCAGGTTACTCGCCTGATGCTCCATTAACTTTACTTACCTTACAAACGCATGACGATTTTTGGTTTATTATTAGGGACATAGTGTATTTTTTCGTCTCTTGCGACACATGCTGAACGGTGGGTTGAGGGGCGTTGCTCTATCTCTTCTCGAATTTGAGTTTATAACCATATGAGTTCACGGCACTTTTTTATTTTACGATAATAAGGAGTTTAGGATGAAAGTTGCAGTTCTCGGTGCAGCAGGTGGTATCGGTCAAGCCCTGGCGCTCCTCCTCAAAACCCAGCTTCCTTCAGGTTCAGAATTATCCCTTTATGACATTGCTCCGGTAACACCAGGTGTTGCTGTTGATCTAAGTCATATTCCGACGGCTGTAAAAATCAAAGGATATAGCGGCGAAGACGCAAAACCCGCGCTTGTTGGCGCGGATATCGTTCTTATCTCTGCGGGGGTGGCGCGTAAACCGGGTATGGATCGTTCAGATCTGTTCAATGTGAATGCCGGGATCGTGCGTAATCTGGTTGAACAGATCGCCATTACCTGCCCTAAAGCTTGCATCGGTATCATCACCAACCCGGTGAATACGACGGTTGCTATCGCCGCTGAGGTGTTGCGCAAAGCAGGGGTTTATGACAAGAACAAACTGTTTGGCGTCACCACGCTGGACATCATTCGTTCCAATACGTTTGTCGCTGAACTGAAAGGCAAACAGCCGCAGGACATCAATGTTCCGGTTATCGGCGGACACTCTGGCGTGACTATTCTGCCGTTGTTGTCACAAATCCCTGGCGTGAGTTTTAGCGAACAGGAAGTCATCGATCTGACAAAACGTATCCAGAACGCGGGTACGGAAGTGGTGGAGGCTAAAGCTGGCGGCGGTTCGGCCACGCTGTCGATGGGTCAAGCGGCTGCGCGTTTTGGTCTGTCTCTGGTTCGTGCCTTGCAGGGTGAAAGCGGTGTGGTGGAGTGTACATACGTTGAAAGCGACGGTGAGTATGCCCGCTTCTTTGCACAGCCGGTTCTGTTAGGTAAAGACGGCATTGTTGAGCGTAAAGCGATTGGTACGCTGAGCGATTTTGAACAGCAGGCGCTGAAAAATATGCTGGAAACCTTGAATCAGGATATCGCCCTGGGTGAGTCATTCATCAATAACTGATGGTGACATGGATTGACGTATCCTTATAAAAAAGCCGGAGATTTTATCTCCGGCTTTTTTACTCATTCACTATTATTATTGGGGCGGATTAATTTTTTTCTATCAATGAGTTGGTTGGTTTCTGGATCGTAATATCGGCTGGGCCATATCTCTGATGGATGAATGCCTAATGCATCGGCGATGAGCCATTCTCCCTTAGGCCAAGGCCGTGACAGAGCATTGGCGAGTGTTGATGAACTCAATCCGGCAGCACGTGATACCGCAGCCAGCGTAGTACCTTTCTTGCGCAGAGCAGCAATAATATCAGCGGGGTGCCAGTCATGTTTCCTTGAACTCATAATCCTTCCCTTATTTGCTGTAAGACGACTGTGTATTAGTGGTATAAATAACGGATGTTAGTTATTAACCGAACTAACATTCGTTATTATTTGGAAATAATATAGCATCAATTTTCTAAAATTTTCTCAAAAAATTTCCAAGTAAGTTGGTTTTTGTTAGGAGTAGCACTATCAGGATGAAAGGCGATGAAAAAAGAGTGGTTTGCAACCAGCGAACTGGTTGGCGTTGGCGGTCTTCCGAAATCAAGACAAGGGCTGAATAAGCGCGCGCGCGAAGATGGATGGGAAAAGCGCCGACGTAAAGGCGTTCAGGGGCGGGGAGTGGAATATTCGATTCACAGTCTGCCGGATTCGGTAAAAAAATCCCTATTGCTTGAAAGCGAGTCGCCGCCATATGCTATCAAGCAGCCTGCTACGCTGGCGGTTTGGATGCAGATTTATTCTCAACTCTCTGAAACAGAAAGAAATGAGCTTATTGCTTATATTCTGCGCGTCGGGGTGTCCGCCACGCTCAGGCAGTTAGGCATACTCTCGTCAGATGACGCCGCTGACTCTGATGATACGCCCGACGAATAGGTTTCAGTCTGTATTTGCCATCTGAAAGCTGTCTGGACGGATGGCAATGAATCTTTCTCACTATTTTGTTCTGCAACTTTGTTCTGCAACGCTGTTCTCATTCTCTTCCTCAAGCCATCTGGTTTACGCCATAAATGATGAATCACGCCAGTTTTAGTGGTACTAATAACGTGTGAAAGTTAGATGTTTAGGTAATAATAGTCTATTATATGGAAACTTTTTGGGGCAAAACTCATGTAACTGCCCGTACCGGACTAGCAAGGGAGTGATAAATATGGACAAAGAGTGGTTTTCAACCAGTGAATTGGTTGGGGTGGGCGGATTGCCCAAATCTCCCCAGGGACTAAATAAACGGGCTCGTGATGATGGCTGGGAGAAACGCCGACGCAAAGGCGTCCAGGGACGCGGCGTCGAGTATTCCATACGCAGTTTGCCGTATGAGGTCAGAAGCTCGCTAAAGATGAATGAAAACATGCCGCCAGCATATCAGGCGGAGAAACAGCCGGCGTTACTGACATCATGGGTGCATATTTTCAATCAGTTATCAGAAAGTGAGCAATCGCGACTGATTAATTTCATTTTGCGTGAAGGCACGCGAGCGATGCTGTCTCGTCTGGAGGATGTAACGGATGACCAGACAGCATAATCGGTAACGGGCCGTGCAACGCGTTCAGAAGTCGCGTTGCACGGCTAAATGCGCAAGACCTTCAAGTGCGGTGCGGAAAGGGGTTTCCGGGAGATGACGCAGCGCGTCAATTGCTTTATCGGCTTCTTCCTCTGCTCGCTGGCGCGTGTAGTCGAGCGAACCGCACTGCTGCATGGCGGTCAGTACCGGTTCCAGCAAATGACGTCCGTTGCCTTCTTCTATCGCCTGACGAATCATGGCGCTTTGCTCGACATTGCCATGGCGCATGGCATGCAGCAGCGGCAGTGTCGGTTTGCCTTCGTTGAGGTCATCGCCGGTATTTTTGCCCAGCGTCTGGCCGTCGGCGCTGTAATCCAGCAGGTCGTCAATAAGCTGGAACGCCGTACCCAGATAGCGGCCATAATCCCGCAACGCGGTTTCCTGATCCGGTGTGGCGCCGGAAAGAATAGCGGAAGCTTGAGCGGCCGCTTCGAACAGACGCGCGGTTTTGCTGTAAATAACCCGCATATAGCTTTCTTCGGTAATATCAGGATCGTTACAGTTCATCAACTGCAACACTTCTCCTTCCGCGATCACATTCACCGCTTCCGACATCAGCGCCAGCACCCGCAATGATTCCAGGCTGGTCATCATCTGGAAGGCGCGGGTATAGATAAAATCGCCAACCAATACACTGGCGGCATTGCCAAAGGCGGCATTTGCGGTTGCTTTGCCACGACGCATGTCGGACTCATCCACAACGTCGTCGTGCAGTAATGTGGCGGTGTGAATGAATTCTATCAGCGCCGCAACCGTAATATGCTTGTTGCCTTTATAGGCAAGCGACCTGGCGGCAAGAACCGCGATCATGGGACGGATACGTTTGCCCCCGCCGCTGATAATGTAATGACCTAGCTGGTTAATGAGAACGACATCCGAGTTGAGTTGTTCAAGAATGACTTCATTGACCGCGTTCATGTCTTGCGCGGTTAGCGCTGTAATTTGTTCTAGATTCATTTTGTGTGCCAGCTGTTTTCTTCAACATTACCGTAGGATAGCTGTTTCATAATCGGCATATGGATGGAACTTGTTGAGTTGATTGTACTTGAAAAATGAGAGAGATAAACGGCAGTTGATAGGTTGTATTCTTTTTCTTCACATCCTTCGATTATGCACTTGTCATCGTCAGGTTTTTTGCGTAGAATTCGCGCCCTATTGTGAATATTTATAGCACACTTTGAATAATCATACGTTGAGTGTGCGGAAAGCGGAGTTTTTTATGTACGCGGTTTTCCAAAGTGGTGGTAAACAACACCGAGTAAGCGAAGGTCAAACCGTTCGCTTGGAAAAGCTGGACATCGCAACTGGTGAAGCTATTGAGTTTGATCAGGTTCTGATGGTTGCCAATGGTGAAGAAATCAAAATCGGCGTTCCTTTCGTCGATGGCGGTAAGATCAAAGCTGAAGTTGTTGCTCATGGTCGTGGCGAAAAAATTAAGATTGTTAAGTTCCGTCGCCGTAAACACTACCGTAAGCAAGCGGGCCATCGTCAGTGGTTCACTGACGTGAAAATCACCGGCATCAGCGCTTAAGATTTAGGAGAGCGGATTAATGGCACACAAAAAAGCGGGCGGTTCAACTCGTAACGGCCGTGACTCAGAAAGTAAACGCCTGGGCGTAAAACGTTTCGGCGGCGAAGCAGTATTGGCTGGCAGCATCATCGTTCGTCAGCGCGGAACCAAGTTCCATGCTGGTAGCAACGTAGGTTGCGGGAAAGACCACACTCTGTTCGCTTTGGCTGACGGTAAAGTTCAGTTTGAAGTTAAAGGCCCGAAAAACCGTAAATACATCAGTATCGTTGCTGAATAATATTTCGCGTTAGGTCTTACAGATTTAAGCCCTGCAATTCGTTGCGGGGCTTTTTACATTTCTGATTCTGCGTAATCAACCAGAGAAAAGCATGAACACTAAACAACAGACAGGTATCGGTCTTGGTCTGGCGCTGACCACGGCAATATGCTGGGGGGCGTTACCGATAGCCATGAAACAGGTTCTGCCTGTCATGGAGCCTTATACTATTGTTTGGTATCGCTTCTTAATTGCATCAATAGGTCTCGGTGTGCTGCTTTTCTCACGCAATAAACTTCCGCCGATGCGTATTTTCCGGCGTCGGCGGTGGCTGATTGTCTTGCTGATTGCGACATGTGGTTTGCTGGGCAACTTTGTTTTTTTCAGTTCATCATTACAGTATCTTAGCCCAACGGCCTCTCAGGTTATCGGTCAACTTTCTCCTGTTGGTATGATGTTCGCCAGCGTCTTTATCTTGAAAGAAAAGATGCGTCCAACGCAAATTATCGGGGCCGTCACCTTGATTTGCGGTCTGATTCTGTTTTTCAACACTAGCCTGATAGAGATTTTCACTCGTCTGACGGATTACACGTTGGGCGTTATATTGGGGGTGTGCGCGTCAGCGGTATGGGTTTCTTATGGTGTGGCCCAAAAAGTGCTATTACGGCGTCTGACGTCGCAGCAGATCCTGTTTCTGCTTTATGTACTCTGCGTTCTGTTTATTACTCCTTTTGCCGATCCTGAAACTATTTTGCAACTCAGTGGCTGGCAGCTTTTATGTTTACTGTTTTGTGGTGCCAATACCCTGATAGGTTATGGCGCGTTGGCTGAGGCCATGGCTCGCTGGCAGGCGGCACAGGTCAGTGCGGTGATTACGCTCACGCCATTGTTTACGTTGCTCTTTTCTGATCTGCTGGCGTTGGCGTGGCCGGACTTTTTTGCCGCGCAGGTGCTTAACTGGGTCGGGTATTCAGGCGCTTTAATTGTCGTGGCCGGGGCGATGTTTTCGGCGATAGGACA
Source organism: Brenneria izbisi (assembly GCF_025840185.1). Classification (GTDB taxonomy): domain Bacteria; phylum Pseudomonadota; class Gammaproteobacteria; order Enterobacterales; family Enterobacteriaceae; genus Brenneria; species Brenneria izbisi. The sequence continues at coordinate 54,389 of NZ_JAMPJU010000004.1, forward strand.
CCGTTTCTTCCCTGGGCGGCAACAAAATTCGCCGATCGTTATACCAAAATGAGCGAAGAATCATTTGCGTCAAATGATGTTTTGAGATTCCATGTGGGCTGTTTATTTTTAATACAGATGAAAAGATTGGTATAAGCGGGTACAATTCGCCCCCTTGCCGGAACAGGTTCTGGTGCGTCAGTTTTTTATGACAGATACATAATTGTTATCTGCCTTTAAATCAAAAAGTTACGCCGAAGAGAACCAATAATTAGCCTAAAACAAGTAGATATTCTCTATTGGTTTTTTGCGGAGAGAGTCAATGAAGTTTGTAGATGAAGCAACTATTTTAGTGGTTGCAGGTGACGGCGGTAATGGCTGTGTCAGCTTCCGCCGCGAAAAATACATTCCCAACGGTGGGCCTGATGGCGGCGATGGCGGCGATGGCGGCGACGTATATCTGCTGGCCGATGAAAACCTGAATACGCTGATTGACTATCGTTTTGAAAAATCATTTCGCGCTGAGCGCGGTCAAAATGGTCAAAGCCGTGATTGCACCGGTAAACGTGGTAAAGATATCACGATTAAAGTACCTGTCGGCACCCGTGTGCTGGACAAGGGAACTGGCGAAGTGCTGGGCGATATGACACGCCATCAGCAGAGACTGATGGTGGCCAAAGGTGGTTGGCATGGACTGGGCAACACCCGGTTTAAGTCTTCCGTTAACCGCGCGCCGCGCCAGAAAACGAACGGTACGCAGGGTGAAGAGCGTGAACTGATGCTTGAACTCCTGTTGCTGGCTGATGTCGGGATGCTGGGGTTGCCGAATGCGGGGAAATCGACGTTTATCCGCGCGGTTTCAGCAGCCAAGCCGAAAGTGGCGGATTATCCTTTCACCACGTTGGTGCCAAGCCTTGGCGTGGTTCGTATGGACAGCGAACAAAGCTTTGTTGTAGCCGATATTCCTGGTCTGATTGAAGGCGCTTCCGAAGGCGCGGGTCTGGGCATTCGCTTCCTTAAGCATTTAGAACGTTGTCGGGTTCTGTTGCATCTGGTTGATTTGGCACCGATTGATGAATCCGATCCGGTAGAAAATGCCAAAGTGATCATCAATGAATTGCAGCAATACAGCGCGGGTTTATCTGAAAAGCCGCGTTGGTTGGTTTTTAATAAAGTTGATTTAATCGATAAAGCAGAAGCGGAAAAACGCGCAAAAGAGATTGCAGCCGCGTTGGGCTGGGAAGAAAAGTATTACCTGATTTCCGCGGCTAACCGTGAAGGGGTCACTGCGCTGTGTTGGGATGTGATGAATTTCCTGAAAGTGCAGCCTAAAGCGATGGCGATCGAAGAAAGCACGCCAGAGAAAGTGGAATTCATGTGGGATGATTATCACCGGGAACAGTTGGCGGTCGCTGAAAGCGAAGCGGAAGAAGAATGGGATGATGATTGGGACGACGAGGATGAAGAAGGCGTCGAAATCGTTTATCAACGCTGATAGTCATCCGGGCTGATAAATCATATCCAGCCCGATGAGAAATGGCTGTCAGGCCACTCATTCCAAGCAAGCACAGCGCAGAAATATGCTGTGCTTTTTACTTTGGATTAATTGCTTTGATAAATGTCTTTGTATAAACGACTTTCAAACCGCACCAGAGGCACCCGGCGCGAGCGCTGGTCTTCCGGCGGAACGGCGTAACCGGAAAGGAATTGAACGAACGCCATCCGCTGGCCACTTGCCGTGGTAATGAAACCAGCCAGATTATAAACGCCTTGCAATGCGCCGGTTTTCGCGGAAACTTTACCATTCACACCTGCTTCATGTAATCCGCCCCGATAGCGTAACGTTCCGTCATAACCTGCAAGCGGCAGCATCGTAATATAATTCAGTTCCTGATCGTGCTGAGCGATATATTGTAATACCTGCATCATGGTTGCCGGAGAGATCAGATTGTGGCGCGATAGGCCTGAACCATCGACAACGATGCTGTTACCCAGATCGATTCCCGCTTTCTGACGCAATATTTGACGCACGGCGTCAGCCCCGGCACGCCAGGTGCCCGGCACATTGAAGCGTTCATGCCCGATAGTGCGGAAGACCGTATCCGCAATCATGTTGTCCGATTTTTTCAGCATGACGGTCAGTAGATCATGCAATGGCGCGGATTGGGTCTGCGATAACACTGTACCGGCGGGGCCCGGTTGAGTCTGGCGGCGCAAATTGCCTTTGATTCTGATATCCGCCTGTTGAAGCTCATCTTTTACAATGGCCCCGGCGTAACTGGCCCCATCCTGAATGGCAAACGCGAGTGGCAGCGGTTCAGCCCGCTGAGTCAGGCAACCGGTTAGCGTAAAACGATTCAGTTCTCCCGGCACAACGTCCAGTTCGCAGTATTGCGCGTCTGGAGAGCCTTTTGCCAAGGTGCGTACTTCACTGAACATTTGTACCGGATAGTAAGAAGCCACGCGGATAAACGCGTTATCGCCAGCTTTGGGCGCGCCATAGAGAGAAACGGAGAAGCAGTTGCGATCGACAATCGCCGCGGAAGGCGGCGCGCTGAAACACTGCGTCATGTCGTTCCATGGCCAGCCTGGTGCTTTGTCATGGCTGGCGAACACTGATGTGTCGATCATGACGTCCCCCGCAATTTCCTGTATGCCACGCTTTCTTAATTCCAGCACCATATTGCGTATTTGCTGGCGCTTCAGAGTAGGATCGCCGCTGAAGCGGACGATCAGATCGCCACGTAATATCCCGTTACTGACGGCCTCATGGCTTTCCATTGTGGTCACAAAACGGTAGTCTGGGCCTAACTGGAGTAGTGCCGCCAATGCGGTTATCACCTTTTGCGTACTGGCGGGTAGCGCCATTTGTTGGCTGTTAAAGGCCATTGCCGGTGTGGTCGCCCCGATTTTTTGCACAACCAGCGCTAGATTGGCGCCATCAGGCAAATATTGGATGTGATCTTCAACAGTCGCTGCATTGGCATGCAGAATAAAAGCGCAGGCAAGTCCGGTAACAATCGATGAAAAACGCATAATCTCAGCTAACAACAGGGTAACGTGTGGTCATACTACGGCGCAACACGGTCTAAAGTAAACGATGACCCTCATGGAACTCTGGGTTAAAATACGTATCAAAATGCAAAATCGATACCGGCCTGGACAGTTTGTTCCGGGACTGGTTGCTTTTGTTTTACGCCCGGAAAGCGCTGTCGTGCGCAGACACGATGCCGTATTTAATTTTTAACAGTCAGGATGACAACGACTTTGTAAGTCTAACGGATTTTTTTAGAGGTATAGACAATATGAAACAGTTTCCGATGACGTTGCGTGGCGCGGAAAAATTACGCGAAGAGCTTGAGTATTTAAAATCAGTTCGTCGGCCCGAGATTATCGCCGCGATTGCTGAAGCCCGCGAGCACGGTGATTTGAAAGAAAATGCGGAGTACCATGCAGCGCGTGAACAACAGGGTTTTTGTGAAGGTCGAATTCAGGATATCGAAGCTAAACTCTCTAATGCTCAGGTTATCGATGTAACGAAAATGTCCTCAAACGGTCGTGTGATCTTTGGCGCGACGGTGACCGTCATGAATCTGGATAATGAAGAAGAGCAGACTTATCGTATCGTCGGTGACGATGAGGCGGATTTTAAACAAAATCTGATTTCTGTTAATTCCCCGATTGCCCGCGGTTTGATTGGCAAAGAGGAAGACGATGTGGTGGTTATCAATACGCCGGGCGGTGATGTTGAATATGAGATCATCAAGGTTGAATATTTGTAATTTTTTCTGGATTGGCGATTAAAACAGCAAAGTTTGTAAAGAAAAGAAAAAGGCCGCTCGCGGCCTTTTCTCTAACAGGCAGGCATGGCACCTTTCCGTTAAAACAGCTTATGTTGAAATAAAAATTGCTATCGTGGTAACACAATTTTACGTTCTTTTGTCGGACGATAAAGTACCAGCGTATGGCCGATGACCTGAACGTTATTGGCGCCGGTTTCGCGAACAATTGCTTCAACTATCAAAGCCTTGGTTTCGCGATCTTCGGTAGCGATTTTTACTTTGATCAGTTCGTGATGCTCCAAAGCCTGTTCGATCTCAGCCAGAACACCTTCGGTGAGGCCATTATTGCCCAGCATGACAACCGGTTTTAACGGATGCGCCAGACCTTTCAGGTGTTGTTTTTGTTTGTTACTTAGGTTCATTGTCTTTTTTGCTTAGGTTGGGATTGAAAACGGGTCATTCTACCGCCATCTCATGATTATAACCAATCTCACGATGTCGATTGGAGATATGTGAGAAGAGAAAAATGCAGGGAAAGAAATAGTAAAGTGTTCCCCGCGTCCGCGCGGATAAACCGTTTCCACTCACCGAGAGCGTCTTACAAGAATAGTTGGAAAACAGATGGCTAATAAGAAGCGTTCTGCTAGCTCCAGTCGCTGGTTGCAGGAACACTTTAGCGATAAATATGTGCAACAGGCGCAGAAAAAGGGACTCCGCTCACGAGCTTGGTTTAAACTTGATGAAATACAGCAGAGCGACAAACTGTTCAGACCGGGTATGACCGTGGTTGATTTAGGCGCCGCGCCGGGTGGCTGGTCGCAGTATGTGGTGACGCAGATCGGCGGACAAGGCCGTATCATTGCCTGCGATATTTTACCGATGGATCCTATTGTTGGTGTCGATTTCCTTCAAGGTGATTTTCGTGATGAATTGGTCCTCAAAGCGTTGCTGGAGAGAGTGGGGGATAACAAGGTTCAGGTGGTGATGTCCGACATGGCCCCGAACATGAGTGGTACACCGGCGGTTGATATCCCGAAATCGATGTATCTGGTTGAATTAGCGCTTGAAATGTGTCGGGATGTATTAGCGCCAGGCGGAAGTTTCCTGGTGAAAGTGTTTCAGGGAGAGGGTTTTGATGAATACCTGCGGGAAATTCGTTCCCTGTTTACGAAGGTGAAGATTCGTAAGCCAGATGCTTCGCGCGCCAGGTCGCGTGAAGTGTATATTGTAGCGACAGGGCGCAAACTGTAGTACCCTAACGCTGTTTTTTAACACAGTTGTAATATGAGGTTAATCCCTTGAGTGACATGGCGAAAAACCTGATTCTCTGGTTAGTCATCGCAGTAGTGCTGATGTCCGTATTCCAGAGCTTCGGGCCCAGCGAGTCGAATGGCCGTAGGGTGGATTATTCAACCTTCTTGACTGAAGTGAATCAGGATCAGGTCCGTGAAGCACGTATTAACGGGCGTGAAGTTAGTGTTATCAAAAAAGATAGCAACCGATACACGACTTATATTCCTGTCAATGATCCCAAGCTACTGGATAACCTGCTAACGAAGAATGTGAAAGTCGTTGGAGAACCACCGGAAGAACCAAGCCTGCTGGCTTCGATCTTCATTTCCTGGTTCCCAATGCTGCTATTGATTGGTGTCTGGATCTTCTTCATGCGTCAAATGCAAGGCGGTGGCGGTAAAGGCGCCATGTCTTTTGGCAAAAGCAAGGCCCGGATGCTGACGGAAGATCAGATCAAAACGACTTTTGCTGACGTAGCGGGTTGTGACGAAGCAAAAGAAGAAGTAAGCGAACTGGTCGAGTATTTACGTGAGCCAAGCCGTTTCCAGAAACTGGGCGGCAAGATACCGAAAGGTATCCTGATGGTCGGGCCGCCGGGTACGGGTAAAACGTTGCTGGCAAAAGCTATCGCCGGTGAAGCGAAAGTACCTTTCTTTACTATTTCTGGTTCTGATTTCGTTGAAATGTTCGTCGGTGTCGGTGCTTCCCGTGTTCGCGACATGTTTGAGCAGGCCAAGAAAGCGGCGCCTTGCATCATCTTTATCGACGAAATCGATGCGGTAGGTCGTCAGCGTGGCGCGGGTCTGGGCGGTGGCCACGATGAGCGTGAGCAGACGCTGAATCAGATGCTGGTTGAAATGGATGGGTTTGAAGGCAACGAAGGCATTATTGTCATCGCCGCGACTAACCGTCCCGATGTACTCGACCCTGCGTTACTGCGTCCAGGCCGTTTTGACCGTCAGGTAGTTGTTGGCTTACCCGATGTGCGAGGCCGTGAGCAGATTCTGAAAGTACATATGCGTCGAGTGCCTTTGTCGCCAGATATTGATGCCTCTGTGATCGCGCGTGGTACGCCGGGTTTTTCCGGTGCGGATTTGGCTAACCTGGTCAATGAAGCGGCATTGTTCGCCGCACGCGGTAACAAGCGCGTTGTGTCGATGGTCGAGTTTGAAAAAGCGAAAGACAAAATCATGATGGGCGCTGAGCGCCGTTCTATGGTGATGACCGAGCAACAGAAAGAATCAACGGCTTATCACGAAGCAGGACACGCGATTATTGGTCGTCTGGTTCCTGAACACGATCCGGTGCATAAAGTGACGATTATTCCACGTGGCCGTGCGTTGGGTGTGACGTTCTTCCTGCCGGAAGGCGATGCGATCAGCGCCAGTCGTCAGAAGCTGGAAAGCCAGATTTCCACCCTGTACGGCGGTCGTCTGGCCGAAGAAATTATCTATGGTGCGGAAAAGGTTTCGACCGGTGCGTCGAATGACATTAAGGTAGCAACATCCATTGCACGCAATATGGTCACACAGTGGGGCTTCTCTGAAAAACTGGGGCCGTTGCTGTATGCCGAAGAAGAAGGCGAAGTGTTCCTGGGGCGTTCCGTTGCGAAAGCCAAACATATGTCTGATGAAACGGCCAGAATCATTGATCAGGAAGTGAAATCCCTGATTGAGCGGAATTATGTGCGTGCGCGTGAGTTGCTGATGGCAAACATGGACATATTGCATTCAATGAAAGACGCGTTGATGAAATATGAAACCATCGATGCCCCGCAGATTGATGATCTGATGGCGCGTAAAGATGTTCGCCCGCCGGCAGGCTGGGAGGAGTCTGGCTCGGATAGTAATTCTGATAACGGCGGTTCGCCAAAGGCGCCAACGCCAGTTGATGAACCCAATACCCCAAATCCGGGTAATACGATGTCAGAACAACTGAGCGATAAATAACGCGTCAGATTATATTTTGTTGCACGTAGTGTTTCTGCAAACCCCGGCTTAAAAGCTGGGGTTTTTTACTAATGAGTTTGCTGGAAAACGTTTAAGATAAGCCCTTGATGTCGAGGAATATGTCATGCAATTAATTGCCAGAGGGTCAATCCTGGATCTGTCTCGCCCCAATGTTATGGGCATTCTCAATGTTACACCTGATTCATTCTCTGATGGCGGCAAACACAACACTGTAGAGGCCGCGTTATATCATGCTCAGGAGATGATTGCCGCTGGCGCCACATTAATCGATATCGGCGGTGAATCGACTCGCCCTGGTGCTGATGATGTGAGTATCGAAGAGGAACTGGCGCGTGTAGTACCGGTGGTTGAAGCGTTGTCCGCACGTTTTGATGTATGGATTTCCGTCGATACCTCAAAGCCGGAGGTCATTACTGCCTCTGCTCAAGCCGGTGCGCACCTGATCAATGATATTCGATCGCTGCAAGAGCCGGGTGCTTTAGAAGCGGCGGCGGCAACGGGGCTGCCAGTCTGTCTGATGCACATGCAAGGGGGGCCGAAAACCATGCAGCATGATCCCCATTATGACGATTTGATGGCGGAAATCGGGGCGTTTTTACAACAGCATATCGATCGTTGCGTGAACGGCAATATTCCGAAAAATAAGCTATTACTTGATCCCGGCTTCGGCTTTGGTAAGAATTTGGCCCATAATTACGAGCTTCTGGCCCGGCTGGGGGAATTGCATCGCTTTGGACTGCCGTTGCTGGTGGGGATGTCCAGAAAATCCATGATTGGTCAACTACTTAAGGTGCCGCCATTACAACGCGTCCAGGGCAGCGTGGCGTGTGCGGTGATTGCTGCGATGCAAGGCGCGCAAATCATCCGCGTGCATGATGTAAAAGAAACCGTTGATGCCATGCGCATTGTTGAAGCGACGCTTGCAGCAAAGGAATAAAAACAACTATGAGTAATCGCAAATATTTTGGGACGGACGGCGTACGCGGCAAAGTTGGCGATACACCGATAACGCCTGACTTTGTGCTGAAACTTGGCTGGGCGGCGGGTAAGGTCTTGGCGCGCCACGGTTCCCGTAAGATCATTATCGGTAAGGACACCCGAATTTCCGGCTATATGCTGGAGTCTGCTCTTGAAGCGGGGCTGGCGGCAGCCGGTTTGTCCGCTTCTTTTACGGGACCGATGCCGACACCCGCGGTTGCTTACCTGACTCGTACCTTCAGGGCTGAAGCCGGGATCGTTATCTCTGCTTCACACAATCCTTACTATGATAACGGTATTAAATTCTTCTCTATTGACGGTACCAAATTGCCCGATGAGGTGGAAGAAGCCATTGAAGCCGAGATGGAAAAACCGTTGACCTGTGTGGAGTCCGCGGAATTAGGGAAGGCAAACCGTATTGTCGATGCGGCAGGTCGTTACATCGAATTTTGTAAAGGTACGTTTCCCAGCGAACTCAGTCTCAGCGGCTTGAAAATCGTGGTTGACTGTGCGAACGGCGCCACATACCACATTGCGCCAAGTGTGTTGCGCGAACTGGGCGCCAAAGTGATTTCCATTGGTTGTGAACCGGATGGAATGAACATCAATGAAGAATGCGGTGCGACGGATGTCAGACAGCTACAGGCCCGCGTTTTGGCTGAGAAAGCGGATGTTGGACTGGCATTTGATGGCGATGGCGATCGTCTGATTATGGTTGACCACCAGGGTAACAAAGTAGATGGCGACCAGATTCTGTACATCATTGCCCGTGAAGGTTTGCGTCAGGGACAATTGCGCGGCGGCGCGGTGGGCACGCTGATGAGCAACATGGGCCTGGAGCTGGCGTTAAAGCAACTGGGCATTCCTTTTGCCCGCGCCAAAGTCGGTGATCGTTATGTGCTGGAAATGATGCAGGCAAGAGGATGGCGTATCGGGGCCGAGAACTCCGGCCACGTGATTCTGCTGGATAAAACCACGACGGGCGACGGCGTGATCGCCGGTTTACAAGTGCTGACGGCGATGGTCAGAAACCACATGAGTCTGCATGACTTATGCAGCGGCATGACACTTTTTCCGCAGATTTTGGTTAATGTGCGTTTCTCTGGCGAACACGATCCGCTGGAGGATAAAACCGTGCAGCAGGTGACTCAGGATGTCGAAAAAGATCTCACTGGACGAGGACGTGTTCTGTTACGTAAATCGGGTACTGAACCGCTGATTCGCGTCATGGTTGAAGGTGAAAATGAAGCAACGGTAATTGAATTTGCGAATCGGATTGCGGATGCGGTAAAGGCAGTGGGTTAAAGGGCGTTAAACCCTGTCAAACAAATACATAGGGCTTTCGGTTATTATCATATGCTGAAAGCCGCTGTTTTTTTCTTCAATCAGCAAACGACGGTCAAATTACCCTTGCGTACTCTACAGCCTTTGGTTAGTATTCAGACCCGCTTGATATGGGATGAGTGTTCATTCGATTTAGCGGATTAGACGCGGTTTACCGCAAGAATATAGCATTCTCCATTGATTATGGGGAAAACGGTCACAGGTACAACTATGTACGAAGCTCTTTTAGTCATTTTCCTGTTAGTAGCGATCGGCCTTGTTGTCTTGATTATGCTGCAACAAGGTAAAGGTGCTGATATGGGCGCTTCGTTCGGAGCAGGTGCTTCTGCCACTTTGTTCGGTTCGAGCGGCTCCGGTAACTTTATGACTCGCCTGACGGCGATACTGGCGGCATTGTTCTTCATCATCAGCCTGGTGCTGGGAAATATGAGTTCATTGCAGAAGAAAGGCAGCGCCTGGGATAACCTGAGCCAGCCAGAGAACGCGGAGCAAACGACAACGCCTGCCGCGCCTGCTGCACCAGCCAGCGATATTCCGCAGTAATGGTTTGAAGTATTAACGATAGTCGTTACTGTGCAAAAGTTATTTTGATGCCGAGGTGGTGGAATTGGTAGACACGCTACCTTGAGGTGGTAGTGCCCGATTGGGCTTACGGGTTCAAGTCCCGTCCTCGGTACCAATACAGAATCAATAGACGTCGATGGACGTCTATTTTTTTGTATACAATAAAGCGGCATTGTTTATTTTCTGTGATGCAGCCCTGGATTGACAACCACACCGACTCAAAACGCTCCCGGAAAATCGGGGCGGTTCAGGTACGCCTCACTACAGCGTAGCCTTAACGCTGCCATTTATTCTCTTTGAGAACTATCACAACTTACGCATCTGCGACTTATAAACCTGACTTTATTTACCGACAATGGAATCCCCCAGGGCTGACAGAGGAGTGCTTATGCTCGCTGAAGACGCCATTACGAACATTCCAGGATGGAACACATTTCCCGCCCCTTTACAGCAGTCTTTGTGTCGTAAGACACGCATCCGATGCGAAAAAGCGGGCAGCATTGTGTTTCATCAGGGCGCTGATGTCGAAGTGATTGCCTGGACGCTAAAAGGCCATCTCTTCACGAGTGTCCATCACGCTAACGGAAACCAGACGCTGCTGAGTCATGTTCCGGTTGGCCGTCTGATCCTGTTTAATTTTATCTGGAAAAATGCGCCGCTGGATCGCAATTTTATCGCTATGACCGATGTAGCTCTGCTCATCCTGCCCCGCGCCAGTGCCATCCATTTACTAGCCCAGCACGATGAGCTAAAAATGCAAGTTATCGATTCCATTACCGAGCGGCTCAATGATCTGGACAGAGTAATATACACCCATAAAGTCGCCTCACGTGAGGCCAGCATCGCGGCTTTTCTGGTAGATTGCGAAGAAGGCCAGCATGGGACGCGTAACGAACACTATATTCCTTTCAGCATGCAGTTTATGGCCGAATGTCTGCGTCTTTCACGTCCGTTTGTGGCGAAAACGCTGAAACATTTTGCAGACCGGCAACTGATTGCACTCAACTATGGGCATATCGAAGTCCTGGATATTGATGGATTACGCCGTGTCGCCGCCTGTTAAATTCACCATTCATTTAATGCCTGAAATGTGAACCGTCTCGTGCATCAAATGTCAATTCTTTCCATTTCTCCGCCCCGTTACCTGCCAGGATAAGCAACCAACTTTTCTCTTTGGAGCAAAATCATGGCTATGCACGGTGAAGATTATCGTTTTGCGGCTTTAGCCCTTCCTCGGTCCCTGGATGCTTCCTTGTCCGATCCGCATATCATGACCAGAATGATGTTTTTCGTGAATCTGGTGACCACGGGCTCAATTTCATCTGCCGCGGAGCGGATGGGGATCTCCATTTCATCCGGTTCCCGCTGGCTGTCCGATCTGGAAAAAGAAATTGGTTGCCTGTTGTATCGCCGCAATAACAAGGCAATGCCGCTTACCGACGCCGGAGATTATCTGTACCGCAATTTTTGTTTGATTGGCGATAAAGTCAGCCAGCTTAAGCGTGAACTCACCTATTTTTCGACCCAACGCCGCGGCACGATCCGTATCTGCTGCACACCGGTTTATGCCGAAAAGTATCTGATCCCGGTGGTGGCGAACTATCTTGCAGGCAACCAAGAAGTGAATTTTGCTGTGCAGGTTTCTGCGTTCGGCATTCAGAACTGGAAGGATCACGATATTATTATTGGCGCGGTTAACGCGCAAAGTCAGCAACGGGATCAAGAGTTACCTCTGGTGAAACGTAATCTGATCGCCGAACCTTTTGTCACCGTTGCGGCACCGCAATATCTGTTAATGAACGGCACGCCTTTGCATCCCAGAGAATTGGTTCATCACCGTTGCCTTTTCGCCAGTTCCCTGACCGGCAGTAACGACTGGTCATATGAGATTAACCATGAGCGACATTTCTTTAAAATCCCGAAATCCCTGGAGGTCTGCGACAGCACCTTATTACATAAAGCGGTGATTTCCGCAGCGGGCATTGCATATCTGCCAGAATATGTCGTGCATCGGGATATTACCAAGGGTAAGTTGGTCCCGCTATTTAAAGACATGAAAACATCAGAATGGTTACTCAATCTTTATTATCCGGCGCGCAGTCAGATTACCGAATGTGTTTCATCGTTTAAACACTATTTAATTGAACAACACAATACTATTTTTACAAAATAGCAATGTGGTTTATTAATGCTAATCAATGTGGTTTCACTCTAAATAACGATTTGCATATTTGAAAAGCTTGTTTTTATTTATGCTATTCCAGCAGCGCAGTTAGGTTGTTAATCTTATTTTAGTATGTGACTTATCCCTTACAAAAAATATTACCCGCAGTCGATTTTTTTCATAAAAAACATGCTGTCTTTTATATAAGCCAGTGAAAAAATGATTAAATTTATTAACCGGGTGAGGATTATGCAAAATACAAATAAAATTATAGCGTCAACATCCCCCCCTTCCAACACCCGCAGCAACTTTGGCGGCTGGGGTTGGAGTATGGTCGGCTTTAGTATGCTGATGTACTACAACTTTGCCGCCTGGACCGCCGATGGCCTGAACGTCATCGTGCAGAGTTTTGTCGATCTGCACGGCTGGGATTTCGCCACGCTATTATCCTTTTCCACGCCCGCGGGCTGGATCGGCGTTATCGGCGCCCTGATGATCGCCGAAATGATCAAACGCAGAGGAGCCAAAATCGTCGCCATCGTCGGTTTGCTGGCGCTCGGTCTGACCATGATCTGGTTTGGTCGCGTGACCTCCTATATGGAATATGCCATTGGCCTCGCGCTCATGAACCTGCTGGCGACCGGTTGTTGTTTTAACGTGCCTGCCACGTTGCTCAACAGTTGGTTTCCACGCAAAAAAGGCCTTGCCCTGGGCTGGGCGACGATGGGGATGTCATTTTGTACCGCGACGCTCATTCCCATCATGTTTTTCCTGTTCGAACGTTTTGGCGTGCCGGGCGCCTATGGTGTGGTTGGCGGAGCGCTGATCACCCTCGGCGTCATTTCTATCTTCTGGATCCGCAACACGCCGGAAGAATTGGGACTGTATCCAGATAATGAACCTATCTCGCGCGAGCAGCAGGCGGCTAACCTTGCGGCGCAAGTTGATTATCAAAGTCCATTTACTTACCGCGTGCTGTTTCGTGATAGAGATATGTGGTTGATTTCCGTTGGTTTCGGCCTGCTGTGGCTGGTGGATATCGGTGTGGTCAGTCAGCTTATTCCACGTTTGATCTCCGTCGGTTATGAGAAAGAGACTGCTGTCTGGATGTTTACCAGCGCTGCGCTGATCTGCGCCATTTTCAGCTACTTCTGGGGCTGGATGGACGTGAAGATCGGTACCCGTAAAGCCAGTATCGCCTATGCATTCTTTTTCGCGCTAACTCATGCTTGCATGCTCGTCCGTGGTAGCAACCTCTTTACGTATTTCACCTTGTTGATGGTCGGCGCCAGCATCGCCGGGATAAAAGAACTGTGTACGTCAATGGTCGGTACCGTTTATGGACGTTATGACTTTGCCGCGGCCAACCGACTGGTTTCGACCATCGCTTGTTTATTCCGCGTCAGTTGCTTTGCGGTTGTCGCCGTCAGCCTTAAATATACCGGTGATTACGACGCCGCTTATATCTCTTTTATTGGTCTCGATATTATCGCTGCCGTACTCATCTTCATGATTAGGGATCAATGTAAAGGAAAGGAAGATATTTCCATCGCGTAATGACGTATTAACAGATTTTATTCAGGGCCAACACCATGCTGGAAAAAGAGCAAATATCAGCGCAACAGGCAGCTGCAATGATCGAAGATGGAATGACGATTATGATCGGCGGATTTATGGCAGTCGGTACGCCGGAAAATATTATTGATGCGCTCATCACCAGGGGCGTGCGTCATTTAACTATTATTGCCAACGATACCGGTTTTATCGATCGCGGGATCGGCAAACTCGTGGTGAATAAGCAGGTAAAAAAGATTATTGCCTCGCATATTGGTCTCAACCCGGAAACCGGCAAGCAAATATCCCGTGCAGATCTGGAAGCCGAACTGGTTCCGCAAGGAACGCTGGTGGAGCGTATCCGGGCCGGCGGCGCTGGGTTGGGGGGCGTACTCACTCGAACTGGTCTTGGCACTGTAGTGGCGGAAAAGAAGCAGCAGGTGATGATTGACGGCCAGTCATGGCTGCTGGAACGACCGTTGCAGGCAGATGTCGCGCTGATCCGCTGTTCCATTGCTGACCGGGCTGGCAATGCAATGTTTAACAAGACCACCAAAAACTTCAACCCCGTGATGGCAACCGCCGCCCGTGTGGTGATTGCAGAGTGCGAGAACATCGTACCAATGGATTGTACCGCCGCCGACCGTTACAACACGCCAGGCATCTTTATCGATTATCTGGTGAAAGGAGAATCAGGTCATGGATAAGCATGCTGTCAGGGAACGTATCGCCCGTCGGGTGGCGCAAGAACTGCATAAAGGCGATCTGGTTAACCTCGGCATCGGTCTGCCCACTCTGGTTGCCAACTATGTAGATGACCTTCTGGGCGTGATTTTTCAATCTGAAAACGGGCTGGTGGGGCTGGGCCCAATGCCGGGGAAGGAAAATATTGATGCCGATCTGACAAACGCCGGCGGACAACCCGTGACCGTCGTTCCCGGTGCGGCATTTTTTGATAGCGCCCTCTCATTCGCCATTATTCGCGGTGGCCACGTTGACGTCACCGTGCTGGGAGCGTTGGAGGTGGATCAGGAAGGTAATCTGGCTAACTGGATCATCCCCGGCAAGATGGTACCGGGGATGGGCGGCGCGATGGACCTGGTCAATGGTGCGAAGCGGGTCATTATCGCCATGGAACACTGCGATAAAAAAGGCCAGCCTAAAATCCTGCCGCGCTGCCAACTCCCTCTCACCGCGGTCGGTCAGGTCAATCTGATCGTGACGGAAAAAGCCGTTATTGAGGTTAACAACGGCCTGCTCCTGCGTGAAATCGCCGTGGATACCACCGTCGAAGCGGTGATTGCGCAAACCGCGGCAACACTGCGGATTTCAGAGACATTAACGCAATTTTCCTGAAAGGACAGTTCTAATGAAAGTGATCCCTGTTAGTGAAGCAAAACCCTACAGCCCGCCGTTACATCACGCGATGGTGGCCCTAAAGCTGTGCGATGCCCAACAGTTCTGGTGCGGCCTCTCACATTTTCTCCCCGGCGGCGGGGCGGAATGGGCATATGAAGACTCCCCGACCGAGAAGCTTTACATCGTACTGGAAGGTGCCATCACTATTCGTACAAAAATGGCAACCCGAGTCGTCAACAAAGGGGAGGCGGTATTTCTCGCGCCTTTTGAGGGGCGTGATGTGGTTAACCACACCAATTATCCAGCCAGCATGCTGGTCATTGCCAGCAATGCGTAATGAATAAGGAGCACACACCATGGATCAGTCCTGGGATAACAAAATAAAAGCGCTATTCAACCTGGAAAATAAAGTCGCCGTGATTACGGGGGGCGCGGGTGCGCTAGGTGAAGGCGTCGCCCGCGGTCTGGCTAACTTTGGCGTGAAAGTAGCCGTCACCGGGCGCACGCTGACAACGCTGGAAAAAACAGTGCGGCAGGTGCGGGAAGCCGGCGGCGAAGCGATTGCCATCGCCGCGGATATGACGGATGAAGAGGCCGTGAAAGTCGTGGCCGATAAGGTCATCGCCACCTGGGGAAAAGTCGATTATCTGATCAATATCGCGGGGATCGCGGTACGCCATCCGGCTGAAGCGTTCGATATCGGCGACTTCCGCAAAGTGATGGATATTAACGTCACCGGCACGTTTATTCCCTGCAAAGTATTTGGCGATGTCTTTATTAAGCAAGGATTCGGCAAGATAGTGAATACCTCCTCGGTTCGGGCTTTTGCCGGTCATCCCGGTGGCTACGCCGCTTACGGTACTTCGAAAGGCGCGATTAATCTGTTGACTAAACAACTGGCGACCGAGTGGGCAAAGTACAACATCAACGTCAATGCCGTCGCTCCGACCATTTTCTGGACACCGTTAACGCAGGAAGTTCTGGAAGATGAAAAGCTGAAAAAAATCTTCCTTGATCGTATCCCGATGGGGCGTGCCGCGATGGTGGAAGACATGGTCGGTTCGGTCGTCTATCTGTGCTCCTCTGCGGCGGATTTCATTACCGGCCAGATTATCTATATCGATGGCGGCTGCACGGCGGGCTAAGGAGAAGGGCATGAACCATCAGGTCACGCAAATTACGGTGTGTGGCGGCGGATTGATGGGCAGCGGCATTGCTCAGATCTTTGCGGCTAATGACGTCAACGTCACTATTTATGATATCGATGCCAGCGTGTATGCCGCACCGCAAACCATTCGCGCCAATATGCAACGCCTACAGGATGATGAGCGTCGAATTGAGCAAGTGCTTGCCCGTATCACTTTCAGTGACCGGCTGGCTGAGGCGATTGTCGGGGCGCAAATCGTCTTCGAATGCGTGCCGGAAAAGCTGGCGCTCAAGCAGCAGCTATTTCATGAACTGGACGCGATGTGTCCGCCTGAAACCATCCTGGCCTCCAACACATCTGTTATCAGCATCAGTGAAATCGCCCGCGACGTGCGGCATAAGCAGCGTGTGCTCGGTACTCATTTCTGGAATCCGGCATTTTTGATCCCGTTGGTGGAGGTTATTCGCACCGAATGGACGAACGAAGATGAATTTGAGCGCATGGTGTCTGTTCTCGCCTGGGCAGGAAAACGTCCGGTCAGGGTCAACAAAGATATACCGGGATTTCTGGTCAATCGTCTACAGCATGCCCTGTGGCGAGAAGCTATCTATCTGGTGGAGCAGGGTATTGCCGATGCGCAAACGGTGGACGAAGGCATTCGTTTTGGCTTCGGGCTACGCCTGCCAACGCTGGGGCCGCTGGAAAATGCCGATATGGTGGGGACTGACCTGACACTGGCTATTCACGACTATATTTTCCCTCATCTGAATAACGCCACGACGCCTTCCCCGTTGCTGCGCCAACTGGTGTCAGAAGGCAAGCTGGGCTTTAAATCCGGCGAGGGTTTCCAGTCGTGGGATGCCGCATCAATCAATGAAAGTCGTGAGCGGCTACTGAAGTATCTGCAACGCATCAATCAGATCACAGAGGAGTAATATCATGGGTAAGAAAATCTTTGTCGATTTAACACATCCTTTTAGCGCCGATACCCCTCGCTGGCCTTATTTTGATAAGCCAGTGATCGACAGCGCGCATACCATGGCGAAGGGCGGGGTATTAACTCAGAAAATTTCTTGCACCATGCATACCGGGACACACTGTGATGCGCCCCGCCATGTGATGGAAGTGGAATTTGATGGCAAAAGAGCGCGTTATACACATGAAATGCCGGTAGATGCTTATACCGGTGACGCCATTTGTCTGGAAATCAAGATCGGACGCTGGGAGCTTATTCAGCCGGAACATCTGGAAGACGCCTGCAAGCGTGCAAATATTAAAGCTGAAGAATTAGCTGGCATGGTGGTGTGCCTGAATACCGGTATGCACCGTAAATTTGATGATTCCAAAGAGTATTACCACTATTCCTGCGGCACAGGCGTCGAAGCCGGAAAATGGTTCGTCAAGCATAACGTCAAATGCGTGGCGATGGATATGCAGGCGCTTGACCACCCATTACATACGGCAATAGGCAATAATGGTGCGACACGGATGAATCTACTCGGTGCATCGGGTCGTCCGGTGACTGAAGAATATATTGAGCAGTTTGGCGAGGCGGCTTATGCGGAATTTGATAAAGATCTGTATATCAAATTGCATGGTCAGGAAGCCTATGACGCCAAGTTTGGCGATCTTGAAGCCATCGGTTGCTGGGGAACCTGGGAACCGTGCCACAAGCAGATGCTGGGCCACGGCATTGTCGGTGTGGAGAATCTCGGCGGGGATTTGGATAAAGTCGCGGGTAAACGGTTCCGATTTTTCTGTTTTCCCCTGCGCTGGTATTTAGGTGATGGTTCGATGGTGCGCTGCGTCGCGGAAATTGATGAAGACGATATTCTCGACGTACCGGACAGATCATATAGCTATGGCGGCTGTATTTAATTGAATATTAAATCACGCAAATCAATCTCAATATATATCGTCAGATAGTCATCAAATCTGTTTTATTTGCGTCATATTCCGTCACCCGGTGATTTAACTGAAAACGAATGGGCGTAAGAAAATAATCAACGCGCTGGTTCACCATTTATTTAATGATGAACCATGACGTAGCTATCGACAATATATCACTCTGTAACCCGAGGACTATTTATATGGGTATGAAGGATGTTGTCATTGTCAGCGCAGCCCGTACGCCAATTGGTTGTTTCGGTGGCGCACTAAAAGATCTCTCCGCCATCCAGTTAGGTGAATATGCCGTCTCAGCCGCGATATCGCGCGCAGCAATAAAAGCGAGCGAGGTTGATGAGGTCATTATGGGGAATGTGCTCGGCGCCGGTTTGGGCCAGAACATTGCCCGTCAGGTGGCCATTAGCGCCGGCATTCCCTTTGAAAAAAGCGCCTTTAGCGTCAGTAAAGTGTGCGGATCAGGGTTGAAAGCGGTCATTCTTGGGGCTCAGGCCATTGCCCTGGGGGATGCGGAGGTTGTGGTCGCTGGCGGCACAGAAAGTATGAGTAACACGATGTACCTCGCTTCTGCCGCTCGTTGGGGGCAACGGATGGGCGATAGCGCACTGGTAGACAGCCTGCTTAGCGACGGTTTAACAGATGCGTTTTCTGGCGAGCATATGGGCAATACCGCCGAAAATCTGGCGCAGAAATATCATCTCACCCGCGAGGCGCTGGACGCCTATGCCGCAGAAAGCCAGCAGCGGGCGGAATGGGCGCAAAAGAACGATCGCTTTGATAACGAAATCGTGCCGATCAAGATCATCAGACGTACAGAAGAACGCTGCATCAACGCCGACGAGTTCCCTCGTCACGGCACAACAGCGGAATCCCTTTCACGTCTGCGGCCAGCTTTCCGCCCGGAAGGGGTGGTCACGGCGGGAAATTCCTCCGGTATTAATGATGGCGCTGCCGCACTGGTACTGATGAGCCGGGAAAAGGCGCAGGCGTTACAGCTTCAGCCACTGGTTGTCATCCGCGCCTGGGGCGGCGGCGGCGTCGACCCGAAGATCATGGGGTACGGCCCGGTGCCGGCTACCCGGCTGGCGTTGGAGAAAGCAGGTTTGCGCGTGGAGGATCTCGACCTCATTGAGGCGAACGAAGCCTTTGCCGCACAGTCGCTGAGCGTGATGAAAGGATTGGGGCTTGATCCGCAAAAAACCAACGTCAACGGCGGCGCAATCGCGCTTGGACATCCTATTGGCGCTTCCGGCGCCCGGATTCTGGTCTCTCTGGTGTATGAAATGCAGCGCCGCCACGCGCGATACGGCCTTGCCACACTGTGTATCGGTGGCGGTATGGGCCTGGCGATAGTGGTGGAAAAAGAAGAATCTTGAGGAGTTAATCATGTCTGCTGAAAACAACGTTATTCTGACCGTCGCCTGTACCGGTGCATGGCCGCAAAAAAGCGATACCCCTTACATCCCGCTGACGCCGCAGGATCAGGCGGATGAGATCGTCCGTTGCTGCGAAGCCGGCGCGTCCATCGCCCATATTCATGTGCGTGACGATGAAGGCAAAGCGTCGATGGACTTTGATCAGTTCGTTGAAACCGTGCGTCTGGTGCGTGCGCGCTGCGATATCGTCATTAATCTGACTACCTCCGGCGGCCTCGGCCTGAGCGACGACATTCGGATGAAACCGTTCCAGTTGCTGCGCCCGGAAATGGCTTCCTTCGATGCCGGAACCATGAACTGGGCGCACGCGACGGTCTTTGAGAACAGCCCGCGTTTTCTGGAGAAACTGGCTATCAGTATGGCGGAATGCCAGGTCAAACCGGAGTTCGAGATCTTCGATGCCGGAATGATTTACAACGTACTCTATTACATGAAAAAAGGGCTGATTCAGGGACGCCCGCACTTTCAGTTCGTACTGGGCGCGCCTGGCGGCATGACGGCGGAAGTGCGTAACCTGATGTTCCTGCTTGATACCTGCAAACAGCATCTGAAGGATAATTTTAGTTGGTCAGCGTTGGGGATTGGCCGTGGACATCTGCCCATTATTTATGCGGCGCTGGCGTTGGGTGGCAATATCAGGGTGGGTATGGAAGACAATATCCTCTATCGCAAAGGCGAGTTGGCTCAGTCCAATACCTGGTTTGTCGAGCGCGTAAAACGTCTGGCGGGGGAAATGGACAAAACCATCGCCACGCCGGATAAAACGCGCGCCATTCTGGGGCTGACACAACCGCAACCCATCACCGCCTGAGTTCATCCTCATGGCGCAGCAATGAGGATGTCGCGAACATCATGAACGACATTGCGGGTAGGCGCTTTTTAACCTACCTGCTGGAATATTTTAATAATTAGAATTATTAATGATTTGTGGGCCAGAATAGGACTTTGCTTTCTTCCTGCTTCACAGGTATGATGCGTCCGCATATTCTGACCGCTGAATGACGTTTTACCGTTTGCGGGAAAGAATTCGGGAGGAACAAACCAGAGTACATGTGCATGGTTTAATAGACGCCTTTATGTATCAATACAATAGGTTAAATTTTCAATTTCCCTCCGGTGCTATTCCTATTGATAACTTGCATTTTTGCGGTTGTCAGCGTAGTATTTGCCACGTTTTCAGACGCGGGGTGGAGCAGCATGGTAGCTCGTCGGGCTCATAACCCGAAGGTCGTCGGTTCAAATCCGGCCCCCGCAACCACGTAACTTTCCTGGTTGAGTTTCTTTCAAAAAAACTGTTCAGTAAGTTTTCATCACTTCCACAGTCATTTTTGAAAGAATCCTTAACCGAAAGTTATGCCGCGTTGTTTAGCGGTATTAGGGTCCAGTTGCATAAAGCCCCGATATATCGGGGTTTTTTGTTATTTGGCAACAGAACTACTGGGCTATTAAGCCCTTTTTTTATGTCTTGGGGGTGGGCTTGTCCACGTTAGAGCAAAAGTTAACAGAGATGATTTCAGCGCCAGTCGAAGCATTAGGTTACGAATTGGTCGGAATTGAGTTCATCCGAAGTCGCCAATCGACGCTGCGTATTTATATTGATAGTGAAGATGGGATCACTGTTGATGATTGTGCTGATGTCAGCCATCAGGTCAGTGCGGTATTGGATGTTGAGGATCCTATTACTGTCGCCTATAACCTGGAGGTATCTTCTCCAGGGCTTGAACGCCCCTTGTTCACGGTAGAGCACTATGTGCGTTTCATCGGTGAAGAGGTCACGGTGGTGCTGCGCATGGCAGTCCAGAATCGTCGTAAATGGTTGGGCATTATCAAAGCCGTTGATGGCGAAATGATCACCATAACAGTGGAAGGTAAAGACGAAGTGTTCGCGCTGAGCAACATCCAGAAAGCGAATCTGGTACCCCACTTTTAAAGTTTGGATGAGGCAACTAGGATGAATAAAGAGATTCTGGCTGTTGTTGAAGCAGTTTCCAATGAAAAAGCCGTCCCGCGCGAGAAGATTTTTGAAGCGTTGGAAACCGCACTGGCGACAGCAACAAAGAAAAAATACGAGCAGGAAATTGATGTCCGCGTCAGTATCGATCGCAAAACGGGCGACTTTGATACGTTCCGTCGTTGGGTGATCGTCAATGAAGTGACTCAGCCGACGCGCGAAATTACGCTGGAAGCGGCTCAATTTGAAGATCCTGCGCTCGGTGTGGGCGATTACGTCGAAGATCAGATTGAATCGGTAACGTTCGATCGTATTACCACGCAAACGGCAAAACAGGTTATTGTACAGAAAGTCCGCGAAGCTGAACGCGCCATGGTGGTTGACCAGTTCCGCGAGCAGGAAGGCGAGATTATCACTGGGGTGGTGAAGAAAGTCAGCCGTGATAATATTTCGCTTGAAGTCAGGCCGGTCGATGGTTCCAACACAAGTGCCGAAGCGGTCATTGGCCGTGAAGACATGCTACCTCGTGAGAATTTCCGCCCTGGCGATCGTATCCGTGGCGTTCTTTACTCGGTTCGTCCCGAAGCACGTGGCGCACAACTGTTCGTCAGTCGTTCTCGCCCGGAAATGCTGATTGAACTCTTCCGTATCGAAGTGCCGGAGATCGGTGAAGAAGTCATCGAAATCAAGGCCGCGGCCCGCGATCCGGGTTCCCGTGCGAAAATTGCGGTGAAAACAAACGACAAGCGTATCGATCCGGTTGGCGCCTGCGTAGGTATGCGCGGCGCGCGCGTGCAGGCGGTATCCAGTGAACTGGGCGGCGAGCGTATTGATATTATTCTGTGGGATGACAATCCTGCTCAATTTGTTATCAATGCCATGGCGCCGGCCGATGTCGTCTCCATCGTGGTTGATGAAGATAGCTGTACGATGGATATTGCGGTTGAATCCAGCAATCTGGCGCAGGCGATTGGTCGTAATGGACAGAACGTGCGTCTGGCTTCCCAACTGTTAAAGCAGCATCGTTCAGATGATCGTTGGGAACTGAACGTGATGACGGTAGAAGATCTTCAGGCAAAGCATCAGGCTGAAGCGCATGCCGCTATCGATGTCTTCACCAAGCACCTTGATATTGATGAAGAGTTCGCCACGGTGCTGGTCGAGGAAGGCTTCTCTTCTCTTGAAGAACTGGCCTATGTGCCGATTAAAGAACTGCAAGCTATCGAAGGTCTTGATGAAGAGACCATTGAAGCCTTGCGCGAACGGGCTAAAGCCGCGTTGACCACGCTGGCGTTGGCGCACGAAGAAAGTCGCGGTGATGGCCAACCCGCGGACGATTTGCTCAGTTTACCTGGCCTGTCGCGTGAGATGGCATTCAAGCTGGCGGCACGCGGTGTTTGTACGCTGGAAGATCTTGCTGAGCAGGGCGTTGACGATCTGACGGATATTGAAGAACTGGATAATGAAAAAGCGGGTGAGCTGATAATGGCGGCCCGAAATATCTGTTGGTTTGGCGACGACAACGAATAACGAACTGTAGCAGGAAAGGAACAGCATGACAGATGTAACCGTAAAATCGCTGGCCACAGAGATTCAGACTTCGGTTGACCGCCTGATACAGCAGTTTGCTGATGCGGGAATTACCAAGTCTGCATCAGATTCTGTGACTCAGCATGAAAAAGAAACATTATTGGCGCACCTTAACCGTGATCGCGGGAGTGTGCCTGGTAAACTGACGTTGCAACGTAAAACGCGCAGCACATTGAATATTCCAAGCACTGGCGGTAAGAGTAAGTCGGTGCAGATCGAAGTCCGCAAGAAACGCACTTATGTAAAACGCGATCCTATGGATGCCCAACAACAGGCGGAAGAGGAAGAGCTGGCACGGCGTGAAGCGGAAGAACAGGCGCAACGCGCAGCTGAAGAGCAGACTAAACGCGAGGCTGAAGAGAAAGCCAAGCATGAAACTGCTGAAAAAGCTAAACGTGCTGCCGAAGAGCAAGCCAAACGTGAGGCCGCCGAAAAAGCTAAGCGTGATGTAGCGGAAAAAGAAAAAGTGACGAATCAACAAAACGAGAGTATGACCAAACCGGCTCAGGCTGAGAAAGCGAAACGCGAAGCTGAGGCTGCGGAACTCAAGCGTAAAGCGGAAGAAACTGCCCGCCTTAAAGTTGAGGAAGAGGCTCGACGTATCGCGGAAGAAGCCCGTCGTATGGCGGAAGAAAATGCCGGACGGTGGGAAGCGGAAAGCAATAAGCCTGAAGAAGCCGCAGATTATCACGTCACCACGTCTCATCACGCCCGTGAAGCGGAAGATGAAAGCGACCGTCAGGTCGAAGGTGAGCGCCGCAGCCGTGTTCGTAGCAAAACAACCAAGCAGAAGAAAGGCAATCGCCTGTCCGAGTCTAAAGCCGATCGCGAAGAAGCGCGTGCCGTTACCCGTGGCGGTAAAGGCAAACGTAAACCCAGTACGTTGCAGCAGAGCTTCAACAAACCTGTTCAGGCGGTTAACCGTGATGTGGTCATCGGCGAGACGGTGACTGTCGCTGAATTAGCCAACAAAATGGCGGTTAAAGGCTCTCAGGTTATCAAAGCGATGATGAAACTGGGTGCGATGGCGACCATCAACCAGGTTATCGATCAGGAAACCGCGCAACTGGTAGCGGAAGAAATGGGTCACAAAGTGATTCTGCGCCGTGAAAACGAGTTGGAAGAATCGGTAATGAGCGATCGTGATACGGGCGCCGCCGCGGAGTCTCGCGCGCCTGTCGTGACCATTATGGGTCACGTCGACCATGGTAAAACCTCACTGCTGGACTACATCCGCTCAACCAAGGTTGCGGCTGGCGAAGCGGGCGGAATTACCCAGCACATCGGTGCTTATCACGTTGAAACCGATAACGGCATGATCACCTTCCTCGATACCCCTGGACACGCCGCGTTTACCGCAATGCGTGCTCGTGGTGCTCAGGCAACGGATATCGTGGTGTTGGTCGTTGCGGCAGATGACGGCGTGATGCCTCAGACAATCGAAGCTATTCAGCATGCGAAAGCGGCTCAGGTGCCGGTTGTGGTGGCGGTGAACAAAATTGATAAACCGGAAGCCGATCCGGATCGGGTGAAAACCGAGTTGTCCCAGTACGGTATTATGCCGGAAGAGTGGGGCGGCGAATCTCAGTTTGTGCATGTGTCCGCAAAAGCTGGCACTGGCATCGACGAACTGCTGGACGCGATCCTGTTGCAAGCCGAAGTGCTTGAACTGAAAGCGATTCGCAGCGGCATGGCCAGCGGCGTAGTCATTGAATCCTTCCTGGATAAAGGTCGTGGTCCGGTTGCGACCGTTCTGGTGCGTGAAGGTACGCTCAATAAAGGCGATATCGTTCTGTGCGGCTTTGAATATGGTCGTGTGCGCGCCATGCGCGATGAACTGGGCCGTGAAATTATTTCTGCGGGGCCGTCGATTCCGGTTGAAATTCTGGGGTTGTCAGGCGTGCCCGCCGCGGGTGATGAAGCGACGGTGGTGCGTGATGAGAAGAAAGCACGTGAAGTGGCGCTCTATCGTCAGGGCAAATTCCGTGAAGTCAAACTGGCGCGTCAGCAGAAATCCAAACTGGAAAACATGTTCGCCAACATGACGGAAGGTGAAGTTTCTGAATTGAATATCGTACTGAAGTCCGATGTTCAGGGCTCTTGTGAAGCCATTTCCGATTCACTACAGAAACTGTCTACCGATGAAGTGAAAGTGAAGATTGTTGGTTCCGGCGTGGGAGGCATCACGGAAACCGACGCAACACTGGCTGCGGCTTCAAATGCGATTATCCTTGGCTTTAACGTTCGCGCCGATGCGTCCGCCCGTCGTATTGTTGAAGCGGAAAGTCTGGATCTGCGTTACTACTCCGTAATCTATGACCTGATTGATGAAGTCAAACAGGCGATGAGCGGTATGCTGGCGCCGGAATACAAGCAAGAGATCATCGGTCTGGCGGAAGTGCGTGATGTGTTCAAGTCACCGAAGTTTGGCGCGATCGCGGGTTGTATGGTCACGGAAGGTGTGGTCAAACGTCACAACAAGATCCGTGTATTGCGTGACAACGTGGTGATCTACGAAGGCGAACTGGAATCTCTGCGCCGCTTCAAAGATGACGTTAACGAAGTTCGTAACGGTATGGAATGTGGTATCGGCGTGAAGAACTACAATGACGTCCGTTCAGGCGATGTAATCGAAGTCTTTGAAACCATTGAGATTAAACGCACTATCGCTTAATGCGCTCTTGCGCGGCGCAGTGGGTTGTTTGTAAGGGGGGGCCTGGCGCCCCCCGATTTTTAATTGAGGATTGAATATGGCAAAAGAATTCAGCCGCACCCAGCGCGTGGCGCAGGAAATGCAAAAAGAAATCGCCATTATTCTTCAACGTGAAGTAAAAGATCCACGGATTGGTATGGCAACCGTTTCCGGCGTTGAAGTTTCCCGCGATCTGGCCTACGCAAAAGTATTCGTGACATTTCTGAATGATAACGAGCCGGAACAGGTGAAAACAGCGGTTAAGGCGTTGCAGGACGCTTCTGGGTTTATCCGTGTGCTGTTAGGTAAAGCCATGCGTCTGCGTGTTGTGCCGGAATTGACATTCGCTTATGACAATTCTCTGGTGGAAGGGATGAGAATGTCCAACCTGGTCACCAATGTGGTCAGAAATGATGCGGAACGTCGTTCTGCCGCGGGCGAAGAAGATCAGGAGGATTAATGAGTCGTCCTCGTCGCCGTGGCCGTGATGTACACGGCGTATTGTTATTGGATAAAGCTCAAGGCATGTCGTCTAATGACGTCTTGCAAAAAGTAAAACGGATTTTCAATGCCAATAAAGCCGGTCATACCGGGGCGTTGGATCCGCTGGCGACCGGTATGTTGCCCATCTGTCTCGGTGAAGCCACCAAATTTTCTCAATACTTGCTGGATTCCGATAAACGGTATCGTGTGATTGCCAGGCTTGGTCAGCGGACGGACACCTCGGATGCGGATGGAAACGTCATTGAAACGCGTCCGGTAAACGTTTCACCAGCGGATCTGGCACAGACGCTGGAAAGCTTTCGCGGCAAGACACAGCAAATTCCTTCCATGTACTCGGCCTTGAAGTATCAGGGACGCCCGCTCTATGAGTATGCGCGCCAGGGGCAGGTTGTGCCGCGCGAGGCACGTGAAATCACGGTCTATGAACTGCTGTTTATTCGTTGCGAAGGCGATGAACTGGAACTGGAGATTCACTGCTCCAAAGGCACTTACATTCGCACCATCATTGACGATTTAGGTGAGAAGTTAGGTTGCGGCGCGCATGTGATTTACCTGCGCCGTCTGCAAGTTTCCACCTATCCGACTGAGAAAATGGTGACGCTGGAGCAGTTGAACGACTTACTGGCGCAGGCGCAGGCTGACGATCAGGCGCCTGCGTTACATCTTGATCCGCTCCTGATGCCGATGGAGAGTCCGGTCATGGATTTCCCTGAAGTCAATTTGAATCCCATCGTCGCCGGTTACTTAAAACTGGGACAAGCGGTTCAGACGCCAGATACGCCGGTGCATGGCATGGTGCGCATCACGGAAGGCGAAGCGCATAAATTCATTGGTATGGGCGAAATTGACGGCGACGGACGAGTTGCGCCGCGCCGTTTGGTTGTTGAATTGCCGAATTAATCCGGCCTGATGCCGCCTTGCTATCGCAGAGGGCTGAGAGTAGAATAATGCGGCTTGACTATTGGGTGGCTGAATTAGAGATCGGCGCCTGTTTTTTATCTATAATGTATGGGGTATTACAATGTCTCTAAGTGTTGAAGCTAAAGCTCAAATCGTAGCGGAATTCGGTCGTGGCACCAACGACAGTGGTTCCACGGAAGTTCAGGTTGCTTTGCTGACCGCGCAGATCAACCATCTGCAAGGCCACTTTGCTGAGCACAAGAAAGATCACCACAGTCGTCGTGGTCTGCTGCGTATGGTTTCTCAGCGTCGTAAGCTGCTGGACTACCTGAAGCGTAAAGATGTAGCACGTTACACCAGCCTGATTGAACGTCTGGGCCTGCGTCGCTAAGTCTTCTGAGTTTCAGTAGGAAGGGGCCTCTTTGGGCCCCTTTCTTCTAGGAAGCGCTGGTAAAACAGCGTAATGTATTGTTGTTTAAATTATGATCTTTCATTACAGAGGTTCGCGCGGCTAATGAGAGGCTTTATCTGCATGAGCAGAATAAAGGTTGTCATTAGTCGCGAGGATGTAGTGCAAAGATCGGGAGTTCACTGGCGTGTCCATCCTGAATAAATGCGACATGCCCCAGTTAAGGATATTATTTTGCTTAATCCGATCGTTCGTAAGTTTCAATATGGTCAACATACCGTCACGTTAGAAACCGGTATGATGGCTCGCCAGGCTACCGCCGCTGTGATGGTAAGCATGGATGATACCGCTGTATTTGTTACCGTTGTTGGCGCCAAACACGCTAAACCCGGTCAGAGTTTCTTCCCGCTGACGGTCAACTATCAGGAGCGTACTTACGCTGCCGGACGTATCCCAGGCGGTTTCTTCCGTCGTGAAGGCCGTCCGAGCGAAGGCGAGACGTTGATTTCCCGTCTGATTGACCGTCCGATTCGTCCGCTGTTTCCAGAAGGTTTCCTGAATGAAGTTCAGGTTATCGCTACCGTGGTTTCTGTTAACCCGCAGGTTAACCCTGACATTGTCGCCATGATTGGCGCGTCTGCCGCACTGAGCCTGTCTGGTATTCCGTTCAGTGGTCCCATTGGCGCGGCCCGCGTCGGTTACCTGAATGATCAGTATGTACTGAACCCGACGACTGACGAACTGAAAGAAAGCCGTTTGGATCTGGTGGTGGCCGGTACTGAAGGCGCGGTACTGATGGTTGAATCCGAAGCTGATCTGCTAAGCGAAGATCAGATGTTGGGTGCGGTGGTATTTGGCCACGAACAGCAGCAGATTGTGATTGAAAATATCAACGCACTGGTTGCTGAAGCGGGCAAACCGAAGTGGGATTGGCATGCGCCGGAAGTGAATGCCGATTTACACCAGCGAGTACAGGCGCTGTCTGAAACGCGTCTCGGCGATGCTTATCGCATTACTGAAAAACAAGAGCGTTATGCGCAGGTTGACGTCATCAAGGCGGAAGTGGAAGCGGCATTGCTGGCGCAAGATGAAACATTGAACGCGGGCGAAATCCAGGAAATTCTGGGCAACATCGAGAAGGATGTGGTGCGTAGCCGTGTCCTGCGTGGCGAGCCGCGTATTGATGGTCGTGAGAAAGACATGATCCGCGGTTTGGATGTTCGTACCGGCGTATTGCCACGTACCCACGGTTCAGCGTTGTTCACTCGTGGTGAAACACAGGCGCTGGTTACCGCGACATTGGGTACTGAGCGTGACGCGCAAAATATCGATGAACTGACCGGCGAACGTACCGATCGCTTCCTGCTGCACTACAACTTCCCTCCGTACTCTGTCGGTGAAACCGGTATGGTGGGATCGCCGAAACGTCGTGAAATTGGTCATGGCCGTCTGGCAAAGCGTGGCGTATTGGCGGTTATGCCGAAAGCGAATGAATTCCCGTACACTGTGCGTGTGGTTTCTGAAATCACGGAGTCCAACGGTTCTTCCTCCATGGCGTCAGTCTGTGGCGCTTCACTGGCGTTGATGGATGCGGGCGTGCCGATTAAAGCGGCTGTCGCGGGTATCGCCATGGGGCTGGTCAAAGAAGGCGACAACTTTGTGGTGTTGTCTGATATCCTGGGTGATGAAGATCATCTGGGCGATATGGACTTCAAAGTGGCCGGTAGCCGTGAAGGTATCACTGCATTGCAGATGGATATCAAAATCGAGGGGATTACCCGCGAAATCATGCAGGTTGCTTTGAATCAGGCCAAGGGCGCGCGTCTGCATATCCTGGGTGTGATGGAACAGGCTATTAGCACGCCGCGCGGCGATATCTCTGAATTCGCGCCGCGTATTCATACCATCAAAATCAGTACAGACAAGATCAAAGATGTTATTGGTAAAGGTGGTTCGGTTATCCGTGCGCTGACTGAAGAAACCGGTACGACTATCGAGATCGAAGATGACGGCACGGTGAAGATTGCTTCTACAGATGG
This sequence comes from Brenneria izbisi, assembly GCF_025840185.1. Classification (GTDB taxonomy): domain Bacteria; phylum Pseudomonadota; class Gammaproteobacteria; order Enterobacterales; family Enterobacteriaceae; genus Brenneria; species Brenneria izbisi. Next base: position 83,949 of record NZ_JAMPJU010000004.1, read on the forward strand.
TGAAAAAGCGAAACATGCCATTCGTCGTATTGAAGAAATTACCGCTGAAATCGAAGTCGGACGTGTCTATCAGGGTAAAGTGACGCGTATCGTTGATTTCGGTGCTTTCGTTGCCATCGGTGGTGGTAAAGAAGGTCTGGTGCATATTTCTCAGATCGCTGACAAGCGTGTAGAGAAAGTGACTGACTACCTGCAAATGGGTCAGGAAGTGCCGGTCAAAGTATTGGAAGTTGATCGCCAGGGCCGTGTGCGTCTGAGTATTAAAGAAGCCAATACTCAGTCTCAGGACGTGGCGACGCCAATTTCTGAGGAAGAATAACTGTTATACAGTTGCAGCACCGAATCGTGTCAGTTAACGCCGAGGTGTTGCGTGTATCATAAGGATATGGATGTCCTTATGTTGAGCAGGCCGGGACAGGATGTTCATCCAATGTTTGTCTTCGGGAGTGGGAAATGAAGCCTTTCTTGCGCTGGTGTTATGTTGCAACAGCACTTATGCTGGCAGGATGCAGCAACACGGATTGGCGTAAAAACGCAGTATTGGCGATCCCGTTACAGCCTACTTTGCAGCAGGAAGTGATTCTGGCGCGCATGGAACAGATCTTTGCGAGCCGGGCATTAACCGATGATGAACGAGCACAGCTATTATATGAGCGCGGAGTACTGTATGATAGCTTAGGGTTACGAGCGTTGGCGCGAAATGATTTTTCACAAGCGTTATCGATCCGCCCTGATATTCCAGAGGTTTTTAACTATCTGGGGATTTACTTAACGCAGGCAGGCAATTTTGATGCTGCCTATGAAGCGTTTGATTCTGTACTAGAGCTTGATCCAACTTACAATTACGCGCGTTTAAACCGGGGCATCGCTTTGTATTATGGCGGTCGTTACCTGTTAGCGCAGGATGATCTGCTGGCGTTTTATCGAGACGATCCAAATGATCCTTTCCGTTCGTTGTGGCTATACCTCGTGGAGCGAGAAATCAACCCGGAGACAGCCAAAGTAGCGTTGCAGAAACGTTATGACGGAGCGCAGAAAGGGCCTTGGGGATGGAATATTGTCGAATTCTACCTGGGCAGTATCAGTGAAAAGACACTGATGCAGCGTCTACAGGAAGAAGCTACGGATAACACTTCGCTCGCTGAGCATCTCAGTGAAACTGACTTCTATTTAGGTAAGCACTACCTAAGTCTGGGGGACAAGAACACCGCTTTGGCGCTGTTCAAGCTGACGGTTGCCAACAACGTTCATAATTTTGTTGAGCACCGCTATGCATTGTTGGAATTGGCGCTATTAGGCCAAGAGCAAGACGACCTATCAGGATCGGACCAGCAATAGCTGACGAACAACTAATCAGCCTTAATGACTACGGTTATCACCTTAACAGGTGAGGGCTTTTTTGTTCGCTTTTTAATCCAATTTGAGCCGGTTCACACTTTTCAATGAAAATGACTGAAAATTTTCTCGATGAGTTATGTAGACTGGCCGCCATATACAATGAGGCACGTGTACATGACTGATTTATCAATTTCTTTTGCTGATTTGGGGCTGTCTGCTCCGATTATTAATGCCCTGACCGATCTGGGCTACGAAAAACCCTCGCCGATTCAGGCGGAATGTATTCCTCACCTGCTGAGCGGCCGCGATGTGCTGGGTATGGCACAGACCGGCAGTGGTAAGACGGCGGCTTTTGCTCTGCCATTACTCAATAATTTAAAACCTGAGCTAAAAGCGCCGCAGATGCTGGTATTGGCGCCGACCCGCGAACTGGCGGTACAGGTGGCTGAAGCCTGTAATGATTTTGCCAAACATATGCATGGCGTCAACGTGGTTGCCCTGTATGGTGGTCAGCGTTACGACGTACAGCTTCGCGCTTTACGCGGTGGCGCGCAGATCGTTGTCGGTACGCCGGGGCGTCTGCTTGATCACCTGAAACGCGGTACGCTGAACTTATCCAATCTAAGCGGCCTGGTGCTGGATGAAGCGGATGAAATGTTGCGTATGGGCTTTATTGATGATGTAGAAAACATTATGGCTCAGATCCCGGCTGAACATCAGACCGCGCTGTTTTCCGCTACTATGCCGGAAGCGATTCGCCGTATTACGCGTCGTTTCATGAAAGATCCTCAGGAAGTCCGCATTCAGTCAAGTGTGACAACGCGTCCCGATATCAGCCAGAGCTACTGGACGGTACAAGGCGTTCGCAAAAATGAAGCGCTGGTTCGTTTCCTGGAAGCTGAAGATTTTGATGCGGCGATTATTTTCGTTCGTACCAAAAATGCGACGCTGGAAGTGGCTGAAGCGCTGGAGCGTAGCGGTCATAACAGTGCGGCGTTGAATGGCGACATGAACCAGGCGTTGCGTGAACAAACTCTGGAACGTCTGAAAGATGGTCGTCTGGATATCCTGATTGCCACCGATGTTGCTGCTCGCGGCCTGGATGTTGAACGTATCAGTCTGGTGGTCAACTACGATATCCCGATGGATTCTGAATCCTACGTGCACCGTATTGGTCGTACTGGTCGCGCCGGTCGCGCCGGTCGCGCGCTGTTGTTTGTGGAAAACCGCGAACGCCGCCTGCTGCGCAACATTGAACGTACCATGAAACTGACGATCCCAGAGGTGGAACTGCCAAATGCGGAACTGCTGGGGCAACGTCGTCTGGCCAAGTTTGCCGCTAAAGTACAGCAACAGTTGGAAAGCAGCGATCTGGATATGTACCGTGCGCTGCTGACTAAACTGCAACCGCAGGAAGAACTGGATATCGAAACGCTGGCCGCCGCCTTGCTGAAGATGGCGCAGGGCGAACGTCCGCTGATCCTGCCGCCGGATCCGGTATTTGATCGTCGTCCGCGCCGTGAATTCCGTGAGCGTGATGATGCAGGTCGTGACGATCGTCGCCGTGATCCACGCGACAGCCGCGATGGTGAGCGGCCGCCACGTCGTGAGCGCCGTGATGCGGGTGATATGGAACTGTATCGTATTGAAGTGGGCCGCGATGATGGTGTTGAGGTTCGTCATATTGTGGGCGCGATTGCCAACGAAGGCGATATCAGCAGCCGCTATATTGGCAACATTAAACTGTTCGCTTCTCACTCGACGATCGAACTGCCAAAAGGCATGCCGGGCGATTTGTTGTCGCACTTTACCCGTACTCGTATTCTGAACAAGCCGATGAATATGCAGTTGCTGGGTGATGCTCAGCCGCATGAACGCCGTGAAGGTGGTGAACGTCGCGCCAGCCGTCCTGCCGGCCGTGGTGAGGGCGCACCGCGTCGCGCTTTCAGCGGCGAACGTCGTGAAGGTAATGGCGCTCCGCGTCGTGAGCGTTCTTTCAACCGTGATGCCGCCGCGCCGCGTGCTCCACGTCGCCGTCCAGCCGATGCGTAATACGTTGATGCCAGAGCAATAACCTCTCTGGCTGCGGAAAATCGGTTTTCTGATAAGAATCCCCCTTCACACAGAAGAGGGATTTTTTTTATCTCAGCACATCCTGTTGCACGCTCATGGCAATTTCAAACGAGCGCAAACGAGCCTGATGATCAAAAATCTGGCCGTTGATCATCAATTCATCCACCTGCGTTTCGCGTAGCAAACTCTGTAAGCCGTGTCTGACGGTTGTCTGGTCGCCGACGATCGACAGACGTAAAGCCTGGTCAGCGCCAAATTGCTCCGCGGGCGAGCAAATGGCGGCGATATCCTCCACCGGCGCGGGCAATGGCCCCGGTGCACCGCGGCGCAGATTGATAAAGTGCTGCTGTATTGAGGTAAAGAGGAAGCGGGCATCACGATCGCTGTCGGCGGCAACCACGTTGATACATGCCATCGCGTAAGGTTTAGGATGGGCAGCGGACGGTTTGAATGACTCGCGGTATACGTGTAGCGCTTGCAGTAGCATATCCGGCGCAAAATGAGCCGCGAACGCAAAAGGCAACCCCAAGGCCGCCGCCAACTGAGCGCTGTATAAGCTTGAACCCAATAGCCAGATTGGGATCTGTAGACCCTGTCCGGGGACGGCTTGAACCGGCTGGCCTGGCTGAACATCCGCAAAGTAGCGTTGCAGTTCCTGCACATCCCGTGGGAAATCATCAATATCGGCATTCAGATGGCGGCGTAGCGCCATCATGGTCCGTTGATCGGTGCCTGGCGCACGACCTAATCCAAGATCGATACGGCCCGGATAAAGCGACTCCAATGTGCCGAACTGCTCCGCAATCACCAAAGGCGCATGGTTAGGCAGCATGATGCCGCCTGAACCGAGGCGGATACGCTGCGTACCCGCGGCAAGGTAGCCAATCAACACGGAGGTGGCTGCACTGGCGATGCCTGTCATATTGTGGTGTTCCGCCAGCCAGTAGCGGTGGTAGCCCCAGTTTTCAGCATGTTGCGCCAGATCCAGCGAGTGGTGGAAGGCCTGACGCGGACTGGCGCCTTGCGGAACGGGGGCAAGATCAAGAACGGAAAACGTAACCGGATGATGGGACATAACGAAGCTCACTTTGTTGATGCGACAGGCAAAAATATCATGCCAGCCTCTGATGAGAGTGCCTATCAGTATTATGCCATTGCGCACGATTACACAACTTTTCCGCCAGCAAAAGCGAGCGGAAAACGCGCTTCCGCCCATTTAGACGCCGCACGCTATTGGACTAATTCCAACCCTGCGACGCGGCGCCAGTAACCGTTGCAATCTGCCTGATTAGTCAGCGTCAGGGGAGATTCGCCACGCTCATTGGCGCGGAATTTATCCAGCATCGTCAGAGTATCCATGCCGTCTGGAGAAAGCCGGACAATGTCCACCAGATCCCGCATTGAGGTCAGATCATTACCCAGGTTATAGCAATAGCCGCTTTGCGTTTGTATCCCGTTGAGTACAAACACCGGCTGATTTTCCTGCGACAGCACTTTTCGACCCTGTGGATAATTGATGCAACAGGTTTCACATTCGTCTTTGGCCCGATTTTCTGAACGAGCGGTAAAACAGCGGGCCGAGTATGCCAGCGGCAGATGTCCGTAGCTCAGGACCTCGACTTCGAATTGATGACGGAATCCAAGCTCGTCACACTGGTTCAACAGGTTGTACAGCCAGTCGTGCGAAAGTTCCACTGGCATACACCAACGCACCATGCCCTGTTTATACAGTAAACGCAGCGTATAGGCGTTGTAGCAATTCAGGGCATGTCCGGCGACGAAGGGCAGTCGGCGATCGGCTGCCATATTGACGGCGCCGAGATCGTTCGCTTCCAACAGAAACTCGCCGTTTTCCACATAGCGTTTCAGTTCATTCAATTCAGAAGGCGCCTGAAGCAATGCCAGTGTGGAAATCACCACCTGTTTGCCGCTGCTTGCAATCTGTCTGGCGAGATCCAGCCAGTCGTTGACCTTCATTGAGCGGCGTTTGCTGCATACCGTCTCTCCGAGATAAATGATATCGGCGCTGCTGTTCATGGCTGCCTGATAAAATGTTTCCACATCTTGTGTCGGCCAATAGTAGAGGATGGCGCCCAATGCATATTTCATATGTTCTCCAGCTACTGCCATTTCCGGTGGTACGCGCCCAGGGTGGTTTGCGTGCCTTCCGCTACCGCGCCCAGCGTATCCATCCATTCTTGCGTAGGGCTGAAGGTTTCAGGATTGGCCTGACAGCGATCAATCGCCTGTCGCCAGACGCGGGTTATCTGGCTGACGTAGGCCGGACTGCGCTGACGTCCTTCGATTTTCACCGAAGCGACATTGGCTGCCAGCAGTTCGGGCAATAGCGCCAGCGTATTCAGACTGGTGGGTTCTTCCAGTGCGTGATAGCGCTGACCGTCGACCAGATAACGTCCCTTGCATAACGTGGGATAACCTGCGTTTTCATGCATCTGATAGCGGTCGATCAACACGTTATTCAACCGTGACTCCATGCCCTTGGGCGTATCCTGCCAGCGGACAAAACGTGCCGGAGAGCAAGCGCCGACCGTGTTGGGCGATTCGCCGGTCAGGTAGGAGGAGAGATAGCACCGGCCTTCAGCCATGATGCACAGGCTGCCGAACGCAAACACCTCCAGCGGAACGGTTGTGGCGCGCGCCAGTTGTTTTACCTGATGGATAGAGAGCACTCGCGGCAATACCACGCGGGATACGCCAAAGTGACGCTGATAAAAATGAATCGCTTCCGTATTGGTGGCGGATGCCTGCACGGAAACATGACGTTCAATATTGGGATAGCGTTCCGCGGCGTATTCAAGCATGGCGAGATCCGCGAGGATCAGTACGTCAGCGCCAATTTGCGCCGCCATATCCACCGCGCGCCGCCAGCGCTGGTAACCATCGGGATGAGCAAAAGTATTGATGGCGATGTGAAGTTTACGGCGGTGGCGCTGAACATATTCACGCGCTTCCTGCAACTTTTTATCGGTAAAGTTCAGTCCGGCGAAATGACGCGCGTTGGTGTCGTCTTTCAGTCCGATGTAGACCGCATCTGCGCCATTATCAATGGCGGCTTTCAATGCCGGAAGATTACCGGCGGGACAAAGCAGTTCCATACCATTTCCTTCATTAATCAAAGTCCCGGCGAGAAAAACCAGCCAAAACGATCAATGATGTTTGCAGACTGAGATGTTTTTTATGACGGGCCGTTCTGCCTGTCACCTTTCGGACCGTCGCAAGCGACGATTGAAAATCGCTCTGCTCCCGGCGATTTTTTATCAGTCAATGAATGTTTTTAACGACAGAGGATCTTAATTAACCTGATGTTGACATACTTTGATTTAAACCAGCTTATACGTTAATGATGTGGACAACTTGAAATAGATAGAGGATCTGTGGATAACTGATTAAATTATTGACATAGACCGCTGCGGGTTTTATTTGATGTGGCACAATGCTGCCAGATTATCTGAAAAGTCAGCTTGCTTTAAGAGGAGTACGCCAGTGTTGGAAAAACTACGGGCGCGGATTGTGCGTCAAGGGCCGGGCTTGTTGGGTAAGCCGCTAAAGTTCACTCCTTTTGCTATACAGCGTCAGGTTCTGGAGCAGGTGTTGCGCTGGCAGTTTCGTCAGGCGCTGGATGACGGCGAACTGGAATTTCTGGCAGGACGCTGGTTGAAAATTGAAGTCCGCGATGTTGGGCTGCAATGGTTTATGACGTTGCGTGATAACCGTCTGGTAGTCAGCCATCAGGCAACGCCGGACGTTAGTTTTAGCGCCGATGCCAACGATCTCATTCTGATTGCGGCGCGTAAGGAAGATCCCGACACGTTATTCTTCCAGCGCCGTTTGCGTATCGAAGGGGATACCGAGCTTGGTCTGTACGTAAAAAACCTGATGGATGCGATTGAACTGGAAACCATGCCGACCGCGCTGCGCATCGCTTTGATGCAACTGGCTGACTTTGTTGAGGCGGGATTACAAGAGGGCGTGGTACAGACTGCCGATCACGCATCCGTTTCATGTTAGTCCGTGTTGAAATACCGGTTGATGCGGCGGGGATCGACAGCCTGTTGCGTCGTGTCTTCCCAACAGGCGCAGAGGCCGATTTGGTTCATCAACTGCGGGAAGATGGGCAACTGACGTTGGGTATTGTCGCAACGGATGATGAAGGGGGCGTGGTGGGGTACGCCGCATTCAGCCCGGTGCTAATCGATGGGGAAGATCAGCAATGGGTGGGGCTCGCGCCGCTGGCCGTGGAAGAAAATCTGCGCCGGCAAGGATTGGGCGAAAAACTGGTGTACGAAGGGTTGGATGCCCTTAACGAGTTCGGTTATACCGCCGTTGTCGTGCTGGGCGACCCTGCTTATTATTCTCGCTTTGGTTTTGTACCCGCCATTGAGCAGCAACTTCATTGCCGTTGGCCGGACAGTGCAGGCACCTTTCTGGTTTATCCGCTCTCGGATAATCCTTTGGCGGGTTCGAGCAGATTGCTGGAGTATGCTGAGCCTTTTAAACGTTTTCTTTAAGGGAAACGTTCGGATAATGACGAAGGTTGGTCTTGCACCAGCCTTTCTTTTTGACTTTTATTCAACTGCTTTACCTGATATTCAAGCTTTGAGGCGCTTGAGCGATTACCCGCCAGACAGTGAAAGACCAACGTCAGTTCGCCTTTTCCCCGTAACGCTTTCGCTCCTTTTCCTGCCTGATGCTGAGCCAGGCGTCGCGCCACATCCGTGGTAATGCCCGTGTAGAGCATGCCTGTCGCTGTTCTGAGGATATAGAGATACCAGCAGGGTTCGGTGAGATTTTTGCGCATGATTGACGCGAGTACCCGATAGGCGGCGAATGGCGTAGTTTTAATTTTACGGGGCTTTTCCTGTGTATTGAAGACATATCTGTCTGCAAATCGTGCTTATCCCACGATTTTTCCCCCTCTTGATTTATCGATTTTTGCTTCCTGTTGCCGGAGTTTACCGAAAGAAAACGCTATGATTAATGCAGGCAGTAATGATGCAATACAGCATTGTTTGTGAGATAAATCACATATAATTCCACTTCGTTACACTGTTTTTACATTAAGTGTGAATATAAGCACGAAATGGTCTGATGGTGCGTGGTCAAATACGCAGAGTGTTTCTGTAGGAAAAACGCCATCAGGTGTAGAGAAAGGCTATCTGCGGTGAGAGGGATGTCGGTGGCGGTGACAGGTGAGTTCCCCCTGAGCGCTATCTTCAAGCAACCAAGTCCGCTCGCCAAACGTACTGATATTGAACATATCCGTTGATGTTTCCCGCCGGTCAACCGGCTGACGAGTTGGAGTGTTGCATGACCACATTAACTGCCTCAGCACAGCGTGCGCTGGGGTTGATGGATTTAACTACCCTTAATGATGACGATACGGATGACAACGTGATCGCACTGTGTCATCAGGCTAACAGTCCGGCAGGAAAGACTGCCGCTATCTGCATCTATCCTCGTTTCATTCCCCTGGCGCGCAAGGTGCTGCGCGAGCAAGGCACGCCGGATATCCGTATTGCCACCGTGACCAATTTCCCGCATGGCTTCAATGATATCGATATTGCCGTAGCCGAAACCAAAGCGGCTATCGCTTACGGAGCGGATGAGGTGGATGTCGTGTTCCCCTATCGGGCGCTGATGGCGGGCGATGCGCAGTCTGGTTTTGCCCTGGTTAAAGCCTGCAAAGCGGCATGTCAGGCGGCCAATGTGCTGCTGAAGGTCATCATTGAAACCGGTGAACTTAAGCAGGAAGCCTTGATCCGTCAGGCCAGCGAAATCGCTATTGAGGCGGGCGCGGATTTCATTAAAACCTCCACCGGCAAGGTATCGGTGAACGCCACCCCGCAAAGCGCGGAGATCATGCTGAAAGTGATCCGCGATAAAGGCGTGGGCGATAAGGTTGGGTTCAAGGCGGCTGGCGGTGTCCGCAACGCCGAAGACGCTGCCATTTATCTGCAACTGGCTGATGACATTATGGGGCCGGATTGGGTTAATGCACAGCATTTCCGCTTCGGCGCCTCCAGTTTATTAGCCAATTTGCTAACGGTGTTAGGCCATCAGACGGCCGGACAGCCGAGCGGCTATTAATCACGCGGCAGTTCATGGTAGGGCGGTTTTCATTGCGTGGCCCATGCATTTTTCGCTAAGCAGGAGTGCAAGCCTTGTTTCTGATTCAGGAAATTATTCGTAAGAAGCGCGACGGCAATCCGCTGAATGCCGAAGAAATCCGCTTTTTCATTAATGGCGTACGTGATAACACGGTGTCTGAAGGGCAAATCGCGGCGTTGGCCATGACTATCTATTTCCACGATATGTCGATGGAAGAGCGGGTGGCGTTGACGCTGGCGATGCGCGATTCCGGCACGGTGCTTGACTGGAAAGGACTGAACCTGAACGGCCCGCTGGTGGATAAACATTCAACCGGCGGCGTAGGGGACGTGACTTCGCTGATGCTTGGGCCGATGGTCGCCGCCTGCGGCGGTTATGTCCCGATGATTTCAGGCCGCGGCCTGGGACATACTGGCGGCACGCTCGACAAACTGGAATCGATACCGGGTCTGGATATTTTTCCCAATGACAGCGCGTTTCGCCAAATTATCCAGCAAGTCGGCGTGGCGATTATCGGCCAGACCAGTTCATTGGCGCCCGCGGATAAACGGTTGTATGCCACGCGCGATATTACAGCCACGGTGGATTCTATCCCGCTGATCACCGCGTCCATTCTGGCGAAAAAACTGGCCGAAGGGCTGGATGCGCTGGTCATGGATGTCAAAGTGGGGTCTGGCGCATTTATGCCGACCTACGCGCAGTCCGAACAACTGGCTCAGGCTATCGTCGGCGTCGCCAATAATGCTGGTTGCCGGACCAGCGCGCTGTTGACCGATATGAATCAGGTGCTGGCTTCCTGCGCGGGTAATGCGTTGGAGGTGCGTGAAGCGGTACGCTTCCTGACCGGCGAGCAGCGCAATCCGCGTCTCTATGCCGTGACGATGGCATTGTGCGAAGAGATGCTGCTGGCGGGCGGCTTGGCCGCGTCGCCAGCCGATGCCCGTACCCGTTTACAGACCGTGCTGGATAATGGCGACGCGGCGGCGGTATTTGGGCGCATGGTTGCCGCACAACGCGGTCCGGCGGATTTTGTCGAGCGCTATGCGCGTTATTTGCCGGTTGCGATATTAAGTAAACCGGTATTTGCCGACCATGACGGCATCGTCACGGCGATGGATACCCGTTCACTGGGCATGGCGGTGGTGGCATTGGGCGGAGGACGCCGCCAGACCAGTGATTCGATTGATTACAGCGTAGGGCTGGACGAGGTGATTTGTCTGGGCGATCGGGTGGATCGACAGCGCCCGCTGGCGGTGATCCACGCCAATACGGAAGCGCAATGGCAGGTTGCCGCCACAGCGGTTCGCGCCGCCATTACGCTTGGCGAGGTCGCGCCTGCGGCCACCCCGATGGTCTATGGTCGAATCAGTGCTGAGGATTGATATTTTCCAATGCCGTCAGGCTTGGTTTGCAGCGCTTGACAGCGCAGGAGATGAATAATGAAACGTGCCTATATTATGGTACTCGACTCGTTTGGTATTGGTTGCAGCGCTGATGCCGAACGTTTTGGCGATGCGGGTTCGGATACGCTGGGCCATATTGCACAGGCTTGTGCGGCAGGCAAAGCCGATCAAGGGCGTAAAGGGCCGTTGCATTTGCCTAACCTGAGCCGATTGGGGCTGGGGCAAGCGGCGCAAGCCTCAACAGGAACATTCCCCGCCGGACTGGATGCACAGGCCGACATTATCGGCGCTTATGCGTTTGCCAGCGAGATCTCCTCCGGGAAAGATACGCCGTCGGGTCATTGGGAAATCGCCGGCGTGCCGGTACTATTTGACTGGGGTTATTTCAGGGATGAAGAAAACAGCTTCCCCCAGGAACTGTTGGACTTGCTGGTCGAACGCGCCGGTTTACCGGGCTATCTGGGCAACTGTCACGCTTCCGGTACGGTCATTCTGGATAAGCTGGGTGAAGAACATATGAAAACCGGGAAGCCGATTTTCTATACCTCGGCGGATTCCGTATTCCAGATTGCCTGTCATGAAGATACTTTCGGTCTGGAAAAACTGTATGAACTGTGTGAAATCGCCCGCGAAGCGCTGACCGAAGGCGGCTATAACATCGGGCGCGTCATTGCGCGTCCATTTATCGGCGATAAACCCGGTCATTTCGAGCGCACCGGCAACCGGCACGATTTGGCGGTTGAACCGCCTGCGCCGACCATATTAAAAAAACTAGTCGATGAGCGGGGCGGCGAAGTGGTATCGGTGGGGAAAATCGCTGATATTTACGCGCAGGTCGGCATTACGCAAAAAGTGAAAGCGACCGGTATCGATGCGTTGTTTGACGCCACATTGAAAGAGATGGATAAGGCGGGAGACAACACCATCGTATTTACCAACTTCGTTGATTTCGATTCCGCATATGGTCACCGTCGTGATGTCGCGGGTTATGCCGCGGCGCTTGAATTGTTTGACCGTCGTCTGCCGGAAATGCTCGCGCGCGTGACCGGGGACGATATGCTGATCCTGACCGCCGACCACGGCTGCGATCCGACCTGGCACGGCACCGAGCATACCCGTGAACATGTGCCGGTGTTGATTTACGGGCCGAAAGTGAAACCGGGTGGGTATGGACATCGTGAAACGTTTGCGGACATCGGTCAGACGGTGGCGAAATATTTTGGCTTATCCCCGATGGATTATGGCAAACCGATACTGTAGAACTCGCGGCGCATCAGTTGGGTGTGACGGATTTATTTTATGTTGATTAATAAGGAATAAGAGCATGGCAACGCCACATATTAATGCTGAAATGGGTGACTTCGCTGACGTAGTGCTGATGCCGGGCGATCCGCTGCGCGCCAGATATATTGCGGAAACTTTTCTGCAAGAGGCCCGTGAAGTGAACAATGTTCGCGGCATGCTGGGGTTCACTGGAACGTATAAAGGCCGCAAAGTATCGGTGATGGGACACGGTATGGGCATTCCTTCCTGTTCGATCTATGCAAAAGAATTGATCACCGAATTCGGCGTCAGGAAAATCATCCGCGTGGGCTCCTGCGGCGCGGTGCGCAGCGATGTGAAACTGCGTGACGTGGTGATCGGCATGGGCGCCTGTACGGATTCCAAAGTGAATCGTATGCGCTTTAAAGATCATGACTATGCGGCGATTGCCGATTTCGACATGGTGCGTAATGCGGTGGATGCGGCGCAAGCACAGGGTGTAGCCGTTCGCGTCGGTAATCTTTTCTCCGCCGATCTTTTCTATACGCCTGATCCGCAAATGTTTGATGTAATGGAGAAATATGGCATCCTTGGGGTGGAAATGGAAGCGGCTGGCATTTACGGCGTCGCTGCTGAGTTCGGCGCTAAAGCGCTGGCCATCTGCACGGTGTCCGACCATATTCGCTCTGGTCAACAAACCACCGCCGAAGAGCGTCAGACCACGTTCAATGACATGATCGAGATTGCGCTGGCGTCGGTTCTGCTGGGCGATAACGACTAAAAATCATACTGCGCCGGATAGCTTTATGCTATCCGCGTCAGGAAGGTGGCTGGTTTCAGCCATTGCTATCAATGGCATCAATCCGGTCGGGTTTGTCCCGGTGTGTGAATCTTACGTTGCGGGAAAACCCGCCGCTAGCTGATTCTGTGCAGATAAGGCGGCAGGAGGGGAACCGGAAGAACGGACAGGACTTTGAGTTTTTGCAGTGTCCTGATTTGCGCACGCTCAAGATGTTCATGCAGACTCATTGCCGCCAGTTCCCAGCTTTCCTGAAGCAGCATTTCATAGATGAGCCGATGCTCGTTGATGGTGGCGGTATCAACCGCGATGGCCAGCGTCTCATAGAAAATACGGGTCACGATGAGCGGAGACTGACTTTGCCGCAGAATTTCGATCAGCGTCCGGTTGCCGGCCGGCTCCAGACAAAAAAGGTGTAGATCATCCTCAACCCGCTCCAACGCTTCGGCAGTCACTTTACCTCTTTTCAGTTTTTCCAGCCGTTCCAGATTTTCCATGATCTGGTGTTGCGCAAGATAAGGCGCGGCTTTACGTAACGCAGCCGGTTCAAGGCAGGCACGGATCTGATAATGATCCCGGATCTCTCTGGCTGTCAGCGGCCCGGCCCGCCACTGCGAGTAAGGTTCTTTCTCAACCAGTCCCCGATCGCGCAGGCGTACCAGACTCTCACGAATAATATTACGGCTGACATTGTAAAAGGTTGCCGCCTGACCTTCATTAAGCTGGTAATGACCGAATACCATGCAGGTTGACAGGGCTTCTTGCAGATCGCTCAACACCTTTTCGCCGACGCTGCGGGTATCAACCAGAGCATGATCTTGATCGAGCCCCAGAATCGTGCGGTTTAACGCCAGACGCTGCGGTTCAACGTCCTCATCTTCGGCGGCGACAATAAATCCGCGTCCTTCAAAGCGGGCGATAAGTCTTTCTTTATGCAACAGGCCCAGCGCACGCCGTACAGGAACCCGGCTGGTGCCAAACAACTCGGCTAACGGCCCTTCCAGTAAGACTAATCCAGCCGGTACGGTTTGTGCGGTTATCGCTTTCCTGAGCGCCTGATGGATCATCTCATAGCGCGCCGCGCCGCGGGCTTCGGTTTTTACCTCTTTGCTTTCGTTAAGCATCCTTTGGCTCATTGATCCTCGCCTGAGTGAATACCGCATTATGACATACCACCGGATTAAGTTGCTCGTTCCTGCCAGGTGAACAACATGCATTTCTATGGTGCGCTCGCACAATAATGAATCATGATGATAAATATCCATTTTAGTGCATATTTATTATTCGCTCTGCGCAATGATCTTTTACACATTATATCCACGGATTAAAAGCCGCTTTATAACAGTGCGTTTTGATTATATCCACGCAATCAGAACAAAAACCAATGATCTTCGTCTATGTTTTGGCATTTTACTTGCTAGGTTAAAAATGTATTTTTTTATTAAAGATACATTTTAAGTGGTAAGGAGTGAGCGATAACGTCAATAGCATTTTTATGCCTTGCCGTCAGGCGGGGTGAATATCCGCCAGTTTGTCGCTCAGTGTCGAAACGGCAGCCCTTCAGTCTGTATCCGCTAACGGCTGTCATTTGTTTTTCTTATTACGAGTAATGGAGAAATAACATGGCGAAAGAGATCCTATGTGCATTCGGTGTTGATGTTGATGCGGTCGCAGGGTGGTTGGGTTCTTATGGCGGTGAGGATTCCCCGGACGATATCTCACGCGGGTTATTTGCCGGTGAAGTTGGGGCGCCGCGCCTGCTGAAGTTGTTCGCGGATCATCAGTTGCGCACCACCTGGTTTATTCCTGGTCACTCTATCGAAACCTTCCCTGAGCAGATGAAAGCCGTTGCGGACGCGGGACATGAAATTGGCGTGCATGGTTACAGCCATGAAAATCCTATCGCCATGACGCCCGCGCAGGAAGAAGCCATTCTGGATCGCTGCATCGATCTGGTCACCGATCTGTCAGGCAAACGTCCGACCGGTTATGTGGCGCCGTGGTGGGAATTCAGCAATGTGACGAATGAACTGTTGCTTAAAAAAGGCATCAAGTATGACCACAGCCTGATGCACAACGACTTCCACCCTTATTATGTGCGTGTCGGCGATAGCTGGACGCGCATTGACTACAGTCAGCATCCCGATAGCTGGATGAAACCGCTGGTGCGCGGTGAAGAGACTGATCTTATTGAGATCCCGGCGAACTGGTATCTCGATGATTTGCCGCCGATGATGTTCATCAAAAAATCCCCTAACAGTCATGGGTTTGTGAATCCGCGTCATCTGGAAGAGATGTGGCGCGATCAGTTCGATTGGGTCTATCGCGAGAACGATTACGCGGTTTTTACCATGACCATCCACCCGGACGTATCCGGGCGCCCGCAGGTGCTGTTGATGCTGGAGCGCCTGATTAAACATATTCAGCGCCACGAAGGTGTCCGTTTCGTGACCTTTGATGAGATTGCCGATGATTTCCGCCAGCGCCAGCCTCGCGGCCTGTAATTTTCTTCCACCAAAATAAATAAAGAGTGATAGAAAAATGAGCCTGTATAAGAAATCTACGATTAATGGCTGGCAACCCCAGCAACTGACCATCAGGGATGTAAAATTCGCCACCTGGATCGCGTTCTTTGCCTGGGTATTCGCGGTCTATGATTTCATTCTGTTTGGCACCCTGCTGCCTGAAATCGGCAATCATTTTGGCTGGAGTGAAGTTGAACAGGCTGAGATAGCCACCTGGGTTGCCGTCGGCGGCGCGGTGATCGCGCTGGCGATCGGCCCGCTGGTAGACCGGCTTGGCCGCCGTCTGGGGATTGTCATTACCGTGGGCGGCGCGGCGATTTGTTCCTTGCTGACGGCGGTGGGCGGCGCATGGGGTAAAGGCGCGCTGACGGCCATTCGCTCGGTGGCGGGGCTGGGTTATGCCGAGCAAACGGTTAATGCCACCTATCTGACGGAGCTTTATGCCGCGCTCGACGATCCGCGGCTGAATCGGCGCAAAGGATTTATCTACAGTCTGGTTCAGGGCGGTTGGCCGGTAGGCGCGCTGGTGGCGTCCGCGCTGACCGCTATCCTGATGCCGCTGATTGGCTGGCAAGGCAGCTTTATTTTCGCCGCCTTGCCGTCATTGGTGATCGCGGTGCTGGCCTTGAAACTGAAAGAAACGCCACAGTTTCAGGTTCATCAGTATATCCGTCAGTTGCGTCAGTCCGGTCAGGTCGATGATGCCCGTCAGGTGGCACAGGACTACCATATTCACTATGAAGAACATCAGCAAGCCGGTCTCGGCGCGGCTTTTCGCGGTGTGTCGCTGCGCGCCACGCTGGTGCTGGGCAGCGCTATCCTGATTAACTGGTTTGCCATTCAGATCTTCAGCGTACTTGGAACGACGGTGATTACCCGCACGCACGATGTCTCTTTCAGTAACTCGCTGCTGATCCTGGTGCTGTCGAATCTGGTCGGCTACTGCGGTTATCTGGTGCACGGCTGGCTTGGCGATCGCTTTGGCCGCCGCAATACCATCGCCGTGGGCTGGATGCTGGGCGGCGTGGCGTTTACCGGCATGCTGTACAGCCCGGATAGCTTCGCCATCATTGTCGTGCTGTACAGCATCGGTCTGTTCTTCCTTATCGGGCCTTATGCCGCCGCATTGTTTTTTATCAGCGAAAGCTTTCCCACCGCGATCCGCGCCACCGCCGGCGCGTTGATTGGCGCAATGGGGCCGGTGGGCGCGATCCTCGCCGGTATCGGCACCACCAGCACGCTGAGCAGTGGCGGCGACTGGCAGCAGGCCGCGCTCTGGTTCGGCGCGCTGCCGTGCTTTGTTTCCGGCATCATTATTTTGTTTGCCCGCCATGTGCGTGCGGAAGATGTGAAATAACCCCGCAGGAGAACGGCAATGTCTGAAACCTTAATTTCCTCGCCGGTGGCGTTGATTAGCGGCGCCGCCAGCGGTATCGGACTGGCGCTGGCAAAAACCTATGCGCGCCAAGGCGTGCGCGTCGCGGCAGGCTACTACCCGGCTGATCCGCACGATCCGATCAAGGCGCAAGCGGCGGTCGCCGCCGCTGGGGGCGAGGCGATCTGGCTGCCGCTGGATGTCGGTTCAACCGACTCGGTGGCCTCTTTTACCGCCCGCGCCTACCAGCATTTTGGTCGCATCGACTACATGGTGGCCAATGCGGGCGTGCTGCGCCGCTCCCCGATTGGGGAAATGAGCGACGCCAACTGGGACGACATGCTCAACGTGGATTTAACCGGCGTGATGCGCTGTTTCCGCGAAGCTTCCGCCTATCTGGGGACGGGCGGCAGTCTGGTCGCGGTGTCCTCTATCGCCGGAGCGTTTTATGGCTGGCAGGATCATGCGCACTATGCGGCGGCGAAGGCGGGCGTACCGGGGATTTGTCGCTCCGTGGCGGTGGAACTTGCGCCGAGGGGAATTCGCTGTAACGCGGTGATCCCAGGCCTGATCGAAACGCCGCAGTCGCTTGACGCCGAGAATTCGCTAGGGCCGGCAGGATTAAGGCAGGCGGCGCTCGGCATTCCATTGGGGCGGGTGGGCAAGCCTGAAGACGTGGCGAACCTGATCGCCTTTCTGACCAGCGATGAAAGCAGCTATATCACCGGCCAGAGCCTGATTATCGACGGCGGCCTGACCGTGCGCTGGCCTGACTAGGAGGACATGATGCTATTACACAACCGAAAAGTGGTGATTAGCGGCGCCGCCAGCGGTATCGGCATGGCGATTGCGCAACAGTTCGCCACCGAAGGGGCGCGTCTGCTGCTGGTCGATTATGACGCCGCCCGTCTGGATGGCGTGGTTAATGCGTGCCGCGCGCTCGGCGCGCAATGTCATGGCGCTGTTGCCGATGTCGGCGAGGTGGTTGGCGCGCAGCACGGCGTGGATCAATGTATCAACCATTATGGCGGTATCGATATTTTGGTGAACAACGCCGGGATATTGACTCAGGCGCGTTGCGGCGATATCACGCTGGCGATGTGGGATGAGATGATGGCGGTGGATTTACGCAGCGTGTTTATCGCCTCGCAGCGGGCGCTGCCGATTATGATGGCGCAAAAGTGGGGGCGGATTATCAACATCGCCTCGCAACTGGGGATCAAAGGCGGCGCCGAACTGTGTCATTACGCGGCCGCTAAAGCAGGCGTTATCGGGTTCACCAAGTCACTGGCGCTGGAAGCGGCGCCGTACAACGTACTGGTGAACGCCATTGCGCCGGGGCCGATTGAAACCCCGCTGGTTGAAGGCATCAGCAGCGCCTGGAAGCAGGCGAAAGCTGCGGCGTTGCCGCTTGGACGTTTTGGTCGCCCGGAAGAGGTGGCGCCGGCGGCGTTGTTGCTCGCCAGCGAACCGGGCGGCAATCTGTTCGTGGGACAGACGCTGGGGCCCAATTCCGGCGATGTCATGCCCTGACATAAGGAGAATGACGATGTGCGGAGTTTGCGGCTTGCTCGACAGCGGACCGCAGTGGAGCGATCCGCTGCAAAGTTCGCGGCCCCGTTATCAGCAACGGCAACAGCAGTTGGCGGTGTTGAACCAGGTGCTGGCGCCTTTCGGACTCAAGTTGAATGACTTTCATCAGCGCTGGATGTTGGCGGGGCCGACGGGACAACAGGTGATAGTCGATACGCTTGATCAACTTTGGCCGCAAGCGGAAAAAATCATCAGACGATCGCTCGATCCGCTGGATGATGGCTGGCTTGCGGCGCTGGAAAGCAAGGGGGAGTGATGCGTCGGGAAGAAAAGCTGGTGGTGCATGTTCTCAGCGGTTTTCTTGGCAGCGGAAAAACCACATTGTTGCAGCATTGGCTGCGCAGTCAGGACATCAATGATGTGGCGCTGCTGGTCAACGAGTTCGGCGAGGTCGGCATCGACCATTTTCTGCTGCAACAGGTGGCGCCGGATACGGTATTGCTGCCCAGCGGATGCGTCTGCTGCCAGATCCGGGGGGAGTTGAAACAGGCGCTGCTGGATCTGTATGAGCGCAGAGCGCGGGGAGAATTGCCGCCGTTCAGCCACATAGTGCTGGAAACCACCGGCCTTGCCGATCCCGCGCCGATCCTCTCCACATTGTTATATGATCGGCAGTTGCAATATCACTTCAGCCAGGGAAGTCTGATCACGCTGGTGGATGCCGAGCACGCCTGGCAACAGGCGGAAAATCAACCTGAATGGCTGACGCAAGTGACGGCGGCGGATACCTTGTTGTTGAGTAAAGGCGATCGCGTCGGTGCGGACGCCCTGGCGCCGCTCAGGGAGTACCTCGCCCGGCTCAATCCGCTGGCATGGATTGCAGACACGGCGCTCGCCCTTGCGCATCCCGACCAGCTGTTTACGACGCGCACGCCGCCGGGCGGGAGCGCCAGCGCGATTAAACGTCAGGTGTTCCGCTGGATGGGGAACGCGACGTCATCAACGGCGTCAGGCAATGTGTCGGCGCTTGCTGAGCCGCGCCATCCGCAAACCCGTACCTGCGTGATTACGCTGGCGGAAGAGATTAACTGGAGCGCTTTCGTCATCTGGCTGTCGCTGTTGCTGTATTGCCACGGTAAATCGGTGCTGCGTATGAAAGGAATTCTGAAGGTGAATGAAAGCGCCTCGCCCATTGTGATCCACGGCGTTCAGCACAGCCTGCATCCGCCGGAGCATCTGACGGCATGGCCGGGTACATTGCGCGAGTCGCAACTGGTATTTATTATGCGGGGCATTGAACCGGAAGCGCTCAGTCAGGCTTTTCTACGTTTTCAGCAGCCCTTTATCAGCGAAAAGGCCCGGCAATGACATCGGTTTTATCTTCTTCCAACATCACGTTGCGCGTACTGGGAACATCGGTCACGCTCCTGGAACTATTGCGTAAAAGGGCGCAGCAGGATCTCGGCGTCAACATTGAGTATCTGACGCATAACGTCGAGGACGCGCAGCGTATCGCGGTGATGCACCCCGAATGCTACGACCTGTACGATCAGTGGTTTCATAATATTGATTTCGTCTGGCCGGCGCGCGCGATCCAACCGCTGGAAATCAAGCGTCTGCGCTATTGGGATGAGATCAATAATTTGCCCAAGTTGGGTTCGCTGCTGCCCGGCGGACGTCCCGGCGACGGCAGCGTACCGGCTGATCGGCTGTACGTCCAGCGTGATAATCACCTTAGCAGTCGGCCAGCCGATCTTATCAGCATGCTGCCGCTCACCCACAATGCCGACAGCTTTGCTTATCACGCCGACCGGTTGCCCGATTCGTTGCGCGGCGAAGAAGAGAGTTGGGCGTGGCTGCTGCATCCCGCTTATACCGGGCAAGCGGCGTTGCAACATGATGCGGCGATGGGCGCGCTTGATGCGGCGCTGGCGGTGCAGGGCGCGGGGTTGACGCGTTTTGCCAGCGTAGGGAATCTGACGCTGGAAGAGATTGACGAACTGACGGATATTCTGGTCAGCCATCGCCGGCACGGTCATTTTGCCGCATTCTGGGCCACCCCGGATGAAGCCGGTAAACTGATTGATGATCGGCAGGTGGGGATCCAGAGCCTGTGGGCGCCGACTTACTTTCGCCACCATTTTCGCCAGAGCGGTTATAAGCTGGCGATGCCTCGTGAGGGCTACCGGGCCTGGTACGGCGGACTTTCGCTGTCGCGTTGTGCGACAGGGAAAGTAAAAGACGTCGCCTATGAGTATCTCAACTGGTGGCAGTCAGGGTGGCCGGGCGCGGTGATGGCAAGACAGGGATATTATATTTCCAATCCGCAGCGCAGCCGGGATTATCTGTCGGCGGCGGAATGGAATTTTTGGTACGACGGTCAACCCGCGTTGGAAACCTTACCCGATGCGTTTGGCGAGCCTTTGATTGCCAAAGGAGAACGCCGCGACGGTGGCTGTTATGCGCAACGCATGAGCCACATCGCGGTCTGGAATTCGGTGATGGATGAACACAACTATCTGGTTCGGCGCTGGCAGGATTTTCTTCATGCCTGACGGGAAACATCGACGCATTATCCCAGCGGCAGCGCCATGATGATCGCGTCTTCACGCCCCGCGGCGGTAGGGTAATAGTCGCGGCGTAGCGAAACTTCGTTAAAGCCCAGACTTTCATATAGCGCGATGGCCCGTTGGTTGGAGGCGCGGACTTCCAGCCACAACGTCAGAATGCCGCGTTTCTCCATCTCCTGAATGAGATGATCGAGCAATGTCCGGCCAAACCCCTGACGCTGGAAATCCGGGTGAACGGCGATGTTGAACAGAGTCGCCTCATCCAGCACTACCTGTGTAATGGCATAGGCGGCTATGCGTCCGTTGTGAGTCAGTTTCAGGTTGACGTAGCGCTCCCCTTGATTGCTGACAAAGGTCTTTTCCGTCCACGGAAAAGCATGACTGGCTTGTTCAATCTGAAAGGCTTGCGCCAGATCGGTAGGCGTCAGAGAAGATATCGTGTTCATGTTCGCAAATTTGTTGCCATAGCGCGCGCCTGGCGTCGGCACGCTGAGAAAGCTCGGTCAAAACCGGGCTGGTTAGCTGAACGCCTTCCAACGCAAGCGGCGCATCCACTCCCAGACGCCAACTGTGGCAGCGAATGTTCTCAGGGAGCATTATGGTTTGTTGCGGGGTCAGACAGTAGGTTTGCTCTGGCGTCAGCGCCAGACTACGTAACACATCGTGTAACAGCGGGGCGTCGTCGGGCAACGGTTCGGCGGATACGATCACCAGACGGACCTGCGCGGGCAGACTGACGGCAATTTCGCCCTGCAACGCAGACGGACGTCTCAGCGTCCACTGCGTAATGCCTAACTGTTGTAGCATCCAGTCACGTCTTGATTCCATGCTTTATCCTGTCTGGATCGCGATGACGCCGCGCTATACCTTTCACTTCTCAAGTCGCAGGGGCGTGGGCCGCCCGGCTGCATCTTGAAATCTATTGGGCTTATGCTAGCAAACCCATCGAACATGCGCCAACAAAGCTCTATAATCCCCGTTCAATTATTAAGGAGCTATAGTCTGATGTCCGCATTAACCCCTGCCAGTGAAGTCATACTGCGCCATAGCGACGAATTCGTCTCACGCCGGGTTCTGTTCGCCGGTGATTTACAAGACATGTTTCCAGCGCAGTTCGAGGCGTCTGATGTGCGTGTCCACGCCACGCAATTTCACCATTGGCAGCAGTTAAACCGGACGTTGGGCGAGCAGGTTCAGTATGGTTTGCTGGCCGATGCCGCGCTGGTGGCTGACTGCGACACCCTGATTTATTACTGGCCGAAGAGCAAGCAGGAAGCGCAATTCCAGTTGTTCAATCTGCTGTCGTTACTGCCTGTCGGCGCTGAAATTTTTGTGGTGGGCGAGAACCGCAGCGGCGTGCGCAGCGCGGAAAATATCCTGGGCGATTTCGCTGCGCTGGCGAAGATTGACGGCGCACGTCGCTGCGGACTTTATCATGGACGGGTTGAGAAGCAGACCACTTTCAATCTGGATGACTGGTGGGATGAATACCTTATTGACGGCGTGACGGTGAAAACCCTGCCCGGCGTGTTCAGTCGCGATGGACTGGATCCGGGCAGCCAATTGCTGTTGTCGACGTTTGAGCCGCATATGAAAGGCAAAGTGCTGGATATCGCCTGTGGCGCGGGGGTGCTGGCCGCTTCGCTGGCGAAGCAGTCGCCGAAAATCCGCCTGACGCTGAGCGATGTCAGCGCCGGCGCGATTGAATCCAGCAAGGCGACGTTGGCCGCCAACCAACTGGAAGGCGAAGTCATTGCCAGCAATGTTTATTCGGACATGACCGGTCGTTTTGACCTGATTATCTCCAATCCGCCGTTCCATGATGGTTTGCAAACCAGTCTGCAAGCGGTGGAACTATTGATTCGCGGCGCGGTGTCGCATTTGCCGATTGGCGGGCAGTTGCGCATTGTCGCCAATGCCTTCCTGCCGTATCCGGCATTATTGGACGCGGCCTTTGGCAGCCATGAAGTGCTGGCGCAAACTGGGCGCTTCAAGGTTTACCAGGCCACGGTCGGCCGGCCGCCCCGCACGGCGAAGAAAGGCCGTCGTTAACCTCTAAACATCAATCTGCGCCATGCTTTCTTTGCCATAGCGTTCTCCCGCTGCGGCATCGAAAGGGAAAAACGCTTCGATGGCGGACAGTTCTTCAGC
Organism: Brenneria izbisi; assembly: GCF_025840185.1. GTDB lineage: Bacteria > Pseudomonadota > Gammaproteobacteria > Enterobacterales > Enterobacteriaceae > Brenneria > Brenneria izbisi. The sequence continues at coordinate 107,108 of NZ_JAMPJU010000004.1, forward strand.
CGTTAGCGTGACATCCAGCGCGGCGAGGTTTTCTTCCAGATAACGACGGCGTTTGGTTCCTGGGATCGGCACAATGTGTTCGCCTTGCGCCAGAACCCAGGCCAGCGCCAACTGTGATGAAGTGATGCCTTTTTGCGCCGCCAACTGGTTGATTTTATCGACTAATTGCAGGTTTTTGACAAAGTTTTCTCCCACAAAACGCGGGTTGTGGCGGCGGAAATCATCGGCGGCCAGATCATCCGTGTTGCGGATCGATCCGGTCAGAAAACCGCGACCTAACGGGCTGTAAGGGACGAAACCTACGCCAAGACGTTTACAGGCGGGCAATATGCTGATTTCCACATCCCGCGTCCATAGCGAGTATTCACTCTGTAAGGCGGTGATCGGATGAACCCGGTGGGCGCGCTCCAGAGTATCGGCGGATGCTTCACTTAATCCGATGTAACGGATTTTTCCTTCCCTGACCAGATCGGCCAGCGTACCGACGCTCTCTTCAATCGGCACCGCAGGATCGACACGGTGCTGATAGTAGAGGTCGATTTCTTCCACGCCCAACCGTTGCAGACTGTCTTCAACCGCACGCCGAATATATTCCGGTTTACCGCAGACGCTACGATCATTCTGATTGTTCAGATTACGCACAATGCCGAATTTGGTGGCCAGAAAAACTTGTTGGCGCTTGCCCTTGATCGCCTTGCCAACCAATTGTTCATTGGTATGCGGGCCGTACATATCGGCGGTATCCAGTAGCGTGACGCCTAACTCCAGCGCGCGATGCAGCGTAGCGATGGACTCTTTTTCATCCTGGGCGGTGAAGTAGAAATCGCTCATGCCCATGCATCCCAAACCTAACGCTGAAACGGATGGGCCATTAAGACCTAATTGACGTTGTAACATTGTGCCGTCCTCATGATGTGTTTGCCGTCAGATCAGTGTGGTTGTTTATCGAGCAAAGATAAATCATCTATTTTGTGCAACACTGTTCAAATATTAACAACAATGGTACATGACCATGGATCAGATTCAGGCGATGCGAATTTTTGTGCGTATTGTGGAACTGGGAAATTTTAGCCGTGCGGCCGAAAAGCAAGGGCTGCCGCGGGCCACCGTAAGCCATACCATCAAACAGCTTGAAGCGCGGCTGGGCGTGCGTCTGTTGCAAAGAACCACCAGGCAGGTGAAGATCACCGACGAGGGTCGGATTTACTATCAGCGCTGTATCCACCTGCTGGCCGAGATTGAAGAATCCGATACGCTTTTTACCCACCACAAACACCAGCCGGTGGGGAAAGTGCGAGTCGATATGCCGCATTCGTTAGCCAGAGATGTGGTTATTCCGGCGTTGGGGGCGTTTTACCAACGCTATCCGCAAATAACATTAATGCTGAGCGCCAATGATTCGGCGATTAACGTGCTGCGTGAAGGGGTTGATTGCGTACTGCGCGCCTGGCAGGTGGACGATGATTCGCTGGCGACCCGGCACCTGCCGCCCATGCCGCAGATAACCTGTGCGTCCGCGCATTATCTGGCGCAGTTTGGCACGCCTTTGTCATTGGACGATCTGGCCGGGCATCAGGCCGTTGGTTATTTTTCATTACGCTCCGAGCAGCTTTATCCGTTGGAATTCATGCAAAACGGCGAGCGGATGACATATAGGTTGCCGGGAAAATTGCAGGTGAACGGCGCTGATGCCTATATTGCCGGTTGCCGCGCCGGATTAGGGCTGATTCAGGCGCCGCGCCATGGTTTACAGCCGTGGCTGGACAGCGGCGAACTGGTGGAAATATTGCAAGACGCCCCTGCGCCGGATATGCCGCTATATGTGATGTATCCGCCCGGACGTTTTCTTGCGCCACGGATTCGGGTATTCATTGAATGGCTTAGTGAATGCTTTGCGCATGATACTGTCGTGAGATGATGATTTTTGCAGCAACTCCCGCATTTTCGGGGAAATAATCATTGACCTTAACGGTAAAACCTCTAGAATTCGCCTCCGTGGTGGCATTACGTAACGTAATGCGGACAGGTTTGCGAAGGTGGCGGAATTGGTAGACGCGCTAGCTTCAGGTGTTAGTGCCTTAACGGGCGTGAGGGTTCAAGTCCCTCTCTTCGCACCATATCACCATTAACGTGTTGCACGACAATTATCGTGTCCCACGACCATTTGTATCGCACAGCATTATTGCGAAGGTGGCGGAATTGGTAGACGCGCTAGCTTCAGGTGTTAGTGTCTTAACGGACGTGAGGGTTCAAGTCCCTCTCTTCGCACCATGTTGTGACCCGAATTATGTTGTCACTCGAATGGCACTGTCGATACGAATTGAGCTTTTTCTGTGCGAAGGTGGCGGAATTGGTAGACGCGCTAGCTTCAGGTGTTAGTGCCTTAACGGGCGTGAGGGTTCAAGTCCCTCTCTTCGCACCAATCCTTTCTTGATGTTTCCTGCTTTGATGCTATTTTCTTGCTGATGTTATCCCAGCGTGTTGAACATAATCGATACCACCGCCAGTCCGCCTGACAGCGCCACGCATGATGGCAGTAACAGATAGTGTCGCAAACGCTGATGAAACAGCATGAGCAGAGTTGCCAGCAAAGCGATGGCGATAATCAATTTAAGATGTAGCAGATTGAGACCCTGCATCGCCAGTAATAGCATGATCGCGCAGGGCAGTAATACGCCCCAGGCGCTGGACAGATGCTTTCCCATACACCCGCTTACTCCCCGCAATCCGCACGCGGTAATCATTGCTGTCAGCATTTTTTATCACCGCCAAACATGATAATGATAACCAATATCATATAAGAATTTATATCAATTACCAGTTTTTTGGCGCACACGCCTAGGCGTTGTAGGAGCGGCAATGGTCGACATTGTGACCTCAATGGTGCCGTAACTGTCCACGCAGCAGGGCGATCATGTTCTGAACGGCAGGGGAGCGCTCGTGCTTGCGCCAGATAACCGCGATTTGCGTCGTGATGTGCGGCAAGTCAATTTCATGGTAGGTGACGTTATCGGCTTTGATGCAGGATAGCGAGGCGGGGACGATGGTTACGCCAAATCCTGCCGCTACCATACCAATCGTCGCGGGTAGCTGAGGCGCGAACTGACTAAGTTTCGGCTCATAGCCGGACAGATAGCAGGAGCGGATGATCATATCGTGCAATCCCGGACAGACATCGCGCGGAAAAATGATCAGCGGTTCCTGTCGCAGTTCGCTCAACTGAATGCGTTTTTTCCTGCCCAACACATGATTTGCCGGTAGTACCAACTGCATCGACTCTTCCGTCAGAATTTCACCATTCACATCGTCGCCCACATTGCATGGCAGACGCAGAAAAGCCAGATCAATGTTTCTGTCATGCAGTTCCGTCAGTAACGTGGGGGCGTTGTCCTCCTGCGGCATGGCCAGTACGTTCGGATAGCGATGCTGGTAGGCATACAGCAACGCCAGCACCGCCGGATGGAAAGACGCTGACGAGGAAAAGCCCACATTAAAACTGCCTTTCTCGCCACGGGCAATGCTTTTGGCTTTGTCGAGCGCCATATCCGTCTGTTGCAGGATCTGGCGTGCGTCTTTATATAGCGCTTTGCCCGCCTCGGTCATTTCCACGCCGCGCGTCAGCCTTTTAAACAGCGGCGTGCCGATCTCCTGTTCAAACTTTTTAATCTGCTGGCTCAGCGGCGGTTGCGAAATGCCCAGCTTTTCCGCGGCTCGGGTGAAATGTCTGGCTTCGGCGACGGCGACAAAATAACGCAAATAACGTAGTTCCATTTACCAGGCTCCATATTTTTTAGATCTCGAAATAACAATATTTACATATTGGAATTTTGTACATTTCCGCGTCAATCTTAAAAAAAAGTTAGAAAAATTTAAGTAATAAACCACGCAAGAGAGGAGATATGCAAGAGAATATGGACGGAGATCCCTGTGTGCTGGAGATCGCGGATTATGCATTAACCCACCAGTGCCAGCATCCAGAGTGCGTTATCTATCAGGTGTCGTTGATGAGCGGGCTTATCAACGGCGTATATGAAGGCAACCGGACCATCGCCGAACTGCTGCAACATGGCGATTTTGGATTAGGAACATTTAACAATCTGGATGGGGAATTGGTCGCCCTCAATAGCCAGATTTTCCAGTTGCGCGCCGATGGCAGCGCGCGCATGGCGCGTCCGGAGCAGAAGACGCCGTTCGCCGTCATGACGTTCTTTCGTCCGACGGAGCAAATCCGCTTCGACAAGCCTATTGATCGCGACAACCTGCACCAGAAAATCGACGAGCGGATCGACACGGACAATCTCTTTTGCGCCCTGCGGATAAATGGCGATTTTCGTTACGTGGAAACCCGTACTGTGCCACGGCAGGAGCGGCCCTATAAACCGATGCAGGAAGCGATTGCCAGCCAGCCGACTTTCCATTTTGCACACTGTCGCGGCAGCGTAATCGGTTTCCGCAGTCCCGCCTATACCCAGGGAATCAATGTTGCCGGTTACCATGAACACTTCATTACCGACGATCGCAAAGGCGGCGGACACATCCTTGATTATGAAATGGAAAAAGGGATTTTGACATTTGGCGTGATTGCCAAATTGATTATCGACCTACCGCTGGATCGGGATTTTCTCAATGCCGATCTGTCATCTGAAAATCTCAATAGCGTTATCCAGTCAGTGGAAAGTTAATTGGCCAGTGGTCGTTATTTCATCGGAGTCATATTATGGAAAAATCAATCGAGCGATGCAGTTGGGACTGTGGTGCTTCTCTGATTGTGAAACATCTGGAACAACAGGGCGTTAAACATATCTTTGGCATCCCCGGCGCCAAAATCGACCGCGTTTTTGATGCGCTGGAGGATTCCCCGATCCAGACCATTCCGGTTCGCCATGAGGCAAACGGCGCTTTTATGGCGGCGGCGATAGGGCGTCTGACCGGCAAAGCCGGTGTAACGCTGGTCACCTCCGGGCCGGGATGTTCCAATCTGGTTACCGGACTGGCGACGGCAACATCGGAAGGGGATGCGGTGGTGGCGCTGGGCGGCGCGGTCAAACGGGCGGACAAGTACAAGTTGACGCACCAGAGCTTGGATACCGTCAGCCTGTTTAAGCCGGTGACCAAGTTCAGCGCGGAAATCATCGCGTCATCCGCCATTTCTGAGGTGCTGGCCAATGCTTTCCGCGCGGCGGAACTGGGACGTCCCGGCGCCGCGTTCATCAGCTTGCCGCAGGATATTATCAACGAACCGGTGGTCAGTCAGGTATTGGTTTGTCCGACACTGCCGATGCTCAATGGCGCGCCGCATCATGATATTGTCGAGGCGTCCCGCCTGTTGCGTCAGGCGAAAAATCCGGTTTTGTTGCTTGGGTTGATGGCGAGTCAGCCGGAGAATGCCGAGGCGCTGCGGCGTTTTTTACACCACAGCCGTTTGCCGGTAACCAGCACCTATCAGGCAGCCGGGGTTATCGATCAGGCGCATTTCGACCATTTTGCCGGACGGATTGGGCTGTTCAACAATCAGGCGGGCGACAAACTGTTGCAGCAGGCGGATTTGATTATCACTGTGGGTTACAGTCCGGTGGAATATGATCCTATGCTATGGAACAGCGGCAAGGCGACGCTGGTGCACATTGACGTGTTGCGCGCCGAGATTGACAGCGCCTATCGGCCTGATTATGAGTTGCTCGGCAATATCGCCCTGACCATTGATGCGCTCAGCGCGTGTATCGACACGCCGCTGCCGCTCTCTTCCCAGACACTGGCGGTGTTGGAAGAGCGTTGTCGTCAGCGCCACGATCTAAGCACGCGGGCGATCGACATGGGCGGGTTTGCAATCCATCCGTTGCGTCTGGTCAGGGTCATGCAGGATATCGTCAATAATGACGTGACGCTGTGTGTGGATATGGGCAGCTTCCACATTTGGCTGGCGCGTTATCTGTACAGCTTTCGCGCCCGTCAGATCCTGATGACCAACGGGCAGCAAACTATGGGCGTCGCGCTGCCCTGGGCGATTGCCGCCTCACTGGTGCAACCCGGCAGGAAAATCGTGTCGGTTTCCGGCGACGGCGGATTTATGCAGTCGAGTATGGAACTGGAAACCGCCGTGCGCCTGAACAGTAACCTGATGCATATTATCTGGGTGGATAACGCCTACAATATGGTGGAAATGCAGGAGCAGAAAAAATATCACCGCGCATCGGGGGTCAGGTTTGGCCCGATCGATTTCAAAGCCTATGCGGAAGCGTTCGGCGCCAGAGGGTTTGCGGTGGAAAGCGCCGATGAACTGGTCAGCAAGTTGCATCAGGCGATGGACGTGAATGGACCGTCGGTGATCGCGATACCGGTGGACTATTCTGATAACCATTGGCTGATGGAGAACCTGAATATCAGTATGTTGATATGAATATGCGCCGGTAACCGGGCGAGGCGGGATTTGTTATCGCAAATGAATATAAGTAGTATTGCTAATCGTTATCATTTCGTTTAGCGGAACATTTTCTTATGCCGATATTTTCTTATGCCCATAGCTAAAAATATCACCCGCCTTGCGCAACCGGCGGTCTTTCCCGCCGGTGATCGGCAATTGGCGGATGCATTGCATGCTATCCTGCGCCAGTATCGTCCTGATTGCCTTGATACGATCAAATTTGGCGAAGCGCCGCCGCCAGACGCCGTTACGCTGGCGGAATGGTCGCGGCCCGTGGTGTTTCGTCAGTTGCTGCAACGCTATGGCGATGAGTTATACCGGGCCTGCCCCGATCAGGCGCGCGAGGAAAAGCCGCTGCAATCGTTGTGGGCGCAGTGGTATGTCGGGCTAGTGGTTCCGCCATTGATGCTCGTGCTGCTCAAGCACACGGCGGCGCTGGATTGCTCATGGGCGCGCATTTACGTTGAGTTTCATCCTACCGGTCGTCCGGCGGCGTTTTATATCGCTACGCAGGTTGCCGCTGATATCGGCCCGTCGCCACACCAGCGGCTGGAAATGTTGTTGCATCAGCACCTCATCCCGGTGGTGACGGCGCTGGATGGTTTTGGCGCGCTGAACGGCAAATTGGTGTGGAACAATACCGGTTACCTGATGCACTGGTTTTTGGGGGAACTGGCGGCGTGTCTGCCGCAGGATGTGCTTACCGATGTGCAAAACCATCTGTTCTTTTCTCCTTCGCTGCTTGATGGCGGCGACAACCCGCTTTATCGCACGGTGATCCCGCGCGGGGGGATTATTCAGCGCCGCAGTTGCTGCCAGCGCTATCGCATCCCCGGCGTGGAAAAATGTCTGAACTGTACGCTCAATACGGCGGGATAACACGAGCGATCTTTCCGGCACGGTCAATGTCTGGCATCCTCACCGGGGTGTCTTTTTGCTATGATCCTGATTTCTCTGTGGGCGAAAGGACACGATAAAAGGGCGGCTTTCGTCAGGGACTTGAAACGGAAAATCAACATGATGCTCAAATCTGTCAGGCGGGTGATCAAACGGGTTGTCATTCTTTTTGCTGTGGTGGCGCTGACGCTGCTGGCGATCCGGGTTTACGATACCCAGAGCGGCCCGCCGCTGGCGCTCTGGCACACCTATGTCCCTGATGAGCTTTCAGCGGATGAGTTGGATAACGCGGATTGGGCGGCGTATCTGCGGGCGGAAAAACGCCTGTTTCAGCAGGTGAATCAGCATGTGACGCAGGCGCTGGACGCGGATGAGCAACGGCCCATTAACCGCTATTTTTCCGGCAGCCCGGTTTATCCGGGGAAATTCCAACATGACTGGAACCGTTCTTATAAACTGATGCCGGATGGCGCGCCGAAAGGCGCGGTGGTGCTGTTGCATGGCTTAACCGATGCGCCTTATAGCCTGCGGCATGTCGCCGAGCGTTATCGTCAGCGCGGTTTTGTGGTGGTGGGGATCCGTTTACCGGCGCACGGTACGGTGCCGGGCGCCCTGACGGATGTTCGTTGGCAGGATTGGCTGGCCGCGACGCGGCTGGCGGTGCGTGAAGCGGGGCGTTATATTGGCGCGGCGTCAGGCCGCGTTTTGCCGCTGCACATTGTCGGCTTTTCCAATGGCGGCGCGCTGGCGCTGAAATATGCGCTGGATGCGTTGGATGACACGACGCTGGCTCGCCCGGATCAACTGATCCTGATTTCACCGATGATCGGCATTACCAGCTACGCCCGTTTTGCCGGTTTAGCCGGGCTGCCGGCAATTTTCCCGCCGTTCGCCAAATCCGCCTGGCTGGGGATTTTGCCGGAGTTTAACCCGTTCAAATACAATTCATTTCCGGTGAATGGCGCACGCCAGTCATGGCTATTGACGCACGAACTGCAACGGCAACTGACCCGCAAAGCACAACGTCAGGCGCTGGCTGAACTGCCGCCGGTGCTGACGTTTCAATCGGTGATGGATTTTACCGTCAGCACCAGAGCGGTTATTACGGCGTTTTATGATTTATTGCCTGCTAACGGCAGCCAACTGGTGCTGTTTGATGTCAATCGCACTATCAGTTTTGGCTTGTTATTACGCGACTCCGCCAATAACGCCATCAGCCACTTGCTGCCTCCGGCTCCTCGCCGCTACGACACCACGGTGATTACCAACGCTTCGCCCGACAGCGCGCAAGCCATCGCGTTTGATGTCGCCGCCGGCATGACGCGGGAACGTTCCCGTGATTTAGCGATTGATTATCCGCCGGATGTTTATTCACTGTCGCATATCGCGCTGCCTTTTCCCGATTCGGACGCGCTGTACGGGCGTTTTTCGCAAAATCCCCATGAGTTTGGTTTGCCATTGGGGATGATTGCCGCCCGCGGCGAGCGTTCAGCGCTGGTGGTTGATCTGGATACATTGTTGCGTCTCTCCTCCAACCCGTTTTTTCCTTATCTGATACAGCGTATCGAAGAAAAAATTCCGCAATAGCCAGCGTTTTTCGTCCACCTCCGTCCGTCCTTGAGTCGCCAGGGCGGAGGAAACGGCACCGGTACCCTGGCTGACGGGGTTATTCAATCAGACGCAGTTCAGTCAATGAGTTGGCAATGCTGGAGAAGGCGGTGGGGAGATCGTTGACATTGGTGGCGTCGAAATAATAACCGCCCTGCACGCCGCTGGAGCACGTCTGCATCAGCGACTTGGTTCTGTCATTGATGCCGTCGCCCAGAACCACCGTATAGATCATGATATTTTGGCGCTTGATGTTTTCACACAGATCGGCGGTGAGTTTATTCAGCGTCTGATTACCTACCTGCCAGTCCTGCCTATTATTGCGTCCCTGATACAATTTTCCATAGGGAACGATGGCTGTCGAATTGTTATTCATCTCCTGCTCACTGCCGACTCGCAGGGAACTGAAATCGGAGCTATTGGAAAAGTAACGATCCAGCAGATGCTTATCATTGCTGAAACCTGCCAGCGTATCCTGATAACTACCTGATTGTGTTTCATTGCCGCGGGTGAGTTGATAATTGATGGTGTAGCTGACGGCGATCGGCTCGGCGTCAATAGCGACGTCGTCATAATGGTTGCGGGTATTGTTCGGATCGAGCGGGTCCAGACCGTTATTGCCATCGGTGAGCAGTACAATAACTTTGATCAGACCGGGTGTCTCATCACGCGGTTTTAAATCATCTCCCCAGCCTGAGTTTCCACGCCAGTTTGGATCCAGCATGCGCCACGACCACAACAGACCCAGCGGAATGATGGTTCGGCCATCAATACTCAAATCAGTAATTTTCTCTTTCAGTCTGGCGGCCTCGTTGTTCAGGAACGCCATCGCACGGCTGGAAGAACAGTTGGTATTGCTGTTGCCATATTGTATATAGCGTGACGGAAAGGCAAACCGCGCCACGAGCGTGTCGCCGACCTGTCGGGTATCGATAATCCGCTCGCTGCTGACGGAGAGGAGTTTAATCTCGTCACTTTTCCTGCCCAGTTTTTCCGCCATCTTCTCTGGGGTGAAGGTTTTCGTACCCCATGTCATCAGAGGCGTAAACCGTCCCGGCAACCCCGGCTCGGCTTTGAATGCGCCATCATAAGGCTCTAGCACGCAGCCATCCCAAACGCTGCCGGATTGAATGTAAGGATACTGTTGCGCCTCGGTATTCAGCCAGTAGCGTCTTTCATCGTTTTCATTGCCCACATACACGGTATCGGCAAACGGAACGATGCCGATAAATGTCTTGTCCAACTTGCCGCTGTTATCCGCCGCGCCGAGCACCTTATCCACCAGATCCGCGGACGCTTTTTTTAAGGTTTCAATTTTATTGCCTCTCATTGAACCGGTATGGTCGAGCGCCAGCACCATTTCAATATCGCTGCGGGTACGGCGCACCGCTTTGTTTTCGGCGTACAGTCTGAAAGCGGTTTGATTCAGATAACCGGTGATCAGCAACGGCAGCGTACCGCTGGCGGTCATATGCACCAGTTGTCCGGTTGCCTGACTCTGATCGTTGCTTTCCTCGCTGTAGTCGATGCTCACGTCGTCTTCCGCGATGGTACTGCCGAGAAAATTTTTCGGCATGTTGCTGTAAAAATAACTTATGGCATCCTGACGCCAGGCGGATTCGGCCTCAGCGCTCGCATTGGGTGTAAAATGGTCCAGATTGCGCCCAGCCGACAGCACCGTAATGTCCAGCGCATTTTGCAGTTTGCTTTGCGCCATATTGTAACGGATAAAGTCGATGGCGCTCAGCAGCGCCAGCGTGATGACAGGGAAGCAGATCAGGTAGGTGAGCGCGGCGGCGCCCCGCTGGTCGCGGCGCAGTTTCCGCCCTATTTGTCGTAATGTGGCCATCTTTGGTGTCATCCTTCACTTGATGGGTAAGTCGCTAAACCGTGGCCGGTAGAAGGCGCGCGCCGTCAATTGCTGTTCCCCTCCCAATTCCTGCCAGAAGGCGGAAGTGAGCGTGAATGGCGTGTAGCGATAAAACACCTCGACCACGATCGCCGAGTCATTGGCCGACGGCTGTGGGAAATTAGCGGGCGGTCGCAGTGTGGCGGCGACGGGATGCGTGTTTTGCTCGCCCTGATAAACTCTTTGCCATTCAGGTGTTGTCCGCCAGACGGCTGTCCCGGTACTGTCGGTATCCGTGGCGTACAGGCTGATGACCATGCCGCCGTAGCGACGGTAATCAAGCGGCGTCATCAGATCCTGCGCGATGGTGTGGTAAGTGCAGATATCGTTTGCCAGGCGGCACTGCTGGTTATCGTTCAACTCGCGCTGCATGGACAGACTGTTTGCGATGGTGAACGCGGCGCGATCCACCACCGACGCGGTTCTGAAGTAGTGATACAGTTCCATGCTGCCGATGACGATGAACACCGCCAGAGGGATGATCAACGCCGCTTCAATTGCCACCGCGCCTCGTCTGGCGAGCCAGAGGCGATTTTTTTTCAGGCGTAAACATAGGGTACGTAGATGTTTTTTCATGGTTCGTTCTGGATCAGAATGACGCGTTCAAAACGTATGCGATCACCGCCCAGCCAGGAAATCAAGCCGGTCATCCCTGGCCGGTAGAAACCTAGCCGATAGATCACCATATCCCCTCGCGCGCCGTCATCGCATTCCGGCTGATAATCGGCCTCCTCCCAATCGGGAAAGGGCGTATTATCGCCGGGCCGGTAGATTTTAACGTCGATATAAGATGGCCTGGCGGTACGAACCCAGGGCGAAAGCGTATCGTCCAGCACGGCTTGTACCGTCTGGCGGCAATCGCCGTTGATGCCGATACGCCCCATGCGCGCAATCCGGTTGGCGGCGGTGTCCAACTGCGCGTCCGCCAGCATGATGAAAGTGACTTCGATGGTGACGAACAGCACGGCGAACAGCAGCGGCGCGATCAGCGCATACTCCAGCGCGGCGATACCGCGTTGTCCGCGACGAAGGCGCCGACACCACTGGTGTCCATTAAGGCAACGCTTTAACATCGGATTGCTCCAGGTTCTGGCGCAGATAGCGATAAAACGTCAGATTATCCTGCACAATGTCGCGCGGTTGACTGGCTGTCAGAATCTCTTCCGCCGCGTCGTCCCGTCCCAACAAGCCGTAGGCCAACGCCAGATTATCCCGCTCCTGCGGCAGCGTATTGGTAATGCCATTGACGCCCAGCAGGATGTTTATCGATTCGCGCGCCTTACCTTCCAGCGCCAGCGACAGCCCCAGATTGGTACGCAAGGCCGCATCATCGGGATGCTGTTTTAATCCGCGCCGGTAGATGCTTTGTGCCTGAGCGTGTTCGCCAGTCAGATCATGGCTGACTCCCAGTCCCGATAATGCCAGCGGGTGATTGGGAAAACGCGTCAGGATCGTCTGGTAGCGCTCAATGGCTTGCGTAAACTGGCGCTGTCTGAGCAGAATGCGCGCCTGGCCCAGATACGCGTCGATGTTATTCGGCGCCAACTGTTGTGCGGTTGCATAGGCTTTACTGGCGGTTTCCAGTTCGCCGGATAGAAAGTGGGTGTCGGCCAGACCCAGCCAGCCCGCGGGCTGTTCGGGATTCGTCTGGGTAAAACGACGATAAATTGACCCGGCGACCTCAAGATCGCCGCTTTTCAAGGCGCTGGCGGCGATATTTAGTTCGCTCTGATCCGATTTCAGGCTGACTGGCTGTTTGCTGCGTTCACTATCAGGTTGAGACAACGCCTGACAGCCCGTCAACGAGGCAAGCAGGCAAAAGAGCATCATTGCACGATATTTTTTGTCCATCATGGTTACCTTATCTGTCTGTCGTTATCCTTACTACGTGAGTTATCCGTACTACATGCGTGATCAATACTGTGTGGCGAAAAATTCGATAATTCCCAACACGGCGGGGCCGGCGGCGACGATCAAGACGGTGGGCAGAATAAATAACATCATGGGCAGCGTAATTTTTACCGCTAGTTTGGCGGCAGCCTCTTCCAGACGCATCATGCGGGTGGTGCGTTCGGCGCGGGCCAGGATGCGCAGTGCTTGCGTAATGGCGGTGCCATATTGACGCGATTGCAGCAGCGTATTGACCAGTGTCTTGACCGATTCCAGCCCGGTGCGTTTCACCAGTCGATTGAGTACGGCTTCGGTATCGTTGCTGATTTGGAGTTCGCCGGATGTCAGCCGCAATTCGTCAGCCAGCACCGGACAAACCAGCGCCATTTCCTCGGCGACCCGCTGGATGGCGCTGTTCAACCCCAATCCAGAGTTGGTGCAGATAACCAAGAGATCGAGCGCATCCGGCAGGCTTTGCTGGATGATGTGCTGACGTCTGGCGACCAGTCTGTCGAGCACGATACGTGGCAGCAAGGTGCCGAGATAGAGGGCCAGCAGGCACAGCAGCACGCTGTATAGCGATTGGTCCGCCAGCAGAGGCCAGAACAGCACGATAACCAGCGCCAGCAGCGCGAACGATGAAATCAACGATAACGCAATGACCAACAGCAACGCTTTTGGCCCCCGGAAGCCCGCGCGCACCAGCTTATGCGATATTTCCAGCCGCTGGGCGGCATTGAATAACGGCGCCCGGTGTCCGAGGTGGTGCAACATCGCCATCAATCGGCGCAGCGCGTTATGGTGTTGCCAGCCGCGCGTTTGCGGCTGGATGTTTTTACGCCGAACTTCGTACTGCATCCGTTCCACCAGGCGGGCGCGTCGGCTGGCGCGGGCATAGAGATACAGTGCGACGCCGATCAGGGCGCACAATACGGGAAAGAGTCGAAGTAACATGACGTCAGATCTCCATTCTGGCGATTTTGCGGATCATCAAGACCCCCAGCGTGAGCATTGTCGCCGCCAGAAACAGCAGTTGTTTTCCAGCGGTGGTGTAAAACAGCACGTTGATGTAGTCGGGACTGAGCGCGAACAACGCGCCGCAAATGATAAACGGCAGCGACGTCAGGATAGTGCCTGATAAGCGGCTTTCCGCCGTCATCGCTTTGGTTTTCAGACGCAGGTCGCGGCGGTTACGAATAATGGTTGATAAATTTTCCAGCGATTCAGTCAACGAGCCGCCGGTGCTGCGCTGTAGCGACAGGCAAACGGCGAAAAAGGCGAAGTCGGGCAGTTCAATGCGCAGCACCGCTTCGTCCATGACTTCCTGCAAATCGTGTCCCAGCAGCAGACCGTCCCCAATGCGCCGGAATTCCGGTCCCAGCGGCGCGGCGAAGTGGTTACCGACGTTGCGAATGGATTGCGTAATCGGTATTCCGGCTTGGCTGGCGCGGGTGATCATATCAATGGCATCCGGCATCTGGATGAGAAAGCTCAGTTTGAAGCGTTCGACCAGTTTGCGGTAAATCACCAACGTCAATCCCACGGGCAGCGCGACAAACAGTAACGTAACGCTCCACCAGGCGACGGGTATCAGTCCGAAATAGAAGAGCGCCGACGCCGTCAGGATGATGGTGCCTTGCGCCGCGATAAGCTGCTGGTAGCTGCGGCGATTGCCCACTGTTTCCAGCCGGTTAAGATAATAACCCAGCGTTCCCATAGCCTTGCGCCGGTGACGCCGCCTGACTTCAGCCTGCGCCCGCTCCAGTTCCATTACGATTTTCTGGCGCGAGGCATGGCTTGAAATGCTGACCAGCGTTTTCAGCCGCTGGCGGATACGAGCGGTCGGACGTTGTTGCACGACATCGGCCAGCGTCATCGCCGCCAGCCCGAACAGAACGAAAATCGCAAAGGTGAGTACCAGAATGATATCGGAAAATGTCATGGTCGCATGGCCTCCTGCAGCGCGATTTCCATACCGTAATAACGTGCGCGTTCAGTGAAGATGGGTCGCATGCCGCTACTGTCGAAGGAACCGGAGACTTCATCCTCAAAGGCGCTGGCGTCATAGTTGAAGCGGAACAGATCCTGAGTCACGATAATGTCGCCCTCCATGCCTGCCAGTTCGGTAATACTGATGATGCGTCTCGAACCGTCGCGCATGCGTTCCACCTGCACGATCAGATGCACCGCGCTGGCGATTTGCCGCCGGATGGAGTACAGCGGCAAATTACCGTTAGCCATCAAGACCATACTTTCAAGCCGGATCAGCGCGTCACGCGGATTATTGGCATGCAGGGTGGTCATTGATCCGTCGTGACCGGTATTCATCGCCTGAAGTACGTCCAGCGCCTCCGCGCCGCGCGTTTCACCGAGGATGATTCTGTCCGGGCGCATACGCAGCGCGTTGCGCACCAAATCGCCTTGCGTAACCCGGCCTGTGCCTTCCAGGTTCGCCGGACGGGTTTCCAGGCGCAGGACGTGCGGTTGCTGAAGCTGGAGCTCGGCGGCATCTTCAACCGTAATCACGCGTTCGGCGGTGGAAATGAAGCGCGACAGCGCATTAAGCAGTGTGGTTTTCCCTGAACCGGTGCCGCCGGAAATAATCACGTTGAGCCGGCTGGCGGCGGCGATTTCCAGCACTTTCGCCATCGCCGATGACAGGCTGCCTTTGGACACCAGCCGTTTTAGCGTCAGATCCCGGCGGGAAAATTTACGGATGGAAATGGATGCGCCGTCGATGGCCAGCGGCGGCAGAATCACGTTTACCCGGCTGCCATCGGTCAGTCTGGCATCCACCATTGGGCTGCTTTCATCCACCCGCCGTCCCACGGATGAGGCAATACGCTGAGCCACGCTGATGACATGGGCGTTGTCGATAAATTTAAGCGGCGTCAGTTCCAGCCGCCCAAAGCGTTCCACGTAGATCTGATCGGGCCCGTTGACCATGATGTCGGACACTGTTTCATCTTGCAGCAAAGGCTCAATCGGTCCCACGCCGAACATATCATTGAGAATTTCCTGTCCCATCACACGCTGTTCACTGAGAGGAACCGACAGATTTTCCATCACCACGGTTTCAGCGATAATGGTTTCGATATCCGCTTTCACTTCTTCATAGGAGCGCGCCAGCGCGCCGGACACGTCGATGGTGGAAAATACCGCTTGTCTGATCAGGGCGTAATGCGCGGAGCGAATGACGGACGCCGTGTTCTCCGACGCGGTGTTCTCCGCGCGCGCCGGACTGATGGCGCTGATGGCGGAAATCGTCTGGATCAACGCATTGTCGTGCGCCGATGGCGATTCAGAAAAAACAGACTGACGTGTCGGCCCATATGTTGGCTTTGTTGCCGATTTGCGACCAAAGCTCATTTGTCACCTCTTTATTCTTAAGGGTAGCCACCAGGTATCGCGTGACCTGGTGTTTGCCTCTCCGGTCAACAGGTTGACGAGTTGCTTGATCCCCTGAGCAAACGGGCTGCTGTCGGGCAGCGGCGACGCGAGATTTTCCGACAGCGACAGCGCCAATGGATCGTGACCGATCGGAATGACCGGCAGTTCGATGGTTTTCACGAAGTCCTTGAGGTTGACTTTATTGCGGTTTACCGGCTGGGGTTGATTTACGATGCTGTACACCGTGGCCGGGTTCGGATGAGCCTCGATATGGCGTACCAGCCGCAGGAGCGTTCTGGCTGAATAGACCGATTGTTCCGCCACGACGCAGGCAAGATTGGCATTGAGAAACGCTTCTGACGCCAGCGCGCCGCCGCGCTGCGGGACATCCAGAATGATGTAATGGTAATACTGACTCAAGGTGGCGCACAGGTTGCTCAGTTTTCCTTCCTGAATGCTATAGGGATCGGCGTAGTCCAGTTCGGCGCTGAGCGCGTATAGCCGGTTATCCACCGTGGTCATGGTCCGTTCCAGATATTGCGCATCGAGGCGATCGGCGTTACCCATCACCTCGATCAGCGCGTTGCCGCCGGCAATGCCGAGCATACAGGCGCCGCTGCCGCCATATACATCGAGATCAAGGTAGACTATCCGCCGGTGCGTTCCGCCGGCGATAAGCCCTCTGGCCAGATGTACCGCCACGCTGCTGGTGCCGATACCGCCACGGGTGCCGACGACGGCAACGACTTTTCCCAGTCGCTGCTGACGAACCGGCGTGTTGCCTTCCTCGTCCAACACTTTGCGCAATAGGCCCGAACCCAACGGTTTGACCAGATAATCCTGCACGCCTTGTTGCAGTAGGCTGCGGTAGAGGCCCACATCATTGCGATCGCCGATGGCATACACCTGTACCCAGGGCTCGCAGGCGTCGGCCAGCCGGTTTAAATCATCCAGCGGGCCGTCTGAACCGGAGATATCCACCAGTAATCGACGCGGGGAGCGTTCGACTTTCTTCAGCCAGGCAATGGCCTCATCCACGCCGCCGCGCTCTACTTTGTAGTCGGTCAACGTACTGGACTTGAGGAAATGAGCGACTTCCTCTTTGCCTTCTGCATCCTGAATAAACGCAGCGAAATTGACGCTGCGGGCGTTGCCATGTTCTATATCCGTTAGCACACTCATAGACTGATATCCGTGTTATTTATCGATTTTCAACGTGGTGGACTCACGTAGTGGCTCAACCCGGTTTTCACGATAGCGAGTCACCGATACCGTCGCGGCCTCCGCCGCCGTACCTTTATAGCGCCGGGGAAGCTCTAAATCCCGCGGACGGACCAGGCTATGCGCCAGATTGGTGTAGGTGGCGCAGCCAAACGCCACCTGCGCGCGATTAGCGTTGTCCCAGTCGCGTTCAGGCTGCGCCAGCGCATAACAGGAAGGCGGGTACGCCACCCACTGTTTGCCGCGTTGTTTTAGCTGGATGCTCGATATATCCGGCATACCGTCCGGGTCGCGTTGCCATGACGAACAGCCAGCTACGCCTCCCAGTACGACTCCTCCCAATACCATCGCCAGAAGCAGACGGCAGGACGCGTGGCGTAATGTGACGGAAATCCGCATTGTTGTACTCCTATGCCATCAGTGGGCGGCGCTATCGCCGCATCCATGATTGTCAGTAAACAAAACCTGCCGCGCCGGTTAAGCGCGGTACCTTATTCTGATGAGGGTCAAATCCGGTTTTTTTCTGGAGCAGATACTCGATATCGGAGGCCGGGCGCATGCTGTTCAACGGCGTGGTCAACTGCCCCGGCGCGCTGGGGCGCACCAGATAAGGCGTGACTATCACCACCAGTTCGCTTTTGTTGTTGCGGTAATCCGAAGAGGAGAACAGTTTGCCGAGTACCGGCACAGAACCCAGACCAGGCACTTTGGACAGCACATCGGTGACGTTATGTTGCAGCAATCCGCCGATGGCGAAACTCTGACCGCTGGCCAGTTCCACTGTGGTTTCCACCCGGCGCACGGAAATACCGGGGATGGTCAGGTTTTCCATGACGATACTGCTGTTGGGATCGAGCTCGCTGACTTCCGGGCGGACTTTGATGCTGATGCGATCATCGGATAGCACCGTGGGCGTGAAGTCCAGCGCCACGCCGAAGGGCTTGAATTCGACGGTCATGGTGTCCGAGTCCTGCTTGACGGGAACCGGAAACTCCCCCCCCGCCAGGAAACTGGCGGTCTGGCCGGAAACCGCAGTCAGGTTGGGTTCCGCCAGTACGCTGATCAGGCCTTCTCTGTCCAGCACATCGATCATTGACTGAATCGAGGTATTGCCCCTGCTGTAACCGCCGAGGAAGGAATAACCCTCGCTTGCTTGTAGGTAGGACGAACCGTTGCCGCTGCTAAAATCACGACCGTTTCCCAGGCCGATGATAAAGTTTCCCGGTTTGGTCAATACATCCCAGTTGATGCCCAGTTTCTGCGTCACCTCGCGTGAGACTTCCGTCACCCGCACCCGCAGGTGCACCTGTACCGGACTGTTGACGCTCAGTTGATTGAGCAGTTGCTCCTTTTCGCCCAGATAAGGCCGTATGGTCTGGATGACGGCTTCGGCGCTCTCTGCGTTCGGCGCCATGCCCGAAACCATGACGGAACCGGGACCGGAGGCCAGCGATAACCGTAGCGTCGGGAAACGCTGGCGCAGCATGGTCTGCATTTCAGACAGGTTATGCCTTACGACCAGCGTACGTTGCAGCAATGTCTTGCCTTGCGCGCCCAGCACATACAGCGAAGTGCTGCCCGTGCGTTTGCCGAGCACCAGCACGGCGCCTTCCGCCGGGGATTGCACATCGGCGATTTCCGGGTCGGCAACGAATACCGTGGCGATTTCGCCTTTTACGCTAAGCAGTTTGCCTTCCCCGATCGACAGCGCCAGCATTTGTCGGGCTTGTGCGCCCGGAACCAGACTCAAGGCGGTGACTGCCATCAGCAGCGCCATAAGCGTATGTAATAACGTTTTAACGTGCATAGGGGGTAAATTCCTGTTCCTGTCGTTGGCTACCGCGCAAAATGATGACCCGATGAGAGGTTAACGAAGGGGGCTGTTTTTCTGCTGAAGCGTCCTGTTCTCCCGATAGTGCGCGTGAGATATCATTTCCCCATACCGGCTGGTTCTCTTTGCTGAGATCGCTGCTCCACGCCACGACGGACGCGGTTTTTGCCAGTGGATCGTTATCGGTGAGCATGTTGCGGTCTTCCACCGCGAAACTGCGCAGCGCCATCGACAGGCTGCCGAGTTGAGCGGCGACGGTAACGGCCTCTGCCGCTCGTTGCGCGACTTCGATGGTGACGGTTCTGGCGCGGTTCGGTTTGCTGTTTTCATCTATCCGACGCTGGAATTCCGAACCGACAGCAATTACGCGCACCCGTTCCACCACCGTTTCGCTGACCACCAGCCGATGCTTGGCATTCAGGCCGTTTTCCGCCTGATTGAGACGCTGTGTCAGGATGATATCGACGAAATCGCCCGGCTGGATCAACCCGGCATTGCCGGAAACATCGTCAATCGGCACGGAAACGGCGCGCGAGCCGGGTTTCAGCACGGCGGCCAGAAAGCCTGGCGCGCTGGGCCGAATAATGTCTTCGGCGGTAATGGGCGTCCCCGCGGTTACCTGTCTGCGCACCAACGCGCCATACAGAATGGCGTCGTCGCTGCCTTCAACCAACGCGCCTTTCGGCAGTTGGGATTTTGTATAGGTTTTCCAACTGAGATCGCCTTCGCGCATCAACAAGCCGGCCGGTAAGGTCGCCGCCGCCACGCGTACCCGGATGTTATCCTCACGGGAAATATTCTCGTCTGAGCCGCTGACGAACAGCACCCGGACGATCACTGTCAGTACGGCGGCGGCGAGCAGAATCAAGGCAAATTTCAGGAGAGAAGACATGGGTTGGCCGCTCCCGATTTGACTGATGCAACGTGCGAATGAGGGAAATAAGTAAACGTAAACATAGAGAGACCATCCTGGTTTTTGCTAATGAATAACGATGGTTTAAGTCGGTATCCAACCGTATTGCTCCGCCAGCGCGGTTATTCCTCCGCATACCAGCGCAACGCCATAAGGCACACCGCGACGTGCGGACAACGCTGCCTGCCATGCCGTCCCTGATGTGGTTTGCGACGTGCGGCATTTGTCCGTCAACCAGCCCGCCATACCCAGCAATGCCCCTGCCAGACTTACGACAATCAGCACGGCTGCTGAGGATGAAAGCCCTGCCCACAGCATCACTACCGTGCCTAATTTGACATCTCCGCCGCCGATGCCGCCGCGAGTGAATAGCAACAACAGCAGCAGGAATGCCGCCAGCGCCGTCACACCGTGGCCAATGAGTTGCGTCCAGTTCATGTCCATACCCCAGGCGTAAAAGGGAAAGAGCAAGGCATAGTATGCAATCCAGCGGTTTGGCAGACGGCGCCGAGTCAGGTCGGCGTGTGCCAGCAGCGCAAACAGGCCTGCCAGCAACACTAATACCGTCAGTTTTATGACGGGATTCATCATTTATGGATTAGGATTTGCATTACTGGCATCATTTACCGCGGTTTTGACACTCTGTCCGGCATCAGTGAACACCGTTTTTACGTCATTACCGAATTGTGTAACTCCTGCGACAATCACCACAACCAACACACCTGCAAGAATGGCATATTCCAGTGCAGACACACCTCGTTCATCCTTTTTCAATGCCTTAAATAAATCACGCATTAGCGTTTCTCCAATAGTTAATGTATTAAAATGAAAGTCCTATAATATAACCACAGCATTCAACCATAGCGGCGCTTAAGCGTCGTCACGGAAGTCGGGGTGTGATAGTCAAAAAAGGCTTCTCAAGTAAAATATAAGAGCTCACCATTATTTTTATGTAAAAATAATGGGCGGCTATTATTTTTCGAATGAATCATTAAGTTGAGGTGTCCATTTTATTATATTTGAATTATTATCCTGCTAATTAATTTGAATTGCTTTTACTTTTCTTTTTTATGTGTTTCTGTTATTTAAAATAATAAAATATAATGTTAATTATCATATAGTTAACTATTTTTATTTATTGGAAATAAATAAGGTTTTTACTCTTTTTTCACACAAATGAAAGCGTGATGAATATTTGATTAAATTAATTATTTCTCTATTTTTCGTTGATTAGGATTAGAAACAAAAAAAGAATTTAAAACAAATCATTTATACCGATCGATATTGGTTACTTTGATAGGCTAAACCTGTTTTATTTGTTATTTTGATCGTTTATGCCGATCGTTAGTTTGTCGGTAAATATAAGGTTTTATGAGGCGCTAATAGGAGATTCGGCTGCTGAATATTATTATGATGTGTATTTATCATGTCTTATCAGAAATTGACTGATTTCTTTTTTAATTAACGTTACTGGGTGGGGGTGTTGAAAGAAAAATATAAAATGTGATGTGTGTTGTGTTTTCTTCATAAATAAACCAACGTGGGGAAAATATTTTATGGTTATGTTAATTAATATTATAATTTGTGTTATTAAAAAATGTCGCTTTATTTTTTAATAATGACGTCAGATACATCAATTCATCTTCCTTTCACCCACCTTATGTGCTGTTTGTGCGCTAACTTTCCGCAGGGCAGGGGGCGTTGATCTATTGATCTATCTTGGTGTCGCGGTGTCATATCCAGCATGGAAGAAGATATCCTTGAAATAATCTAATTTCACATCATTTTCGCATTACATAATCTAATCCTTAAGGCGGCTTCCGTGAACGGGGATTTTCTAACTTATCCATCTTTTTTACTATTATTATATGTTAATTTTGTTTTTAATGGTTTCTAATGCTTTTTTATTTGTTTTTTATGGTTTTTTTAACTATTTGATTATGGTGGGGCAATGTATTCTTTTCGGGATATATATATTTTTACTTATGAATAAGCAGGTGGTTAACCGGGGCTTTCGATGATAAGTTCACCCACAGGGTATCGTTTGCGTCATGTCTTTTCTCCCCCCTGACAAGGCGCAAAACAGCGACAGAGGGAAAAGATGGTAAAGCAGACTCCGTTGTATCAGCAGCATCTGGCGGCCAGCGCCAAAATGGTTGATTTTCACGGCTGGATGATGCCGCTGCATTATGGCTCTCAGTTGGATGAACATCACACTGTACGCCGTGATGCCGGCATGTTTGATGTGTCTCATATGACGATTGTGGATTTACACGGCGCCAGAACGCGTGAGTTTCTCCGCTATCTGCTGGCCAATGATGTCGCCAGGCTGACACAGCCGGGTAAGGCGTTATACACCGGCATGCTGAATGCTTCCGGCGGCGTGATAGACGATCTGATCGTCTATTTTCTGACGGAAAATGAGTTCCGGTTGGTGGTGAACTCCGCCACGCGGGAAAAAGATCTGGCCTGGATCACCGAACACGCCAGGGCGTTTATGGTGGAGATTCATGAGCGCGGCGATTTGGCGCTGATCGCGGTACAGGGGCCAACGGCCCAGGAAAAAGTACAGTCGGTGCTGAAAGCGCATAACGCATTGAATGACGATCAGATTGGACGGATTGCCGGCATGAAGCCATTTTTTGGCATGCAGGCACAGGATTTCTTCATTGCCACGACGGGTTACACCGGCGAAGCCGGCTATGAAATTGCGTTGCCGCAGGAACAGGCGGCGAGCTTCTGGCAACAACTGTCCGCCGCCGGGGTTAAGCCTTGTGGGTTAGGCGCTCGCGACACCTTGCGGCTGGAAGCCGGGATGAATCTCTACGGCCAGGATATGGATGAAAGCGTCTCCCCGCTTGCTGCCAACATGGGCTGGACCATCGCCTGGCAACCGCAGGATCGTCAGTTTATCGGCCGCGAAGCGCTGGAAAAACAGCGTGAAAAAGGCACCGATCAATTGGTCGGGCTGGTGATGACCGAAAAAGGCGTGTTGCGTAATGATTTACCTGTGCGCTTTACTGATAGTGATGGTGTGATGCAGGAAGGGGTTATTACCAGCGGATCATTTTCACCAACGCTCGGCGTAAGCATTGCATTGGCGCGTGTGCCGACGGGCATTGGTGAGCAGGCTATCGTTCAGATCCGTAATCGTGAGCTACCTGTGCATGTCACCAAACCCGGTTTTGTCCGCGCCGGGAAACCCATTGTGCAGTATTAACCGTTTTGTGAAGGAAAAGAGAGGGTGGCAATGAGCGATGTACCAGCAGAACTAAAATATACCGCTTCGCATGAGTGGGTGCTGTCGGAAGGTGAAGGTGTTTACAGCGTGGGAATTACCGATCACGCGCAGGAATTGTTGGGCGATATGGTGTTTATCGATCTGCCGGAAGTCGGTGCGATCGTCGCGGCTGGCGATGATTGCGCGGTCGCCGAATCGGTAAAAGCGGCTTCTGATATTTATGCGCCGATCAGCGGCGAAATTATCGAAGTTAATGAAGAACTGGAAAATGCGCCCGAACTGGTTAACAGCGCGCCGTATAGCGATGGCTGGCTGTTCCGTATCAGATCGTCCGATGAGTCTGATCTGAATGAACTGCTTGATGCTGAAAGCTATCAGGCCTCGCTGGAAGAAGATGAATAATGACTGCGCCCCGGACTCTGCTGAGCCGGGGCGTTTTTTTGTTCCCTTGCCCGCTAGCAAATCAGGGCAATGGCATGTTTTACGCAGGAAATTTCCGTAATGACTCAGACTCTCAGCCAACTTGAACATGACGGCGCTTTCGTGGCACGCCACATCGGTCCTTCCGCCAGCCAACAGCAGCATATGCTGTCCGTGGTCGGCGCGGCGTCACTGGATGCGTTAATCCGGCAGATTGTGCCGGCTGATATTCAATTGCCCAGCCCGCCCGCGGTCGGCGAGGCGGCCAGCGAGCATCAGGCGTTGGCTGAGTTGAAAGCCATCGCCAGCCGTAATCAGCGGTATAAAAGCTATATCGGCATGGGATACAGCGCAGTGCTGATGCCGCCGGTGATCCTGCGTAACGTGCTGGAAAACCCAGGCTGGTACACGGCTTATACGCCCTATCAGCCGGAAGTGTCGCAAGGGCGTCTGGAAGCATTGCTGAATTTTCAACAGGTCACACAGGATTTAACCGGGCTGGAACTGGCTTCGGCCTCGTTGCTGGACGAAGCGACCGCAGCGGCGGAAGCGATGGCGATGGCAAAACGCATCAGTAAACTGAAGCAGGCCAACCGATTTTTTGTGGCTGACGATGTTCATCCGCAAACTCTGGATGTCGTGCGCACACGTGCTCAGACGTTTGGTTTTGACGTGGTGGTGGGCAACGCGGCAGCGGCGCTGGATGATGACGCGGTATTCGGCGTGTTGTTACAACTGGCGGGCACCACGGGCGAATTACACGATTACCGCAACCTGATGGCGCAACTGAAAAACCGCCAGGTGATTAGCTGTGTCGCCGCCGATATCATGGCGCTGGTCGCGCTGTCCGCACCGGGCAAACAAGGCGCGGATATCGTTTTCGGCTCTGCCCAGCGTTTTGGCGTGCCGATGGGATACGGCGGCCCGCACGCGGCCTTTTTTGCCTGCCGTGATGAACATAAACGCGCGATGCCGGGCCGGATTATCGGCGTCTCGTGCGACGCCGCCGGAAATGCCGCGTTACGTATGGCGATGCAGACCCGCGAGCAGCATATCCGCCGCGAAAAAGCCAACTCCAATATCTGTACCTCACAGGTGCTGCTGGCCAACATCGCGGGCCTGTATGCCGTTTTCCACGGCCCGGAAGGGTTGAAGCGCATTGCCGGACGCATTCATCGTCTGACGGATATTCTGGCGCTCGGCCTGCGTCAGACGGGTATGACGCTGCGTCATCAATCTTGGTTTGATACCCTGACGGTCGAGGTGGCGGATAAAAACGCCGTGCTTGGTCGTGCATTGAGTTTCGGCATCAACCTGCGGGGCGATCTGGATGGCGCGATCGGCATAACGCTGGATGAAACCACCACGCGTGACGATGTGCAGGCGCTGTTTGCCGTGCTGCTGGGCGACGCGCATGGCCTGGATATCGACGCGCTTGACACGGCGGTCAGCCAGCAATCGGACTCTATTCCCGCCGCCTTACAGCGCAGCGAGGCGATTTTAGCGCACCCGGTTTTCAATCGTTATCACAGTGAAACCGAAATGATGCGTTATCTGCATCGTCTGGAACGAAAAGATTTGGCGCTCAATCAGGCGATGATCCCGCTCGGTTCTTGCACCATGAAGCTGAATGCGGCGGCGGAAATGCTGCCGATTACCTGGCCGGAGTTTGCGGAGTTGCATCCGTTTTGTCCGCCAGAGCAGGCGCTTGGCTATCGGCAGCTGATCGAACAGCTTTCCGGTTGGCTGGTGCAACTGACAGGGTATGATGCGATCTGCATGCAGCCCAATTCGGGCGCGCAGGGCGAGTATGCGGGCTTGCTGGCGATCCGCCGCTATCATGAAAGCCGTCATCAGGCGGCGCGTAATATCTGCCTGATCCCCAGTTCCGCGCATGGCACTAATCCGGCGTCAGCACAAATGGCGGGCATGAGTGTGGTGGTGGTGGCCTGCGATAAGCAGGGCAATATCGATCTGCACGATCTGCGCGAAAAAGCACAGACGGCGGGCGAGCGCCTGGCTTGCATCATGGTGACCTATCCCTCTACGCACGGCGTTTATGAAGAAACCATCCGCGAGGTGTGCCAGATCGTGCATCAGTATGGCGGCCAGGTCTATCTGGATGGCGCCAACATGAACGCACAGGTCGGTATTACCACGCCGGGTTACATTGGCGCGGATGTGTCTCACTTAAACCTGCATAAAACGTTCTGTATTCCGCATGGCGGCGGCGGGCCGGGCATGGGGCCGATTGGCGTTAAAGCGCATCTGGCGCCGTTCGTGCCGGGGCATCAGGTAGTGAAAATCGACGGCGTTCTGACCGGGCAGGGCGCGGTATCCGCCGCACCGTTCGGCAGCGCCTCCATTCTGCCGATCAGTTGGATGTATATCCGCATGATGGGGGCGCAAGGGCTGAAACAGGCAAGTCAGATGGCGATCCTCAACGCCAATTATATCGCCGTCCGGCTGCAATCCGCGTTTCCGGTGCTCTATACCGGGCGGGATGGCCGCGTGGCGCATGAATGTATTCTTGATATCCGTCCGCTGAAAGAGAGCAGCGGCATCAGTGAAATGGATATCGCCAAACGCCTGATCGACTACGGTTTCCATGCGCCAACCATGTCATTCCCGGTTGCGGGAACATTGATGGTCGAGCCGACGGAGTCAGAGAGTCAGGTGGAGTTGGATCGCTTTATTGACGCAATGCTGGCGATCCGAACAGAAATTGATCGTGTGGCGCAAGGCGAGTGGCCGCTGGCGGACAACCCACTGGTGAACGCGCCGCATACGCAGTCGGAACTGGTCGCCGACTGGACGCATCCGTACAGCCGCGAACTGGCGGTGTTTCCAGCAGGAAGCGAGCATAAATACTGGCCGAGCGTAAAACGTCTGGATGACGTTTACGGCGACCGTAATTTGTTTTGCTCTTGCGTGCCGGTATCCGACTACGCGTAGATGCCAGGCTGATTAATACATTGGACCAGGGCCGCTCTTCTCACGGGAGCGGCCCTTTTTTCATCCCCGCTTTATCATGCCGCGATTGCCAGCGGAATTAATAATTCGCAGGAAAATATTTTCTTGCGGAAAACAAACTGTCACTAAACTGACGCCTCTCTGACATGCAAGCTCTCTATGGTAATGCCTCTGTGTTTCACACGATGTGGCAAATGCTTATGCGTGCAAAATGCTTTCCATACCTGGTGTTGCTGCCGACGCTGGTTTTCCTCTTCGCTTTCACCTATTTCCCGCTGTTGCGTTCGGTCATCGACAGTTTGTATGACGCCCGACTGAACGCCGATCAGCCGCGCTTTGTCGGCCTGGATAATTTTGTCCGTCTGTTGCATGACGATGTGTTCTGGCAGTCGTTGCTGAATAATGTGCTGTACATCCTGATGACGGTGATCCCCGGCGTATTGCTGGCGTTAGTGCTGGCGGTGGCGTTATGGGAAAATACGCGCCTCAATCGCTGGCTGCGCACCGCGTTTTTCTTTCCGATGATCATTCCGCTAGTGAGCGCGGCGACGCTGTGGCTGTTCATTTTCATGCCGGGCCTTGGCTTGCTGGATTATTATCTGGCGCAGGCGTTCGGGCCGATGAACAACAACTATCTGGGCATGAGCGACAGTGCGCTGGTGGCGGTAAGCGTTATCGGCATCTGGAAATTCGCCGGTTACTACATGCTGTTTTTCCTCGCCGGTTTACAATCCATTTCCACCTCGGCGCGTGAAGCCGCGCTGATGGAAGGCGCATCGAGATGTCAGATTTTTTTCTATATCACGCTGCCATTGTTGCGGCCAACCATCGCGTTTGTGGTGACGATCGCCTTTATTTACGCGATTACGCAGATCGACCACGTCGCGGTCATGACGCGCGGCGGGCCGAATAACGCCACTACTGTGCTGCTCTACTACATTCAGGATCTGGCGAACGATACCCACGATCTCGGCAAAGCTTCCGCCGCCACCTTTCTGACGCTGGTGTTGCTGTTTGCGTTTTCCATCATGAACCTGAAAGTGCTGGAAAAAGGGGCCCATTATGAGCGTTGAACACCGCCATCCGTTGCGTGTCGCCACGCGCTTTACGCTGCCGCTGTTATTGCTTTGCGCCGCCGTTCTGTGGATCAGCCCGTTTATCTGGATGCTGTCATCTTCCGTTAGCACCAGCAGTTTCGGCAGTGATATGGCCTCGCTCTTGCCTCGCTTGCCGTTGACGCTGGACAACTTTCGCGATGCGTGGGATAGCGCGGACTGGCTGCGTCTTTACGCCAATACCGTGATCTTTGCGCTGGGGACCTTTCTGGTTCAGCTGGTGACCATCACCACAGCCGGATACATCTTCGCGTATCACCAGTTTCGCGGCAAAACGTTGTTGTTTTACCTGCTATTGATTCAATTGATGATCATGCCGGTGGTGATGATGGTGCCGAACATGATGACGCTGAAGCAACTGGGATTGTTGAACACCCTGACCGGCGTGATGATGCCGTATTTCGCCTCGGCGTTTGGCGTTTTCCTGATGCGTCAGGCATTTCTCAACATCGCCAAAGAAATTGAAGAAGCGGCGCTGATGGAAGGATGCCGCTGGTGGCAGGTGGTGTTTCACGTGCTTATCCCCATGACCTGGCCCGCTATTCTGGCTTTCGCCACCGTCAGTATTACCTATCACTGGAATGAATATCTCTGGCCGCTGATGGTGCTCAACGATCCCGATAAGCAGGTGCTGACTATTGGTCTGGTGTCGTTCGCCATGGGTGCGGAATCCGGCGGGCAGTGGGGGTTGATCTGCGCCGGCACGCTGCTGGTGTGTCTGCCGCTGATGCTGGCGTTTGTGCTGTTCCAGAAGCAGTTTCTGAGCAGTTTTGGTTTTTCAGGCATTAAATAAGAGGTTGGCGTTATGTTACTGGCACAGATTTCCGATCTGCATTTTCGCAGTGAAGGCCGCAAGCTGTATGAATTTATTGATGTTAATGAGCAAAACGCCGAAGTCGTCAATCAGTTGAATGCATTGCGTGAGCGCCCGGATGCGGTGGTGATAAGCGGCGATATCGTCAACTGCGGACGTCCGCCGGAGTATCAGATGGCGCAACGTGTGTTGCAGATGCTGGATTACCCGTTGTATGTGATCCCCGGCAATCATGACGACAAGCGCCATTTTCTGAATGCCATGCGCCCGCTGTGTCCCTTACTGGGTGATGACCCGGAAAATATCCGTTACGCGGTAGACGATTTTCCCCTGCGTCTGCTGTTTATCGACTCCAGTCTGGCGGGGCAATCCAAAGGCTGGTTGACGCCATCAACGCTGGACTGGCTGGAGCAGCAACTGACGGCGCATCAGGCGCGTGAGACAGCGATTTTTATGCACCATCCGCCGCTTCCCCTCGGTTCCGCGCAGATGGACCCCATCGCCTGTGAAAACGGTGATGCGTTGCTGACCTTGATCGAACGTTTCCCGCAACTGACCAGGATTTTTTGCGGTCACACCCATCGCTTAATCATGACGCAATATCGTCAGGCGATCATCGCCACCGTACCCGGCACGGTGCATCAGGTGCCTTATTTTCATCATGATGATGCGCCTTATTACAATCTGGAGCCAGCCGCCGTGGTGATGCACCGCTATGTGCCGGTCACCGGTCTGGTCAGTTACAGCCAGTCGCTCGCCATGTTTCCCGGCCCCTATCTTTATGACTCACGTATCAGTTGCCCGGTGGATGAATAATGGCGGTGATTCGGTTACGCAATATCAGCAAACAATTTGAACAAACGCAGGCGCTGTCCTCATTATCGCTGGACATCGCCGATGGCGAATTTTTGGTACTGGTGGGGCCGTCCGGCTGTGGCAAAAGCACGCTATTGCGCATGCTGGCCGGTCTGGAGACGGTCAGTGCGGGGCAAATTCTGTTGGGCGAAGAGGACATGACCACCTGGAGTCCGAAACAACGTAATTTTTCAATGATTTTTCAGAATTATGCGCTGTTTCCCCACCTGACGGTGGAGCAGAACATCACCTTCGGCATGCGGATGCGCGGCGAACCGAAAGCGGACTATCCGCAACGTGTGCGACGGGTGGCTGATTTGTTGCAGCTTGAACCGCTACTCAAACGTAAACCGGGAAAACTCTCCGGCGGTCAGCGTCAGCGGGTAGCGATGGCGCGGGCGATTGTCCGCGATCCCCGGCTGTTTCTGATGGATGAGCCGCTCTCGAATCTGGATGCCCGACTGCGCAGCGAAGTGCGCGACGGCATCATGGCGCTGCATCGGCAGTTGAAAACCACCACCGTGTATGTCACGCACGACCAGATTGAAGCCATGACTATGGCGGATCGCATCGCCGTGTTGGATCGCGGCGTGCTGCAACAGGTCGGCACGCCGGAGCAGCTTTATTCGCACCCGGCCAATGAGTTTGTGGCGGGTTTTATCGGTACGCCGGCGATGAATATGCTCACGCTGCCCTGTAAGGGCGGACAGGCTTTTTTGCTGGAGCAGGCCATCGCGCTGCCGGTCACGGAAGAAACCCGTGCGATGGCGAGCGTGCGGCTGGGGATTCGCCCTGAGCATATTAGCGAACAAGCCGCGCCGGACGGTGGGTTGCAGTTGCCTGGTACGGTCATGCAGCGGGAATTGTTTGGGGCGGAGTACCTGATTCATGTGGCGACCCCACTGGGCGGGATACGTTATCGGCGGCCAAACCGCGATAGCGTGCCGGACATTGGTATGCCTCTGGTTCTCCATTTATCACCGCAGGATTGTCATTGGTTTTCCGGGCAAACCGCCCGTAATTTATCCCTGGAGAAAATAAATGCGTAAGCCGCGAATTATTGCACTGGCGCTGGCCTTGCTGATGTCTGGCCCGCTGCTGGCAAAACAGCGTATCGACTTCATGTTCCCGGCGCCGGTGGACGGCAAGTTGACGATGGAAATGACGCGCATCATCAAAGAGTACAATCAGTCGCAGGATCAGGTGGAAGTCCGTGGCATTTTTACCGGCGGCTATGATACGACCAAAGTGAAAGCTGAAGCGGCCGCGAAAGCGGGCGATCCGCCTGCGCTGGTGATTATGTCCGCCAATTTCACTGCCGATCTGGTCATCAAGGATCAGATCCTGCCGATGGATGCGTTGTTCAAATACGGCAACGAAAAAGCCGCCTCGTTCCTGAATAAAAACTTCTGGCCCGCATTGCATCAAAATGCGCAGGTAATGGGCGTGACTTACGCCATTCCGTTCCATAATTCGACGCCGATTTTGTATTACAACCAGGATATGTTGAAACAAGCGGGCTTTAACGAACCGCCGAAAAACTGGGATGAAGTGGTGACGATAGCGAAAAAGCTGACCGATCCGGCGAAAGGGCAGTGGGGCATCATGATCCCGTCCACCAATGATGACTACGGCGGTTGGATGCTATCGGCCCTGACGCGGGCGAACGGCGGCGATTATTATAATGCGGATTATCCCGGCGAAGTGTATTACAACACCGTCTCGACCAAAGGCGCGCTTCAGTTCTGGCGCAATCTGGTTTACCGCGACAAAGTGATGCCGGGGGGCGTATTGAACTCCAAGCAAATCAGCGCGGCTTTTTTCTCCGGTAAGCTGGGTATGGCGATGCTGAGTACCGGCGCATTGGGCTTCATGCGTGAAAACACCAGAGAGTTTCAACTGGGCGTGGCGATGATGCCGGAAAAAGCGCGTCGTGGCGTAACTATCGGCGGCGCGAGTCTGGTGAGTTTCAAAGGCATTTCCGAAGAGCAGAAAAAAGCGGCCTGGCAGTTCCTGAGCTATCTGGTCAGCCCGGAAGTGAGCGGACGCTGGAGTCGTTTTACCGGCTACTTCGCCCCGCGGATGGCGGCGTATGATCTGCCGGAAATGAAGGCTTATCTGGCGAACGATCCGCGTGCGGCGATTGCGCTGTCGCAGTTGCAGTACGCGCATCCGTGGTATGCCACCTATGAAACGGTGGCGGTGCGCAAAGCGATGGAAAACCAGCTTGCCGCGCTGCTGAACGATCCTGATATGAGCGTCGATAAAGCGGCGGCCACCGCCCAGCAGGAGGCGGATGCCATTATGAAGCCGTATGTGGAGCAAACGGCGCTCAAGCTACCGGAATAAAAATGATTTTTATCTGTTCAGCTTTTGTGAATTACTTTTACTCAGGCCAAAAGAGTATTTTTTATCTGGCGTAAAAGGGGCTGAGCCGGGAGATGACTTCAGGATGAACCGCATGGATGCGGTTCAAGCCAGTGTCGCGTCGGGAACGCGTCACTGGCGGTCCGTCAGAAGGCGTCTCCCTGCGAAGGAACCGCGTAGCGGCCCCGTTCCGCCAAAAGCCAAGGTCAAGGAGCGCCGCGCTTGAGCGCTCCTTGTCGGGCGTGACACGTTGTATACAGAGAACGGTGATGCTTATCACGCACGAAACAGGACACTGAACCGATAGAGTTAGTAAGTGTTCGAACCATGCAGAACCTACTGCACTTCCTTACTGTAACCATCCTTTGGCCTTGGCCTCTTCCAGATGTTGTTTCAGGTATTGCCACAGTTCAGGATTGATATTAGCGATAAAATCGGCGCGGCCTAACACCTGTTCCAGACGGATGCCGTTTTCCACCCAGCTTTGGCCGCCGTTATGCAGGTTCATCAGTATCGGCATGATGCGATCGAGCATCAGTGCGAATTGCGCGCTGGCGGTTTCCCCCGCTTCGTATTCCAGCCAGAGATGATGGAATCGCTGGCGCTGTGGTTCGGGCAATAAACCGAAAATTCGCGCCGCCGCCGCCACTTCCTGATCATGAATGGCAAGGCGGGCGGAGAGGTCGTAAACCATCACGTCACCGGCATCGATCTCGACGATATCATGGATCAACGCCATCTGGATCACGCGCTGAATATCCACCTCATCGCTCGCGTAAGGCGCCAGCGCCATCGCCGCGACCGCAAAATGCCAACTGTGTTCGGCGGAGTCTTCATGGCGATCGCTGCCAATGATTTTTGAACGGCGCTGTACGCACTTTAATTTATCAATTTCAATCAAAAAGCCGATAACACCGGTCAGCGAGCCGAAGTTCAGAATAGATGGAGCGGACGACATGAAAAACCACCTCTTGCAATGAAAACCAGTAAAAATGGCAGAGTCTTTTAACCATTAAAATCGCTATACCCATCGGTTTCGGGATGCAGAACGGGCAATGAACCTGC
Organism: Brenneria izbisi; assembly: GCF_025840185.1. Classification (GTDB taxonomy): domain Bacteria; phylum Pseudomonadota; class Gammaproteobacteria; order Enterobacterales; family Enterobacteriaceae; genus Brenneria; species Brenneria izbisi. The sequence goes on from NZ_JAMPJU010000004.1 coordinate 140,038, forward strand.
AACGGGAAAGATAAAAGGTATCGAAGCTGATAATTGTAGGGGATGCAACCGAAAATTTACATGAATGATTGCCGTATAAAGTTGAAATGTAATGTCACGTAATTATTTAGCTTACACCTGTATACTGAAACTATTCTCAGCTAAGCTGCTCAAAGGTTAACCGCCTGCGCTTGCCGATCAGGTGTCTCGGTTGCGCATCTGGCGAGCATATCCGTGCTGATTAAGGTCATTATGTCAAACAATGTACAGGCGCCAGGATACTCACTGGCAGAGGAGATCGCGAATAGCGTCAGCCACGGAATTGGTTTGGTTTTCGGTATTGTCGGGTTGGTGCTGCTGTTGGTGCAGGCAGTCAATAACGGCGCGGATGGTATCGCCATCACCAGCTACAGTCTCTACGGCGGCAGCATCATTCTCTTGTTTCTCGCGTCGACGTTGTACCACGCCATTCCTTCGCCGCGCATCAAACCCTGGTTGAAAAAATTCGATCACTGCGCCATCTACGTGCTGATTGCCGGAACCTATACCCCGTTTCTGCTGGTCGGGCTTGATTCGCCATTGGCAAATGGTCTGATGGTGGTGATCTGGAGTATGGCGCTGTCAGGCATCATCTTTAAGCTGGCCTTTGCCCATCGCTTTGAAGTGTTGTCGCTTATCACCTATCTGGCGATGGGATGGCTGTCGCTGGTCGTGATTTATCAGCTTGCCCTGGCGCTTTCCGCGGCAGGCATAACCCTGCTGGCGGTCGGCGGGATCGTCTACACGCTGGGCGTCATCTTCTACGCCAGTGAGCGTATTCCCTACAATCATGCCATCTGGCACGGTTTCGTGCTGGGCGGCAGCGTATGCCATTTTCTGGCGATTTATCTGTATGTGTGATTTGAACCATGCCGTTTGGCTACGCGCCCCGTGTGGGGCGCGGTATCACGTTCAGTCTGTGATTTCATAAGGCAGCGGCTGAATTTTCAACTGGCTATCGGCATCTTCCCGCACGCGCAACAGGCTGTCTCCCGCCAGATCGTTATTCATTACCACCTGAACCCACACACTTTCATCCTGTAAACGGCACGCTGCCAGCACGGTGCCGGTACGTCGCCAGTTTTCCCCTAATTGCAACTCCAAATCCTCTCCCGCTTCGGGAACACGGCTGGCCTGACCCGCCAGCCAATAGAGCGCACGTTTGTTGGCGCCGCGGTATTTGGCTCGCGCCACCATTTCCTGCCCGGCATAGCAACCCTTGCTGAAACTGATGCCGTTTAAGGCCTGTAGATTCGTCGCCTGCGGGATGAACTGCGCACTGTTTACGCTGTCAATAATCGGCAGACCGGCTTCGATATCCAAAGCTAGCCATTGGCGACTATCATTGAATGCGGTTTTCCCTTCAAGTCGCGCGATCAGTAAAGCGCTCTGGGCAGGCGTCAGCACCAGCAGAAAGCGTTCCGTCGGCAGGGAAAAATGCAGCAAGGTTGCGTCCTCAATCTGAACGACCGGATGCCCGGCATCTGGCAGGATGCTGAAAACGGACGACAACAATTCACGCATCCGGGCGCCTGCCGCTCCCAGCAGAACAACATTATCCTCTGCTACTATCGTAGTTTTAGAGAAAACAGCGTATTTTTTCAGTTCGCTAAGCTGGGCATCGCGTAAGTTACGGCGTTCAATAAATGCGAAGCCGTCACCATGTTGAAAAAGACGCAGGTTGCTCCACATTTTTCCTTTGGCGTCACAGTGGGCGCAAAGCGTGTGCTGGTCGGCAGGCAGGGCGGCAACATCGACTGTCACCTGTCCTTGCAGGTATTTGATGGTATCCGGGCCGGTTAAGGTCGCCAGCGCCCAGTCATCCAGAGAGATGAGGGTGGCGGGAAGCCGGGCTGAAGCACTCGGGCGCTGTGATGCAAAAGGAAATGGGTTGGCCATATTACGATCCTGCTGCGTTGATGCGGTATATGAATGGCCTAATGGTAAAATAGCGGCGACGCTTTGCAAGCGGTTATTGTGCGTAGCGTGTCGCAGCCTGGGTGCGATGGCATCGTAATGCAAGAGTAAAATATGTCAAAGTGTTACTATTAGTTGAGAGCCTGCGGGTGAAATCGGGTTACACTAGGGCGAAACATCGATAACAAGGTGAATATTAAGCATGGAAATCGATAATAAGTCACGGATCCACTGGGCGTGTCGCCGTGGCATGCGTGAACTGGATATTTCTATCATGCCGTTCTTCGAGCATGAGTATGACGCATTGAGTGATGAGGACAAACGAACGTTCGTGCGTCTGCTGCAATGCGACGATCCCGATTTGTTTAACTGGCTGATGAACCACGGTGAGCCGCAAGATGAGGCGTTAAAACGCATGGTTTCACTTATCCAGAAGCGAAATAAAGACCGTGGCCCAGTGGCAATGTGATATTCGTGTTTCCTGGCGCATGCAGCTTTTATCATTGATCGTGCATGGGCTATTGGTGTTACTGATACTGCTGGCTCCCTGGCCGGACGGTTATGCCGTGCTGTGGCTGGGCCTGGTTACGCTGGTGGTGTTCGGTTTTATTCGCAGTCAGCGGAATATCAAATCCCAGCAGGGGGAAATGTTGCTGCACAGCGAAACCTATCTGCGCTGGCAGCGTCAGGAATGGCAGATTATTAAACGTCCCTGGGTGCTGAAGAACGGCATCTTGCTCTCTCTGAGAGCGTCCGATGGGAAAGGACGGCAGCGATTATGGCTGGCCTCGGACAGTATGGGAAATGATGAATGGCGTTGTTTACGTCAACGGCTGTTACAGCATAAAAGTTGGGTCAGGTAACGTAATAAAAAAACAACGGCAGTGATTTACGGGGATTGCCGCAGCAGGTATCTTACACGCCGTTTAATGAGAGATAAGCTGATGACAACCCCTGCCAATAAATATGCGGCCCAAAAGACCGTGCTGCACCCGCGTAATCGCCATCGTGGTCGTTATGATTTTACTGCGCTGAAACAGAGCCATCCGGCGTTGATCCCGTTTGTAAAAGTGAATCGTTATGGTGATGAATCGGTGGATTTCGCCGATCCTGACGCGGTAAAAGTATTAAATCAGGCGCTGTTGCACCACTTCTATCAGATTGATCACTGGACGATCCCGGCGGGTTTTCTCTGCCCGCCCGTTCCCGGTCGCGCTGACTATATCCATCACCTTGCCGATCTGCTGGCTGAAGATAATCACGCCGTTATACCGCGTGAGGCGTCGATGCTGGATGTGGGCTGTGGCGCCAACTGCATTTATCCGCTGATTGGTCACCGTGAATACGGCTGGCGTTTTACCGGCAGTGAAATCAACCCGCAGGCGATGCAGGCCGCCAATGCCACTATCGAAGCCAATCCCGGTCTGAATCGTGTGATTCGCCTGCGCCGTCAGAAAAACAGCAAAGCCATTCTGACCGGCATTATCCATAAGAATGAAACCTTTGATGCGGTGCTGTGTAATCCGCCTTTCCACGCTTCGGCTGAGCAAGCGCATCAGGGGTCGCAGCGTAAACTGCATAATCTGGGACTGAACAAACATTCCCCACTCAATTTCGGCGGGCAGCAGGATGAACTCTGGTGCGACGGGGGCGAGATAGCCTTTATCAGTCAGATGATCGCAGAGAGCGCCGGTTTTGCCCGTCAATGCCTGTGGTTTACCTCGCTGGTATCCCGCAAGGAGAATCTGCCTGAGCTTTATCGTGCGCTGGAAGCGGTGGGGGCGGAAACGATCAGAACCATCAATATGGCGCAAGGACAGAAACAGAGCCGTTTTGTGGCATGGAGTTTTTTTGACGGCGCCGCCCGCGCCAGATGGTTACAGAAGCGGTGAGCGGCTGGACAATGACTTTTCTGCGCGAATGAAAAGTCATTATCATGTCTGTTACAGCAAGGTCGCCATTTCTTGCAGAATTTGCTCGCACCACTGTTCTATGCGCTCGTCGCTCAGATCGTATTGATTAACTTCATCCAGCGCCAGCCCGACAAACTGTTCGCCATTGGCGGTTAGCGGTTTAGGGCTGGTGAATTCGTAGCCTGCGGTCGGCCAATAGCCGATAAATTTCACGCCCAGCGGCAGCAGTTGGTCGTGCAGCATACCCAGCGCATCCAGAAACCACTCGCCGTAACCCAGTTGGTCGCCCATGCCATACAACGCCACGATCTTGCCGTTGAGATTCAGCGTGGCGAGTTGTCCCCAGATATTCTCCCAGTCTTCCTGAATTTCACCGAAATCCCAGGTTGGAATACCGAGGATCAGTATGCTGTAATCTTCCATATGCTGCGGATCAACATCTTTGACGTTGTGCAGATCCACCAGATCTTCACCCAGAATGACGCGGATCTTCTCCGCCGCCATTTCGGTATAGCAAGTGCTTGAGCCGTAAAACAGACCGATTTTCATAAGCAATAGAATTTGTCAGGTCAACGTGATGTCGGAAGCGGGTATTCTAGAGTGAGAACATCAGGAAAGAAAGGCGCAGTGAGGGCCATCGCCCTCACCGCAGGGAACTAGCCCAGAGACTGATGACGCGTTTCTTTACTCAATAGCAACGCAATCAGCGTCAGCGACGCCATGGCAGCCAGATATACGCCCACATAGAACAAACCGTAATTGGCCGTCAACCAGGCGGCGATATAAGGTGCCACCGATGCGCCCAGAATAGAGGAGACATTATATGAGAACGAGGCGCCGGTATAACGGACTTCCGTCGGGAACAATTCCGGCAGCAAAGCGCCCATCGGACCGAATGTCAATCCCATCAGGCTCAGGCCGAGCACCAGAAAACCCATGACCAGCGCCTGGTTGCCGGAACCGAGCAGTGACGGGAACAACATGGAAAATACCAGCATGATGCAGGTCACGATGATCATGGTTCTGCGGCGTCCGAAAGCATCCGCCAGATAGCCGGCGACAGGGATCGTCAGACCAAAACCGATAACCGCCACCATCAGCATCCACAAAAAGCTATTGCGTGAGAAACCGAGGCCGTCTGGAATCGGCTTGGTGCCGTAAGTCATGGAATACACGGTCATGATGTAGAACAGCGTATAGGTGGCCAGCATGATAAATGTGCCGAGGATCGTCACTTTCAGGTGTTTGCTGAGCAGCGTAGCCATCGGAATACGTACCTGTTTACCGGCTTTTACCGCCTTGGTGAAAACGGGCGCTTCATGCAGCGAAACCCGCACATACAGACCAATCAGCACCAATACGGCGGAAGCCACAAACGGCACGCGCCAGCCCCATGACATAAACTGTTCGTCCGTCAGCAGCCAGGACAGCAGCAGGAACGTTCCATTCGCAAAGAAGAAGCCGATTGGCGCGCCAAGTTGTGGGAATGAGCCGTACAATGCGCGTTTGCGCGCCGGAGCGTTCTCCGTTGCCAGCAGCGCCGCGCCGCCCCATTCGCCGCCGAGTCCCAGACCTTGACCGAAACGCGCCAGCGCCAACAGGATGGGCGCCATAATCCCGATGCTTTCGTAGCTGGGTAGCAAGCCGATCATGACCGTTGAAATCCCCATGGTCAGTAACGAAGCCACCAACGTGACTTTGCGTCCGGCGCGATCGCCGAAATGACCAAACAACGCCGAACCGATCGGGCGAGCCACGAAAGCAATGGCAAAGGTTGCCAGTGATTGCAGCGTGGCGGCGGTCGGATCGCCCTGCGGGAAGAAAATATGTGGAAACACCAGCACTGCGGCTGTGGCGTAGATATAGAAATCGAAGAATTCAATGGCGGTGCCCACCAGCGAAGCGATAACAACCTTGCTGCGTGAATTTACTGGCGGCGCCTCAGCTTCTGCGTCGATAGTTGGAGCGATGGTGGCTTGCATAATGTTTCTTTATTTTAACAACACGAACGATCATTCTACGCATAGAAAAACCGGCTTTTCAACGCCGATTATGTAGGGATAAGCCGGGCAGGGAAAAGGCGTTGAGGAGCCTGTTCCGGCATACAGACAATACGGAAAATATAATGTGCCAAGGGTCCATTTTTGCCGGAGAATGTTATGGTGATGTTGATGTTCGCGGAATAAGTGAGATCGCACAGAATCGTGCGCGCCTGAGGCGGCGCTCAGGCATAATAGGCGGACGAATCGAGAGGACACCGTGATGCAAGCTCAGGATCAGGCATTCATCGAACAATTTCTTGATGCGTTGTGGCTGGAGCGCAATCTGGCGGAAAATACGCTGGAGTCTTATCGGTTGGATTTACGCGCCCTGGCGGACTGGCTGGCGCACCATGATAATGATTTACTGCGCGCGCAGGCCATCGATCTGCAATCGTTTCTGGCTGAGCGCGTGGAAGGCGGTTATAAGGCCAGCAGCTCCGCACGTTTACTGAGTGCGATGCGCCGCTTGTTTCAGTATCTTTACCGGGAGAAAATCCGCAGTGACGATCCAAGCGCCGTGTTGTCATCGCCCAAGTTACCGCAGCGTTTACCGAAAGATTTGAGCGAAGCGCAGGTGGATGCCTTGTTGAATGCGCCGAATGTTGATCAACCGCTGGAATTACGCGATAAAGCCATGCTCGAAGTCTTGTACGCCACGGGTTTGCGCGTTTCTGAACTGGTGGGGCTGACTATTAGTGATGTCAGCCTGCGTCAAGGCGTGGTGCGGGTGATGGGCAAAGGCAATAAAGAGCGTCTGGTGCCGTTGGGCGAGGAAGCGGTGTACTGGATCGAGCAGTATCTTGAACATGGTCGACCGTGGCTGCTCAACGGGCGCACCCTGGATGTGTTGTTCCCCAGCAACCGCGCGCAGCAGATGACGCGTCAGACGTTCTGGCATCGCATCAAGCACTATGCGATGCTGGCGTCCATTGACAGCGGGAAACTGTCGCCGCACGTGCTCCGGCATGCGTTCGCCACTCACTTGCTGAACCACGGCGCGGATTTACGGGTCGTACAAATGTTGCTGGGCCATAGCGATCTTTCCACCACCCAGATTTATACCCATGTGGCGACGGAACGTCTGAAACAGCTACACCAGCAGCATCATCCGCGGGCGTAGCGAAAGATTTTTGCGGCGGCGTGGATCAATACGACGCATTGACAGATACATCGAAACAGGACTGACAACATGAAAAAAGGGCTATTACTGCTTTCTTTGCTGGCAGCAACGGCGACGGGTTTTGCTCATGCTGATGATTCGGCAATCAAACAGACATTGACTCGTCTGGGAATGCAGAATGCGCAAATCCAGCCTGCGCCGGTTGCGGGCATGAAAACGGTATTGACGGACAGCGGTGTGTTCTATATCAGCGAGGACGGCAAGCACCTGGTTCAAGGGCCGCTGTATGACGTTAGCGGCGTCTCGCCGGTCAATGTCACTAACCAGATCCTGAAGGGGAAAATGGATGCGTTGCAGGATCAGATGATCGTTTATAAAGCCGCGCAGGAAAAACACGTCATTACCGTATTTACCGATATCACCTGCGGTTATTGTCAGAAGCTGCATGAGCAGATGAAAGATTACAATGCGCTGGGAATTACCGTGCGTTATCTGGCGTTCCCACGTCAGGGGCTGAACTCGCCGGCGGAAAAAGACATGCAATCCATCTGGTGTATGGCGAACCGCAACAAAGCGTATGATGCCGCGCTGAAAGGCGATGAGATTTCACCTGCCACCTGTAAAACCAACATCGCTGGTCACTACCAGCTTGGCGTGCAGTTCGGCGTACAGGGAACACCGGCCATTGTTCTGGAAGACGGCGTGGTCGTACCCGGTTATCAGGCGCCGAAAGAGATGTTGGCGATGCTGGATGCACACAAGGCGTCGTTGAAAACGGGTGGTTGATGTAGCGTGGAACTGATAACTCAACTCCGTCGGCGTCCGCTGATGGAGGATATTGATTTACCGGCAACGATGCCGCCTTTGTTGCGTCGCTTGTATGCCCAACGCGGCATAAAAAGACCGCAGGAGTTAGCGCGTAGTCTGCGCGGCCTGTTGGATTACCGTCTGTTGAGCGGTATCGAACAGGCGGTAGATTTTCTGCAACAGGCGCTGGCCGAACAGCGCCGCATCGTGATTGTCGGGGATTTTGACGCCGACGGCGCCACCAGCACCGCGCTGACGGTGCTGGCGCTACGCGGCATGGGCGGCGTTAACGTTAAGTATCTGGTGCCGAACCGCTTTGAAGATGGTTACGGACTTAGCCCGGAAGTCGTTGCGCAAGCGGCGTCGCTGGGGGCGGAGATTATCATCACGGTGGATAACGGCATCTCTTCTCACGCCGGTGTGGAAGATGCGCATCGGCGCGGCATCGCAGTGCTGGTGACCGACCACCATTTGCCGGGAGAAACGCTGCCTGCCGCCGATGCCATGATCAATCCTAATCTGCGTGACTGTGCTTTCCCGTCGAAATCGCTGGCGGGCGTGGGTGTGGCGTTTTATCTGATGATGGCGCTGTTTGTGCGCCTGCGCGAAAGCGGCTGGTTTACCGAAAAAGCGCTGGCGGAACCGAAACTGGCGGAACTGCTGGATCTGGTCGCGCTGGGGACAGTGGCGGATGTGGTGCCGCTGGACGCCAATAACCGTATTCTGGTGGCGCAAGGGCTGAGCCGCATTCGCGCCGGCGTCTGTCGTCCCGGCATCAAGGCGTTGTTGGAAGTGGCGAACCGCGATGCCCGTCAACTGGTCGCCAGTGATCTGGGGTTTGCGCTTGGTCCACGGTTGAACGCTGCCGGACGGCTTGATGACATGACCGTGGGGGTGGCGTTGTTACTGAGTGACGACATCACCCAGGCGCGTATGCTGGCCAGCGATCTGGATGCATTAAATCAGGATCGCCGTGAAATTGAGCAAGGCATGCAGGTGGAAGCGTTGCGCCTGTGTGAAACGCTGGAGCGCAGCCGGGACGAACTGCCGTATGGTCTGGCGATGTACCACCCGGAATGGCATCAGGGGGTGGTCGGAATTCTGGCATCCCGCATCAAAGAGCGCTTTCACCGTCCGGTGATTGCGTTCGCACCGGCGGGTGGCGGCATTCTCAAAGGTTCCGGGCGTTCCATCGCCGGTTTGCATCTGCGTGATGCACTGGAGCGTCTGGATACGCTGTATCCGGGCCTGATGTTGAAATTCGGCGGTCACGCGATGGCGGCAGGGTTATCGCTGGCGGAAGATCAATTCGAGCGCTTCCGGTTATGTTTTGGCGAACTGGTCGGCGAATGGCTGGATGCTTCTCAACTGGAAGGCGTGATTTGGTCGGATGGCGAACTGGCGCTGCCGGAGTTGTGTTTATCCACCGCGGAAATGCTGCGGGACGCGGGGCCGTGGGGACAATCTTTTCCCGAACCGACGTTTGATGGCCGTTTCCGCATTCTGCAACAGCGGCTGGTGGGCGAGCGGCATTTGAAAGTGATGGTGGAGCCGATAGACGGCGGCCCGTTGCTGGATGGCATCGCGTTTAATGTGGATACGCTGATGTGGCCTGACAGCAGTGTGCGCTCAGCGGAGCTCGCCTATAAGCTGGATGTGAATGAGTTTCGCGGCAAACGGTCGGTGCAATTGCTTATCCAGCATTTATGGCCGCTATAACTTGACGGATGAAAGTCTATAAACCACGCGCTTAATCCGCTAGAATAGCCCGTTTCCGTTGTCGACGACTTAACGTAAGAACATAAAATCATGTTTGAAATTAATCCGGTAAAAAACCGCATTCAGGATCTGTCTGAACGTACCGCCGTTCTTAGGGGGTATCTTTGACTATGATGCCAAGAAAGAACGCCTCGAAGAAGTAAACGCCGAACTGGAGCAACCAGACGTCTGGAATGAGCCGGAACGCGCTCAGACGCTGGGGAAAGAACGTTCCTCGCTGGAAGCCATTGTGGATACCATCGACCAATTGACCCAGGGGCTGGAAGATGTCGCAGGTCTGCTTGAACTGGCGGTGGAAGAAGATGACGAAGATACCTTCAATGAAACCAGCGTGGAACTGGATGCGCTGGAAAACAAATTAAGCCAGCTTGAGTTCCGCCGTATGTTCTCTGGCGAATATGACAGCGCGGATTGCTATCTGGATATTCAGGCGGGTTCCGGCGGCACCGAAGCGCAGGACTGGGCCAGCATGCTGGTGCGTATGTACCTGCGCTGGGCGGAAGCCAAAGGCTTCAAAACCGAAATTATCGAAGAGTCTGATGGTGAGGTGGCCGGTACGAAATCCGCCACCATCAAAATCATGGGCGATTACGCGTTTGGCTGGCTGCGTACTGAAACCGGCGTGCATCGTCTGGTGCGCAAAAGTCCGTTCGACTCCGGTGGTCGCCGTCATACCTCGTTCAGTTCCGCTTTCGTTTATCCTGAAGTGGACGACGATATCGATATTGAAATCAATCCCGCCGATTTGCGTATTGACGTTTACCGCGCGTCCGGCGCGGGTGGTCAGCACGTTAACCGAACCGAATCCGCGGTGCGTATCACTCACATTCCGACCAACATTGTCACTCAGTGTCAGAATGACCGTTCCCAGCATAAAAACAAAGATCAGGCGATGAAGCAGTTGAAAGCGAAACTGTATGAGTTTGAGATGCAAAAGAAAAATGCTGAGAAACAGGCGATGGAAGACAACAAGTCGGATATCGGTTGGGGAAGCCAGATCCGCTCTTATGTACTGGATGATTCACGTATCAAGGATTTACGTACCGGCGTGGAAACGCGCAACACTCAGGCAGTGCTGGATGGCGATCTGGATAAATTTATTGAAGCAAGTTTAAAAGCGGGGTTATAAGAATTCACATGGCTGAATCACAATCACAGGGTGCCGATCTGGGGCAGGATCTGAATAACGAACTGAAAGCGCGCCGTGAAAAGTTGGCTGCGCTGCGTGAAAACGGCATCGCGTTTCCGAATGACTTTCGCCGTGACAGCACGTCCGATGGTCTGCACGCCGCCTACGACGACAAGGAAAACGAAGAGTTGGAAGCGCTGGACATCGAAGTGACCGTCGCCGGTCGTATGATGACCCGCCGCATTATGGGTAAGGCGTCTTTCGTTACGTTACAGGATGTGGGTGGTCGTATTCAGCTATATGTTTCCCGCGACGATCTGGCGGAAGGCATTTACAACGAGCAGTTTAAAAAATGGGATCTGGGCGATATCCTCGGCGCGCGCGGCAAGCTGTTCAAAACCAAAACCGGTGAATTGTCGGTTCACTGTACCGAACTGCGTTTGCTGACCAAGGCCTTGCGCCCGCTGCCGGACAAATTCCATGGTCTTGCCGATCAGGAAACCCGTTATCGTCAGCGCTATCTGGATCTGATCGCCAACGACGAATCCCGTAATACTTTCCGTATCCGCTCCAAAGTGATGGCGGCGCTCCGCCGCTTCATGGTGGAAAACGGCTTTATGGAAGTGGAAACGCCGATGATGCAGGTGATCCCCGGCGGCGCCGCGGCGCGTCCGTTTGTGACGCACCATAATGCGCTGGATATCGACATGTACCTGCGTATTGCGCCGGAACTGTACCTGAAACGTCTGGTGGTGGGTGGTTTTGAACGCGTATTTGAAATCAACCGCAACTTCCGTAACGAAGGGGTTTCTCCGCGTCATAACCCCGAATTCACCATGATGGAACTTTATATGGCGTATGCCGATTATAACGATCTGATCGTGTTGACGGAAAATCTGTTCCGCGCCTTGACGCAGGATGTGCTGGGTTCCACAACGGTGACCTATGGCGACCAGACTTTCGACTTTGGCAAGCCGTTTGCAAAGCTGACCATGCGCGAAGCCATCTGCAAATACCGCCCGGAAACCAACGTCGCCGACCTGGATGATCTGGCTAAAGCCACGGCGATTGCCGAGTCTCTGGGTATCAAGATCGAGAAAAGCTGGGGGCTGGGCCGGATCGTCACCGAGATCTTCGAAGAGACGGCGGAAAGTAATCTGATTCAGCCGACGTTCATTACCGAGTATCCGGCGGAAGTGTCGCCGCTGGCGCGCCGCAATGATCAGAACCCGGAAATCACCGATCGCTTTGAATTCTTTATCGGCGGACGTGAAATCGGTAACGGTTTCTCCGAATTGAATGACGCGGAAGATCAGGCCGAGCGTTTTGCGCAGCAAGTGAGCGCCAAAGATGCGGGTGATGATGAAGCCATGTTCTACGATGAAGACTACGTGACGGCGCTGGAACACGGTATGCCGCCAACCGCTGGTCTGGGCATCGGTATCGACCGTATGGTGATGCTGTTTACCAACAGCCATACCATCCGCGACGTTATTCTGTTTCCGGCGATGCGCCCGCAGAAATAATGCAACGATAAAAAACGGCGTGTACAGCGCCGTTTTTTATCCATTGTCGTCCCTCGTTTCCGGGGGATTTTTGCATCTTTCCCTGCTGATTTCTTTGTGGCGCCTATGCGCCTTCTTCTCTCATCGCCGCTGCGGTATTCCTGCTCAGAAGGTATAGATACGCGCTTCCCACGGCTTCATTTGGAGCGTTGTGCCTTGTTCCTGATCGCCGGCACGATTGGAAAGCTGCAACTGGTTGGCGGAAAGTCCGTCAGGCAGTGAATAATCCACCGTGTCGCCGGAGAAGTTCAGCACAATCAGATAACGGGCATTGTTTAACGTCCGGGTATAGGCATAGATTGACGGGTGTTTCGGATCAAGATCGCGGTAGTCGCCGTAAATCAGCGCGGGCGTTTTGGCGCGTAGCGCAATAAGACTGCGGTAATAGTGATAAATGGAAGCGGGATCGTCCACCGCTTGCCGGGCATTGATGGTGGTATAATTGGGGTTGACGGCCAGCCAGGGCTTCGCCGCCGCGGTAAAGCCGCCGTTGGCGGAATCATTCCACTGCATAGGCGTGCGGGCGTTGTCGCGGCCCACTTTGCGCAGACCATAAATATAGGTCATCGGGTTTTCCTGTCCGGTCAATACGCGCTGTTTCCATCCCTGGTGCGCTTCAATCGCGTTAAATTCCCGGATATCCTTGAAGGGATAATTGGTCATGCCCAATTCGTCGCCCTGATAGATAAACGGCGTGCCTTTTAGCGTGAGCAGCAGCGTGGCCATTAGCTTTGCGGAGTGGATCCGAAATTTCGGCGAATCATCCCCGAATGCGGACACCAGGCGAGGGTTATCGTGGTTGGACAAGAAAAGCGTATTCCATTCGCGAACGTTGAGCGATTTATCCTGCATATTGTAAACGGCTTTTAATTGCGGCAGCGTCCAGTTTTTCCACTGAAATCCTTTCCGGTTCACATGAATCGCATCAAAGTTAAAGGCCATATCGAGTTCCTGGCGGTCAGCGTCGATGAAATTATGCAGTTGGTCCAGCGTGATACCGAACGTTTCCCCAATGGTTACCGCATCATATTTTGACAACACTTCGCGATGCATTTCCTGTAGATAGTCATGTACGCGGGGGCCACTGGCATAGACATTGGCGAATTTCCTTATGTCCGGCAGATTCGGGAAGGTCTGGTCCTTGGAAATAAAAGAGATGGCGTCCATGCGGAAGCCGGCGACGCCCTTATCCAGCCAGAATTTCATCATCTGATAAATTTCCTGGCGAACTTTCGGATTATCCCAGTTCAGGTCGGGTTGGTTGGCGGCGAAATAGTGCAGGTAATACTCATTGGTTTCAGGATCGAGCGTCCAGGCCGGGCCGGAGAAAAAAGAAGGATAGTTATTCGGCGCTTTGCCGTCCTTGCCGGGACGCCATATATAATAATCGCGGTATGGATTGTCCTTTGATTTGCGGCTTTCCTGGAACCACTGATGCTCGTCGCTGGTGTGGTTGACGACCAGATCGATCACAAGACGCATATTGCGCTGTTTCATTTCCCGAACCAGTTCATCGAAATCCTCCATGGTGCCAAATTCCGGCATCACTTTGCGGTAATCGCGTACATCGTAGCCATTGTCCACATTCGGTGAATCGAAGTGCGGGCAGATCCAAATGACATTAACGCCAAGACCCTGAATATAATCGAGTTTAGATATAATGCCTTTCAGGTCGCCGATGCCATCGCCATTGGCGTCCTTATAAGAGCGGGGGTAGATCTGATAGACCACCGCTTCTTTCCACCATTTGGGATCATATCCGTTGATCAACGTTACTGACGGCGGCTCTGTCGCTTCGGTGGCCGCGGGGGCTGAACGGTTGTTACCTGCATATGCGCTGTTGCCTGAGGAAATCATCAGCCCGGTTACAGAGATAAGTGCAGCCGCACGCAACAATGTCGATATTTTTATCAACGCGGTATGTTTGCCTGGCTGAAACGCCGTCATTATCCGGCTTGCGATTGGTCGGGATTGGAAAGAGTTTTCATGTAGCAGCATGGCTTTTATCCTTTATATCTTTATTATTTACATATCAGTCCATTACATGCTTATCAATAAGCATGGGTGAGAGTTATGCTGGCTAAATAATTTAGCTAAAACGATTTAGCTAAAGAGTGTAAACTGCTGGATTTTGACTGACAAAATAATCAATTAAATTGTTTTAATATTTGTGACCGTCATAACAAATAAAACGGATGAACCCGATGGCATCGGGGATTTTGGCAACAACTGTTTGCTCACAACGCCAGCAATCAGCGGGTTTTTTGCTTGCCCGGCAACGGGATAACGCTATAATGCCAGGCGCGTATCTCTGCGAGTGTAGTTCAATGGTAGAACGAGAGCTTCCCAAGCTCTATACGAGGGTTCGATTCCCTTCACTCGCTCCAAGTTCTCTTCTGTGCATATCGCCTGAATTCAATAAAATTAAGTAAAATCAACGAATACAGGCTTTTCTGACCTCTTTGTTTCTACTCGCTCAAGCAAAGCCATTTCATTGTGGTAATCTTCAACTAACGCACAGCACTGTTTGCCGCTATTGCTGGTAAAGTGCAATCAAACAAAATGACCGGAATCCATATCGATAGAATCCGACCAATCTAAGGTTTTAATGACGTAAACCTTCTCTTAACGTTGGATTCTCAATGATGAAGAGAAGTAGGATTGAAAACGGATACCAACCAACACCCAGCCTGAAAAGTAAAAGCGATTATATAACCATTACGTTAAGGGCATTACCGCATGGAATTCAAAGATTATTATGCCGCGTTGGAAGTCGCCCCCTCAGCTGATCTGAAAGCGATTAAAACGGCTTACCGCAGACTGGCGCGCAAATATCATCCCGATGTGAGTAAAGAGCATGATGCGGAAAATAAATTCAAGGATATTGCCGAAGCCTATGAGGTGCTGAAAGACAGTTCACGTCGTGCCGAATATGACGAACTGAGACAGCATCGCAACGATCCGCGTTTCTCCGAACCACCGCCGGGTTATGATGACGGCGGCCCGCAATGGCATGGCGCGTCTGGCGGTCAGGATGACTTTTCCGATTTCTTCGAGTCTGTTTTTGGTCGTCGGGCAGCGCAAGGACAGCGTACTGCTTCTTCTCGGCACGCTTATGCTGCCCGTGGTCAGGATCTTGAGATGGAGATCCCACTGTTTCTGGAAGAAACGTTGACTGAGCAAAGCCGACCTATTTCTTATGCGTTGCCGGTTTTCGATGAACTGGGACGTCAGACGAAAGAAATAAATAAAACGCTGAATGTAAAAATTCCCGCCGGTGTGGGGGATGGTGAACGCATTCGTCTGAAAGGGCAGGGCTGTGCCGGTTTTGGCGGCGGTCCGAATGGCGATCTGTTTCTGACAATGCGTATTGTGCCGCATCCGTTGTTTGATATTGACGGACATAATCTGCATATCGTCTTGCCGCTGGCTCCCTGGGAAGCAGCATTGGGAGCCAGCATTGAAGTTCCTACCCTCACTGGAAAAATTGCCCTGACGATCCCACCCGGCAGTCAAAGCGGAAAACGGTTGCGCGTCAAAGGCAAAGGTTTGGTGGGGAAAAACGGAGCGGGTGACCTGTATGCCGTACTGAAAGTGATGATGCCGCCGACGTTGGATGAGAAAACCGCTGCACTGTGGAAACAGTTGAGCGAACAGGCGGCATTTAATCCTCGTCGTGAATGGGAGTCAAAATAATGGCGCAAGAAATGACATTTACCGTGGTGGAACTGTGCCAGTGCGTGGAGATCACTCAGGAGGAATTGATTGAAGTTGTAGGATTGGGCGTGATTGTGCCGCTTGAAGCGGATGAATCGCACTGGCGCTTTGACGATAGCGCGTTAACGTGTCTTCGGCGGGCGCAACGCTTACAGATAGAACTGGATCTCGACTGGCCGGGAGTCGCCATGACGCTGACCTTGTTGGATCAACTCGAAGAATTGAAAAAAGAAAATCAACAATTGCGCAGACAACTTGAACGTTTCATGATGACGTCCTGATTATGGTTCGCAGTGGGCTGAAGACTGTTTTTTAGCCCTCGGAGAGAAATGTATTAATAAAACTTAAGCATCAACGCTTGTTTAAATGGCATGCCGCAGTTGATTTTTCTTTGTCATTTTTCTGATTACAGATGAAAAGCCGCTGGATTTTCCCGCAAAGTATGTTTTTTCCTGGCTTTTCGTTTGCTAAATAATTTTTTCTTTTGTGTATTTTGAATATGTTTCTTGAATGAATAAAGCGCAACTAAAATTAGGAATAGCGCAAAGATTAACATGGTCATTTTTATCACATTGGGAGATGTTCGAGTTCATATGTCGTATAAATATGTCCTTGTATTCCATCGACTCCGCAGTTTTTCAGTAGGAAGTATTCAGATTGATTTTGTACTCCTTCAATAATGACGCCGTGGCAGTATCTTTTTATATTGGAGATAAGGGCGGGAAGCAGATGGGCTTTTCTCTTTCTTATCATTTCCCAGTAGAATGATTTATCTAATTTTACATAATGAAACAGTGACTGGCTGACGGCATAAATATTGGCATTCCCACGACCAAAATCATCCAGCCACAATGGATAGCGGTTATAAAGCTTTGAAAGAAGTGGATTACGTTTCCCATCATTGAGATTAGGAAATCCCTCGTTTATTTCAAGACGAACAAAAGATAGGTTTTCCAGCAGATTTTCTGTGTAGCGATCCTGGAATAAAAACAGCGCCATAGAAAAATCGAGATTTATCGAAAGCAGAATGTGGTTATTGATAAAGTATGATTTTTTTTCCGTCACACACTCCAGTTGATCGATAAACAGTTGCTGTTTGTCATCAATACTCATTTGCTGGATGTGTTCTTCTGTACACAAATCTTCTCCAAATCTTGTCAATAGTTCCATCGCAAACAAGATATTCTGACTGTTATGGATTGGCTCCATAACATAACGCCTTTTGGCCTCTGGAATTGGGTCCGCAATCATCATTGTGTCTCGGTTTAAATGTTTTCAGCATTATTGATCGATCTGTAAAACTGATCAATATTTTTGTTTTTACAACTAAAAATGGTAATTATGCCGATCGATCCGGCTGATTTTGATAGGTCAAACCATTGATCGTTATCAGAAAATATTATGGCAGGCATTTCATAGGTAATATCGAATAATTTGAAGTTAATTAACATGTAAATCTGATTGATAGTGTCAGTTTTACCGAATAATCATAAATCTATTCTTCAGCTATTTCTCTGCATCTTGAAATCTATTGCTTACCTGATGATTTCAATCAACGTCACGTTATTGAGTTTTCCGTGCAAACATTGTTTTATTTTTCATTCTGAAGTATTAACCATTTTGAGTGCGTGGGTAATCAAGTCTGTTAGCCGTCGTGGTCATCTTGCTGTCTGAACCGGAAATGTGTCATTTAATCTGAAATTCCAGGGGGAAGGATGTCAGTTTCTGCAAGAAATCAATTAATAGGCGTTGTTTATAGCGTCATCGAAGGGGCGGTTAATAACGAAGTCGTCCTGAAGCTTGAAGGTGGAGAGCAATTGACAACCGTGATTACCAAGGCAAGCAGCAATGCTTTGGAATTGGCTCCGGGTAAAACGGCGATTGCGTTAATTAAGGCGCCGTGGGTTATTTTGGCATCGTCAGATTGTGGATTGAATTTTTCAGCACGAAATCAATTTGCCGGAACGGTGAAGAAAGTCGTCAAAGGCGCAGTAAATTCTACCGTTCACGTTGAAACCAGTAATGGCCTATTGCTAACCTCCAGCATTACTAACGAAAGTATTGATGAAATGACGATTGTTGATGGCAGCAAAGTGATCGCTTTGATTAAAGCATCCAGTGTGATTCTGGCGACCCAAAAATAATGTTGCTTGATATTCAATTATGATGATAACCCTGATGGTTCCCCGTATGTTAGCGGGGAACCTATTTTATTGATGATAAATCAGGACAAAATTGTTCGTTTTTCGTCTGTTTTTTTCAGCCGCCTGAGTTTCTTTGAAATAAAGGCTTGCTATAAAAAATCATTCATGCGTTAATGACGTCATCGGCCTGTGATACAGACCTATTTATGAAAGACATTGTAATTAAGCGGTTCCTAGTTCAAGCGATGCACCCAATCTCTTATCCGACGAATTTCCTTCTTATAAGCGCCCATAAGTAATCACTGTAACAGTCCCTGTTCCGCCCTATAGTGGCTTCTAAATATATAAAGGAAATTCTCTATGTCTAATAAAATGACTGGATTGGTAAAATGGTTTGACGCTGGTAAAGGTTTTGGTTTCATCACCCCGACTGACGGCAGCAAAGATGTATTCGTTCACTTCTCAGCCATTCTTGGCCAGGGTAACGATTACAAAAGCCTGGACGAAGGCCAGAAAGTAGAATTCAACGTTGAAAGCGGCCAGAAAGGTCCATCAGCGGTGAATGTCAGCGTGATCTAATGGTCTTTTACTGATGACAGTTGAGCCGGCCATGTTGCCTTTGCCCATAATCATCAGAAAAAACAACTGATTATGTATTAAGCCCCTTAGAGATTCTGAGGGGCTTAATTATTTGTATTCTTATCACTCCTTTCCCCCTGTGAATTCGAGTATGATGTAAGTCGCCTCAGGCCTTCAGACAGGTTGGTTCGAGTACCTCCCATGGGACCCTTCATCATTATCAGCGTTTTCATCTGGTGTTAATCCTCGTGATTGTGATGGTTAGAATAAATTTTATGCATCATGGCAACTATAACGATGGGAAAGTGTCTCAATGAACGTAGCGCGCCAAGAACGGCGATTCTTTATGCGGTACGCATATTGACCACTTAACGATAAAGTTCATGAAGATTAAACAGCGATTTACCCAGTCATTACTTCATCCTCGCTATTGGCTTACCTGGTTTGGCCTTGGCATTCTGTTCCTCCTGGTACAACTTCCTTATCCCTTGTTGATGAAAATCGGCAGTAACGCCGGGCGCTTATCACGTCTTGTCCTGAAACGCCGTGTATCTATCGCCCGACGTAATCTTGAATTGTGTTTCCCCACTCTTTGCGTTGCAGAACGTGAAGCGATGATTGTCAACAATTTCGCCTCGTTGGGGATGGCGCTGGTTGAAACCGGTATGGCCTGGTTCTGGTCGGATCGCCGCGTGCGTCATTGGTTTGATGTGTCGGGACTGGAAAATTTACAGCAGGCTTGCGCTAAACAGCGCGGCGTGATGGTCATCGGCATCCATTTTATGTCGCTGGAACTGGGCGGCAGGGCGATGGGGCTGTGTCAGCCGATGATGGCGATGTATCGTCCGCACAATAATAAAGTGATGGAAAAGGTGCAGACCTGGGGACGTTCCCGTTCCAACAAGGCAATGATTGATCGCAAGGATCTGCGCGGCATGGTGCACGCGTTGCGGCGCGGTGAAGCGGTATGGTTTGCTCCCGATCAGGATTACGGTCCGAAGGGCAGTGTATTTGCACCGTTTTTTGCGGTAAAAAACGCAGCGACGACCAGCGGAACCTATACGATTGCTCGTCTGGCGAAGCCTGCCATGATCACGACGGTCTTGATCCGTAACCTGGACGCCTCCGGGTATCGTCTGGTGATCCAGCCTGAGCTTCAGGATTATCCTTATCACGATGAGCAAAAGGCGGCATGTTATATGAATAAGGTTATCGAACGCGAAATTATGCGGGCGCCGGAGCAATACCTTTGGCTGCATCGCCGCTTCAAAACGCGCCCGACGGGAGAAGTTTCACTCTATGCCTGAGAATGAATTTAAGCAAACCGGCACACCTTATCCTGATATCCGAGATTATTATTCGCTGGGATCACGGTGTGCGGAAACGACGCGGGGATAATGTTAATCCTTGCGTAGCAGCAAACCGCGCATCGCAGCGCGGCCCGGCGTCGCGATCTTTTCGCGGCGCGCCAGATAGCGATAGCAACCCGCCCCAAGAAAAGCGCCGATAAACCAACTGAAATTCGCCGCTGCCTGCCACCCCGGTGTGAAAGTGATAAACAGACCGATGCCTACAGAGGGTAATAGCGCCATCACCGCATTCGGATTGAAACCATTGCGATACCAATAGCGTCCTTTGGAAGAGGCATCGAACAGGTCGTCCACATAGATATTGCCGCCTTTGATGAGATAAAAATCCGTCAGCAGAATGCCAAACAACGGACCGATAAAAGCCCCCAGCACATCAAGCGTATAGTGGATCAATTCCGGCGACTGGAACAGATTCCACGGCGTCAGCAACACAGAACCCACGGCTGCGATCATCCCGCCGGTACGGAAACTGATACGTTGCGGCGAGCAGTTGGAGAAATCGAACGCCGGGGAGACGAAGTTGGCGACAATATTAATACCGATAGTGGCAATAATCATTGTCAGCAGACCCAGCGCCACCGCCACACTGTTACCCACGCGGCTGACAGTCTCGATCGGATCGGTAATCATCTGGCCGAACAGCGTCTGCGTACCGGAAACAATCACCACGGTAACGATAGAAAACAGCAGGAAATTGAACGGCAGGCCCCAGCGATTGCCGCGGCGGATTTCCTGCATGCTTTTGCCGTAACGGGCGAAATCGCCAAAATTGAGCAAAGGGCCGGAGAAATAGGAAACAACCAGCGCCGTAGCCGTAAGCATCTGCCACGTTTGTTCACCGGGGGTGAGTTGTTTGCTGCCAAGAGTAAACGAGATGTTTTCCAGACCGGTTTTGTAAATGATCCATCCGGCCAGCGCCAGCATCACGACATAAACGGCTGGCCCGGCAATATCGATAAAACGTTTGATGGCATTCATGCCGTGCCAGAACACCATGGCTTGCAACAACCACATCAGGCCAAAACAGATCCACCCCAGGGCCGAGAGGCCGAGCCAGTGACTTTGCGTCAGCGGCGTCAGTGAAGGATAGAACTTCAGCAGCACCAGCATCAGCGCGTTCGCCGCCAGATAGGTCTGAATACCATACCAGGCGAAAGCGATCAGGCCGCGGATCACCGCCGGGATATTGGCGCCAAACACCCCGAAAGCCTGACGGCACACCACCGCATAGGGTACGCCGCTGATCTGACTAGGTTTCGCCACCAGATTGGCGCACAGTTGCACAATGCAAATACCCGCCAGCAGGCATAACAACACCTGCCAGCTTGCCAGTCCCAGAGTGAAGAAGCTCGCTGCGACTACGTATCCTCCCATGCTGTGGACATCCGACATCCAGAACGAAAAAATGTTGTACCAGGACCAAGTCTGGACGCGGGTGGGTGCCAAATCGTCATTACATAATCTGGGACTGTAATGTGCCTGTGCGTCATGGTCTAACGGCGTATTTTCTGGCATGGAAACTGCTCCTTTTAACAACATTGGTAAAATGAATCACGTCGATGTATGCAAAAGGATGTTGCATTAACCAGGCCAGAATTTATTTTTTGTATACAAAAATGTTGATTTATGTATACGATTTAACAATGCAATGATGACGAGAAAAACCGATGAATTATACTTATGGACTTGAATCAGCAGCCCTTTTTGAACAAAAAGATGACGTTATTTATTACGCTTTGTTAAATGCGATTGTCGAACATCAGTTATTGCCCGGAACCAAATTGCCTGAAGAAGCATTGGCGGATGTCTTTGATGTCAGCCGCACCGGGATCAGAAAAGTGTTGCAACGTCTTGCTTCGGTGCAAATGATCACCCTAACGCCCAAACGTGGTGCACATGTTACGACGCCATCGGTGGAAGAAGCGCAAGCAATCTTTCAAACCCGCAGCCTGCTGGAATGCGCCAATTTGCCGCAAGTGGCGGCTCACTGCCAGACACCTCATCTGGCTGCGCTGGAAAATCTGGTACAGGCGGAGCAGCAGGCTCACCGCGATCAAAACGGCCCGGAGGCGATCCGCCTGTCCGCCGCCTTTCATATTCAACTGCAAGCTGTCTCCGGTAACGCGGTGCTGACGGCCATGGTGACGCAGTTGACTCAGCGCTCCTCACTGGTCATTGCCGCCTACGGCGCGCCTTGGGAGCAGGGATGCCGCTGTCACGATCATCAGGATCTCCTGATGCTATTGCGTGAGAAAAAGATCGAGGATCTGTCTGCCGAAATGCGGCGTCACTTTGCTGATATTGTCGCCAGCCTGCGTTTTGATCGGGATGAAGAGGTCGCGCCTGATTTTGCGCGTCTGTTTGGTCATCTTAAGGCGGGCAGAGCATGAAATCGTGTGTGATCCAGGTTATTAACCCGAATACCAGCCTTGCCATGACCAAGACGATAGGCGATGCCGCTCGCCGGGCGGCTGCGCCGGGAACGGAAATTATTGCGGTCAGCCCTTCGCAGGGCGTGCCGTCGATAGAAGGCCATTTCGATGAGGCGATCGCGGCAATTGGCGTACTGGAACAGATAAAACAAGGTAAAGCGCAAGGCGTTCAAGGGCATATTATCGCCTGTTTTGGCGATCCAGGGCTGCTGGCGGCGCGTGAGTCGGCCAGCGCGCCAGTGGTGGGGATCGCTGAGGCCGCCATGCATATGGCGACGCTCGTGGCGACGCGCTTTTCGATCGTCACGACGCTGCCGCGCACACTGATTGTCGCTCGTCATCTGCTCCAGCGCTATGGTTTTGAACATCATTGCGCCGGGCTGCATGCCATCGATCTGCCGGTGCTGGCGCTGGAAGCGCACGCAGATATCGCACAACAGAAAGTGCGGGAATATTGTATACAATCCAGCCGTCAGGATGGTACAGGCGCGATCGTGCTGGGCTGCGGCGGAATGGCCGATCTTGCATCTGCGCTGACGCAGGAATTGGGGATGCCGGTGATTGATGGGGTCAGCGCCGCCGTTAAACTGATCGAATCCCTGGCGTCGCTGGGGATAACCACCAGCAAGCGCGGCGATCTGGACTACCCGCTGGCCAAACCGCTGACTGGCATGTTTAACCAACTCCGTTAAGTAAGATCGCCACATGCAGTAAATCCTGTGGTAATGAGGAAGCCGAAATGAGGAGCGAGTGATGAAAAAGTCATCGGAAATGGAGCGTGATTATCCGCGTGATTTAATCGGCTATGCCGGTAAACCGCCTCACGCCAACTGGCCGGGTCAGGCGCGGATTGCCGTACAGTTTGTGCTCAACTATGAAGAGGGCGCGGAAAATCATGTCTTGCACGGCGATGCCGGTTCAGAGCAGTTTCTTTCCGATATTATTGGCGCGGCTAGTTATCCCGCGCGCCACATGTCGATGGATTCGCTCTACGAGTACGGTTCCAGGGCTGGCTTCTGGCGGATCCATCAGGAGTTTCAGCGACGCCGGTTACCGTTAACGGTGTTTGGCGTCGCGATGGCGTTGGCCCGCAATCCGGCGGTGGTGGATGCCATTATCGATGCGAATTATGACGTGGTCAGTCACGGCTGGCGCTGGATTCATTACCAGAATATGGACATCGCCACCGAACGACAGCACATGCAACGGGCGGTGGAAATGTTGACCGAACTGTTCGGCAAAGCGCCGTTGGGTTGGTATACCGGTCGTGACAGCCCCAATACCCGCCAACTGGTGGTGGAGCAAGGGGGATTTTTGTATGACAGCGACTATTATGGCGACGACCTGCCCTTCTGGACGAAGGTTCAACTTGCCGACGGCGAGATGCGACCGCACCTCATCATCCCTTATTCGCTGGAAACGAACGATATGCGCTTTGCCTCACCGCAAGGATTCAACAGCGGCGAGCAGTTTTTTACCTATCTGAAAGACAGCTTTGATGTGTTGTATGCCGAAGGGGAAACGTCACCGAAAATGCTATCGATAGGCATGCACTGTCGTTTGCTGGGACGACCAGGCCGTTTTCGGGCATTGCAACGCTTTCTCGATTACCTTCAGCAACATGATCGGGTATGGATTTGTCGTCGTCAGGAGATTGCCGAACACTGGCGTCAGCAGCACCCTTATCCAAGGGCCTGAAGACAGCGCTGAGGCGCTGAAAAGAAAATGGCCGCCGGATGGCAGCCATTTCGAGCATCATTATCGTACAAGGGCAATCAACGGAAGATGGCGTGGGAGTTGACACCGCGATAAGTTTTGCCCAACGCTTTTATTAATTGATTGATTTTACGGACAATTCGCATTTTCTTACCTCGCGCGCATACTTTCATAATTAGTGGTTGAATGTACCAAAGTCGATTTTGATGTTTTCAAACATAGCGATGATTTTGTTCAGCAGTTTCATATTGATCTCCTCGTCAGTGAATGTTTTTTGTGATGCTGTTCACGTTTTTAATCCTACTCGCGCTGATACGGCAGGTCAATTTTTTTGTGAACCAAATCACAAAAAAATGAATATTTAGTTTGTTTTAAATAAACCTGCATTTTGATTTCTGCTCGATCGTTTATTCAGTACGGGGTTTTAACCAATATCCTCATTAGCGCCCGCCGGGAAATCAACAAGTCTGCGACGTGAAAGTGCGAAAGCATAGGTAAATAGTCTTGTTTAGCAGTTGAAATAAACGCAGATGAAGCAGGATAATCACTCGCTTCAAATAACCCGGCAAAATTTTGTGGTTTTGCAGGCGATAAACTCATCGTCGGTGTGCAAGACCATAGGGTTCAATGGTGCGTCAGTCATGCTGATGTACTCCCGGTGCAAGGCCGGGTGAACCGCCTGTGATTTACCATTAAATAATGACATTTCAGGGGATACCACCATGTCAAATACGACACGTCAGGCTGATGCGGTACGTCCGCATAATGCGCTTGATGCATTTTTTAAAATCTCTCAGCGCGGGAGTAACGTGCGTCAGGAAGTGTTGGCGGGGTTAACCACCTTCCTGGCGATGGTTTACTCGGTTATCGTTGTGCCGGGCATGTTGAGTAAAGCGGGTTTCCCGCCGAACGCGGTATTTGTCGCCACCTGTCTGGTCGCCGGTTTAGGTTCATTGTTGATGGGCTTGTGGGCCAACCTGCCGATGGCGATTGGCTGTGCGATCTCCCTGACCGCGTTTACGGCTTTCAGTCTGGTGCTGGGGCAGCAGATTAGCGTACCGGTCGCGCTGGGGGCGATTTTCCTGATGGGGGTGCTGTTCACTCTCATCTCCGCCACCGGGATCCGTACCTGGATCCTGCGCAATCTTCCGCTGGGCGTCGCGCACGGTACAGGGATCGGTATCGGTCTGTTCCTGCTGATTATCGCCGCCAACGGCATTGGTTTGGTGATTAAAAACCCGATTGATGGTCTGCCCGTCGCGCTGGGGGATTTCACCTCATTCCCGGTGATTATGGCGCTGTTGGGGCTGGCGGCGACGATCGGTCTGGAGAAACGTCGTGTTCCCGGCGGCATTTTGTTGGTGATCATCGCCATCTCTCTTATCGGTTTGATTTTCGATCCGAGTGTGAAATATCAGGGCTTTTTTGCGCTGCCCAGTCTGACGGGCGCGGACGGCACCTCTCTCATCTTCAGTCTGGATATCATGGGCGCGTTGCAGCCGGTGATATTGCCAAGCGTACTGGCGTTGGTGATGACGGCGGTCTTTGACGCCACCGGCACCATTCGTGCGGTAGCGGGCCAGGCGAATCTGTTGGATAAAGACGGACAAATCGTCAACGGCGGCAAAGCATTGACGGCGGACTCCGTCAGCAGCATCTTCTCCAGCCTGGTGGGAACCTCGCCAGCGGCGGTTTACATTGAATCCGCCGCTGGTACGGCAGCAGGAGGCAAAACGGGTTTGACCGCCACAGTGGTCGGCGTGTTGTTCCTGCTGATTCTATTCCTGTCCCCGTTATCTTATCTGGTGCCGGGCTATGCGACGGCGCCGGCGCTGATGTATGTCGGCCTGCTGATGCTGGGCAACGTGTCCAAACTGAACTTTGACGATTTTGTCGATGCCATGTCCGGCCTGGTGTGCGCGGTGTTTATCGTGCTGACCTGCAACATCGTCACCGGTATCATGCTGGGCTTCGGTTCACTGGTGCTGGGCCGTATCTTCTCTGGTGAATGGCGCAAACTGAATATCGGTACGGTGCTGATCGCGATAGCGTTGGTGGTCTTCTACGCCGGTGGGTGGGCGTTGTAACCCGGCACGGCCTTCGGAGATTTCACGAAGGCCGTTTTATTCCTGTTTTTCCGCTGTTTTCTTGTCACACTGGCTGTGTCCGCTCATTCGTCTGACGCAAATTTCTGTTCCATTGATATCGCTTTTCCGTTTGCTTCTGGTTGATGCTGGGACGGTGCTCAGCAGGAAAACAATTACCTTTATTCTCCGCTAAGAAATTCATTTTCATGCTTCGATAAATGCGCTAAATATGAGATCGTACTTCACGGTCTAACGGATGGAAAACCAACTTTATTGCTGTAGGAGATAGTCTAAGGAAAGCATGGAAATCTTTTTTACGATCCTCATTTTAACCCTGATGGTGTCGTTATCAGGGGTGGTTACGCGAATTTTACCTTTTCAAATACCTTTACCGCTCATGCAGATTGCCGTCGGCGCTATATTGGCGTGGCCTCAGTTTGGTTTGCATGTCGATTTCAATCCTGAATTGTTCATGGTGTTGTTTATTCCGCCGCTGCTGTTTGCCGACGGCTGGAAAACCCCCACGCGCGAGTTTCTGAAACATGGCCGCGAAATTATTGGTCTGGCGCTGGTCCTGGTGCTGATAACGGTGGTGGGCATCGGTTACTTCATCTACTGGATGGTGCCGGGCATGCCGCTGATTGCGGCCTTCGCGCTGGCGGCTGTGCTATCGCCGACGGATGCGGTGGCCTTGTCTGGTATCGTCGGCGAGGATCGTATCCCGAAAAAACTGATGGGTATTCTTCAGGGCGAAGCACTGATGAACGACGCGTCCGGTCTGGTCGCGCTGAAGTTTGCGGTGGCGATCGCGATGGGGACGATGGTCTTCTCCGTGTCGGGCGCGACGCTGGCGTTTCTTAAGGTCGCGGTAGGCGGATTACTGGCCGGTGTCGCCGTCACC
This sequence comes from Brenneria izbisi, assembly GCF_025840185.1. Classification (GTDB taxonomy): domain Bacteria; phylum Pseudomonadota; class Gammaproteobacteria; order Enterobacterales; family Enterobacteriaceae; genus Brenneria; species Brenneria izbisi. Next base: position 167,274 of record NZ_JAMPJU010000004.1, read on the forward strand.
TGGCTGTACAGTAAATCCTTGCGCATTATTAGCCGTTGGAGCGGGGATGATGCCGCCACGCAGACGGTTTTGCTGCTGCTGTTGCCGTTCGCCTCTTATCTGATTGCGGAACACATTGGCGTATCGGGTATTCTGGCCGCGGTCGCCGCCGGGATGACCATCGGTCAATCCGGCGTCATTCGTAATGCGCCGCTGAACATGCGATTACGGGCAAACAGCGTCTGGTCGATGCTGGAATTTGTGTTTAACGGCATGGTGTTCATTATGCTGGGGCTGCAACTGCCGGGTATTTTGGAAACGTCGATTACCCAGGCGGAGTTGGATCCGACGGTAGAAACCTGGATGTTGTTTAGCGATATTGTCGTCATCTATACCGCGTTACTGCTGCTGCGTTTTTCCTGGTTGTGGGGAATGAAAAAATACAGCATGTATGTTCAGAAAAAGCGTCCTATGGAGTTCGGGCAATTTACCACGCGCGAGCTATGGATCGCCTCGTTTGCCGGGGTGCGTGGCGCGATTACGCTGGCTGGCGTGCTCTCGATACCACTGCTATTGACCGACGGCACGGCGTTCCCTTCGCGTTACCAACTGGTGTTTATTGCGACGGGGGTGATTCTGTTCTCTCTGCTGTGCGGCGTAATGGCGCTGCCTTTGCTGCTGCGTGGCGTTGTGGTGGCTGATAAAGCCGCTTATGCGAAAGAGGAACGTATAGCGCGCGTCGCCGCTGCGGAAGTCGCCATCGAAAGCCTGCATAAAATGGAGGAGCGCCTGGGGGCGGATCGCGAGGAAAATATCGATCCGCAAGTGCTCAAAGAAGTCAGCGCGCGCGTCATCGGTAATCTGCGACGGCAGGTGGTGGATAAAGACAATCTGGAAAACAGTTTGTTAATTGAAAATCTTGAACGGCGTTTTCGCCTGACCGCGCTGAACTCTGAGCGCGCGGAACTGTATCACCTGCGTGCAACCCAGCAAATCAGCAATGAAACATTGCAAAAAATGCTGCGTGAGTTGGATCTACTGGAAGCCGTGCTTATCGAACGAGGGTAGAGGCATAGCCGTCCTCAGCCCGTATGTCATTGATCTTTTTCCTCTCCTGTTAACCCCATCGCGTCAGCGGTGGGGCCTTTGCCGCATCCTTACCTGATCCTGACACGCCAAACCTGCTGTTGCGATGGTAAACTACTTGTCACTAAATGATAATGATTGTTATTATCTGTGAGGAAAATTCTTAGATCCGCCTTTTATGCCCATGTCGCGCCAGAGTCTGGTTGCGCTGGACACGGTCTGCTATGGCGGGCCGAAAATAATAAATTGAGTATTAACCATAAATTAAATAGGTGAACAGGCCTTGTTTGGTAGGGGAAAGTTATGCGCGTACTGGTAGTTGATGATGATTCCGTTCTGTGCCATTGGCTGGGTTCTAAATTACATTCGCACGGTCATTCATGCCGCATGGTTCATGATGGCGAGCACGCATTAAAAGCGATAAAAGATGAAGTTTATGATGTGGTGTTGCTGGATAGAATGCTGCCAGTGATGGACGGATTTACCGTATTGCGTGAATTACAGGGATCGCGTCATCCGCCCATTATGCTGCTTTCCGCGCTGGATCGGGATGTAGATCGGGTAATGGGATTGGAACTTGGCGCGGAAGATTACCTGGGTAAACCCTTTAATTTTAATGAACTCAGATTGCGGCTGGATATTATGGCGCGGCGCGGTAAACGCCATGCGGATAATTCTTCCGTCCTGACATTCGAAGACCTGCAACTTGATCGTCTGCAACGGGTGGCCTGGCGTGGCGGCAAGCGTATCGATCTGACGGATAAAGAAATCAAGTTATTGATTATTCTAATGGAAAATCCCGGTCAGGCGATAACCCGCACCATGTTGCTGGAGCGAGTATGGGGCTACAATTTCGATCCGCAAACCAATCTGATTGATGTCCATATGTCCAAATTGCGGGCAAAAATCGACCGGGGCTTTCCGCGGCCATTAATTAAAACATTAAGGGCAATGGGGTATTCATTAGGTTCTGTTGACAAGGATAGAACGGATGTCGGCAGCCACGCTGAATAAAATAAAGACCAGGAAACGGAATCGCCGTTGGCAGATAAAAATAAAACACTGGCAATTAATAGGCGCAAATCAATATCCCGGCTTTTTATGTACCGCTAATTTCCGCCAGGCTATCACCATTGCCTTTTTATTTTTGCTGATGATGCTGATGTGTATTATCGGTTTCAGTTTATTAAGTGAAACCCTGGTCAGAACGCATGTCCGTGAAGTTATTCTGGGTAATATTTATGATTATTCCATGCAGTCGCGTTTAAAAAATGCAAATAATCTGATCACCCAACTTCGGCAGGACAATCTGGCGAAAAATGATGAATTACCGCTATTTTTGGTAGCCGATAAAAACGGCGATGTCTTGTATCACAACCACCCGCTGAAGGATCTGCAAAACACCCCGTGCCGGATGGACGTGGCCTGCCTGAAAGCGACGCTGTCGAGTAAGCATGACGCCAATCTGATCGGGTTGTCCGTCATGTTGGACGATGGGACGGTGTTGTTTACCGCCTACAACATCAAACCGATGCTTGAGCGTGTGCGCACCATCCCGCTGGTGGCGGGCGCCGGGCTGTTTATCGTGCTGCTGTTCTGCCTGTTCGTCAGCCGTCACTTCAGCCTGCGGAGCCTGCGCAGCGTCGAGAAAATCCGCGCCGCGCTGCACCGCTACAGCACTGGCGAGCAGCAGGTGCGTATGCCGTTGTCGCGTTATGGCGACGACTTCGACAGCCTGAGCGCGGATATCAACCAGAATCTGGAACGCATCGAACGCCTGATGGAACAAGTGCGCAGCACTTCCAGCCATATTGCTCATGAACTGCGCACACCATTGACGCATCTGCAAAATCGTCTGTTCAACCTGACTGAACGTACCGGTCTGGCGGGCGATGTGCGTGATGAACTGAATCTGGCAGTGGAGGAAGTTCATAAAATTCTCGGCCTGTTCCGCACAGTGATGCGTATTGGTGAAATCGAAAGCGGACGCTGTGTGCATCAGTTTGAAAATATCGAAGCGCGACAATTGCTGGAAGAACTCGCCGAATATTACCAGCCGCTAGCGGAGGCGCGCGGCTGTCGTTTGTTGATAGAGATTAAGGCTGGCATCCAGTTGTTCGGCGATCGGGCGTTGATATTTCAGGCGCTGGCCAACCTGGTGGAAAATGCGCTCAAGTATGCCGCGCAGGGAAAAGAAATCACCCTGGGGATGACGTTATATCAAGGCTGGATCGCGCTGCGCGTTGCCGACCGTGGGCCAGGCATTCCCACGGTGCAGCATGAGAAGGCGCTACAACGCTTTCAGCGGCTGGACGTCAGGCCGCAACAGCCTGGCTACGGGCTGGGGCTGTCATTGGTGAAAGCGATTACCGATCTGCACGGCGGCAAGCTGTGTCTTGAGTCAGCCAATCCGGGATTGACGGTCTATTTATGTCTTAAACGTGTTAAGTCCGTATTAATTCCCCGGTAAATAACCTGCATATTTATTACCCTTGTATTTATTGTGAATTTATATCTTTCATTGATTTATCTGGTTAATTCAACGCGTTTAAAGATTAACTAATATTAATGTTCTGCTTCTTGTTGTTCATGATAATAAGTCTCATTATTAATCCTGTTATCGTCATGGCTCCCGTCAATTGCCATGATCCCTTTGGCTGCGGATAAGAGATATTTCCCATGAATAATATGAAAACCAAACTGCGTGTATTCCTGCGTGATGAAAGCGGTGTAACGGCGATTGAGTACGGCATTCTGGCGGCGGCGATGGCGGCGGCAATTGGCGCGATTTTCGGTAGCGACGGTATTTTTGTTCAGGCGCTGAATGAAAAATTCAGTGAAATCGCCGATCAGATCACCGGTTCCGGCACCAGCGGATCAGGCGCGTCAGGGACAGCGGCGAAATAATCCAGTGGTTGCGTATTCCGCTCAGTGGCTGCAAACGGCAGTGCTGGTTGGGTGTCTGTTGTGGTGTATCAGCACTGATCTGTTGGCGCGCAAGATCCCCAATCAGGCGGTTGTGGTCTTATTGCTGGGTTGGTTGCTTGCCAGCGCGTCGGTGGTCATGCAATCCGGCGCGCCAGATATGACAGCCTTGCGGCAGGCGCTGTGGGCGTTGCCGGGCGCGGTTATTGTTCTGATGGTTGGTTTTTTACTTTTTCTCACCGGCAGGTTGGGCGCGGGAGATGTAAAGCTGATGAGCGTGTTGTGTCTGTGGGTGGGACATGGACACCAGATCGTTTTTGTCATGGTCACCGCCTTGGCGGGAGGCGTGCTGGCGCTGAGTCTGCCGTTACTCAATACCGTGCCGGGTATCATCGGCATGGGTATTCAAACCACGAATCGGATGTTTAAAAGCCGGTTGCCCATGCCGCCCGATCTGCCCGCCGAACTTTCTCAGGGCATTCCTTACGCGCTCGCCATTGCCTTTGGCGCGATGTATGTCCTGATTTTTCCCTTGTTTTAGTTTCGTCGTCACGTTGAGACACGCACGGCTGAGGTAGAACCGTTGAAATGAAAATTAACTCTACATACGTACTGTCAGGGGCGTTGATTCTGGCAGGCATTGTCGCGCTGCTGGTGCGCAGTCATTTGTCGTCGCCGCCGCCCGCGCCACAGGTTGAGATAAAAGCGCCGCAGCAGGTCGCGGTTCTGGTAGCCGCCAAAGATCTCCATCCCGGCGATTTTCTGGATTCCTCCTCGCTGCGCTGGCAGGTCACTGAAGAGCCGGTATCGCGCACATTTAATTTTATCCGTGGTAAAGACAGCCAGACATTGCTGCTGGGCGCCACGCTGCGTGAAACGGTGACCGCCGGCACGCCGCTGACCAGCAATGTGGTGGTCAAGCCCAATGAACCGGGATTCGTCGCCGCCGTGTTGCGTAAAGGGATGCGCGCTATCTCGATTCCAACCAACGCGGTGGCCAGCAATGCCGGTCTGGTGGCGGCGGGCGATCGCGTTGACATTATCCTCAGCCTGAAAAAAGACGAACAGCCGGAACGACAAGCCAGCGGCAGCCAAACCATCGCCTTACCTCTACTGGCATCGCAAACCATCGTGCGCGATTTACGCGTTCTGGCGCTGAATAATCAAACCGACACCGACGTGCGCCCACGACAGGATGTGGTACAGGAAGATAGCGGCGAGACGGTGATGCCCAGCCGTAGCCGCCTGCCTGCCGGCAACAACCGACCGCGCACCGTCAGTTACCAGACGGTCACGGTCGAGGTCACGCCGCAACAGGCCGAAGTGCTGGCGGTGGCGAAAGAGGTTGGCATGTTGCATCTGGCTTTACGCAGTTCAACGCCGGACGAACAGGATGATGGCCGCCAGGATGCGACGCCGCGGGTCACCACGCTGACGCAAAGCACCAGCATCTATAACGGCCTGTCCGGTAGCGGTCATCAGGTTAAGGTTTTCCGGGGCGCACAGAAAGATGTCGTGATGTTCCCATCCCGCTAGCAGCAACCTCACCGCCGGTGAATGGCTGCAAGGTTGCGCATGAAAAAAATGAAGCCCATTACGGAAATTAAGTAAATGACGATCTTTTCCCTGTTTTTGAAATCGGACTTTTGGGATACACGTAAACGATGGCTGGCCGCCGTTTGTCTGACGATGCCGCTGCTGCCCGGCGCCGTTTTCGCTGCGGGAATGACCGAAGTCGCTGAAACCAACGTGGTGCGCATGACGGTGCATCAGGGACGCTTATTGCAACTGGATGCCTTACCCGACAGCGTATTGGTGGCTGACCCGGAAATCGCCAGTTTTGAACTGCCTTCTCCGGGCAACTTGTTCATCTATGCCAGGAACGTGGGAACCACCACGTTGTATGCCATGGACGAGAGCGGCAATGTCATCCATGCCATCCGCATCGTCGCCGAACACGATCTGAAAGCGCTGAGTGAAAGGATGAAGCGGGAATTTCCCAATGCGGATATCCAACTGGAAGCCGGGATCCCCAGCGGGGTGATCGTGCGCGGCAGCGTCGATACGCCGCAGGACGCCAAACGGGTGATCGACAGCGTACAGGCTTATATCGCCGCGTCTTCCTCTTCTTCCGCGAGCGGCGGTGGTGGCGGCGGCGGACAAGGTCTGCCCGGCAGCAGCGAGTCATCCGGCAAAGTCGTCAATCAACTCAAAATCAAAACCCCGTCGCAAATCAATATCCGCGTGCGGGTGGTGGAAGTCTCCCGCAACCTGACCCACGAATTGGGTTTCAACTGGGAAGCGTCGCTGAACCGGGGCAGCGCCAACTTCGGTCTGGGAACCGGTACGGTCGGCGGCTTTTTTGATTCCAGCACCGGGGCGTTTACCGGTGTTGAAGGCAGTAACTTTCTGGGCGTCAATGTCGGCGGCGGCGAGGGTTCGCTCAGCGGATTGTTATCCGCCATGAACAAACAAGGCATGGCTTCCGTGCTGGCGGAACCGAACCTGACGGCCATGTCGGGCGAAACCGCCGCGTTTGCCGCCGGCGGTGAAGTGCCCGTGGTCATCATTACCAATAACAACGTCAATATCGATTACAAATCCTACGGCGTGATCCTGCGCATGACGCCAACATTGCTCTCCGCCAACCGTATCAGTCTGCACATTGCGCCGGAAGTCAGTGAATTGACCTCCGTGGGCGCCGTTGAACTGGAAGGGGGATCGACCATTCCGGCGCTGACGGTGCGCCGCGCCGATACCACCGTTGAACTGGCCAGCGGACAGAGCTTTGCGCTGGCCGGCATGTTGCGCAGTTCCAACAGTCAGACCGTGACCGGGGTGCCGGGGCTGAGCAGCATTCCGGTGATTGGTCGTGCCTTTGAAAATGAATTAACAAGCCATGAGGAAACGGAACTGGTGATTATCGCCACCGCCTATGTGGTGGCGCCAGTGAATGCGGGTGATCTTCAGGTGCCGGGACAGGGCGTCAAAACACTGGACGCCGTGATGCCAAGTTATGGCGCGGTGGGTTATCTCTACTGAGCCTGATGATGAAGGGGGAACACAATGCATAAAAAGACGATTCGCAACGCCGGACGCGTCGCACGAAAACCTTCAGGCAGGCCGATTTCTGGCCTGACGCTGTGCGCCTGCGCCTTTCTGCTGGCGGCCTGTGGTGATAACTCCGTGAACAGCCAACGCATGCAGCGTTATGCGCAACCGGCGCTGGAGCCGATTGAAGTGCGTCCATCCTCGCTGGCGGTCACGTTGCAAGTGGCGGCGGACGGGCGGGGTTTTACCCCGGAATCACTTAAGCGACTCAATGTGATGCTGAAAGATCAAGGTCGGCTGGCCAAACAAACGCTGACGCTGATCCCCCGTACGGCGCGTGGCGAACAGATGGCGGGGCGGTTAGCTTTGGTGCTGAAAAACGCCGGAGCGGACGCGCGGAAAGTGAAACAGATGCGTATCGCGTCCGCCAGCGGTCAGTCCGGCGACCTGGAGGTGATTTCCCAAGCGCTGGCGGTAAAAACCGCCCGCTGTCAGGTGAACGATCCCGGTCTGCTGATGGTAAAGCCATTCGAAGGCATGGGCTACCTGGGCTGTGCGACCCAGAACAATCTGGCGATGATGGTCGCACAGCCGCGTGATTTGCTTCAGGCCAAAACCCTGGATGACGCGGACGGCGTGGTGGCGGTTAACAGCATCGAACGTTATCAATCCGATGAGGTAAAAGAGCTCATCGATATTGACTTTGATGACTAAGGGAGCGGCATGCCATGAGTGAAATGACCCTGGTTGACAACGAAGAACTGGCCGCGCCGCTGGCGGCGTTTGTTCACGCCGCGGAGGAGATCGCCGAGCTTGGCGATCAATTTACGCGCCTGAAACAGCAAGACGTGCCGGTGATGGCGGGCGGCGTGGCGGCGGCGCGCAAGTGGTGTGAATTGAATATCCCGCCGCGCATTCTGCTGGTGGATTTGCAAGGCGCGCGCTGGCCGTTGCCTGAACTGGAAGCTTTGCTCAGCATCTGCGGCCCGACCACGCAGGTGATCGCCACGGGCAAAGAACAGGATGTGGCGCTGTATCGCGCGCTGTTGCAGCTTGGGGTGGTGGACTACCTGCTGAAACCGTTCACGCTGGATCTGCTGGCTTCGACGCTGGCGAAATGCGCGGGCCAGCAAGCCGGGCCGGAGTATGCCCGCATGGGGCGCACTATCGCGGTAGTCAGCGCCAGCGGCGGTTGCGGCGGTAGTACGGTGGCGATGGGATTGAGCCGGTTGTTGTCCGGCGAACGTCATTTACCGGTGGCGCTGGTGGATTTTGACCGTCGTAACGGCGATCAACTGTTGTTGCAGGGACAAAGCGCCGATGCCGGACTGACCGCCGTGCTGGAAACGCAGGAACTGGATACCCGGCTATTGCAACGCGCTATGTTGCGCATTGATCCCCGTCTGCATCTGTTGGCGCAGCATCCTGAACTGGGCGAATTGAACCCGGTGGAGGTGGACAACGTGCTGAATCTCGGCAGCGCGTTGTGCCGCATGTTTAATCAGGTTATCTGGGATCTCCCCAGCAGTTATCCGCCTGGGGCGCTGGATGTGCTGACCTACGCCGATCTGCGCATCATCGTCACCGAACTGACGCTACAGGACGCCCGTAATATTCGTCGCGTACTGCATGAAATTGGCGATGAAAGCGAAGGGCAGCGCCTGTTGCTGGTGCATAACCAGAGCCGTTTCGCCGGGACAACCCCGCTGAGCCGTGAGCAGTTCGAGCAGTTTGTCGGCCGCAAAATCGATGTATCGCTGCCTCATGCCGGTCATACATTGGCGCAAAGCCTGACGCTGGGCGCGTTGAATCTGGCGGCGGCGCCCGCTTTCCAGCAGGCATTGCGCCAGTTGGTCGATCTGGCCTGCGGGGTGCGTACCCAACCGGCGGCAAAACGCTGGTTTTCCCGTTGGTTGAAACGGGCATGAATATCATCCGCATCACCCCGTTGCGACAAAGGGTTAACCGACTATGTTGATTCGTAAAAATAACCTGCAAAAAGGCGAGGCGCACAAAAATACGCCTCAACCGGCGACCGCCAACGTGACCGAACTGAAGGCGCGTCCGGCGGTAGAGAATCGTGCGCAGCCGACGGCAAATAATCCGCCGGCGTCAACCTCCGCCACCCGGCAGGCGGACAGCCGCAGCAGCCAGCGCCGTCTGATCCGCGCCCAGCTTTACGATCAGATCGATGCGGGCAAAGCGGCCATGATGACGCGCGACAAGCTGCTGGTGCAGATCGAAACCGTGATCCGCCGCATCTGCGATGAACAGCGTTTGCAGCTTTCTCGTCAGGAAGAGGAAGTGATTGCGGCGGAAATGCTGGATGAGATGACCGGTATCGGCCCCATCCAACCGTTGCTGGCCGACGACACGGTCAACGACATTCTGGTGAACGGGGCGAATCAGGTCTTTGTTGAACGCTTCGGCAAGCTGGAACTCTCGCCGATCACCTTTATTGATGAAGAACATGTGTTCAACACCGCGCAGCGTATCGCGGCGGCGGTGGGGCGGCGCATCGATGAAGCCAGCCCGATGGTGGACGCCCGTCTGCCGGACGGCAGCCGCGTGAATGTGATTACCTATCCGCTGGCGATCGACGGCACCACTATCTCTATTCGTAAATTCATGCGCCGTAATCTGTCGCTGGAAGCGCTGGCGGAGAGCCGCTGTATGTCCTACGCCATGGCCGATGTGCTGAATAGGGCGATGCAGGCGAAGATTAACGTAATTGTCTCTGGCGGAACCGGCGCGGGTAAAACCACGCTGCTGAACGCGTTATCGCAAAAGATCGGCAGCGACGAACGCATCATCACCATTGAAGACGCCGCCGAACTGCAATTACAGCAGGAGCATGTGATCCGGCTGGAAACGCGTCCCATCAGCGCCGAAGGCACTGGTCGGGTCGATCAGCGCGATTTGGTGCGCAACGCCCTGCGTATGCGTCCTGACCGCATCATCCTCGGCGAAGTGCGCGGCGGCGAAAGCTTTGACATGTTGCAGGCGATGAATACCGGTCATGACGGTTCATTGTGTACTGTTCACGCCAATACCTCGCGGGATTCGATACAGCGTCTGGAAAACATGGTGATGATGGCCAACATGCAATTGCCGCTGATGGCGATCCGCCGTCAGATCGCCAGCGCCGTGCATCTGATCGTACAGATAGAACGGATGCGCGACGGCGTGCGTCGCGTGGTATCGATCACTGAAGTCTGCGGTATGGAGAATGAAGTGATCCAGCTACAGGATCTGTTCACTTTCCAGATCACCGGCAAAGACGCACAGGGCAAACTGACAGGCGAATACGTACAGCACATTCAGCGCCCGCAGTTCTACAGCGATAAAGCGCATTTGTTTGATGCGTGACGACCCGCAGAGGAGATGCCGATGACCGCTTTACACCTGAATCTGATCACGCTGTGGGTATTTTGCGGCGTACTGCTGTTGTGCTTTGCCGTCTATCGCTGGCAAAAGGCGCGTCAACGTCTCGCTCAGCGCGAACAACGCTGGCGGCAGATTTTAGCGCAGGTGGAGCCGCCGCCGGCGCAGCCGGTTTCCGACTCTATTCTGCGTGATGAAATAAAAACGCCGTTGATGAACGTTCCTCTGCTGGGGCGCTGGCTGGCGGGGATCTGGTCGCAACTGGCGTTCATCGGCTGGAAAAAAAACCTGCGTCAACGAACGTTGATCCTGGCTGCGCTGAGTCTGACGCTGGGGATGGTCATGGGGCAACGTACTTTACTGCCATTGACGCTGGGGCTGGTTTTCTCTGCGCTGTTGTTTATCGCAATTGGCGCGGTGCTGTTTCGTGCCGCATTGCAAAAGCACCTGAAAGCCCTGCGCGAAAGCCTGCCGGAAGCGATTGACGCCATTACCCGCAGTTGCCGGGCGGGGGTGCCGGTGGCGAATACCTTTGCGATGGTGGCGGAGCATTTGAGCGGGCCACTGGCGCATGAATTTAATACCATCGATCACTGGCTGAAGCTGGGCATTCCATTACGTCAGGTAATTCAGGCATCGGCGCTCAGGGTGCCGATGGCGGAATATCGTTTCTTCGTGGTGATCCTGATCATCAACCAGGAAGCCGGCGGGCGTCTGGGAGAAACGCTGGAGCGCCTTTCCGCCACATTGCGCGCCCGCCGCGAGCTTCAGCTAAAAGTGCAGTCGAAAACCTCGGAAGCGCGGGCGTCCGCCAAAATCGTGGCGGCGTTGTTCCCCTGCTGTCTGGCCTATCTGTATCTGCGCTCTCCCGCTGATTTCAATTTTCTGTTTTCCGACCCGGTAGGAACCACGGTATTGATTTACGCCTTATGCAGCGTGGCGCTTGGGATGCTGGTGACGCATTTCATGGTCAGACGGATAAGCTGAGGACAAGGGAGAAGCCGACATGACGATATTCAACGATCCCCTGTTACTGATGGCGCTGGGCTTGATTGGCGCGGGGATAGTGATCGCGCGTTTCAATAACAGCCGACGGCGGTTCAGGCACTTGGCCGAGCGCATGCAGGCGCATTTACCCGCCGCCTCTATCGGGGCGGCCTCGCAGGATACGATCCTGCGAGGCCAGGGAACAACAATAACACCCTGGATGGAAAAAATGCTTTTACCGATAGCGCAACAGGGCTATCGCCTGTCTGGATCCGAACGGGATCGTCTTAATTTCCGCCGTCTGCTCGATCTGGCCGGATTCCGCCGTAACGAAGCGGTGGGCTGGCTGGTGATGGGCAAATTTTTCATGGGGTTGTTATGCGCGCTGACGCTGGTCTGGGGCGGGTTGCCGCCTGCCGACCGTCTGGGGCTGTCGGGGATCGCCGCCGGGCTGATTGGCTTCTTTGTCGGCGCCATGCTGCCGGAGTGGTGGCTGAAATGGCGCGCCGCCAGCCGGGGCGAAAAGTTGGCGCGAGCGGTGCCGGATGCGCTGGATTTGATGGTGGTCTGCGCCGAAGCCGGGCTACCCATTGGCCGGGTGTTGCAGGTGGTGGCGAAAGAACTGGGCTTGTCCTCGCCGGAAATGGCGGACGAGTTGCATTACACCGCCGCCGAGTTGCAGATCCTCGCCGATCGCACGCTGGCGATGATACATCTGGCGCAAAGAACCCGTGTCGCGGAAATAGAAAGTATGGTCGCCACCTTAATTCAGGCGGAACGTTACGGCACGCCGCTGTCGCAGGCATTACGCACCATTGCCGACGAAAGCCGTAAAACGTTGATCCTGGGGCTGGAAGAGAAAGCGGGCAAACTGCCGGCCCAGCTTAGCGTCCCGTTGATGGCGCTGATCCTGCCGCCGATTGTCGCGATTATGGCGTCGCCAGCGTTGGTGCGAGTGATTCGGCTACTGACGCAGTAACGGTGCCGGAATTCGTCATTCCCGCGCAGGCGGGGATCTTACAGCAGAAAAAGAAAGTATCGAGGGGATGCGAACATGTTTGGTCGGGTGAAAAAAATGGCAACCGAAGGTCGGTGGGGCGGTCGTCTGTTCCTGGTGCTGTTGTTGGGTTCGCTGGCGGGTTGCGGCAGCAGTTCAATGACGATTAAAGGCACCAAGGACGAAGGGCTGCGGCTGGCTCGCTTGCTGCGCGATCAGGGCCGACTTGAAGCGGCGACGGAAGTCTATGCCCGCATCGATAGTCGCGGCGAACTGAAAGGCGCTGAACTGCTGGAGTATGCCAGCGTCGCGTCGTCGGTACGTTCGCCGCAGCAAACGCTGGAATTGTATGGCCGCGCGCGACACGCGCTGGGCGGCGATACCAATAAACTTGAACCGCAGGAAGCGCTGGCGATTTGTTTAGGCATGGGACGCGCGCAGTTGGCGATGGGGCGTCATGCGATGGCGCGCCAGGATTTCGCCTGCGCCCTGCAAGCCCAGCCGGATAGCGCGGGCGCGCTCAATGGCATGGGCGTGGTGATGGAAGCGGCGGGTCAGCACCGCGAAGCGCGTCAACTGTTCGAAAAAGCGCTGCGGGTAAACCCGGCGGATGTGGCTGCCATCAACAATCTGGCGCTTTCCTGGCTGGTGAGCGGCGAGGCGGATAAAGCGATTGGTTTACTGCGCACGGTGGATAGCGGCAATCCCGCCGGCAAACTGAATCTGGCGCTGGCTTATCTCTACAACGATCGTCAGGAAGAGGCGCGCGGTACGTTGGCGACCATTGCTCAGCCGCAGCGCATTGACGTGCTGATGGACACGTTGAACCAGCGCGTCGCGCAGATGCGGCAAGAGAAAGATCGCGGCGAAACGCTGCTGTTGTCCAGCCGTCAACGTTTGCAGCTTAGCAACCCAGAAGAATGAAGATGTGCTGGCGCAACGATCGGGATTGGCGCGATACGCAAGGCGTGATCGCCGTGGAAGTCGCGTTTCTGGTGCCGGTGGTATTGGTCGGCGTGATGATGCTGTTCGAACTGGCGCGGATCGGCCTGGTGATCGCGGTAGGCAGTGCGGCGCTTGATAAGGCGGTGCAGACTTTTCGTCTCGATGATCTCAATACCGACAGCGCAGCGATGATGAGCGCCGATCTGAAGGAACGAATGATCAGCGCGTCTTATGGCTATCTGCGACAGCAGGATTTAACCGTCAGCGTCTTGCAATTCGACAACCTGAGTCAGCTTGGCGGGCTGGAAATCGCCTCTGACGAGGAAGAGGGCGCCGTCTCGAATACCTTGCCCGTTTGGTCGGTCACGGTGCAGATACAAAAGGCGTTCCTGACCCCGTTGCCGGAAGTGCTGACGCTGGGCGACACCTTTCGCTATCAGTACAAACATGTCTTCGGCACGGAACTGCGCAATGAAGAGTAATGGTTTGTCGCGGCTGCGGCGGTTTTACATGTCGAAACGCGCTTCCGTCGCGGTCGAAACCGCGTTGGCGCTGCCTATTGTGCTGGCGGTCGGCACATTGTGCGCGGATATCTACAGCGTCGGGCTGGAGCGCGAACGTATGGAGCAGCGGGCGGGCGCGCTGGTATCCATTCTGGGCATGCAGCAGGAACTGACGCGGGAAGGGCTGCAAGGTCTGCTGGATGCGGTATTGCCCGAACAACATTTGGGCAATTACCAGTTGCTGATAAGCAATGTGCGTCAGACCGGGGAAGTGTACTGGCAGCTTGACCGGGGCAACGCCGACGGGATATGCGGCGACAGCGTGGCGGCATACGGCGCCGCCTATCCGGGGGATTTGCCGGAAAAAGACCCGGAAAACGGCAGCGAACTAGTCTCGATGGTGGTGGTGGAGTGGTGTCGTGAAGGCAAGGATATCAGTTTGCTTGGCGGGCTATCGCTGAGCAACCTGCTGCATGTCACGCTGGTAAATCGGGTGGGGAATGGCGTGATTACGCTGGATACGGCGTTGGGGCGGGAGGCGGGACAGCCAGAGGAGGAGTATGACGATAATGAAGGATAATGCTGCCCGCCGTCGCTGGCGTTTACCGCGGGCTGTACGGATTTTTGCGCGCCAGGAGCGCGGCGCCGGGGCGTCGTTTTATGTGTTGGGCGTGATGGCCTTGCTGGTCAGCGCGGCGTTTATTGTGGATTCCTCCACCGCGACCGGCGATGCGACCCAGATTAAGCGCGCGACGGATGCGGCGGCGCTGGCGGTGGGCCATCAGGTCGTTATCAGCGGGAATGAAAACAGCGCCTTCGACCAGCAGCAAATGACGGAACTGGCCTTCGAGTACGTTAAAGCCAATCTGGGGCTGAATAGCAAGCTGGCTGAAGCGATAGCGCTCGACAACGTGATCGTCAGCGAGGGGCGCAGCGATGACGACTACCCGACCTATACCGTCACCGTCGCCTTTACCACCGCGCCTGCTTTGCTGCGTATGGGGAACCGCCAACAGGAGATTTACTCCACCGCCGAGGTGCGCAACCGATCGCTGGAAGTGGCGCTGATCCTGCCCAACTCCGCGACCGAGGACGGTGAAAATTTGGCCGTGCTGCGTCGCCTGGCCAACGAGTTTGCGGAAAGCCTGATCAGCGGTCAGGAAAACACCTGGTTGGCGCTGGTGCCGCATAGTCAGGCCGTCAGCGTCTACGACGCCGATTACCCTAATCGCATCAGACAGTGGGCCGCTTCGAGCGCGCTCAATCCGGTGGAACTCACCTCGTTGTTCCGTTCGGGCTACGGCAGTCTGGCTGATCGCCGCATCCCGGATCGCCGTTTCAACCTGCTGTGTATGTATCGGGGGCTGAATCGGGGTGAAAACTACTTCTGGGACGAGGCGCCAGCAGGACGGTTCGGCATCTACTATCGCGCGGATCTGCTGGCAAACGCTTATGAATCCTACGCCATCTCCTGGATCGGGCCGAACCCGGACTTTGGTCAGGCCAACGGCGTCAACGACACGCGCTATTTGATCGTGGATATGGGCTGCCCCTACGCGCCTTTGCTGCCGCTGACCAACGATCTCGACAAGATCGCCGCGCGGCTCGACGAAATGCGCACCGGCTTCAACATCAACTACGCCATTGCGATGGGCTGGGCGGCGATGGCGCTGGCGCCGGCATTTCGCGGCAGCGTCGGCTGGGGGCTGGAGGACGATCTGCCCAAAGATTTCGACCAGGGCAACGGCGAGCGCACCAAGGCTATCGTGATGCTGGTCAACTCCAGCGACATGCTGTGGTTCGACAGCGATTCTTACAACACCTACGTGGGTCAACCGCTCGATGGTTGTCGCGCGCAGACCGTGGGCAATAACGGTTGCAATGACGAGCGGTTGACTATCGAACGCTTTGCCAATCTGTGCGCCAGTTTCCGTGAACGCAACCTGCGATTTTTCCTGGTGGTGACCGGCAACGACGAGGAGGATAACGAATCGGACGGCGGCACTATCGCCAGCGCCTCGGCGTTCCGTCGCGTCGCCGATGCGGGACTGGCGGGCTGCGCCGATAAAAGCGCCGATCTTACCTATTACAACGGCGTGGATTTCGTCGCCTCGGAAAACAAGTTCCGGGAGCGCCTGAATGAAATTACTGACGAACTGCATCAGAAAAGCGGTTTCGTCCGGCTGATTGAGTAAAGGCCGCAGCGCCTTTTGACTGACAGGATATGACACCATGACCTATTCCCGTTCCACGGCGCGTCGGCGCCTTCCTCAACAGGCATGGGCGCTGGAGCCGCGCATGATGTTCGATGCCGCCGCCGTCGCCACGGCGGAAGCCGTGGTCGCCGCCACCGCTGACGCGCCCGGCGTGACCGCCAGCGGATCTGAGGCCACCATCAGCATTGATGAGTCCTCCACCGCGCAAAACGTGGATCTGTTCAGCGGCGTGACCGTCTCTAACGACGCCAGCGGCGAGGCGCTGAACAGTCTGGTGATCACCGTGGACAGCAGCGGCGACAATCAGGCGCTGATTATTGACGACAGCGCCATCGCGTTGACGACCGGTTCCGGCACCACCGCCGGCAACAACTATTTCTACTCGGTTCAGACCAGCGGCGGTTCCACTATCATTACCCTCAGCATCGCCTCTTCTGAGGCCTATGCCGCCTCGGACGTCGCCGCGCTGATCGACGGCCTCGCCTACAGTACGTTGGACAACACGGTGGAAAGCGGCACGATCACTGTTACGTTGACCAGCCTGCGCGACGACGGCGGCGAAACAGCCGAGTTAGGCATCCATTCCACCATCGCCATCACCAGCACTATCAACGTTGCGCCGGTGCTGTCTGACGACGGCGCGCTTGAGGCTGCCGAATCCTTTACCAGCGATGAGCTTGGCGGCAGCGCCGCAGTGGTTTATTCCGGCGATGGACAATACGCCTATGTTGGCGGCGAGAGCGGTATTTCGGTCTTTTCCATTGATGATACAGGGCGGCTGACGCTGGTACAGACCTTCGGTGACGAGGCCAATCTTGGCGCCGTCAGCCAGATGACGCTTAGCGCCGACGGTAAATCGATCTACACCCTTTCCGGCGGCAATATCATCACCCTGAACGTTGATACCGACGGTACGCTCAGCTACGGCGGCACCACCAGCGGAGAAAATGGCGTACTGATGGATCTGGCGCTTTCCGATGACGGCGGGCAACTTTATGTCACCACCGAGTATAACGGTCTGGTGGTTTTCACACGGGATGGCGGCACCGGCGCGCTCACCCCTCTTCAGACGGTGGATGAATCTTCACTGGGCGTGGTGCGAGCCGAAACGGTGATCAGCGCCAACGGTTATGTTTTCGTCATCGGCGATCAGACCTCGTTTGTGGCCTACACCGACACGCTGGCGGTACTGAAAATCAACGACGACGGCACGTTGACGATGATCAGTTCCGTGACGGCAGATGCGACCCGATTCTCCAGTTCGACGTATTCAATGGCCGTCAGCGAGGATGCCGCGTTGTTGTATCTGGGTAATTCGTCTGGCGGCATTCAGGTCTACCGCTTCGACGGTAGCGAACTGATCCTGATGGACAGCGTCACGCTTGACGGCGTGACCAGCATTGCCCTGAGCGGCGACGGCAGCCTGCTGTACGCCGCCGCCAGCGACGGAACTATCAACGTCTACGCGGCGGATGGCAGCGGCAACCTGGCCCTGGCGAGCAGCACTGTCGCCAGCGCCAGCGGCAGCGACATCGCGGTTTCCGGCGACGGCCTGTCCGTACTGGTGGCGGGCAGCGGCGGCGTGACGCGCTACAGCGCCGCGCAAACGCTCGTTCAGGGTTCCCAGGCTGTGTTCGCCAGCGGCATCACGTTGGCCGACAGCAATTTCGATACCCTCAGCGGCGGCGAAGGCAACTATAAGGGCGCCAGCATTAGCGTTAGCCCCAGCGTGACGGGCGGCAGCTTTGGCTTTGCCGACGGCAATGATTTGATTTACAGCGACGGCGCGATCTCGCTTAATGGCAGCGCGATCGCCACACTGAGCGAGAGTAACGGCGCGCTGACCGTCACGTTCACTGCCGATACCACCAGTGAGGTCGCCAACCGGGTGCTGCAACAGATCGCCTATGGCAACGACAGCGTCGCGGTCGGCAGCTACGTCCTGCTCACGGTTGCCGTCAACGACGGCGCGTTGACCAGCAACAGCGTGGTCGTCACGCTGAGAATCAATGGGGAGCCGCAGGTCAATAGCGACGCCGCCGCCGGCTATGCGCTGAGCAAGGCCACCAGTGAAACCGCCTACAGCTTTACCTTGTTCTCTGGTCTGTTTAATGATGCGGACGGCGATTCACTCACCTGGAGCGTCAGCGGACTGCCGGACGGACTGACCTTTAACGCCGCGACCCGTACGATTTCAGGCGCAGCCACGGAAGTCGGGACATTCACGCTCACCGTCACGGCGACTGACGCCACCGGCGCCAGCGCCGCGTTGGATCTGGATTTGGTGGTCGAGCAGATCGTCAACCGCGCTCCCGAAGTCAATGCGGCGGTCGGCACCACGCTGGATACCTTTACCAAAGGCGAATCCGGCAGCATTACGTTGGACGGCGGCTTGTTTACCGACGCCGACAGTCTCTACGGCGACAGGCTGACATGGAGCGTGAGCGGCCTACCAGAAGGATTGAGTTTCGATGCCGAGACGCTCGCCATCTCCGGCACAGCCAGCAATGCGGGCGATTACACCATCACCATGACGGCCACCGACCAGTCAGGGGCCAGCGCCGCCAGCGAACTGACGCTGCGGGTTATCACTCAGGCGGAGGCCGACAATAACGCGCCGGGACTGGTGGGCGACGCCAGCGCCCTGACCTATGCCAGCGATGGTTCGCTCAGCGGTTTCAGCCAGTACGTCAATAGCATCACGCTGTCTGATGACGGCACGATCCTGGTGATTGCCGCCAGCACCAGCAATAATGGTAATGGCGACAGCTACTTGTACGTCTACCGCCGCGACACGTCCAGCGGTGAGTTGGCTTTATTGCAGACCTTTACTCAGGGGACGGAAAACGATGGCGACGATGCCAACGGCATCGAGCTTGACGGTCTATCAGGCATTACCTCTGTATCTTATTCCAGCGACGGCAGCCTGCTCTACTTGTCCGGTTATGCTTCCACCGGCAGCAGCAGCGCCTATTCGATCAGCGTCTTCAGCGTCGGCGATGAGGGGTCGCTGACGCTAGTTGATCAGGTGGCTGATATCGCTGAAAAAGTGTTACAGATCGCCGTGGCGCAAGACAGCGGCGCGTTTTACGCGCTTTCGGCAACCACTGTCTATGCTTACCGCATCGGTGACGATGGCGCGCTCACGGCAATCGATGCGTATACGCCGGAAAGCGGTTTCGGCACGGCGGTCGCCATGCAAATCGACGACGACGGCAGCGTCTATGTGCTGAGCGGCGGACGCCTGACCGTCTACACCGTCGCCGCCGATGGCGGCCTGAGCTATGCTGGTCAACTGACGCGCAGCGGCACCACGCTGACCTGGCGCGATGCCGTCGGCGCCAACGCCACGGCGGGAACGCTCGGCAGTACCGGTGCCTTCAATGGCGCCAATGCGTTCGTGGTTTCCGATGCCGGTTACCTCTATCTCACCACCGGCAATGGTTTCCTGACCACATTGCAATACGACCGTTCAACCAACGCCATGAGTCTGGTTGATACGGTCAGCGCCTATTCCGCCCTGACCCAGTATCCGCATGGCATCGCCATGTCACAGGATGGCACCACTCTGTATGTGACGAGCGCCGCCAGTTCCAGATTGGTTATCTACACTATCGGCGAAGAGGGCAAACCGACCTATGCAAACATCGTCACGACGAGCGAAGGCATCTCAAAACTGGTGGTCAGCGCCGACGGCCAATCCGTCTATGGCGGCAGAAACCTCTATTTTGGCACCCCGCTTCTCAGTATGATCGGCGCCACTGGCGTCACCGTGACCTACACCGAAGGCGACACGATCAACCCGATCGCCAGCGTCGTGTTATCCGACGCCGACTACGATGCGCTAAATGGCGGCGCGGGCAACTATAACGGCGCGACGATTACGTTGGTACGCACCGACGGCGCCGACGGCAACGACAGTTACGGGTTCACCGACGGCAACGGTCTGACGCTGGCTGATGGCATAATCTCTCTGAACGGCGCAGCCATCGCCACGCTGGTCAGCACAGACGGCACGTTGACGGTCGCCTTCACCGCCGATGTCACCACCGCCACCGCTAACCTGGTGTTGCAACAGATCAGCTATACCAACGCCAGCAGCGATCCGGGCAGCAGCATCAGTCTTACGCTGAGCGTCGCCGACCAATACGCTTCCAGCCGCTTCGATCTGCTGCTGTCCGTCGCCGTGATTAATAATGCGCCTGTGTTGGAAACTGAAAGCCAGAACGTGACCTATATCAGCGGCGGCAGCGCGGTGAAACTGTTTAACGACAGCATGCTGTCCGGCGGGGAAGAGGATCAGGCGATCAGCGCCATCACCCTGACCGTTGCTGGTCTGGTGGACGGAGAACACGAAAAACTGCTGCTCAATGGCAACTACGTTTCGCTGACCGACGGCACAAGCCTGAGCAGTTACGTCATGGTGGATGTCGTCGAGAGCGATGGCAACGTCAATTCTTATACCTACGTTTACAATATCGACGTCAGCGTGACCGAGGGCGTTGCGACCGTTACGTTAAGCAATAATGAGGGCTTGCCGACGGCGGTTGCCGAGGCGGTGGTCAACAGTATCGCCTACCTCAATACCGCCTATGAAAACGCCCTTGAGGATGCGACCACCGGCGATCGCACCATTACGCTGACTTCCATTCAGGACAATGGCGGCACCGGCAACGGCGGCGTGGACACCACCGCACTGGCGATCGGCGCCACGGTCACGGTCAGCCTGACCAACAGCGCACCGGTCATCACCGCCAGCGATGCATCGAACAGCTATACCGAAAAGGGGGCGGCGACGGCGTTATTCAGTGACGTTGCGGTTTCCGCCGGTGAGCCGGGGCAGACTTTCATCAATATCGAACTGACGATTTCCGGCCTGAGCGATGGCGACAGCGAAGTGCTGGTCATCGACGGCGCCGTTGTCGCGCTGACCGCCGATGCCTACGGGGAAACCACCAACGGCTACGGCTACTACGTTTCCCTTGAGGGCGATACGGCAACGCTTTATCTCTACAGCAGTGATGGGATTGCGGTGAGCGACGCCACCGCGTTGATTGCCGGGCTTGCCTATGCCAACCAGAGCGATGATCCGACGCTGGGTACGCGCACCATCCGGCTTACCACCGTTCAGGACAACGGCGGCACGGCCAACGGCGGCGTTGATACCGTTTCACCCGGTATCGCGGCGAGCGTGACGGTGGTGGCGGTTAACGATGCGCCGCGGGTCAGCGCCACGCCTGTGGATACCCTCTACGCCACCGTCGGCAGCAGCGCCGCACTGTTCAGTGATGTCGTCATTTCGACGGTGGAAAGCGATCAACGCATTTCGTCGATTACCTTTACCGTTTCCGGTCTGGTGGACGGTAGCCGCGAAACGCTGACGGTCGGCGGCACCCGCATCGCGTTGATTGACGGCAGCGGCACGCTCGACAACGGCGACAGTTACACGGTGGCGCTTAACGGCGATACGGCCATAGTGACGATTGGCAGCGCCAGCGGTATGGCCGTTGATGCCGCCGTCAGCCTGATTGAACAGACCAGTTACGCGAATCTCAGCAACACCCAGACTGCCGGCCTGCGCACCATCAGCCTCAGCGTGCAGGACAGCGGCGGACAGGACAACGGCGGTAGCGATACCACCACGCTGGAAGCCGTCGCCGCCATTGACGTGGTGAATAATAGCGCGCCTGAGTTCAGCGCCGGCGCTGATTACACCAGTCTGGAGGCGGCAACCAGCCTGACGGCCATCAGCGGTCTTGCCGATATCGCCTCCGGCACCCTGTCCCCGGACGGCGCTTACCTGTATGTCGTCAGCAGCGCCGGCGATATCGCCATTTTCAGCCGCAACACCGCCAGCGGCGAACTGGCGCTATTGCAGACGCTGGACAGCGGCGTTTCTTCCGTTTCGCTGATTGAAGCGAGTGATGACGGCGGCACGATCGCGCTGCTTGGTGCGCAGGGCGACAGCATTACGCTTTTCGCTCGCAATGGCGCTGACGGCAGTCTGACGCTGGTACAGACATTGACCACGGAAAACGTAATTGATTTGGCGCTATCCGCTGACGGCGGCGCGCTTTATGTGGTGGATGGCAACTACTCCGGCCTGCTGGTCTACACCCTGAACGCGGACAGCGGCCAATACGCGTTGAGCCAGTCCATCACCGCCGCCACCGGCAGCGAACCTTATCTGTTTACCGCAGTGGGCGTCGACGTGGTGGGCGACTACCTGTATGTGGTTACCGATCCGGTCGCCGAGACGGTCGCCAATACCCTGATCGTCTATCAACGCGCGGAAGACGGCACGCTCGCCGCGCTCGCCTGGCTGCGTGACGGCGCGCTGGCTGGCGCAGGTACGGTCGATATGTCCAGCCCCGTCGATATCGCCGTTTCCAGCGATGGCGGAACGGTTTATGTCGCCAGCGAGGACAGCGTCGCCGTATTCAGCCTTGACGTCGCCAGCGGCGCGTTAAGTTACCTCGGCGCGGTGAGCGGCCTGTCCAACGTCACCGCCATCGCGCTGTCCGGCGACGACGGCACGTTGTATGTCACCGGTTCGGATAGCGGCATCAGCCGCTACAAGTCCGATGCCGGCGCATTGACGCTGCTTGAAACGCTCTCTGGCGCATCGATAACCGCACTGGCTGACGCGCAGCGCGTGGTGAGCGGCGCTCACGGCGCGGTGGCAGTTATTGGCGGCGGCGGTCTGGTCAGCCTGAACGATGCGCTGACGGATATCTCCCTTGATTATCACGAGCAGGGAACGGTCGTGCTGGCTGACGTCATCACCCTCAGCGACGCGGATTACGACGCGCTGGCCGATGGCGCGGGCAACTACAACGGCGCAACCATCACAGTTATCCGGGAAGGCGGCGCCGACAGCGCCGACAGCTACAGCATTGCCGACGGCAACGGTCTGACGCTGGCGGACGGTACGCTCTGGCTGGACGGCGCGGCCATCGCCGCCTTCACCAACAACGGCGGCGCGCTGACGGTGACCTTTACCGCCGAGGTGACGACGGTCATCGTCAATCAGGTGCTGCAACAGATTAGCTATACCAACACCAGCGCCGATCCGGGCGCGAGCATTCGGCTGGTGATCGGCGTGACCGATGCCTATGCCGCTGGTACTCAGATGGTGGCGGCGCTGAGCGTCGCCGAAGTCAACGACGCGCCGCTACTAAGCGCGACGCCGACCAATCCGGGCTACATGGCGGGGGACGGGGCGGTAGGGTTGTTCGATGGCGTTAGCGTTTCCGCCATCGAAAACGGTCAATCCATTGTCGCGCTGACCGTGACTGTCGCCGGCGTCGTTGACGCTGCCGAGAGCCTGAACATCGACGGTACGACCGTCATGCTGACCGATGGCGCCGCATACACCACTTCCAGCGGCCTGAACGTTACGGTCACGCTGGCTAACGGCGAAGCCAGGCTGACGATTAGCGGCAGTGACGGCATCAACGCCGCTGCGTTAGTCGAGGGGCTGGCCTATGCCAATCCCAGTTCGACCGTTACCAGCGGCGAACGCGTCGTCACCCTGACCGCAATACAGGATGACGGCGGCACCGCCAATGGCGGCGTGGATCGCCGTGTATTGGACATTGCGGCGGTGGTCAGTATCGCCAACAGCGCGCCGCAGGCCACCGACAGCGCGGCGAGCTTGCCGCAGGCCATGTATGCGGCGGCATACCGCGCTGTGCTGTCGTCCGATTGGTTCAGCGACGTTAACGGCGACGCGCTGACCTGGAGCATTGAGGGATTGCCGGACGGCCTGAGCTTTGACGCCGCTACGCTGACCATCAGCGGGCAAACGCGGGCGGTCGGCAGTTTCGAACTGACGCTGACGGTGAGCGACGGTCAGGGCGGAACGGCGACCCGGTTCCTGACGCTGGCGGTCGATAAACCACCGGTGACGCCGGTGGTTTTGCCCCTGACCGGCATGCCGGGCGACATGATGACGCGCTGGTGGGAAGCGCGTGAGGACGAGCGCGAGCGGCAGAATGAGACGATAAGCATTGCGCTGCGCGGGGCGGCGTCCACTCCGGCGGCTGAATCTGCGCCGCTGTCCGGCGAGGCGTTGTCAACGTCGCAGTATCCGCTGGTGAACGGGGAAATAGATTACGCAGATACGCCCTGGCGGTTGGAACCCATTATGACGCCGCTGATGCCAGCGCTGGAAGCGGTGGATTTCTCATCGCTGCGGACGACGAATGCGCCGGTCAGCGCGGCGGAAAATAGTTTGACCGGGGGGCGTATGCCGCTGGCGGAGAGCGCGGAGGGAAAGGCGGCGTTCTCCGCGCAACTGCACCAGTCGCAGACCGAGTTTGATGAACTTCTGACCGCATTGAATCTGTTAACGGAAAAGCGGGCATCACCTACGCAGTGACGCGAATTTTTTTCGATATAAATAACAATATCAACACACTACATTAGATGGGGAGAACCCTGGTGAATCAGCACATAGCAAAACTCTGGGATGGTCGGCAAAAAACGGCTGGCAAGCCAACATCCGCCGGTTCTCAGGCGCTGACATTGGCCATCGCGCTGGCTTGTCTGGGACTGGCCGGTTGTGCGGTAAAACCTGAACCGGTGACGATGGAACAGCAGGTGGCGCAGGCATTAAGCGATCGCACGCGGATGTTCGCTGATCAGGAGCCGGTACGCGGCATCATTACGCTGGATGAAGCGATCGCCCGTGCGTTGAAATACAACCTGCAACAGCGGGTTGCGCTCATGGAACAGGCGATGGAGGATAACCTGATCGGCGTTTCCAGTCTGGATATGTTGCCGAAGCTGGCGGCGCGGGCGGGGCTGCAAACACGTAACAACGTGGCGGGTTCCAGCAGTGAGTCGGTAACCACCGGCGAGCAGTCGCTGGAAGCGTCCACCAGTCAGGATAAAACCCTGCGTACCGCAGACCTGTCGCTGAGTTGGAATGTGCTGGATTTCGGCATCAGTTATTTCAACGCCAAAGTACAGGCGAATAAATCTCTGGCCGCCGAAGAACGCCGTCGCCGCGTGGTGGCGGATATTACCCGTCAGGTACGCACCGCCTATTGGGAAGCGGCCACCGCTCAGCGTTTGCAGCCGGAGGTGACGGCGGCGCTGGCCGAGGCGCGTCAGGCGCTGGCCTACGCCCGTCAGACCGAGCAGCAGCGTTTGCTGGCGCCGGTGGAAGCGCTGCGTTTCCAGAAAAACATGCTGGAAATGGTTCGCCAGCTTGAGATCGTCGATAGCGATCTGGTGATGGCCAAATCCCGGCTGGCATCATTGATGAACTTACCGCCTGCCAGCAAATTTGATGTGGTCGTCCCCGGCGAAAGCAGTCTGGTCACGCCGAAACTGGCCTATACCCTCGACGATCTGGAAAACTTTTCGATGGTGCAGCGGCCTGAGGTGCGTGAGGAACGTTATCTGGCGCGCAACGCGGTGCTGGAAACCCGTAAATCGCTGTTGCGCCTGTTGCCGGGCATCTCGCTGTTCGCCGGGATCAATGGCGACAGCAACAGTTATCTGGTCAATCATCAATGGGCCAACGCGGGTGTTCAGGTGAGCGGCAACCTGCTCAATGTGCTCGCCTGGTCGCCGGTGAAACGGGCGGGCGAGGCGAACGAAGAACTGGCGGCGGCGCGGCGTCAGGCGCTGCGCATGGCGGTATTGACCCAGGTGAATGTGGCGTGGCAGGAGTATCAGCAAAGTACGCGCATGTTCAATCGCTATCAGGAACTGGCGCGTATTCAGCGCGGAATTCTCCATCAGACCGAACTGACGGTACAAAACCGGGCCGCGACGCAGATGGAGCAGGTGCGCGTCAGCACGGAAACCATCCTCACCACGCGCGCGCGCGACCGTAGCTTCGCGCAGGTACAGAATGCGTTAGGCGCGGTGTATCAGGCCGCGGGGTTGGATGTGCTGCCCGATAATGTCGGCAATACCAGTCTGGCCGCATTGAGCGACACTATCGCCCGCACCACCGGGAATATTGAAAGCGGCGCGCTGCCGGTTCCCCGGTTGGCACTGGCCGCCGCGCCCGCGCCAACCACGGCGACAGCGACGTCCGTGGTCGGTAATCCGGCGGCAACGCCCGCGACCGCCAGCGTGAAGCCGTATCGCGTGGTGAATACCGACATGTGGGATAACCTGCAATCCTTACAGGCGGGAGGAACGCGCTGATGGGGTGGCGGTCATGGGGACTGGCTGGTGCGTTAATGGCGCCGCTGATGGGGCTGGCGGCGGAGTCCGGCGATATTCGCGTACAGCTTAGCGCTCAGCGTTATACCGTGCTGTCGAGCGAAATTGCCGCCAAAATCACCGATATCACGGTAAAAGAGGGCGAGCATTTTAAACAGGGCGATACGCTGCTGACATTCGACTGTGCGGTGTTGAAGGAAAAACTGAACTATGCCGCCGCCGCCGAAAATGCGGCGCGTAACAAACTGGCGATTGCCAATCGGCTGGATAAGCTCAATTCGATCAGCCTGTCTGAAGTGGATCAGGCACGCTCGGCGGTTGTCATGGCGCAGGCGGAAAGCGGCGTAAACCGCGCCATGCTGCAACGTTGCGCGATCAAAGCGCCATTTTCCGGTCGGGTCACGGAAACCAGGGTAAAACGCTGGGAATCGGTGGCGGAAGGCAAGGAACTGCTGGCGATTTATGATGACAGCGCCTTCGAACTGGAAATGATCGTCCCTTCCCGTTGGCTGGTGTGGTTAAAACAGGGCAATGCGTTTCAGGTGACGCTGGATGAAACCGGGTTGAGCTATGCGGCGCAAATCAGCCGTATCTCCTCGGCGGTCGATCCTGTCAGTCAGTCGGTGAAAGTGTTTGGCCGTATTACTCAATCCACCGCCGGGCTGTTGCCGGGGATGAGCGGGGTGGCGCAAATCGCGCCGCCAGCGGCAGGCGACGCGCCATGACCGGTAATCACACGGCGGCGCGGGCGGCAAACGAGTCGGATAGTCGGTTGGCGCTGCTGGCGGAGTTATTGCAGTTGCAAAGCCGGGCCAGAGCGCGGGAAACGCCGGACGAACTGGCGTTCCTGATGGTCAATGACACGCACGGGCTGGTGAAATATCGTCAGGCGTTGTTGTGGGATTGCGAAACACAGCGTCTGCGTACTGCTTCCGGGCTGGCGTCCATTGATGATAATGCGCCGTTTTGCATCGAATTTGGTCGCCAGTGCCGTCAGTGGCAGCAGGAGGATCGTCAGACTCAATCTTTGCGCTGGCGGGATCTTCCCGTTAATGACCCGTTGCTGTGGCAGGCATATCTGCCTGAATTTTTACTCTGGTTGCCGTTGCGACGTCCGCAAGGAGAAACCCCGCTGGTGCTGATTCTGGCCCGCGACAGCGCCTGGCAGCCAGCGGAATTGCTGTTGCTGGAAAAACTGGCGGATGCGTATTCCCATGCGTGGATCAGCTTGCGCAATACCCGGCGCGCCAACACCAAACGTCATCCCAGGCGGCGACGCCTGATACTGGCGGGTGCGATCGCGCTATTGCTGGCGCTGTTGTTCCCGGTGCGCCAGTCGGTGCTGGCGCCGGCGGAAATTGTCGCGCACCGTCCGGTGATGGTGCGTGCGCCGGTGGCTGGGGTGGTGGACGCCATTCTGGTGCGGCCCAATCAGCAGATTTCCGCCAATCAACCGCTGGTGCGCCTCGATGCCCGCGAACTGGAAAACCGGCTGGAGTCTTCCCGCCAGGCGTTTGCCGCCGCGGACGCCCAGTATCGTCAGGCGCAGCAACAGGCGCTGTTTGACGCCAATAGCAAAGCGAGCCTGGCGGTGCTGCAAAGCCGGCGCGAGCAGGCGCAGAGCGACATGCGTTTTCTGCAACGGCAACTGGAACGGATGCAACTGGCTTCCCCGCGCGACGGCGTGGCGATCTTTGATGACGCCAGCGACTGGATCGGGCGTTCCGTGGCGGTGGGCGAAAGGATCATGATGATCGCCGATCCGCGTGATGTCGAACTGGAAATCCAACTGCCCGCCGCCGATGCCATCGCGCTGGAACAGGGCGCGGATGTTCGCCTGTTTCTCAATGTCGCGCCGAATGCGGCGCAACGGGCGCAACTGGCGCAGATCGGCTACCGGGCCGCGCTGACGCCGGACAATGTGATGGCCTACCGGCTGAGGGCGCGCTTTACCCAGGATGATCCGCAATTGCGCGTCGGGCTGAAAGGCACGGCGAAATTGTACGGTCAGCGCACGCTGCTGATTGTCTATCTGTTGCGTAAGCCGCTGGCTTCGCTGCGCGTATGGTTGGGCTTGTAATGCGTCAGCTAGCCATGCCGAAAGCGTCATCCGCCGCTCAATCCGACGCCGCCGGGCTTGGCGCCTTGCGTGATGAACTGATCCTGCACCCCGGCCCCGCCAACCGCGATGGGTCGCCCAGTTGGACGCTGGAAGATCCGTTGCGCGGCTTGTTTTTTCGTATCGGCTGGGCGGAAATGGCGATGTTGTCGCGCTGGTCGCTGGGCAGCGTCGCCCGGATTGTCGCCGCGGTGAACCGTTCATCAACGCTGGTGATTGACGATAGCGACGTCCGCGCTTTCAACCAGTTTTTACAGGCCAATAATCTGTTGCGCATCGCGGGCGACGAGGCGCTGGCCCGGCTTGGACGACAACAGGCGAAAATGCGCGCCTCAATAGGCCGTAAACTGTTGAAGAATTATCTTTTCTTTCGTATTCCCCTGTGGCGCCCGGATCGCTTTCTGGCGGCAACCTTGCCCTGGGTGATGCCTTTTTTCAGCCGCGGCTTTTTCATTCTGACGCTGGGCGCGGCGTTGCTGGGGCTGTTTCTGGCTGGTCGTCAGTGGGAAACCTTCAAGCATACGTTTCTGTATTTTTTTTCGCTGGAAGGGGCGGCGCTGGCGTTGCTGACGCTGATGTTCAGCAAAATTCTGCATGAATTGGGACACGCCTATACCTGTAAACGTTTCGGGGCGAAAGTCGCCACCATGGGCGTCGCGTTTCTGGTGTTGATGCCGGTGTTGTATACCGATACTTCCGGTGCATGGAAGCTGACCCGCCATCGGCAGCGTATGGCGATTGGCGCCGCCGGGATGCTGACTGAACTGGCGCTGGCGGCATGGGCGACGCTGGCCTGGAGTTTCCTGCCGGACGGCATGCTGCGCAGCGCGGCTTTTATGCTGGCGACCACCACCTGGGTGATGACGCTGGTGATTAATCTCAGTCCGTTGATGCGTTTTGACGGTTATTTTCTGCTGTCCGACGCTTTACAGATCCCGAATCTGCAAAACCGGGGTTTTGCCCTGGCGCGCTGGCGGTTGCGCGAAGCGTTGTTCGGGCTGGGTGACGAACCGCCGGAGCTTTTCCCGCGTTGGTTGCGGCGCACGCTGGTGGGTTACTCCTTTTGTGTCTGGATTTATCGTTTCTTTCTGTTTACCGGCATCGCCCTGCTGGTTTATCACATGACGTTCAAGCTGCTGGGCATGGTGCTGTTTGCCGTGGAAATGGGTTACTTCGTGGTAATGCCGGTAGTGAACGAACTGCGTGAATGGCGTAAACGCCGCAAGGATTATCGTATGAATCGGAATATGATCGTGACGCTGACATCCGGCTGCGTATTACTGCTGCTGTTGACCCTTCCCTGGCAGCGCGGCGTTTACGCCCCGGCGCTGTTGCGTGCCGAACAACAAAGCAGCCTGTATATGCCGCTGCCCGCGATGATAAAGCGTATTGATGTTCAGGTTGGTCAACCGGTGCAGGCGGGACAAGTGCTGTTTACGTTATCCGCCGACGAGTTATTGCACGAACAGCAGCAGTTGGCGCGACAGATAGCGACGCTGAATTGGCAAGGGGCGTTTCAGGTGTTCAACAAGGAAGCCGTGGCAGAACATCAACGGGTGAAACAGGAATATGACGCCGCCCGGCAACGGCTCAACGTGTTGCAAAGACAGTCGGCGCAGTTGATCGTCAAGGCGCCGATAAGCGGCGTGGTGGCGGATATGGCGACGCCGCTGGCAACCGGCGAGTGGCTGGCGCAGGGCGAATGGCTGGCGGTGATCACCAAACCGACTGGCGGTCTGGTTGAAGCCTTCGTATCGGAAAAAGACTGGCAGCGCCTGAAAACCGGCGGGCAGGGGCATTTTTATCCGCGTGATGTCAGCAGCCCCGCGTTGCCGGTAACGATCGTGGATATCGACCATACGGCGACGCGCGATCTAAGCGCGGTGCCGGAACTGACTTCGATCTACGGCGGCGATATCGCCACGTTGAGCGATGGGCAGCGTAAACTGCATCCTGAACAAGCCGTCTACCGGGTGGTGCTCAGTTTGCCTGCCGACGGTCAGCGGCAACAGCGGATTCAACAGCAGATAGTACGTGGCACGGTGGTGATGGATGGCGATGCGCAAAGCCTGTTGGTTCGCGGCTGGCGCTGGGCGTCGGCGGTGTTGATTCGGGAAATCGCGTTTTAATCAGGCGTCTGACTCGCCGGGTGATCCGGCAAGCCAGACGTTTACCGTCAGAGACAACTGGCGCCCTGTTCCGCTCCGGTGATGCTTTCCCGCAACGCCCTGAACAGTTCACGTCCCGTACCAACGTGTGACGCGGATAAATCAGGCTGCGCCGCGCTGCGGCGTTCCAGTTCGACTTCATCCACCAACAGATTGATTTCGCCGCGAATGCCGTCAACCTGAATCATATCGCCATCCCGCACTTTAGCCAGCAGACCGCCGCTATACGCTTCCGGCGTGACATGGATTGCCGCAGGCACTTTGCCGGAAGCGCCGGACAGACGGCCATCGGTGACCAGCGCGACGTTAAAACCGCGATCCATCAACACGCCCAGCGGCGGCATCAGCTTGTGCAGTTCCGGCATCCCGATCGCCTTCGGCCCCTGAAAACGCACCACGATCACGCAATCCCGATCCAGTTTTCCGGCATTGAACGCGGCATCAATATCATATTGGCTTTCAAACACCACCGCTGGCGCTTGAATGACCTGATGATCTTCTGGCACGGCGGAGGTTTTCATCACCGCGCGGCCCAGATTGCCGGATAAAACCTTGGTGCCGCCGTGCTTGACGAACGGCGTATCCAGCGTCGCGATCACCTCTTTATCCAGCGACGCGTGCGGGCCGTCGCGATACACCAGTTTGCCGTCTTCAAGGAACGGTTCCTGCGTATAGCGCTGCAAGCCGAAACCGGCGACGGTATGGACATCTTCATGCAGCAAACCGCCTTGCAGCAACTCACGGATCAACAGCGAGACGCCGCCAGCTGCCTGAAAATAGTTGATATCGCCAGGGCCGTTGGGATAAATGCGGCACAGTAGCGGCACCACTTCCGACAATTCTGAGAAATCATCCCAGGTGATGGTGATCCCGGCGGCTTTCGCCATCGCCACCAGATGCATGGTGTGGTTGGTTGAACCGCCGGTCGCCAGCAACGCGATAATACCGTTGACGATGACTTTTTCATCCACCAGACGGCCTACCGGCAAATAATCGCCAGCGGTTTGGGTCATGCGGGTGACCTGACGCGCGGCGGCTTCGGTCAGTGCATGGCGCAGCGGAATATCGGGATAGACAAAAGACGAACCGGGCAGGTGCAGCCCCATGATCTCCATCACCATCTGGTTGGAGTTGGCGGTGCCGTAGAAGGTGCAGGTGCCGGGCGAATGGTAGGCGCTGGCTTCGGATTCCAACAGGGCGTCGCGGCCAACTTTACCTTCGGCATACAGTTGGCGGATACGCACCTTCTCTTTATTGGAAATACCGGTACGCATCGGGCCGGCCGGCACGAAGACGGCGGGCAGGTGGCCGAACGCCATCGCAGCGATAAACAGACCGGGGACAATCTTATCGCAAACGCCGAGAAACAGGGCGCCGTCAAACATATTGTGAGACAGGCCGATCGCCGCTGACATGGCGATCAAATCGCGGCTGAACAAAGACAGTTCCATACCGTCCTGTCCTTGCGTCACGCCATCGCACATGGCCGGCACGCCCCCGGCCACCTGACCGATAGCGCCAACGGCGTGCAGCGCTTCTTTGAGCAGAGCGGGGTAATGTTCATACGGCTGATGCGCGGACAACATATCGTTATAGGACGTGATGATGCCGATATTGCTTTTAACCATATTCTTCAGGCCGGATTTATCATCGGGCGAGCAGGCGGCGAAACCGTGGGCCAGATTACCGCAGGCCAACTGCGAACGGTGTACGGTTTTACTTTTTGCCGCGTCAATGTTGGCCAGATAGCTGGCTCTGTCAGCCTGAGAACGCGATATGATGTTCTGGGTAACGCGTGCAACGGTAGGATTCATGCTATGCCCCATTTTCTTCAAGATTGATGACTTAAATCGTTAAACGCGGGTCGCGCCAAAAATAAATAGCTGTGCCGCCGGGTTAAAGCCGGTGTTGTTATTTTCTTGAGATAAACGGCGTTATCGTTCTAATGACGGAACACGGATAAACTTTCAGCGGGTGAATAGAGAAGTACGTCAGCTAATTTAAAGTCCAAACCGGGTTTTACCTTATTGACTGGCTTATTGACATCATCGGTCTATCACCTGATTTATTTCGCGCATCAAGGTACGCTTTTATGCAATAAGGTTACTATATACTCGAATGATACCGGTAACAATGCATTTTTATCACTGGCTTTACTCGATTCAGCCAGTGTTTAAGTGGTTTTGTGACGAGTGTCACATTGTGGTTTTCGAGCCGCATCCGGGTATTTTTCCGACAGCGGCAAAGGCGCAGTAACACACCATGAAATTCCAGCGGGAGATTAGATTGATAATAAACAGGAAAACGAACGGAATAAGTAAATTCCGGTTAAGTAATGGCAGTCGAAAATATCAGCAAGGGCGTGGCGAATTGCGCTGAGAAATCTTTTTATAAAAGTCCAACCATTCATTTAGCGAAAACTACGAATAAATGTTGTGCGCTGAAAAATACCATAATGACCATCGCAACAGAGATTTTCCAGGGTAACGGACTGATTAGTATGGACAACAGACAGACCTGATTTTCTTTGTTAAACTATGTTACCGGATAACGACATCTTAATTGATTGAAAATGAAGAAAAAAAGACCTGGACTACAGGATGTGGCCAACCAAGTTGGCGTCACGAAGATGACGATCAGTCGTTATCTGCGCGATCCACTCATGGTTTCCGTGGCGTTGCGCGACAAGATAGCCGCTGCGCTGGATGAGCTTGGCTACATTCCTAATCGAGCGCCTGAAATTTTGTCCAACGCCACCAGCCGGGCGATTGGCGTATTATTGCCTTCACTGACCAATCAGGTATTTGCCGAAGTATTGCGTGGCATTGAAAGCGTCACCGACTCTCATGGTTACCAGACCATGCTGGCGCACTATGGTTATCATGTCGAACGTGAAGAGAGGCGCCTGACGTCTCTGCTTTCCTATAATATCGATGGGCTGATTCTGGCTGAGCGCGCCCACACCGAACGAACGCGGAAGATGATTGAGGTGGCGGGCATTCCGGTGATTGAAATTATGGATAGCGAATCGCCGTGCATCGATTTGGCGGTCGGGTTCAATAACCATGAGGCGGCTTACCAGATGACCAAAACCATACTTGAATATGGACACTCCCGCCCGGTCTATCTCGGCGCCCGTCAGGATGAGCGTACCATCATCAAAATGCAGGGTTATGAGCAGGCCATGCGCGATTACGGCCTGACGCCCCGCAGCGTCTGTACGGAGCGTTCATCTTCTTACAGTCTGGGCGGTGAATTGATGAAGGAAGCGCGCCAGCGCTATCCCGATACTGATAGCCTGTTCTGCACCAACGATGATATCGCCATCGGCGCCGCCTTTGAGTGCCAGCGTCAGGGGCTGCGTATTCCCGGAGATATGGCGATTGCCGGTTTTCACGGCCACGATATCGGTCAGTCGATGGTGCCCAAACTGACCAGTGTGTTGACGCCGCGAGAAAAAATGGGGCAAGTCGCGGCGGAGCGGCTTCTTGCCCGTTTACGCGGAGAAACGGTGATCCCGCAACGGTTTGATTTGGGGTTCACTATCTTGCACGGGGAAAGTATTTAAACCCCTTAACGACGGGATATCACGCCAGCATTGCGCAAGGCGCTAACGCCTTGAGCGACGACTTCGTCGAAACTGCCGCTGATATCGATAGGCACAACGTCAACTTCGTCCGCAGCTGGTTCTTCCAGGGCTTCAAACTGACTTTTCAGCAGATCGGTGGGCATAAAATGACCGGCGCGCGCTTTCAGACGTTCCATAATGACGTCGAAGCTGCCTTTCATATACAGGAAGAGCATTTCCGGGTTGTCTTCACGTAGACGGTCGCGATAGCGACGCTTCAGCGCGGAGCAGACGATCAGACCAACCTCGTTTTTATGGCGCAGACTATAAGCGGCATCGCTTAGCCGTTCGAGCCATGGCGCGCGATCATTGTCGTCTAAGGGATGACCGCTGGCCATTTTTTGAATATTAGCCCGTGGATGCAGGTCATCCCCGTCGATAAATTTAGCCCCCAATGCGTGGGCAATGGCTGCGCCTACGCTGGATTTACCGCAACCCGACACACCCAT
The DNA here is from genome assembly GCF_025840185.1 of Brenneria izbisi. GTDB lineage: Bacteria > Pseudomonadota > Gammaproteobacteria > Enterobacterales > Enterobacteriaceae > Brenneria > Brenneria izbisi. Next base: position 201,899 of record NZ_JAMPJU010000004.1, read on the forward strand.
GATAATTATGCTTTGTCCCGCCATAAGTTTGATCTCTATCTCAAAATGAATATTTAGCCTTCTCAATAGTTCCTTATTTTATCACGTTACCGGTATCATGATACCGGTAACAAACAAGGGTGTGATAAATATCACAAAGAGAACGAAAAACAATCATATTAGTTATTGTAGATAAAACATGAAAAACAGCTGAATGTTTTTAAACAATGTGTGGTGTTGGACCATAAAAAAAACAATGTCATCTTTATGAAAAATAATCGTTTTTTGAATTACCTATGATAACTGGGTCAGAACTGTACGATACATATACCGGAGAATTATTATGCCATTAATCATTGTAGCGATTGGCGTAGCCCTACTACTGCTACTGATGATCCGTTGCAAGTTGAACGGTTTTATTTCATTGATACTGGTCTCACTGGCGGTCGGTCTTGCCCTTGGTTATACCACCCAGGGCGCCTTCAACGTCAATGGCGTTATCACTTCCATTAAAAATGGGGTGGGCGGCACATTGGGAAGCCTGGCGCTGATTATGGGGTTTGGCGCCATGCTGGGCAAACTACTGGCTGACTGCGGGGGCGCTCAACGCATCGCCACCACGCTGATTGAAAAATTCGGCAAAGACCGTATCCAGTGGGCTGTGGTGCTGACCGGGTTCGTGGTCGGTTTCGCCTTGTTCTATGAAGTCGGCTTTGTGCTGTTGTTGCCGTTAGTCTTCACGATTGCGGCGGCTGCGCGTATTCCGCTGTTGTTCATCGGTGTGCCGATGGCGGCGGCGTTGTCGGTAACCCATGCGCTGTTGCCGCCGCATCCCGGCCCGACCGCTATCAGTATCCTGTTTAAAGCTGATATGGGCAAAACCCTGCTGTTCGGGACATTAATCGCTATCCCGACTGTCATTCTGGCTGGTCCGGTTTATGCCCGTTTCCTGAAAAGCATAGATAAGCCGGTTCCCGAAGGCTTGCATAACCCGAAAGTCTTTACCGAGAGTGAAATGCCTGGCTTCGGCATCAGCGTGGCGACCACACTGATCCCGGTGATCCTGATGGCCGGTCGCGCCGTTGCGGAAATGACGTTGCCGAAAGGCCATACGCTGTTGTCTTACGCCGAATTCCTGGGCGATCCGGTGATGGCTACCATGATCGCCGTGTTGGTCGCTATCTTTACCTTCGGCCTTAACCGTGGCCGCTCGATGGAACAGGTGATGGATACCATTGGCGACTCGATCAAGATTATCGCCATGATGCTGATGATTATCGGCGGCGGCGGCGCCTTTAAACAGATTCTGGTCGATGGCGGCGTGGCAACATATATTGAGACGTTGATGGCCGGCAGCACATTGTCGCCGCTGTTGATGGGATGGGTGATTGCCGCAGCGTTGCGTCTGGCATTGGGGTCGGCGACCGTGGCGGCGATGACGGCGGGCGGTATTGTCGCGCCGCTGTTGACCATCACCGGCGTGAGCCCGGAACTGATGGTGTTGGCGGTAGGTTCCGGCAGCGTTATCTTCTCCCACGTCAACGATCCTGGTTTCTGGTTGTTTAAAGAGTATTTTAATCTGACCATCGGCGAAACCATCCGGTCGTGGTCGGTACTGGAAACCATCATTGCGGTTTGCGGGCTGATTGGTTGTCTGCTGTTGAATATGGTTATCTAGCATTCGGCTGGCAAAAACGACACGGGGCAATGCCCCGTGTCGTTTTTTTAATTTAATCCCCGGCTCCTGGTCAGCGGAAACCGGCGCGATCCTCAAGACGAGGACGTGCTCATGGCCTGTTTTTCTTCCAGTAGTTTTTCCACCACGCCCGGATCGGCCAGGGTAGATGTATCCCCCAGATTACTGGTGTCGCCCGCGGCGATTTTGCGCAGAATGCGGCGCATAATTTTACCGGATCGCGTTTTCGGCAAAGCGTCTGTCCAGTGGATAATATCAGGCGTCGCGATCGGCCCTATCTCTTTGCGTACCCAGTTACGTACTTGCGCGTATAGCTCGCTGGACGGCTCTTCGCCGTGATTGAGCGTGATATAGGCATAGATGGCCTGACCTTTCAGATGGTGCGGAATGCCGACCACCGCGGCTTCGGCGATTTTTGGGTGAGCGACCAGTGCGGACTCGATTTCCGCCGTACCCAGGCGATGGCCGGAAACGTTGAGCACATCGTCAACACGACCGGTGATCCAGTAATAGCCGTCTTCGTCCCGGCGCGCGCCGTCCCCGCTGAAGTACATCCCTTTAAACGTAGAGAAGTAGGTTTGCTCAAACCGATCATGATCGCCGAACAGGGTTCTTGCCTGACCGGGCCAGGAGTCGATGATGACCAGGTTGCCTTCGCAGGCGCCCGTCTGCGGGTTGCCGAGATTGTCCACCAGCGCGGGTTGCACGCCAAAGAAAGGGCGTGTCGCGGAGCCGGGCTTGGCTTCGATCGCGCCGGGTAGCGGGGTGATCATAAAACCGCCGGTTTCTGTCTGCCACCAGGTATCCACGATCGGGCATTTCCCATTACCAATCTTGTGGAAGTACCACTCCCAGGCTTCCGGGTTAATCGGTTCGCCGACGGAGCCCATGATCTTCAGGGACGCGCGCGACGTGCCTTCAATCGCTTTGTCGCCTTCCGCCATCAACGCACGGATAGCGGTGGGCGCGGTATAAAGAATATTGACCTGATGTTTGTCGATAACCTGCGCCATACGACGCGCGTCCGGCCAGTTGGGAACGCCCTCAAACATCAGAGTAATGGCGCCGCAGGCCAGCGGGCCGTATAACAGATAGCTGTGGCCGGTTACCCAGCCGACATCCGCGGTACACCAGTAAATATCCCCCGGATGGTAATCAAAGACGTATTTGAACGTCAGCGCGGCATAAACCAGATAACCGCCGGTGGTATGCAGCACGCCTTTGGGCTTGCCGGTCGAGCCGGAGGTATAAAGGATGAACAGCGGATCTTCGGCGTTCATCTCTTCTGGTGGACAATGATCGCTCGCTTGTTCCATCAACTCGTGCCACCCGTGATCACGTCCGCTTTCCCATTCACATTGTGTTCCGCTACGGCGGAATACGATGACGCTGGTGATGGTGGCGACCGCAGGGTTTTTCAGCGCTTCATCAATGTTTTTCTTCAGTGGAATAACCCGCCCGGCGCGGATGCCCTCATCCGCAGTGATCACCAGTTTGGCGTTGGAGTCAATAATGCGTCCGGCGATGGCGTCCGGTGAGAAACCGCCAAAAATAACGGAATGAATAGCGCCGATGCGCGCGCACGCCAGCATCGCGACGGCGGCTTCCGGCACCATCGGCATATAGATAGCCACCACATCGCCTTTTTTGACCTGCTGAGACTTCAGGACATTGGCGAAGCGGCAAACGGACTGATGCAATTGCCGATAAGTGATCTGTTTGCTTTCTTTGGCGTCATCGCCTTCCCAGATGATCGCTGTTTGATCGCCACGTTCGGCGAGATGGCGATCCAGGCAGTTGGCGGCTACATTTAACGTGCCATCTTCAAACCAACGAATACGGATGTGTCCGGGATCGAACGACGTATTCTTGACGTGTTGATAAGGTTTGATCCAATCAACAATTTTCCCTTGTTCGCCCCAGAAGGACGTGGGGTCATCAACGGAGTGCTGATACATTTTTTTATATTTGTCGGCATTTATCAGTGCATTTCCCGCAATTGAGGCAGGGATTGTATATTTATGATGTTGAGTCATGTCGCTTCTCCTTAAATATGTTAAGGATATGTCAATGATTGGTTAAACATGTTTAATCACTCACATTTGTTTCTTTTTTGCGCGATAGATCACGCAACGAAGGAAAAGCACCGAAGAATTACTTAAAGGATAGCCAACATGTTCATGAAATAGACAATTAGTAGGTAAAGAAGCGAATATCATAAGTGATATTCTTCACAACATAAAAATTGTGGACATACAGTGTCCGTCAATGAGCACTTGACGATCAATTTATTGTTTTCAATAGGTTGAGTCTATTATTCTTTGGTTTTTGATCGCCATTTACGATCAAAAAGCATAAAGATCCCTGTTATTCAGCCGATAGTGAGATTACCGTTCGAGGTATATTTCTGTTGATATTCACGATTTGCCTGAATGGGCGAATTTGAATGTTAAATTTTTGTTCTCATTGTTGCGCATCTGTTAGCTATTAACAAAATAGATTTATCTGATTATCAAAGAGCAACAAAGTATAGATAATCTACAATCTGTGAAGATGGTAGGGCGATAAACTATCTCTCCATTAACTGTTTGCCGCGAATTATGGCGTCAGTTGGGCGGAAGTAAAAGCTAACTGTTATTTTTTTGTTTTTATTCAATCAGATCCGGTTTTCAGAACGAAACAATTTAGATAACTACACTGTGCCGGATGTTGCGCGATCTCCGGTGAGTTTGATGCTTATCGATAGCGTGCTGTGAGCAATGTTCACCAGTAGTGCTGGACGATACCTTCTACATAGCATGAAGCAGAGGAAATAATGAGTCTGATATTTGGCAGTAATGAGATCATCAGCATGCTAAGCCAACCTGTTGAGAATGAGCGGCGCGCAGTAGCGGTTATCGATGAAAAGTGCAAAGTGGTTTGTGCCAATTCAGCGTTTAATGCCCACTTTGGCTTGCATTCTGAAATGAATACGCAGGTTTCCATTGATGATGTACTGCCGATTAATGTGAAATTTGCTTATCAGGATTTCATGACGAATTCTGAGGTATTAAGCACGCATGTCGTCTCTGACTTGCTGTCTGATGGTTTTACCAAAAAACAATTGGGGACGTTGTCCTTTTCCAAACTAAATGTTGAAAACCGTGTGTTGTCATTGTTGATCCTGAACCATGAATCGCCGGAGCCAACCACAAATCTGGCTTCCTGATACCGTGAGTGCGCGCAGGCTTAATATAGTATCATGCCGATTTTAGTGGAAAATATCGCTATAAGTAATATTATCGATATATTAAGAATAAGCAGTACGAACGAATAGTAATCGATTACACACTATCATACCGTCTCATACCGTCACGTCTTACTATATTGACTCGCTTCCCAGCCTGTTAATCTATAATTATCTTTGTATCACTACACTTCCCGATGGGGTTATTCCTGGCGGCACAGGTTTCACCTATCTATAAAAACAATGACGGACCACGTTGTTCGGCGCGTTCATTGGCAAAATTGTCTGGCGTTTCTCAATTATTTTTCGCTTTGCGGTTCCCCTTGCTGTTCGTTCAGTTGGCATATCTTCTGAAAACCATAATTCATCAAGATAAAGGGGATAAATGCATGGCGGGATTTCGTACTCACTTGTTGGCTCGCGCCTTACGAATGGCGGTGTCGGGGGCGGCTTGCAGTATGGCGTTGCCCGTTGTGTCGGTTTACGCCGCTTCTGCGGCAACCGTGCAATCCTATGCGGTACCGGCCGGTCCGCTGAATCAGGTATTAAATCAGTTCGCGCAACAGGCGGGCGTGTTGCTTGCTTATGATCCGGCATTGGCGGCGGGCAAGAACAGTTCGGGGTTGCAAGGCCGTTATGACGTACAGCAGGGATTTCAGCATATTCTCGTTGATAGTGGTCTGACCGCGCAATACAGCGCCGATGGCGGGGTGACGCTGGCGCCGCAATCCGCCAGTGCGCCCGTGCCAGATTCTGCCACGGCGCAGACTAAAAACGAACAGATCGTGGTAATGGCGCCGCCAAATACGGCATTGAAGCTGGATGTGCCGCTATCGGAAACTCCGCGCGCCGTTTCGGTGGTGACGGATACGCAGATCCAGGCGCGTGGGGCGCAAAAAATTGATCAGGCTTTGCGTTATAGCGCCGGTATTCTGGCGACGCCCTATGGCCCGGATAATAAAACCGAATGGATAAATATTCGGGGATTCAGCGATCAAAACCGTTTTCAGAACGGTTTAAGCACCCTGAATGAAGATGGCTTTTATACCCAACAAATGGAGCCGTTTGGCGTTGAACGTATCGAAGTGCTGAAAGGGCCGGCATCGGTACTTTACGGGCAAAACCCGCCGGGAGGCCTGGTTAACGTCATCACCAAACGGCCAACTCGTTTGCCGCAAGGACTGATTGAACTGGAATACGGTTCCGACGACTATCGCCATCTGGCAATCGATAGCGCCGGGCCGCTCAACGACGACGGTTCGATATTGTATCGTGTGGTGGCGTTGGCGCGTGATACGTCCGGCGAAGTGGATTTTGCGAACAGTAAACGTTTATATCTGGCGCCGAGCATCACTTTTCTTGGTGAGGATACCGAACTGACGGTTCTGGCGAGTTATATGGATACGCAGTCCGGGATGACCAACGGATTCAAGCTGCCTTACGGTACATTGCATAACACGCCGTTTGGTAAAGTGGGCTATAAAACCTCTCTCGGCGAACCTGATTTAAACCGTCACAATACGCGCCAGTTTAATCTTGGGTATGAGTTGACGCACCATTTGAACGATACTTGGATGTTTCAGCAGAATGTAAATTATGCCTATCAGAATCTGGACTTACGCGGCGTGTATGCGATGGGACAGGTGGATGACCGACACGCCAGCCGCGGACTGACCTACCGCGACGGCTTCGCGCAAAACTGGGCGCTCGACAATCGTATGGTGGGTGAATGGCGGTTTGACGATATTGAGAATACCTTGCTGCTGGGGTTTGACTACCGTCGTTCCAATACGCAGAGTCATGATGCCGATCTCTCTCCTTATAACAGCGCACACTACCAGTTTATCAGCGATCCGATTGATATTTTTAATCCGGTGTATGGCAACTATACCTTGCGAGACGACCAACTCTCTTACCACCGTTCTGGCCGCCACCAAAATGGTTACTATATTCAGAATCAGATCAAATATAACGACAGACTGATTCTCCTGCTGGGCGGTCGTTACGATCAGTCCAAATCCCGTACCCAAAATGAAATCATGGGTAACGATTCCCGCACGGATGATGACAAATTCACCAAGACAGCGGGTTTGATGTATCTGTTTGATAACGGATTATCGCCTTATATTAGCTATGCTGAATCTTTCCAGCCGATTGCCGACTATGATGCTTCCGGCCAGCAATATAAGCCGACAATGGGTAAGCAGACGGAAGTGGGCGTGAAATACACGCCTGATGGTTTTAATGGTTACGCTTCGGCTGCAATCTTCGATTTACGTCAGGATAATATCCTGACCACGGATATCGATAATCCCATTCGCCGGGTTCAGGCGGGCAAGGCCCGTTCCCGCGGGATTGAATTGGCGTTTAGCGGCGAGGTATATCAGGGCTTAACGGTAACCGCCAACTATACGTATAACGAAGTGGAAACCACCAATTCCGGTGTTGCCGGAGAAAGCGGAAGCCGTTTACCCGGCTTGCCCTTGCATAATGCGTCGGCCTGGATCGCCTATGCCTTTAACGGGCGGTTTGAAGGACTCTCTATTGGCAGCGGCGTGCGCTATGTGGGAAGCACCTTCGGCGATAAAACCGAAAGCCCCGATCTAAAAGTACCCGCTTATACATTGTGGGATGCCATGATCGCCTATGATTTCAGTAAAAACTGGCGTTTGCAGGTGAATGCCACCAATCTGACCAATAAGGAATATGTCAGCGCCTGTGATTTCTGGTGTTACTACGGCGAAGGGCGCAATGTCAGCGCGAATATCAGTTATCGTTGGTAGTTGGCCGGAGGAAGCCATCCGGCTTCCTGTTACCGCGAATATTCATTGACTTTACCGATAATGATAATGAAAATCATTTCATTGCTATCAGGTTGAGTCATTTCCGTGAATAGTCCTGCGTTTGTAGCGTCCAATCAAACTGAGTCTTTACGGGTTCAGCAGATTTATCATGAACACCATGCCTGGCTACAGGCATGGTTGCGGCGACGTTTGGGGTGTTCGCAACAAGCGGCTGATTTGGCGCAGGATACATTCTTACGTCTTATCAGCCAGCGCCAGGCAACGCAACTCAGAGAGCCACGCGCCTGGCTTACCACGGTGGCGCACGGTTTGGTAGTGAACCACTGGCGACGTAAAGATATCGAAAAGGCCTATCTTCAGGTGTTGGCTGAGCAGGAATTTGCCGTTGTCCCCTCGCTTGAACAGCAGGCCATGATCATTGATGCGTTGCTTGAGATCGCGCGTATGCTGGCGACGCTGCCCGCCAAAGTCCGTCAGGCGTTTCTGTGGGTGCATCTTGATGGATTGACTTACCAGCAAGTCGCTGAGCGGTTGATGGTTTCTGAAAGAATGGTGAAAAAGTACATGGCGCAAGCGATGCTTAATTGTCTGCTTTGTCAGGATCTATGATCTCCGCGACCCAATCCGATATCCCAAAAGAGGTTTTACAGGCTGCGGCAGAGTGGTACGCCACTTTGTATGATGAAACGTGCACCGAATTCGATCGACAGGCCTGGCGTCAGTGGCTGGGACGTGATGAAACACATCGTGTGGCCTGGCGGCAGGTTGAGCAGATTCATGCGCGCTTTCATGAGGTCGATAGCCAACTGGCTTCTTCGGTATTGAACAAACATGGCGCTGAGCGCCGCCGGCTGCTCAAACTGCTGGTGATTGCCGGTATTACCGGCGGCGTCGGTTTCAGTCTGCCCTGGGAAAGCTATGCTGCCGATTATCGAACCGGTACGGGAGAAACCCGTGAGTTGACGATCGCTGATGGCCTGACCATGTGGCTGAATACGGACTCAGCCTTGAATCAACGGGACAAAGGAACGTTTAAACTGATTCAGGGGGAATTGATGCTGGAAAACCGCACCACTCAGCCGACCCGCCTGATGACATCACATGGCAGGATTGATGCGCCGCTGCCTTGTCAAATCGCTGTGCGCTACACCCCGGCTCAGAGTGTCTTATCCGTCTTTGGCGGTGAGGCGGCATTGCACGTCGCGACATTGACCCGGCGAGTGACGGCGGGCCAGCAGGTCGCTTTTACTCACGAGCGGTGCGATGCGCCTGTGCCTGTCGAGAATTTCCGTCAGAGTTGGCGCTCTGGCAGATTGGTAGTGGATAACATGCCGCTGGCGCGTTTGATCGATGAAGTATCCCGTTATCATCACGGTTATTTCCATGTGGATAAGCCGGTGGCCGGGTTACGGATTTCCGGCGTTTTCCCGTTGCATGAGCGTGATCGTCTATTGGACGCGCTGGTTCGCGCGTTACCCATCAAAGTGACAAAACGTCTTGGCTGGTGGGTTGATATCAGTTCGCGTTAAAACTCACTGGCGTTTTTGTAGCAAAAGGCTAAAAATAGCCCCTTACCCATCCGTTTGTGGTCTGTATGGCAGTTCCCGGTTATCGGTTGTGCAGGATATTCCCGCCATCTTTTATAAAAAACGCTTTCATATCCGCTATCCGCGCCAGAAAGTCAGGACGTCACTGACGGGAAGGGCCGTGCATGCCTATTTAGCATTTCTTATCAATACAGGACGTCATCATGCAGTTACTGAATTTGAAACAAGCCCGATTGTTGAGCTTTTTCTTTATTATGGGCGGCCTGTTGATTCTACTGCCGTTGCGTTTACTCACGTGTTTCATCGCCGGTTTTCTGGTTTACGAAATTGTGAACCTGTTGACGCCCTATTTTCAAAAGGTGATCGGCGGCAAACGGGCGCGTTGGATGGTGGTGGCGATTATCAGTACGTTGGTCGTCAGCCTGTTGAGCCTGCTGTTCGGCAGTCTGGTGGGGTTACTGATGCAGGAAATGAGAGACACCGCCGCCTTTAACCTGCGTATCGCCTATATCCTCAATGATATCCAGCGACAGTTGATGCACTATTTGCCGGGATATCTGCCGGTGAGCGTCGAAGAACTTCAGCATGAATTTTTACTATGGATTCAGCAACATATCGCTATCTTGCAGAACATGGGGAAAAGTTTTCTGCATGGTTTCGTCACGATGCTGATTGGCATGGTGCTGGGGGCGATTATTTCTTTATATAACGTTGATAATAATGATGAAGGGCCGTTGCTTAAAGCGGAGTTGTTGCGTCGGATCGTATTGTTGTCCGCATCATTCCGCAACATCGTTTTTGCGCAGGTCAAAATCTCTGCGGTAAATACGGCGCTTTCCGCCATTTTCATTCTGGGCGTGCTACCGTGTTTCGGTATTCATCTGCCGTTTTCTAAAACGCTGGTGATATTGACGTTTGTGTTTGGTTTATTGCCGGTCATCGGTAATTTGATCTCCAATTCCATTGTCTTCATTTCAGCGCTTTCCATTTCGCTGCCAATCGCCCTGATTGCGTTGGTCTATCTGATGTTGATTCACAAGTTAGAGTATTTTCTGAACGCAAAAATCGTCGGAACCCGGATCAAAGCGCATGCCTGGGAAATCCTGTTGGCGATGCTGTTATTTGAAGCGGCTTTTGGGTTATCCGGCGTGATTGCCGCGCCCATTTATTACGCTTACCTGAAAAGCGAACTGAAAGAAGCCGCCTTGATTTAATTCTTCATACCGGCAGACGAGTACTCTGATCGCCTGCCGTTTGGCTCTGTCGCCTTATATTCCGCCGTCATGTCGCATCAACGGCCCATTCTTCTCTTTTGCGGAATGATAAAATCCGCCCTGTTATGTATTGTTTGGATGTAGAAAACATGAGTAAAGAAGTTGGTATTATTGTTCGTAGTCTGCTTTTTTCCCTGATGCTGGCTGCGGTTGTCGGGCTGGTATTACTCCTGATATTTGTTGATGTGCTGGTTTTTCATAACGATATGAGAGAGATATCCGTTACCGAATTTTCCCAGGAGTTGTTATTACTGTTAACCGGTGGACTATTTCTTGGTATGGCGATTAAATCGGCGTTGTATCGCGGGGGTTACCTACTTATCGCCGGATTCTTTTTTTGTCTGTTTATCCGGGAAATTGATTTTTTTCTTGATGGCATCGCCCACGGTAGCTGGTTTTATTTCGCCATGCTGTGCGCCATCGGCTGTATTGGTTATGCCCTGTGGTCGAGAAACAGCACCCTCGCCGGATTAGCGCATTTTTTCCAGCATCCGGCTTATGGCTATATGGTGTGTGGGTTGCTGGCGGTTCTGGTTTTTTCCCGACTGATCGGTGTGAACAGACTATGGCTGACGCTGATGAATGAGGGATATGTGCGTACCGTGAAAAATATGGCGGAAGAAGGCACCGAATTGTTTGGTTATACGCTGTGTCTGATTTCAAGCGTGCTCTATTATCGTTCCGTCCGGCATAGTCTGTAGACCTGTGTTGCTGGCGCCAGCCTTTGATGGGGAACATCATCTTTGTTCCAGCCATGCCAACGCATCTCTGGCGAACGCGATTCTTTGATCTTCTATGGCGGTATTGTAAGTCACTTCCTCGGCGCAGCCGTCATTTTCATAGGTGGTGCGAGTATTGAGATGCTGATGAAAATGATCGCTGAGTTGGTTTTGTATTGATGCCGGCAATGAATTAAAGACTCTGCGCGACGTTGTCAACTGATAAAAATCCGCAGGCAGTACATGCTCAAATTCACGCCTCGACAGGCTATCCGCATCGTCGATGTCATACTCATTGTCTCCATCTATTTTTGCATAGTTTTGCTGGTGTAAACGCGTGATGGCGTCTTCATTGCGCGCCATCGCTTTGGCGTCGTTAAGCGCAAAGATATTGCAGCCAGAAAGAGTTTTCTGCGCTCCGGTGTACAGCACCGTTAACGCCGCATTAAGGCCGGGAAGATGTATAGCGATATCCGTATCGGTGAAAGGGGAACGATAGGCATCCACGACAACCAGCGATATCTTTCCATTTTTTTTCTCTGCCTCCATTGCCACGCTATGTGGCGTATCGCCTGGCTCATCATCAATGGCAATGTTAACAATGGCGTGCCATTTGGTGTCGTTTCCCATGTTTTGCAACGCGTTTTTCAGTTCCCCACCTCTTCTTTCCGAGATGTTCAGCAGGCCTATTTGTAAGTCAAACTTATAATTCTGCGCCTGGATAAGGTATTTTTGTAGCTGCATTTCCTCCGCTCCGACATCTGGTTGTATTGCGTTATTCGCGCTGTGTTCAAGTTTGTGCAGATAATCATTCATCTGCCTTTTTAATGCGCGCGGGTTATAGCTTTCCGATGAATTTGATATGGGTGCAGACACCACCCTCACTGACGATGACGTGGACTCGTTTGCCCTTTGCGCCGGGGGAGATGGCGGTTGAAAGTAATGAGATAATATAGCGGGAATTCGCATTATGGCGACCTTTCATCCATGCAGGTATCAGGTAAACAAAAACATTCTCTGAGCGTGTACATTCTTTGAGTGCGCAAACGTGCAGGTTGGTTCCGGTCTATCAGGCATGGACACCCGTGGTCGCAAGCAAGCGGATTTGTGCGGTGAGAGGAAATGGGAGAAGAAACGGTTGGAAACGCAGGCTGGCTTCCAACCGGAACAAGCGGATTAAGGGGTAACGTTGGCGTCTTCCGCCGCCTGAACTTCCGCGTCTGATGTCGCCGCATCTATTTGCGGCGCGGCATTTGCCTGTAGTGAATCGTCTTGTAAAGCGTCGTCCATAGCATCATCCGGTACAGCATTATTTTGTGCTGCGTCGCTCTGCGGTTGCGCGTTCGGGGCAACCGGCGCGGCGACGGATTCAACCGGAACAGTCGGCGTTTCCGGTTCGATAAGGCCGTTAATTTTGACGGGAATACCAGAACGCGTTTTGATTGCTTCATCGACTTCGCGGGTATTCACACTGGCATCGGCCAGAACCTTACTCACCTTTTCCGTAATGCTGATAGGCGCTGGCGCATCAGAGCGGAATTCTTCCACGGTTCGAGACAGCGGATGGTGGACTTCCACATAGCGTGAACCATCCGGTTCGACGGTGGCCTTCACCGGTTCATTAATAAACTGTACGCGCGTCCCTACCGGAACGTGGTCGAACAGATATTTAATGTCATCGGCCCGCAGGCGCACACAGCCGTGACTGACGCGCAGGCCGATACCAAAGTTGGCGTTGGTGCCGTGGATGGCGTAGAGATTACCGATATACAGCGCGTACAGCCCCATCGGGTTATCCGGCCCTGCCGGGTACACTTTCAGCAACGTCTCTCCGCGTGCGGCATATTCGGCGTGCATCTTGGCGGTCGGCGTCCAGGTCGGACCGGCTTTTTTGCGCTGAACGGAGGTCGTCCAGTTAATCGGCGTATCTGTACCTAATTCGCCGATGCCGATAGGTAGAACGATGACGGTTTTGCTGCCTTTCGGGTAGTAATACAGACGCATTTCCGCGCTATTAATCACAATACCTTCGCGCGGCGCATCCGGCAGGATCAACTGATGAGGAATAATCATCTTGCTGCCCGGTCGCGGCAGGTAAACATCCACATCCGGGTTCGCTTCCATCAAATTGCTCAATCCCATCTGGTATTGGGCGGCGAAAGCTTCTAACGGCAAGGTGCTGTCTGCCGGGACGGTCATTTCGATATTTTCCCCCACCAGACGACTATTGGCCGCAGGCAGTGGGTAGACAACGGCAAAGGCGGCCTGGCTGAATGCGGCGGCGGCCAGAACTAGGGTAAGGATCGCGCGAATACTCATTTTCATGTCTTAGTTGAAGGGTAAATGCCATACCAGCGGTAATGGGTTTGGTTTATGGTCGATGGCGACCGGATGCGCATTATATGTTCAGAACGCTATAAGAGGGAAACAACATGTGCAACAAATCACACTTTTTGGCCGCCCCGGTGAAAAGCCCTGTTTGCCGGGGCGATGCGGCGTCATGAATCGCCGTCAAGCGTCGGTGTTTTAAAACGGCGATTAGCCAATACCGGCAACATCTGACGGGCATAGGCCAGTCGTTCCGGCTGGATATCGGCATAGAGCAGGGCGGGGACTTCCGGCGCCTGAACTACGACAACGCCCAATGGATCAACGACCATGCTGTTACCGATATTCTTAACGCCGCATTCTCCGACAGCAACGAGATAGACGGTGTTTTCCAGCGCTCTGGCACGCACCAGCAGTTCCCAGTGAGTCTCTTTCAACGGGCCTTTAATCCAGGCGGAGGGCAGCACCAGCACATCCGCGCCGTCCAAAGCCAGACGCCTGGCCAGTTCGGGAAAGCGGATGTCATAGCAGGTCATCAGGCCGATATTCAGTCCGGCGATGGTCAGCAACGGCGGGATGTCCTCGCCAGCCAGTACATTTTCCGATTCCTGCATGCAAAATGCGTCATACAGATGCAGTTTTCGATACTGTGCAACAATTTCACCGTCGCGGATCGCCACCAGCGTGTTCCAGACTTTTCCCGCGCCGTTCGGAATATGCACGCACAATATCGTCGTCATCTCGCTGCCTTTACTGGCGGTCAGCAACTGGCTAATAAAGGGGCCGTCAAGGGGTTGGGCGGCGGTCAGCACCATGTTGGGATTGGTGATATCCCGCGCCAATACGCCTTCGGGCAGCACGAGTAAGTCGGCGCCGTTTTTCCGGGCGGCTGACATGAAGGCCGATATTGTCGTGAGATTGTTTTTCCATTCACGGTCAACCGCGAATTGTCCCAATGCGACTTTCATACTCGCTCCTGCTACGTATAACACAGCCCTGAATGGCCGGTTGATGGTCATCACTTTGCCCGTTCAGGACATTATCCGCGCTTGGCCGGCATCATGCGCAGCAGCGTGTTGTCTTTCATCACATAGTGATGGAACAGAGCAGCGACGGTATGCAGGCCGATAAGCCAGTAGCCAAGCGGCGCGAGAATTTCATGCCAGTCAATCAAGGTTCTGGCAAGTTCCAGATTCGGCACGGCGGACGTTGGCATATCAATGCCAAACAGCATCCAATCCCGGCCCCGGTAATAGCGCGACGCGACGCCCAATACAGGCAGGACGATAAACAGCAGATAGATAACGATGTGCGTCAATGTCGCCAGCGCGGATTGCCAACGCGGGGGCGTAGGCGTAATCGTCGGCGAAGTATGGCGTGCACGTAAGAACAGGCGCGCCAGCATCAGTACCAGCACCAGCACGCCACAACTAAAATGGGTGACAATCATGACGGTTCGCAGCAGCGAGCCACGTTCAGCGAACCCGCGCAGTTCTATCGTGGCATAGGTCACCACGAGCAACAAAAAAACCAGCCAATGCAGCGCGATTTGCGGTGGCGCGAATTTTCCCTTCATCTCTTTTCCTCAGTCATGCGTGAACCTGTTTGATACGGTAACGGGAGAGTCGTTGGATAAAATATAAGGTAACTCCCGTGTTGTCAGTAGCTATAACTGGTTTTCATTTCAGACGATGCATAGATGAAAGAAAAACCGGCCAGAGCCGGTTTTGAGTTATCGCGCATTATTCCTGCGGATTTTTCTCCGCTTTACCCGCCATCATGGTCAGAAAATCAAAGCGACGACGCAGATCCTGCTCGGCTTCTTCATAGAGCAACGCCGTTTCTTCCGGCATCTGACTGTTCAGGCGGCGGAAGCGCTGTTCTTTGAGCAAGGTTTCACTCAGGCTGCTGGATGGTGGTCGTGAATCCGTCACCAGCGCGGCTTTGCCTTCCTCAACACGGCGTGGATCGAAGCGATAAAGCGGCCAGAAACCGGTGGTGGTGAGTTGGCGCATCTGGTCATGGCTGAACGCCAGATCGTAGCCGTGTTCTTCACACGGACTGTAAGCAATGATCAACGACGGCCCCGGCCAGGCCTCGGCCTCCTGAATGGCTTTCACTGTCTGGTTCAACTGCGCGCCTAATGAAATCTGCGCCACATAGACGTGGCCGTACATCATCACGTTGATGCCCAGATCTTTGCGTGCCTTACGTTTGCCTTTTTCACCAAACTTGGTCACCGCGCCCAGTGGCGTGGCTTTGGATTGTTGCCCGCCGGTGTTGGAATAACATTGCGTATCCAGCACCAGCACGTTGACGTTTTCACTCAGGCTCATGACGTGATCCAGACCGCCATAGCCGATGTCATACGCCCAACCGTCGCCGCCAATCAGCCAGATGGATTTATCCACCAGATGATCGGCATCCGCAGTCAGCGCACGGGCGTCGTCGCTGTCCATATTCGCCAACAGCATGCGCAATTGTTCAATCTGCTGACGGCGCAATTCCGGTGCGATGGCTTCTTCCTGCAAGGCGGCGACCAAGTCAGCCGGTAACTGCGGCGCCAGTTTGTGCAGCAAACGAAGGACGCGTTGACGGTGCTGATCGACGCTTAAACGGAAACCAAGACCAAATTCGGCATTATCTTCGAACAGCGAGTTGGCCCAGGCCGGCCCACGCCCGTTGGCATCGGTGGTCCACGGAGTGGTGGGCAGGTTACCGCCATAAATGGAGGAACAGCCTGTCGCGTTCGCCACCAGCAGACGATCGCCGTAAAGCTGGGTCAGCAGTTTGATATACGGCGTTTCACCACAACCGGAACAGGCGCCCGAATACTCGAACAGCGGTGAAATCAACTGAGAAGTACGGATATCGATGCGCTCCAGACTGGATTTATCGATTTCCGGCAGTTGCAGGAAGAAATCAAAGTTCTGTTTTTCAACATGCAGATTGTCCAGTCGGGATGCCATATTAATGGCTTTGATCGCTGGATCTTGACGATCTTTCGCCGGACAGACTTCCACGCACAGGTTGCAGCCGGTGCAATCTTCCGGCGCGACTTGCAAGACATATTTCTGACCGCGCATATCGCGGGCTTTTACATCCAGAGATTGCAGCGATGCTGGCGCGGACGCCATGATATCGGCAGGCACCACTTTGGCGCGGATGGCTGAATGCGGGCAGGCGGCTACACAGTGGTTGCACTGGGTGCAAAGCTGGGGTTGCCACAACGGAATTTCTTCCGCAATGTTGCGTTTTTCCCATTTTGTCGTCCCCGTCGGCCAGGTGCCGTCAGGGGGCAGGGCGGAAACCGGTAGCGTATCGCCCAAACCGGCCAGCATGGTGGCGGTCACGGTTTTCACAAAATCCGGCGCCGCATCGGAAACGACCGGCGGGCGTTGCGGGCTATCGGGATTAACCGCCTCCAGCGGCACGGCGGAAAGCGCTTCTAATGTGGCGCTCAGGGCGCGCCAGTTGCGTTCAACCAGTTCCTGACCTTTGCTGCCGTAGCTTTTGGCGATTGCGGCGCGTAGTTTTTCAACCGCAAGATCGCCAGGCAGGATCTGTGACAGATGGAAGAACGCCATTTGCATCACGGTATTGATGCGCGCGCCCAATTGACATTCGCGGGCGATTTTCGCCGCGTTGATGCAATACACCTGCGCGTTACGGATCTTGAGGCCCGCTTGTACTTCCTGCGGCAGACGATGCCAGAGATCGTCGCTGGCATAAGGCGCGTTAATCAGAAAGATACCGCCAGGCTTTAGCCGTTCCACCATGCTGTATTTATCAATGAACTGCCATTGGTGACAGGCGACAAAATCGGCCTGCTCGATCAGGTAAGCGGAATTAATCGGATGCGGCCCCACGCGCATATGAGAAACGGTCAAACTGCCTGCTTTTTTAGAGTCGTAAACGAAATAACCCTGCACAAACATCGGCGTAGTTTCACCCACGATCTTGATGGCGTTCTTGGTCGCTGAAACCGTGCCGTCGCTGCCTAATCCATAGAACAGCGCTTCCAGCGAAGATGTCGACGGCAGCCGCTGTTCCGGCAGCGGCAGAGAAAGATGAGTGACGTCATCATAGATGCCGACAGTGAAGCGGGGACGTGGGTTGGCAAGCGCTAACTCATTAAAAATCGCCTGTACGCACTGAGGTGTGAACTCTTTCGACGACAAACCGTAGCGGCCGCCGATCACCCGCGGCATTAATGCGCGCTCACCCGTGGAAAACGCTTCGGCCAGCGAAGTCATCACATCCAGATACAGCGGTTCAGCCAGCGCTCCCGGCTCTTTGGTACGATCCAACACAGCAATGCTTTTTGCTGTTTGTGGAATGGCGGTCAGCAGATGTTTGGCGGAGAACGGGCGATAGAGGCGGACTTTAACCACGCCGACCTTTTCTCCGCGGGTGAGTAGGGTGTCGATCACCTCTTCACAGGTGCCGACGCCGGAACCCATCAGCACAATAACCTTGGTCGCTTGCGGGTGGCCGTAATACTCAAAAGGCTGATACTGACGTCCGGTTGCTCTGGCGAAGCTATTCATGGCCTGTTCGACGTGTTCACAGGAGGCGTTGTACCAAGGGTTAGTCGCTTCCCGCGCCTGGAAGAATGTATCCGGGTTGGAGGCGGTGCCACGGATCACCGGGCGTTCAGGTGTAAGCGCTCGCTCACGGTGGGCATCAATGGCTTGCTGGGGCAACAACTGGCGGATAACGTCATCGCTCAGCGGTTCAATCTTGTTGATTTCATGCGAGGTACGGAAACCATCAAAGAAATGGATAAACGGCAGGCGACTGTTAAGACTGGCTATCTGCGAAATTAACGCGAAATCCTGCGCTTCCTGTACGTTGCTGGCGCACAGCATGGCGCACCCAGTCTGGCGGACGGCCATCACATCGGAATGATCGCAGAAAATCGAAAGCGCATGGGTAGCGACCGTGCGTGCTGCGACATGAAGCACAAAGGGCGTGAGTTCGCCTGCGAGCTTATATAATGTCGGGATCATCAGCAGCAACCCCTGCGACGAGGTAAAGGTGGTCGCCAGGGTTCCGGTTTGCAGCGCGCCATGAACGGTAGCGATCGCGCCGCCTTCCGACTGCATTTCAACCACTCGCGGCGTATCGCCCCATATATTCAGGCCCCCATCGCTGGACCAGGCAGCGGCTTGTTCGGCCATAGTTGAACTGGGCGTAATAGGGTAGATGGCGATGACTTCATTCGTCCGCCAGGCTACGGAAGCGACTACGTTATTACCGTCGGTGGTGATCATGACTTAGCCTTTTTGCTCACTAAACGAAAATGTAATATTTATTCTGGGGATTATCGCATTTCAAAGAATGAAGAGGATGACTCGATTTACGCAGAGTTGTTTCAAATTATTTGTTTTAAATTATTTGTATCGACCGACGCCTATTATACACCGATGAAGGATAAACGCCGCTTTCCCGCGCGTGATCGCCAATGACGGGATTCAGCTAAATGATGGAAAACTGATATGGGCGGCATGGTGTGGGGGTGTTTGCGTTTCGTGCATTTCACGCTGAAAATGGGTGATGAAATTAATCAGCGCAGGCGAATGTGTCGTGGACTCATGGCGGGTGATCAGGCCAATATCCCAGATCATACCGCTGTCGGTTATAGGAATTAACATCATACCGTCGCGCAGCAGCGGGCGGGCCAGCCCTTCGACGAACACAAAAACGCCTTTGTTCAGCGTTACCAGATCATAGGCGACATGCAGGTCGTGACTGATGCGGGTATGGATGCGCGGCGAAACGCCAGCCTGATGCAGATGCTGCAAAATGGTTTCCTGAAGTCGGAAGGTTTCATCCAGCATAATCAGGGAGACATCCACCATATCGGTCAAGCGGATGGGGCGTGTTTTTGTCAATCGCGCCAGACGATGTTGCTCATTACTGACCAGCACGATCCGCTCCTGCTTGAGACTGATATAGCGTAAGCGTGTGGTATCACTGGGCCTGACGGTGATCGCCATATCCAGCGATCCGTTATCCACGCGAGCTTCACATTCAATATCGGAATGTTCGGACAGTTCACAGTCCGCTTCTTTATTTGAGGCGAGAAACTCCATCACCCGTTGCACGCCCAGGCTTTGTAGCGTACCGGGCGAAAAGCCCAGACGGTAGTGCGGGGGTTCATGATACTGTTGCCTGGCTCGTATATCGTTCTCCAGTACGGAGATACTGTCGATGACGCTCAGGGTTTTGGCATAAAGGTAGTCTCCCATCGCTGTCGGAGACATGCCGCGAGAATTGCGTTGGAACAGGGTGACGCCCAGTTCGGTTTCCAGATTAAGGATCTGCCTGCTCAGCGCTTGCTGGGAAATAAACAATTTTTGTGCGGAATGAGTCAGGCAACGATCCTCATACACCTGAACAAAATATTTCAGTGTGACAATATCCATATGCCATCACTCCCATCATCAATGAGCGCGTCAAGATTGGAACCCAGTGTAACCAGCCCTTTTCCGTCAAAATATGACCGCTATCATAGGAATAAAAAACACGTATAAATAAAAGGGATATTGCGCACAGTTTTGCTGTGCGCAAGGGGGTGAGTGAAGATGATTCCCTATTGCCTCATTGCAGAGGCAGACTGATCCCCAGGTGAACCATCGACATATTCACATCATTTTTGGCGAACAGAGCGATCAGAACGCGGCAGGAGACGGAAAATGTGCCGAAATCGTAGCCGACCATCGGGCCGACCGCGGCATATTCAGTTCGTTTCCCTTGCTTATGGAACCCCGGCATAGCGGCGACTTTTTGCCCTTGTATCTCGTCATCGCTGAACTGGCGGGTATAGTTGCCAATCATACCTAATACCCAGTTATCGACCGCTTTGGTTGCCGTCGCATCCAGATAATAGAGATGACCGGTTTGATAGTCGGTCGTTTTGTTGCGCGTGTTGATGTTGAAAATATTATTCAACGTGAAGGCCCAGTCATCCCGCAGATAGGTGATGGCGAGATTTGGCTGAAAAATATAGAAATTGTTGGCTGTGGAATTCCCCTGCATAACGTTCCTGCCGGCAGTTTCACTATAGCGGTATTCAAACTTGCCATTCTTCAGGCTGATCCCCGCGCCAAATCCCATGAACAGGCCGTTGCCCAGATCCCACGACAGCATCAGGGGCGTGAGCGTGGTGTTGAGTAGTCCGTCGTAATTATCGGTGCTTGTCGATAGGCCGTTATCGGTTTTGGCGCGGATCACGCGATACGGCTGGACTACGCTGAGCCCGTAACGAGCGCCCAGCATTTCCCAACCCGGCACCCATAATAGCGACGCCGCGGAACTGATAACCTTGAGTTTTACGCTGCCGCCGGGCGTTTGGGCTTTATCGCCGTTTTCATCCCGCAGAGAGCCGGTTTCATAAGAGCTTGCCAGAGAAAAATAGAGCCCGTCCGGTGGCAATAGACCGGCCGCGTTTCCTGTGGTGGCGCCCGGTTGCAAGGGTGTGACATTTTCCACGCCATACACCGCAGGAACCGCCATTATCGCTGAGGTCAGGAGTGTGATTCGAATCAATCTATTGATATTATTCATTATTCCCCCAGTGCATGTTCTGCACGATGGGGAGGCTGCGCTCCCCATCACGGCGTGCGGGAGGTTATTATTATTTCAGCGCACGGATATAGGCTGCGGCATTGACGCCGGACAGACGGCCTGAGGTGATCGCAAAGGAATAGGCCGATCCTGATGCCCACAGCGTGTAGGTTCTGCCATACAGTCCGCCAGCATCAAGGCCGGTGGCGTAGAGTCCTTTGATGACGTTATCCTGTTTGTCCGTCACCTCCATTGCCGGCGTGATCCGCATCCCGCCGAGGGTGCCGAAATAGTGAGGTTGAACTTTCAGCGCATAATAGGTCGGGCCGGTCAGCGGCATCACGCTGGCAGGATTTCGGACAAAATCCTCATCCACATTCTTCTCTTTAATCTGGTTATAGCGGGTGATTGTCGCTTTCAGCCGTTTGGGATCGACAGCGATCTTTTTAGCCAGTTCATCCAGCGAGCTTGCCATCACGACTTTGGCGCTGCCCGCTTTGATGGCGTTATCGACCTCTTTCTTCACATTGGTGAGTTTCTTCATCACCGGAATAATGACGCCCATCCCGGTTCTGGCGCCCTGTTCTTCGACATATTTCACCGTGTTGTCGTCAAAAATGGACCAGACAAAGCTGTCCCGTTGCGCTTCGATCGCGTTACCGGCAATGACAAAGCTTTGCACGACCGTTTCATCGATAAAGCGATCGCCATATTTGTTAACCCATAAATTGGGTTCCCACGCCATTGCCTGCAAATCGCCCACCAGTGGAATGCCTTTATCCGTCACCGCGGGGTGCATCATCAGCCCAAGTCCGACAGTATCCGCACCGACGCCCATCGCCATGTCAATGCCGTCGCCAGTCTTGTTCAGATTGGCAAAAGGCTTGATTTTTTCCGGATCAAAGGGCGTCCAGGCCTTGACTTTCTCTTTGCTGTCCTGAAATCCTCCGGTCGCCAGTATCACCGCTTTTGCCAGTATGGTGATCTTGTTGCCATCGGCATCTTCCGCTTCAACGCCCTTGATGGCGCCATTTTTATAGATTAGTTTTTTCCCTGGTGTTTTATACATAACCGTCACGCCCAACTCGTTGGCTCGCTCCACCATCCGCTTAATGAGCGCTGCCCCATGATGGGCGTTGCCGTAATCTTCCACGATATGCCATACCCGCGGTTCATGAGGGGATATCTGGGTGACGTAGAAATTGACGCCTTGATTTTCCAGCCAACGGATCGTTGCGCTGGATTCCTTCAGATACATTCTCACCACGGAGGGATTCACCCGGTAGGATTGATTAAACTCCATTGAGGTTCGATAAGCTTCTTCGGCGGTCATGGTGATCGAGTTTTTACGGGTTTGATTGGTGTTGACGCCAAAGAGTCCTTCGGCAAAATTGGAACTGCCGCCAGCTATCGCCTGTTTTTCCAGCGCGATAACCTTTAGTCCCGCTTCCGCCGCAGAGACGGCGGCGGATACGCCTGCTCCCCCGAATCCAACCACCACAACATCGGTTTCCATTTTACGTTCTTGTGGGACACTGTTTTGTGCGTGGCTGAGGGAGAGGCTGAAGATGAAAAGAAAGCAACCGATAGCGGTATTTCTTCTTAATCTGCTCATAGCGTTGTCTTCCTGTTATTGTAGGGTGGATGCCTTGTTTCCTGGTTATATCGTCTGCCTGTTCTATGATGAAAAAGGTATTCTGATGCAGCTTGATAAGAGGTCTGGATATTTTCCTAACGGCCATTCTGTCCCCGTATCGGTATGAGTTTTTAGGGGATAACAAGGCATGTTTTCACTATAACTGTATGAGATACATCGTAAAAACACTCTTTATTTGTAGTAGCCACAACCTCAGGTTGTGGCGTGCCGGGACAGAGGGGGTTGCCCGGATTTTGTTAATGTCAGGTTGACGAGAGCGGAGGAAAAGGTTCCCGTTAATCAAGGAACATCACGATGGTGAATGTATTAAAAGATAAGCTTGTTTCTATATTGGCAGCGCTACAGGAGCAAGGGATGACCCCGGAACAAGCCTTCGAACATATCCTTCAGGCTCTTGGAAACAACATCAGCGAGATCACGCAGATTTCTGTGATTACGCCGGGACTGATTGCCGATGTCTTGCATACGGTGTATCAGGATGAGATTTCCGCCCGTCAAATCGCCATGATCCTGCAACGATTAGGCTATAACAGACAGGCGGTGGCCGGTGCGTTACGCCAGCAATTTCCTGAACTTTCCCGTGCAAGCGGCGGGGCGATGGGAAGCTGATCCTCATTACGTCTGCCCGGCAAGTCAGTCGGGCAGCACGCCCGGTCTATTCATTGGTTATCACTAATAGATAACGACATTCACTTTGATGAGGATTATGAAAAGTGACCGGATGCCTCACGTCAAAATTCAGGCAATCACCTGGCGTGAGTGCAAAACGTTCATTATGGTATTCGACGGTCAACGCGCCTTCAATCAGCCACAGCCGCTGTTGGTAGGGATGACTGTTCCAGCGTGGATAGCTGACTTTGGCGAAAGCGGGAAGCATAATTTCAATCATTTCCAGCCCGGTGGCCGCTTCCCGCTCTGAAACCTGCCGCCGCAGATAGTGCCATTCAGGATCACGCCATGTTTCCTGCTCCGCTTTTCTCCGTAGCCGTTGGCGCGGTGGTTGGTCATTGCTTAAAAGCTGAGTAATGGGGACGCCCAATCCCGCCGCCAGTCGTCCGAGGATCGTGGCGCTGGGGCTGCTCGCTTTGCGTTCGATTTTAGAAATCATGGCCTTACTAACGCCCGACTGATGAGCCAGCAATTCAATACTCATGTTTTTAGCTTTACGTAATTGATAAAGCTGCGCAGCGATCACCTCGTCTATTGACACGGGAATCTCCTTTTGATTACTTTGGTGGAATAAATTCTACTATAGTATTTATTCGTTCAAAAGGTAACAGAAAATGAAACGAGTTGTCTGTACGGAAGCACGTCATGCACAGCAGATTTTGGATATTTTCAATGAGGCCATCATCAATTCAACGGCGCTGTATGATTACCAACCGCGACCATTGGCGAGCATGACGACCTGGTTTGCGCAAAAAAAGATCCACAATTTCCCTGTCATTGGCTATGAAAACCAGCAGGGCGAGTTATTGGGATTTGCCACCTATGGCACATTCCGTGACCGGCCCGCTTACAAATATTCCGTTGAACATTCAATTTACATTCATAAGGATCACCGGGGAAAAGGGCTGGGTAAACGGTTACTTCAGCAATTGATTGAAGCGGCGCAAGCGCAGGAAATGCATACTCTGGTTGCCGGTATTGATGCGGAAAACCGCGCCAGTATCGTCTTGCATGAAACGCTGGGTTTTCATCATGCTGGCACTATCCCCCAGGCTGCATTTAAATTTGGACGTTGGCTGGATCTGGTGTTTTATCAGTTAATCCTGGATACGCCGCGCCACCCGACGGAAGCGTCGTTCACGCAGACAAGTTAAATGCCATACTTATCCGAGAGCGTACAATTGGATGAATATTCGGTCATGCGGCAGGGAGGCTATCAGGTTTAGGAACGGCATCGCGCTTCAGATGAGGTATCCATGTATCACAGCATCAGTGGAGAGGATTATCATAAAATATTCGTCGTCGGTGATATCCACGGCTGTTATCAGTTATTGCTGGATGCGCTGAACGCGAGGAAATTCGATCGTCAAACTGATCTGCTGATATCGGTCGGGGATTTGATTGATCGCGGCCCCGATAGCTTGGCTTGTCTGGCGTTGCTGGATAAACCCTGGTTTACCGCTGTGTGCGGCAATCATGAACAAATGGCGCGAGAAGCGCTGAACGAAGGCAATCGCTGGCTTTGGGCGCGCAACGGCGGTTCATGGTATACCGGGCTGAGTGACGTCGATAAGCGTCTGGCGGCTGACCTGATAGCCCAAACCGCAAACCTGCCGCTGATCATTGATGTCAATATCGCCAGCCGCAACTATGTGATTGCCCATGCTGATTACCCTGCGGAGGATTATGCGTTTGGCAGGCAGGTTGACGAGGATGAGCTTGTCTGGGGACGCAATCGTATCACGCGGGCAATGGCGGGAGCAGGCAACAACATTACTGGGGCGCATCTGTTTATCTTCGGACACACGCCGCTCCACAAACCCTTGATATTTTTTAACCAGCTTTACATCGATACCGGCGCTGTGTTCGGTGGTCGGCTGACATTGATTGAACTGCGTTGACCCGGTAATCTGATTTTTTAACTTAATGATATTAATATAATAAAGATGAATTAAGACTTTGCTGGCGTACCTGGAAGCATTCTAATAATGAAAAGGCACAGGGCTTTTTTGCTATATTATTTTCATCAACGGCGATATAGCATTTAGTAAAGCGTTACCGGCTGTCCTGCCCGGCATACTTCCAGTCTTGGGGTTGTAGGTATAGCCACCTCATATGAATAATTCCGGCAAATTGCCGTGCATGTAAGTATATAAAATATGCAATATCAAAAGATAGGTTGAATACTGCGTAAGCAGAAAAGGGTTTGTGAGGCCAAAATAAAAAAGATTATGCGCAAAACTGCCCATCATTTTAATTAGATAATTTTATTTTAATAATCAATCAATTAATAGGTGATAAGTCGGTGAGCAACTGACGAGTGACTGATCACTCTGTAGCAAGATTTAGGACATGTATAGCCACCGTATACCACTAATATCTGGATTCAGGCGGATAATCATGGATACAAAAAAGCCCGCAGTTCAAAAGTGGGATGCGGGCTTTTTGTTCTTCATCGGCCTTATCTGGACTGGGGTAATCTGAATAATTCACGTAACATCATGATATTCATGTTTTAAGTGTGATTTCAGACTTTGTTGGTATACCTAAACGTATACCAATGCAGAAAAGTGATAGGGTTTTTTGCTAACGTTCTCACCCTACTAGCCCCACCTTTTTGTCACCTCAAATCATGACAATTCTTTGATAAATACACGCGAATATCACTTTTTAGTGGTTTTGGTGTGTACTTAATCCTGAAGGATGCTTATCAAACTAGTTCAAATGAGGCTAATTCTTTTAACAGGGTATTTGTGATAGGAAGATAGAGCGAATTAGGCTTACGTTGAAAGGCAACAAACCCATATTTCAGATAAAAATTCTTTGCAGCCTGATCTTTGGCATCGACATGTAAAGCCCATATTCCTGTTGTCGAGCGCGAGACATTGAGGAGCGCATCAACAAGTAATGAACCGCCTATGCCTTTTCCCGCAAATTCAGAATCGACGGCAAGGCGACCAAGTAATGCAGCGGGTACAGAAGGATAACGCGGAAGTTTCTTGGTAATCGTCTCGGGTAGGCCGCTGATGTCGATTGCACTGGAAGACAACGTATAAAAGCCTGCTACGTTATTGTTTTCATCAACGGCAACATAACATTTAGTAAAGCGTTCCCGGCTGTCCTGCCCGGCGTACTTTTGCAGGTAAGTATTTAACTCAGGAACGCCGCAATTAAAATCTTTCTTGTTATGGTTTTTGGCAAGTAGCGTGTAGGTCAATAAGCTCATTTTATCTTCCCAACGCTTTACGCCTTTGCATTGCGCTTAATAATGCAGGGGAAACCGGTGATTCGGATAGCAGTGAGTCAGCAAATTGCTTTTGGTCTTCAATTGCCAGTCTCAGGATCGCGGTTTCCTCTACGGCTCTTTTAGCGGCTTCCTGTGTTGCTGTGATAATAAAATCCGTCATTGTGCGCCCCTGCAACTCAGCGGCATGTTTGATCAATGCGTGGAGTTCCGAAGGAATGCGCGCTTCCAGTCTTGCGGTTGTAGGCATAGTTACCTCATATTCATAATTCCGGCAAATTGCCGTACAAATAGTATATGAAAGATACATAGCAAAAGATAGTCTGAGTATTCGCATCGGGGTCAGTCCAACGTTTAGGCCCAACGAAAACAATAGAGCTTTTCGTTGGGCCTATCAATGGGCCTAAAAGGTTCGGATTTAATTAGTTCTCTTCGGACTTCGCGGGACAAATTGAAGGTACAAAAAAGCCCGCAGGGCTTGCACCGTGCGGGCTCTTAGGACTTCATCGGGTGACTCTGGTAATCATCGATGGAGAATTTTGGTGGAGCTGGGGGGATTTGAACCCCCGTCCGGAATTACTCTACCGTCGGTACTACATGCTTAGTCTAATCTTTGCATTCGCCTGCTAGCTGCGGACAGACACGCCACTAACAAACTAGCCTGATTGGATTTAACGCTTCAACCCCAGGCAGGGCATCCACGCGATCTCTTTTAGGTTTGACCTCTCTTGATCCCCGTCCTAAGAGCGGAGGCTAGGGAGAGAGGGCTCTAAGCAGGTTATTAAGCTGCTAAAGCGTAGTTTTCGTCGTTTGCGACTATTTTTTTGCGGCTTTTTACGAGGCCAACCGCCCCTCGGCATGCACCTTGGGCTTTGCAAATCCCGTCGAATCCAGAATCAGCCCCCAAGAAACTTCCGCCAGTATACCAGAACTTATACCGCTTAAGCCACTGACTTAGCGGTTAGCATTCTTCATGATGCGGGCTTTGTCTAATTTCCATTCACGTTCTTTGATGTCATCACGTTTATCGTGATCTTTCTTACCTTTGGCAACGCCAATTTTGACTTTGCTCCAGGCGTTTTTCCAATACATGGATAAGGCGACAACCGTGTAACCTTCACGGCTGACACGACCAAACAGCGAGTCTAATTCTCGCTTATTCAGTAAGAGTTTACGGGTGCGCGTAGGGTCACAAACCACATGTGAAGACGCAACATTCAGCGGGGTGATCGTGGCGCCGAATAGAAACGCTTCACCGTCCCTGAATGTGACGTAGCTGTCGCTGATGTTGGCTTTGCCTGCTCGCAGTGATTTTACTTCCCAACCTTGCAACGCCAGCCCAGCCTCAAATTCTTCTTCAATGAAGTATTCGTGGCGAGCACGCTTGTTTTGCGCAATGGTAGCGGAACCGGGTTTATACGCTTTTTTCTTTGTCATAGTGCCGTCATTATACTGGATGTCAAAGGGAATGAAATCCCCGCCGTGCATCAGAGCGATTGTTGATGATATCGTGCGATAGTGCTCGCAGAATTTTTGTCTGCCAGCCCATCAATGCTATTATTTTGCGCGTTTTTTGAATCACGGAAAATTGTATGCCTAAAATTAGTCGTTCGGCACTGGTTCCCTTCAGTGCGGAGCAGATGTACCAACTGGTCAATGACGTTGCTTCTTATCCCGCCTTTTTGCCGGGATGTACGGGCAGTCGAATACTTTCATCGACGCCTGATGAAATGACGGCCGCGGTTGATGTTGCCAAGGCGGGCATTAGTAAGACATTTACCACACGCAATACGTTGACCAATAACCAAAATATCAATATGCAGTTGGTCGATGGTCCTTTTCGCCAATTAAGCGGTGACTGGCATTTTACGCCGCTGAGCGCGGATGCCTGCAAAGTGGAATTGCACCTTGATTTTGAATTCACCAATGCGCTGATTGAACTCGCTTTTGGTAAAATTTTCAAGGAACTGGCGGGAAGTATGGTGCAGGCTTTTACCCAGCGCGCCAAAGAGGTCTACAGTGCCTGACATCAGTGTGGATGTGGTATACGCGCTGCCGGAGCGACAATATTTGCGCACGCTGAAGCTGGCGCAAGGCAGTACGGTTGAACAGGCAATCATCGCGTCAGGGTTACTGGAACTGCGGCGTGATATCGATCTGCAAAGCAATAAAGTCGGCATTTACAGTCGCACGGTAAAACTGACGGATGTGTTAAATGATGGCGATCGCGTCGAGATCTATCGTCCTCTGATTGCCGATCCGAAAGAACTGCGCCGCCAGCGTGCTGAGCGCTCAAAAAAATAAGGCACTGTGTGCCTTATTGCTGTCGCCAGCCACCGGGTAGCCAAATCCTAGCTTATCAATCCGAGTCATTTACTCTCTCTGTGCGGGCGACCAACAAAATCGTGACGGATTAGTTCAGTGCCGGTTTGTTATCGATATTGATCAGCGCGCCGTCACCACTGAACGTCAGCGTTAACGTTTGCTGTTTTACTGACTCATGACCAGGCTGCTGGCGGAATATATAAAACCAGGTATCACTGCCGAACGGATCCTGCATCATGGGCGTACCCAGGGTATAAGCGACCTGTTGTTTGGTCATCCCGGTGTGAATTTTTGCGACGTCACCCGGTGCCAGATAGTTTCCCTGATTGATGTCTGGCCGATAGACCACTTTTTCCAATGTGGAACAACCGGCAGTCAGCATAACAACAACCACCGCAGCGACGACAGTCAGCGTTTTACAGCGCATAGTGATTTCATTCCTTAAGGGCATAGGTTGCCGATGATAATAGACCTTGCCTGACTTGAAAACCTGCAAGACCCCAGTATGACCTCAGGATTGCAAAAAAGTTGAGCTTTTTTACCTGTCATTGGCTTTGCAAACTGTTGTGACCCGTCAGGTTTATGCCGCCAGCAACTCTTTGGCATTTGCCAGCGTATGTTTGGTGACGGCGCTGCCGCCGAGTAAGCGTGCGAGTTCCTGTAGCCGTGCACGTTTGTCCAGCGGCTGCATCAGTGTTTCGGTTGCCGCGCCGTCTGTTTGCTTGCTGACAAAGAAATGGTGATGACCGCAACCTGCAACTTGTGGCAGGTGAGTGACACACATGACCTGTGTTGACTCCCCAAGCTGACGCAGCATTTTACCGACAATCGCCGCCGTCGGGCCGCTGATACCCACATCGACTTCATCAAAAATCAATGCCGGCGTATCCATTTTACGCGCGGTGATGACCTGAATAATCAGGGCAATACGTGACAGTTCCCCGCCCGACGCCACTTTCGCCAGTGATTGATGAGGTTGGCCTGGGTTGGTGGTGACGCAGAACTCAATGTTGTCGGCGCCGCTGGCGGTCAGGTATTCAGGAGTGAATTTCACGTCGATAGTGAAGTGGCCGTGCGGCATGGCCAGTTCATGCATATTGGCGGTGATAAGCCGCGCCAATTCGCCGGCATGATGCTGCCGGCGAATATGCAATTGTTCCGCGGCATGTAATGCCTGTTGATGATAGGCGCTGACTGCCGCGCTGAGCGTTTCATGGTCGCTTTCCTGTTGTTCCAGCAAGCGTTGCTCCTCCAACAGTTGCTGATAGAATGCGGGTAAGGCTTCCGGCGCGACATGGTGCTTACGAGCTAACGCCAGTTGGCGGGATAATCGTTGTTCAAGTTCGTATAGCCGGATGGGATCGAGATCCATCTGATCGCTATAGTGACGCAGTTCATCACTGGCTTCACTGATTTGGATCCCGGCTTCTTCGAGCATATTGAGCACGCCCGACAGTTTTTCATCCATGCTGATCAACTCACCAAGCTGGTTTTTTACGTTGTAGAGCATGCTGAGTATGTTCTGCTCTTCATTTTCGCTGAGCAATTGCAATGTTTGCTGGCTCAATGACAGTAACTGACCACTGTTCGACAGCCGCTTGTATTCGACATCAATCTGTTCATATTCGCCAGACTGAGGGGCGAATTCATTCAGTTCTTTCAATTGGTATTGCAGAAGTTCACGACGTGCTTCCCGCTCGATTGCCGCCTGCTGCAATTGCGCCAGTTCACGGCAGCTTTGATGCCATTGCTGCCAGATTTGCTGCATTGCCCGCAGCAAGTCGGGTTCGTCCGCATAGGCATCCAGCAGATGCTTTTGATGATCGGGTTTGAGCAGTAACTGGTGAGCGTGCTGGCCGTGAAGCTGAATCAGCGCTTGACCGAGTTCGCGCAACTGTGACAAAGGTACGGCTGTACCGTTGATAAAGCCGCGCGAACGCCCATCCGCGCCAATTACCCGTCGCAGCAGACATTCATTGCTGTCATCAAGTTGATTTTCCTCCAGCCATTGGCGCGCGGTGGGCGTATCGGCCAGAGAAAAACGGGCGCAAATATCGGCACGCGCCGCGCCGGGCCTGACCATGCTGGCGTCGGCGCGATTTCCCAGACAAAGGCCGAGGGCATCAATGGCAATGGATTTCCCGGCGCCGGTTTCGCCGGTAATCACGCTCATTCCTGCCTGAAAATCAATTTCCAATTCGCGCACGATGGCGAAGTTACTGATAGTGAGTTGCGCCAGCATGATGGTTTCCTGTATGTAATGACAATATGTAATTACATACAGTATAAACTGGTTTTATATACAGTAAAGTGGTGTGCGAAAATTTTAGAATAATTTTTTTGACCAGCCGAGTTTTGTGCTTAACGTATTGAAATAGCTGTAGTTTTTTGGGTGAATTAGATTCAGGTGATGCGCGCTGCGACGGATGAGCACCTCTTCACCTTGTTGCACCGGGAGTGAAATCTGGCTGTCGCAACTGATTTCCAGGTCATGGGTGATATGGGAAAACTTCAATCGAATCGTACTATTGTTGCTGATAACCAGCGGACGGGCCGAAAGCGTGTGGGGGAACATCGGCACCAGTGCAATGGCATCAAGCGAAGGGGTGAGGATCGGGCCGCCGCCGGAGAGTGAATAAGCGGTCGAACCGGTGGGCGTAGAGATGATCAAACCATCCGAACGCTGCGAAAACGCAAAGTTGTCGTCAATATAGACTTCAAATTCGATCATGTGCGCTACTTTGCCGGGATGGAGCACCACTTCGTTGATGGCGGTGCTGATGCTGTTTGGTTGGTCGGCGCGGCAGATATGCGCTTCCAGCATAAAACGTTGTTCGCTCAGATAATGGCCGTCAAGCACTTCCGAAAGCTGTTGCTGGGCGTGGTCAGGATCGAGGTCGGTCAGAAATCCGAGGTTGCCGCGATTAACGCCAATGACCTTGATGCCATAGCGGGACAGAACGCGGGCGGCGCCGAGCATATTGCCATCGCCGCCGACCACTACGGCGAGATCGGCGCGTTGTCCGATATCGGCCAGGCTGCCGGTTGGCGCGCCTTGCAGATTCAATTCACTGGCAATCTGTTGTTCAATCAGTACCGAATAACCTTTGCCGGTAAGCCAGTGATAAAGCATTTCATGGGTAGCCAGCGCGGTAGGATGTCGTGGATGGCCGACGATACCAATACAATTAAACGGTTTATTCATTGCTGTTATTATCCCAAGCGTGGTGTGCCGACGGTCTGCGGGACCAATATGTGACTGGTTCCCTTGAAACCCCGGTTTTGATCCCCATAATAGCAACTAGCGAGATTAATGCTAAACCGCGGAGAATTTCATGAGTAGTAAAGAACAGAACACGCCTGACGAGCAAGTCTTGGATCAAATGGATGCAGCAAAAGGGCCGCAGGAGGAAGTCGTGCCTGAGACGACAGCAGACGTAGCGGACCCGCGTGATGAGCGTATTGCGGAATTGGAAGCACAACTGAGCGAACTACAGCAGCGTGAACGCGATAGCGTACTGCGCGTCCGTGCCGAAGCCGATAATATTCGTCGTCGTGCGGAGATGGACATTGAGAAAGCCCATAAATTCGCGGTGGAGAAATTCGCCAGCGAAATGCTGCCGGTGATTGATAATCTTGAGCGTGCATTGGATATGGCGGACAAATCCAATGATGCGCTGGTATCAATGGTTGAAGGTGTTGAACTAACGCTGAAATCCCTGCTGGATGCTGTGCACAAGTTTGGCATTGAAGTCATTGGGGACGTGAACGTGCCGTTCAACCCGGAAGTGCATCAGGCGATGACCATGCTGGAATCGACTGATCATCAGCCTAACTATGTCATGATGGTGATGCAGAAAGGCTATACGCTCAATGGACGTCTGCTGCGTCCTGCTATGGTGGCCGTCTCCAAAGCGAAAGAGTAATTTTTCTCGCGTTTCCTCAATTGCTTCACGTCATTATCAACCCCATGCTTCAGGCGTGGGGTTTTTGTTTATATATTGTTAATATTTATTTGTTAAAAAAGGTGTTTTTGATTTAGCGATGGCTCATCATCTTTAGCTATTGGAAGAATTGGTATTGTCACTCTAGATGCGCTTGATAATCATTATCATTTGTGTGAGAGTGGATAAAACAATAGCGTTAGAAGGGACATACTATGCCGAATAGCCGTGTCGTCGGGTCAGTCAGTCGTACATCAAGAAAGGTCAAACTTTCTTTGATGGGGCCTGCGTTTATTGCGGCGATTGGGTACATTGATCCGGGTAACTTCGCCACCAATATCCAGTCTGGTGCGGCTTATGGCTATACCCTGCTGTGGGTGGTGGTGTGGGCCAACATCATGGCCATGCTGATTCAATTACTGTCCGCCAAACTTGGGATCGCAACCGGTAAAAATCTGGCTGAACTGATCCGCGATCGTTTTCCCCGGCCCGCAGTCTGGGCCTATTGGGTGCAGGCCGAGATTATCGCGATGGCAACCGATCTGGCTGAATTCATTGGCGCCGCCATTGGCTTCAAACTGTTGTTGGGCGTATCGTTGCTTGAAGGCGCTATCCTGACGGCTATCGCCACTCTGTTGATTTTAATGCTGCAAAAACGTGGGCAAAAGCCGCTGGAAATGGTGATTGGCGGGTTGCTGTTGTTTGTGGCTGCGGCTTATATCGTTGAACTGGTTTTCTCTCGCCCTGAGTTATCCGCGCTGGCCAAGGGGATCGCCATCCCCAGCCTGCCGACGTCGGAGGCGGTGTTGCTGGCGGCGGGGGTGCTGGGCGCCACCATCATGCCGCATGTGATTTATCTGCATTCTTCTCTGACGCAACATGAGGGAAAACATACCCGCGCGGAGCGTTATGCGGCGACCAAGGTTGATGTCGCTGTCGCCATGACGATTGCCGGTTTTGTTAATCTGGCGATGATGGCGACGGCAGCGGCGGCCTTTCACTTTAGCGGTAATCAGGATATTGCCGATCTCGATCAGGCTTATCTGACGCTTGAACCCTTATTGGGACAAGCCGCCGCCACTATTTTCGGGCTAAGTCTGGTGGTGGCGGGATTGTCCTCGACGGTTGTCGGCACGCTGGCCGGGCAAGTGGTCATGCAGGGATTTGTACATTTCCATATTCCGTTGTGGGTGCGGCGGGTAGTCACGATGTTGCCATCGTTCATCGTTATTCTTTCTGGTATGGACCCGACCCGCGTGCTGGTCATGAGCCAGGTGGTGCTGAGTTTCGGTATTGCGCTGGCGCTGGTTCCGCTGCTGGCTTTTACCGGCGACCGGACGCTAATGGGCGAGATGGTGAACGGTAAATGGATTCAGCGTATTGGTAAGGTGATTGTTGTGCTGGTGGTTTCCCTGAATCTTTACCTGTTGCTCGGCAGCGTGCTTGACATATAGAAACGGACGGCGTTTTATCGGCCCATATTCTGAATATATTATTGTTGTGAGGGGGGGAGATGTCATCGCCAATTACGCTCATTGAAAAGAAACTCCTGTCTGATCACTGGTTTATTCTGCATAAATATGTGTTTGATTTAAAAAGAAAGAATGGCGGCGTTATCCGTCAGATCCGTGAAGTGTATGACCGCGGCGATGGCGCGACCATCCTGTTGTACAACCGGGCGAAAGGAACGGTCGTGTTGACGCGACAGTTCCGCATTCCCACTTATGTCAACGGTAATGAGAGCGGTATGTTGTTGGAGGCCTGCGCCGGATTGCTGGATGATCATTCGCCGGAAGAATGTATCCGCAACGAGGCGATAGAAGAGACGGGCTATGCGATTGCCAACGTCGAGAAGTTGTTTGAGGCTTATATGTCGCCCGGCGGCGTCACTGAGCGTTTGCACTTCTTCGCGGCAGAGTATGACGAATCGCTGCATGACAACGCGGGCGGCGGCGTTGAGGACGAAGATATCGAAGTGCTGGAACTGCCGTTCACACAGGCAATGGCAATGATCAGCGATGGTCGGATCAAAGACGCCAAGACCATCATGTTGTTACAACATGCGCAAATTCAGGGATGGTTTGCAACGTAGCGCGCCATCGAACCTGTTTTTCCATCACGCGCTCCAGCGCTTCGGCTTCCTGACATTACTGTTAAAAATGGCTTATTTTCTGAACAAAAAACCATCAAATAAAATAACTATATTAATCAGTATTCACATCCGGTTTTTGTCATCCTTCATAGTTTCACAATTCTCAAACACTATACTGGGTAGTCTTGACCCTACATTCATGACACAACAAAAACCGATAAAGGATTAAATGATGGATGAGCAACTAAAGCAAAGCGCGCTTGATTTTCACCAGTATCCGGTTCCGGGGAAAATTCAGGTTTCGCCAACCAAGCCTTTGGCGACCCAGCGCGATCTGGCGCTGGCCTACTCTCCTGGTGTGGCGGCACCCTGTCTGGAAATTGCTGAAGATCCGCTGGCGGCATATAAATATACCGCGCGCGGCAATCTGGTCGCGGTTATTTCCAACGGAACCGCGGTTCTCGGCCTCGGTAATATCGGCGCGCTGGCCGGTAAACCAGTGATGGAAGGCAAGGGCGTTCTGTTTAAAAAGTTCTCCGGTATCGACGTATTCGATATTGAAGTGGATGAGCTTGATCCAGACAAATTGATCGACGTTATTGCGGCTCTGGAGCCGACGTTTGGCGGCATCAATCTGGAAGATATTAAAGCGCCGGAATGTTTCTATATTGAGAAGAAACTGCGCGAGCGTATGAAGATCCCGGTGTTCCATGACGATCAGCACGGCACCGCCATCATCTGTACCGCCGCGGTGCTCAACGGGTTGCGGGTGGTGGAAAAGAATATCTCCGATGTTCGTTTGGTGGTATCCGGGGCGGGGGCGGCGTCAATCGCCTGTCTGAACCTGTTGGTGGCGCTGGGACTTCAGAAGCACAACATCGTAGTTTGTGATTCTCGCGGCGTGATTTATCAGGGCCGTGATGAAAATATGGAAGAAACCAAAGCCGCCTATGCGATTCAGGATAATGGTGCCCGTAAGCTGGCGGACGTGATCCCCGACGCCGATATCTTTCTCGGTTGCTCCGGCGCCGGCGTATTGACGCCGGATATGGTGAAGACCATGGCCCCGCGTCCGCTGATTTTGGCGTTGGCGAACCCGGAACCGGAAATCCTGCCGCCGCTGGCGAAAGAAGTTCGTCCCGATGCGATTATCTGCACCGGTCGTTCCGATTATCCGAATCAGGTGAATAACGTCCTGTGTTTCCCGTTCATCTTCCGGGGCGCGCTGGATGTGGGCGCGACCACCATTAATGAAGAGATGAAGCTGGCCTGCGTTCATGCTATCGCTGATCTGGCGCTGGCGGAGCAAAGCGAAGTGGTGGCCTCGGCCTATGGCGATCAGGATCTATCATTTGGCCCGGAATATCTGATCCCGAAACCGTTCGATCCACGTCTGATCATCAAGATTGCTCCGGCTGTCGCAAAAGCGGCGATGGAATCCGGGGTGGCGACGCGTCCGATTGAGGATTTCGATGCTTATATCGAAAAACTGACGCAGTTTGTCTACAAAACCAACCTGTTTATGAAGCCGATTTTCTCTCAAGCGCGTCAGCAGCCCAAACGCGTGGTGTTTGCCGAGGGTGAGGATTCGCGCGTGCTGCATGCGACACAGGAACTGGTCACGCTGGGGCTGGCGTTCCCGATCCTGATCGGCCGTCCAAGCGTGATTGAGATGCGTTTGCAGAAACTGGGTTTGCAACTGACCATTGGCAAGGATTTCGACGTGGTCAACAATGAGTCCGATCCGCGTTTCAAGGAATACTGGAGTGAGTATTTCGAGATCATGAAGCGCCGCGGCGTGTCGCAGGAGCAAGCGCAACGTGCGGTGATCGGCAATCCGACGTTGATCGGCGCTATCATGGTGTTGCGCGGCGAAGCCGACGCATTGATTTGCGGAACCATCGGAACCTATGAAGAACATTTCGATGTAGTGGAGAAAGTCTTTGGCTACCGCGAAGGCGTCCATGTTGCCGGCGCGATGAATGCGTTGTTGTTGCCGAGCGGTAATACCTTTATCGCCGATACCTACGTCAACGCCGATCCAACACCGGAGCAACTGGCGGAAATCACTCTGATGGCGGCGGAAACCGTGCGTCGTTTCGGTATTGAACCTAAAGTGGCGTTGCTGTCTCATTCCAGTTTTGGCACATCTGACTCGTTGACGGCGCAGAAAATGCGCGCCACCCTGAGTTTGGTCAACAAGCTGGCGCCGGAACTGCAAATTGATGGCGAGATGCACGGCGACGCCGCGCTGGTGGAAGCGATCCGCCGCGAGCAAATGCCGGATAGCCCGCTGAAAGGTTCGGCCAACATTCTGATCATGCCGACGATGGAAGCGGCGCGAATCAGCTATAACCTGCTGCGTGTTTCCTCTTCCGAAGGGGTAACGGTGGGGCCGGTACTGATGGGCGTAGCCAAACCGGTACACATCCTGACGCCGATCGCATCAGTACGCCGTATCATCAACATGGTGGCGCTGGCGGTAGTGGAAGCGCAAACACAACCGCTATAATGTGCTGCCAACCATAACGTCATCTCTGGCCCGGCTAACTCGCCGGGCTTTTTTTATGCCGCAACCATTTGTCCAACTCATTGGCAAACTGCTGTCGGTCCCGCTGATTCAGGGCATTCGGGCCGCCGGTTTGTACCCCGCTGGCGCGCATCGTATCCATGAAGTCCCGCATATTCAGCCGCTCACGAATAGTATCGGGCGTATAGCGCTCACCACGGGGATTTAACGCGACACCCCCTTTTTCGATCACGTCGGCGGCCAGCGGAATATCGCTGGTGACCACTAAATCGCCGGCTGCAACGCGCCGTACAATTTCGTTATCGGCGACATCGAATCCGGCTGAAACGCGCAGCGTGCGAATAAAACGTGACGGCGGGACTTTCAGCGATTGATTGGCGACCAGCGTGGTCAGCGTCGCTGTACGCTCCGCCGCGCGATACAGCACGTCTTTGATGACATTGGGACAAGCGTCGGCATCCACCCAGATTTGCATAGGTATTACTCCGTTGCCGGGAGATTGCCGTCATCATCGGCCAGCCAGTCTCTGGCGGGCAGGAAATCCCGGTATAGCGCCGCTTCCGGGCTATCGGGCTGAGGATGATACTGATATTCCCAGCGCGCCAGCGGCGGCATCGACATTAAAATCGATTCGGTTCGCCCGCCGCTTTGCAGGCCGAATAACGTACCGCGATCCCAGACCAAATTAAATTCCACGTAACGCCCACGACGATATAACTGAAATTCGCGCTCCCGCTCCCCCCACGGCAACGCTTTGCGACGTTCGACTATCGGCAGATAGGCATCCAGAAACCCTTCTCCAACCGCACGGGTGAAGGCGAATGCGGTATCAAAGTCGGGCGTGTTCAGATCGTCAAAGAACAATCCGCCAATACCGCGGGCTTCATTACGGTGTTTCAGGAAGAAATAGTCATCACACCATTTTTTATAATGCGCATAGATCTCCTCGCCGAACGGACGGCATAAATTGAGCGCCGTCTTGTGCCAGTACACTGCGTCTTCCTTGAAACCATAGAATGGGGTTAAGTCAAAGCCGCCGCCGAACCACCATACCGGATCTTCTCCCGGTTTTTCCGCGATGAAAAAGCGCACATTGGCATGACTGGTGGGAACATAGGGATTTTGCGGGTGAACGACCAGCGAGACGCCCATCGCCTGATAGCTGCGGCCCGCCAGTTCAGGGCGATGGGCGCTGGCGGATGGGGGAAGCGACTGGCCGTAGACATGCGAGAAGTTGACGCCGGCCCGCTCGAAGACATTGCCGCCGGTTAGCACGCGACTGCGTCCGCCGCCGCCTTCCGCACGCAGCCAGACATCTTCATCAAAATCGGCGCCGCCGTCCGCCGCGGCAAGCTGCTGACAGATAGCATCCTGTAAAGTAAGCAAAAATTGTTTTACAGCACTGATGTTTGACATGCGTACATCCTTTTATCCGGCGCAAGGTGAGGCAATAAATGCGGTCAGTATAACGATTATTGCCGCGCAATAAAGACAGCCGCGGCGCCAGCCCCGGATTATCTCTTGCTGGTGAGCCGCAATTTGAGATTGCGTCTGACAAAAATCACGCGATAATCAGAACAGGCCTAATTACAAGGTGGCAAACGCGATGGAAATCCGCATATTCAGGCAAGATGATTTTGAGGAAGTGATCACTCTTTGGGAACGTTGTGATCTATTGCGCCCATGGAACGATCCTGAGATGGATATTGAACGTAAGCTGAATCATGATCCCGATCTGTTTCTGGTTGCCGAAGTGAGCGGTGAAGTGGTGGGTTCGGTGATGGGCGGATACGACGGACATCGCGGCGCCGCGTATTATCTGGGCGTACACCCGGATTATCGGGGACGCGGCATTGCCAATGCGCTGATCAGCCGGTTGGAGAAAAAGCTTATCGCACGCGGTTGTCCCAAGATCCATCTGATGGTGCGCGAAGATAACGATGCGGTGATCGGCATGTATGAAAAGCTGGACTACGAAATCGTCGATTGCGTAACGCTGGGAAAACGGCTGATTGAGGATCAGGAGTATTGAAGCGTACTGGCTTCTCCCATGTTGCGATAATCGCTTTTCGCCGTCATGTTCTAGCACCGTTGTTTGATCTGTATAGGGGAGAACCAACGGATCGAGCAGTTTTCTCTGTGGTTTTATCCTTGTCATTCTTATCGCGATTATCCTATTTTTACGGCACTTTCCGTTGATCTCACACTCAAATTCCCATTCTGTTAAGGTGAGCCGTTCAATCTTGAGGAGTACATGTCATGAATTTTCGCCCGCTATTGCTGGTGTTGCCGCTGTTGCTGACCGGATGCGGCACATTATCCAATTTCTCCTGGTCCAGTCTGTCGCCGTTTAACTGGTTCGGCGGCGCGTTGCAGGTATCCGATACTGGCGTCGGCGGTATCAATGCCGGGACGCCGCTGGCGGAAAGCGCGTTGCAAAGCGCGCTGAATGGCGATTATCAACTGCGCAGCGGTATGGGGATGTCTAACGGTCAACTGATTGCCTTTTATCAGGCGCTGGATGGCGAAAACGTGAAGCTGGTGATTAGCGGCCAGCCTAAAGGCAGCGTTAAGAAAGTCGAGGTGATGGACGCGGCGATCGACAGCGTATGGGGCGTGAAGATTGGGGATGCTTTCAGCGACGCCTACAGCAAAGCATTTGACGCCTGCCAGTTGGGACAAGGGGAGGATGCGCAAAGCGTGGAATGCGCCGCACCGCAGAGTAAATACGTCAGCTACCTGTATTCCGGCAAATGGAGTGGACCGGAAGGTTTAATGCCCTCTGACGATATTCTCAAAACATGGCGGGTAAGCAAAAT
This sequence comes from Brenneria izbisi, assembly GCF_025840185.1. Classification (GTDB taxonomy): domain Bacteria; phylum Pseudomonadota; class Gammaproteobacteria; order Enterobacterales; family Enterobacteriaceae; genus Brenneria; species Brenneria izbisi. The sequence goes on from NZ_JAMPJU010000004.1 coordinate 242,324, forward strand.
CGTCTGGCATGCGCAGGCCAGAAATTAATTTTGTTCTCAGGCAAAGTAAAAATCCGATTGCTTCCGGTATGATAACCGCACTGCGTCTGCATTTGTGCCACAGTGACCGCATGAAAAATAACAACAAGAGAAGCATTCGATATATTGAGGGAGCAGAAATGACACTAGTTCAAAGCGGCATTTTGCCGGAGCACCGCCGTTTTGCCATTTTTATGGAAACTATGGTGCAAGGGGAGTTTGACGCCATTCGGCAAGGATGCAAAAAGTTTTGTCAGGCGTTGTCAGATCTGCAACAACAGTTTCCTGATGCGGGATTAGGGGGCGTGTTGGCGTTTGGCAACGATATCTGGCGCGAACTGGATTGCCAAAACAGCGCATCCGAGCTTAAGCCTTTCACCCCATTGGGTAAGGGATTGGCGCCGGCAACCCAGCGCGATTTGCTGATTCATATCCAGTCACAGCGCCATGACGTCAATTTCAGTCTGGCGCAGTCCGCGCTGGCAGCGTTTGGCAATGCCATTCGTGTCGAAGAGGAAACGCATGGTTTTCGCGCAGTGGAAGATCGTGATTTGAGCGGCTTTGTCGATGGTACGGAAAACCCGCAGGGTGAGGCGCGTCAGGCGGTGGCGATTATTCCTGCGGATCAGCCCGATGCCGGCGGCAGCTATGTCTTTGTACAACGCTGGGAACATAATCTGAAACAGTTACAACGGATTAGCGTTGAGCAGCAGGAACAGATGATTGGCCGGACGAAACAGAATAATGAAGAGATTGACGCCGCTCAGCGTCCTGTCACTTCACATCTCAGCCGGGTCGATTTGAAAGAAGACGGGAAAGGGCTGAAAATCCTGCGTCAAAGCCTGCCTTATGGCACCGCCAGCGGTAAACATGGGTTGTACTTCATTGCTTACTGCGCGCGCTTGCACAACATTGAGCAGCAATTGCTGAGTATGTTTGGCGAGCGGGATGGCAAGCGTGACGATATGCTGCGTTTTACCCGCGCCGTGAGCGGCAGCTATTTCTTTGCGCCTTCCCTGAGCCGTCTGCTGACGTTGTAATTCATGCTGTGTTTTCCTGATGCCTGTTCCGCAGGCATCGGACGTTTTGCAGGAATCCATTCGTGACCACGCTTGAGCATTATATTGGTAATACCCCGCTGGTGAAGTTGCAGCGTTTGACGCAGGGGTTGGACAGTGAAATCTGGCTAAAGCTGGAAGGTAATAACCCGGCGGGATCGGTTAAGGATCGCGCGGTGCTTGCCATGATCGAACAGGCGGAAAAACGCGGCGAGATTAAGCCTGGCGATCGGCTGATTGAAGCGACGAGCGGCAATACCGGTATCGCGTTGGCGATGATTGCGGCGGTAAAAGGTTATCGCCTGCGTTTACTGATGCCGGAAAATATGAGCTATGAACGTCAGGCCGCGATGCGCGCTTATGGCGCGCAACTGGTGCTGGTAAGCCGACAGGCGGGGATGGAAGGGGCGCGTGATTTGGCTGGGAAAATGGTGCGCTCAGGGGAAGGCAAAACCCTCGATCAGTTTAATAATCAGGACAATGCGCTGGCGCACTTTCTCACCACCGGCCCGGAAATTTGGCAACAGACCGCGGGTAAGCTGACGCATTTTGTCTCTAGTATGGGCACCACCGGCACGATTTCCGGCGTCAGCCGCTATCTGAAGCAGCAAAATCAGGCAATTTGCACCGTTGGGCTGCAACCTGCGCCGGGGAGCCATATCCCCGGCATCCGCCGCTGGGCGGCAGGCTATCTGCCAGGGATTTTCCGCGCCGATCTTGTCGATCGCATCATGGATATTTCACAGTCGCAGGCGGAAAACACGCTGCGTCAGCTTGCCCGACAGGAAGGTATTTTCTGCGGCGTCAGTACGGGCGGGGCTGTATTCGGCGCATTATGTCTGGCGGCGGAATATCCCGGCAGTATGATCGTGGCAATCGCCTGTGATCGCGGCGATCGTTATTTATCCACCGGTGTTTTTGACTAAACCGCCTGTGCCCCTGAAGCGTGTTGTCGCGGCATTCAGGGACGATAGACGGTTATTCCCGTTCCAGCGCGTGAATGGGCTCCATGCGTGCGGCGTGACGGGCGGGAAAGAAGCCAAAGATAACGCCAATCAGACTGGAACACAGGAAAGCGGCAACAATGGATGAACTGGAATAGACCATTGAGAAGCTACTGCTGAATTGACCGAATATCACGCCGATAGCCAGAGAAAGCGCTACCCCCAATACGCCGCCAAACAGACAAACCAGTACGGCTTCGATAAGAAACTGCTGCATGATATCGCTGGTGCGGGCGCCGACCGCCATACGTACCCCGATTTCCCTGGTGCGTTCAGTGACCGAAACCAGCATGATGTTCATTACGCCAATCCCGCCAACAAGCAGGGAAATCAACGCGATCATGGAAATAAGCAACGTCAAGGTGGTGGTGGTTTTCTCAATCATCTGACGAATGCTGTCGGTATTCATGACAAAGAAATCTTTTGTGCCGTGCCGTTGCGTCAGCAGTTGGGTAATGCCTTGTTCCGCCACGCTCATATCGATATTGTCTTTAACCCGAATGGTAATGCTCTTGAGGTAGGATTGTCCGACCATACGTTTCATTACGGTGGTATAAGGCACCCAGACATTCAAATTTTCATCACTGCCGAATCCGCTCTGACTCTTACTGACTACACCGATAATCCGGCAGGGAAGCGATCCCAGTAAAATGATCTTGCCAATGGGATCCTCGCCATGCGGAAAAAGTTTATTGCGGGTATTTTCATCAATCACGGCATCCTGTGTCAGATTGTCAATGCTGCTGAGAGGAAATGTGATGCCGCGGCTGACCGTATAACCCCGCACGGTAAAGAACTGCTCGCCTACGCCGGAAACACTCGCTGTTAACGCATTATTGCCGTAACGGAGCGTAACGCTGGTTGAAATGGATGGCGTGACGCTGTGGACATAAGGCTGTTGCGACAAAGGTAAAATATCGCTGGCGCGCAAGGTTTGAATGGCGCTGGCGTTGATATCGCCAAAATCCTTGCCGGGGAAAATTTCCAACGTACTGGTGCCCATCGCGTTGATATCGGCGAGCACCCGTTCCTGAGAGCCTTTGCCTAGCGCGACGACTGAGACGACCGAGGCGATGCCAATGATGATGCCCAGCATGGTCAGAAAGGTTCGCATCCGTTGGGCGTTCATGGCCAGCAATGCCATTTTGAAGGCATCGAAGAAGCGATCCTTAAGTTGATTCAGCGCGGAAGTGGCGGGCTGCGTGGCGGCCTCCTGTAATGGAGGCGGGGGCATCGCGGGTTTTGTCTGGCGATCGGCGATAATCTCCCCGTCGCGCAGTTCAATGATCCGCTGAGCGTGCTCGGCAATTTGCATGTCGTGGGTGACGATAATGACCGTATTGCCTTGCGCATGTAGATCGCCCAGTATGTTGAGCACGTCATTGCCGCTTTGTGTATCCAGTGCGCCGGTTGGTTCATCCGCCAAAATGACGCCGCCGCCATTCATCAATGCCCGCGCGATACTGACTCGTTGTTGTTGACCGCCCGACAACTGGTTTGGGCGGTAATTCAGGCGATGTTCCAGCCCCAGACGAACCAGTAATTCCGCGGCTCGTTGACGGCGCGCCCCACGATCTTTGCCGGCATAAATCGCCGGTACTTCGACATTGCCTTGTGCGCTCAGATCGCTCAGCAAGTGATAGCGCTGAAAAATAAAACCGAAATGTTCACGGCGCAGTTCAGCCAGTTGATCATTATTCAGTTGCGCCACCGGGCGTCCGGCGACCCGGTAATCACCTGCCGACGCTTTATCCAGACATCCCAGAATGTTCATCAGCGTGGATTTCCCCGAACCTGATGCGCCGACGATCGCGACCATTTCCCCTTGATTGATCGTCAGGTTGATGTTTTTCAATACAGTGACGTCTTGTTCGCCGCTGGCGAAGCGCCGGGCGATATCGGTCAACTGGAGTAATGGCGTAGACATGCGTTACATCCCCATTGGCGGACCGGAGCGGGTCGCTGTCGTCGTTGACGGCTGGCCGATAACCACCTGTTCGCCTGCGGCGAGGCCGGACAGAATCTGGGTTCGGACATTATCGTTCAGCCCGATGCTCACCGTCCGGCGTTCAATCTTTTTATTGGCGTCAACCACCTGTACATACCACTTGCCATCACGCGTGCTCAGCGCGGTAGCGGGTACGACAACGGCGTTTTTAACCGACGACAGCAGAATGTAAACCTGAGCCGTCATGGAAATGCGTAATACGTTGTCTGTGTTTTGCACATCGAACAGACCGTTGTAGTAGATTGCGCTGCTGGAGGATGTTGTGCTGCTGGTACTTGATGAGGTCGTGGTGGTGTCATCATCAATAGCGTCGGGGGCCGGTTCAATTGAACTGAGCTTCGCCTCATAGCGTTTGCTTGGTTCACCCAGAATACTGAACCAGACCGGCATACCGGTTTTGACTTTAACGATATCGGCTTCTGAAATTTGCGCTTTGATGGTCATGGTGTTCAGATTGGCGACTTTGGCGATAGTGGGCGTACTTTGCGTCGCGTTGACGGTCTGTCCTTCTTCCACCGGAATGGAAACCACCGTACCGTCGATCGGAGAAAGGATCTTGGTATAACCCAGATTGACTTTGGCGGTGTTGACGGCGATCTGTGCCTGAACGATCTGGGCGTCCAGCGCGTCGATATTGGCTTTGGTGGCGTCCAGCGTCGCCTTCGCGCTGTCGTAATCGGCCTGTGCGCCAACGCCGCGCTTCATCAGCATTTGCTGACGCTGCCAACTTAATGTGTCATTGCGTAATTCCGCTTGTTTGGCCGCACGTTGCGCCTGCACATTTTTTAGCGCGGCTTCGCTGTTTTTCAGCGCATCCTGTTGGGTCAGATCGTCAATCTCCGCAATCAACTGCCCTTTTGTCACTTTATCTCCCAACGCGACATGCAGCGCTTTAATCTGCCCTGATGCCTGCGCGCCGACGCTGACCTGTTTTTGTGCTTCGATCTCGCCGTCTGCCAGTACCGTTTGCTCAAGATCAGCTATTTCCGCCGTCGCGGTGATAAGGTCTGGCGCAGGAGAGGATTTGGTTAAAAACAGGTAAATAAGTGCAACGATGAGCACGGCGCCAATCGTTATCGCAGTACGACGAAAGACTAAAAATCGTGATTGCATCCAGGTAATTTGTCCTTAATGACGATATCGGAACTCAAGTAACTATCAAAGGGGCTAATCTACTCTGAGTAGGTGCAAGTATCGGTAATTTTTTTTTCAAAAAATGGTAAGGATTCAGTAAATCCGGCTGCGAAGATTGATTGCAGGCCTGAGAATACACGATACATCTGAGAATGGGGACGGGATATGAAAATCTTACTGGTCGATGATGACGTAGAACTCGGCAATATGCTGGGAGAATACCTGAACGCAGAGGGGTTCGCGACATCAAGGGTGGTGACTGGCAAACAAGGGATTGATGGCGCGATGTCGGGCGAATACACCGCGATGATTCTCGATGTCATGCTGCCGGACATGAGCGGTATTGATGTGCTGCGGCAGATAAGGAAAAGCCAGCATTTGCCGGTCATTATGCTGACGGCAAAAGGCGACAATATCGATCGCGTGATCGGGTTGGAAATGGGCGCGGATGATTACATGCCAAAACCCTGCTATCCGCGCGAACTGGTGGCCCGGCTGCGGGCGGTGTTGCGTCGTTATGACGATCAGCCAAGCAGCAAGGTGGATGAAAGTCTGGCGATGTCCGGTGATCTGGTGCTCAACCCGGCGACGCGGACCAGCGAATGGCGGGGAAAGTCTTTTGATTTGACGGCCTCTGAATTCAATTTGCTGGAGTTGCTGCTACGTTCACCTGATCGAGTGGTGTCAAAAGATGAACTATCCGAAAAATGTTTGGGTCGTCGGCGTGAAGCTTATGATCGCAGCGTGGATGTGCATATCAGCAATATTCGTCAGAAACTCAGTGCGCTCGAGGGCAATAATATGACCATTGAAACTGTGCGCAGTGTGGGATACCGGATCCGTTGACCATGATACGCGGGCGGCTTTTCTGGAAAATACTGCTGGGGTTCTGGCTGACGTTTATTATCATCTCACAATTGCTGTGGTTGACATTTTCCTTCTATGGCGACCGCCATCGACCGCTGGAGGAAGTGGCGGTGATGCGTATTGCCAGTATGCAGACCGAGATGATGGCGACGGCATTGCGGCAGGGCGGGTTATCTGAGGTGAGCGAAGTGATGCTATTGTTGCCTGAACGTGAGCGGCACTATATTTCGGTCACCCTGTCGCCACTACCTGCGGTGGAAACCGCGCCGTCCCGCGAATTTTTGCGGCGGAATGGCCGTGGCGATGCGGATGTTAAGGAGATGATTGAGCGATTGCGTGGGCCGGACGGTGAGTGGTATCAAATTCGTTATGACGTGGAGCGGTTACGCCGTGAACTCCGTCCGCCGCCGCCGATGGCGTTTCTGAATGTTCCCGCGCCGCTGGTTTGGATCGCGGGCGTCGGCGGGCTGCTTTTCAGTTGGTTGCTGGCCTGGAATCTGGCGCGGCCATTGAGCCAACTGCGCGCCGGTTTCGGGCGGGTGGCGCAAGGCGATCTGGCTGTGCGGTTATTTCCGTTGATGCGCCGACGGCATGATGAGCTTAGTGCGGTCGCACGCGATTTTGATGCGATGGTCGAGCGCCTGGATGTTCTGGTCAGCACGCGCGAACAACTACTCCATGATGTATCGCATGAACTGCGTTCGCCGTTGGCTCGTCTGCAATTGGCGATTGGGCTGTCGCGTCAAAATACGGATAACGCGGAGAACTCGCTGCTGCGTATAGAGCGGGAGGCGGCGCGGATGGATAAAATGATCGGTGAACTGCTGACGTTATCGCGCACGCAAAACACCGGCGTCGAAGAAGCGTATTTTGATCTGCTTGGGCTGGTTGGCGCGGTGGTGAACGATGCCCGTTATGAGGCGCAGGTGCCTGGCGTGGAAATCCTGTTGCAGGCCGATGAGAATGAAGATTATACGGTTAAGGGCAATGCGGAACTGATGCGTCGCGCCATCGACAATGTTGTGCGCAATGCGCTGCGTTTTTCCGAACCGGCCCGGCAAGTGCGTGTGGTGTTGGAAGGTGATGAGAATCAATGGACGATCCGGGTATCCGATCAAGGGCCTGGCGTTGAGAAAAGTAAATTATCCAGTATTTTCGACCCCTTTATCCGCATCGAATCACCGGTTTCCGGGAAAGGATATGGCTTGGGACTGGCGATTGCCCGCAAGGTGGTGCTGGCGCATGGCGGCAGTATTGACGCTGAAAACGGCGAACAGGGCGGATTGACGATCCGTCTGTGTGTGCCGCGCTTCCGGCCACTTTGATTCACCGTTAAGTGACATAAACGAAAAACGGCGTCCGATCAGATCGGCGCCGTTTTTTGAGCTATTAATAATGATTAATAACGATATTTATTTCTTGATACGGATGATCGGTGTTTCGCCAACCACAACGGTGCCGCTCAGCTTAACCAATTCTTTGATTTCATCCATATTGGAGATGACGACAGGGGTCAGGGTCGACTTGGCTTTCTCTTCCAGCAGCGCCAGATCGAATTCGATGATGAGATCGCCTTTCTTCACCCGCTGGCCCTCTTCAGCAATGCGTTTGAAACCTTCGCCTTTCAATTCTACGGTATCAATACCAAAGTGAACGAATAATTCAATGCCATTGTCTGATTCGATGGAAAAAGCATGGTTGGTTTCAAAAATCTTGCCGATAGTGCCGTCTACTGGCGCTACAATCTTGTTGCCGGTCGGCTTAATCGCGATACCGTCACCCACGATTTTTTCAGCAAATACGACATCTGGAACATCTTCAATACTGACGATTTCGCCAGACAGCGGCGCAATGATTTCGATGCTGCCGGTGTCTTTCTTGTCATCAGAAACCAGAGATTTCAATTTATCGAACAAACCCATGATCTTTCTCCTAAGCATTAATATCGGGCCTGTATCTACCCGTCATTTTTCAAGTTGCCGCGACATTGGCATCCCTTAATTCCCCGGAACGGGATTGAGCTTCCGGGGCGGCGTTCGCTCGCCGCTTGTCTGCGCCCTGAAATCTGTCGGGTAGCGCGGAATCAGCAGAGCGTTTTTTCTTTAATGAATCGGCTCACCAGGTTGCTTAACCCTTCAGCTGTCGGTTCGGAGAGTGCCTGTTCCGCCAGCGCCTTCGCATCTTCGTAATTTGCATTACGGATAATTTTTTTGATGCTTGGGATAGAGATTGCACTCATGCTGAATTCGTCCAGACCCATTCCCAATAACAGTAGTGTAGCACGTTCGTCACCAGCGAGCTCACCACACATCCCTGTCCATTTACCTTCGGCATGGGATGCGTCGATAACCTGTTTGATCAGGGTCAGGACTGCTGGGGCCATCGGGTTATAGAGATGAGAAATCAACTCATTACCACGATCAACCGCCAGAGTATACTGGGTTAAGTCGTTTGTCCCAATACTAAAGAAGTCGACTTCTTTCGCCAGATGATGGGCAATCGCTGCGGCGGCAGGTGTTTCAACCATCACACCGACTTCAATGGACTCATCAAAGGCTTTATCTTCTTCTCTCAACTGCGCTTTCAACATTTCCAGTTCGGCTTTCAACTCACGAACTTCTTCGACGGAAATGATCATCGGGAACATGATGCGCAACTTGCCAAAGCTGGAGGCGCGCAGAATGGCGCGCAACTGGGCATGCAGGATCTCTTTGCGATCCAGACAAATACGGATGGCGCGCCAGCCAAGAAACGGGTTCTCTTCCTTCGGCAGATTCATGTATGGCAGATCTTTATCTCCACCGATATCCATGGTGCGAACGATCACCGCCTGAGCGCCAATGGCCTCAGCGACGGCTTTGTATGCCTGGAATTGCTCTTCCTCGGTAGGCAGCGAGTCGCGGTCCATAAACAGGAACTCGGTACGGTACAGGCCTACGCCTTCCGCGCCGTTACGTTCGGCGCCGGCAACGTCGCGTACCGTGCCGATGTTAGCGCATACCTCAACCTGATGACCATCCAGCGTGACCGCTGGCAAATCTTTCAGTTTGGCCAGTTCATGTTTTTCAGAAAGATATTGCTGTTGAACAGCCTTGAGCTCTTCAATGATCGCAGTCGTCGGGTTCTGGTAAATTTTGTTGTTAACCGCGTCCAGAATCAGGTAATCGCCGTTTTTAACCTGTTTGGTGACATCGGTTGTACCTACGATAGCGGGTAGTTCCAGCGAACGGGCCATGATGGAGGTATGGGAAGTACGGCCACCGAAATCGGTGATAAAGCCCAGCACCTTGTCCAGATTCAACTGTGCGGTTTCAGAGGGCGTCAGGTCGGTTGCGACCAGAATGACTTCCTCCTGAATGCCGCTCAAATCGACAATAGGCATATTCAGAATGTTTTTCAGCAAGCGCTTGCCGATATCGCGCATGTCCGCCGCACGTTCTTTCAGATATTCATCGTCCAGTTCTTCCAGTGCTTTTGCCTGATTTTCAATAACTGAATAGGCGGCAGCATCAGCAGAAGCGTGTTCATCTTTAATCAGGGCTATGATTTCCTGCTCGAACTCTTCATCTTCCAGCAGCATGATGTGACCTTCGAAGATGGCTTCTTTTTCTGCGCCCAGAGTTTCGCCAGCCTTGGTTTTAATCACTTCCAATTGCTCGGAGGCTTTGGCCCGCCCCGTCAGAAAACGTTCAACTTCCTGTTCTACCTGATCCGCGGAGATTTTTTTCCGGTTGATGATTATTTCATCTTCTTTAAGTAATAATGCCTTACCAAAAGCAATGCCCGGTGATACTAATATGCCTGAAATCATAACCCTACCTTACTCAATTCTGATGCTCACTAAAAAAGCTCGCCTGTCTGTTACTCAAGCTCTGCCATCAGTTTAACCAGATGTTCCACGGCTTTTTGCTCATCTTCGCCTTCTGCGGCGATGGTCACGACCGTTCCTTGCGTCAAACCGAGGGTTTGCAACTTGAACAGGCTCTTGGCGCTGGCGCTTTTACCATTGGAGGTAACGGTGATTTCTGAAGCAAAGCCTTTGGCTTCTTTGACAAACTGGGCGGCAGGACGGGTGTGCAGGCCATTAGGCGCGGTAATAGTCACTTCTTGCTGGAACATTCTGTTTTCCCCAACTTATGGATTAGATTAATGTTGTGGAACTAAAGTCTAGTGTATTCACTGAACTTTAGCCTGTTTGGTTAGCACCTGCGTTCATGTTACAGGGGCAGGCCGGGATGCGGCAAGGAAACAACGAAACCTGTTTCCAGAATAAAATACCATCAAACATCACGATGTTCCTGCATCATTATTTGAATCCGGCTCGAAAAACGATGATTGATTGATCGTGCGTCGGTTTCCATTGAACGATAAAGCGTGATCGCTGGCGGATATTAATTTCGCGCATCAAAATAATTGTCCGGTTAAATACTAAACCTACTTCAGAAAAGCAATCTATCTCTAGTGGAAAGTTTGAACTAAACCACAAAAAAGCACCTGAACAGGTGCTTTTTTTACAATTTAGTAACTTTTTATACCGCTAACAGGAAAGATTACTGTTGTAACTCCTGCTCGGTAAAGAGGTCGGCGAACAAGGCGGTGCTCAGATAACGTTCGCCGGAAGAGGGTAGGATGACGACGATGGTTTTGTCTTCGAATGCTTGTTCTTTCAGAAGATTAAGCGCGGCAGCTACCGCGGCGCCAGAAGAAATTCCTGCCAGAATGCCTTCTTCCTCCATCAGACGACGCGCCGTGCTGATGGCATCTTCGTTGGTGATCTTCTCGACGCGGTCGATCAGCTTGAGATCCAGGTTATCCGGGATGAAGCCGGCGCCGATGCCCTGAATTTTGTGCGGACCAGGTTTCAGTTCTTCGCCTGCCAGCGCCTGGCTGATAACCGGAGAGTCGGCAGGCTCCACCGCAACGCTGGTGATCGCTTTGCCTCTGGTGTTTTTAATATAACGGCTGACGCCGGTTAGCGTACCGCCCGTGCCTACGCCGGCAATGAACACGTCAATGGCGCCGTCAGTATCATCCCAGATTTCCGGGCCGGTGGTTTTTTCGTGGATTTCCGGGTTGGCGGGGTTGCTGAACTGTTGCAGAAGCAGGAAACGATCAGGAGCGCTGGCAACAATTTCTTCCGCTTTGGCGATGGCTCCTTTCATGCCTTTCGCCCCTTCGGTGAGAACCAGCTTCGCACCCAGCGCCTTGAGCAGCTTACGGCGTTCGATACTCATGGTTTCCGGCATAGTCAGCGTCAATTTATATCCGCGGGCGGCGGCGACATAGGCCAACGCGATACCGGTGTTGCCGCTGGTGGGTTCAACCAGTTCAACACCCGGTTTTAACACGCCGCGTTTTTCCGCATCCCAAATCAGATTGGAACCGATACGGCATTTGACGCTAAAACTAGGGTTGCGAGACTCTATCTTAACCAGAATGCGTCCGTTGCCGATACGGTTCAGACGAACCAGCGGCGTATGGCCGATTGTAAAAGAATTGTCTTCATAGATCTTGCTCATAGCCTGTCCTTATAACTGTATGAAATTTTTGCGAACATACAGAGAATACTCGTTCGCGTCCGACAGTGAAGTAAAGAATTGCTATATCGTTATGTTCTTAAGAAATATCTTTTCATTACAATAGACAGCATGGTTGCTTGTGCGACAACACTCATTCTTGTTTTGATAAAGCCTGCTTTGGCAGCGTCGCCGACAGACTCCGATAGCGGTCTACCCACAATGCTGTCGCGCCGCAAACCGCGATCGGCATAATCACCAGATTGAGAAAAGGAATCAGGGTAAACAGACTAATCAACGCCCCAAACTGCATATTGACGATTTTGTGCTGACGCAATGCCTGTCGCATGGTCGGGAACGCGACCTTGTGGTTATCAAACGGGTAATCGCAGTATTGAATGGCCAGCATCCAGGCGCTGAACAGGAACCAAAGCACTGGCGCCACGGTCTGTCCGATACCGGGAATAAAATATAGCGCGAACAGCACGGCGGCGCGCGGCAGATAATAGGCCAGCTTCTGAACTTCGCGTTTCATGATGCGCGGGACATCTTTGGCGATGCCGAGAATACCGCTGTCCGGCAACGCTTGTCCTGTCAGGCGGGCTTCCAGTTGCTCAGCCAGCAGACCGTTAAACGGCGCGGCGATAAAATTGGCAAGCGTGCTGAACAGATAACTGAAAACCAGCAGGATCGATAATACGGCAAGCGGCCAGATGAGATAGCTGAGCCACTGAAGCCAATTCGGGATATGGGACATCAACTGCGGGATCCAGTCATTGAGGCGGGTGAACAGCCACCAGAATGCGCCGCCCATCAGCACGAAATTCACCAGTAGCGGCAGGATGACGAAACGCCGGATGCCTGGCAGTGAAATCAGACGCCATCCTGCAACAAAATAGTGGATTCCGTTATGCGATTTAGTCCTGGGTTTTGTGTAAGACATGTTGTGATTATTCTCAGCCAGTTGTTTGTTAGAGCATCATATCGGTATGATTTTATGCTGACCAGTCTGCATTTGGATGAAAAAACAGCAAAAAAGTGCGTTGTATCTATCTTTATTGTCATAATGTACCGCACAGACTTGCACTTGTGTACGCAGGCAAATAGAGTTAGGGATATAAGTATTTGCCGTGTCGGCAATGTATTGGAACAACTGGGATAGCAATGATGCAGGACTTGCGTCTGATATTAATCGTCGTTGGCGCGATCGCTATAATAGCGCTTTTACTGCACGGCTTGTGGACCAGCCGTAAGGAGCGCTCGTCCCTTTTTCGTGATCGCCCGGTTAAGCGCTTGAAAAAAGAGCGTGATGAAACCCCGCTTGAGGAACTCGATGAGGGCGTTGGTGAAGTGCGTGTCAGAAGCGCGCGTGCGCAAAATGAGCCTTCTTTCGGGGCTTATGACGCCAAAGAGCCTCCTCGCGCCGAACCTTTGTCTCCGTTTGAGCGTCCAGTTCAGCCGTCGTCCTCTTACGATCCGTTACTGGGGGAAGAGACGTCCGATGCGGCGTCGCCTCCACAAGTTCAACCCGAACCTCAGCCTCGCCCGGTTGCTGCGCGTACCGCGCCATCGCGTGAGCCTTCTGTTTTCGCTGATGATCCGATGCCTGCTGATGAACCTCATTTGCAGCATGAGGAAGCAGCGTCAGCGCCAATCGATGCTTCTTCACCTGTTGAAGATAAAAGCGCTGAGGCGGCGCAGCCAAAAGAAGCGGTTCTGGTTGTGCATGTCGCTGCGCATCATGGTGGTGTTATCGGCGGCGAGTTGCTGCTGCAAAGTGTGTTGCAGGCAGGTTTCCAATTCGGCGAGATGAATATCTTCCATCGTCATGTAAATCCAGCTGGCGCCGGGCCTGTGTTGTTCAGTCTGGCGAATATGGTGAAACCCGGTTCGTTCAACCCGGATGAGATGTCTGAGTTTTCCACGCCGGGGGTGTCCATCTTCATGATGGTGCCGTCTTATGGTGATGCCGGTCAGAACTTTAAACTGATGCTGCAATCTGCTCAGCGTATCGCGGATGATGTCGGCGGCGTGGTATTGGATGATGAACGCCGGATGATGACGCCGCAGAAAGTAGAATCATACAAAGCACGTATCCGCGACGTGCTGAAAGCCAATAACTGATACTGACGTGACGCGATTGCAGCCGAAAGCCTCCAGCCTGGAGGCTTTTTTTATCTGACCTACCTGACCAGTGGTTGCGTGAAAACGGCACGGCGTCTGGATATAACGAAAATAAGGTGAGTGGCGGTGAGTAAGACTCAAGGATTAAAACAGGAACTTGGGGTGATTCAGGGCGTAGGGCTGCTTTCTACCTCATTACTGGGAACCGGCGTATTCGCCGTACCCGCGCTGGTTGCGCAACTGGCGCAGCAGGATAGTCTGTGGGCATGGCCGCTGTTAATCCTGTTTGTTTTCCCGATTGCGATTGGATTTGCGGCATTAGGTCAACATTTTCCGCATGCCGGCGGCGCCGCCCATTTCGTCAAGATGGCGTTTGGGCCGCGTCTGGCGCGTGTCACCCGTTGGTTGTTTCTTTCGGTGATCCCGCTGGGGCTTCCTGCGGCGTTACAAATTGCGGCGGGCTTCTGGCAGGCGGCATTAGGCTGGAACGATCTGGGATTGCTGATGGTGCAGTTACTTACGTTAGGCGGGATCTGGGTGCTGGGGCTGCGCAGCGCTGGCTCCAGCGCCAATATTCAAATTATTATCGCCCTGTTGGTGGTCGGCCTGGTGGCGGCTATCTGGTGGCAAGGCGATATCACGCCAGCCCACATTCCCTGGCCTGCCGTTGGCGAGCTTTCCTGGTCGAATACCTTTAGCGCGCTGGCGGTGATGTTCTGGTGTTTTGTCGGGCTGGAAGCATTCGCGCATATGGCGACGGAATTTCGCACGCCGGCGCGTGATTTTCCACGCGCCTTGCTGATAGGCATGTTACTGGCTGGCGCCGTCTACTGGGGATGCACGGTCGCTGTTTTACATTTTAAAGCTTACGGCGAAGGGATGGCGGCGACAGCTTCCCTGCCTGGCATTGTGGTGCAATTGTTCGGTGAACATGCCTTGTGGATCGCCTGTCTGGTGGGATATCTGGCCTGTTTTGCCAGTGTCAATATCTACACGCAAGGGTTTGCCCGGCTGGTGTGGTCGCAAGCGCCGGAAGGAAGCGCATTGGCGAAATTATCTGACGGGCAAGCGCCAGTGAATGCCTTATCTATCGTGGTGGCATGCTGCCTGGTGTGCTGCCTGCTGATTTACTGGCTGCGGTTGCCATTGGAAACGCTCATTGTGTACGCCAATGGCATTTTCGTTTTGGTTTATCTGCTGTGCATGTTGGCCGGATGGCGTTTACTGCAAGGGCGAGCCAAAGTCATGGCGGCGGCGGGCAGCATTTTGTGTTGCGCATTGTTGTTGATGATTGGCTGGAAATCGCTGTATGCGCTGACCATGCTGGCGCTATTGTGGGTTTTCCTGCCTCGCAGACGAACCGAACTGGTATCCCATTCAAATTAAAGCAATGCCTCCAGCCGTTCGTTGGAGAGAGGCATTGGCGGGCGAAACGATTATTCGGCGTCTGGCGTGACTGTCGTTTGTTCTGGCGCGGGCAGTCTGGCTTCCAGTTCGCTCAAGCGCTGTTCCAGCTGCGCGATTTTTTCGCGGGTACGCAACAGCACCTGGGTTTGAATGTCGAATTCTTCGCGGTTAACCAAATCAAGCCGGGTAAACTGGGACTGTAGTACCTGACGGATTTTCTTCTCCACATCATCGCCCAATTCCCGGATACCTTTTGGCATGGACTCATGCACTTGACGGGCAATCTGCTCAATCTTCTTCGGGTCAATCATGGCGTTTTCCTGATAGGTTGTGTCGGATAATCATATTGGTAAGTGTAATGCTAGTTGAGTATTGGATAAACTAAAACATCGAACTTGCCCCGTGAGATCCATTGTTTCCATGTCACATTTCCTGTGGCTAATCAATTGCCCTGCAACTTCATTAGCGTTATAGTTATTTCGCTTATTCTCAGGGCGGGGTGTAATTCCCCACCGGCGGTAAACCAGTCGTATACAACGTAGAGACATTTACAATGTATAGGAATTGGAAGCCCGCGAGCGCTCACATCGTTTGATTTACCGGCGAAACCGCCTGGTTTTTCAGCGTGAGGTCAGCAGATCCGGTGTAATTCCGGGGCCGACGGTGATAGTCCGGATGGGAGAGAGTAACGATACCTGTCGGGCATAGCGCCCGCTCGCGTTATTTTTGTTAGCTATTATCATGCAACCGGTGGTAATGGTTACTCCTCAAGTTCGCCCTGATTCTGGTAATCCATAAAAATATTGAGGTTTTTTTACCATGAATCAGACATTACTTTCTGAATTTGGCAATCCTACCGAACGTGTGGAACGTGCTCTTGATGCTTTGCGTCAAGGTCGTGGCGTTCTGGTTCTGGATGATGAAGATCGCGAAAATGAAGGTGATCTTATTTTTGCGGCTGAAAACATGACCGTAGAACAAATGGCGCTGACTATTCGCCACGGTAGCGGCATTGTTTGTCTGTGCCTGACCGAAGCGCGTCGTCAGCAGTTGGCATTACCGATGATGGTGGAGCATAACTCCAGCGTTTATCAGACTGGTTTTACCATCTCTATTGAAGCCGCAAAAGGGGTCACCACCGGCGTTTCCGCCGCTGACCGTATTACCACTATCCGGGCGGCAATTGCAGATGATGCGAAACCAAGCGATCTGAATCATCCCGGTCACGTTTTCCCGCTGCGCGCGCAGCCGGGCGGCGTGTTGACGCGTGGCGGACACACGGAAGCCTCGGTCGATCTGGCGATGCTGGCGGGGCTGAAGCCAGCGGGTGTGCTGTGTGAATTGACCAATGATGATGGTTCTATGGCCCATGCGCCGGAAGTTATCGCGTTCGCCAGACAACATCATATGCCGGTATTGACCATCGAAGATCTGGTGGCTTACCGTCAGTCGATGGAGCGTAAAGCAGGCTAAGTGAGCAAGCTTTAAGCGAAATAAAGGGCCGGCATTTCCGGCCCTTTGTTATTTTCCGTATTACAGTTTTTGGCGTCAGCCGCTGTCTTATCAGGCAGTCTGTCGTTTTCTCGCCAGCATCGTGGCGAAACGCAGCTTGATGCGGTTGCCGTTGACGTCTGTTTTGTGCAATTCGCCGAGATCTTCGTTGTATTTGATGATATCCCAGTCGGCATAATACTGCTTCAATTCGCCTTGTTTAAAGGTGAAGGAGAAGGGGAGTGGACACGGATAGTCATCGGTCGACATGGCGGCGATAATCAGGTTATAGCCGCCGTTTGTGGTGCTTTCCTGTATGTTGTTAATGACATGTGGAATGCGATCGCGCTCCAGGAACATCAACACCACCGTTGAGAGAATAAAGTCATATTGCGCTTTGATTTCAGCCAGATTGATGTCGTAAACGTCAGCCCGAATAGCCGTCAACCTTTCACTGCTGATGATGTTATTGAGTGAGGCAATGCTCTGCTCATTCTTGTCGCAGGCGGTGACGTCAAACCCGCGCAAGTTCAGATACAGTGAGTTACGCCCGCCGCCACAGCCCAAATCCAGCGTTTTACAAGGTTTGATGTATTGCATGGCGTCAATGACGTCGGAATGCGTGCGCGTCAGCCCGTATTTTTTGTTGTAAAAATCTTCTGGCGCGCAGAAAAAACTCAGTTCACATTCGAGATCATCAGAAAAAGAGAGGATCTGATGCCATACTTGCGGTGCGACAATCGGTGGCTGATTTTGTGGCGAGAAATGAAACGTTTGCTGAATGTCGCCATTTTCATGTAGCAGAGCGAGGGTCATTTCCCCGCGCAGAAGGGAGAGTTTGGCCCAGGTGCCTGCTTTGGTATTGTGTTTTTCCTGAAAGGCGGCGGGTAATGTCTGGCTATTCCACGGTGAAATCTTTTTATAACAAATGAGATCTTGCATCTTTACCTCTGCGTATACTTGCTATCACCGCATCTTATAAACCAGTGCGATGATTACCAATAAATATTTGTTTTAAATGCAATATTTTTTGAAGTAAAAAAATAACAGCCAAAGGAATGGATAGCGTGCTCAATGATGGCTGAGAGCGCCGTCCAATCAGGGTAAACGAAGAGGAAGAAATCCCCGGCGTGGTGCGCCGGGGAGGGTATTATGCACATTTAGTACATTTGGAATTCTGAATAATTTGAAAGAAATCATTCCCTTTATCATCCACCAGAATGAAGGCCGGGAAGTCTTCCACTTCGATTTTCCAGATGGCTTCCATACCCAGTTCCGGGTATTCCACGCAGGTCAGACTCTTGATGCTGTTTTGCGCCAGAATCGCCGCCGGGCCGCCAATGCTGCCAAGGTAGAAGCCACCGTGTTTCTTGCACGCGTCGGTAACCTGCTGGCTGCGGTTGCCTTTTGCCAGCATGATCATGCTGCCGCCGTTGGCTTGCAGTAAATCAACATAAGAGTCCATCCGACCTGCGGTAGTCGGGCCTAATGAACCGGATGCATAACCAGCCGGGGTTTTGGCCGGACCAGCGTAGTAGATCGGATGATCTTTGATGTACTGCGGCAGACCTTCACCGTTATCCAGACGCTCTTTTAGTTTGGCATGTGCAATGTCACGGCCCACGATGATGGTGCCGGTCAAGGACAGTCGAGTCGATACCGGATACTGCGACAGCGTTTTCAGGATCTCGGCCATAGGACGATTCAGGTCGATTTTGACCGCATCGCCTTCACCGGCCTGACGCAAATGTTCAGGAATATACTTGCCGGGATTCTGTTCCAGTTGTTCCAGCCAGATCCCTTTACGGTTGATCTTGCCCTTGATGTTGCGGTCAGCCGAACAGGATACGCCCATCCCTACTGGGCAGGATGCGCCGTGGCGCGGTAGACGGATAATCCGCACATCATGAGCAAAGTATTTACCGCCGAATTGCGCACCCAGGCCGAGATCACGCGCGGCTTGCAGAATTTCCTGCTCCAGCGCCACATCACGGAAGGCTTGTCCGTGCTCGTTGCCCTCAGTCGGTAGTTCGTCATAGTAGCGGGTGGACGCCAGTTTGACGGTTTTGAGCGTGCTTTCCGCCGAGGTGCCGCCAATGACAAATGCAATGTGATACGGCGGGCAGGCCGCCGTACCCAGCGAACGCATTTTCTCAATCAGGAAACTTTTCAGCTTTCCTGGCGTTAATAACGCTTTGGTTTCCTGATACAGGTAGGTTTTGTTGGCGGAACCGCCGCCCTTGGAGACAAACAGGAATTTATAGTCTTCGCCCTCGGTGGTGTAGAGGTCGATCTGAGCTGGCAGGTTGGTGCCGGTGTTCACCTCTTGGTACATATCCAGCGCCGCGTTCTGTGAATAGCGCAGGTTATCTTCGATAAAGGTGTTGTACACGCCGCGAGACAGCGCTTCGGCATCATTGCCGCCGGTCCATACTCTCTGTCCTTTCTTACCGACGATGATCGCCGTACCGGTGTCCTGACAGGTAGGTAAAATACCTTTGGCGGCAATTTCCGAGTTACGCAGAAATTGCAGGGCGACGTATTTGTCGTTTTCACTGGCTTCCGGGTCGTGAAGGATATCGGCGACTTGCTGTTGATGGGAAGGGCGAAGCATAAAAGAAGCATCGTGGAAGGCTTGTTGAGCGAGGATGGTAAGGGCTTCCGGCTCAATCTTGAGAATATCCTGACCTTCGAATTGCGTCACAGAAACAAAATCACTGCTCAGCAGACGATACTCGGTGTCATCTTGACCTAATGGAAAAGGTTCTTGGTAATGGAAGGGTTTATTTGACATTGTTTTCTCACTCGCGTTCGCATTATTAGTAGGCTTGTATCTTGTGTGATTCAATCTCAGTTAAAGACTTTTGTATCAGGTTGAATACCTGTCTCGCGGGGGAATTGAGCGCGGCTTTTTCATTGTGGCATTCTCATCCTGGACAAACACAAAAGTAATAATCCCTATAATAGTATGGTTTTGCGGCGGCAAGTACCACTTTGGTACATCACATAATTGGCAATAAATAACAGGATTATTTGCTCGTCCGCGTCATGATGAAGAAAAGTAAAATCATTGTAATCAAATAGGTCTGATTATTGAGATAAGAAGATATTAAATCATTTAAGTAAATTACTTAATTAAAGTAACCGATGTGGTTAGGGATAATAACTATTCAAGTAATACTGTTATTTTTTTAAACCGATTGTGTAAGGCGAAAATAATATCAGCACGGCGCTCGCACTGTGGCGATTAAAGCAGTTTCAGTCTGAACGCCTGATAATCCGGCAGTTCAGGCGCACGCCATAAGTACCATGATGCAATGGTGCGATAAGGCTGACAAGGTTCGCTCAGTTCACGCAGGAGATGGCGAGTCGGCATCTCTTGTAAATGGTAGACATAGCGTAGCCCTTGTCGAATGCCTAAATCGTCGAGCGGCATAATATCCGTCCGTTCCAGCGAGTAAATCAGAAAAATTTCCACCGTCCAGCGGCCAATCCCTTTTAATGAACACAACTGCTTGATCAGCGTTTCATCATCCATACCGACAGCATGTTCAAGGCTTGGCACCAGACCGCTCAAGGCGCCGTGGGAGATGGCGTGCAGGGTGTCAATCTTGCGCGCGGAAAAACCGCATTGCCTCAGGGTTTCGCTGGAACAGGCGGCCATTTGTTCTACGCTGGGAAATTGCCCATCGTGGATGTTCATCAGTTTCGTCACCATCGCATCACCGGCGCGGGTGGTTAACTGTTGGTGAGCGACCGCTCGGATCAAGGCTTCATAGGGTTCTCTGTGAGGAGCCGTCTGATGGCGACATGCTCCCACCTGCGATATCAGGTTGGCCCAGCGTTCGCTAATGGCGCTGAGGTGTGCTGCGGCTTTACGATCAAAATCCCGTTGGCGGTTGGGCGTCATCACTGTTTTCCCTGGTTTACATATTTTGAAAGACCATGAACCGGTCAGGCAATCGAACATAGGTGATTATATGATGATCCGCTACGCTATGGATGATCTTGAGCGATGCTCTGAATTAAAAAGCAAGGTTTGGGCGTGTGCGCCACGTCTTTTTATCCTTACCGACGATGCAACCAGATGCTATCCGGCAGACGAAAAGGGAGCGGCCCGTCATGAATCTTGATTTATTTGCGCATGAAATCCCGCAGCAACGAACGGAAACGCTGGCGCCGGGCGCGGTTATCCTGCGTGGCTTCGCCTATCCAGAGACGGCGGCGTTGATGACGGCAATCAGCGAGGTGACGGCGTGCGCGCCGTTTCGCCATATGGTGACGCCGGGAGGCTATGTTATGTCGGTGGCGATGAGCAACTGCGGGCCGCTGGGCTGGATCACCGATGACAGCGGCTATCGCTATTCGCCGATCGATACGCTTACCGGGCAGCTGTGGCCGGCAATGCCCGACGTTTTTTCTCAATTGGCGCATCGCGCTGCCAGCGTCGCCGGTTTTGAGGATTTTGCCCCTGATGCCTGCCTGATCAACCGCTACGATGTGGGGGCGCGAATGTCGCTGCATCAGGACAAGGACGAACATGATTTCAGTCAGCCCATCGTTTCGCTCTCGCTGGGACTGGGCGCCACCTTTCTATTTGGCGGCTTGAAGCGCCACGATCAGGTTCAACGCTGTTCGTTGCTGCACAGTGATGTGATTGTCTGGGGCGGCGCGTCGCGGCTGCGTTACCATGGCGTATTGCCGCTGAAAAGCGGCGTCGTGCCAGACGGTATTACGGGAGAACACCGTTTTAATCTGACGTTTCGTAAAGCGGGATGATAGGGATGAAATAAAGCCAGCCTGTATCCGCATTGGCTGGATAGACGGGCTGGCCGGGATCCCCCGCCGTGTTTCAGGTTGCAAAACGAAATCAGGCTGGGGCTGGCATTTTACTTCCTGGAAAAACTGATATAGTCGAGCGCATTTTCTGCCGCGATACGGCCAGAGTTCAGTGCAAAGCCGAAGGTGCCGCCGCCCAGCAGTAAATCGTAGGTATCGCCATACATCCCGGCGGCGTCGTTGCCGGTGACGTACAAGCCGGGGATCGCGTCGCCTGTTTTATCCACCGCCTGCATTTTTTCGTTGATCTTCACGCCGCCCAGCGTCCCCAACGCGGCGGGTTGCATTCTGACCGCATAGAATGGCCCGGTTTTTACCGCACGCAGGTAATCCATGTTTTTGTTAAACACTTCATCCCGTTTCTGGGCGGCAAACATGTTGTTTTGCTCCAGGGTTGCCTTGAGCACGTTGACCTCTACGCCCATCTCTTTCGCCAGTCCTTCAATAGTGGCGGATTTGAAGACAAAACCGCGGTTCTTCTGGCTTTCTTTATTAAATTCGTCATCGAATTTGGTGAGTTTCGTGTTGGCGATAACCCATTCGCCGATCGGCACGTCAATGCCATCTTCGACGTAGTGCTGACGGGATTGTTCATCGAAAATGGAGTACATGACGCCGCCTGCTTTCGATAGCGCGTTACCGGAGTGCGGCCAGATAATGACGTTGGATTCATCGGTGAAGCGACGTCCGTGTTGGTCGACCCACAGATAAGGCTGACGGGCGGCGGCCAGCAAATGAGAGTTGGGCGCGTAATCCGGCAGACCGGGGCGATAGGCTTGCAGAACGCCCATACCGTCTGGTTTGGCGCCCGCTTTCCATGCCATATTGATGCCATCGCCGTCTTTACCGGTGTTGCCGACCATGATGGTATCCGGGAATTCGGCATATTTTTGCAGCATTTCCTTGTTGTTGGCATAACCGCCGGTGGCGATAATGACGGCGCTGGTCGCGATCTGGAATGGACGGCCTTCACTATCCTGCGCGGCGACGCCGGCTATTTTGCCGTCTTTAATGATCAAATCCTTCCCCGCTGTTTTGACCAGCGTGGTGACATCCATATTTTTAAATTGCTCATGGAAGGTCTTGATCAAATGACGCCCGTGGCCGGGGCCGTCAATCACGTGCCAGGTCAGCATACCGCCAGGACCGCCGGGGCCGATGTATTCAAACTTGATGCCTTTTGATTTCACCCATTCGATGGTATCCGCGGAGCGGTTGACGAAAGCGCGTACCACGAACGGGTTTGCCATCCAGTGGCTGTATTCCATGATGGTTTTGAAGGCCATATCCGGCGTAACAATAATCCCTTGACGTTTTTGCATGGAACTGTTGGCCGCGAAAATGCCTTCGGCAAAATTACCGGTGCCGCCAACGACGGACTGTTTCTCCAGCAAGACAATTTTTGCCCCTTTTTCGGCGGCGGCCATCGCCGCCGCTGTTCCGGCCGCGCCTGCGCCGATGATCACTACATCGGCACGCTTAGGTATTTCTGGTTTTGCGGTTTCAGCCGCCTGTACGACGGATAACCCCATTATCGATATACACAGGGGCGCCAATAAACGTTTTCTGAATATTTTCATGGTATTTTCCTAAGCCGTAATAAAATAAATATATTGCGAACGCAATAGACGGCGGTTGATGTGCTATTCATTGATTTTTGCTTGTAAATACGCCTCTTCCGCGGCTTCAAGTACTGCGCCGCTGGTAACACTGGCCCCGGAGACGCCATCAACCTGGATGCTCTGTTTTTCAACCATCGCGTTGGCTAATTCTTTCGCGGCCTCGCCCCCAACTTCCGGGGTTTCGTCAGGCGCATTAATCGTGGCTTTGATTATTTTTCCCTGGGCATCAACGTCAATAGTGACGGCGACATCCCCGCCCATACCGGGTTTGGTTGCGGAATAGGTTCCAGCCTTAAAATTATTACTTTCTTGTGCAATTACCGTCCCCGTAGCCAAAAAAAGGCAAAGGAAGAGCGCACCTGAAGATGTTTTCATATCAACTCCCATTCAGATTGGTTAAATTAAAAATTAATGACGGACAAAAACGAATAAATTTTCTCTTTTATCTATCTCCCATGAATAAATTGATGGCCATCGTCGTCATTCAATGATTTAAATACCAGGCAGCAAGTGGGTAATCCCACTCCCAGCAATAAAAATAACAAGCTAAAACTGTTTAAGTTAAAGACGATTTCAAATTGAGAAAGAAATCGTAATATTGGAAACGTCAGAGCCATGCTGACCATAACGGAAATAAGTTGCGTAATAGTCAACATATTATTGCCGCTGTTATACGTGGCGTGATTCAGATTACTAAAGGCCAGCGTACTTTCTGCCGAATGCAGCGTTGAAATCAATATGCCCAGAATGGCCGCGATAATCCCAATCTGCATCATCGATTTTTCCTGCACGGCGACACTCAATGCCAGGATGCTTAGCGAGGTGAATCCGGTGGTCAACATCAGCAGTCGTCGATAGCCTGTACGTTTTATCATCGGTTCAAACAGCACTTTCGACAGTAACGCTCCGCCGGAAAACAGCAACAGAATAATACTGGTTTCGACTGGCTGACACGCTAATGTCGTTTGCAGCATCAATGACAGCACAACCGGCGTCGATGACAGCAGGATGCGGGTTAACATGCCGCCGAGCACCCCCACCGAGAATGTCCTTATTTCAAACAGCGCGGTCGGAAATAATGCCTCTTTCCTGGTGATGTCTTGTTTGAAGTAAAGAAATGCCAGCCCAATGCCAGACAAGCACAGTAACAGGGCGACCGGGGCGGGAATAATATTTTTTGGCATGGCGGTCAGGATAAATGCCGTCAGAAATAGCATCACCACCAGCAATATCAGTCCATAAGGATCGGTGCGTCGCGCCGCTAGCCGATTTTCGTTGGGAATATATTTCCTGGCGAAAAAAAGGCAGAACAATGACAGCGGTATATTGGCGATAAAAATAACCCGCCATGAAAAAAAATTAATCATAAAGCTGCCTAATACCGGACCAACCATGGTGCCCAATAAACCCAGCAAGGTGATCCGATTGAGAAAGGTCAGTTTCATGGTTTGCGGCGTCGTTCTTAATATCACAGTTCGAATGATGGGCAACATCAAGGCGCCGCCGATCCCCTGAATAAAGCGAAAGGCGCTTAAGCTGACAACGGAATTCGCGGTGATACATAACAGCGAGCCCAACATAAAGATAGCTATCGCCAGCAGATAGGTTTTCCTTTCTCCCAGACGTTCCGCCAGCCAGCCATTGACTGGCGTAAACGCCACCACGGTAATGACATAGGAAATGACGATCATTTCCATCCGCAACACTGGTTGGCGCAAAGAATCCGCGATAGCCGGGATCGCGATGTACAGCATGGTGGTATCCATGGATTGCATGAAAAAGGTGACGGACGCAATCCAGAATAGGATCCATGACGTATTCATCGGCTAGGCTACCGTCATTTGTCCGGCATAGAGCACGAACAGGCGTAGCAAGAACACACCGAACAGGCTCAGCGCCGCCATGATAATCAGGCGTCCTTTACCGGGATTACGTATAAAACCGGCCGTCAGGGGCATGGCGATGCCGACACCGATAATACCGATCCAAAAGACGCCGCCCCAAAAGCCACTGAGCGCCGTATAAGCGGCCACGGTTTTCTGCCCGCCGCCCAATAACAAGCCGATAAAGAAGGCAAACAGCAGGAACAGTTCTGCATAGACCACCGGGTTTTCTATGCGGTGAATGAAGCGCAATGTTGCGCTGCTGCCAGAGGCGTGGCGGCTTATAGCGCTGACAAGCATTATCACGGCGATGCCGGACGTGGTGCCTGATGCCAGAAACAGCACCGGGAGAACCGGGTTATTCAGCAGCGGGAATGATTTCAGCGCCGAAAGCAGAAAACCGGTATAGCAGCCGAGCAGGATAGCCAGCACCAGCAGCACGTTTTCAATCAAAGCGGATTTTTTGGCGATGATGGCGGTTATGCTCCGCATCAGTGACGTCAACGCCGGACGCCGCAACCGGGTTTCAATCAGGTTAAGCAACCCTTCCCGATAGAGGTTGACGATCCATAGCAGGATGACTACGAAATACACCTGAAAGAGCATCACTCCCAGCGACATAATGGACATCGGGTTATAGAACACCATCAGATACCAGAATGTCATTGGCCGCGTCAGGTGAAAAATCAGAATCACCAGACCGATAATCACCGACAGCGGAGCAATGATGGCGGTGGATTTCACCACGATATTGCCGCCATGATATTCTGCGGGAACGTAATACTTAATCAGAATCGACAGCGAAACCATGCCTGCCGAAATTCCCACCAGCAAGAGATAAATGGCGATGGGCCAATCCCAGACCAGAGTGTCAAACTGGAAGGCGCTATGCATTGTCGATTTCCCCCCGTCTACCCGGAATTCGATAGAGTTGTGGTTCGGTGCCAAGATAGACTTTTGACCGATAGGTTGAATTGCCCTTAATCATTTTGGAAATATCGCTGTCGGGATCGTTCAGATCGCCAAACACCAGTGCTTTGGTCGGGCATATTTCCACGCAGGCCGGTTGTTTCCCTGCGGCCAGATTGGTTTCCCGGCAAAAGTTGCATTTATCCGCCGTCTTACTGACCGGGTTGATAAAGCGAACGTGATAAGGGCAGGCGGCAATGCAATAGCGGCAGCCGACGCAGCGTTTATCGTTGACATCGACAATGCCGGTTAAGGCATCCTTGAAAGATGCCCCGGTCGGGCATACCGTGACACACGGCGGATTCTCGCAATGCTGGCAGGATTTACGAAAATACTGTTTGAATGCGCGTGATTTTTCCTGTGGCGGAATATCGACCGTTTTCAGTATTTCCAATCGGGTAACGCCATCAGGTACGTTATTGGTGGTTTTGCAGGCCCCGATACAGGCGTTACAGCCAATACAGCGTTGTTCATTGTGTAACAGACCATATTTCACAGCGGCGGGTTTGGCGGTTTGCGCGGGTTCGCTCTGCGCCCGTGCAAGGCTGGTATTCCCGGTGACGACAATCGCGCTGCCCATATAGGCAAGAAAACGGCGGCGAGAAAATTCTTCCATAACATAGACCTTCACAACATAGAACTTCACATTGAAGCAGTAACGGCGCTGATGCGGCGTCGGCATAAGAAGTCAGCTATTCCCGTCAGTTTTCAAATCACAGGACGCCGGCGTCCCGCACCGTGAAATCTGGCCGGGGATATTGACTGAAAATATTGCCTTTCAGACAATCTATTTACTCGTAATCCCTATTCTTTTTATTGTTTTTATTTGACCATAGGGTAGGAGGAGTAATTGTGCACTTAGTCACATTTATTTCTTTGTATATCTATATAAATCACATATCTATTTATTATAAATACCTGTTAGCAGAACAATGCAGTGAATTATTTATTGTGATCAAGTTTGAATAATTACATGTATAACCACTGTTCTTTTCATAATGAATTTTGAGATGAGGTGCATTTTTATTAATGGCGTTTTCATATTAATTGATTCATATCGTATTCTTCGGTTTTCATTAAACTTAATTTCCGCCAAAAATTGATTTATATCTGTTTTTTCTGTCCACAAAATCCAACGTGAGCACGCAGAGCATACTCACGTTGGATGCACAGAGAGGATTGAATGTCAGGGCTTCAGATGTTTATCAAGAAAACGCAGGGTGATTTTCATGATATCCGGTTGTAACCAAACCGAACCGCCGTGTTCCGCCCCCTTGACGACATAGTAGGTGGAATCGATGTTTTTCGCCGTCAGCGCCTGATGTAGTCTTTCCGTTTGGCGAGGTGAAACCAGCGTATCGGCTGAACCGTGCATAATCAGAAAAGGCGGGGTTGCCTGGCTGATATAATTTATCGGGTTGGCGGCGGCGGTCTTATCGGGGTAGCGGGTGATCGGGCCGCCTTCATTGAATATGGCGGAGCCGTTAACCCACAGGGCTTCGGTGGAGGATGCCGAAGTATGCTTCTGGACAACCTCATCGGGGAAACCTTCTCCCACCAGCGTCAGATCGGAGAGGCCATAAAAGTCGATAACGGCCTGAAAATCACTGTTTTGATCGAGGTGATCGCCTTTGTCGAACTGTCTGGTGCCGTTGGTCGTACCGGCAAACGCGGCCAGATAGCCACCTGCCGATTCCCCGAAAACGGCGGCACGCTTGCCGTCAATCCCGAACTTGTCAGCATTGGCGCGCAGATAGCGAATGGCGGATTTTACATCTTCCAGCGGCGCGGGAAAAAGCACCATCGGCGCGACGCGGTATTCTATGCTGGCCACCACATAACCGGCCTCGGCAATGCTGAGTCGCTGTTGCAGATAGCTGTCTTTGTTAGCATGAATGAAGCCACCGCCAGTGATGAATAACACGACAGGCAGCGGCGTTTGCGCATTTGGCTGAAGAATATCCATCTTTAATGCGACATTGGGATAGCCAAGATCTGATGTTTGTGAATACACCACATTGGAAATCAGTCTCACCGACGTGATTTCCGGTTTAACCGTGATTTCATGCTGGTTGGTGGCTGCTATCGTCGCATTTCCGCTGACGGCGCCGGTGAGGATAAGCGATGCCAATACTATTTTCCGGGGTTTCATCAGAGTCATCTTTTCTAATCCTGTTGTTCGCCATTGGTAAAGGGTTTATGGTCGGGTGAGATGTCTAAAAATAATGAGAGAGATATTGCCTATCCTCTATAATAAAAAATTAACGTTATTGTTGTGATTATATCAGTTTTTTGTTAAATAACAGGTAATTTAATTTGAAAGACTAATGAGTTAAGCATGCTGGCTAAAAACCAAGTGTGCATTGGATCACATTTGTTTTTTTGTATATACATATAATTGTTATCTTAATATATTATAAACGATCAATAATGTCGTAAATATGATTAGTATAAAACGGATCATTTATTATCAGGAACTCCTCAGAGTCAGGAGTTTTACCAAAGCGGCTAAGGCGCTGAATATATCACAGGCTTTTCTGTCTCAGGAGATAGCACGGCTGGAGATTGAAACGGGGAGAAAGCTGATTAATCGAACCACCCGACAGTTTTCCGTGACGCCATTCGGCCAGCTTTTCGCCGAAAAAATGCATACCTTGATTAAAGAACATTATGAGCTGGAGCAGTTTGTCAGCAGCTACGAAGAGAGTTCGGACGGGGCGTTGTTGGTGGGGGTAATTCCGATTTTTAACCGTTTGAGCTATTACAATATTTTTAGTCAGTTTCAAAAACGCTACCCGAATATCGATATCTCCTTTATTGACGGCGTCAGTCGCGATTTACTGGAGAGAGTGCGCACCACCGACATTCATATTTCCTTTTCGACGCCGTTTGATGAGTACCTGAATGATCCGTTGTTTAATCATTCCGTTTTTCTGATCGATGAAATCGTCGCGGTGGTGGCCGCAGCGCATCCACTCTCTGCCTGTACGACATTGCAACTGTCACAACTGACGGCAGAAAAACTGATTGTGCCGCAAAAAGGAACAGGCGAGCATGCCGTGGTTTCTGCGGCATTCGCCAAACAGGGCATCAGCCCCTGTTATTTTCGGGAATGCAGCAATATGGAGATCATCATGGATCTGGTGATGAACCTGTCGGGTGTGGTATTCCTCTGCTCTTCCGTTGCCAAAAGCCTGACCGCTTATGACGTGGCAATCATTCCGCTGGAAGTGAAACTGGAAAGAACGTTTGCCGTCAGTTATCTGAAGCGCAGCGTCAATATTCCGATGGTGCGTTTGTTTCTGGATTTTTTACAACAAAATGGCGACACACTCCCACAGTATGAATCATCCTGATGTATCAGTGGGTTAACGCTTTATCGTTTTCTTTGCTCGTATTGTCCTGGCGATGAATTGCCGCATTAATCCGCGTCCGTTTATTTCTCTGCTTAGCCTGATTCATCCGCATCATGTCGGGCGCCGTAACGACACCCGAATAACAAAATCCAGGCCGGATAAAAATGGCGCGCCTCCTTCGTTTGACGATAAAAACCGGTTCGATCCTAATGCGCGAAAAAAAGCCTCACCAGCGTATTAGCGGGTTTATAGAGAAGTTGTATATAAGCAATAGTGTTATTAACTGGATTTAATAAGAATTGGCGTTTTTTAACCTATTGATAGCCTAACATTCGTACAGATTAATTATCTGATAGCATTGATCGCGGACGTTTACGCTGGTATCGCGGTGTGGGCATCCTTGCCGATCATCTCTGGTTATCACAACACTGACGCAATGGCTTTCCCCAGGGTTTCCGTATTACCGGCGCCGCCCAAATCCCCGGTAAGCGGCGCCTGTTCAGGCCCCTGTGACAGCACGGCCTCAATCGCGCGCAACACCGCCGATCCCGCCTCAGGATAGCCCAGATGTTCCAGCATCATGCCGCCACACCAGATCTGTCCGATGGGGTTCGCCAGTCCTTTACCGGCAATATCGGGCGCAGAGCCATGAACCGGTTCAAACAGGCTGGGGAAATTGCGCTCCGGGTTGATGTTGGCAGATGGCGCGATGCCGATAGTTCCGGTGCAGGCTGGCCCCAGATCCGACAGAATGTCGCCGAACAAATTGCTGGCTACCACCACGTCGAACCAGTCGGGATGCAGCACAAAATTGGCGGTCAGGATATCGATGTGAAATTTATCAACGTTAATTTCTGGATATTGTTTTGCCATTTCAGCAACCCGCTGATCCCAGTACGGCATGGTGATGGCAATACCGTTGGATTTAGTGGCGGAGGTAAGGTGTTTTTTCGGGCGTTTCATCGCCAGTTCGTAAGCGAATTTAAGGATTCGATCGACGCCGACGCGCGTCATCACCGTCTCCTGAATGACAACTTCACGATCGGTGCCTGCAAACATGGTGCCGCCGACGCTGGAATATTCTCCCTCGGTATTTTCCCGTACCACATAGAAATCAATGTCGCCGGGATATCGTCCGACCAACGGCGCTTTGAGGCCGGGCATCAACCGGCAGGGACGCAGATTGACGTACTGATCGAACGCCCGGCGAAATTGCAGCAGCGAGCCCCATAAAGAAATGTGGTCTGGCACGCTATCCGGCCAGCCAACCGCGCCGAAATAGAGCGCATCGTACTGGCTAAGGGTGGAAAACCAGTCATCCGGCAGCATCTTTCCATGCTTCAGGTAGTAGTCGGCGCTGGCGAAATCAAACCAGTCCCAGTGGATAGTGATATCAAATTTTTCGGCGGCGCGTTGCATGACGCGTACGCCTTCCGGCATCACTTCTTTGCCAATGCCGTCACCGGGGATCACGGCGATGCGGTGCTGTTTTCCAGACATTAAACGTTCCTTTTCACACAAGGGAGGAGAATTGAGTGTATTTCCCTGGCAAATGGTGAACAATTCGTCTTGCTGGCAAGGCATTGTTAAATTTAAGAGAAGAATTTATGTCGACGGTAAACGATCTACGCTTTTTCAGCCGCATAGTGGCGTTGGGCAGCCTGACTGCCGTCGCGCGTGAACTGGGCCTCTCTTTGCCTGCGGTTAGCAAGCGGCTGACGCAACTGGAAAAACGGCTTGGCGTACAGTTGATCCAACGAACCACCCGGCGGCTGGATCTCACGGCGGAAGGTATACTTTATGCGGAAGGCGCATTGCCGATACTCAAGGAAATTACCGAACTGGAAAGCGCGGTGGCTAAAAACCAGCGCTTGCTCGGCGGCAAGCTCAACATCAATGCTTCTTTCGGCTTTGGTCGTCGCCATGTGGCGCCGCTGATTTCATCTTTTTCACGCTTACATCCCGGTCTTGAGGTTCAGCTTCAGCTTTCCAGTCAACCCATCAATCTGCTGGATGCCGCCATTGATATTGATATTCGTGTGGGCGAGCCGCCTGATTCACGTTTGATTGCGCGCAAGCTGTTGGATAACCCGCGTATTTTGTGTGCCTCGCCCGCTTATATTGAACGTACCGGTATGCCGCGAACCGTCGCTGATTTGTCCGCACATAATTGCATTGTGCTCAGGCAATATGAAAGCGACTACGCGCTGTGGCGTTTCTATCAGTCGGGCAAAGAGTTTACGCATAAAGCCTATGGCAGCCTGTCGAGTAATGATGGCGAAGTGATCATGTACTACGCACTGGATGGACACGGGATTATTCTGCGTTCGTTCTGGGATGTGAAAACGTATCTGGCGCGGGGCGAGTTGGTTGCGCTGTTGACCGATTTTGAGATACCGGCAGCGGATATCCATGCGGTTTACCAATATCGACGTAATGTGCCAGCCAGAATTACCGCGTTTATTGATTATTTAACCGAGCACTTGGTATGAAGCATCTGATATGAAAAGAAACTAGCCTACCTGAGCATGAAGGTTTTGAGTTCATTTATGTTGTAACGCGTCCTGATGTCTCTCCCGTCTGTTTAATTCCTTCTTTCTATTCATTTATTTGGCGTTAATGATTTATTGAAATGATAAATACAATGCGTATAGTTATCATTTTCTTTTCCATGTATAGATTGGCGTCCCGATTCGCCAAACATCCCGCTCCAATAATCGTTGATTAATTGAGGATATATTATGTCTTGCGTAACTTACGCTGGGGAAACGCGCATGGGTGATGCTTCAGTGGCGAGAATAAAACCTTTCGCCGCCTCTCTTCTCACTGTTCTGATTTCCGTGTCGTTATCGCTCACTCCGGCATTCGCAGCGGATAAATCACCCTCGGACGCTAAAGCGGATACGCTGGTGGTCAGCGCGGATGCGAACGCCGATGCTGACGTTGGCGAAGCACAGGATTACAGTGTAAAAGTTACCCGCGCCGGCACAAAAATGTCGCTGGTGCCGCGCGATATTCCCCAATCGGTGAGTATTATCAGCCAGCAGCGTATGCAAGATCAGAACCTGCAAACCATTGGCGAGGTCATGGCCAATACAACAGGGGTGACCGCCAGGAACATTGATTCCGACCGTTCCACCTATTTTTCCCGCGGCTTCCTCATCAATAATTATCTGTTTGATGGTATTCCGACCGTCGTTGATGACATTTGGGATTTTGGCGATGCGGGATCGGACACGGCTATCTATGAGCGCATCGAAGTAGTGCGCGGCGCGGCGGGGTTAATGACCGGGACGGGCAACCCCGCCGCGGCGGTGAATATGATACGCAAACATGCGGACAGCCGTGAGTTCACAGGCGCCGTTTCCGGGAGCTACGGCAGTTGGGATCAGCCGCGCATGGTCGCCGATCTGTCCGCGCCGCTGACGGAGAGCGGCAATGTGCGCGGACGGATGATTGCGGGATATCAGGACAACGATACCTGGCTCGATCGTTATCACAAACGCAAAAAATTCCTCTATGGCGTGATTGATGCCGACCTTACGGACGCCACAACGCTTTCCCTCGGTTACGATTATCAGGAAAGCGATGTCGATAGCCCTACGTGGGGCGGCCTGCCGACGTGGTTCACCGATGGCAGCCGCACGCATTTCGATCGCAGTTTCAATCCGGCGCCGAATTGGAGCTATTCCAATAAAACCTCGAAAAAGGTATTTGCCGATCTCGCCCAGCGGTTTGATAACGGCTGGCAGGTGCGTCTGAACGGCACACACGCCGAAACGGAGTTCGACTCCAAACTGATGTATGCCAATGGATTTCCGGATAAAGATAGCGGACAACTCGTCGATCCTTATGGCCTGGGGATTGGCGCCTATGGCGGATGGAATAAGGGAACGCGCAAAGTCGACGCCATCGATACTTACGCTTCCGGCCCGTTCGAGCTATTGGGGCGCCAGCATGAGTTGGTGGTAGGCGGCGGCTACAGCAAACAAAGTATCCAGTTCTACAATTCTCAATCCACCATTAGCTCGTCCGATATGGGTAACTACTTTCAGTGGAATGGCAATATTCCCGATCCAAGCTGGGGTTCCTGGACGGATTATGAGCACTCCACCACGCGTCAAAAATCGCTCTATGCCACGGCGCGTTTCTCGCTGGCCGATCCATTGCATCTGATTGCCGGCGCGCGTTATACCGACTGGCGCATCATCGGTTCGACAGGTGACACCAGCAACAACCGGGTAACCCCGTATGTCGGACTGGTCTATGACATTAACGATACCTGGTCTGCCTATGCCAGCTATACCGACATCTTCCAGCCGCAAACCAGAAAGGACATTAACAACCAATATCTGGCGCCGACGACCGGTAAAAACTATGAAGCGGGCATCAAAGGCGACTGGTACAACAGCCGTCTGACTGCCTCGGTATCGGTATTCCGCATTGAGCAGGATCACCTGGCGCAGTCGACGGGGCAATATATTTCCGGCTCAACGGACATCGCCTACAACGCCGTGGATGGCGTCGTGAGCAAAGGGGTAGAGTTTGAGGTGAACGGTGCGGTAACGGACAACCTGCAAATGACGTTTGGCGGCTCACGCTTTGTGGCTGATGATAAAGACGGCAAATCGATCAATCCGAATCTGCCACGCACGTCACTTAAACTTTTTACCCGCTATCAACTGCCGATGTTGCCTGATTTAACGTTAGGCGGGGGCGTAAACTGGCAGAATAGCATCTGGGAAGAAGGCGCGGGGCCTCAGGGAATGGGAACGCTGCGAGCGGAGCAGGGCAGCTATGCGCTGGTTAATCTGTTTGGCCGCTATCAGGTGACTAAGCAGCTTGCTGTACAGGCCAATATTAATAACCTGTTCGATAAAAACTATTATGACTATCTCGCGCCTTATGCTGTCTACGGCACGCCGCGCAGTGTCTCCATGACGGTCAATTATACCTTCTAAATGTGTTGATACCCCCGGTGGTTTGCCGCCGGGGTTATCGATTGTCGCGCTTCGGAAAAACAGCCACTATTTATGTTATGCGTACTGGCGTACCGGTTGGTACATGATTTTAGCCAGCCAGTACATTACGCTGGCGGCGATCAGGGAATTGATGGAAGGCACGCCCCATTCGATGGCGAAACCGACAATAGCGCCGATAAGACTGGCGCCAATCGCCGCCCAACCGATAAAAGGCGTCGCCGCCATTTCCGGCAGTTTACCTTCGCATCGGCTGTCATCGAGCACCTTCCTATGGGTGCGCAAAATATAATAATCCACCAGCATGATGCCGATGATTGGCGGGAACAGGACGCCAAGCAGAGTCAGAAAATCGACAAACCTGTCCAGAATACCTATAACGGAAAGCGAGGTGCCGATAAAACCAATCACCAGCGTTATTGACAAGTAACTGAGCTTTTTACCGGTGATCCCTTCGATGGCGTTGGCGATGCCGAGCGTGGAAGAGTAAAGGTTGATGTCATTGATCCTCAACGTGGAAAAAATGACCACAATAAGGCCGACTCCGCCTGCCGTCTGGGACATGATGGTCACCACGTCCGCGGTATTCAACGCACGCGCAATCAAGATGGCCAGACCGTTTACGATAAATTCGCCGACAATGATCGACATCATGGTCAACCAGAAAACGTGATTGCCTTTTCGGGAGTAGCGGGTCATGTCCGGGGTGATCAAGCTTGCCACAATACAACCGCCCACCACCATCGTCGCGCCTGCGCTGATTGAAATGGCTGCACCGCTCGGCGCCGAACTGAGTAGCTCGCCAATATTATGCCCGGTCAGGGTCATCACCGAAATATACCCGACAATCAGAATAAATAGCGGCACCGCGATTTTTGCGGTCAATTTCAATGCTCTGAAGCCGAAGGCGACGAGGATGGTCAGCGCCGCGCCTGAAATGGCGGCTGACCAGCCAAACCCCAGTTTATCGCCCATCGCGAAATTAAGCGCTTTGGCGAAAACGGCGTTTTGCACCCCGAACCAGCCTAACAGACTGACGGCGATCACCAGGCCGATCATCACGGAGCCCACTCGCCCAAATCCGCACCACCTTGCCAGCAGACTGCCGGACAACCCTTCGCGCATCCCGGCATAGCCGAGCCCCACTGTGACAACGCCAAAAATCGCGCTGCCGATGAAAATGGAGATAAACGCATCGGTTAATGTCATCGAGTTACCCAACACCGCGCCGAGCATAAACTGATCCAGCGCGGTCAACATACCGATGTGGACTAACGCCACATTAAAAAAAGGCAATCTCACATTCATCGGCACTCGGCTGACCGGGTAGTCATCAATATTTTCCATTCTGCATATCTCTCCTTGTATTTAAATGAATTGAACGCCTTTTGAAATAAGCGAATCGGGAATGTAATTGTCTAATCCTAAATGATGACAGAATGCCTCAAACTGACTAAAAGAATGTACGCCCGCTTTCTGGTACATACTATGAACTCTATTTTCGATGGTTTTATATGAGACATTCATTCTTCGCGCGATTTCTTTATTTGAAAACCGTTGAAGAATAAGGAAAACAATATCCAGTTCAGATTTGGTAAAAAGAGAGGTGGTTAACTCCGTGGTTAATGTTGAGGGCTTTCTTTGATTGATATAGACCAATGGCGATAATGTATTGAGTTGCTTTGAATTCCAGATAGTGCCGATGCAGACTTTATGCTTATCGAAGATGGGGATCTTTTCACAAACAAAAGGCATCAGCGTTTCATTACCATACCAATAATGCGTTTCAATCACAGCGACGCGCTGCGCGCTACTCTCTGTGCGTCGATCATGCTCTATCATATCATCGGCCATCTCTGTCCAACTGGCAGGAAACTCCTCATCCAATCGTCCCTCGACATCAAAACTATGTGGTGTATTGGTATAGCGGTACGCCGCCTTGTTCATATAGACATGCCGTGATTCTAAATCTTTAATACCCCACGGTTCGTCCAGGCCCTCCATCATGGTAATGAGACTACGGATATAATCAGCGTTATCATCAAATGATGATGCCATCCCGCCCTCCTTGTTTATACAGTTGATGCTGCGCTCAGCCGATGGCTTTTGATAAATAGTGCCGGGTATGCCTGTGCGCATATCCCGGCAGACTTCCATACTCCCGGTATCCCAATTTTTGGTAGAAACCGCGAGCCTGAAAACTGAACGTATCGACATAGGCCAAATGACAACCACGTTTCAGCGCCGCTTCTTCCGCTTGCTTCATCAACTGACCGCCCAGCCCGGTTTTCCGGTGTGCTTCACTCACCCACAGATACTGGATTTCCAGCGCACTCCACCATGTTCTTGCCACCAGACCGGCAACGATATGACCGGCAGCGTTCTTGATATTTAAAAACAGCGGATGAATATCGACAGCGTCGTATTGCTCGTTATGTTTCCAGAGAGATTGAATAACAAAATTTTCTTCATCTTTATCAGGGGTGTCAGTAATATTCAAATACATTTTATTTGCTGTCATGTTATTATTAGCTTCCTATGTTTATGTTGTGGAATAGATAAACGCATTGGCTAATAACATAATACTTTGTGCTAAACAAGAGTGGTTTTTACCTCTTCTAATATAGGTGCATTACGCTACTGTTAATACGCGGTCACATCTGATTTATCGCGTAAGATGGTTATATCGTCTCGATTCACAGGATTGATTGAATAATGTCATTCACCAGGGAAATCTTATCAGAATTAGTGATTCTGTTATCGTATTGAGCCAGGATGAGACGTCGGTTGACGAAGTAATCTAATAATTTTTGGCAAATTAGCATGTTGTTTTACTGGTTCAATTCACCTGTATCCTCTCACCCGTCGCGTCGCATGCCGGGGGTAATCATTCGAGTCGCAGGAAGGCGGCGATGTAACGAATTCCCCCGGACGCAGACGCCCGCATGTGACCGGAATGCGCGACAAATCCGTCCGGCGCAGATTTGGACGCTGTTCACAGCGGTTCTTCAAGCTGGGTAACAAGAGGCAACGTGAAACAGGACGAGAATAAACGCTCTTTGATAGCTTTCACATTTAATGCAGTGCATTTTCGCTATAGTGGTGACAATGCATAGGATTCATTTTAAATGTGAAGAGTGTCGTGATGAAAATACAACTGCTATATGAATTTATTCTGTTGTCAGAGTTGCTTAACTTTAGCCGGGCCGCACAGAGAATGAATATTACTCAACCGGTGTTAAGTCGTCATATGAAATATCTTGAAGAGCAATTTGGCGTTGAATTATTCAGACGTGATACGCACCGTGTTGAATTAACCTCTACCGGGAAATTGTTTTCTGTGGAAGCGCGAAAGATAATTTATCAGTATGAAAGCTCTCTCTCGATCATTAATACATTTACCGGTAAAAGTCGCCGCCGCTTGACCATCACGTTTCTGGGCGAAGCGATTCAACATGTTTTAATTAAATTCTTAAAGCAGTTTCAGCAGAATAATACCGATATTGTTATCGAGTGCCGGGATAGTGAACTGGATGAAGCACTACTTTTTCTGGAAGATCATAGTTGCGATTTAGGTTTTCTGATTAGACCTAATTTTCTGGAGAATACACGCTTTTGTTCCCTGTCGTTTCAGACGGATCCCCTTTGCGTCGCGGTCAATAAGAATCATCCGCTGGCTGGCCGGGAACGCGTGTCATTAAAAGAGGTCAGCGAGTGGCCCATCATTCGCATCGATCCCAGGGAATTCCTGCTGTCCGAAGCGTACAGCACCCGCTTTTTTGATTGCTATAACATTCCGTTTACGCTGGATAAAGAGTATCCCAATCTTAAAACGTGTTGTTTTAATCTTGAGTTCAGGGATCGGGTGGCATTACTCATGCCGAAACATCGGGGATATTTATTGGGTCACAATAGCGTATTACTGGAAGTGATTGAAGAGGATTATTGGTTTAATCTGGAACTGGTATGGGATAATAAAAACGCCAACCCTTGTATTACTCATTTCTTGAATACCTTTAAAGTATTTTTAAATAATAAACCCCTGCCAAACTGATTATTCATTAATCTCCCTCTCTCTCTTTAGTTTTTTTAATCTTTCCCCATCAGCATGGCTCGTCGTGTATGACGACTTGATAAAATAAACCGGGCAGTCATGTTCGCGTAATGGTTATGTTGAAAATGCATAATAGAAAAAATAAAAAGAATTTCTCCCGATTTTGGGGCGGTGATAGGTTTTTCATGTCGGGAAAAAACAGAAAAATACGCATCACGTCATTTTTCACCCATTACAGAAAAGAAATAAAGGAGTTACTCATGGTGATTAAAGCCAATTATGAGTCTGACCACGACAAGCGTAAAGAAATGTCACATAAGGAATTGGGGACGATCCCCCATATGCCCTTTGAGGAATATTCAGAAAAGCTCAAACATTGCTTCACCATGAAGCGCAAGAATGGAATTCTCGAAGCCCGGCTCCATACCAATGGCGATAGTTTGCAGTGGGGCGCGCCCGCACATCAGGCCCTTCATTACTTCTTCGACTGGGCCGGCAGGGACCCGGATAATGAAATCATCATTCTGGGCGGTAGCGGCAAGGACTTCATGAAGGGCATCGGCCGGCTGGATGATAAGGGAAACTGGTTGCCGGCTACCGAGTTTGCCTCTGCGCCGGAACAAGCATGGAAAATGTATGAATATCAGTATTATGACGGCACAAATGATATCGAAGGACAGGTTTTCGACGTGGAAGTGCCGACGATTGGCGTATGGAACGGCGCCGCTTTCCACACGGATCTGGTGCTTTTCAGTGACATCACCCTGTGTACCGAAGACGCATGGACAACGGAGATGCATTTCCGGGTCAATATGGTGCCCGGTGACGGCATCCAGATCGCCTGGCGGGAACTGATGGGCCGCAAGCGATACGCCTACGCGGAGTTAACCGGTGAAATTATCACTGCGCGCAAGGCTCTGGCCCTCGGCATGGTGAATGAAATCTGTCCTGATACCGAATCCTGCTACGACAGAGCCTGGGAAATTGCTGAACTGATCATGCGTACCGGCACGCGAGTCACTCGTCGCATTACCACTCAGCAACTGCGCAAAGCCTGGAAAGAAGATATTGCTAACGAACTGCGCAATGCTTTCGCCGCCGAAATGTTCGTGACGGCCACCGAACACTCTCCTCACGAAGTCGACTACTGGAACCGGGCGCATGAAGAAGCCGAACTGGTCAAGGCGGCGGAGAAACGAGGCAAAGTCGTGCGTCCGCGCATCGGCGGCGGTCAGGAAGAAGACGAAATAAAGTAAGAACCGGCTGATCTCAACGGATTCGGTGTCGTCGCTTATTGCGCGCGCGGCGCTGATCCAAATGATTATTGTCTTATTAATACTTTGATTTAAATAAAAATAAAATGTGATCGGGGTAGTTCATGAACACAGGCAACGATGTCATTATCTCCGCCGCCCTGACCGGTGCGGTAACACCGAAAGATATCAACGAAAATATTCCGCTGACGCCAGAGGAGATTGCCGCGGATGCTTACCATTGCTGGCAACAGGGCGCTGCCATCGTCCATCTCCATATGCGCGACGAACAGGGAATGGGGACGATGGATTGCGATAGGTTCGCTGAAACCATCCGTTTGCTGCGCGGCTACCGTGATTGCGATGTGATCATCAACTGTACGACATCCGGCGATCATCGGGCCAGCGATGCGCAACGCATGGAACACGTTTCCCGGCTGGACGGAATTGAAATGGCATCCTGGGATGCCGGGTCGTTTAACTGGATGCCCGGCGGCGTTTTCGTCAATTCCCCGCAGTTTCTGGGCAAACTGGGTGAAATCCTGGCGGAACGGACGATCAAACCGGAAGTGGAGATCTTCGACAGCGGCATGTTGGGC
Organism: Brenneria izbisi; assembly: GCF_025840185.1. Lineage (GTDB taxonomy): Bacteria > Pseudomonadota > Gammaproteobacteria > Enterobacterales > Enterobacteriaceae > Brenneria > Brenneria izbisi. The sequence continues at coordinate 282,505 of NZ_JAMPJU010000004.1, forward strand.
GTCGCTGGCTATTTCGTCGAGCAAGGCAAGCTACTGTCCCCTTTGCATTATCAATTCTGTCTCGGCGTGCCGGGGGGAATGCCCGCTACGGTGGAGAACCTGAATTATTTGGTCGCGCATCTTCCTGCGGATGCGACCTGGTCGGCCTTTGGCGTGGGTAAACATCATCTGCCGATGCTGCTCGCTACGTTGGCGCTGGGCGGACATGTGCGGGTGGGGCTGGAGGACAACGTTTATTTCAGTAAAGGCGTGAAAGCCAGCAATCCACAGTTGGTGGCGCGCGCGGCACAGTTCATCCAATTGTCGGGCAAACAGGTCGCCACGTCCGCCAGCGCCAGAAAAATCCTGGGGATCCGTCCTTTGTAGTTATCTCCTTATGTCGTTATCCCCTTATGCGGCCACATTGGGAAAAGATTATGAAAGAAGCTGTGATTGTTTCGGCGGTTCGCACGCCGATCGGCAGATGCCGCGGCACGCTGGCGTCGGTTCCGGCGCATAGGCTAGGCGCGCGGGTGGTGGAAGACGCGGTGCGTCGGGCCGGTATCGTGCCGGAAAGCATTGATGACGTTATCTTTGCCAATTTGATGAATAACGAAATCAACAATATGGGACGTATGGTGGCGCTGGAGGCGGGGCTGCCGATCTCGGTGCCGGGCATTACCCTTGATCGTCAGTGCGCCGCCTCGCTTAACGCGCTGGCCTATGGCGCGATTCAGATTATGGCGGGCTTTGCCGCAACCGTGGTCGTTGGCGGCGTGGAGAGCGATTCGCGTCGCCCCTGGTCGCTGGAGAAGACCGAAACGGCGTATTCGGTGCAACCGCCGCGCTTTGTGGATATTCATACCTCGCCGGATCGCCTGGGCAACCCTTCCATGGGGATGACGGCGGAAAATATTGCCCGGCGCTATGCGCTAAGCCGCGAAGAACTTGATGCGTTTGCGCTGCGCAGTCACCGGCTGGCCACCGCCGCCTGGCGGGAAGGACGTTTTGACGGACAACTGGCGCCGATTTCGCTGCCAGACAGAAAGGGCCAGGAGATCATTGTGCGCAACGATGAATCGGTGCGTCCCGACTGTTCGCTGGCGGCGCTTTCCGCCCTGCGTCCCTGTTTTTGCGATGACGGCGTGGTCACCGCGGGCAATAGCTCGCCGATGAGCGATGGCGCCGGGGCGCTGGTGGTGATGGCGCGATCGCTGGCGGAACAACAGGGGCTGGAAACGCTGGCGGTATTTCGCGGCTATGCCGTCGCCGGCGTCGATCCCAATTTCATGGGGCTGGGGCCGGTGCCGGCGACCGCCAAATTACTCAAACAGACCGGATTGACGGTCAACGATATTGACCTGTGGGAACTGAACGAAGCCTTCGCCGCCCAGTCGCTGGCCTGCATTCGGGATATCGGCATGGATGCGGATCGGGTTAACCCGAACGGTGGGGCGATTGCCCTGGGACATCCGCTTGCCGGCAGCGGCGCGATCCTGGCGACCAAAGCGGTTTATGACATGCAACGCCGTCACCTGAAAAACGCGGTCATCACCTTTTGCGTCGGTGGCGGTCAGGGTGTGGCGGTTCTGCTGACGAGGGAATGATGATGCCGGGAAAATTCGTTTCAACAGATGAAATCATCAGCTTGTTTCAGGACGGGCAAACGCTGATGTGCGGCGGCTTTGCCAATCATGGCGTACCTAATCGCCTGATCCAGTGCGTGATCGACAGCGGTGCGCGGCACTTTACGCTGATTGCCAACGATAGCGGCGATGCGGATCTGACGGTGGGGCGTCTGGTGCATCACGGTCTGGTGGACAAACTGATTGCTTCGCATATCGGACGTAATACCGAAACCGTCGCGCTGGTCGCCGCTGGCAAGCTGGAACTGGAACTGGTGCCGCAGGGCAGTCTGGCGGAGCGGATGCGCTGCGGCGGATCTGGATTGGGCGGGATACTGACCAAAACCGGCATCGGTACCTCGGTGGAGGAGGGCAAGCAATGTGTCATGGTCGATGGCGAACGCTATCTGCTGGAAACGGCGCTGCGGGCGGATATCGGTCTGGTGCGCGCCCGTACCGCCGATCCTCTGGGAAACCTCACTTATCGCGGCACGATGCGTAACTTCAATCCGCTGGTGGCTAAAGCTTCGCGTCTGACGTTGGTGGACGCCGATATGCAGGTGGACGTTGATGAGCTTGGCGTGGACAGCATCATTACTCCCGGCGTGTATGTCGACAAGATTTTGACGATGCAAGGAGAACGGTTATGAACCCTCGCGACAGAATAGCCCGCCGCGCCGCGCAATATTTCTCGAACGGCGACGTCATCAATCTTGGCATCGGTATCCCCAGTTTATGCAGCGACTACGCCCCGCCTGGCGTGATGTTCCATACCGAAAACGGTCTGGTTGGCATGGGGCCGCTGGTGTCCGGGCTCATGGCGGTGGAGGGGTTTTCCAATGCGACGGCGCTGCGCTTTACGCCGGTTCCCGGCGCCTGCGCGTTTGACAGCGCCGAATCCTTTGCATTGGTGCGTTCCGGCAAACTAGCCGCGACGGTACTGGGCGGATTACAGGTGGCGGAAAACGGCGATCTTGCTAACTGGGCGCAGCCTGGCCGCGTATTTGGCATGGGCGGGGCGATGGATCTGGTTAACGGCGCCCGCAACGTGATTATCACCATGGAGCTTTGCACCAAAGAGGGAAAACCCAAAATCGTCAAAGAATGCAGTTATCCACTGACGGGCAAAGGCTGTGTCAATCATATCGTCACCGAACAGTGCGTGATTGACATCACGCCGGATGGACTGCTGCTGGTGGAATTGCTGGCAGGGATGACGCCCGAAGATATTCAACGACAGGTCGAACCCCGGCTGCTGGTCGCCGAACGGTTGGCGACCATGGCGGCTTAACGATGCCGCTTAATAATCGCGGCTTAACCATTGCTGTTTAACCGCGGCTGCGGTTCCACATTCGCTGTTTGCGCCGTAGGAGCACATCTTTATGACTGGGCAAAAAAACGATATGGCGTTAAATAAAGTCACCACATGTTCAGCCAATGATGCCTCGCCTCGCAGCGCCGCTGACCGCAAAGGTTTCGGCCTGCGCGGTTGGACTGTCATCGTCTTTCAGGCGGTGATGTTCTGGATCGCCGCCGGGGCCGTAACCCACGGTCTGAACGTGATGTTGCCAGCATTGTCGCAGACCTACGATCTGGACTACAGCACCTTGCTGGCGCTGGCGACACCCGCTTCCTGGGCCTCGATCCCCGCAGGGCCGATATGTGCCTGGTTATGTGAAAAGAAAGGCCCCAGATTCAATGTTATTTTCTGCCTGATCGCCTGCGGATTTTGCTTCGGTCTGTTGGGATATAGCGGTTCGCTAATCGGCTTCACTCTGCTGTTCGCTGGCGTCTGTTTCTTTGGCACGGGATTCGCCTATGTCGGCGGCACCGCGATTATAACCAGTTGGTTTGTACGCAAGGCGGGGCTGGCGTTGGGATGGTGTACGGTGGGGCAGACATTTTCCAGCGCGTTTTTCGTTCCCGCGCTGGCCGCGCTATTCATGTGGCTGGGAGTCCGACATGGTTTCTGGGGCGTCTCGATCATGATGTTTATCATGGCCTTACTGGTGCGGCTGTTCGTGACCAACAAGCCAGAGGATATCGGTCTGGCGCCCGATAACGATCCCCTGACCGCCGCTGAACTGAGCGAGCGGCGGCGCGAACATGACCGTTATGTCTGTTCGCTCAGTGTCCGGCAATTACTGCGAATGCGGGATGTCTGGTTTATGGGCATCGCCACCGGCGCCATCTATATCATGCTGGTGGGCGTCGTCAGCCAGATCGTTCCCCGGCTGATGGAGATGGGGTATGAGCTAAACACCGCCATCTTCTACATGACCTTGTCGGCGCTGTTCGGCACATTGGGCGCATACGGCTGGGGCTGGCTCAATCACCGGCTTGGCGTCAAACAGGCGCTGCTGATTTATACCCTCTGGTGGATGGCGGCGGTGGTGATCAACCTGTTCGCCCACCAGACTGTGCTGCTGTGGATCTCGTTGCTGATGATCGGCTTCAGTCTGCCGGGCGCCACCAATTTAAGCACCGCGCTGATCGCCACCAAATTTCCCCGTCGTTTGTATGTTCGCGCGATCGGCATTGTGCACCCGATTCAATCGGTGGTGCGCTGCTTTGCATTTTCCATTCTGGCTTTCGGTCTGGCGTATCTGGGGGGATACACCGGCGCTTATCTCTTGTTGGTCGGAGTTGGCGCCGTCGCGTTGCTGCTGATCTGGCAGACCGACGTGACGCCGGTGGCCGTCATCGATCAGCCATAAAACGCATGGCGGCAGGCGCGGATAAGCAAGGCGTTATTTTCTATTACGAGAGGCATATATGACATCACTTGTTATTGCCAGTGCGGTGCGGTCGGCTATCGGTAAATTCGGCGGCAGCCTGAGCGCCTTCAGTGCGCCGCAGTTGGGCGCGTTGGTGATGGATGCGGCGATCCATCGGGCAGGGATTGAGCCGACGGCGGTCGATGAGGTGATTTTCGGCAACGTCCTTCAGGCCGGGCTGGGGCAGAATCCCGCGCGCCAGGCTCTGTTGCACGCCGGTTTGCCACATACCACGCCAGCCACCAGCATCAATATGGTTTGTGGCTCTGGTCTGCAAAGCGTGATCTTCGCCGCGCAAAGCATCGCGTCCGGTCAGACGGACGTGGTGCTGGCTGGCGGAATGGAGAATATGTCGGCTGCGCCCTATCTGCTGCATCAGGCCCGTTGGGGATACCGGATGGGGAACCAGACGCTGACCGATAGCATGGTTAATGACGGCCTGTTCTGCGCCATCAACCGTTATCACATGGGCGTGACGGCGGAAAATGTCGCAAAGCGCTGGCATATCAGCCGTCAGGAGCAGGATGACGTGGCGTTGCTCTCCCAGCGGCGCGCGGCGGCGGCGATTGCGCGTGGCGCATTCCAGCGGGAAATTCTGCCGGTGACGCTGAAAAGCAAACAAGGTGAAACGCTATTTGCCGTTGATGAACACCTTCGGGCGGATACCTCGGCGGAAAGTCTGGCAAAACTGACGCCGGCGTTTGATCCCGCGGGTTCAGTCACGGCGGGCAACGCGTCGGGCATTAACGATGGCGCCGCGGCGCTGATGGTCATGAGCGAGGCATGGGCGAAACGGCAAGGTATTAAACCGCTGGCGCGGATCCGCGGGTATGCCGTCAGCGGCGTCGATCCCGCTGTAATGGGGATCGGCCCGATCCCCGCTACCCGGCAGGCGTTAAGCAAGGCCGGATTGACGATGGCGGATATTGATCTGATTGAAGCCAATGAAGCCTTCGCCGCGCAGTTTGTCGCTGTCAGTCATGAACTGAATTTTGATATGGATAAAACCAACGTCAATGGCGGCGCCATCGCGCTGGGCCACCCGATTGGCGCCTCCGGCGCACGCATCCTGGTCACGCTGTTGCATGCTCTGGCTGACAGGGATCAAACGTTGGGGCTGGCGACGCTGTGTGTCGGCGGCGGACAAGGCGTGGCGATGATTGTCGAACGCGTCTAGTCGTAGCGATAGCGCATGAAAAAAACGTAACCCTACACACCAGATATAAGAAAAATATCCCGATAAAAGGGGGAGTCATGATAACTAAAAACAGAGTCAATACAGGCCGCTGGCGGCTTGCCATAATGTTGTTGATCTGCGGGATGATGGGCTCGGCGCAGGCCGCCATCACCGCCGGTCAGTACAGCGCCACGGAAAAAGGCAATGAAGGGATGGTCAGCGTGACGGTTACCATCGATGAGCAGGGCGTGATCAAGGATATCGCGGTGGATGCCAGTCAGGAAACGCCGGAGTTGGGCGGTGAGGCTGGCCCGGCGGTGGGCCGTGCGATTGTTGAGCATCAGAGTCTGGCCGTGGATGGCGTGACCGGCGCGACGATGACCAGCAACGCGGTGAAAAAGGCGGTCTCCGAGGCGTTGCGCCAGGCGGGAGCGGATGTCACACGCTATCAGGGAAAGGTCGCCAGACAAGGGCAGGATGAGGAAACCCGTGTCGATGTGGTGGTGGTAGGCGGCGGCGTCTCCGGCACGGCGGCGGCGCTGGCGGCGGTGGAAAAAGGCGCTCAGGTGCTGGTGATCGAAAAGATGCCGGTGCTGGGCGGCGCAGGTCGGATGGCCAGCGGTTTTACCGCGGTAGAGTCATCGCTGCAAAAAGCGAAAGGCATGAAATACACTGCCGCCGAACTGACGCAGCGGTTACTGGAATATAACCAATATTTATCCAACGGGCCATTGACGAAAAAGATCGTCGATAAATCGGCATCGACGGTCGACTGGATGATCAAGCACGGCGTGGAACTGGAAATCGTCGCGACAACGCGCGAAGCCAAACAAAGCTCCGTACAGCAGGCGCACCTTGACGATCCGATCAAATCGGATGTCTATCACCGCATCAAGAACGGGGGCGAAGCGGCGTATAAAACGTTGTATGCGGAGTTTGAAAAACTGGGCGGGAAAGTGATGACCAAAACCATCGGTAAATCACTGATGCAGGATGACCAGGGAAACGTAATCGGGTTGATCGCGGAAAAAGCGGACGGCGGTAAACTAACCGTACATGCCAAGGCGGTTATTCTGGCAAGCGGCGGCTTCGGCGCGAATAAAGCGATGCTGGATGAGGTGATGATGACATCGAACATTTTCCCGCTGGCATGGCCCAATATGGGTGAAGGGGTGAAAATGGCCTGGGCCGCTGGCGGTGCGAAATGGGATGTGCAGTCCGCATTGATTCACGCCGCCCAGTTGGTCGGCATCGAGCCTTCGGAAGAGGCGCATCATGGCGGCGGAGATGAAGCGAAAGGCGACAGTCCGCTGATCTGGTTGCTGAAATCTCCGCTGCTGTGGGTGGACGCGGTGGGAGAACGCTTTGCGAATGAGGGCCATATCTACGATACCGCTTTTTGGGCTAACGTCGCCTATTCCGTCGGCGGGAATTATTACATCATCGTCGATACGCCGACGCTGAAATCCTTTACCGCCAACGCCATGCCGTTCCCGCTGTCGGGCGCGGGGCCAGCCAATCCGCCAAAACCCGGCGACTTCGTCGCGCTGGCGGATGAGGCCGCCAAACAGGGAAAGAGCGATACGGTATTCAAAGGCAAGGACATCGGCGAACTGGCCGCGCGTATGGGGATCGCCCCTGATGGCTTGCAGGCCACCGTTGCCCGCTATAACGGGTATGTGAAAGCCAAACAGGACAAGGATTTCGGCAAGAAGCCGGAATATCTGGCATACGGCATCGAAAAAGGGCCTTTCTACGCGTTTAAGGCGGTGGTGGTCAGTCTGAGTTCTCTGGGCGGCGTGCGGGTTAATTCCGATTTGCAAGTTACCGACGTAAACTTGCGGCCTATCGCCGGGTTGTATGCGGTCGGGAACAATGCCGCCGGTTTTTACAGCGTACCGGGGTATCCACCCTATCAGGGATTGGCGAATGGTTTTGCGCTGAATTCCGGTCGTATCGCTGGCGAACATGCCGCGCAATCCATTCTGAAGAAATAACGATCACACTTTCTGTAAACGATGCGGCGCTGGCATCACCAGGCGCCGCATGAATGACAACCAGAGACGGAAACATCGCGGTAAAAATAATAACGCGGTAAAACCACATCGCGTAAAAATAACATCGCGGGCTACCAGCGAAATAATTACCGCCGCGCCGTCATTAACATGGATTCATGACTGAAAAGAGTGTGAGTAAAACCTTCTTCAGCGTCAGACAGTCGTTCGCTGCGCATTGGCCAGGGTCAGGCCGTGGGAATCAACAACGGACAATGAAATAAAGGTTGAGCATTCGCTCTGTCGTTTTTTGTCATTCAATGACCGCTGTTACCGTCTCATTGCTCTCAATGGGATAGAACAATGAAAACAATATATCGTAATAGATGGGCGAAATTATTATCTGCCGGTGTTGTTGCATCCGGCATGATGCTGGCGAATGGCGCGGCTGCGGAGTCATCGGGTCGTCCGTTGTCTGAGGCGGGAGCATGGCTGGCGGAACGGGGCGTTACCCCGCACCTGATCGCCTCCCAACTCTGGCTGGGCAACCCCAGCGCGGGAACCGCTACTGACAACCACGAAACGCTGACAATGCTGATGGCCGGCGCGGATTTCGATCTGGAACGCATGGGGTTGATCCCCGACGGGAATATCCACTTGTTGCAACTGTGGGTGCCTTTTTCCAATAATCTGGATCTTGGCAACCAGTCAGGCGGGGTGCTGGCCGGTAATCCGCCCCCTTATATCCCTAAGACGGCGCACCTGATGCGCTTCACCTACGAGCAGAAACTGCTCGATGACCGGCTATCAATTGAAGCCGGAAAGAGCAATCCCGGCCAGTTCTTCGGCTTCACCAACTGCAATATCCAGCCAGCCTGTGTAAACACCGTTCTGAATGAAACAGCGGTATTCGCGCCGCCTCCTTATGCGGGTTGGGGCGCCCGTATCGGTTACCGCTTTACGCCGGTACTGGAATCCGGCGTTGGCGTCTGGCGCACCTATCAGGCATTTCCGTTTACCAACGGCTGGGAACGATGGGATGACGATTTCGATAGCGGCAACACCTTGCTGGTGGCCAACGTCGCACGACGCGTCAACTGGCAACAAGAGAAGTATCCGTTCAATTGGGAGATTATGGCATTCCATAACTTCAAAGAGTACGACGACGTCTACTACACGGTGAACGGCACGTCCAAGGTGTACGACAGTGATGCCGCGGTCCGCACCCGTGATGGCGTCTCCGGCGTCTATCTCACCGGGAAGAAAGCGCTGTGGCGACGCGATGGCGGAACTGATCCGCGCGATCCTGCGCCTGGCGCCGTGAGCCTGCACGGTAGCGTGACGCAAACGCTACAGTCGCATGCCCACCGAGGCATTGCTACGCTGGCGGACGCGGGGCTGATCTGGTCCGGGCCGTGGCAGAGTCGTCCCCACGACAGCTACGGGTTAACTTTCCGTTGGGCCAAGCTGACGAACAGCGAGCAGCGCTATCTGCAAGATATGTTCGATGTTCAGGGCGGAGCGGGGTGGCGGGTGCCGCGCAACGAATATCAACTGAGCATTGACGCTTCCATCATGTTGACGCCGGAGGTAAATCTGCAAATGATTGGCGCTCGCACCTGGAATAACAGCAACTGGCAGTACCCTTATACCAGCGTTAAATCGGAAAACGGCTATACGTTCTGGCTACAGTTAAACGTTATGGTGGATAAATTACTCGGGTTATGACAGCAACCGCAGGCCGGTGGATAACCGGCCTATGCAAACGTGTTTGCTTTTCCACATGAGATACCTTCAGCGTTATTAGCAATGTTAGTTTTTTATAAGTTTTTAAGTAAAATTTTTATGTTATTGCCTTGCATCTCCCCTTACATGTGCTAAAAAAATAATGGGTGTCTTTTTTATCAATGCCCAAATTATTGGCTCCGCGAGTTAAACGCGTGTTCTGACTATTGGATTATTATGATTGGAAAAATTGATCTTAGAGTTATTATCAGGCGATAAGCATTCAATTAAGAGTGATGCTGTTTTTGAGATTGGCATATTTTACGTTATATTTTTAATAACGCCAATTTTGCTGAATGCTTTTGATCTGAATAAGGGTGACTTTGTGCTATTATCAATATAAAGCTCATAATGTTATTTATTGTGATTTGTGTCTTTCTTTGAGTTTTTATCTTGTGAAAGCAAGGATGAAAAAATGTCGCCTTGCTTTTTATTTGAGTAAAATAAAATTTTTTCGCATTTCATTGAATTATGTATAAAAATATTATTTTCGTTATAATTAAAAAACTTTCTTAGTTTGTGTGAGCATCATTGTCTATAGTGAGAGTCTATTTTTTTATATAAAAATAACTGCTGTCTTCTTTTTAAGTCTTTTTTAAGGTCCGATGATGATGCATTTCTTCGGTAAATCAATTGATTTATTCCGATTAACTCACCACAAAGGCCCTTTCCCCAGGGCTATATCAAAATCGTATTCGATTATATTCATGACATAAGTATTGCAAAAATACTCAATGGGAGTGAAAGCTAAATGAACGATGCTTTGATTATCATGAAGGAAAGTGGTGAAGCCTCTACAGTGGCTATTTCTTCTGGAGAACTGAGTTTATCTGCTCCCTCTATTGTAAAACTTGCGGTTAGCCGACAAGACATTGCTGCGATGACGCGCTCTGGCAATGACTTGATTGTAACGTTGCATTCCGGTGAGAAAGTCGTACTGAAAAATTTTTATAGCGCAATCGAGCAGGCGGCCAACGAATTGGTTTTGGAAGAACAGAACGGCGCTCTGTGGTGGGCAAATGATCCGGCCAACCAATTACAGTTTGAATCTATTTCCAGTATTGATGAAATCATGGTCGGCGCGCTTGGCGCAGAATCCGCCGGGGGTAGCGCACTGCCGTATATATTGTCTGGCGTTGGCGCTATGGCTGGAGTGGTAGGCGTGGCGGCGATAGCATCGAATAATGATGGCAGCGGGGATGATAATACGAATAATACCCAGGTACCCGTCACGCCAGCACCTACTGATTTACAGATAGCGGAAGATGGCTCCGCTATCAGCGGCAGCGCCAAAGCAAACAGCATGGTAACGATTACTGATAGCGCAGGCAATGTGCTGGGCAGCGCCACGGCAGGGAGCGACGGCAGCTTTACCGTGCCGCTGTCGCCCGCGCTGACCAACGGTGAAACGGTTACCGCCGTCGCCAGCGATACCGCAGGAAACATCTCGCCACCCGCCACAGCAACCGGCCCGGACACCTCCGCGCCGTCTGCACCGGCTGATCTTTGGGTCGCGGTAGATGGCGCGTCGGTCAGCGGCACCGCCGAAGCCGGTAGTACGGTAACAATCAGCGATACCGCAGGCAATGTGCTGGGCAGTGTCACAGCAGGCGGAGACGGCAGCTTTATCGTGCCGCTGTCGCCTGCGCTGACCAACGGTGAAACGATTACCGCTGTCGCCCGCGATGCCGCGGGTAATATCTCCGAACCCGCCACAGCAACCGCCCCGGACACCACCGCGCCGGAAGCGCCCGCTGATCTTTTGGTCGCGGAAGACGGCGCGTCGGTCAGCGGTACGGCGGAAGCTGGCAGCACGGTAACAATCAGTGATACCGCAGGCAATGTGCTGGGCAGTGCCATGACAGGAAGCGACGGCAGCTTTACCGTGCCGCTGTCGCCCATACTGACCAACGGTGAGGTGTTTACTGCCGTCGCCCGCGATGCCGCGGGTAATATCTCCGAACCCGCCACAGCAACCGCCACGGACACCTCCGCGCCGGAAGCGCCCGTTATTCTTCTGATCGCGGAAGATGGCGCGTCGGTCAGCGGCACGGCGGAAGCGGGCAGTACGGTCACGGTCAGTGATACCGCAGGCACTGTGCTGGGCAACGCGATGACAGGGAGCGACGGCAGCTTTACTGTGCCGCTTTCGCCCATACTGACCAACGGTGAGGTGTTCATTGCCGTCGCCCGCGATGTCGCGGGCAATATCTCCGAACCCGCCATAGCAACCGCCCCGGACATTACCGCGCCGGAAGCGCCGCAAGCCTTTGTCAGCGATGACGGAACCATCGTAAGCGGTATGGCAGAGCCAGGCAGCACCGTGACGATCATGTTACCGGACACCAGTACAGTGAGCATGTCGGCAACAGCCAATGGGATTTGGCGTTTAGCGTTGCCGTTGAGGTTAACCGCCGGCGAAGATAGCGATTCCGCCAACGTTACAACTGATGCAGGCAGTACAATGACCTTCAGCGGTATGGCAGGCAATGTGCTGGGCAGCACCACGGCAGGGAGCGACGGCAGCTTTACCTTGCTGCTCTCATCCGCGCTCATCAACGGTGAGACGGTTACCGCCATCGCCAGCGATGCCGCAGGAAACATCTCGCCACCTGCCATGACAATTGCCCCGGACACTACCGCGCCGGAAGCGCCCGTTATTCTTCTGGTCGCGGAAGACGGCGCGTCGGTCAGCGGTAACGCCGAAGCCGGTAGTACGGTCACGATCAGTGATACCGCAGGCAATGTGCTGGGCAGCGTCACGGCAGGCGGAGACGGCAACTTTACTGTACTGCTGTCGCCCGTACTGACCAACGGTGAAGTATTCATTGCCGTCGCCCGCGATGCCGCGGGCAATATCTCCGAACCCGCCACAGCAACCGCCACGGACACCTCCGCGCCGGAAGCGCCCGCTGATCTTCTGGTCGCGGCAGATGGCGCGTCGGTCAGCGGCACCGCCGAAGCCGGTAGTACGGTAACAATCAGTGATACCGCAGGCAATGTGCTGGGCAGCGCCACGGCAGGGAGCGACGGCAGCTTTATCGTGCCGCTGTCGCCCGCGCTGACCAACGGTGAAACGGTTACCGCCATCGCCAGTGATATAACAGGAAACATGTCGCCACCTGCCACAATAACCGCCCCGGATACCACCGCGCCGGAAGCGCCCGCGGCTCTCCTGGTCGCGGAGGATGGCGCGTCGGTCAGCGGCACCGCGGAGGCAGGTAGCACGGTCACGATCAGTGACGCGGCAGGCAATGTGCTGGGCAGTGTCACAGCAGGCGGAGACGGCAGCTTTAGCGTGCCGCTGTCGCCCGCGTTCACCAACGGAGAAACGGTTACCGCCGTCGTCCGCGATGCCGCGGGTAATATCTCCGAACCCGCCACAATAACTGCCCCGGACACCACTAGCCCATCCGTACCGGCTGATCTCCTGGTCGCGGCAGATGGCGCCTCAGTTAGCGGCACCGCCGAAGCCGGCAGTACGGTCACGATCAGCGATGCAGCAGGCAATGTGCTGGGCAGTGTCACAGCAGGCGGAGACGGCAGCTTTAGCGTGCCGCTGTCGCCCGCGCTCACCAACGGAGAAACGGTTACCGCCGTCGCCCGCGATGCCGCGGGCAATATCTCCGAACCCGCCACAATAACCGCCCCGGATACCACCGCGCCGGAAGCGCCCGCTGATCTTCTGGTCGCAGAAGATGGCGCGTCGGTCAGCGGTGCCGCGGAAGCCGGCAGTACGGTCACGATCAGCGACGCGGCAGGCAATGTGCTGGGCAACGCCACGGCAGGGAGCGACGGCAGCTTTAGCGTGCCGCTGTCGCCTGCGCTGACCAACGGTGAAACGATTACCGCCGTCGCCAGTGATATAACAGGAAACATCTCGCCACCTGCCACAATAACCGCCCCGGATACCACCGCGCCGGAAGCGCCCGCGGCTCTCCTGGTCGCGGAAGATGGCGCCTCGGTCAGCGGCACCGCCGAAGCCGGCAGCACGGTCACGATCAGTGATGCGGCAGGCAATGTACTGGGCAGCGTCACGGCAGGCGGAGACGGCAGCTTTACCGTGCCGCTGTCACCCGCGCTGACCAACGGTGAAACGGTTACCGCCGTCGCCAGTGATATAACAGGAAACATGTCGCCACCTGCCACAATAACCGCCCCGGATACCACCGCGCCGGAAGCGCCCGCGGCTCTCCTGGTCGCGGAGGATGGCGCGTCGGTCAGCGGCACCGCGGAGGCAGGTAGCACGGTCACGATCAGTGGCGCGGCAGGCAATGTGCTGGGCAGCGCCACGGCAGGGAGCGACGGCAGCTTTATCGTGCCGCTGTCACCCGCGCTGACCAACGGTGAAACGGTTACCGCTGCCGCCAGTGATGCCGCAGGCAATATCTCCGCCGCGGTTACCGTGACCGCCCCGGACACCACTAGCCCATCCGCACCGGCTGATCTTCTGGTCGCAGAAGATGGCGCGTCGGTCAGCGGTGCCGCGGAAGCCGGCAGTACGGTCACGATCAGCGACGCGGCAGGCAATGTGCTGGGCAGTGTCACGGCAGGGAGCGACGGCAGCTTTAGCGTGCCGCTGTCGCCCGCGCTCACCAACGGTGAAACGGTTACCGCCATCGCCAGTGATGCCGCGGGCAATATCTCCGAACCCGCCACAATAACCGCCCCGGACACCACTAGCCCATCCGTACCGGCTGATCTCCTGGTCGCGGCAGATGGCGCCTCAGTTAGCGGCACCGCCGAAGCCGGCAGTACGGTCACGATCAGCGATGCAGCAGGCAATGTGCTGGGCAGTGTCACAGCAGGCGGAGACGGCAGCTTTAGCGTGCCGCTGTCGCCCGCGCTGACCAACGGAGAAACGGTTACCGCCATCGCCAGTGATGCCGCGGGCAATATCTCCGCCGCGGTTACCGTGACGGCCCCGGATACCACTAGCCCATCCGCACCGGCTGATCTTCTGGTCGCAGAAGATGGCGCGTCGGTCAGCGGTACGGCGGAAGCCGGCAGTACAGTCACGATCAGTGACGCGGCAGGCAATGTGCTGGGCAACGCCACGGCAGGGAGCGACGGCAGCTTTAGCGTGCCGCTGTCGCCCGCGTTGACCAACGGAGAAACGGTTACCGCCGTCGCCAGTGATGCCGCGGGCAATATCTCCGCCGCGGTTACCGTCACGGCCCCGGATACCACCGCGCCGGAAGCGCCCGTGGCTCTCCTGGTCGCGGCAGATGGCGCCTCAGTTAGCGGCACCGCCGAAGCCAGCAGCACGGTCACGATCAGTGATGTGGCAGGCAATGTGCTGGGCAGTGTCACAGCAGGGAGCGACGGCAGCTTTACTGTGCCGCTGTCGCCTGCGCTGACCAACGGAGAAACGATTACCGCCATTGCCAGTGATGCCGCGGGCAATATTTCTGCCGCGGTTACCGTGACCGCCCCGGATACCACCGTGCCGTCCGCACCGGCTGATCTTCTGGTCGCGGAGGATGGCGCCTCAGTTAGCGGTACGGCGGAAGCCGGCAGCACGGTCACGATCAGTGATGCGGCAGGCAATGTGCTGGGCAGTGTCATGGCAGGGAGCGACGGCAGCTTTACCGTGCCGCTGTCGCCCGCGCTGACCAACGGAGAAACGGTTACCGCCGTCGCCAGTGATGCCGCGGGCAATATCTCCGAACCCGCCACAGCAACCGCCCCGGATACCACTAGCCCATCCGCACCGGCTGATCTTCTGGTCGCGGCAGATGGCGCCTCGGTCAGCGGTGCCGCGGAAGCCGGTAGTACGGTCACGATCAGTGATACGGCAGGCAATGTGCTGGGCAACGCCACGGCAGGGAGCGACGGCAGCTTTATCGTAGCGCTCTTGCCTGCGCTCACTAACGGTGAAACGGTTACCGCTGTCGCCAGTGATGCCGCGGGCAATATCTCCGAACCCGCCACAATAACCGCCCCGGACACCACCGCGCCGGAAGCGCCCGCGGCTCTCCTGGTCGCGGAAGATGGCGCGTCGGTCAGCGGTACAGCGGAAGCCGGCAGTACGGTCACGATCAGTGACGCGGCAGGCAATGTGCTGGGCAGTGTCACAGCAGGCGGAGACGGCAGCTTTAGCGTGCCGTTGTCGCCCGCGCTCACCAACGGAGAAACGGTTACCGCCATCGCCAGTGATGCCGCGGGCAATATCTCCGCCGCGGTTACCGTGACCGCCCCGGACACCACTAGCCCATCCGCACCG
>NZ_JAMPJU010000048.1 GCF_025840185.1 Brenneria izbisi
TCAGTGGACAAAATTTTGAGACATCTACAATCATCGGTAATGAGGCATGTGGGCATGAGTCATCGTTTGCAACGTGTCCCAGCAACACATTCCTGGTCAGCGGTGGGTATACCTTATCAAGTTGGCCATACGATGCTGTCGCAGCAAACTCATATAACTCACCTGATGCATCGTATCCGGATCCTGCTAATAATCGTTGGAAAGTTAATGGTACAGGTAGTGAGCGTCGAGTCTGTTTTAAGGCTATTGCACTATGCGCTAACAAATGAAGTCTTTCAGAAGTGGCCTACAGAGTCGGCCACTTCTCAGGCGATTGGCAGATCTTGATCATGTGCATCAGTAACTGCTGTCGCCGGTATTCTGTTACCACTTGAAGCAGTCTATTTTCAGCCAGTTACCGTTATTCCAGTATTTCCAATATCCGTCTTCAACATATAAATTGAAGCTTCCTGTTCGAGTGTTCCCCCATTTGTTCCAGCCATTTATGGTGCAAAAATAATCTTCAAACGAGGCGATTTGTCCCCCACTTCCAGTGACAGTGAAATAATCTTTATCTCTTTCGAATGCATTTT
>NZ_JAMPJU010000049.1 GCF_025840185.1 Brenneria izbisi
CCCACACGCCGGATTGGCAGTGTGACCTGATCTGCTCCAGGGATGGGCGAATACAGGCAGTGCTGCGATGCCTCCGAATGTGCCGCTGATGAGCGAGGCGCTGTGGTTTAGCGAGCGTCGGCACCGGCATCGAAGGCGGCAGCCACCAATTTGCATCAGGGGGTCACTCACAGGAAATTACATAACTGCATTTACCACTCGCATATGGTGAATGTGTGCCGGAAACAAAGCTGTAATTATCCCAATATCCACATGTAACCATGCGATTATTATCAACGTCAGCTTCTTCCCCAGCGAAAAAATCTGGCCTTAACCCTTGAGGATTTCCAGCATTACTCACACTAAACTGGCATTGCGTTTGACTGAAACCGTTCGGCAACGGAATTTGCTCCCCATGACTAATAAACCCTGTCCGAACAACATTTGTCGTCATGCGATCCCAAACACCGGATTGGCAGGCAGATCATCCAGCCTTGATGATAAACATCACGGCTATATTTTTCGGACGAGTTTCTTTTCC
>NZ_JAMPJU010000050.1 GCF_025840185.1 Brenneria izbisi
ACACCGGATTGGCAGGCAGATCATCCAGCCTTGATGATAAACATCACGGCTATATTTTTCGGACGAGTTTCTTTTCCACCGAAGGAAAACATTGGGTTTCCTGTTCCATCCCTTCTTGGAGCAGTGCCGTCGGGTTCAGTAGCAGCATGAGTGATCATCGGCCCTGATGCGTCCGTTTGTGGAAAACCCTCTCCATCGGTTGCGCCTTGATGTTCATGAGACATTGTTATCGCATGTTTATGTGAAATGATCTCATCATCCTGATAGCTTAAAATCGAGCGTGAACCATCAGGATCTACCCCAGCATCATTATCCCAGCCTCGTGGGAAATACCCCCGAAAATCTGGCACCCTACTGGATGGATAGAGGCTGGTCAAAACAGGATTTCCGCTGGGATTAAATAACTGGCCATTGAGTTCCAGCCAACCCTCTGGAGGCACCAGCGCGCCCCACATCATAATAGTGCCTGGCAGGACTGGAGAGGTTGATTTCCACACACCGGATTGGCAG
>NZ_JAMPJU010000051.1 GCF_025840185.1 Brenneria izbisi
ACGACAACATCATCATTAAAGATGATCGTCGCCGCATCGTTTCAAATTTCAGCTTGTTCCAGATTGTTAAAGAGCAAAATACTTCGCAGCATACTGTCGCCAATACGCTCTGAAGTCTTTTATGGTGGAGCTATGCGGGATCGAACCGCAGACCTCCTGCGTGCAAAGCAGGCGCTCTCCCAGCTGAGCTATAGCCCCATGACTTACAGATACCTTCAGATACCACTCATAGAAGAGTTAACGCCTTTCCACACAAAGCCTGAAATGACTACACATACATTCGTATGCAAATCATTTCACAACGCAGCGGGGGAAAGCATTTGGTAGGCCTGAGTGGACTTGAACCACCGACCTCACCCTTATCAGGGGTGCGCTCTAACCACCTGAGCTACAAGCCTATAAGGTATTTCTGCTCATGCTTTTCATCAGACAATCTGTGTGGACACGTCACTCAACTCACATCTCTGTGTTAAGGAGGTGATCCAACCGCAGGTTCC
>NZ_JAMPJU010000052.1 GCF_025840185.1 Brenneria izbisi
TGCTGGGCAGTGTCACAGCAGGGAGCGACGGCAGCTTTACTGTGCCGCTGTCGCCTGCGCTGACCAACGGAGAAACGGTTACCGCCATTGCCAGTGATGCCGCGGGCAATATCTCCGAACCCGCCACAGCAACCGCCCCGGATACCACCGCGCCGGAAGCGCCCGCGGCTCTCCTGGTCGCGGAAGATGGCGCGTCGGTCAGCGGCACCGCCGAAGCCGGCAGTACGGTCACGATCAGCGACGCGGCAGGTAATGTACTGGGCAACGCCACGGCAGGGAGCGACGGCAGCTTTACCGTAGCGCTCTTGCCCGCGCTGACCAACGGAGAAACGGTTACCGCCATTGCCAGTGATGCCGCGGGCAATATCTCCGCCGCGGTTACCGTGATCGCCCCGGACACCACTAGCCCATCCGCACCGGCTGATCTTCTGGTCGCAGAAGATGGCGCGTCGGTCAGCGGTACGGCGGAAGCCGG
>NZ_JAMPJU010000053.1 GCF_025840185.1 Brenneria izbisi
GGCCGGGATTGCATTATAGGGTTATTTGGCTGACTCTTTTCGGGCCTTACGCTCTTGTAGCTTGGCTTTTATCCAGATTCCGATTCCAGCTAACGTACCAGCGGAAGCACCTACTTTTAAAGAATAAAAAACATCCTTTTTCCAATCAAAAAATAAAATATTGGCTTTTAAAAACACTATTAATCTGCCAAGAAAACAGCCTATCATTGCCATGAAAAAAATACATAAAACACACCGTATTATTAGCATGATGAGAGTGTTTAAATTGACACTCTGATTACTTTTTAACGGATTTATCAGCTTCATCAAGCGTTCCTTTTACTGTATTCCCGACAGCCTCGCTGGTAATTGATCCTCCAATATTGCTAATAATAAATAACTTCGCAAAATAGTAGATCACCTGAAGGGAACTCAGTCCGAATTGTGCGATCTGATCAATCGCCAAACAT
>NZ_JAMPJU010000054.1 GCF_025840185.1 Brenneria izbisi
TAGCCAGTCATAGCGTACTGTACGATTATATCGCTCAATATAAGCGTTCTGCTGAGGTTTACCGGGCTGAATAAAACGCAGGGTTATATTCTGTCGGGCCGCCCATGACATCAGTATCCTGCCTGTATATTCTGGCCCGTTATCGCACCGGATAGCTGCTGGTTTTCCCTTCCATTCAATGAGTTGCTCCAGTGTTCTGACCACCCGACTCGCTGGCAGGGAAAAATCCACCTCAATCGCCAGCGCTTCCCGATTAAAGTCATCGATAACATTCAGTAAACGAACAGAACGTCCATCCGATAGCTGATCATGCATGAAATCCATCGACCAGCATTCGTTGCCACTTTCAGGCACCGCCAGTGGCTCAGGTTTATCCCGTTTCAGTCGTTTTTTCGGCTTGATCCGCATGTTAAGCGACAACCCGCAATAAATCCGGTACACC
>NZ_JAMPJU010000055.1 GCF_025840185.1 Brenneria izbisi
GCCGCGGTTACCGTGACCGCCCCGGACACCACTAGCCCATCCGCACCGGCTGATCTTCTGGTCGCAGAAGATGGCGCCTCAGTTAGCGGCACCGCCGAAGCCGGCAGTACAGTCACGATCAGTGACGCGGCAGGCAATGTGCTGGGCAGCGTCATGGCAGGGAGCGACGGCAGCTTTACTGTACCGCTGTCGCCCGCGCTGACCAACGGTGAAATGATTACCGCCGTCGCCAGTGATGCCGCGGGCAATATCTCCGCCGCGGTTACCGTGACCGCCCCGGACACCACTAGCCCATCCGCTCCGGCTGATCTTCTGGTCGCGGAAGATGGCGCGTCGGTCAGCGGTTCAGCGGAAGCTGGCAGTACGGTCACGATCAGCGATGCAGCAGGCAATGTGCTGGGCAGTGTCACAGCAGGCGGAGACGGCAGCTTTAG
>NZ_JAMPJU010000056.1 GCF_025840185.1 Brenneria izbisi
CAGGTTTATCCCGTTTCAGTCGTTTTTTCGGCTTGATCCGCATGTTAAGCGACAACCCGCAATAAATCCGGTACACCTGTAAATAGACCCGTTTTAGTTCCATGCATTTTTTGAGATCCCGGCCAAATAATGGTGCTGTCGGTATTCCTCCGGTGTCATATTGTTCAGTGATTCATGCGGGCGTTCACAGTTATATTCTGACAACCATTTCTCCGTGATTTCCCGCACTTCATTCAGTGTTCTGAACAGATAAAAATCGAGTATTTCTGTACGGTATGTCCGGTTAAAGCGCTCAATGAAAGCGTTCTGCGTCTGTAGTCCCTCCGGTTTTTAGTACCACCGCCAATGAGGGTCTCCGGCTAGTTTTTGCCTCGCATAGATAACAGGTGGCATATCACCCAGTGAGCTATGCGGGCGTTCTTCGTTATAT
>NZ_JAMPJU010000005.1 GCF_025840185.1 Brenneria izbisi
GGCGTTATGAAGACTTTTTCGCCGTCAATTGCCCGAACGCCTGCGCGAATCGCGTTACCTGCTGCCAATCTGTATATTCAATTTCTTTACTGCTATCCGTTTCTCCTCCGGTCATCCGCATAATGAGTTGAATCATTAAACGATCAAACCAGCGATAACGCGGATAACGCAGCGCTCCCGCAAAAACACCGCATAAGTCCGGCTGCCAGGGAGAGTTTAACAGGAATTTACGCGTATAAGCGTTCGTTTGAATTGAGCGCTTCTCTGGTTTGCGCGCCGTAAGATTGACAGAGAAAAAAGCGCTGGGTATGTATTGTAAATATGCAAGGTTATGACGAATGAACTGATTAACCGCAGGATGAAACCGACCATATCGGACAGAAGCACCGATCAGAATACGATCGTACTTCTTCAAATCAATATCATGCGCACTGAGTAAGCTAATGACATCACACTCCAGCCCTTCTTTTAAGATGTTGGCAATATAAGAGGCGATCGCTCTTGTTTGTCCATCTTTACTCGAAAATAAAATCAACGCTTTCATTACGCTATTCCTTTGCAACTTTATTCCCGCCAGAATGTCGGCGTGAATAAAACTAAAAGAGTAAACACTTCCAAACGACCAAACAGCATCGTCAGAATTAAAATCCACTTCGCGGCATCATTCATGGAAGTGAAGTTGTCCGCGACGACACCCAGACCAGGCCCCAAATTATTTAACGTTGCCGCGACAGCGGTAAACGCAGAAAAATCATCAACACCTGTCGCGATAACAGCCAACATACTGACGATAAAAACTAGCGCATAGGCGGAAAAAAATCCCCATACGGCCTCAAGTATCCGTTCGGGCAAGGCTCGATGGCCCAATTTTATCGTGTAAACCGCATTGGGGTGCACCAGTCGTTTCAATTCACGCGAACCTTGCAGAAAAAGCAGCAGAATACGAATGACTTTCAATCCCCCGCCGGTCGAGCCCGCACAACCACCAATAAAAGCTGAACATAGGAGCAGTATCGGCAAAAATAAAGGCCATGAAGCAACACTGTCGGTCATAAAACCTGCCGTCGTCGCCATAGAGACAACCTGGAAAAACGCCTGATTTAGCGTTTGCATACCGCTGGCATAGACATTGTGAAACCACAGTACGACAGTACATACCGCCACCAGGGACATCTGGACAAAAATGAACATCCTAAATTCTGGATCGCGCCAATAAACCCGCAGGCTGCCCCCGCTTAATGCGGCAAAGTGCAAACCAAAGTTACAACCGGATATCAACAAGAAGATGGCAATAATGGTATTAATCGTCGGACTGTTAAAATAGCCGATGCTCGCATCATGAGTAGAAAAACCACCTACCGATACCGTTGAGAAACTGTGACCGATTGCGTCAAAAACCGACATCCCAGCCAGCCACAGCGCGAGGGCACAGGCAACAGTAAGTAACAAATAGATTAACCATAGCGTTTTCGCCGTATCAGCAATTCTCGGTCGCATCTTGTTGTCTTTCAGCGGTCCCGGCATTTCCGCGCGATAAAGCTGCATACCACCAACGCCCAGGATAGGCAAAATGGCGACCGCCAGAACGATGATCCCCATACCGCCGAACCATTGCAGCATCTGCCGATAGAAGAGTATTGCCTTGGGCAGTGAATCCAACCCCACCAGCGTTGTCGCCCCTGTCGTGGTCAGACCGGAAAAAGACTCGAAAAAAGCATCCGTAAAACCAAGATTCGGATGTTCGGCAAATAGGAAAGGCAATGCCCCGACACTACCAAGCACGGTCCAGAACAGGACCACTATCAGAAATCCCTCCCGCGATTTCAACTCATGCCGTTGCTTGCGGTTAGGCAGCCAAAGCATTATCCCGATAGCCAGTGCGACAAAAAATGTCTGGATGAAAGCCCGACCAGCGCCATCACGGTAGATTAAGGCCACCAGTCCGGGGATAAACATTGTCCCGGAAAAAAGGATAACCAGCAGGCCTACAATTCGGGTTATGGCACGCAAATGCATTGCAGAAAATTCCTTAGTGATTCATAAAACTGCGCTGGGATTATTGTGAAATTGGCAATAAATGCAACGAACCACGACTCAGATCGCGCAATTTTACCGCCGCTTCCTCTACCCCGTGAACAGGAATAGACAAACGCAGTGCCACCTCCGCACCGTATTCACTATGCAGGATTTGTCCGCCGAGTTGATATATCAGCACCTCGACCTGAGCTAGCAGCGCATAGTCACATCGTAACTCATATTCTTTCTGTAACACTTTCTCTTGCTGCGGCATCAACCTCAAAGCCTGTTGAACACCACCGCCATAGGCCTTTACCAGCCCGCCAGTACCCAGTTGTATTCCACCATAGTAACGAACGACGACCGCAGTAATTTCGCCGACACCGCTTCCCATCAATTGCGCCAGCATCGGCTTGCCTGCGGTTCCCGATGGCTCGCCATCATCAGAAAAGCCTAGTTGCTGAGAATCATCCGGGGCGCCTGCTACAAATGCCCAGCAATGATGACCCGCCGCGGGATGCCATTCCCTTACCTGCTGAATAAAGCCTTTTGCGGCCTCAATCCCTTGCGTAGGCGCCAGCATGGTAATAAAACGGCTTTTTTTGATTTCCTCCGTGAAACTCACTGTCTCAAGGGGAACCGAATAACGCTGCATCAGGCCAGATTCTGATCGCGAGTCATGTTCTCAACACGCTTTTCATGAATGACAATATTATCTTCAATGCGGATGCCGCCAAACGGTTTTAACGCATCGATCCTCTGCCAATCGAAATGCTGGCTGAATGCGCCAGCACGCCAGGGTTCAAGCAACGACTCGATGAAATAAATGCCGGGTTCGATAGTCAATACCATGCCCGGCTCAAGAATCCGGGTGCAACGCAAATAAGGATGTTGAGAAGGTGCCGCCAGATGAGCGCCGCAATCATCCTGCATAAAACCCGCGACATCGTGGACTTGTAGCCCTAATGCATGACCTAATCCATGTGGAAAGAAAGGCGCGGTCAGTCCGTTTTCCACAATCGCTTCGGCGCTGATCCCCTGAATCAACTGATGTGATTTCAACAAATTCGCAATACGTTGATGCATTTGCAAGTGGTAATCGGTATAGCGAACGCCAGCCTTAATGGTATCGATCAGGCTGAGCTGTTCCTGATCCAAATCTTTGACCAACGCGGCAAACGCATTATCGCTCAGGGAAGAGTACGTGCGCGTCAAATCAGCCGCATAGCCGTTATATTCCGCGCCCGCATCAATCAGAAAACTGCGCACTTCCGATGGAACCTGATGCTCTAGCTGGGTGTAATGCAACACTGCAGCATGCTCATTCAGCGCGATAATGTTGCTATAAGGCACATCGGTATCGCGATGACCGGTCGCCGTCAGGTAGGCCAAATTGATATCAAACTCGCTCATACCGGACAGAAAGGCTTCATGCGCGGCACGATGCCCGACCACCGCGGTTTTCTGCGCTTCCCGCATGCAAGCCAGTTCATAGTCGGTTTTATAAGCGCGATAATAGTGCAGATAATCCAGCACACCCTGCGGATTGATGTTTTCCGCCTGAATACCCAGATCCAGCGCTCGCTGTGGAGTATAGCCAAGATAAGCCACACGTTGGCGCTGCGCCGGGAGCAATGCGCCGATATCGTCGGCATGACGTAAAACCGAAATATCAATATCGTTGGTCCAGAAACTGTCTGGTATGGGAGCGACGTTATGCCAGTAATCGACCGGCGAATAGAACCACAATCTGGGAGGATTGACCCCATCCACCCATAGCCAGCAATGAGGAACCTGTGTAACCGGTACCCAGGCTTTAAACTGCGGATTGACTTTAAAGGGGTAGTCGTGATCGTCCAGAAATACGGCCAAGCGCTCACCAGAATGAATTAACAACGCATCAAGCTGATGTCGTTCCAGCACGGCCTGCGTGCGCTGCTGCAACGTCGCCAGATGATGGTGATATAAAGAAGCCAGCTTTTCCATGTAGATCCCTGTTCGTCACAACACGATCTTTCTATTTTAACACAGCCGCGACTCAACGGCAGTTTCTGGTGCTTTGTGATCTCACTGACAAAAAACCAATCTCTCGTTTGCAAAAAATTAACATTATAATCACAATTAAATTATCTGGTCGTACCAGATCGTTTACCCCTGTCTCTGGAGATGAACATGCTTTATCAAGGTGAAACCCTCTACCTTAATTGGCTTGAAGATGGCATCGCCGAGTTGGTCTTTGCCGCGCCGGGCGCCGTGAATAAGTTAGATACCCGCACCGTTGCCAGCCTGGGCAATGCGCTTGATGTTCTGGCACAGCAAACATCACTGCAAGGATTGTTATTACGTTCGGACAAGCCCGCATTTATTGTCGGTGCGGACATTACAGAATTCCTTTCTCTGTTCGCCGCCCCCGCCGATAAACTTCATGAGTGGTTAACCTTCGCGAACCATATTTTTAATCGTCTGGAAGATTTACCGATACCCACGCTGTCCGCCATAAATGGTTATGCACTGGGCGGTGGTTGTGAATGTGTACTGGCGACCGATTTTCGCCTTGCCGCCGCCGATTTACGCATCGGTTTGCCCGAAACCCGGTTGGGCATTATGCCGGGTTTCGGCGGCACGGTGCGTCTGCCACGTCTGCTGGGAGCGGACGGTGCGCTGGGAATAATCATCGCAGGTAAAGATATCGGTGCAGATGAGGCGTTAAAGATAGGTTTGGTGCAGGCGATTGTCGCACAGGAAAAACTTAACGCGGCCGCAATAAAAATATTGAAGCAGGCGATTAAGGGTGATCTCGACTGGCAAGCCTGTCGACGTCCCAAACTGGAAGCATTAAAGCTGAGCAGGATTGAAGCAAGCATGAGTTTCGCCACGGCGAAGGCCACGGTATTGCAAACCGCAGGCAAACATTACCCCGCCGCCATGACAGCCGTAAAAACCATCGAAGCCGCCGCATCCATGACGCGCGATGCGGCGCTGCGGCTTGAAACGCAACACTTCGTGCCGTTGGCGCGCTCAGACGCCGCCCGTGCGCTGGTTGGCATTTTTCTTAACGATCAATATGTAAAAGCGAAAGCGAAAAAAATTGTCGGCGATCTGCCGCCGCCGGAGCGAGCCGCTGTACTGGGCGCAGGGATTATGGGCGGTGGAATTGCCTATCAGTCGGCGTACAAAGGCATCCCGATCCGCATGAAAGATATCAATGAGAAACCGCTCGCCCTTGGCATGAACGAAGCGGCGAAGCTGCTGAATAAACAATTGGAACGCGGCAAGCTGGATGGGATAAAAATGGCGCAGATACTCGCCAATATTTATCCAACGCTGGATTACGCCGGTTTTGAGCGCATGGACCTGGTGGTTGAAGCCGTTGTCGAAAACCCGGCAGTGAAAGCCAGTGTACTGGCCGAAACCGAATCTCACGTCACGCCACACACCGTGCTGGCTTCCAACACATCAACCATTCCCATTGCACAGTTGGCTGCATCCCTAAAGCGGCCGCAAAACTTTTGCGGTATGCACTTCTTTAACCCGGTTCACCGTATGCCGTTGGTGGAAATTATTCGTGGCCCGCAAACTGATGACAAAACCATTGCCCGCGTGGTGGCTTACGCCAGTAAAATGGGGAAAATCCCCATTGTCGTCAACGATTGTCCGGGCTTCTTTGTTAATCGCGTGCTATTTCCCTACTTCGCCGCTTTCAGTTTGCTGATGCGCGACGGCGCGGATTTTTGTGAAATTGATGACGTTATGGAGCAGCAGTTCGGTTGGCCGATGGGTCCGGCCTACTTGTTGGATGTGGTCGGCATTGATACGGCCTATCATGCGCAAGCCGTGATGTCTCAAGGGTTCCCGCAACGCATGGCAAAAGATTATCGGAATGCCATCGACGTGTTGTTCGACAATCAGCGTTTTGGTCAGAAAAACGGTCGGGGTTTCTACCGCTATCAAACCGACCATAAAGGAAAACCACGTAAAGAGCGGGACGAGACCATCGAGCATTTACTGTCTTCAGTCAGCCTGCCAAGAGAGAATTTCAGCGTGGAAGCGATTATCGCCCGGATGATGATCCCTATGATTAACGAAGTGGCGCGTTGCCTGGAGGAAGGCATTGTTGCGAGTCCGGCAGAAGCTGATATGGCGCTGGTGTACGGCCTCGGCTTCCCGCCGTTCCACGGCGGTGCCTGCCGCTATCTGGATACGCTCGGCAGCGCCCGTTATCTGGAAATGGCGCAGCAATTATCATCGCTTGGGCCACTCTATCAGGTTCCTGACAGCCTGAGGCAAAAAGCTCACGGTAATGAAAGTTTTTACCCACCCGTCGCGCCGCACGCGGACGTTTCCCACGGGCAACCGGCATGAGGGCAAACAATATGGAAAACGTAGTGGTTGTTGATGCCATACGCACCCCGATGGGACGCGCTAAAGGCGGCGCGTTCCGTCAGGTACGGGCCGAAGAGTTGTCTGCCCATCTGATGCGTAGCCTGCTGAACCGTAACCCAGCGCTTGAAGCCGCCAGCATTGATGATATTTATTGGGGATGCGTGCAACAAACCCTGGAGCAGGGTTTCAACATTGCCCGTAATGCGTCATTACTGGCGGAAATTCCGGCGAGCGTCCCTGCCACTACCGTGAATCGGCTATGTGGCTCATCCATGCAGGCGCTGCATGATGCGGCTCGCGCCATCATGGTCGGCGATGCTCATGTTTGTCTGATTGGCGGTGTTGAACATATGGGGCATGTTCCCATGAATCACGGTGTGGATTTCCACCCTGGGCTGAGCCGAACCATCGCCAAAGCCGCCGTTATGATGGGATTGACCGCCGAAATGCTGGCGCGTATGCATAATATTAGTCGGCAAATGCAAGATCAGTTCGCCGCACGCTCCCATCAGAAAGCCGATCACGCGACCAAATCGGGCGCTTTTCACCATGAAATCGTCCCCACCTCCGGCCATGACGCTGACGGTGTGTTACAGCGTTTCGACTACGACGAAGTCATTCGCCCGGAAACCAGCGTAGCCAGCCTGACCGCCTTAAAACCGGCCTTTGATCCCGTCAACGGCACCGTGACCGCTGGTAGTTCGTCCGCCCTTGCCGATGGCGCCTCCGCCATGTTGGTCATGAGCGAATCACGCGCCGCTTCCCTGGGATTAACGGCGCGAGCGCGGATCCGATCAATGGCCGTGGTCGGTTGCGATCCGTCGATTATGGGATATGGCCCCGTCCCCGCTACTAATCTGGCATTGAAGCGCGCCGGACTGAGTCTGCCGGATATTGGGCTTGTTGAGCTTAATGAAGCTTTCGCAGCCCAATCCCTGGCGTGCATCAAAGATCTCGGCCTGCTGGAGCAACTGGATGAGAAAGTTAACCTCAACGGCGGCGCCATTGCACTCGGTCACCCGTTGGGTTGTTCAGGCACCCGCATATCGACCACGCTAGTCAACCTTATGGAACGCCGGGATGTTCAGTTTGGCGTGGCAACCATGTGCATTGGATTGGGACAAGGCATCGCGACGGTTTTTGAACGTCCCTGAGTTCGCCGACATAAAAACCCCGCTGATGATAAGTGGGGTTTTTATATTTACAGATCATGGAGATATGTTTAGATAAACGAAAAGGCATCGCTGAACATGTGGGCGATAAGCGCACCACGTTCATTGCAGAAACGCTCCCGCGCGATTTTCGCCATTTCAAAACGACCGGCAATATAAATATCCTGATCGGCTAATGAACCGTAATCCTGTAATACCGCGCTTAACACTGTACCGGTTCGGCCACGCCAACCCTCTTCAGGCTGCTCGACCACCGGAATGACCTGTAAATTAGGATGTTGTTGCGTCAGTTTTTCCAGTTCGCCAAGGTCATAGAGATGCTTGCTTTCCCTTCCCCCCCAGTAAATCGAAACAGGGCGTTCAGGCTGCTGCGCCAGCGCCGTCAGCAGAATAGAGCGGGCATATGAAAAACCGGTTCCGCCGGCAATTAACACCAACGGACGCTGACTGTCTTCCCGTAACCAGGCTTCACCATGCGGGATATCCACGGTCAGAACTTTCTCTTTAAGAATGCGCTCCATCACCGCCATCGCATACAGATTCAGTTCGGATGCGCCAATGTGTAACTCAATGAAATTCTGTTCCATCGGCGTTGACGCCAATGAGAAAGGACGCTTATCGCGATCGTCCATCACCACCATCAGATACTGACCTGCACGGAAAGAAAAAGGTGCCTCAGGTAACAAGCGAACGCGATAAACCGTGTCGGTTATGGCCTCTACCAAGGTCACTTTACAGCTCAATGTTGTCATGCATTCCCTCTGTAGGGTCATAAAAGCAAAACTGAGAACAGAGCAATAACCGCTTAACGCCGGGGTTCTCTGTCATTAAAAATGGCAAGCTCGTCCCATATGGCATCAATACGGGCGCATACCTGTGGATCTTTCTTGATCGGATGTCCCCACTCGCGTTGTGTTTCGCCCGGCCATTTATTGGTAGCGTCCAGTCCCATTTTGGAACCTAAACCGGAAACCGGCGAGGCGAAATCCAGATAGTCTATTGGTGTATTTTCCACGATTACGGTGTCGCGTGCCGGATCCATACGCGTGGTGATCGCCCAGATCACATCTTTCCAGTCACGGGCGTTAATGTCATCATCACAGACGATAACAAACTTCGTGTACATAAACTGCCGTAAAAAAGACCAGACGCCCATCATGACGCGTTTCGCATGACCGGCGTATTGCTTCTTCATGGTAACTACCGCCAGACGATAAGAGCAACCCTCAGGGGGCAAATAAAAATCGACAATTTCAGGAAACTGCTTTTGCAGAATAGGAACAAAAACTTCGTTCAGCGCCACGCCCAAGACCGCCGGTTCATCGGGCGGACGCCCCGTATAGGTGGAGTGATAAATCGCGTCATGCCGCTGGGTGATGTGAGTGACCGTAAACACCGGGAAATTATCGACCTCATTATAGTAACCGGTATGATCGCCATACGGCCCTTCCGGTGCCATTTCACCCGCTTCAATATAGCCTTCCAGAACGATTTCCGCACTGGCGGGCACTTCCAGATCATTAGACAAGCATTGCACGACTTCGGTTTTATGACCGCGCAATAAACCGGCAAAAGCATACTCGGATAACGTATCCGGGACAGGGGTTACCGCCGCCAAAATTGTCGCTGGATCAGCACCCAACGCGACAGAAACCGGAAAACGCTGTCCGGGATTTTCCTGACACCATTCCTGAAAGTCCAGCGCCCCGCCGCGATGCGATAACCACCGCATAATCAGCTTGTTTTTCCCCAGCAATTGCTGGCGGTAAATCCCCAGATTCTGGCGCTCTTTATTCGGCCCGCGCGTGACAGTCAACCCCCAGGTAATGAGCGGCGCAGCATCTTCCGGCCAGCACTGCATTACGGGTATTCGATGCAAATCAACATCATCGCCTTGCCACACTTGTTCCTGACACGGCGCT
Organism: Brenneria izbisi; assembly: GCF_025840185.1. Taxonomy (GTDB): domain Bacteria; phylum Pseudomonadota; class Gammaproteobacteria; order Enterobacterales; family Enterobacteriaceae; genus Brenneria; species Brenneria izbisi. Next base: position 9,494 of record NZ_JAMPJU010000005.1, read on the forward strand.
GACGATAATCGCTTGGTCGGCATGTTCAACACCTGACGGAACTTCGGCATTTTATCCACCAGGTCACGAAATCCTTTTGGCGGCTCAGGCTCTTTCAGAAATGCCAGCAATTTTCCGACTTCGCGCAAGGCATTGACATCTTCCTGCCCCATACCGAGCGCGACACGCTTCGGCGTGCCAAATAAATTGCACAGTACCGGCATGTCATAACCCTTCGGGTTTTCAAACAACAATGCCGGCCCCTCCGCACGCAAGGTACGGTCGGCAATTTCCGTCATTTCAAGATAGGGATCAATGGGCTGGCTAATTCGTTTCAATTCACCCCTCTCTTCCAGCAACGAGAGGAATTCGCGTAAATCACGGTATTTCATGCTGATCATCGGGGCAGTCTGTCGAGGCGACCATTATAAAGTTTCTTGTTCAGCCTGTCGCTTCTTCATGCGGCTATTTATAGCAAGCCCCCAGGCATCCCCCATCAGGAAGGCAAAACCATGTTAAAAATTTTTTATCCGGCTCCGCTTTTGTTATGCTTGCCTGTCATAATCATGGGTCTGCGAAATTATGGAAGCCTGGTACTTACTGTATTGTAAACGTGGTCAACTGCTTCGGGCGAAAGAGCATCTGGAACGCCAGGATGTGGCCTGCATGAGCCCCATGATCACACTGGATAAAATTGTGCGGGGTAAACGTACCGAGGTCTGCGAACCGCTCTTTCCGAACTATCTGTTTGTCGAATTCGATCCTGAGCGAATCCACACCACCACGATCAGCGCCACTCGTGGCGTTAGTAATTTCGTGCGCTTCGGCAATGTGCCAGCTATCATCCCTCAACAGGTGATAGATGATCTGTTATTAAATCCAACGCAAGGCATTACCGATCCTCAGACCCCGCAACCGGGTGATGAAGTGTTGATTACCGACGGGATTTTCAGCGGCCTGCAAGCAATCTATACCGAACCAGATGGTGAAGCCCGTTCGATGCTGCTGTTGAATTTTCTGAACAAACAGGTTCGGCAAAGTATTGATAATCGCCAGTTTCAGAAAATGTAATCTCGTCAGAGCGACAGTGGGCCGCTCTGACATGGCGCAGCCCGATCAGCGCTGTAAATGCTGATTATGCAGCCACTGTGCGACACGCTTGGCAAAGTAGGTCAAGACCCCATCCGCTCCCGCACGTTTAAAACACAGCAACGATTCCATGACGACAGGCTGTTCCTGTAGCCAGCCATTCTGGATAGCCGCCATATGCATCGCATATTCGCCGGAAACCTGATAGGCGAATGTCGGCACCCCAAACGACGCCTTTACCCGCGTCACCACATCCAGATAAGGCATACCGGGTTTGACCATCACCATATCCGCCCCTTCTTGAAGATCCAAAGCAATCTCCTGCAAGGCCTCATCACTGTTAGCAGGGTCCATTTGATAAGTTTTTTTATTGCCGCCTTTCAGATGTCCCGCCGAACCAATGGCATCCCGAAACGGACCGTAGTAACAGGAAGCATATTTGGCCGAATACGCCATAATCTGGGTATTGATCAGATTCTGCGCCTCCAGCGCCTCACGGACTGCGCCGATCCGTCCGTCCATCATATCGCTGGGCGCGATAATTTCAGCCCCGGCCTCTGCATGTGATAACGCTTGTCTGACCAGAATCTCTTTGGTGATATCGTTCGTCACATAACCAGTGTCATCAATGATGCCATCCTGCCCGTGGGTGGTATACGGATCGAGCGCCACATCCGTCAGCAAGCCCAACTCCGGCACCGCATCCTTAAGTGCGCGCACCGCCCGTTGTACCAGGCCATCCGGGTTATAGGCTTCTTCGGCATGTAACGATTTTTTATCCGCCTCAATAACCGGGAACAGCGACAAAACAGGGATCCCCAGTTTAGCAATCGCCTCCGCCTCTTTTTGCAGCACATCAATCGACATTCTGAAAACCCCCGGCATGGAGGACACTTCCTGCTGCTGATTCGTACCTTCCATAACAAACACCGGGTAAATCAGGTCATTGACGGTCAGTTGATGTTCAGCAACAAGGCGACGACTGAAATCATAACGACGGATACGGCGCATACGCCGACCAGGAAAGGTGCCGGGAAAAACATTGCTCATATAATTATTCTCCTGAATCAAGCCAGCCGGAAAACCCGGCGAGCATTTTCATCTGTTTTCTGCCCCAGCCATATGGCATCTTCTCCGCGCCAACTGGCGACCTGGCGGATAATATGCGGCAAAAAACAAGGCTCGTTACGGCGGGATGCAGGTTTAGGACTTAAATCCCGGGGTAACAGATAAGGCGCATCGGTTTCCAATAACAACCGATCTTCTGGAATATGTTTTAGCAGCGCACGCAACTCAAGGCCCCGACGCTCATCGCACACCCAACCGGTAATACCCACCATTAATCCCGCAGCGAGGCATTCATCCAACTCAGCGCGACTACCGGTAAAACAATGCACAATCGCAGCGGGGAGTTTGTTCAGCCAGGGAGTCAGCAAGGCGATAAAACGGGTATGCGCATCGCGACAATGCAGGAAAACGGGTAAAGCGAGCTCAGCCGCTAACGCTAACTGGTCGCGGAAAGCCTGCTCCTGTTGGACGGGCGTCGAGAAATTGCGATTGAAGTCGAGACCACATTCACCGATAGCGACCACGACATCCGATTGCGCCAAACGATAAATCTGCTCGGCGGCGGCTCCATCCCAACGGCTGGCATCATGAGGATGGACACCCGCCGTCGACCAGCAGTAAGCCGGATATTGCTCCGCCAGCACCAATGCCTGATGGCTTTCCGCAATATTTGTCCCGGTAATCAGCATGCCGCCGACGCCAGCCTGCTTTGCGCGAGCGACGACCTGTTCCCGATCTTTCGCAAACTGAGAACTGGTTAAATTGACGCCGATATCAAACATGAACTGGTTATCCGTCTATTGCCGCTACCCTGACAAACAAAGCCTCTCAAAGAGAGGCCATTTTCTTTACCACATCCACATACAGGAACAATCACATTACGGCGAAGGTTCTTCGGTTTCCGTCTGACGACCTTTCCCCACATAAAACCGGGCGAAAAATACGCCGATTTCAAACAACAGATACATCGGGATCGCTAATAGCGTCTGAGAAAACACATCCGGCGGCGTCAATAACATGCCGACGACAAACGCTCCGACCAGTATATAAGGGCGTTTCTTTTTCAGATCTTCCGGGGTAATCACACCGCTCCAGCATAGCAAGACAATGGCGATGGGCACTTCAAACGATACGCCAAAGGCCATAAATAACGCCATGACGAAGTCGAGATAGTTGTTGATGTCTGTCGCAATCAGCACCCCTTCCGGGGCGGTTTTCGCAAAAAAGCCAAACGCCAGCGGGAAAACCACAAAGTAGGCGAACGCCATACCCGCGTAGAACAGCAGACTACTGGAAACCAGCAATGGCATCATCAGACGGCGTTCATGTTTGTATAGCGCCGGGGCAACAAATGCCCAAACCTGATACAACACCAGCGGCGCGGAGACAAATACCGATACGATCATCGTCAGTTTGATGGGCGTGAAAAACGGCGAGGCGACATCGGTGGCAATCATGCTAGCCCCGACCGGAAGCTGTTTAATCAGCGGAGCGGAAACCATCTGATAAATGTCGTTAGCGAAATACACCAGGCACACGAACACCGCCAGTATGCAAATAATACTGTTCAATAACCGTTTACGCAGTTCGATCAGGTGGCTAATCAGCGGTTGAGTATCTTCAGTAGCCATAAACTAACGATCATCACTTGTTTGGTGGAGAGAAACAGCTGGAGACTGTTCAGATTTGGGTTTGGCCTGTGTAGCCGGCTCTGCCGCAACCGGGCTGCTGTGCGGAATATGCTCTTCCGACGTTGATGATGGCGTTTTTTCAACCTCAACCACACCGTCATGAATCGCTTCCGGGTCATTCAGCGGCTGATTTGCTGACGGGTTCTCGTCGGTCGGTGATGTTGAATAACTGCGCTTCATAGCTTCCGCCGCTTCTTTGAGTTCATCCATGGACGCTTTCAATTCCGGCGACAAATTTTGCAGACTGGCTTTTTCCACCTTCTTCAGGCTTTCCTGCAACTCCTGCAATTTCAATTCCTGCGACAACTCATTCTGAACCGTGGACGCCAGCGAACGAAGCGTTCTAATCCAGCTAGCCACCGTTCTTACTGCGACCGGTAATCGTTCAGGCCCAAGCACCACCAGGCCGATCACCATAACCAGCAACAGTTCGCTAAACCCGATATCAAACACCGATTATACCCGCTCTTTATGCTGGCTCTTGGCGTCGTCTTGCTTCGTTTCCGGCTGTTCTTCCGCGATAGACTTGGTCGCAAAATCCGCATCTTGCTCCGTCTTATCCGCGCTGCCAGACGGTTTATCATCGCCCATGGCTTTTTTAAAGCCTTTAATTGAGGCGCCCAGATCGGAACCCAGCGTTCTCAACTTGTTGGTGCCAAACAGCAATACGACGATCACCGCGATAATCAACAAGTTCCAAATACTAATGCCGCCCATATCGTTTACCTCTTGCAAAAAAGGGGGTCATAAAAATGACCATCATTCTATATGGTCATCCTGCTATGCATTATACCCGTCATACTTCAAGTTGCATGTACGTTGGCTGCCCTCAATCACCCCAGCCACTTACTTGTGTAGCTCCTGGGGGTCATTCGGTTGCCGCCTTCCTGCGGCTCGAATTATCCAGGGTATATGATCTGTTTCAACGAGTTCGACGCCAGCCAATAATCCAGGCGACAATTCCCGCAGCCATCAATCCCGAAGGAACGATATTGGCTTCCACATGGCTTACCAGTAACACCGTACCACTGATCAGCAACGTTGCGCCAATACCCAGCAGATAACGGGACTGTCCCTGACGAACATGCTGAGCCCGTAATTCGCAGGCAAGCTTGTCGACACTTTGTTTCAACATCTTATGCTGGCGCAAGCCGTCATAAAATAATTCCGGGATTTCGGGCAGTTTCTCCGCCCAAAACGGCGCTTTTTCTTTTAAGGCACGAATCATCGCCGGTAATCCAACCTGCTCTTTCAACCAGGTTTCCAAAAACGGTTTCGCCGTCTTCCACAGGTCAAGCTGGGGATAGAGTTGTCGCCCGATGCCTTCAATATAGAGCAAGGTTTTCTGCAACAGCACCAATTGCGGCTGGACTTCCATGTTAAAACGACGTGCCGTATTAAACAGATTCAATAATACATGTCCGAATGAAATTTCCGCTAACGGCTTTTCAAAAATAGGCTCACAGACAGTACGGATAGCAAACTCAAAATCCTCCACGTTGGTATCCGCAGGCACCCAGCCTGAATCCACATGCAACTCGGCGACTTTGCGATAATCACGATTGAAGAAGGCAATAAAGTTCTCTGCCAGATAGCGCTTATCTTCTTTGTTCAACGAACCGACAATACCGCAGTCGATCCCGATATACTGCGGATCCTCGGGATGTTCATGATTGATAAAGATATTGCCGGGGTGCATATCCGCATGAAAGAAACTGTCGCGGAATACCTGGGTGAAGAAAACCTGTACGCCGCGCTCCGCCAGAAGCTGCATATTCGTTCCGTTGGCTTGCAGCGCGTCGATATCCGAAACCGGAATACCATAAATACGCTCCATGACCAACATGCTTTCGCTGCAATAATCCGAATATACTTCTGGAATATACAGCATCGGACTTGCTTCAAAGTTGCGCCTCAGTTGAATCGCATTCGCCGCTTCACGCAGCAAATTCAACTCATCAAGCAGGGATTTTTCATATTCCTGCACCACTTCCCGCGGGCGAAGACGTCGTCCGTCGGGCATAAGCCTTGGCAACCAGCCCGCCAGCCGCTTCATCAGACACATATCTGCCTTGATGATCGGTAAAATATCGGGACGAATCACCTTGATGACAATGTCTTTTCCCGTACTTTTCAACCGCGCGGTATGCACTTGGGCAATTGAGGCGGAGGCCAGCGGTTTGATGTCAAAATCATCAAACCAACCTTCCAGCGGCCCCCCTAACGAAAGCTCAATTTGCTGGCGCGCCAGTTTGCCGTCAAAAGGTTCGACACGATCTTGCAGCATCGCCAGTTGGTCGGCGATGGCGGGCGGAAACAGATCGCGTCGCGTCGACATCATCTGACCGAATTTGATCCAGACCGGGCCTAGTTCCTGCAACGCCAAGCGCAGGCGCTCTCCCAATGGCATGTTGCGATGTTGATTCGGCAACCAGAACAACAGACGGCGTCCCAAACGCAGCGGTATCGTCAAACGCATTTTGGGGATCAGTTCATCCAAGCCGTAACTCAGCAAAACGCGAACGATGCTGTAAAGGCGAATCAGTTCACCAGGCATCATCGTAGGGTCTCCAACTTCGCCAGCCGTTCGGACAACCGTTCGACTGATTTCTCCAGGGCGGCAATTTCATCATGAAGCCAGGCATTTTCAAGTTTACCTGGCGCTAAACGCCACTCTTCCGTGAGCGTTTCAGAGAATGTCTGCTGCGTTCGGCACAGGGTTTGGCCGAATAAACGCAGTGTCTTTTGCGCCGTCTGGCTCAGGCCCTGAGCGACAATGTCGCCAAGATAAGGGGCGAGCCATTCCGCGGGATCAAACTCGGCCAAATCAAGCAAGCCGATAAACTGCTGCGCCACCTGAATATCGCCTTCGATCACCAGATCGCCGCCACGCATCAGAGCGGACAGATGCTGGCGATCACGCAGTTTCATCAGGACGGATAAGCGGGTCTTAAGCTGGCAGTCAGCCGGTTCTCCCCATTGACTTATCACATCAAGATGCTGCTCATTGAAGATCAGCACCAAAGGCGCATCCAGTTCGGCCAACTCGATTTGCAGCGTTTTTCCCTGAAGACGCTGACGCGCCGCTTTCATGCTGCGATCGCGAAACAGCAACTGATTCAGCGCCGTTTCCAGCGTGGCGGTCAGGACAGACGTTATCAGCATTGGCGTTTCCAATCAGAATTTAAAGCCACGGTGTAACGCAACAATCCCGCCGGTAAGATTGTAATAATTCACATTGTCAAAACCGGCGTCGTTCATCATTCCCTTCAGCGTTTCCTGATCGGGATGCATACGAATGGATTCCGCCAGATAACGGTAGCTACCGGCATCACTGGCCACCATTTCACCTATCCGCGGCAGAACATGGAACGAATAGAGGTCGTAGACCTTGCTTAATGGCTTCAGCGTTGGTTTAGAGAACTCCAGCACCAGCAGACGTCCTCCCGGCTTCAGTACGCGGTACATGGAGCGCAGCGCTTTGTTTTTGTCTGTTACGTTACGTAAGCCAAAAGAGATGGTGATGCAGTCGAAGAAATCGTCAGGGAAAGGCAACTCTTCTGCATTGGCTTGTACATAGCTGATATTATTGATAATACCTTTATTACGTAGTTTCTCGCGCCCCACTTTCAACATTGACGCATTAATATCCGCCAGCACTACTTCGCCTTCATCGCCGACAAGACGGGAGAATTTCGCCGTCAGATCGCCCGTGCCGCCAGCAACGTCCAATACTCGCTGACCGCGCCGCACGCCGCTGCACTCGATAGTGAAACGCTTCCAGATACGATGAATACCGAAAGACATCAGGTCGTTCATCAGATCGTATTTTGCTGCTACAGAATGAAAAACGTCAGCCACCATGACCTCTTTTTCATCCTTGGCGACAGTACGAAAACCAAAGTCGGTTGTTTTCTCCTGCTCATTAGCCATTTTATCCGCCTACTATTCAGTCAAATGTCGGGTCTACCTGGTTGATGGGAAGAGTGTAACAGACCCGTATAAAAAGCCCACCGCCTAATGCTTATCGGTGAAGGATGATCAAGACGACAGATCAAAAAACCCCGTACGCGCTCTGTTCAATCGCATCGTTCAGTCTTCTTTCATATCGACTTTTGCAGGCAAATCTTCTGCTTTCGTCCCACCTGACGTCTCCGCGCCCTTGTCCTGTGCGGCGCTTTCCGGCGCCGTTGCCTGTTCCGCCAGGGAGGGGCTGATGGAACGTTTGATTTCCACGCCCAGATGACGAAAACCTTCCGCCTGACCGATGAGATTACCACGCCCGGATGAAAGTTTATTCATTGCCTGACGATAACTGCCTTGCGCTTTATCGAGGCTTTGCCCCAATGTTTCCATATCACCCACAAATAAACGCAGTTTATCGTACAACCGCGACGCCCGTTCCGCGATCTGCTGCGCATTACGGCTCTGCTGCTCATAACGCCACAGATTATTAATGGTGCGCAGCGCGACCAGCAATGTCGTCGGGCTTACCAGCATAATATTGTGCTTTAGCGCTTCGCTGATCAACTCAGGCTGCCTGTCGATCGCCACCAGAAAAGCCGGTTCGACGGGAATAAACATCAGGACATAGTCCAGCGAGCGCAGCCCCGGCAATTGCTGATAATCTTTACTGCCCAACATGCGGATGTGACTGCGAACGGAAAGCAGATGCTCATTTAGCGCCGTCTGACGCGCCATCTCATCCTCGCTGTTGAAGTAGCGCTCATAGGCCACCAGCGACATTTTGGCGTCGATGACCACATCTTTGCCCTGGGGCAAACGCACAATCACATCAGGCTGCATACGGCTGTTGGTATCGGTCTGTACACTGACCTGTGTCTGATACTCATACCCTTCGCGCAGACCAGAGGCTTCCAGCACACGGCTCAATACCACCTCGCCCCAGTTGCCTTGCGTTTTATTATCACCTTTCAGAGCTTTGGTCAGATTGATGGCCTCACGCGCCATCTGAGCATTCAACTGTTGCAGATTGCGGATCTCATGCGCTAGCGTATGCCGCTCACGGGCTTCCGCGCCAAAACTGTCCTGAACCTGACGGCGAAAACCATCAAGCTGCTCGCGCAATGGCATGAGCAGGCGATCCAGACTCTGTTTGTTCTGCTCGTCCACTTTGCGCCCGCTGTGTTCGAAAATCCGGTTAGCCAGATTCTCGAACTGAGTCGTCAGGCGCTGTTCGCTATTCACCAGCAACCGCTGCTTTTCTTCCGCCGCCATGCGGGTTTCTTCCAGCCGGATGGTAACTTCCCGCAGTTCGGCTTCCTGGGCGCGGTTAATCTCCCGCAGCGTGCGCAGTTCCTGATTTAACTGGCTGCATTCGTCACGCAGTTGTCCCAACTGCTGCAACCTTTCATGACTGGCCGATAACTGGACGTGGACGTTGCGTAATTCCAACTCATTTTGCCGCAGACGTTGTTCATCCTGTTGCAAGGCCAGTTGGCTTTCTGCCAGCAATGTCTGCGTCTGCTGGAGCGTCTGCTCCAGCAGACGCTGTTCGGTATCATGACGGGACAATCGCTGTTGCTGCATCAGGCTGGCAAGCAGCCACCCCGCCAGCAAGCCGATTCCGCCGCCGCCCAATCCATAAAGTATATTGATATCCACCATGCCTCCGCTGCGCCTGTCACTGTGCGTCAAAGTAAAATGATACTGTATGGATGTCCAGAGGCAATTCGGTTTGCAGGGCGGTTTGGCATGAAATTCGATGAAAAAAGAGGAAAAGTGCGAGCAGCATTCAAGGTAATTATGAAACTTCTCAGGCCGGTACATTACCGGCCTGAGAGTAGCGATCGACGGTCTAATGAAGATCGGTATTAATCAGCCCAGACGCTGTTGCGCATCACTGATCGCCTTCGCTACCTGCTGCGGCGAAACACCGCCCTGCGCGGCACGTTTGTCCAGACAGGATTGCAGCGACAGGCTCGGATAGACGTCATCCGCGATAACCGCACTGAATTTCTGCAAGTCAGCCAGCGGCAACGCTTCCAACGCTTTGCCCTGACGAATGGCTTCGACCACCGCCTCGCCGACAATATGGTGCGCTTCTCGGAATGGCACGCCTTTTGCGACCAGATAGTCAGCCAGTTCCGTGGCATTGGCGTAACCCTGCTGCGCCGCTTCCTGACAGCGCGGACGTTTCACCTGAATCCCTTCCAGCACCAGCGCCGCCATCATCAGGCAGTCATGCCAGGTATCCAGCGCATCGAACAGGCCTTCCTTGTCTTCCTGCATATCCTTGTTATACGCCAGCGGCAAGCCTTTCAGCGTCATCATCATCCCGGTCAACGCGCCCTGAACACGGCCGCATTTGCCGCGGATCAACTCCAACGCATCCGGGTTTTTCTTCTGCGGCATCAGCGATGAACCGGACGTCACACGGTCTGAAAGCTCAATGAACGCCGCTTCGCCGCTGTTGAAGAAAATCAGATCTTCAGCGAAACGCGATAAATGCACCATACCGATTGACGCATCAGACAGAAGTTCCAGCACATGATCGCGATCGGATACCGTATCCAGACTGTTGCGGGTCGCCGAGGCAAATCCCAGCCAACCCGCCAGTTGTTCGCGATCAATCGGATAGGCGGTGCCGGCCAATGCGCCGCAACCCAGCGGGCTGACGTCCAGACGTTTCAACGTATCTTCCAGACGGCTTTCATCGCGCACCAGCATTTCGTGGTAAGCCAGACACCAGTGGGCAAACGTCACAGGTTGGGCGCGTTGCAGGTGGGTATAGCCCGGCATCACCGCATCCTGATTCGCTTGCGCCGTGGCGACCAGCGCCTGACGCAACTGACGCACCGCCAACAGCAGTTCGGCGACCTGCGTCTTACACCACAGCTTCAGATCCGTTGCGACCTGATCGTTGCGGCTACGTCCCGTGTGCAGCTTCTTGCCCAGATCGCCGACTTTTTCAATCAGACGCTGTTCAACCCAGCTATGGATATCTTCCGCGTCACTTTGCAGGATCATTTCCGGATCCGCCCGCACCTCAACCAACAGCGCATTCAATGCCTGCTCCAGTTGCTGTTGCTCCTGCTCGCTAAGCACATTAACCGTCACCAACGCTTTCGACCAGCCAATCGAGCCGATGATATCCTGCTCCGCCAGACGGTAATCAAACCGCAGTGAGTCATTGAACTGTTTAAACCGTTGATCTGCCGCCTGACTGAACCGACCGCCCCACAAAGCCATAACCATTACTCCCGGAATTCAAATAAATGCAGATAAGGCATCATGCCATACCCAGAAACAGCTTACGCTAAAATACGCGTGCCGATGGCAACGCCGTTGAACAGCGCCGGTAGTTGCTCCGCATGACGCCAACTGGCGATATCCACCGGACGCCCCAGCGTCCGCGCGGCGTCCAGCGCGGCATTGACCTTCACAATCATACCATCGGTGATAATGCCCTGTGCGATCAGTTGTTCCGCTTTTTGCGCAGTCATTTCGGCAATGCGCTGACCTTTTCCATCCAGAATGCCGCTGACATCAGACAACAGGATTAAATCCGCCCCCAGCGTCGCCGCCAGCGCAGTCGCGGCCTGATCCGCATTCACATTCATCAGGTCGCCTTGATCGGTGATCCCGATAGAACTGACGACCGGCAAATAACCCGCGGAAAGCAGGCTATTCAACAATGCCGGAGAACCCGCCTGCGCTTTGCCGACAAAACCCAGCGCCTCATCCAGTTGCGTGACACGAGTGCTGCCGCCGTCCGCCAGGCACAAGCCGACCGCGTTAATCGCGTGTTTTTTCGCCCAGGATAAGAGCGTTTTATTGGCGGAACCGGCCAGCGCGCCGGTGATGATATCGATCTGATCGGCGGGTGTGACGCGCAGGCCGTTCTTCTTCACGACTGGCAACGACAGTTTTTTCATCAGATCGTCAACCAGACATCCACCACCATGCACAATCAATAAGGGCCGCTGGTGCGCCTGACGATAAGTGACCAATGCGGTGAACAGGCGCTCCAGCGCCTCTTCGCTATCCAGTAAAACGCCGCCGAGCTTGATAATTAACGGATTCATTATGCTTTCACGCCTCAGAGTGATGAATTTTTAATCAGAGTAAAGACTGGGTTTCCGGGAAACCAAAACGAATATTCAGGCATTGCACCGCCTGAGCAGCCGCGCCTTTCAGCAGGTTATCCTCCGTGGCGACGATGATCAGGTGTTCGCCATCCACGGAAAAACCGATGTCGCAGAATGGCAGACCGACGACGGATTTCAATGCCGGAACGCCTTTATCATACAGACGCACCAGCGGTTTATCGTGATAGGCATTATGATAAGCCTCGGCGATATCCTGTCGCGTCACTCCCGGATTCAGGCGACAGGTGATGGTTTCCAGTATGCCGCGGGCGAAATTACCGAGATGAGGCGTAAAGATGACCGGCGTGCCGAGGTGGGTTGAAATCTCAGGCGCATGGCGGTGGTTGAAAATGCCGTAAGGTTGCAGGCTGACTTCGCAGAAGCTGCTGGTGAGAGAGGCTTTACGCCCCGCGCCGCTCACGCCGCTGACAGCGTTGATCACCGGCCATTGCGCCGGATTCAGCAACTGCCCCGCCACCAACGGTTTCAACGCCAGTTGCGCGGCGGTTGGATAGCAGCCCGGCACCGCAATCAGTTGCGCGTGTTTGATGCTTTCGGCTCGCCATTCGGCCAAACCGTAGACGGCCTGCGCCAGCCAGTCCGCATGTTGATGCTCAAATCCATAGTAGCGGGTATAGAAATCAGCATCCTGAACGCGGTAGGCGCCGGATAAATCAAAAACAGCGCAGCCAGCCGCCAGAAATTCAGGCGCTAAATCATGACTGACTTTGTGATCCGTCGCCAGAAACACCACATCAACGCCTTTGGCGGCTTCGGCAACATTGGTCAACGGTTGTACCGGTAAATCGATAATGCCTTTCAGCTGTGGATGCAAATCGGAAATCAATTTTCCGGCATCAACACTTTGCGCTGAAACCGCCAAAGCGGTTATGTTCATCTGTGGGTGACGGTTCAGGTAAAGTGCCAGTTCAGCGCCGGTGTAACCACTGGCGCCGACAATCAACGTATTCAGCATGAGATCCGTATACCTTCTTATTTATCTATGGAACAGGTAACCGGGCTCACCAACGTAAATACGCTGTTGAGCCGAAGAGCTAAGCGAAGCGATGAATTCCTCGCCACCGGTATGTTATGGTTTCCTTTCACTTAGCGTTATTGTATTTTTATTCAAAATAAATGCATGAATATTGATACTATCCTAACCAGAGGCTGTCAACAGTGAAGATGAATTTACCCCCTTTTATTGAGCTATACCGGGCGTTGATCGCGACTCCGTCCATCAGCGCCACCGACAGCGCACTCGATCAAAGTAATCAGGCATTAATCAACCTGTTGGCGGGCTGGTTTGGCGATTTAGGTTTTCACATCGAGGTGCAACCCGTTCCCGGCACACAGCATAAATTTAATATGCTGGCGCGGATTGGTGAAGGTAAAGGCGGTTTGCTGCTGGCCGGACATACGGATACGGTGCCATTCGATGACGGACGCTGGACGCGTGATCCCTTCACGCTGACCGAACAGGCTAATAAGCTTTATGGCTTGGGCGCCGCCGATATGAAAGGGTTTTTCGCCTTCATTCTCGACACGCTGCGCGACATTGATGCGACGAAACTGACCAGACCGCTGTATATTCTTGCCACCGCCGATGAAGAAACCACCATGGCGGGCGCCAAATACTTCTCTCAATCCACACACATCCGCCCGGACTGCGCCATTATTGGCGAGCCAACCTCATTACAGCCGGTGCGCGCCCACAAAGGCCACATGTCCAGCGCGATCCGTATTCAGGGGCAGTCCGGTCATTCCAGCGATCCGTCGCGCGGCGTTAATGCCATTGAACTGATGCATGAAGCTATCTCGCATCTGCTGGTGCTGCGCAATACGCTACAAGATCGCTATCACAACGCGGCGTTCAATATTCCTTATCCCACCATGAATCTGGGCCATATTCACGGCGGGGATGCCGCCAACCGTATCTGCGCCTGCTGTGAACTGCATATGGATATTCGTCCGCTGCCGGGGCTGACGCTCAACGACTTGAACGGCCTGCTGGCGGAAACACTGGCGCCGGTAAGCCAGCGTTGGCCAGGCCGTTTGACCATCAGTGAACTGCATCCGCCCATCCCCGGTTATGAATGCCCAATCGACCATCGCTTAGTGTCGGTGGTGGAAAAATTGCTGGGAACAAAAACCGAGGTAGTGAATTACTGTACCGAAGCGCCTTTTCTTCAGGAACTGTGCCCAACGCTGGTGCTGGGGCCTGGTTCTATCGATCAGGCGCACCAGCCGGACGAATATATCGATACCGCCTTTATTACGCCAACCCGCGATCTGATCGCCCAGTTGGTTCGGCATTTCTGCAAATAAGGTTGGCGAAAGGGCCGGTCGGTTTCCGCTTAATTATCGGTATAGTGCTTAAATGCCGCCAATTTTTCGATACCCTCCGGCAACGGGACACCAGCCGCAATTTGGCGCATTTTTCTCAGTTGAGATCCCCGTTTTTCCTCTATATTTGCCCACGTTTCGTCGGTATCGGTGGCTGAGCGGTTTGCCGGCAGCTTCCGGTGCGCTTCATAATCTCTGTGCGTATCAAGTTTGGCTCTCAGACTTTCGCGGGTATGAAACTGCACCTCAAAATAACCCTCTCCCGGCGACGCTTTGGTATCGCGCAATTTGACGTTAACGCCCGCGTAAGTGGTATCCGCCTCCAGAAAGCCGTTGCGCACCGCCACCATTTCGAGGCCATCACGCCGGAGCCCGTTCACAATGGCTTTCGCTTTGTCCGCGAATCGTTCCGGCGCCAGGATCACCTCGTACCTGAGCGCGTCGCGCACCACGTTCGGGCGCACAGCATCATCCTGCTGGCGTTCAGCCAGTTTGCGGGCGATAGAGCCCGGCTTTTTGAAAATAAAGGGGCGCCAGTCGCCTTGTTTATCCATACGTAACTGGCCGTCATGCTCTTGTAATAGCGGCTGTAATTTCGGAGAGATACGGCGTTCAAGCGCCCGCGCCTGTTCCAGCACCACTCCAGCCTGACGCAACAACGGCGTGGACGCGGCGCCGGATAAGGGGCGCTGCAATTGGCGCGGCGCGGATGTTCTTGCGCTCTCCGCGCCGCCGGCCTGCTGTAAGTCGTCAATGTCCAGACACCCCGGCGGGACCTGCACCTGGCTGAATGCTTGCCGGGCCTCCTGCAACCCGCCCGGCAACATCCCTTCACGTTTAAGCCGTTGTTCATCCTTGTAGCTGTCGTGATAACGTTCCTTGAGCATGAAGGTTTCTTCCGTATGAAACTGGATCTCCCAACTCGGTTCGCCAGCGCCGCCCCGCAGAGTCGCATTAATCGAGCGGAACGGAATATACGGTTTCGTAAAATAATTCGTCCGCTGGAGCAGCGTATGACCTTCGGCGTCCAATGCCGCAAGCAGCTTGCGGTATGACTCGGTAAAAGATTCACCCGGCATCACCACGCTGTAGCGCAGGGCATCGCTGAATTGAGTCACCGCCTGCGGTAAATCCAGTTGCTTTTTACCGACCAGATACCTGAGTTTTTCCTCTATCGATCCCACGGATTTTATGTTGTGGTTGAGTCCCGCTAAATGCGCCTGAGCGGGCAGCAGTCGCTGCAACAGATCGGTGATGCGCTGCTGTGCCTGCCGTGCTTGACTGTTTAAGGCCTGCGCCGCCGCTTTCAGCGCCTGCGGCGACAGCGACTGGGTACGCTCCAGCAATGTGGGCGGCACATGGAGCAACCCCACCTTCTGTAACGAGTCCACGGCATCTTCCATGACCGCCGCCGCCAGCGTGGGCATCCCGACCAGCGCGGCTTTGGCTTCTTCAGGATTAAAACGTCCTTCCTGCATCACACGCGCCGTCTGCTTGGTATAAGGGACATGGCGTACCCTCTCAGGGAAGAGGCGTTCCGTTTGAACGCAATTATCCAGAATTTTACTGAACAGCACCGTACCGGTATCCGATTTCAGCGCATCGGTGCCGACTTTCACCGCCAGCGTAAAAAGGTTACGGATGGTCAGTTCCGGCTCACCCGGCACCAGCCCCGGCTGACCGTCGGGGAACTGTTCGTGAGACAGCCGACAAACCGGATAGTTGTTCAACACGGCGTGGATGCGCCCCGCGGTATCCGGCGCTTTCGCATAAGCTTCCGCCAGTCGGGAATTCGCCTCAGCGACGGCGGCTGATATGGCGGGCGCCGTCGCTGGGGCGTCAGGCGACGCCAGTTGTTGCGTCAGATGATGCAATAGCCCGGCGACCTCCCGCGCTTCCGGCTGATGAGCCCGGCCAATCGCCGCTTCGCTCTGCGTACACAACGCCGCCAACGGCGGCGCGTCAGGGTCGCCGGCCAGCAATTGGCGCAAACCGTTGCGCAGGCTGCGCTCTACCCCGTCGTAGATGCCGAACATCATTTTGCGCGCCATTTTTTCACGCAACTCATCCGGCTGCGCCAAAAAACGGTTGGCCGCTTGGCTGGCGGCGCCAATCAATTTGCCGCCGCGTTGATCGTTGAGGATCTCCTGGGCGCGACCGGTATGATAGCGCCCTTGTTCATCAATCGCCGCGGTCGCGGTTTTGGGCGGCTTAAAGGATTTCTCCACCCCGCGCCGCCGCGCCCGGTCGTCCATCACCTCCCGGATATGCGCAGCCAGTTGCGGATACCCGGCATAGACAAAGGCGTCATCGCCATCGGTGTCCATGTTGCGCTTGCGCAGTTCCGCTATCGGCAAACCCGCCAACCGGCCCGGCACCAGAACATCCTTGACTCTCAGGCTGCCGGTGCTGAGCATCTGTTCCGGCAGCTTGTCGCGCTCGCGTCCATGCTGCCAACGCGACAAGATCTTCAAGTCTTCCCGCGAACAGACCATATCCTGATCGGCATGCGCGGGCGACCAGTGGCCTGGCGGGGGAATAATCAGCATGCCTTTACTGTGCAGCATATCGGCATCCTCGCCGGAATCTTCGTCAACCCCGCTGTAGCTGTACTGGATGGCAAAGCACTGATCCAGAAAACGCGCGGTGGCGTCTCCACTGGCGGGCGTGGCGACCTTTTCGGCGGCGAACGGCAGCAGGTATTCCTTGTCATAAGGCGGCTTGCCCAGCAACAGGTCGTTTTCCGGTCGCTGAAACCCCGGCAACGGCACCGTCGGCAGGTAGAGCCGGTCGCTGGCCGAAGGCACGGCGCGCAGCCGTCGGCCCAGATAGCCGCCGCTGATAGTCATCCGATAGAGGGTAAGACGATCCACGCTGTCCGGGGAGACATGCGCTTCGTCCGCATCCGGGCCCGCTTTTTGCGCCCGTAATTCGGTCAGCCGCCGTTGCAACACCGCATGCGCCTCGGCCTGCACGCTTTCGCTGCGCGGGTAGTGCATCAGCGCCTGAGGCGGGATGTTGTTTTGTCCCGCATCCTGCCCTTTTAACAGCCCAATCTGCTCCTGGCTGGCATGACCGGCGCGCGATGCTTCCCAGGCGTCGATATACGCGCTGACCACCGGGATCCGCCGCGCCACCTCCCAGCGCAAAAAACCGCAACCGTCATTCGGACACAAAGCCAGCCGCTCGCCAGACGGACTGGTCAACTTAAAAGGATGCTGCGGCCCCGGTACGTCCGCGCACCATCCAAGGCGCAGCGTGCCTTCGACGACATGA
This sequence comes from Brenneria izbisi, assembly GCF_025840185.1. Taxonomy (GTDB): domain Bacteria; phylum Pseudomonadota; class Gammaproteobacteria; order Enterobacterales; family Enterobacteriaceae; genus Brenneria; species Brenneria izbisi. The sequence continues at coordinate 27,054 of NZ_JAMPJU010000005.1, forward strand.
TCCGGCGGCACCATCTCCAACAGGGCGCGCTGTATGCGCGACCAGTCTTCGCGCTGCGGAGAGATCTTTTCAATAAAGCGCATAAAATCGCTGTTCGGCACGGTATCGGCGTATCGGATCGCGGGCAATAATGATTTACCCGCATGCGATCCGGTGAGGATATCCTTGACCGTATTCTGACGCCCTTTCTTCAATCTGCTGCCGCCGAAGATATCAAAACGCCAGAGGTCGTCCTGATACTGAAAGGTACGCGCCAGCATAAAACTGCTGAGCTCGCCGGGCAGTTCGACCTCCACCAGCGGTTGTCCGGTCAGGCGCGTATAAAAAGAGTAGTTGTCTGGCGGGTCATCATCCGGTTTCGGCGCCTTGACCTCTTTCCCCCGAATATCGACAACAATATGTTGCGTGGCGCCGGCGCCGGGCGGCGGCGGCTTAATCCGACCGGGCGGCGTGCGCATTTGGCTCATGGTCTGCGTCAGGTCGAAAGTGATGGGCGGATGGCGCGCCACGAGCGTTGCCGAATCCTTGAGCAGACGCAAATCCAGCGCCTCATAGATTTCATCATTCGCTTCAATCTGGGCGATCAGGTTCCAGCTACTCTCCTGAAGATCCGCATTGATGACCTGTTGCGTCCGTTCCAGCAGGTCTTGTACCCAATGTTTTAGCTCAGTCTGCCGCGCCTTGATGTCGTTACGCTCGCCTTCGATATTGCGCGTATTCCACTGTCGGGCCACCACATTATAGGTTTTTAGCACCTGATAAAAACTGAGCGCCGGGGAGCGGGTGCCGCACGCTTCCCCATTATCCTGCAAATCCAGGCCGCCACGATCCGATTGCGTATTCTCCAGGCGAAGATAGCCGTCAACCTTGCGCGCAACGATGGGCTGCATCATTTCCAGCGTCTTCACCGCCTGAACGCGATGGCGCTGCAACTCCGGGCTGCGGGCCACAGGCAGCAGCCCCAGACTGAGCGTCGCCACGGCTTCAAGCGAGTTATCGCACAGTTGATCCTGCTGGATCAACGCCTGTACCCGCTCCAGCGCGGGTTCAGCAAGCGGCCGGAGCGCGCGCGGTATATGCATATTGCCGTAGGCTTTGAACAGGATGCCGACGCCGGGTAAATCAGCATCGGCGAAACATTCAGGATGCAGATCCAGATAGGCGGATAGCCCCTCCAGTACTATTCTGCCCTCTGCGATATCTTGTTCATCATTCCCGGACAAACGAGCCACAGCATTCGCGATCTGGCATATCCCTCTGAGGTCGAAATCCCGCCAGGCGTAACCCCGCGTTCCCAGTTGTTCCATCAATATCCCGCCCGCTTCCCTGGCCAAACTATGCTGAGTCCATTTGCTCAGGGCGTTCAATATGGCGCAAAGACCAACAGGCGTCAGGGACTGTCTCAGCGTCTTATCCGTCACCAGCCTTTCCATCAGGGCAAGGCTGGCGCGTTCAGCCAGCGGCTCCGCCTGCCATTTGCTCAACGCGTTAAACAAGTTACTCATTCCCAGGGCGTTTAGTGACTGTCGCAACGCCTCATCCTCCACCACCTGCTGCGCTATCACGAGCATTGCGTCTTTGGCTTTCTTATTACCAGGCCATTTACTGAACGCATTCAGGATATTGGACACATGTTCGGCGTCCGCGTCCTGCAGTAGACTCTTGTCCGCGATCACACGGTCAGCCAGCGCGAAAACCGCTTTTTGCACCTGCCGATTTTCGGGCCATTTACTGAATGCATTCAAACAATTAGATACCCCTTGCGAGCTCATCTGCCAGCACAGTTGATGATCTACAGCCACTTTTTCCGCTAAACCCTCCATCGCCTTGCCGAGCCGTTTTTCCTTAGGCCACTTGCTAAACGCATTTAGAATAATGGCTAAGCTCCGGGCATCCATCTGCTGTTGTAACCGGCGATCCGAGGCGACTCTATCCGCCATCTCCACCGCCGCTTCACGCATCTGCCGTTTCTCCGGCCATTTGCTCAGGGCATTCAGGGTGTTGCCCACCTCGACAAACTGCATCTTAAAGCGCAACACCTGATCTGAAGCGACCCTCTCCGCCAGTAAGCACACGGCGTTCTCTACTCGCGGCGCCTCGCTCCACTTGGAAAAACCGTTCAGCGCATTCGCCACGGATACCGCGTCGATTCTCCGCCGCAGCCCTTCATCCTCCGCTATTTTGTCCGCCAGAACGAAAACGACGTCCCCGGCCAGCGGTTTTCCGGCCCATTTGCTCATGGCGTTCAAAATATCGCTTACGTTTCCGACATCCAAATCCTCCCGCAGCCGGTGATCGGCAACCACCCTGTCCGCAAAAACAACAGCCGTTTCCCAGACGCGTTCCTTGTTAAGACATTTGCTCAACGCATTCAGGATTATTGCCACGCCCAGCGCATCCATTTCCATTTGCAGGCGATGATCCTTAGCCCCCCTATCCGCCAAGGCAAACACCGCCTCCTGGATCAATGGCTCTTCCGGCCACTTGCTGAGCGCATTCAGCGACATTGCCACCTGGTTGGTATCCATCTTCTGGCGCAGGACCTGATCAGAAATCACTCTGTCCGCCAGAGCAAGCGCCGCCTTACCCGCCCACGGCTTCTCATGCCACTTGCTGGAGGCATTCAGGATAATGGCGACAGCCTGACTATTCATTTCGCCGCATAGTCGCCGCTCCCGGGCAATTCTGTCCACCAGTGCATGCGCCGCCTTCTCCGCCAGCGGCTCATCGGCATATTTACTTAAGGCATTCAGGGAATTGCTCATATCCTGCACGTTCATCTGTCGCTGCAATACGCGATTTGGGACGATGTCTCCCGCCAGAGCGAGCGTCGCGTCTCGCGCCCATCGTTCCCCAGCCCACTTGCTCAACGCAACCAGAGACTTGCTCACCCCGACGGCATTCATTTTCTTGCGGAGCGCGGGATTAGCGACGATCACCTCGCTCAGATCGATAGCCGCCTCTTTCATCATGGGACGCTGCGGCCATTTGCTGAAAGCCAGCAAATAGCCGGGTATCTCAAAGACATCTATTCTCTGCTTTAACTGCAAACGCGGATCTCTCAGGATCTTCTCCGTCAGGGCGCAAGCGACACCTTCCACTTGTTGGTTTTTGGGCCATTTGCTAAGTGAATTCAATAACATGGAACCATTCTTAATGGTAGGTATGGATGGAAACCGCGCCAGCAAATGCCGGACGATCCTCAACATGCCTTCACAGCAAAAGTCGCTTCTGTCGTTTTTGGCAAACGCGCCGGCAAGCAATATTCCTGTTTTCATATCGACGTCGTGAAGATTATGGGCGTGCGCGGTATCGATCGCGATACGCTCGATCGCCGCCAGACAAGCCGCGTTGCTCTGAAATTTGCTGAGGCGGTTAGCTATCGCGGCATGACTTTGCATCGACGCCTCTTTAAACCAGCCGTGATGCACCAGAAAATAGTGCGCGGCCAGTCCCGCGCAATCCTGGATCCGTTTTTGAACGACACGATCCTGAGCGTCTGCGGGCGGAAGCGCCAGTTTGATCAGATAACGCGTGAGCCAGTGAACGTTGGTCTGGATATCGGATGAGGCTTGCAAAAAGATCAGCGCCTTATCAGCGCCATTGTGCAAGGCGAGCACATTATTCCTTGCCATCTCAAGGCAACGCTCCGGGAAACCACCGTCGGAGCGCTGATCCAGTGCGAGATATTGCATATTGCGCTGAGCCTGAAGCGTTTTCCTCTCATCGGGCCGTAGCCGGTTTTCTCTGTAGAGCAGCGCCTGACGCAATTTTTCATCCACTCTCGCCCCTGATGGGCGCGGTTCCGAACGATAGCGTTTGTTCTGGTTAACCTCCTCCTGCCGCCCGGTCGAGGTTTCCGCCCTATGCATGCGGGAAGGGCGTCCGACATCGTGCGACGATGACGCCGCGGAGTGATATGACTGTTCAACGATATGCGACCAGAGAGAAGGACGATGGGTGGGGCGGGGAAGCGTCCCCGCTTTGTCACGCGCCTCAGACGTGGAGGGTTGCTCCGCATCGTTTCGTCTTGTCTCCTTACCAGCCCGGCTCTCCGGGGCAGGTTCAGGCAGCGTGGAGGGATTGAATGTGGTGTTGGAATCACGAATTTTCATTATCAATTGCCTGCTATTCTCAACTCAAGATCGGTACTGCCCTAGTGAGTAAAGCAAGCTTTGCCGTAGTTCCTTAAAGACCACAATGTTAATAAGGAATTGGCGAATGACGCCGTATCCGCTCATGTTCAGACACGGTTAAACCTTAACAATGAGCCTTGCGAAACCTACGTGGATCATTCGATTCGAGACGTTTTATTTTCCCATTTTGATAAGCAAAGATAATATCTTTCCGTTTGTAATTAAATTTCACAAATTATCGTATCCACATCAATGCAGATAGAAAGAATAACGAGAACAAAGAATCGTCAATTGACGAATCAGGCTGGTCATGGCTAGATGAAGGAAGCGCAGAATATCTGTCAAGTGAAACAAACTTACAAAAGTAGAGGGATGGGTCAGGGTAAAATGAACGAAAAATATTCCGCAATGCGAAGTAACGTCAGTATGCTTGGCAAGCTACTTGGCGATACGATCAAGGAGGCGTTAGGCGAAAACATTCTTGATAAAGTAGAAACAATCCGCAAGTTGTCAAAGTCTTCCAGAGCAGGCAGCGAGAAACATCGTCAGGCACTACTGGACACACTACAGAATCTGTCCAACGATGAACTGTTGCCGGTTGCCCGTGCATTTAGCCAGTTTCTTAACTTTACCAATACCGCTGAGCAATATCATACGATTTCCCCTCATGGCGAGGCAGCCAGCAACCCGGAATTACTTGGCAAAGCCTTTGAGCGTTTAAAAGCAAATGAAAATCTCACAGAACAGGCTATTCGCGATGCCGTCGAATCGCTTTCCATCGAGTTGGTGCTGACGGCGCACCCCACCGAGATCACCCGCCGGACGTTGATCCACAAACTGGTTGAAGTGAATACCTGCCTTAAACAGCTTGATCATGACGATCTGGCCGGTTACGAGCGGGATCGGATCATGCGTCGTCTGCGTCAGTTGATTGCCCAGTCCTGGCACACCGACGAAATTCGCAAAATACGGCCTACCCCGGTAGAAGAAGCGAAGTGGGGTTTTGCCGTGGTTGAAAACAGTTTGTGGGAAGGAGTGACGGCTTTTCTGCGCGAACTTGACGAATTGCTGGAGAAATCCTTCGGTTATCGCCTGCCCGTTGAAGCGGTGCCGGTACGTTTCACTTCCTGGATGGGGGGTGACCGCGACGGCAATCCGAACGTTACCGCCGAAGTGACCCGCCATGTGTTATTGCTCAGCCGCTGGAAAGCCGCCGACCTGTTTCTGCAAGATATCCAGTTCCTGGTATCGGAACTGTCGATGTCCGAATGTACGCCGGCATTGAGCAAGCTGGCTGGCGGCGATGAAGTGCAGGAACCTTATCGCGCCATCATGAAATCACTGCGTACCCAACTCAATAACACGCTGAGCTATCTGGAATCCCGTCTTAAAGGCGAACAGTTGCTGGCGCCGAAAGATCTGCTGGTTAGCAACGAGCAACTCTGGGAACCGCTGCACGCCTGCTATCAGTCGCTGCATGCCTGCGGCATGGGCATCATCGCCGACGGCCAGTTGCTGGACACGTTGCGTCGCGTGCGCTGTTTCGGCGTGCCGCTGGTGCGCATTGATGTCCGTCAGGAAAGTACCCGTCACACCGACGCGCTGGCCGAAGTTACCCGTTATCTGGGCCTCGGCGACTACGAAAGCTGGTCTGAATCCGATAAGCAAGCCTTCTTGATCCGCGAATTAAGCTCCAAGCGTCCATTATTTCCCCGTGACTGGGAACCCAGCGCGGACACTAAAGAAGTGCTCGAGACCTGCCGCGTTATCGCCAAAGCCCCGCAGGGATCGATTGCGGCTTATGTGATCTCGATGGCGCGCACCCCGTCTGACGTGCTGGCGGTTCATCTGCTGCTCAAAGAAGCCAGATGTCCGTTTGCTTTGCCGGTTGCGCCGCTGTTTGAAACGCTGGATGACCTGAACAATGCGGATGAGGTCATGACTCAGTTGCTGAATATCGACTGGTATCGCGGTTTTATCCAGGGCAAACAGATGGTCATGATTGGCTATTCCGACTCGGCGAAAGACGCCGGCGTGATGGCGGCATCATGGGCACAATACCGTGCGCAGGACGCGCTGATCAAAACCTGTGAGAAAGCGGGTATTGCGTTGACGTTGTTCCACGGTCGCGGGGGCTCTATAGGCCGCGGCGGTGCGCCAGCGCACGCCGCCCTGCTGTCTCAACCGCCGGGGAGTCTGAAAGGCGGTCTGCGCGTTACCGAGCAGGGTGAAATGATCCGCTTCAAATATGGTCTGCCCGAAGTCACAATCAGCAGTCTGGCGCTGTACACCGGCGCCATTCTGGAAGCCAATCTGTTGCCGCCGCCTGAACCCAGGCAGGAATGGCGGGAGGTGATGGACGAGCTCTCTCGCGTGTCCTGCGATATGTATCGCGGCTATGTGCGTGAAAACCCGGATTTCGTGCCTTATTTTCGCGCCGCCACCCCAGAATTGGAGTTGGGTAAATTGCCGCTGGGCTCCCGTCCGGCGAAACGCCGCCCCAGCGGGGGGGTTGAAAGCCTGCGCGCCATTCCGTGGATCTTTGCCTGGACGCAGAACCGTTTGATGCTGCCCGCGTGGCTTGGCGCGGGCGCCGCATTGCAAAAAGTGGTGGACGACGGCCAGCAAGAGCAACTGGAAACCATGTGTCGCGACTGGCCGTTCTTCTCCACCCGTATCGGAATGTTGGAGATGGTGTTTGCCAAAACCGACCTGTGGCTGGCGGAATACTATGATCAGCGTCTGGTTGACAAAAAGCTGTGGCCGTTGGGCAAACAACTACGCGAGCAACTGGCCGCCGATATCAACGTGGTGCTGACGATAGCCAATGACGATCACCTGATGGAAGACCTGCCGTGGATTGCGGAATCCATCGCCTTGCGCAACGTCTATACCGATCCGCTGAACGTGCTTCAGGCCGAACTGCTGCACCGTTCGCGCCAGCAGGAACAGCCGAGTCCTGAGGTGGAACTGGCGTTGATGGTCACCATTGCGGGCGTCGCCGCCGGTATGCGCAACACCGGCTAACCGCCGCCTGTGGCGCTGACGTTACAGATACATCACGGACAAAGGCCGGTCCATGCGACCGGCCTTTTAATGCGTACATTTAGCAGGAATCAAATCAGATATTTATCCTGCAAGCATTGACGAGTCTGGTCGTCCAGCCCATATTCGACTTCAAGCCAGACATTGACGGAACCATAACGTTCATTGATGGCCTGCAACGCCGTCACGATAAATTCTTCCTGCACCGACAGCACATAAGAGAACTGCCCCAGCGCTTTTTCATTCAGCGTCTGCGCCAGGTGTGCCATCAAGTGCTGACGAAACGGCGCCAGCGTAGTATCGGTTAACAGATAGTCTTCCACCACCGTTTGCTCATCCGCGCCCAGCGCGAACATCACCAGGGCAGAGCCTATCCCGGTGCGATCTTTACCCACAGCGCAATGTTGCACCAGCGCGCCCTCATCCGGCTGCAACAGCAACGCCACCAATTGGCGGTAAGCTGAATTATCAAACGGCAAGCGGCGATAGAGCTCCAGCATAAATGCCCGTGAATCAAACGCCGCCAGCACATCCGATCCCAATGAATCCAGATTCGCCGTGACTTCATGTCGCAGCGGATTGGCCGGGAACGCATGGTAGTTTGCGCCAGCCCACAATACATCGGGTTTGACGACGATTTCTTCCTCATCCCGATAATCAATAACGTGGGAAACCGGTACGCCAGCAAGGTATTCGCAATCGGCATGACTCAGCAAATCCAGCGAGCCTGCGCGAAACAGTTTACCGTGGCGGATAAGCCGCCCGTCGGCGGCGCGGTTCCCGCCCAGATCGCGAAAATTGATGCCGCCGTCCAGCGGTAATAAAGAAGGATGAAGCAACGTTGGTTCGGTCATATATCTCCTTAAGCAACTACCCGGCGGCCAGCAATCGGCGGGTAGCATCCAGCAACACCTGGATAACGGTGGACTCGGCCTGTTTCATTGCCGCCGTATCAGGAATTTCCTGTTGGGTGCGGTTAACAATCACACCGGCGATCATCCCGGCTTTCAGCCCCTGACTGGCGCACATGGTCAGCAACGTGGCGGACTCCATTTCATAGTTCAGTACGCCCATGCTTTGCCACTCTTCCATCGAGCCGCGAAAACGGCGCACGACGCGGCCAGAGAACGTATCATAGCGTTCCTGACCCGGATAGAACGTATCGGATGATGCGGTTACGCCAATGTGCAGCGCGACGTTCGTCGCCTTCGCCGCATCGACCAGCGCCGTCGTACAGGTAAAATCAGCGACCGCCGGGAACTCCATCGGCGCGAAATGCAGGCTGGCGCCGTCAAGACGCACAGCGGCGGTGGTCACCAGTACATCGCCCACATTAATGCCCTCCTGAATCGCACCTGTGGTGCCGACACGCAGGAACGTGCGAATCCCAAGCTGAGCCAGTTCTTCCACCGCGATCGACGTTGACGGGCCGCCAATCCCGGTAGAACAGACAATCACGGTCTTCCCATCCAACTCCGCACGCCAGGACGTGAATTCACGGTGCGATGCCAGATATACCGGGTTATCCATCAGGCGGGCTATCTTTTCAACACGTTCAGGATCGCCGGGAACAATCGCCAGCGTAGCGCCTTGTAAATCATTTTTTGTTAAACCGAGATGGAAAACATCAGATTTAGACATAACCGCCTCCAGGCAAATTCGTTAAGTAGTCAGAAGCGATAAATCGCTTTTCAACATTGCGTTTTCATGCAACACATTGGCTGTGAAAATTATTAATTTATGAATAGGGTGGCACATCAAAACGGCGGGCAGAAAAAGATCTGCGATAAGCAAGACTCTAGCGCATCATCAATGCGTTTTTAGTGACAGCCATCACCCATAAAAAAGAAACAAAAAACAGAATACATAAAAAATGCGATAGATATCACAATTAAACATGCGTAAAAACGTTTATCACCATCATGCCGAACCCACGTAAGACGGCTGGCGTGGTTTAGACAAGCTGAATAGCAACAGGGAGGCGCTCGCCTCCCTGTTGCTATAACTTTTACTTTACCACCTCTCCGCCAATCATTGAGCCTGTGCCGCACGCAAACGCTGCGCCGCCTGCACCATGTTCGCCAGCGCCTGACGGGTTTCAGGCCAGCCACGGGTTTTCAGACCGCAATCCGGGTTAACCCACAGACGTTCAGCAGGAATGCGTTGCGCGGCTTTCAGCAACAATGCCTCCATCCACTCCACGCTCGGTACGTTTGGCGAGTGAATATCGTACACGCCTGGGCCGATTTCGTTTGGGTATTCAAACTCTTCAAATGATTCCAGCAACTCCATATCGGAACGTGAGGTTTCGATGGTAATCACATCCGCATCCAACGCCGCAATGGAATCCATAATGTCATTGAACTCGCAATAACACATGTGGGTATGAATCTGAGTCGCGTCCCGCGCCACCGCCGCATTGAGGCGGAACGCGTCCACCGCCCAGGTCAGATACGCATCCCAGTCGGAGCGATGCAGCGGCAGACCTTCACGCAGCGCCGGTTCATCGATCTGAATAATACCGATACCCGCGTTTTCCAGATCGGCCACTTCATCCCGCAATGCCAGCGCGATTTGCCTGGCGATGGTTTCACGCGTTACGTCTTCGCGCGGGAAAGACCAACACAGGATCGTCACCGGGCCTGTCAGCATGCCTTTCATCGGCTTATCCGTCAGCGACTGCGCATACTTCGCCCATTCAACCGTGATGGCTTGCGGACGGCTGATATCGCCAATAATCACCGGTGGTTTCACGCAACGAGAGCCATAACTCTGTACCCAGCCGTTCTGGGTAAAGATAAAACCATCCAGATGTTCGCCGAAGTATTCCACCATGTCATTACGCTCGGCTTCACCATGCACCAGTACATCCAGCCCCAGGCGTTCCTGCTCCGCCACCGCTTGCTTAATGTGTTCGGCGATACCGGTACGGTAATTATTGCCATCCAGTCGACCTTGTTTGAAGTCCAGACGCAAGCCGCGAATTTCCGTGGTTTGCGGGAAAGAGCCGATGGTGGTGGTTGGCCATGCGGGTAGATTGAAGCGCTCACGCTGAGCTTTGGCGCGCAACGGATACGGCTGCTGACGCTGACTGTCCTGCGGGGTAATGGCCGCCAGACGCTGTGCAACGGCGGCATTGTTAACCCGCGTCGAGGTGCGACGAGCACGAATCGGCGCGCTGTACGCTTCCAGCGCCTGCCCGTTACCGCGATTCAACGCCTGAGACAACAGCGACAATTCCGCACATTTCTGGACAGCAAACGCAAACCAGCTTTTCACTTCATCATCCAGACGCGTTTCCACACTGAGATCAATCGGGCTATGCAGCAGCGAGCAGGAGCTCCCCAGCCACAACTTACGCTTGCCTACCAGCGGTTGCAGCCGCTCAAACCAGCTACTCAGATCGGCGCGCCAGACATTGCGCCCGTTGATCACCCCCAGAGACAGAAGCCAGTCGGCGGGCAATTGCGCATGCAATTGCGCCGCATCATCTTTACCGTGAACCAGATCGACATGCAGCCCCTGAACCGGCAGCGTCTTGATAGTGTCCAGATTCTGCCCGATGCTGTCAAAATAGGTGGTCAGCAGCAGTTTTGTCCGCCCCTGCAATGCCTCATACGCGGGCTTGAACGCGGCCAGCCATTCTGACGGCAACTCCAGCACCAGCGCAGGCTCATCAATTTGTACCCACTCGATATCGCGTTTAGCCAGTTCGTCCAGCACCTGCTGATACACCGGCAGGATGTCCCGCAGCAACGACAGGCGATCGAACTGCTCGCCTTTTACTTTACCCAGCCACAGGTAGGTGACCGGCCCCAGTAGAACGGGTTTCACTTTATGCCCCAGCGCCAGCGCCTCGTCCACTTCGTCCAGCAACTGGGTCCAGGTCAGCGTAAACCGCTGCCCTTTGGTAAACTCAGGCACCATGTAGTGGTAGTTGGTATTGAACCACTTGGTCATCTCCGCCGCCGCCGCAGGCTCCCCCGTTGGCGCACGTCCGCGGGCAATACGGAACAGCGTATCCAGATCGACGCAACTATCGGCATTCTGATGACGCGCAGGCACATTACCCAACAACAGGCTGGTGGTCAGCACATGATCGTACCAGGCAAAATCACCCACCGGCAGCAGATCAACGCCCGCATCCTTCTGTTGTTGCCAGTGGCGCGCGCGCAATTCACGTCCAACCGCCAGCAATTCTTGTTGTGTGGCGTTGCCTGCCCAGTAGCTTTCCTGCGCTTTTTTCAGTTCACGTCGTAATCCTACGCGCGGAAAACCCAGTGTGTGATTCAAAATCGCCATCATTAAATCCTCATTTAGCCATCCAGATGTTTACACATCCATAATCCGCAGGTAGTGTATTAAGCACAAGCGCAATTTATTCACCGTCACTGTGAAGGACTCTCATGATCGAATTTAAACACCTGCGAACACTGCAAGCGCTGCGCAATACGGGATCGTTAGCCGCCGCCGCCGCCTCACTCCATCAGACTCAGTCGGCGCTGTCCCACCAGTTCAGCGATCTGGAACAACGTCTTGGATTCAGGCTATTTGTTCGAAAAAGTCAGCCGCTGCGCTTTACGCCACAGGGTGAGATTCTGTTGCAGTTGGCTGAACAGGTGTTGCCGCAAATCCAGCAGGCATTACAGGCCTGCCATGAGCCGCACCAGACCACGCTGCGTCTGGCGATTGAGTGTCATAGCTGTATTCAGTGGCTGACGCCGGCGCTGGATGCGTTCCAGCAAAGCTGGCCGCAGGTAGTCATGGACTTCAAATCCGGCGTGACGTTTGATCCTCAGCCCGCGTTGCAGCAGGGCGAACTGGATCTGGTCATGACTTCGGACATCATGCCTCGCAGCGGATTGCATTACTCGCCGTTGTTTGATTTTGAGGTACGGCTGGTGCTGGCGCCCGATCACCCACTGGTGGAAAAAGCAAAAATCGAACCCGACGATCTCAGCACTGAAACGCTGATGATTTACCCGGTACAGCGCCAACGGCTGGATGTGTGGCGTCATTTTTTACAACCGGCGGCTATCAGCCCAACCTTAAAAAGCGTGGACAACACGTTACTGTTGATTCAAATGGTGGCCGCGCGGATGGGCATCGCCGCACTACCGCACTGGGTGGTGGAAAGTTTTGAACGTCAGGGATTGGTTGTCACCAAAACTCTGGGCGAAGGACTCTGGAGCCGGCTGTACGCCGCCGTCAGGGACGGAGAACAGCGTCAGCCGGTGCTTGAAGCCTTTATTCGCTCGGCGCGTCAGCACGCTTGCGAACACTTGCCGTTTGTACGGGACGCGTCACGACCCAACGCCGGTGTACCCACAGTGAGGACATAATAATCAGTGCGCCAATGATAAAACTCGGCCAATGGGGTTTCTCCTGCCAGATAGCCAGGTTGACAAGGAGCGCCGCGGGAACATGGAAATTATTCATGATCCCCAGCGTTCCGGCATCAACCTGAGTGGCGCCGTAGTTCCACATGAAATAACCCAACCCTGAGGCCGCGACGCCCAACCAGACCAAAATCCCCCATTGCAATGATGTTGTGGGGAGCTTATCGGGGTTACCGAACAGTAGCCAGGCGATGACTGAAACCGCCAACGCGCCCAGATAAAACCAGGAAAACGCAGTATGTTGCGGCATCGGATGTACTTCCATCAGGCGCTTGTAACCCACCTGTCCGATAGCAAAAAAGATATTCGCCGCCTGCACCAGAATCAGCCCCCAGACAAAATGAGGACTAATCTCGTCATAGCGGATCACCGCCGCCCCCAGCACCGCCAATAGCGCGCTAAAGACATATCCCCAACGTAGCCGTTCACGTCGCAGCAGATCGTAAATCAACGTGACATACAGTGGCGTCATGACCGTAAAAAGCAAAAACTCAGGCACAGTCAAATACAGATAAGCTTGGAAAACAAACAGATACATGATCCCTAACTGACACGCGCCCACCAGCAGATACAGGAAAAGGACACGCGGCGCATAGCCGCGCCAGCGTAGGAATGGCAAGAAAACCAACGCCGCCAGCCCAACACGCATCAATACCGAAAACCAGCTATCCACCTGACCGGCAAGATATTCGCCAATCAGACTGAATGAAAAAGCCCATAAGATGGTGGTGATAACAAGTAATGGCACAGTGAAATCCGCTCAATAAAAAAGTGGCTTTATTGTAATGGAGAATGGTGAATAAATTTCAAACAAATAAGTTTACATCCGTATGAATAACAAACGAACAGTAACACAGAGGATAGCTGACAGAAGGCTTAAATCGTCGCCGGACAACCGTTCAAGTGGTACACCATATCAAAAATAAAACCCCTGCCAGATAATTCTGGCAGGGGTTTTATCGAATCACCCTTCAAAAAATCGGTATATACGCCGATTAAATTTGCCATCTGAACCAGGCAAAAAAGACGTTACCATTATTATAGGTGCCGGGAATATAGGTGGCCTGGAAAGATAATTTTTTATAACTAACTGATGCCAAAGGCAATAAAACCGGAATAGGAATATAATTCCAGTTGTCGCGCATCGTCACGCCGGCGGTGAACCCCAATCCCAATTGGAAATCCTGATCGCGAGCAGGTCGCCAGCGTTTCTCAAAGCCATAACCGCCAATAGGTTCCCATTTATTATGGGAATCCTTGAACGCCATAATATAGAGTGAATGCCAGTCGCGATCTTCATCCAGACGAGAAACACCGTAACCCGCGCCCCACGGACGTTCATTATACTCATCCGTCTTTTCTTTATCGTAAGTCCAGCGGTTATGCCAGGTGATCGCAGGAATGTAGATATCGTGATTGGGCGATGCCGACCATGTTTTAGATAAGTTATTTTTACTTCTCTGCCACCAGCTTTCATTATGGCTCGTCGCAACGGTGTTATCGCTATTTGCCGCACTGCCATTGTTATCCAGATCTGAGGAATTCCCCGCAGCATGAACGGCTAACGACATGCCAGATAACGCAGCCAAATACAAGGTAATTAAAAGACGTTTTAAATACATATAAGACTCTCTGCCACGTAATAACATTATCGATTCTGGCTTTCAAATTACCGCAATGTCAGCCATTTTATCTCTAATAATTTACTTATCTAATCCCATCGGGATTCATTCGTCTACCCCTTGTCTGCTGCTTTAACTCGCTGGATAACACACAAACATCAGGATTATGTAGCTCAAATTATTTTGCCTTCACAGATAAGACGACAATAAAGCACATTATTATGTAGCTGCAATTGACAACAGGTGTTAAATAAATTTAAGCCAGTGGGGAGGTTTCAGAAATTTCTCATCTGAAATAACAAGAAACCATCTGAAAGTCAGATGGTTGGGTAAATAAAAAACTGAAATGAATGGCAACTAAATACCATCGCCGTATTCAAAACCGCGATTCACGCCATTGAAATACTGATCCATATCCATCGCTGGTTTATCGGTTTCTGGCCGTCCTACAATTCGGGCAGGCACACCCGCAGCCGTGGTATGTGGCGGCACCGATTGCAATACCACCGACCCCGCGCCAATCTTGGCGCCGCGCCCTACTTCAATATTTCCTAAAATCTTGGCGCCAGCGCCGATCATCACGCCTTCACGGATCTTAGGATGGCGATCGCCGCTGGTTTTGCCTGTACCGCCAAGGGTAACGGACTGGAGGATGGAAACATCATTCTCCACGACCGCCGTTTCCCCGATCACAATGCCAGTGGCATGATCGAGCATGATCCCATAACCAATGGTCGCGGCAGGATGAATATCAACGCCAAAAGAGACTGAAATCTGATTCTGAAAATAGATTGCTAACGCTTTGCGATCCTGTAACCAGAGCCAGTGTCCGATACGATAAGCCTGTAACGCATGAAATCCTTTCAGATACAGCAATGGAGTAGAGTATTTATCCACCGCCGGGTCGCGCAGGCACACCGCACGGATATCGCGGGCAGCGGAAATAATCATCTGCGGATCGGCATGGTAAGCCTCTTCGACAACCTCACGAATGGCAATCGCCGGCATAATCGGGTTCGCCAGTTTGTTAGCCAGCATATAGCTTAACGCGCTGCCCAGATTCTCATGCTTTAGCAATGTGGCATGAAAAAAACTGGCCAGCATAGGTTCGCAGTCCGCCAAACTGCGCGCTTCAGCCTTGATATTTTTCCAGACCAGTTCCAGTTCTTCTGTCGACATTGCCTTACTCTCCGCAGTACCACGCATCCCAACACCATTTTCGCTATTATAAAATGATTATCGCCAATGCCATTCGTATACAAAAAAACGAAAGATACGACGAGGCCCCGAATCAGGAGGCACAGTAGAAAACGAGGTTTTTATAATCGGGCGCTTTCGTCTTTACGCGTGCGTCCCAACAGACTTAACGCGGCCTCACGCGCATCCTTGCCGCAATACAGAACTTGCCAAAGCTGTTCGGTGATCGGCATTTCAACGCCATGGCGCTGAGCTAACGCCAACACTTCCTTGGTGTTACGGTATCCTTCCACAACCTGACCAATTTTATCCTGCGCCGCCTGCACATCCATGCCCTGCCCCAACATCATGCCGAACCGCCGGTTGCGAGACTGATTATCCGTACAAGTCAGGACCAGATCGCCCAGCCCTGCCATCCCCATAAAGGTGGCAGGTTCGGCGCCCAGGGCGACGCCAAGCCGGGTCATCTCAGCCAGACCGCGCGTGATCAATGCTGTGCGCGCATTAGCGCCAAACCCCATGCCGTCGGACATGCCCGCACCAATAGCAATCACGTTTTTAACCGCGCCGCCAAGCTGTACGCCGATAAAATCAGGGTTGCTGTATACACGAAAACTTTTACCACAATGCAACAGGTGCTGGAGATCGTCGGCAAAATCGCTGTCCGTTGCCGCCAACGCAATCGCCGTTGGTAAACCTGCCGCCAGTTCTTTGGCGAACGTCGGGCCGGATACCACTGCGAGAGGAATTTGCTCGCCTAATGCTTCACGCGCCACATCCTGGAGCAAACGTCCGGTTTCCGCCTCCAGCCCTTTGGTCGCCCAGACGATTCGGGCATCCGCACGCAAATGAGGTTTGATCTGATGCAACACGTCGCCAAACACATGACTGGGCACCACCACCAGCACATTTCTGCTTGCGGCCAAGGCCTGCGCCAGATCGGTTTCCAGTTCCAGCGAATGGGGAAATGAGACATCAGGCAGGAATGCCTGATTGCAGCGAGCGGCTTGCAGAGCCTGAACGTGTCTGGGGTCGTGACCCCAGAGCACCACGCGATGACCGTTGCGCGCCAGCGTAATGGCCAGCGCGGTGCCGTATGAACCGGCACCAATGACTGTCATGGAAGCGTCAGAAACGTTCATCAGGCATCCTGATGCGTTGCAGCGCCTTCGCCGTCGGCCTGCTGTTGCAAATAGTTCATGAACAGCGCATCAAAGTTTACCGGCGCCAGGTTTAGTTGCGGGAATGTACCGCGCGATACCAGGCTGGTAATGCACTCACGCGCATAAGGGAACAGGATATTCGGGCAATATGCGCCCAGGCAGTGCGCCAGTTGAGTACCGTCAATACCGCCAACGGTAAAAATACCGCCCTGCTGAACTTCGCACAGAAACGCCGTTTCCTCACCCAGAGAAGCCGTTACCGTCACGCGCAGCACCACTTCATAGATATCTTCCGCCAGTTGGCTGGAGGCGGTATCCAAATCCAGTTTAACTTCCGGTTGCCACTCCTGCTGGAACACCTGGGGCGCGTTCGGCGCTTCAAAAGAAATATCCTTGGTATAAATACGTTGGATCTGGAAAGACATTTCAGTGTTGTTTTGTTCAGACATGTTAACTCATACCTTTTGTTAGATTTCCCTGACGCGTTCCATCGTCACTGGAGGAACAGACGCCCGCACATTACATTATCTTAGCGCGACAGCCAGACCAACGGATCATGCGGCGAAAATTTACGGCGCATGCGGTTTCTCCGCGCTTGCCACCAACCTTTTACTTACTTTCCACGCACCAAAGGCAGGTTTTCGCCGCTCCAGCCCGCCAGACCGTCTTTCAGTACCACGACCCGTTCAAACCCGGCTTTCAGCAGATTGTTCGCCGCATCGCGCGAGGATAACCCGTTGGCGCAAACCACGATAACCGGCTGGGATTTGTGTTTCTCCAACTCGCCCACGCTGCCATTTTTAATGTCATTAGGTAACAGGTTAAACGCGTTGGCGATATGACCACGGCGATAGTCGTCACGATTGCGGATATCGACAACCACGGCATCTTCCTTGTTGATCAACTGGATCGCTTCACCGCGAACCACATCTTTCACTTTAGACAGTTTACTCTTCACAGTAAGCACAATAACGGCAATCAGCAGAGCAACCCAGGCCACGCTCAATATAGGGTTCCTGCTGATAAATGACATAATCTCTTGCATGGGGTGTAACGACTCCCGAATCAGTTAAGCGATAAAATATAAGGTTCCTGAGTATACCTGCGTGATACGGCAATTACAGCCAGTAAGCCAAGATAGCGAACTGAATCTGCGGCGCAATACGTAAAAATCACTGCGCCATTGGTGTAATTCAACCATTCTATGCGTATCCGTTCCCATTTATCTATTATTGATGCACCTGTTGCGCCAATTCCGTGCCACCATAGTCACGCTTGGAAATAGAAATCCGGCAAGAGACAACTGGCAAGCCGCTGTTCATCGTGGAATAATCCGTCGTTATGAGTAAAAAAGCGTTATCTGTTCAGTCAAGAGTGGCATGTAGCGCCCGTCGCCGTTCACCTGCGTTACATAAGCTGTTCACCCGATGCGCCTGCGCCCTTTGCGTCGGCGTTTTGTTATTGCCCGGCGTCAGCCAGGGGGCGGATAATCAGCAACAGTTGAAAACGTTGCAACAGGATATCGCCGAGAAGGAAAAACGCGTTCAAGTGCAACAAAAACAGCGTGGCGCCTTGCTTCAGCAATTGAAAAAACAGGAACAGTCCATCGCGCAGTCCAGCCGCCAATTGCATGAAACGCGCAATACCCTGTCTGCATTAGACAAAGAAATGAGCGCACTAAACGCCTCCATATCCCGATTACAGGCCCAGCAGAACGAACAACAGCGTATCCTTTCCCGCCAGCTTGACGCGGCGTTCCGTCAAGGGCAACACAGCGCGTTGCAACTAATTCTGAGCAGCGAGGAAAGCCAACGCAGCGAACGCATTCTGGCCTATTTCGGCTATCTGAACGAGGCGCGTCAGAAATCCATCACCGAGTTGCGGCAAACAAGCGCCGAGCTTGCCAGTCAGCGCAAGCGACTGGAACAGAAACAAACGCAACAAAAAACGCTGTTGAACGATCGGCAACAACAGCAACAGGCGCTGGAACAAGCCCGGTCCGAACGAAAGAAAACTCTCTCAACGCTCGAAAGCTCGCTGGAAAAAGATCAGCAACAACTGACGGAACTGCGTCAGAATGAAGCACGCCTGCGCAATCAAATCGCCCGCGCGGAACGCGAAGCGAAAGCGCGAGCCGAACGTGAAGCCCGTGAAGCCGCAAAAGTGCGAGAGAAAGCGGAGCAAGCCAAACGCAGAGGCGGCAGCTACAAACCCACGGAAAATGAGCGCTCGCTGATGGCGCGCACCGGCGGTCTTGGTCGTCCGTCAGGACAGGCCGTTTGGCCGGTACGCGGCAGTATCGAACATCGCTTTGGCGAACCGCTGCAAGGCGAACTTCGCTGGAAAGGGCTGGTGATCGCCGCGCCGGAAGGCACGGAAGTCAAAGCCATCGCCGACGGCACCGTCCTGATGGCCGACTGGCTGCAAGGCTATGGTCTGGTGGTGGTCGTCCAGCATGGTAAAGGCGATATGAGCTTGTACGGTTACAATCAAAGCGCGCTGGTATCCGTTGGCGCCCAGGTGAAAGCCGGTCAGCCCATTGCCCTCGTCGGCACCAGTGGCGGACAAAGCCAGCCCGCGCTTTACTTTGAAATTCGCCGCCAGGGTCAGGCGGTTAATCCACAACCTTGGCTGGGAAGGTAGTCTTGTCTTATTCAATATCTAAATATCTTTACGCGCTTGGCCTGCTGACATTCGCGCCCTTCGCACTCGCCGGGAAGCTCGCTATCGTTATCGATGACTTCGGTTATCGCCCCCATAATGAAAATCAGATTCTGGCGATGCCGACAGCCATTTCGATCGCCGTCTTGCCTAATGCGCCTTATGCCAGGGAAATGGCCGCCAAAGCGCACAATCAGGGGCGCGAAGTCCTGATTCATCAGCCTATGGCGCCCATGAGCAAACAGCCGCTGGAGCGCGACACGCTGCGCCCGGATATGAGCAGCGAAGAGATCCAGCGCATTATCCGCCAGTCGGTCAACAATGTGCCTCACGCGGTAGGGTTGAATAATCATATGGGCAGCGCGATGACCGCCAGCCTGCCGGGTATGCAGAAAGTGATGCAGGCGCTGAGCGCCTATGAGCTCTATTTTCTCGACAGCATGACGATCGGCAGCAGCAAAGCCCGTCAAGCTGCCGCCGGAACCGGCGTCAAAGTCATCAAGCGCAGAGTGTTTCTGGATGACACGCAAAATGAAGCCGATATTCGCAACCAGTTCAACCGCGCCGTGCAGATGGCCAGGCGCAACGGTTCCACCATCGCCATTGGCCATCCGCATCCCGCCACTATCAAGGTGTTGCAACAAATGCTGCCGACGCTGGCGTCAGATATCGTTTTGGTGCGCCCCAGCCAGTTACTGAACGAACCAACCCAATATTATGCGCCGGTGCCTCCGTCAGAAACGCAGAAGCCGGTCAAACCGCGTAACCCGTTCCGGGGCATACCACAATGTCTGGCGAAACAACCGCCGGAGCCGGTGAAGAATGATGTCATCTTCAAACTGGTCAGCAGCAGCATTCGCGAAAGCGCCGCGGTGACGTTCATCAAACGTCGTTGGCAGACCTGGGTGACACCGGACACGCCCGAAACCGGGCGGTAAAGCGGTGCGATAGGTACGATAAAAGCGGTGAAAAAGAGGCGTCGCGGTTTGCCGAACTGTGTTTGATGCCGAACGCAGACGTAGAATTTGGGGATAACGCAACACCAGGCTGCTTGCCGTAAAATGAAATGCTATTATAGCGGTCATAGACATGAGTGGGGCGTGGTGCCTCACCCGCAAGATTAACAAGGGCAGATCCCATGATTATCGTTACTGGCGGTGCCGGTTTCATTGGCAGCAATATCGTAAAAGCGCTGAATGACCTTGGCCATCGGGATATTTTGGTGGTGGATAACCTGAAAGACGGTACGAAATTCGTCAACCTGGCGGATCTGAATATCGCTGATTACATGGACAAAGAAGATTTCATCGCCAGTATCGTCGCGGGCGATGATCTGGGTGATATTGATGCCGTGTTCCATGAGGGCGCTTGCTCCTCCACAACCGAGTGGGATGGCAAGTATATGATGGACAACAATTATCAATACTCGAAAGATGTCCTGCACTACTGCCTCGATCGCAGCATTCCCTTCCTGTATGCCTCTTCCGCCGCAACTTATGGCGGCCGTAACGACAACTTTATCGAAACGCGTCAGTACGAGCAGCCGCTGAACGTCTATGGCTATTCCAAGTTCCTGTTCGATCAATACGTGCGTGAAATTCTGCCGCATGCGGAATCACAGATTTGCGGCTTCCGTTATTTCAACGTTTACGGCCCGCGTGAAGGTCATAAAGGCAGCATGGCGAGCGTCGCGTTTCATCTGAATAAGCAGATTAATCAAGGTGAAAATCCCAAACTGTTCTCCGGCAGCGAAAACTTCAAACGTGATTTTATCTATGTCGGCGATGTCGCCGCCGTCAATCTGTGGTTCTGGCAAAACGGCGTCTCCGGTATTTTCAACTGCGGTACTGGCCGCGCGGAATCTTTCCAGGCCGTTGCCGATGCGACATTGGCCTTCCACAAAAAAGGCAGCGTGGAATACATCGAATTCCCGGAAAAACTGAAAGGACGCTATCAGGCGTATACTCAGGCAGACTTGACCAATCTCCGTGCAGCAGGCTATGACAAGCCGTTTAAAACCGTTGCCGAAGGTGTTGCTGAATACATGGCCTGGTTGAATCGTACCGTTTAATCGGACAAGGAACAGATAAGCGGTATGAAAATTTTGGTCATCGGCCCTTCATGGGTAGGCGATATGATGATGTCGCACAGCCTTTATCGCACGCTAAAGGCTGAACATCCAGAAGCGGTCATTGACGTAATGGCGCCAGCCTGGTGTCGTCCGCTGCTGGCCCGCATGCCGGAAGTCAATCAGGCGCTGGCCATGCCGCTGGGACACGGCGCGCTGGCGCTAGGCGAACGTCGCCGTCTTGGTTTCTCGCTGCGTGATGCGCATTACGATCGCGCTTACGTATTGCCCAACTCGTTTAAATCCGCGCTGGTGCCTTTTTTCGCCAATATCCCGCATCGTGTCGGGTGGCGCGGGGAAATGCGTTACGGTCTGCTCAATGATCTGCGGGTACTCGACAAAACCGCGTTCCCGTTGATGGTGCAACGTTATGTCGCTCTGGCCTTTGACCGCAGCCGTATTCATAGCGCGCAGGATTTGCCGCAGCCTTTATTATGGCCGCAACTACAGGTGAATCAGGTGGAAATCAGCGACATGACGTCAACTTTCCACCTGACTGATGTCCGGCCGTTGATTGGCTTTTGTCCTGGCGCGGAATTCGGCCCCGCCAAACGTTGGCCGCATTATCACTATGCCGCACTCGCGCAAGCGCTGATCGAAAGAGGTTATCAGGTTGCCTTGTTCGGCTCGGTCAAAGATCGTCCCGCAGGTGACGATATCCTTCAGGCGCTGACGGAAGAGGCGCGGCAATATTGCGCTAATCTGGCCGGACAAACCTCACTGGAACAGGCGGTCGTACTCATTGCCGCCTGTCACGCGGTAGTCAGTAATGATTCAGGATTGATGCACGTCGCTGCCGCGCTCAATCGTCCGTTAGTGGCGCTTTACGGACCAAGCAGCCCGGACTTTACCCCTCCTTTATCGGCTCAGGCGCAAGTTATTCGCCTGATTAGCGGTTATCACCGTGTGCGCAAGGGAGAGGCGGAACAGGGATACCATCAAAGCCTTATCGATATTCAGCCCGAACGTGTTCTCACCGCGCTGGAAAAATACCTACCGACACCGGGAGAAAATGCATGAGGGTGTTGATCGTCAAAACATCTTCCATGGGAGACGTACTTCATACATTACCGGCCTTGACGGACACTATGCTTACCATCCCCGGCATCCAGTTCGACTGGGTGGTGGAGGAAGGGTTTGCCCAGATCCCCGGCTGGCACCCGGCGGTGTCTCGCGTCATCCCGGTTGCTATCCGACGCTGGCGAAAAAGCTGGTTCAGCCCATCAACACGTCGTGAACGCGCGCATTTCAAACAACAACTATGTGAATATCGCTATGATGCGGTAATCGACGCTCAAGGACTGATTAAAAGCGCCGCCTTGATAACGCGAGTTGCTCGCGGAAAAAAACACGGTCTGGACTACAAAAGCGCCCGTGAACCCCTGGCAAGCTGGTTCTATAACTATCGTCACAACGTCAGCCGCCAGTTGCATGCCGTCGAACGCGTGCGGGAACTCTTCGCCGCCAGCCTGCATTATAAAAAACCGACCGAACGCGGCGATTACGCGATTGCAGCGCGTTTTCTTTCCCAGTTACCCGCGGACGCCAATCAATATCTGGTTTTTCTGCACGCCACCACGCGCAATGAAAAGCATTGGCCGGAATCGCACTGGCGCGAACTGATTTCTCTGTTGCAGCCCAGCGGACTCAAGATCAAACTTCCGTGGGGAGCAACGCACGAACATCAGCGAGCATTGCGTCTGGCGGAAGGTTTTTCCCATGTCGAGGTATTGCCGCGTCTGCCCCTGCAACAGATCGCGAACGTGCTGGCCGGCGCGAAAGCCGTCGTATCCGTCGATACGGGCCTGAGTCACTTAACCGCGGCGCTGGATCGTCCTAACCTCACCTTATACGGCCCCACCGATCCGGGATTAATTGGGGGATACGGATTAAATCAGGTGGCGGAACTGTCCGAAAATCAGCAAATGGCAACGATTACCGCTGGAGAAGTCCAGCGGAAATTGGAGCAGATGGTAGAATTAGGGGCATCCGGCGAGTAATTCCGCTCTCCCATTATTTGAATAAATAGCATGATCAATGAATTAAGATATGATCTGGAAAAACCTTCCGGTATCAGCACTACGCTCGCTCTTTATGCCTTATTTCCCGGTTGTTTACTGACATTAGGGATTATGCCATTTAGTACCGTTATTGCGGGATGGCTTTTCTATTTAACCGGATCATTTGCCGTTTTTTACGTGATGACGCACCTGAAAACCATTGTGGCGGCAAAACAACTTCTGGTGATCCCGCTATGTTTGTTGGCTATCGGCCTAACCAACCTTATCTGGTATCACCAATACTATCAGCCAGATAGTCTCTTTCCCTATGTTTATAACGCATATCAAACGTCTGCCCACGCCAGTATTCTCGGCGCATTTATCTTGCTCGCGATACTGCATGTCGCTCAGAAAAAGCAAAAATTTCAACTTTCCTGCATCATGGCGATCTGCGCTCTGACATTAGGTTACTCCTTTTATCAGTCCTTATTAGGCAGTTCACATCGTATAAGTCTTGTCTTTGGCACAGCAACCAGCGCCGCTTATTTCATGACATTTGTTGGCGCAATCAGTGCTCAGGCGCTGCTCAAGTTCAACTCACGTTATAAATATTATCTCTATCTGGTTCACTTCCTACTTGTCACCATTGCGATCATTTTGACAGAAACGCGGGCGGCCATTTTTGTCTACCCCATTGTCGGCGCCATGATCCTCTTATCAGAAGTGCGCCACGATAAGCAGCTGTTATTCAAGGCCCTCCTGGGTTCTGTCATGACTATCCTGTTATGTACGCTGCTGTTTCATGACACCATAAATAAACGCACCAACGACCTGCTAAACGATATCCGCAACTACAGCATGAACAATAGCAAGACTTCAGTGGGTGCTCGTCTAGCCATGTATCAATCAGGCATGGTGGCCGGAGAAAAGGCCCTTATGGGGCAATCCGCCGAACAGCGCTCAGAACGAATTATCATGTTAGCTGAGCAAAAACCCGTTTTAAGCGGCGCGGTAGAATATTTAAACGTCCATCTGCATAATGAATTAATTGATGCATTTTCACTCAAAGGATTACCTGGCGTTCTATTCGTGGTGATTTTATATGCGGCATTGCTCTATTTCTCTTTTTTCATTCTACGCAGTCATTTATTGGCCGCGCTTCTGTTTGCCCTGTTGATGTATGGACTCAGCGACGTGATTCTGTATTCACGAGATATGCTCATAGCCTGGCTCATAACATTTTGCCTTGGTACAACATTAACCGGCAAATGGCTGAAGTACGGTTAAGCAGTACGGAGTCCATAAGCCAGCCCGCCTGCGCCTTATATCAGATGACGGGATAATCATAATTTTCTCTGTGAGAGCCTAGTGGGTTTTAGTACCATAGCGGCATAAAATGGCACGCCATGTACTGGGCGCAAATTGCCTTGTATAACGCAGTCCACTGGTAGCTGTTGAGCCAGGGGCGGTAGCGTTGCCTCATTCAAGTCATTAGCGTTTATATGAGGAAAGCGAGTGAGTCAACAAGCCCTTCCCTATCATCGAATTCTGGTTGTGAAACTGCGCTTTCACGGTGACATGCTCCTTACAACACCGCTCATCAGCACATTAAAAACTCATTATCATGATGCCAGGATCGATGTTCTGTTATACGAAGATACATGTCCCATTCTCTCGAAAAATCCAGACATTCATTGTCTCTATGGCTTGAAAAGAAAAACGGCGACCTTGTGGGAAAAAATAAAAGATTTTCATCGGATACGGAAAATCCTCAAGCATAACCATTATGATTTGATCATCAATCTGGCCGACCAGTGGCCCATAGCACTATTAATCAAATCATTGGGCAGTCAAAGTATCGCCCTGGCTCGCGGCAGTCATAATAAAGGCAGATGTTGGCGTTCGCTATTCAGTGAGTGTGTGATCCCACAGGGGGAACATGTCATCGAACAAAATCGTTCAATACTCGCGCCGCTGGATCTACCTGTGACGCAACAGAAAGACCGAATGTCGCTTTATTACGGCCCGGAAGATGCCGAGCATGTTTTCAGTTCCCACCCGCATCTTCTGGAACAGCGATATATCGTGATTCAGCCGACGGCCAGACAGCTTTTCAAATGCTGGGATAACGATAAGTTATCCCAGGTAATTGATCATTTTAAAGAAAAGAGATTGGAAGTCGTACTGACCTGCGGCCCTTCGCAAAACGATCTCGACATGATCCACGACATTCATACCCAGTGCAAACACAAGCCAGATATCACTTTCGCAGGCCAGACCAGCTTTCTGGAATTGGCTGCGTTAATTGACAAAGCGGCCCTTTATATTGGTGTCGATTCAGCGCCCATGCACATGGCTGCAGCGCTAAACACGCCGACAGTGTGTCTGTTCGGTCCGACAGACCATAAGAAATGGCGTCCCTGGTCAGATAACAGTACTGTCATCTGGGCCGGAGACTATCAAACCATGCCGGAGAGACGCCATCTTGACAGAAACCAGAAATATCTCTCCTGTATCCCCGCTAAGGACGTGATTCAGGCCGCAGAGAACCTGTTGGCAGACCACGACAGTCGCCCGCCACTCTCTGACGGAAAAGAAGGAATTGCCGATGAACATCGCAATCTGCCTGTATAAATATTTTCCCTTTGGCGGACTACAGCGTGACTTTTTCAGTATTTCTCAAGCATGTATAAAGCAAGGGCATCATGTTCGTGTTTATGTGTCGTCATGGCAAGGTGAAAAACCGAACAATCTTGAGATTATTCATGTTCCTGTGTCCGGCATGAGTAATCATCTTCGTAACCAACGCTATGCGGAGTGGGTTCAGCGTCATCTTCAACACAACCCTGTCAATTGCGTTGTTGGTTTTAATAAAATGCCGGGGCTGGATTTCTACTATGCGGCCGATGTTTGCTATGCAGAGAAAGTGGCGCAAGAAAAAGGCTTTTTCTATCGTTTAACGCCTCGTTACAAGCACTATGCCCTCTTTGAAAAAGCGGTGTTCGAACGCAATAGCCACACAAAAATGCTGATGCTGACGCCGCGTCAGATTTCAGATTTTAAAAAACACTATGGTACGCAAGACGAGCGCTTTTTTATTCTGCCGCCGGGCATCTCTCTCGACAGAAAATACGATCGTCAAGCGCCTGAGGCCCGACAGACATTTCGGCATGCGCAAGGCATTGATGATAACGCGATTGTTTTGCTTCAGGTTGGTTCTGATTTTAAACGTAAAGGTGTGGAGCGCAGCATTCAAGCTATCGCCAGCCTGCCGGATATGTTACGCCAGAAGCTGGTTTTTCTGATTGTCGGGCAGGATAAACCTGCACGCTATCAGTCGCTGGCCGACCAGTCAGGTGTTGGCGAAAATGTCCGCTTTTTCTCAGGACGCGATGATATTCCAGCCTTTATGACTGCCGCCGATCTACTGATACATCCAGCCTATCAGGAGGCTGCGGGGATCGTGCTACTGGAAGCGATTACCGCCGGATTACCGGTGATTGTCACCGATGTGTGTGGCTATGCCCCTTATATCAGCAAGGCTCAGGCTGGGTGCGTCATCCCCTCGCCTTTTAGTCAGGCGTCATTAAATACTGTCTTGCGAGAGGCGCTGGGCCAGCCAGATATATTACAAAACTGGTCGATAAACGCCCGCCATTTCGCGGATACCGAAGATTTATACAGCTTGCCGGAGAAAGCAGCAATGTTGATTTCAGGCGGTCATGAGTGAATGAATAGCATGATTGAACTAAAAGAACCGTTTACGTCGCAATGGAAAGATCGTGATCCATTTGAAGAAATAAAAAAACTGGACGGTGATGTTTTCCGTGCATTGGAAAACCGTAAAACTCTCCGCTTCACATTGGCCGGACGCTCCTGGTTCATCAAAATACACCGCGGCACCACACTGAAAGAAGCGTTGAAAAACTTGCTTTCATTGCGCCTTCCCGTGCTGGGCGCCGATCGTGAATGGTATGCCATTCACCGTCTGCAATCGCTTGGCGTCGATACCATGATCGGCGCAGGGTTTGGTCAACGCGGGCTAAACCCGTTGCAGCGGGAATCGTTCATCATCACCGAAGACCTGAGTCCGACAATTAGTCTGGAAGATTATTGCGCCGCCTGGCTGGAAAAACCGCCTTCAGTAAAAGAAAAACGACGTCTCATTAAGCGGGTCGCTGAGATGGTTAGAAAGATGCATGCTGGCGGAGTTAATCACCGGGACTGTTATATTTGTCATTTTTTGCTGCATCTTCCTTATCAGCCAACGGATACTCAACTGAAAATTTCGGTGATTGATTTACATCGGGCGCAAATTCGCCGCAAAGTTCCACTACGTTGGCGTAACAAAGATCTTATCGGCCTTTATTTTTCGTCACTTGATATCGGTTTAACCAAAAACGATCTACTTTGGTTCTTAACGATCTACTTTGACCGTCGGTCATTGCGTTCCACTCTTCAACAAGAACAGCCTTTGTTCCAGGAAGCTCGTATTAGGGCAGAAAAAATACGCGAAAGAACGGAACGCAAGGCATTGTAATTCACGCCTAGATTAATTTTATGAATATACTCTTTGTTGGTGAAGCCGTTTCTGGATTCGGTGGTATTGAAACCGTCCTTAAGAAAGTGACCGGTTTTTTAGCAAGCGATAGCGAAGCACAACATGCTTACACCCTATACTTTCTCTGCCGCGATGATCGTATGGATAAAACCTGGTTACAGGGAAAACATAATGTCTGTCATCGTTCAGGGATCAAAATTTCTTTCCTGAGGCGACTCAGCCATATTTTCGCACTGGCCCGTTATATTAAGCAAAATAAGCCAGATGTTGTGATCGCTTTCGACTCGCTTTCCTGCCGCATTGCTGCGCAAGCTATTCAGCGTAGCCAGAAATCCATCCCGCTTCTCTCGTGGATGCATTATTCACTCGATCATAAAAAACACGCGGAGCAAGTGCTTTACGCTGATTATCACCTTGCCATTAGCTCCGGAATTAAACAGCAGTTAATAAACCGTAGCGTGCCAGCAGAACGAATCTCCGTAGTTTTTAATCCGGTGACGCCGCAAAGTACCGTGATCCCTCACCCTGCCGGTACAGAAAACACCGTCTTTATCTATGTCGGACGTCTTAAGTTTGAAGGCCAGAAGCGTCTAAAAGACATGCTTGATGCGCTTTCGGGTCTGAGAGGCAAGTGGGAGTGCCATTTTATCGGCGATGGTTCTGATGCGGCAATCTGTCAAGATTACGCCAGAGAACAAGGGATAAGCGATCGTGTCCACTGGCATGGATGGCAGGCAGATCCTTGGGGATATATACAAGAAAATATCCCCTCTGTCAGTGCATTACTTTTAACCTCTTCCTTTGAAGGTTTTGGCATGGTGTTGGTTGAAGCAATGTCGTATGGCATTTATTGCGTCAGCAGTGACTGCCCGTCCGGGCCAGGGGATATCATCAGGAATGGAATTAACGGACAACTCTACCCTCCCGGTGATTTATCAGCATTACAAAAGATATTATTTTCTCTCATTCAAGACAAGCCTTTGCCTGACACTGAAAAAATTAAAAAATCAATTTATAACTTCTATGATAAAAATTATTATATCAACTTCATTGAAAAAATAAATTTAGTTTTAGAAAAAAATCATTCACTCAAAAAATAAAATCGGCGGAAAAATGTATTTTGATAAAGAAGCTGTTATTAATAAAATATTAACGCTGAATAATAATCATTCGCTCACTCCTGAAAATGATACCTTCAACATTGCCTTCGGAATTGATAAAAATTTCATATTCGGTTGTGGCGTGTCTATCGCTTCTATTTTATTACACAATAAAGATATGAAATTTACATTTCATATCTTTACGGATTTCTTTTCACCACAAGACATCAATGAATTCCAAGATCTATGCCAACAATATAATACACAGATAATTATTTATATTATAAATTGCGAAGAATTAAAACAATTACCTAGTACAAAAAATTGGTCATACGCGACCTATTTTAGATTCATTATCGCTGATTTTTTCTATAAGAGCCTGAATATTGTTTTATATTTAGATGCAGATATAATCTGCAAAGGTAGTTTGCGAGCCTTGCAAAAAATAAATCTAGAGCATCATCTCGCAGCAGTTGTATCTGAAGGTGAAAAAGAGTGGTGGGATAAAAGAGCTATCGCATTAGGTGATCATAAGATCAGTAATGGTTATTTTAACGCGGGCTTTTTACTGATAAATATCACACAATGGGGACATGAAGATATTAGCCGCTCTGCAATGGAACTCCTTGCTAAAGATGAGGTCAAGGAAAAGATATCATTTCTTGATCAGGATATATTAAATATACTTTTTGTTGAACGGGTCATTTTCTTAAGTAAAGCGTATAATACACAATACAGTATAAATTACGAGCTAAAAAAAACAAAAAATCACATTATTCCTATTACACAAGATAGCATTCTTGTTCACTATATTGGCCCGACCAAACCATGGCATGAATGGGCTCGTTATTATAAATGTTCTAATTATTTTCTCACGGCGAAGAAAAACTCGCCGTGGTGTGATTCAAAATTGCTTAAGGCGCACTCAGCAAGCCAGTTGCGCTATAGTGCAAAACATCAATTACACAATGGTAAATTATTTTTGGGCTTAAAAAGTTATGTATCTTACTTTTTAAGGAAGATCCTTTAATTATCCACAGCCAAAACATATATGTACTTTAACGAAAACATCATCAAACAAAAAATAGAACTATATAGAGCGCCTGAAAAAAATTCAAATAAAGAATCATTACATATTGCATATGGCATTGATAAAAATTTTTTATTTGGTGCAGCTATTTCCGCCACATCAGTAATAATAAATAACGATCTGTCTATTTCTCTACATTTTTTTATCGATTTCATTGACGCCGAAATCGTCTCTCGATTTGAAAAGATGGCAGAAAAATTTCATATCGATATTATTATATATCATATTGACAACTCTCCCTTAGAGAAACTCCCAGTAACCAACTGGCCTTATTCTGCTTATTACCGGCTTATCGCTTTTGATTATCTTGGTAAAGATATCAATAAGTTACTATACCTCGATGCCGATATAATCTGTAAAGGAAATCTTGACGATCTTGCAAAATTGGACTTAATTGACCATGTATGCGCCGTTGTTCCAGATATAAAAGAAATGCATCCTAAAGCGGTAGAAAGATTAAACTGCCCTGAACTAGAAGATGTATATTTTAATTCAGGAGTTATGTTAGTAAATCTAAAAAAATGGAATCAAAAGCAACTAACATCAAAAACAATTTCATTTATATTAGATAATTCACATCTGAAATATCCCGATCAAGATGCTTTGAATGTATTATTAATTCATCAAACATATCTTCTTCCTCGAAAATTCAACTGCATATACAGTATCAAGAGTGAATTGAGTGATAAATCACATCAGCAATATAAATACCTGATTAATGCTGAATCTATTCTCATTCACTATGTCGGCACCACAAAACCATGGAATGAGTGGGGGCAATATCCATCAACAGCCTATTTCAGTAAAGCCTATAATATGTCAACCTGGTCCGATATGCCACTTGTTGGTCCCATAAGCCCTATTCAATGGAAGAAAAAGTCAAAACATGAATTTAAAAAAGGAATGTTCATAAAGGGGCTCATTAGTAGAATAAAACATACTATAGAGAAATGATTAAACACAATTTCACAGTAAAAATTTCGGCATTAATAATATGAAAATAACCTCCATTGTAATAATTTACAACTCTTCACTAAAAAACTCTGACACACTGAATGATATTTCTAAATGTGAACTTGAAAATATAGAACTAGATCTTTGTATTTGGAATAATGGCCCATCACTGTTAAATGAAGATGATATATCAGAGTTTTTTTCAATATGCCAAAAAAAAGGAATAGGGGTAAGAATTTATCAGAACACCCAAAATTTATCCCTATCAAAAATTTACAACTTTTTTATTAAAAATGAAAAATTTGAATTTATTACCATTCTGGATCAGGACTCTCATTTACCCAAAAATTATTACACAAATATAGCATTGTATCACGATGCAGACATTATTTCCCCCATCATATTTGCAGAAAAAAATGGTGTTAATATACAGACAGATCCCCATATCTACGGGGATATAAATATCATGATAGATGAAGGTAAAGTAGACATAAAAATAGATTCTGTTATGTCTGGCCTGGCTCTATCTCAAAACGGCATTGACAAGATTATGTCATTTAGAGGTTATGTCTTTGAAGAAAGATTAGCATTTTATGGCATCGATAGTGATTTCTTCAGAATAATAAACATAATGATTGACAATAGAACCCCACTTAACATCTATTGTTCAAACAAAATCCATCACTCCTTCGCAATGTTTAACATAGCCAACAAAAAAAACTCATTCCGTATCATGGAATTATTTTACTATAAATCTTTTATAAGGAATGAATATCAAAAAAAATCCAAAATAAGTACAATATTTATATATTTAAGAGATTTTCTACGAGGGAAAATAGAATTCTACAGAATGAAGAATTTACTCGTTTTCACAATGAGTAATATGCATCCTCGATCAAAAATAGATTTAAATAAAAAAACAGTTCCAACACATAGAATATAGAATAACTTTATATAACTAAATATATTAGCCTCGTATCTATATAGGATATATACATGATAAAAATAAACTTACTAAAATTACAAACTCATGGCGATGAACGAGGTTCCCTTGTCGCTCTGGAACAAGATAATAATATCCCTTTTGAAATAAAAAGGGTTTATTACATGTTTAATACTAAAAAAGGAGTCAAGAGAGGTTTTCATGCACATAAAGAGTTAAAACAGGTTGCTATTGCTGTAAGAGGATCCTGTAAATTTTTACTTAATAACGGAACAGAGCAGGTAGAAGTCCTATTAGATGACCCAACACAAGGGCTGTTAATTGAATCATTCATTTGGAGAGAAATGTATGACTTTTCAGAAGACTGTGTATTAATGGTTCTTGCGGATAGATTATATGATGAATCTGATTACGTAAGAAATTATAATGATTTTCTTAGTTTTATTCGAGGAAATTCATAATGTTTATTCATCCATTAAGCGATGTTCATTCAAAAAATATAGGTCTACGAACGAAAATCTGGCAATTTTCAGTGATACTGGAGAAAGCAAAAATAGGTTCAAATTGTAATATTTGCTCGCATACCTTCATTGAAAATGATGTTATCATAGGGGATAACGTAACCATAAAATGTGGTGTATATATTTGGGATGGCATTATAATTGAGGATAATGTATTTATTGGCCCAAATGCGACATTTACAAATGATAAAAATCCTCGTTCAAAAAAATACCCTGAAAAATTTTTAAAAACAATTATAAAGAAAGGAACATCAATAGGGGCAAACGCAACAATATTGCCAGGTCTTATTATAGGTGAATATTGCATGATTGGCGCGGGATCTGTGGTAACTAAAGACCTACCAGCTTATAGTATTGCCTTAGGAAATCCGGCTAAAATTACAGGAAAAATAGATAACAATCATGATTAACTTTCTAGATTTACAGGAAATCAATAAACAATATCAAAAAGAACTCAAGGAGGCTTGCTCACGAGTTATTGATTCTGGCTGGTATATTACAGGAAAAGAACTGAGCAATTTTGAAAGTAAATTTGCAACCTTTTGTGGAACCAAATATGCAATTGGCGTAGCAAATGGATTAGATGCTCTAGTTCTTACACTTCGAGCATGGAAATTGCTGGGTAAACTCAATGATAATGATGAAGTTATTGTTCCAGCAAATACGTATATCGCCTCAATACTGGCGATCACTGAAAATAATCTAATACCTGTTCTAGTTGAGCCTAACAAAGATACTTATAATTTATCACCAGAAAACATTCGTTCAGCTATAACAAACAGAACAAGAGTCATATTACCCGTACATTTATACGGTCAATTGGCACCAATGGAAGAAATATTACATATAGCTAAAGAATATAATCTTCTGATTTTAGAAGATTCTGCTCAAGCACATGGCGCTCATATCGCAGGAAAAAAGGCAGGCAACTGGGGGCATGCTTCAGGCTTTAGTTTTTATCCAGGAAAAAATCTTGGTGCTTTAGGTGATGCAGGCGCTGTCACAACCAATGATGATGAATTGATGCAAACGATAAAAGCCTTAAGAAACTATGGTTCGCATCAAAAGTATGAGAATATTTATTGTGGCGTAAATAGCCGACTGGATGAAATACAAGCAGCAATGCTTTCTGTAAAACTGACTTATCTGGAAAAAGAAACTTTATGTCGACAGAAGATTGCGAAAATATATCTTCAAGAAATTAATAACCCGCTCATTACGCTTCCCGTAGTAGAATTAAAAACAAGTCATGTATGGCACTTATTTGTTGTAAAATGTAAGAAACGCCATGATTTTCAGGAATACTTGCTTAAAAATGGTATTCAAACACTTATTCATTATCCGATACCACCACATAAGCAAAAAGCATATTCTAAGTTTAACCACTACACTCTCCCTATTACAGAACAGCTTCATGACGAAGTCATTTCTTTACCCATATCACCAACTATGAAGATTACTGACGTTAATTACATAATCAACATTATTAATGCTTTTTCTTTATGATTTTCACTACACCTACTGATAATACCAGACGATAATAACTGCTATACTTGTATTTTTAAATAGATATTTGTAATTTGGACAGTTTGAATGAAAATAAGTGTTTTCGTACCAATGTATAACCATGAGTCATATGTGGAGAAATGTTTAACCAGTATATGCCTCTCATATAGTGACAAAATATATATCGTCGCCTGTGATGATGCCTCTACAGATAACACCTATAACGTAGCAGAAAAAACATTAAAAAGGCTGAAGGATATATATCATGATAAATTAGATTATACCCTTCTTAGAAATAAAAAAAATCAAGGTATCTGTTACAGTCTTAACCGTTGTATAGAGTTAATAAAAACAGAATATTGTTATCTAATTGCCAGCGATGACTACCTTATAGAAAAATCTCTTGACCTAGCTGTTGATACCATACACTCGGGGAATTATGATGCCATAATAAGTGATTGCCGTGTTGTTAGTATGGAAGGGAAACTGCTTTTTGAAAGTGCGTTTTTTGACTATAGGAATGCTAGCGAAGTAGCGTTAAAATCCAAATATATGAAAGATGAACTCGTAATGAACTGGACAGTCCCCGGCCCTTCTCTTTTATTACGTAGATCCGTCTATGATCGAATTGGTAACTATCAAATTGGATTGAAAGCAGAAGACAGAGACTTTTATCTCAGATTACTTTCTCAGTGCAATGTTATATTTTCTGAGAAGAAAATAGCCTGCTATAGAATACATAACCACAATATTTCCGCATCAGAAAAATACAAATGCAATATAAACCAGGAAATGG
This sequence comes from Brenneria izbisi, assembly GCF_025840185.1. Lineage (GTDB taxonomy): Bacteria > Pseudomonadota > Gammaproteobacteria > Enterobacterales > Enterobacteriaceae > Brenneria > Brenneria izbisi. Next base: position 61,876 of record NZ_JAMPJU010000005.1, read on the forward strand.
CATCTGTTAATGTTAAACATGCCAAACTTTACTCTGGATTATCCAAAGCCTATTTAGAAACTTATGCTCTTGAATTAATCTCAGGAGAAGAAAGAATTGCACGACGTCATAGAGAGAAGTTATATAAGTCATTTAAAAGAAAATTAAAATTACTTTCATTTCTACATTTAATATAATTATTTAAAATATAGTTTTATAAAAAATCAATCTGAATAAATATAGCTATTACAATATATTTACTCTACCACTTATGATGATCAATAGAATAATTTTCGGTTCAAGGAAGAATGTTTGCAACCATACAGCGATAATTTTCACCTAAAACAATCACCTGTTTACCGAAGATTCCGGCACTTTCGTTATTCGATTCACTCACGGGCCAACTTTTACAAATAGCCTTATCCCACTGAACCCGATAAAATCGCCACCAGCGATAACTAACGACACTAAAACGCATGCTACAAACCCTCTACACCATTCTTCTCTACCTTATCCAGCCCTTGATATGGCTTCGCCTGTGGCTTCGGGGACGTAAGGCACCGGCTTACCGCAGGCGCTGGAGCGAACGCTATGGATTTTGCGCCGAGAAAGTAAAACCCGATGGCATTATGCTGCATTCTGTTTCCGTGGGCGAAACGCTGGCGGCCATTCCTCTGGTCAGGGCATTGCGTCATCGTTACCCAAACCTGCCGATCACCGTCACCACCATGACGCCAACCGGTTCAGAGCGTGTGCGCTCCGCTTTCGGCGATTCGGTCTACCACGTCTACCTGCCTTATGATTTACCCTTTGCATTAAAACGTTTCTTTAATCAAGTACGCCCAAAAGTTGTCATTATCATGGAAACTGAACTGTGGCCGAATCTGATCGCGGAGTTGCATAAGCGCAAAATTCCTCTGGTGATCGCCAACGCCCGTTTATCTGCGCGATCTGCTGCGGGTTATAAAAAAATTGGCCGTTTGACGCGTCACATGCTGCGCCGTATCACACTGGTGGCGGCGCAGAATCAGGAAGATGGCGAACGTTTTATTGATCTCGGTTTGAAACGTTCAAGTCTGACTGTCACCGGTAGCCTCAAGTTTGATATTTCCGTTACCCCTGAGTTGGCTGCGCGAGCGGTGACGCTGCGCCGTCAATGGGCGCCACACCGTCCTGTGTGGATTGCCACCAGCACCCACGAGGGTGAGGAAGCCATTATTTTAGCGGCACATCGTCAGCTATTGGCAACATACCCTGATTTGCTGCTTATCCTGGCGCCTCGTCACCCGGAACGATTCGCGACCACCCAAGCTTTAGCGCAAAACCAGGGGTTCACTTACACCTTACGCAGTGGTACAGAGCAACCGACTGCCGACACGCAAGTCGTTATTGGTGATACCATGGGCGAGTTAATGTTGCTCTATGGCATTGCTGATCTGGCATTTGTAGGGGGCAGTCTGGTTGAGCGGGGCGGACATAATCCACTCGAAGCCGCAGCGCACGCTATCCCTGTGCTTATGGGGCCGCATACTTTCAACTTTAAAGATATCTGCAACAAACTTGAGCAGGCGGACGGTCTGATCACCGTAACCGATGTGGCGTCCATCACGAAAGAAGTGGGCAATCTGCTCGCTGATGAAGATTATCGCCGCTACTATGGTCGGCATGCGGTCGAAGTGTTGCACCATAATCAGGGCGCACTCCAGAAGTTACTGACATTGCTGGAACCTTATCTGCCGCAGCGAACCCATTGAGCGATAAAAACCTGTTTCGTGTATGAGGCAACCATGACAACCAAGGCGATTTATCCTGGCACATTCGATCCATTAACCAATGGTCATCTGGATTTACTGACCCGTGCCTCACTCATGTTCGATAAACTGGTGCTGGCCATTGCAGCCAGCCCAGGCAAAAACACGTTGTTCTCGCTGGATGAGCGGGTCGAGTTAGCCCAAAGAGCAACCCAGCACCTGAAGAATGTCGATGTTGTCGGCTTCAGCGAGTTGATGGCCCATTTTGCCCAGCGTCAGCAGGCAACCATTCTGGTTCGTGGTTTGCGCGCCGTTTCTGACTTTGAGTACGAACTCCAACTCGCCAGAATGAACCGCCACCTGATGCCGAAACTGGAGAGCGTGTTCCTTATGCCGTCAGAAGAGTGGTCGTTTATTTCCTCTTCGCTGGTCAAGGAAGTCGCCCGTCATGGCGGCGATGTTTCTCATTTCCTGCCCGTTTCTATTGCTGACGCTCTACAGAAAAAGCTGTCCGACGCTTAAAAGCACATCAGGATCTGATAATACTCATCAGGCTATGTGTATTGGCCTCCAGACCAAAACGCGCCCGGACATCCTTCTGGCCCGCTTGCGCATAAGACTGCATGGTCGCTTTATTTGCCAGCGCGAAATCCAGCGCTTTCACCCATTCCTCAGGCTCATTACGGGATACGATAAGGCCGGTAACATGGTCTTGAACGGTTTCGGGCAATCCACCTTCATTACTGATGATGACCGGGACGGCTAACCCCAACGCCTCGATTTGCGCCATTCCCAACGGTTCTTTCGTTGAAGGCATAACCAGCACATCAGCTCGCTGCAATACGGCGGCGACCGACTTTAACTCTCCCATCCAGATATTTTTCTGCAAACCACGCTGATTAATTTCTTTTTTTAATTTTTCAGCGTCGCCACCACCCGCAATAATATATCTTAGCTGGGGTCTGCTTTTTATTAATTCGCTCATCGCTGAGAGAATGATGCTGTGTCCTTTTTCCTCTCTTAGCATACCAAGCTGAATAATCACATCTCCCTGATGTTCATTAAGCCAATCAGATAAATCTTTTCTGACAGGCAGATCGATCTCATTATCGAGTTTGGCGAAATTAATTCCGGGGTAAACCACACGGATCTCTTTCCCCGGAAACTGCGGCTTGATCTTGTTGATCATGAACAGACTCGGCACCATGACCAAATCAACAGGAAGGAAACGATTGAGGGGATTCGGCTTTCTATTAGTGTAATACGTTCTCGATCTGATGATTTTAGGCCGTCTTGTCAACATGATCGCAGCAATGCACAAATTATTGGCATCATGTCCGCTATGACAAATACAAGCCATCGGGCGATATTGCTTGATGGCTTTTCTGATACCCAGGATCGTCGGTAAATGAAAGCTGTTACGGAAAGGCAGATTAATGACCGATAAACCGCGTGATCGCGCTTCACCATCAATGCGTCCTTTAGGATTGCACAATAAACAGGTGGCTAATCCCTGAGCATTCAATGCTTCCATCTGTTGCAGAAGCTGCCACTCTTGCCCTCCCATATTTTTCGAGCTTTCAAGGAAAAAGACGACACCGCGATTTTTATACATACATCACCCCTGATTTGATAAAGGTGATTGCAGGAAAAACTAACGCTGACAAATCCGACAAAAGAACGTACTGCGCTGTCCATGCTTCGCCGTTTCTATTGGTGTTCCGCACCGTCGGCAACGCTCTCCCGTCCGTCCGTAGACCTGAAGCGCCTGAGCAAAATATCCCGGTTTGCCATCGGACTGGAGAAAATCGCGCAATGTGGTGCCACCTTGCTCAATCGAGCGCAACAACACACGTTTGATGGTAGCGGTCAGTAAATGCGCTTCGGCTTCACTTAATGAACCGACCGCCCTGTCCGGCCTGATGCCCGCCATAAACAGCGACTCGCTGGCATAGATATTCCCCACGCCAACCACGATCTTGTTATCCATAATCCACGGCTTGGCCAGCGTCTTTTTCCCACGCGATCGCTGATACAGATAATCCCCCGAGAACGCCTCGCTTAACGGTTCCGGTCCCAGATGCGCAAGCACCGCGCTTTCCTCTGGATTCTCTGTCCATAACCAGGCGCCGAAACGCCTGGGGTCGGTATAGCGCAGAACCTTGCCGCTATCCATCACCAAATCGACATGATCATGCTTCTCCGGTTCAATATATTCCGGCAGGATACGCAGGCTGCCGGACATGCCCAGATGTACAATAATCCACCCGGTGGTTAATTCAATCAGCAGATATTTGGCGCGCCGGTGAACGCCCAGAACCCGCTGATCGCTGAGCGATAAGATTTCGCTGGAAACCGGCCAGCGCAGGCGGGTATTCCGAACATCGGCATAGAGGATCGTATGGCCTACAAGATAGGGAGAAATTCCCCGACGACTGGTTTCAACCTCTGGTAATTCAGGCATCACTCATCTCCTGGGAAATGCCGGATAAGTTAACATAAAAACACCACATCCTCAGCAACCGCTCAATAGGAATAGGCCGGAAATTCTGCCATAAAAAAACCCGGCCAGAAGCCGGGTTTTTCAGTCATCCACTAAAATTATTTAATTTTAGCTTCTTTATAGATCACGTGTTGACGGACAACCGGATCGAATTTCTTCAGTTCCAGTTTTTCCGGCTTCGTGCGCTTGTTCTTCGTGGTGGTATAGAAGTGACCAGTACCAGCAGAAGAAACCAGCTTGATCTTCTCGCGAACACCCTTAGCCATGATTCAGTTCCTTAATACTTTTCACCACGGGCACGCAGATCGGCCAGAACCGTCTCAATACCCTTCTTATCAATAACGCGCATACCTTTAGCGGATACGCGCAGCGTTACAAAGCGCTTTTCACCTTCAACCCAGAAACGGTGTGAGTGCAGGTTCGGCAGAAAACGGCGTTTGGTCGCATTCAGTGCGTGGGAACGGTTATTACCGGTCACCGGACGCTTGCCAGTAACTTGGCAGACTCGGGACATGTCTATTCTCCAAAAATCAAATCAGCTCGAGCTTCGTATAGGATGTTGGCCGCCTCGTCAGGCTCTAGAGCCCATCTCAGCAACTTCACTGAAAAGACTCCGTCATCAGGATAAACCTGCTGAGATAGGCTCTTAACGCCACACCCAAGATTCTCAAAGGTGGCGTAGTATACGCTCTGAAGCGTTAGCGCTCAAGTCCCGAACAGCTAAAGATCCCGAAGGATCGCGGAAATATCTGTTAAATCCATCCACGCTCGGCAAAAGAGACATATTCACCGAGTCCAATGACCAGATGATCAAGCACGCGAATATCCAATAACAGACAAGCCTTGATGATTTGTTCGGTTATCGCACGGTCAGCCTGACTGGGCTCCGCTTTCCCGGAAGGATGATTGTGCGCCAGAATCAGCGCGGCGGCGTTGGCTTTCAGCGCTTCACGCACAATTTCCCTTGGGTGAACTTCCACGCTGTTAATAGTACCAGCAAACATCTCCTGATGACGAATAACCCGATGCTGATTATCTAAAAACATGACCAGAAACACCTCCCTTTCCCGGCGCGCCAACAATAATTGCAGATATTGTCCGGTAACTTCCGGGCTGAGCATGGCGTCCTCTTTCGCCAGACGAGACGAAAATAATCGCCGCGACAGTTCCGCTACCGCTTTCAACTGAGCATATTTTGCCAGTCCGATCCCTTTTGCCATACAGAATGTTTCCTGATCGGCTGACAACAGTTGATGAAGCGAACCAAATTCCGCGAGCAAATTCTCGGCCAGTTGCATCACATGGATACCGGGCAACCCAGTACGTAAAAAAATCGCCAGCAGTTCCGCATCCGTCAGCGTTTCCACCCCTAGACTCACTAGTTTCTCACGCGGCGCCAGCCTATTATCCCAGTCCATCCACCCTCCTCATCTGACAGCGGTCATTATGACAGCCTCCCAGGAGCGGAACGACAGCAGACGGAACAGGGTGCGAAGCGCTACGCAATTTTTATCCGTAAAAGCGCGCAACCGCGTAAGACTCCTCGCTATCGTCAAGGTTATGGTAAAATAACCGCTCTTTCGGTTTTCAATCGGATCATGATGATGACGGAACTTTCCAGCCAATCTGTTTCTGGCCAACGTATTTCCGGCAAACGAATCGTTCTCGGTATCAGCGGCGGTATTGCAGCTTACAAATGTCCTGAACTGGTGAGACGCCTGCGCGACTGCGGCGCCGATGTTCGCGTGGTCATGACGCCTGCCGCCAAAGCCTTTATTACGCCTCTGACGTTACAGGCCGTATCGGGCTACCCGGTTGCCGACGATCTGCTCGATCCCGCGGCGGAAGCTTCCATGGGCCATATTGAGTGGGGAAAATGGGCTGATTTGGTGATCATTGCGCCCGCCACCGCCGATCTGATCGCGCGGTTGGCCTCAGGCATGGCCAACGATCTGCTGACCACCCTTTGCCTCGCAACCGCGGCGCCGATTGCCGTCGCCCCGGCGATGAACCAGCAGATGTATCGCGCCGCGTCCACACAGGACAACCTGAATACGCTCGCGGCGCGTGGCCTGATGCTCTGGGGACCGGATAGCGGCAGCCAGGCCTGCGGCGATGTCGGCCCTGGGCGGATGATTGACCCGCTGGCGATCGTTGAACGCGCTCAGCGTCATTTCACCGCCGTCAACGATCTGCAACATCTGAATATCATGATCACCGCAGGCCCGACGCGGGAAGCACTCGATCCTGTGCGTTTCATCAGCAATCATAGTTCCGGGAAAATGGGATTCGCCATCGCCCAGGCCGCGGCGTCCAGAGGGGCAAACGTGACGCTGATTTCCGGCCCCGTCGCGCTGACGACGCCGCGAGGCGTGACGCGGATTGATGTCGATAGCGCGCTGGATATGCATTTGGCCGTGATGACCGGGGCGCCGCAACAACATATCGTTATCGGTTGCGCAGCCGTGGCGGACTACCGCCCCAAGTTCATCGCCGACGAAAAAATCAAAAAGCAGGGTGATGAAATCACTGTCGCCATGATAAAAAATCCAGATATCATCGCTGATGTCGCCGCGATGGATGAAAATCGGCCTTATGTCGTCGGGTTTGCCGCCGAAACACAGAATGTGGAAGAATACGCGCGGCAAAAGCTGGCGCGTAAAAATCTGGATCTGATTTGCGCTAATGATGTTTCCCTTTCCGGGCATGGTTTTAACAGTGAAACCAATGCATTACATCTTTTCTGGCAAGACGGGGACAAGCAGTTGCCACAATGCGACAAGCTTCTTCTTGGCCAAAACTTAATCGACGAGATTGTCAGCCGTTATGATGAAAAAAATCGACGTAAAGATTGTTGACCCGCGAATTGGTCAGCAATTCCCCTTACCGACCTATGCGACGCCGGGTTCCGCCGGGCTGGATTTGCGTGCCTGTCTGGATCAGGCCGTTGAATTAAAAGCGGGTGAAACCACGCTGATCCCAACCGGGCTGGCAATTCATATCGCCGATCCCCATCTGGCGGCCATGATCCTGCCCCGCTCTGGTCTCGGCCATAAACATGGCGTGGTGCTGGGTAATCTGGTTGGTCTGATTGACTCTGACTATCAGGGGCAGTTGATGGTTTCCGTCTGGAACCGCGGTCAGCAGACATTCACCATTGAACCGGGCGAACGTATCGCACAGATGGTTTTCGTTCCTGTTGTTCAGACCGAATTTAATCTGGTCGAAGATTTTGTCGGCAGCGAACGTGGAGAAGGCGGTTTCGGCCATTCTGGTCGTCGCTGATACACATCAGCCGCCTGACAATGTAAAAAATTCGTATAAGCCACAGCACGTTATCGTGACTGTGGCGCTAGCGGCTGTTTGTCAGTCAAATTTTTAGCAAGGGTCTTTTCACACCATGGCAGAAAAAGAAACTACGAAAAGGAATCGTCGCGAGGAAATTTTGCAGGCGCTGGCGCAGATGCTGGAATCCAGTGACGGCAGCCAACGTATCACCACGGCGAAACTGGCTGCCAACGTAGGGGTATCCGAAGCCGCGCTTTACCGGCACTTCCCCAGTAAAACGCGGATGTTTGACAGCCTGATCGAGTTTATCGAGGACAGCCTGACTACGCGCATCAATCTGATCCTGCAAGATGAAAAAGAAACGTTTAATCGTTTGCGGTTGATTTTATTGCTTATTCTTGGGTTTGCGGAACGTAACCCCGGTTTGACGCGCATCATGACCGGTCACGCGCTGATGTTTGAACAAGATCGTTTGCAAGGACGTATTAATCAACTGTTCGAACGTATCGAGTCGCAGTTGCGACAGGTGTTACGCGAACAAAAATTACGCGACGGCAAAGGCTTTCAACATGATGAAACGCTGCTGGCCAGTCAGTTGCTGGCGTTTTGTGAAGGCATGCTCTCGCGCTTTATTCGCTCCGAGTTCCGCTATCGCCCGACGCAGGAATTTGATACCCGCTGGCCTCTGCTTGCCGCGCAACTGTATTAACGTTCTGCCTGCCGACACATTCCCGCCAGAAGTCTCTCTGGCGGAAACGCTAACCTATCAGCAGGCTATTTTTAAATGCCGTATTGCTCACGGTATGCTTTTACCGCCGTCAGGTACGCAGCCATCTCCGGTTTTTCCGCCAGATAGACGATCAAATCTTTCAGGGTAATGATGGAAATCACTTTGCACTGATAATCACGCTCAACTTCCTGAATAGCCGAAATCTCGCCGCGTCCGCGCTCCTGGCGATCCAGCGCGATCATGATGCCGGCCAACGTCGCGCCGTGCGTCGTAATGATCTCCATTGACTCCCGAATCGCGGTGCCGGCGGTGATCACATCATCCACCAGCATCACTCGTCCTTGTAACGGGCTGCCGACCAGACTGCCGCCTTCGCCGTGATCTTTGGCTTCTTTACGATTAAAGCAGTATGGAATATCGTGTTCATGGTGTTCCGCCAGCGCTACGGCGGTAGTGGTGGCAATCGGAATGCCTTTATAGGCCGGCCCGAACAACAAATCGAATTCAATGCCTGAATCTACCAGCGCCTCTGCATAAAAACGCCCCAACAATGCCAGGTCGCGACCGGTATTAAACAACCCGGCATTAAAGAAATAGGGGCTGATACGCCCTGACTTCAGCGTAAACTCACCGAATTTCAATACCTGCTTACTGAGCGCAAATTCAATAAACTGGCGCTGATAGGCTTTCATTAACGCTTCTCCTCGTTTTACGGGTTAATAGATTTAATCCGGTTAGCGTCTCATCTCACGACTTTTTGGCATCGGCTAATGGGCTAGATAAAGCACATCTGACAAATAACCTGCTGCAAACCGGAACAATTAATCGTTTATCGTATGTTCGCATGCCCTGATATTTTTTGCAGTTTGAAAATGTGAGGTAAAGCGGTCTATATCCGGTCAAGGTCATCCGCCGGGTAATGACAGTTCAAAGCAAGCGATAAGTGCGTTTGACTTCATAAATTGACCTCTTATGCACAGTGCCTAAAATGACTTCAAAAGATGACATCATGGAATCGGCATGAAGGAAAAATAGCCAGTCCGAGGAAAAAGCAACGGGAAACGCCGCACCAGATTTTTAAAACACCGGTGTTATCCGGCGTGAAATGATCAGATATCGAATCGCTTATCACGGCATTAGGCGGTGAAATTAAGGAAGAACGGGGGTCAAGCGTGCGCGGCAACGCTTTTGAAAGGCGGGCTGGGATTGCCAGGCCGCCATAAAAAATCAATCGGCTAACGCCGCTTTCTGCGCCTGGATGATGTTCCTGATGCCTTCGCGAGCTAATGCCAGCAAGGACAATAACTCTTCGTGGGTAAAGGGTTCACCTTCCGCAGTGCCTTGCACTTCAATCATGCGCCCGTCTTCGGTCATCACCACATTCATGTCGGTTTCGGCGGCGGAATCTTCCACATATTCCAGATCGCAGACCGCTTCACCATTGACGATACCAACCGACACCGCGGCGACCATGCCTTTGAGTGGATTTTTCTTCAGTTTACCGCTGGCGACCATCTGATTCAGCGCATCGGCCAATGCGACGCAAGCGCCGGTAATGGAAGCGGTGCGGGTGCCGCCATCCGCTTGCAGCACGTCACAATCCAGCGTGATGGTGTACTCACCCAGGACTTTGAGATCAAGCGCGGCACGCAGAGAGCGGGCAATCAGACGCTGGATCTCCAGCGTCCGCCCGCCCTGTTTGCCTTTGGCCGCTTCACGCGCATTACGGCTGTGCGTCGCACGCGGCAGCATGCCATACTCGGCGGTCACCCAGCCCTGGCCTTGCCCTTTCAGAAAACGGGGGACGCCCTCTTCAACCGTGGCATTACATAAAACTTTGGTATCACCAAACTCGACCAGAACCGATCCTTCGGCATGCTTTGTGTAATGGCGGGTCAATGTGAGGGGGCGTACTTGTTGCGCACTTCGGCCTGTGGGTCGCATGGCTCATCTCCGGCGGGTAAAATGTTTAACTGGCGCGCATTATACGGCCTCGCCGTCACAATGCCTATCTTGCCTTACGGCACAGGGCTATAATTAAAGAAAAGATATCGAGTACAGACATGAGCGAACCTTTGCAGCCGCCCGGACAACGGACGCGGAAAACGCCCTGGCAGCAACAGGGAAATACGCCTGATTATCGTTTCTCTTTAGCGAACGAGCGGACGTTCCTCGCCTGGATCAGAACGGCGCTGGCATTTCTTGCCGGCGCTATCGCTATCGACCAGTTCGCCCTTACGCTGGCACCTCCCGTCATCCGCCAGGGGATGGCGATATTCCTATCGCTGGCCTGCGCATTATTATCCTGGATGGCTTATCGCCGCTGGGTCGCCAACGAACTGGCGATGCGTACCGGGAAAAGCCTGCCTTATACCCGGCTGCTTTGGGTGGTCGCCGCATTCGTCATCGGCATTGCCGTGATTCTGACGCTGCTGATTTTCATGGTCTAATCAAGGATGAGCATGGCGACCGATACCGACACCGCGCCGCACGATCCGGGCCTGCAACGGGAAAGAACCGCGTTGGCCTGGTCGCGGACCGCATTCCTGCTGTTGTTGAACAGCCTGCTGTTGCTGAAAGCGGGTTCAACGTTATCCAGCCTTGTGTTTATTCTCGTCGGAGCGTTGCTCTTGCTGGTCACCTTGTCCATGTATGTCTGGTCCGCCATCCGGTTGCGATTCACCCTGCACGCCCATTCACCGTGTTCACGGCTATCCATCCGCATGGTGCGGTTTTTTACCGCCGCGATTATTGTCGCCGCGTTACTGGTTGCCCTGCTTAACCTGCTGCTGCTGACGCCGTACGGATTAAAATAACCCAAAATCATACCGCCGCCGGGTATAACCTCAGGCTATACCCTACCAATGAACAAGTATTCGTCAGCGATGATGCATCATGAAATATTCTTCTCATCACCCTTATTTTGATGAGAAAAGCATCATGCTGATTCCACCACCTTACCTGCACGCCACCGGTAATGAGATTGAATCTCTGGCTTTCGCCGTCGCGCCATCTCAGCGTCTGATGGGAATGCCTGAGTATGATGCCAGCGGGATACACGCAGCGTCAGTATGCCAGGAGGAAGGTTAACGATGCGCCATATGCAAGTCGAAACCGTCAAACTGCCTTTAGCGCTGCCTCTCTCTATTGCAAGCAGTACCCGCAACGCGGTTACTGTGGTTAGAGTCACGCTGGAAGAACAAGGATTTATCGGGCAAGGGGAATGCACGCCCAATTTTTATAACGGCGAATCGCCGGAAAGCGTGTCGCATCAATTGCAAGCCATCGCTCAGGCGGTGGAAAGCGGGCTGACGCTCGACGCATTGCAGGACGCCTTGCCGCCAGGCGCGGCCAGAAACGCGCTGAACTGTGCGCTCTGGCGGCTTAATGCCGCACTAAAGAAGCAGACGCTATGGCAATGTCTTGATATTCCGCCGCCGACATCGGTGATCAGCGCGCAAACCCTGTCCCTCGACAACATGGAAAACATGGCGATAGCTGCCGCGCAAGCCGTATCACGCGGGGCGTTATTACTGAAAATCAAACTGGATCGCGAACTGATTCTGGAAAAAGTGGCGGCGATTCGTCAAGCCGCTCCGCTCGCCACGCTGATTATCGATGCGAATGAAGCATGGAGCGGGCTGGATCTCCGTAGCCTGTTCAATGCGCTCACCCGCTACCAGATTGCTATGGTGGAGCAACCGCTTCCGGTGGGTAAAGACGACGATTTATTGCGCTTTACCCATCCGATCCCCATCTGTGCGGACGAAAGCTGCCGTCATAGCGGTGATATCGCCAAATTGCGCAGCCGTTACGAGATGATCAACATCAAGCTGGACAAGTGTGGCGGCATTACGGAAGCACTTGTTATGGTGGAAGAGGCGAAACTTCACGGTCTGCGGATCATGGTCGGCTGCATGCTGGGGTCGTCCATGGCGATGGAAGCCGCGCTGCCTCTTACCGCGTTCGCGGAATATGTCGACCTCGATGGCCCAATCTGGCTGGCTTCCGACAGTTCTCCCTATCTGTCCTATAATCTTGGCCGTATCTGGCTATGACGCAACCAACCGGAGTGACCATGACGGATATCACGCAAACGGGGGCGGTTACCGCCGCAGCGCCCGGTAACGCCGCCAGACCGGTGCTGGAAATCAACGATCTGAATGTCAGCTTCAGCGGACGCGCCGGCACACATAAAGCGCTAAAAGGCGTCTCCTTTACCCTGAATAAAGGGGAAGTCGTCGCCGTGGTTGGGGAAAGCGGTTCCGGCAAATCCGTGACCTCGCTGACCGTAATGGGTCTGTTGGCGGATGCGGCCAATATCGAGCGGGGCGACATCCACTTCACCGCCCGCGACGGACGGCAGCACAACCTGCTCGCTCTGAAAGCGGAGCAACGTCGCCAGTTGCGTGGCCGCGAAATCGCCATGATCTTTCAGGAACCGATGACCTCGCTGAATCCGGTGCTGAGAGTTGGCGACCAATTGACGGAAGCCTTGCGCGATCACCAGATTTGTGATGCCGCCAGCGCGGACAGGAAAGCCCGGGAGTTGCTGCGTAAGGTGCGGATTGCCGATGTTGACCGGGTGATGAAAAGCTATCCGCATTCGCTGTCCGGCGGGATGCGCCAGCGCGTGATGATTGCACAGGCGCTAGCCTGCGATCCGCAATTGCTTATTGCGGATGAACCGACCACGGCGTTGGATGTCACCGTTCAAGCGCGCATTCTGCAAATCCTGCGCGATCTGCAACAACAGAGCGATATGGCGGTACTGTTTATTACGCACGATATGGGCGTGGTGGCGGAAATCGCCGATCGCGTGGTGGTGATGTATCGCGGCGAAGTGGTGGAGCAAGGCAGCGTTGAGCAGATTTTCGCAAATCCCCGGCATCCTTATACCCAGTCGCTGCTGGCCGCCGTGCCGAAACTGGGCGATATGCGCGCAAGCCGCTGGCCCAAACGTTTCCCGCTGCTCGGCCAGGCCGCCAGCCAGGATGACGACGAGCAGACCACTGCCCGCTACGACGTTGAACCGCTGCTGGATATCCGTGGTCTGCGCGTTTATTACCCGGTGCGCACCGGGATTTTATCCAGCATCACCCACCATGTTCACGCCGTTGAGCAGATTGATTTCAATGTCTGGCCGGGGGAAACGCTGGCTATCGTCGGCGAAAGCGGTTGCGGCAAATCCACCACCGGGCGGGCGCTGCTGCGTTTAACGCAGAGCGACGCGGAAAGCATTCATTTTCAGGGGCAAGAAATTTCCCTGATGAAAGATCGTGAATTCCAGCCGCTGCGCCGTGAAATGCAGATGGTGTTTCAGGATCCCTATGCCTCGCTGAACCCGCGTCTCACCGTCGGTTTTACCATTGCGGAACCGTTATTGCTGCATGGTTTGGTGAAATCGCTGGAAGAAGCCACGCCACAAGTGCAGGCGCTGCTGAAAAGCGTCGGCTTGCTGCCGGAACATGCCCGCCGTTATCCCCATGAATTCTCCGGCGGACAACGGCAACGTATCGCCATTGCCCGCGCCATGGCGTTGCAGCCGAAAATCATTATTGCCGATGAAGCGGTTTCCGCGCTGGATGTGTCCATCCAGGCGCAGGTTGTCAACCTGATGATGGATTTGCAGAAAAACACCGGCGTGTCGTGGATTTTCATCTCCCACGACATGGCAGTGGTTGAGCGCATCGCCAACCGGGTTGCGGTGATGTACCTCGGACAGATTGTGGAAATCGGACCGCGACAGTCGGTCTTCAACGACCCGCAGCATCCTTACACCCGCCGCCTGTTGGCTTCGGTGCCCATTGCCGATCCCACGCAGCGCGGCCTGCGCGAATTTGATGACAGCGAAATTCCCTCTCCGCTGCGTAAAGCGGGCGAGATCGTAACAAAAACACGCTACCGACAGGTCGCGCCGCACCACTGGGTTGCAGACAGCGGCTCCGTTGCCTGACGCCAACGACGATATTTTTATTGCTAACCAGGAGAGACACCATGAAGCCATTACTTCGCCGTTCCGCCGCCGCCCTCGGGCTCTCACTGTGTCTGGCAGCGGCTGCCCAGGCACAGGATCTGCGCATTTCAATGTATGCCGATATTACCGGACTGGACCCGCACGACACCTCGGACACGCTGAGTTACTCCATCCAGAGCGGCATTTTCGAGCGACTGTTCCAGTTCGATAACAAGATGAAGCTGGTTCCCAGACTGGCAACCGACTACACCAGTAATGCCGATGCCACCGAATTTGTCGTCAACCTGCGTGAAGGCATTACCTTTCAGGACGGTACGCCATTCAATGCCGATGCGGTAAAAGCCAACCTGGATCGTCTGGCGGATCAGAGCAAGGGCTTGAAACGCAATAGTTTGTTTAACATGGTGAAAACCGTTACCGTCATCTCTCCGACGCAGGTCAAAATCGAGTTGAACAAATCCTTCGGCGCCTTTGTGAATACGCTGGCCCACCCCTCAGCCGTGATGCACAGCCCGGAAGCCCTGAAAAAATACCCGGATGAAGCGCAGTTACGCGTCCACCCCGTCGGCACCGGCCCGTTCAAATTCAGCGCCTGGCAACAAGGCAAGGACGTGAAGCTGGTGAAATATGACAACTACTGGCAGAAAGGTTGGCCGAAAGTCGATAGCGTAACCTTCTTCCCGGCGCCGGAAGACTCCACCCGCGTCGCCTCGTTGAAATCCGGTCAGGTGGATGCCATCTATCCGCTGCCGTCCGATCTGCTGAACGCGGTGCAAAGCGACAGCAAGCTGGAAGTACAGCGCGACCCCAGCATTTATCAATTCTGGCTGGCCATGAACAACCTGCGCGCGCCGCTCAACGATATCCGCGTCCGTCAGGCGCTGAATTACGCGATCAACCGCGACATCTGGCTGAAAGTCGGCTTCGGCGGCATGGGTGTACCCGCTAAATCCGCTATGTCGCCGAACGTGCAATTCTTCCAGTCGCAAAGTACGCCGGAATACACCTATAACCCGGAAAAAGCCAAAGCCTTGCTGAAAGAAGCCGGTTATCCGAACGGGATCAGCCTGAAACTCTGGACCACCAACCGCACCGACTATGTGCGCAGCGCGCAGTTCTTTAAACAGCAGTTGGAACAAGTCGGCATCAAAGTCACGGTCACGCCAATGGATTCCGGGATGCGTAACGCCAAACTGTTTGGCGTACAAGATCCGAAACAGGCGGAATTCGACCTGTTCTACAATGGCTGGTCGCCGTCTACCGGCGATGCTGACTGGGCGCTGCGTCCGCTGTTTGCCACCGAATCCTGGGTGCCGGCCGCCTATAACGTTTCCTATTACAGCAATGTCGACGTAGATAAAGCGATTATGGCGGGCCTGGCGACTACCGATCACGCCAAACGTGGCGCAGCCTATGCCGAAGCGCAACAGAAAATCTGGCAGGACGCCCCGGTCGTCTTCCTGGGAACGCCAGACAATCTGGTTGGGAAAACCAAAAACCTGTCCGGCGTTTACATGCTAGCCGATGGTTCGCTGATCTTCGATCAGGCGGAATTCAAGTAATCCGTTAGGGAGAAAACCATGCTTGCCTATATCGTCCGACGTTTGCTGGAAATGATCCCGGTTCTGCTGGTGGTCTCCCTGTTAGTGTTCGGTTTTATCAAACTGCTGCCGGGCGACCCGGCGCGCATTTACGCCGGCGCGGATGCCTCGATTGAAGCGGTGGAAACGGCGCGTCAGCAATTAGGATTGAACGACCCGTTGCCGCAACAGTACGTCAACTGGCTCAGCGGCTTGTTCAAGGGCGATCTGGGAGTCACGTACCGTACCCAGCAACCCGTCATCGAGGTGATCAGCAAAAGCTTTATGCCCACCATGTGGCTGGCGTTGGCCGGATTTGCCTGGTCGGTGGTGCTGGGCCTGTTGATCGGCGTGGTTTCCGCGCTCAAACGGGGTAAATGGCAGGACTGGGCGCTGATGAGTTTCGCCGTCGGGGGCATTTCGATGCCACCGTTCTGGCTGGGCTTGCTGTTGATTCAGTTCGTGGCGATGCCGTTCGGGGTGTTTTCCGTCAGCGGCTTTAATCAACCCAGCGACATTATTCTGCCAGCGCTCACGCTGGGCGCATCGGTCGCCGCGGTGATGGCGCGATTTACCCGCTCCGCCTTTCTGGAAGTGGCGCAGGAAGATTATGTGCGCACCGCCCGCTCCAAGGGGCTGCGTAACCGGCTGGTCACCTGGAAACATGTGATGCGCAACGCGCTTATCCCGGTGATCACCATGTTGGGATTGCAGTTCGGTTTTCTGCTCGGCGGTTCAATCGTGGTGGAAAGCGTGTTCAGTTGGCCGGGATTGGGCTGGTTGTTGATTGAATCGATCAAAACGCAGGACCAGCCGGTCATACAGGCGCTGGTGATGCTGTTTGTGTTTGAATTCATTGTAATTAACCTGTTGGTGGACCTGCTGTACGCGGTGGTCAATCCGGCGATCCGCTTACGTTAGGAGATAACATGAAACATCCTTCCGAGCCCGCCGTGGCGGTGGTAACGCTTGATAACGACGCGATCCGCTCGCCGTGGCACGATTTCGTGCAGGTTTTTATCCGCAATCCAATGGCGCTGATTTCCAGCGGTTTTGTCCTGCTGCTGGCGCTGGTGGCGATATTCGCACCCTGGCTGGCGCCGTGGAACCCGATGGAACCTGACTGGATGGCGCTCGCCTCCCCGCCATCGGCTGCTCACTGGATGGGTACTGACGATCTGGGCCGCGATATCATGAGCCGGATTATCTACGGCGCACGTATCTCGCTGTATATCGGTATTTTTTCGGTCACGTTGGGGATGCTGGCGGGTATTGTCCTGGGGCTGCTGGCCGGTTACTACGGTCGCTGGGTGGATATGCTCATCATGCGTGGTTCCGATGTGCTGTTCGCCTTCCCCGGTATGCTGCTGGCGATTGCCGTGGTCGCGATCCTGGGGCCGGGATTGAACAACGTGATCATCGCCGTCGCCATCTTCAGCGTGCCGGTATTCGCTCGCATTGTGCGGGCATCCACGCTGTCGCTGAAACAGGCGGCGTATGTCGAAGCAGTGCGCTGCGCCGGCGCGCCGGATCGCATTATTCTGATGCGCCATATTCTTCCCGGCACACTGCCTAACGTTATTGTCTATTTCACCATGCGGATCGGCACCAGCATCCTGACCGCGGCGGGCCTGAGCTTTATCGGTCTTGGCCCGGAGCCGGATGTGCCAGAATGGGGCAACATTCTCGCCATGAGCCGCAGCCTGATGATGGCGGGCGCATGGCACGTCAGCGTTTTCCCCGGCCTGGCGATATTTTTCACCGTACTGGCCTTTAACCTGCTGGGCGATGCGCTGCGTGATACGCTTGATCCCAAACTGAAAAGCTAGGGCATGATGACAACTTACCAACAGCAACAAATCGCTCTGCTGGCGCGCCGTTGGCGAACGCAACGACAACTGGGTTCGCCGCGTTCGGTCAGCGGCCCGCGCAACACGATTTGCGATGTCGCAGGCGTGCGTGTCGGTCACAGTACGCTGGCGGATGGCGCCATTCAGACCGGCGTCACCGCGATTATTCCCGCCGACGCCAATCTGTTCACGCATCCCTTGCCCTGCGGCGCGGCGGTATTGAACGGTTTCGCCAAGCCGGTCGGTCTGGTGCAGATTGAAGAGCTTGGCCGGTTGCAAACGCCCATTCTGCTCAGCAATACGCTGGCGGTCGGCACCCTGTTCACCGCGCTGGCGCGTCACGCCATCGCCCATAATCCCGAACTGGGGCGTGATCTGCCCACCGTCAACCCGCTGGTGCTGGAGTGCAATGACGGCTGGTTGAATGACATTCAGGCGTTGGCCGTCACTGAAGATATGGCGCAAATCGCGTTGCAGCAAGCGGGAGAGACGTTCGCTCGCGGTAGCGTTGGGGCCGGACGCGGCATGAGTTGCTTTGGGCTAAAAGGCGGTATCGGCACCGCCTCGCGCCGGATCCCTGAACTCAACGCGACGCTGGGGGTTTTGGTGCTGGCTAATTTCGGCACGCTTTCTGCGCTGACGCTCGATGGCGTACAAGTGGGAGATGCCATTGCGCCTCTGTTGCCGGAACTAGCGCCACAGCAGGATGCGGGTTCGATCATCATCATTATGGCAACCGACGCACCGTTGGATGCTCGTCAGCTTGGGCGTATCGCCAAACGCGCCGGCGCCGGTTTAGGACGGCTGGGCAGCTATTGGGGCCACGGTTCTGGTGATATTGCCGTAGCGTTTACCACCCATCCGTACCCGCAACCACCTGAAGAAACGCTACTGGAACCGTTGTTGAGCGCCGCCGCCGACGCCACCGAGCACGCGGTGCTTGACGCCATGCTCAGCGCGGAGGCGGTAACCGGTTTTCGCGGGCATCATCGTCCGGCATTGCGTCAGGTGCTGGATCGTCTGGCCGCTGATTTATCTGAATAAGGAACAGGACATGAAGATTTTTATTTCCGCAGACATTGAAGGCATTGCTGGCGTCATGCGCCCGGAACAATGCAGCCCCGGCGCCGCCGAGTATCAACTGGCGCGCGGCTTGATGGAGCAGGAAGTCAATGCCGCTATCGACGGCGCTTTCGCTGGCGGCGCGACCGACGTGGTGGTGGCCGACAGCCACGCCGCCATGGTGAATCTGCGGGCGGAAAATATGGATTCCCGCGCCCGGCTGGTGCAGGGAAAACCGCGTGAGCTATCCATGGTGGAAGGACTGGAGCAGCAGCAGTATGATGGCATGCTGTTCATCGGTTATCACAGCGCCGCCGGCGAGTTTGGGGTACTGGCCCACACGATTAACGGCCGGGCGTTTTACCGGGTGCGCATCAACGGCGAAGTGATGGCTGAGAGTGACATTTATGCCGCCGCTGGTGCCGAGCAACACACGCCATTGTTGCTGGTCAGCGGCGATGATACGCTGCAACAGTGGATTGCCAGTTATTATCCGACCACCCATTATGTCTGCGTTAAACGCGCCATTTCCCAACACGCGGCGGAATCATTAAGCCCGGAAACCGCCCGTCAGACGATCCGCAAGGCCGCGATGAACGCCGTCAGCAACGCTCATCACACCATCGTCTCGCGCATTCAGGCCCCCTACCAGCTTGAATTAATGGTGACCAAGCCGGTACTGGCCGATCTGTTTTGCCTGATCCCCGGCGTCAATCGTCAGGATGCGATTACCGTCAGTTATACCGCGCAAACCATGAAAGAAATTGTTAGCCTGTTAAGTGCTTTTTCCTATCTGGCAACTACCCAAAACTAAGACGGCAGCCGCCAGACCGATTCTGGCGCTGACCGACTGAAAAGAGAATCGACAGCATGACCAAACCCGTGATTGTGATCCACGGCGGTGCCGGCGCGTTGACGCGCTCGGCGATGAACGCGGAAAAAGAGCGGCGCTATCTGGCTGCATTGACGGAGATTGTCGCCAGCGGACAAAGCATTCTGGCCCGACATGGCAGCGCGCTGGATGCGGTGACCGAAGCCGTTCGGTTGCTCGAAGAGTGTCCGTTGTTCAACGCCGGGCACGGTTCGGTGTTCACCCATAATGCAACCCACGAACTGGACGCCAGCATCATGGATGGTCGCCGTCTGGATGCCGGCGCCGTCAGTTGCGTCAGTCATATCCGTAATCCAGTGTTGGCGGCGCGCACCGTGCTGGAACAGAGCCAGCATGTGATGTTCACCGCCGAGGGCGCGGAAGCGTTCGCGCGCCAGCATAATCTTGAGATGGTTGAACCGGTATTTTTCTCGACGCAAGCGCGCCGCCAGCAATTGCATAATGCGCAAGCCGGAGAAGGAAAAGTCGTGCTGGATCATGATGGTCAGACCAACGGCGACCCCATCGATCCCGACCGCAAGTACGGCACTGTAGGCGCCGTCGCGCTAGACTGCGCGGGCAATCTGGCGGCGGCGACTTCGACCGGCGGCATGACCAACAAAAAAGCCGGACGCGTAGGCGATAGCCCGATCATCGGCGCGGGGTGTTACGCCAATAACCAGACGGTGGCGGTATCCTGTACCGGTACAGGAGAAATCTTTATGCGCACCGTCGCCGCCTATGATGTTTCGGCACTGATGGATTATGCCGGTCTGACGCTGGAACAGGCCTGTAATCGTGTGGTGATGGAAAAACTGGTGCAACTGGACGGCAGCGGCGGACTCATTGCGGTCGATCATCACGGCAATATTGCGCTGCCGTTTAACAGTGAAGGCATGTATCGCGGTTATGGCTATGTCGGGCAGGCCCCCGTCGCGGCCATTTACCGCTGATATCCGTTTAGCGCCATTCCATTCTGGTCTGCCGCCACGGGTTGGCGGACCGGAATGAATGGCGCCAGTATCATGGCGGCGCGCCATTATGATGCATCATGCTCCATAGATAAGCATCTCCCGATCACTCATCGCCCTTCCCTTTCCCCTCACTCCGGCGCGATATCCGTGCGCACCACGCTATTACCGAACATGGCGTAATAATTGCATGACATGGTGATTGTCAGAGCCTTTCTCACGGTGTCCCACCGAAGAAACCCCGTTGAAACCGGAGCATGCGATCATGCGTTTACGCCACATCGAAATCTTTCAGGCCATTGTTCAGGCTGGCACGATCAGCGGTGCCGCACGTCTGCTCAATGTTTCCCAGCCGAATGTCAGCCGGGTGCTCAGCCACGCCGAGCAACAGCTTGGTTTCGCCTTATTCGAGCGACACGCCCAGGGCATGGTCGTGACGTCGGAAGGCCGCCGCTTAATCCCCAAGGTACAGGAACTATTCAGCCAGTTACACAACATCAGCCTGCTGACCGAACAAATCAAAACCGGCAAAGAACAATCGGTTCGTCTGGGCGCGGCCCACGCGTTTGGACAAATGATTGTTGCGCCCGCACTGGTAGAGTTTCGCAAGCAGGCTACGCGGGTCAATGTCGAACTGGTTACGGAGCATTTCAGTACCCTGTGCCAGAACATCCTGCAAGATCAACTTGATTTCGCATTGATTTTTGGTCAGCAAGTGCCATCGGAACTGCTGGCGGAGCCATTGTTTCAATCGACTATGGTGGCGCTGCTTCCCAAAGACAGCCCGATAAACGGCCCGGTGTCGCTGGAATGGCTATGCAACAACAACCTGCTGATGATGCAACTACATGACCCGCTCGGACAGGTGCTGCACCGGGCATTGCGCGACAAGGCCCTGAAGCCTGCCGCCTCGTTGTACATCAAAACGTATTCCGTCATCGCCGATATGGTGCTGGCAGGAGGCGGCGTGGGCGTGGTGGATCTCTTCACGGCTTGTCGTTACGCCGATCAGCTTAAAATCGTCCCGATCGATCAGCCTCTGCCGTTTGAAGTCACGCTGATTAGCCGCCGCGACAATCCCCAGTCGCAGGCAACCTTACAGTTGAAACAGATGATGAAGCGTAAATGCTGGGAAATCGCACGTCAAAACGAAGCGCTGTTGCACGCCGCATAGCCCGCCGGACCGCGGCTGACAGCACATCATGAGCACTTATCCGCCGTTCATCAGATGATTCACTTATGTCTGTTGACCGGACGACGGATTTTCTCCTACCGCGTACCGGGACTCAACGCTATAATCCCCTCATCATTTGCTCTACAGGTATGCACCAATGATTCGCAGCATGACCGCTTACGCCCGCCGAGAAATCAAGGGTAACTGGGGAAGCGCAGCCTGGGAACTGCGTTCTGTTAACCAGCGCTATCTGGAAACCTACATCCGTTTGCCAGAACAATTCCGCAGTCTGGAACCCGTTATTCGCGATCGCATCCGCGCGCGGCTAACCCGCGGTAAAATTGAATGCAATCTGCGTTTCGATCTGGACCCACGCGCGCAAAGCTCGCTGATTTTGAATGAAAATCTGGCCAAACAACTGGTGAGCGCGGCTAACTGGGTAAAAATGCAGAGCGATGAAGGTGAAATCAACCCGGTCGATATTCTGCGCTGGCCTGGCGTGATGGCCGCGGAAGAACAGGATCTGGACGCCATCAGCGCCGAGTTGTTACAGGGATTGAATAACGCGCTGGATGATTTCATCACCGCGCGGGAAAGTGAAGGCAACGCCCTGAAAGCCCTGATTGAACAGCGTCTGGCTGGCGTCAGCGCCGAAGTCGTCAAAGTCCGCGCACAGATGCCGAACATACTGCAATGGCAGCGTGAACGCCTGCTCAACAAGCTGGAAGAGGCGCAGGTTCAGTTGGAAAATAACCGACTGGAACAGGAACTGGTGATTATGGCGCAACGCGTCGATGTGGCGGAAGAACTGGACAGGCTTGAAGCCCACGTCGCTGAAACCTACAAAATCCTGAAGAAAGAAGAAGCCGTTGGTCGCCGTCTGGATTTCATGATGCAGGAATTCAACCGCGAATCCAACACGCTGGCCTCTAAATCAATTAACGCCGACGTTACCGCCTCCGCCATTGAATTGAAGGTACTGATTGAGCAGATGCGGGAGCAGATTCAGAACATTGAGTAAATTCTTTCAAAGTCTATAGAAATACATAAGCCATGTTAAATTGGCTTATGTATTTAGGTTCAATACTGTATTCAATCGAAATTTTATGTAACCTAACAAACTCATTTACTCGTTAGATGGATTGAAAATGAATTTTTTTCAATTGAAGACGTTAGAAATCGAGTCGATCAGATTGATAGCGAACTGGTTAAGATGATCGCGCAACGCAGCGAATGCGTTAAAGCTGCGGCTGCTTTCAAAATTGACCACTCGGCTGTTCGTGCTCCAGATCGCGTCCAACAGGTAATCGACAAGGTATGTAAACAGGCCACTGAAGCAGGACTTCCCGAAGTAATTATCGAATCATGAACAGTGCGTTTATCAAACCAACAAGAACGGGAGAGAAGACAGTTGACCAGTTAGCGCAGCATTTACGGGAACTTGTGGAAAATTTTGGTTCAACGCGTAAGCATCTTCGTTCCCCATGTACTTAAACTCAAAACAGATTAATAAAACACAATAAAATCAATACCAACAGACCATCACTTTATATTCATATGCATTCCACTCAAGTCTATCAGATCCTATAACGCCCTGTTTTTAAGAAAATTTAATCAAAAACATCGTCTACTCAGCTCGCTTGAAAACCATCAAAAACCACCGCCCAACGTGGCGGGAATTGCGGAGTATGTTTAAGAAATTCCCGGATTGTAACCATCTACCTGATAGCAACCTCATGGCGACGCGCCGATTTTCTGCACATAGCCTTCGCTCATATTTTTTACAACCACGCCTTGCGGCAGAGATTTAACTATTTCTACGCTTTGTCGTACAGGAGGCGATTGCAGATCGCGTCGATAAAGGATAGTGGTGCGGCCTTGCTCGTCCTGCGTTATCTCATCAGGTTGCAACACCATCCCCGCGGGATTTGAGAAGGTCGTGACTTTCACCATTGCTGACATCCCCAAACGAGGTACAGCTTCACCTTTACGACAACAATCAATATCGAACGATACATCATAGGTCGTACCCGCCTGCCCCTCGATATAATTTGCCTGAGGACTGATGGCGCGCAATTTGCCTGTCCATTGAGTATCTGGATAGGCATCATTACTTAAGGTCGCAGACATGCCTGGCCGCAAAGTCTCTACATCAGACTCGTCCACACGCGCCTGTGCGTTAAACCGCGCTATCCCCACCAACATCAACAAAGGATCGCCAAGGCTGACTTGTTGCCCTTCCTGAGCAAAAGGCATCTTTTCTTTGTTCCCGTTGCGTACCCCGATCACATAACCATCATTCATCGCATACAGTATGCTCTTACTCTGCCTATCGCGTAGTTCCTGAAGTTTTTGCTCCGCATTACGTAATTCAAGCTCCGCCATCTCCAGGTTTTGCGCACCGCCTTGTGCCATTACCACAGCCAACGTTTGTTGTGCAGCCTGAAGATCCAGTTTCCGGTTTTCCTCTTCCTCTCTTAAGACATCCAGTTCCATACGCGGAATAATACCGGCATGAAACAACGGCTTCGCTTCCTTAACTTTTTGTGTTGCGCTTCTGACGCTGATTTCCGCACCTTGCAAAGACCGACGGGCCGAAGTGACCTCCGTACTGTCTGACCAGTTTTGTACCCGTTGCAGATCCTGACGAGCTTTCAACCATTGGGCTTGTGCGTCTCTGAAAGGTATTTGTTGCGATACGGTACTCAGTTCCAATAGCACATCGCCTTTTTTCACCTGATCACCTTCCCGCACCGCAACTCGCGTGATGTGACTTTCAAAAGGCGCATTGACCGAATATTGCGCTTGCGCTTGCAATCGGGCCATCAATATCAGGTGGCTTTCCACAGGCGTTGGTTTCACATAACGCCAGATGGGTTCATGGTTGACCGCCTCATCAGAGGATGACAACCGCCAGCCAATGACAGCCAGTATCATTGCCAATAGCACGCACAACATAATTCGAGATCGGAGAAAATTAAAAATCATTCAATTCCACTCCCCAACGACTGAGCGTATAGCCTATCAACATATCCAGATTCGCTTGCACATTCAGATAATCTACCTGCGCATTAAGCCGCGCATTCTGAGCGAAACGCAGATCATTTTGATAACTCAGCACCTGAAAGTTGGAAGAGCGTCCCGCGGCTAATTTGGTCTGCTCAGCCTGAAGCTTTTTTTCCGACAGACGGGTAAGACGATCGGCAATGGCATATTGCTGCCAGCTATTGTTCAGCATATCAATCTGCTGAGTCACCGCCTCTTCAAGTTGTTGGCGGGAATCGGCCATGTCCAACCGCTGTTTTTTCTCTGCTATCTCGGCGCGCAGTTCTTCCTGACGCGCGCGCATATCATTGAAAGGAATAGATACATTCAACCCTACATAGCGTTGCCAACGATCATTGTCCTGCATATCGTTGCCTCTTATATCATTACGCTCGGCGCCCGCCACCAGATCGACATCCCAGCGGCGCTGATTCTGCGCTTGTATTAAGTAAAATTTCTGTTTTTGCGACGCTAATTGCTGAATGAGGTAATCCGGCTGTGTTTGTAAGGCTTTTTCCATTGCCCAGTCGGTTTTCAGCGCGACTTTTTTTATCTCAAGATTTTTGCTGGCGCTTAATAGCGTGCGGTTATCAATCCCCAGTAGACCGCACAACGCCAGACGGCTGGCATTCAGTTCATTCTCTTCCTGCGCGATCCTTAATTGCTGCTCGGCGATATCCGCATCACTTTGCAATTGTTCCAGCGATGCGACACGCCCACTATTGATGAGTTTGGCTACGACGTCTCGCTGCGTGTTGGCGCGATGCAGCGCTTGTCGCGACAACTCAAACTGCTGTTGCGCCTTGAGTAAGCGATGATACGCCAGAATGATATTCGTAATGGTTTCAGCAACCTGCTGCTGATAGCGCAATTGCCCCATGCGCTCGTCAATCTCCGCCAGACGCAGCGCGACAGTATTCACATCTGTACCCGCGTCTCGCAATAAAGGCTGAACCAGCGCAAATGTGACATTCCCCCCCTGTTGACGCGGGGACATATCCTGCTCCTCCCGGCGATAAGACCAATCCAGCGTCAATTGAGTACCTAAAGGGGTGAGCAGACTTGCCGAAACGCCTGATGAACGCTCATGACTATTAAGATTCCCGCGTGTACTGCGCAGATACTGACTATTGAAGACCAATTGGGGACGAAAGCCATCTTGCGCCACCCGCAGGTCAAATTTATCGTTCAAACGCAGGAGCGCCTGACTTTTGATCGCGTTGCTGTTACGCATCCCCAGCGCCACGGCTTCTGGCAGCGTGATCGTTATGCTTTGTTCTATTTTTGATTTTTTTTCTGAAATATCAAACGAATAAGATTTCACACTTACCAGCATGAAACAGAACAGCAATTGACTCCATCGATTAAGCATCACGCAACGCCTCCGCAGGTGAAAGACGTGCAGCCGCCAAAGAAGGCTTTAACCCAAAAAACACGGCCAGCGTTAAGGCACTCCCCATCGCCAGCGGCAGCACCCACAGGTCGATCACCAGGGACCAGTCTGCATAACGCGCATAGATCCAGGAGAATGCCACACCGATCCCGCTGCCCAGCAAAGACCCCGGCAGAGAGAGGAGCAACGCTTCCAAAAGAAACAATACGCCTATCTCTTGCGACGTGGCTCCCAAAGCCTGACGCAAACCAATTTCATGACGTCGTTCCGCGACGCTCATCACCATAACGTTCATTACGCCGATCCCGCCCATCAGCAATGCTATCGCTGCAAGAGCGCTCAACAAGTAACGGAATGTTCGCGTTTGCTGCTCGATGCCATCAAGCAGTTGTTGCTGTAACATCAAATGGATATTCCGCCCTGGTAAGTTACTCTCCAACCAATCGCGTACCGGTGTTTCCAGTAATGCAATGTGCTGACGGGAAACAGCTTGTATCAGCAACATATCCGGCTCTGTGAACGGTGCGATTTTCTTAATTGTCGTCAGCGGCACCAACGCCATATCATCGATTTGCATGCCCCCAGGCGCCAGAGAGACGCTTGGGTGTAAAATACCGATAACATCAAACGCATAATGATTAAGTTGCAGATGCTTTGCGGAAAGGGCAAGCCGTTGAGCCAGACTTGCGCCAAGTACAGCGTAATTTGCGCGGCTATCAAATTTTGACAGGCCGCGTCCCCAAGCAGGATCTAAACGCAGTAAGTCAAAAAAATCCGACGTAGTGGCGATAATCGGAATCGACAGCGCCTTACCGTTCTTCGTCAACTGAATCTCCCAACGCGCAACGGGAACCACCCGCCGGATATCAGGAAACTGGGATCGCAATGACGAAAAATCCAGATTAATGGGAAGGGGGGACGATCTCTCCGCGCTTCTCACACCGATGTCCGCCACCATCACATCGCCGCCCAAAGTATCGAAGGCGCTTAGCGCATTATGCTGCGCGCTTTTTCCTAATATAAGCAAAGTGACGACAAGCGCGCTGCCCACCCCGATACCCAAAATCGCCAGCGTAGCGCGCTGACGAAACGCGTATAGATTACGGCATGCTTCGATTAACTGTTGAAATCGCGTCATTTTTTTTACCGCGCCTCAATGAGCTTTCCGCCACGCATATGCCACCGCTGATGCAGACATTCGGCCAGATGTTCATCATGAGTCACCATCACCATGGTTAACCCCTTCCGGCGGTTCAATTCCAGCAAAAGAGACATAATGTCGTGCGCGGTATTCGTATCAAGATTGCCGGTTGGCTCATCGGCAAGCAGTAAAGAGGGCTCACCCACCAATGCACGGGCGATAGCCACCCGCTGTCGTTGTCCGCCGGATAGCATGGCCGGATAAGAGTGCAACCAGGGCGTCATACCCAAGGATTCAAGAACGGCAGCGGCCCGATGACGGGACACTGCCAATGGCATAGCTCGATACAACAGCGGCAAGGCCACGTTATCTAATGCATTAAGTCGCGGTAGCAGATGGAAATGCTGAAAAACAAACCCCAGTTTGCGGTTACGTAATGCGGCGCGCTGATGCGATGTACAAGACATCATATTCTCGCCATCCAAACAGTACTCTCCGGTCACTAACGGTTCCAATAATCCGAGAATACTTAGTAGCGTGCTTTTACCGCTACCAGAGGAACCTAAAATAGCGCAGGTTTCACCAGACGCCACACGTAATGAAAGATTATTCAGTACGTTCACGTCACCATAACCATGGCGAATATCATTAAGCTCAACCATTAATCCGGGCCTTCAACCAACATTTAAATGTTATATAGGTGGATAATCTGCCGCGATAAGATATCGCTCACTATTCAACAGGGCTTTTCATTAACCATCGAAATGGTTCCGACGACAGGCGCAGTAATTTCATAGCAATGATTAACGCCCAGTGGCAATGTCAAAAAAGAAGCCCTTTGAGCAGGCGATGGGTCGATCCAAATATGCAGCCAACCACCGTCGCCGCCATCGGTATAATTCCAGCGCAGTGAAGATCCCGGTTTTTTACCCGTATTCTGCCAGTGATAGACGAAGTTACCTTGTCCGTCATAAAGATCGGCATAGACAGAGTATTTGTATTTCGCTTCTTTTGATGACGTAACGGAAATATACTGGTCTGACACAGCGCTGGCGCCAGCACTTGCCAATAGCGCGCCAACTCCAATCATTGCACCCAATAAACGTAACTTAGCACTCATAGAAAAGTCCTTTTGTTAGCTAATAAGTTAAATATAAACTTTTTGGCCAAAATAACCGGCCAGTTCTATGTAGGAAAAATGGAAGAGAAGTTCCTTAGTGCATCTATTCCAAAGAGAAGCGAACATCTAATTATCTTTCAAGGCATTTACACCATCCGACAAATACCTATAAAAATCATAACAATAGACCACTAACAGCATCAAAAAATAGCATTGACTTTAATAATAAATAACGAGATTCGCCCATAGCAGGCTAATTAAAAAAAATCACTTCAAGTCGAAATGAATTAAAAACACAATAAAGCCGGAACACATTAACACTCATTATTCATCCAGAAGAAATTTCATTTGCAGGAATGCCATTGCAAAAGCGTTATATAAAAATCAGCAAATCTGTTATTTATAAAAAATATGCATGGAATTTCCGCGACCAATGTTGATCGGTCGATGATTATTGCTTTCATGCTCACCATATTAAAGAGGGGTGATGTATTTGAATTACACCGCCCCGCCTACATAGTGGTAATCTGTACATAAGCAGGTAGTCGCAAAGTCATCAGTGAGGAAGACCTGTTTTAAAGGTTTACAGATCAGCCTATTCATGATGGGATATCGCCAGAAGGATCATGTCAGGGGAACGAAATGGGCTTGGTTTTTAAAGCAGTGATAGGCGCGGTTGTGGTTTTGCTCATCGGGTATTTATCAAAGACAAAAAATTATTATATTGCCGGGTTGGTTCCGCTCTTCCCTACATTTGCCTTGATTGCCCACTACATTGTTGCGACTGAGCGCAATGTCGCGGCATTGCGCACCACGATATTGTTCGGCATGTGGGCTATCATTCCTTATTTTGCCTACCTTGTGTCTCTCTGGTATTTAAGTGGCGTGACAAAATTATCCTATTCATTGGTCGGCGCTTTGGCTTGCTGGTGTATCACCGCATTGGCCTTAATCGTTATCTGGGGACGCTGGCATTAAGCGGGGAGAAGATACACACTCCCCTTTTTATGAAAAATCATTCATCTATTTTTCATAATGTGATTTCTGTTTGAAAATGACAGATAACTTCATCAGGAAATCAACGTTAGACTTAGGCATAAGCATGAGTATATACTTTATCCCCACAAGGATGTTGAACCTTCGAATAGAGGTCATTATATGTCTTTATTATTTTCCAACAATGAAATTATAAGCAGGGTAACAAAAAAGTTTTTTGAGGAACATTTGATGCCTTATAAAGGTATAAAATTTTCCTATATGATTCTGAATAAGAAAAACCCCTCCGAGATAATAATAACCACCAACTATCCAGATGAATGGGTAAATATATATAAAGAAAACAATTATCAGCAAATTGACCCCGTCATTTTTGCCGCCTTTAATAAAATATCCCCTTTTTTTTGGGAAGAAAGCCTGATTATTAAAGCAAGAATAAAACTTTCAAAAATATTCAATTTATCAAAAAAATATAATGTCACTCATGGGTACACCTTTGTTCTTCACGACAATAGTAATAATCTCGTCACGTTGTCCATAATCATGAATGGACCAGAGGTTGAAAGTATGAAAAATATTATTGAAGAAGAAAAAGACACATTACAGATGTTGCTTATCACTGCTTATGAAAAAACCATCTCTCTTTGTAAAGAGATGGCTAAGAATAGTGAAGAAAACACATTAAATGATAAAATAATGTTTTCTCCACGAGAGAATGAAATTTTATACTGGGCCAGCATGGGTAAGACCTACCAAGAGGTAGCGCTGATCCTGGGCATTAAAACCAGCACAGTAAAATTTCATATCGGCAATGTTATAAAAAAACTCGGTGTGTTAAACGCCAAGCACGCTATAAGGCTTGGTATAGAACTTCACCTTATCAAGCCAGTGCATTAGAAACTGAAAGTCGCAATGGCCATTGCTTCAATTCATCATTCACAACCATACTGCTACGACTAATACGTCGGGTTAAGATCTCCTGATTCTCATCATCAACGGGTAGAAACAATAAATAGACTCTTTCATTTTTTTCCGACATGCCTTGTTCAACAACAGATATTTTCCAGCCTGAGCGTTTTAATATTGTTAACATCGGATGGCTGACAATGGTGTATATGCCTTCATAACCATTTTTTCTGGAATAATTAATCATTGATAAAAAAAGCATGGAACTGATTGGATAGTTATTGCCCAGGATATTTCTCGCTCTTTCTTTATCCACAAAAAACCGACTTGATTCAATGTAATTACCTTCAGGAATATTTATTTTTTCAAAATAAGAGAAAAATGTTCCGGTAATCATATTAGGGTATTTTGTTTCAATAAACCTCAGACTGCAAATAACAAAATCATCTTTTATACCAAAAAGGTACGTTGTGTTATTATTATCATACTGATCAAACTCCATGCCATCCGTACACTGTACAGCCCAGTTAAGGCGATCCTTAAATGTCTCTTTTCTAAGGGTAAATAGTTCTTCGGATTTTTCTTCTGACAACAGCGAATAACTCACATCAAATATCTCTAACATTTTTCCTCCATTAAAAATTTATTGCTAGATATCAAGAATGATCAAACCACTCAACATCATTGTTGGCGTTTTAAAATGATTATTACCGTTGATTATCGCTTTTATATTTTGTCCCTTTTGCCATCGGTTGTACAGATGCAACCCCACAATCCGTGAGAAAAAACAACACTATAGGCGAATTGCAGGTACGCCCCAGACTACGTGCTGGCGCATTTCAAACTCGGTCGGGCATCAGCACAAAAAAACCCGGAGGCGACAAGCGGCTCCGGGTTCTCTGCAAGACTTTAATCACCAGTTACTTATCAGACTTATCCTGCAACTGCCCAACCTGCGGCAGACCCGCGCTGGCGGAAGCCGACAGCAGACCGGTTTCAACATAGTTGAACAGTTTTTCACGCGTATCGGTGATATCCAGATTACGCATGGTCAACTGACCGATACGGTCGTCAGGCGAGAATACAGAATCACCTTTTTCCATCGTCAAACGTTCCGGCTTATAGGTCAAATTGTCGGAAACGGTATTCATGATGGAGTAGTCGTTACCACGCCGCAGTTCCAGCGTGACTTCACCCGTAATGGCGCTGGCAATCCAACGCTGAGAAGCATCGCGCAACATCAACGCCTGCGAATCAAACCAACGGCCCTGATACAGGAAGCGGCCCAACTGACGGCCATTTGCATGGTATTGCTCAATGGTGTCTTCGTTATGAATGCCCGTCACCAGACGCTCGTAAGCAATGTGCAGTAATGCCATGCCCGGCGCTTCATAGATGCCACGGCTTTTCGCTTCAATAATTCGGTTTTCAATCTGATCGCTCATGCCAAGACCGTGGCGTCCGCCGATACGATTTGCTGCCAGCATCAGTTCGACGTCATCGGCAAAGGTTTTGCCATTTAAGGCAACCGGGTGGCCGCGCTCAAAACGGATAGTAACTTCTTCCGCCGCGATTTTAACGTTTTCGTCCCAGAATTTAACGCCCATGATCGGGTTAACGATTTTGACGCTGGAATTCAGATATTCCAGATCCTTGGCTTCATGCGTCGCCCCCAGAATATTTGAATCGGTGGAATAGGCTTTTTCCGCTGACATTTTGTAACCGAAACCAGCCTGAGCCATGAACTCGGACATTTCCTGACGGCCACCAAGCTCGTCAATGAAATCGGTATCCAGCCACGGCTTGTAGATTTTCAATTCGGCATTGGTCAGCAAACCATAACGATAGAAACGCTCAATGTCGTTACCCTTATAGGTACTGCCGTCACCCCAGATATTAACGCCGTCCTCTTTCATGGCGGCAACCAGCATTGTACCGGTCACCGCGCGTCCCAACGGCGTGGTGTTGAAATAGGTCACGCCCGCCGTGGTATTGTGGAAAGCGCCACACTGAATGGCGGCAATCCCTTCGGCGACAAGCTGCTTGCGGCAGTCGATCAAACGGGCATTTTCAGCGCCGTATTCCATAGCGCGGCGAGGGATCTCGTCGTAGTCATCCTCGTCCGGCTGTCCCAGATTCGCGGTATACGCATAAGGAACCGCGCCTTTTTGACGCATCCAGAGCAGCGCAGCACTGGTATCCAGACCACCTGAAAACGCAATACCAATACGCTGACCAACCGGAAGATGCTTGAGAATCGTTGTCATAAATGTAATCCCTGCTCGAAAGATCTATGGTTAGAAGCTTAGCAGCCACACCATTATGTTACGCAATACATTGATGAGAGGTGATACCTTTGCCGTTTCGCAAAACGAATTGGCCGGGACTATCGTCAGAATCAGCACGCTCATAAATGCATATTTATGCAAAATAAGTGAGTGATAATTTAAACATCTTTTTGCCGGTACCGGAAGAGCACCGTGGTATTTTATGCAAAAAAATTCGTGGTCAATCATCGGCCCAAGTTAACGAGTATAACGCGATTTCTTAGGTGGACTAAGCGGTAAAATTACTTTACGCGACCTCAACCTCAATAATAAAACATTGTTTCAATTTTATTATTAATCTTTGCTATCCTCTCCCGGTTAATGGATTCCTTCACCTGATGCTGGAGAGATTATGTCTAAGAAAGTCGCTATTCTGCTGGCTCCTGGGTTTGAAGAAGCAGAAGCGATTATGGTGATCGATGTACTGCACCGCATGAATGTGGAAGTTACCATGCTGTCTTGTCATGACAGGCTGGAACTGCGCAGTTATCACAATATTCGTATATTTGCCGATGCCTTGCTGGAAAAAAGCAGGGATGTTCTGTTCGATGCCGTGATCATTCCTGGCGGCCCACAGGGAACGGTTAATCTGGCAGCAAACCCAATGGTGGTGGATTTCATCCGTCGCCACGATGAAGCCAACAAGTTGATTTGCCCCATCTGTTCCGCCGCAGCCCGCGTACTGGGCGGCAATAAGCTGCTAAAAGGCCGTCGCTATGTCTGTTCAGGCGAATTATGGCTGGATGTCACCGACGGCATCTACGTAAATGAAAAAGTTGTGGAAGATGGCAACCTGATCAGCGGTAAAGGACTGGGTGTGGCGTTCGATTTCGCTTTCACCATCGCCAGCCGTCTGACGGGCGATAAGGAAAACGCCAACTTCCAGGTTGAACATATTGATTACGATCACTGGCGCGTGCCAGCCTGAACCTATCTCTGGCGCGGCCTATGCCGCGCCATGTTGTCCTGCCAACGCTTCAGGAAACCAGACGCCGCGTATCCAATTTCTGTACCGCTATCGACAACAACAAACTGCCCAATAACGCAACGGTAAAAATATAGAAAATATCCAACACTGGGCGAGAGGAGAAATCCAGACCGTTGGTGCGCATATAGTGAATAATCAGCGCGTGAAAGCCATAAATAGCTAATGAATGACGCGATATCAAAGCAAAACCCGGCAGCACCCGATGATTGAAATAATGTTTGAATATCACCAACAGACTGATTGCGGCCAGAAATACCAGCGGTCCGCTATAAAGATAGAAAGTCTGAGTAAAGCTATCATTTCGCAAAGTGTGGTACAGGGTTCCCAGCGCCACCATCACAACGCAGAAAATAAAGAGCGGTATGGCGGCAAGCACGGCTTTACGTGGAATCTCCAACATTCCCAAAGCACGTCCGAGCATGGCATACAGCAGGTAATAAAAGGTATCGCCGTAAATATAGAGATTGACCGGCAATAGCCTGCTCCCGAAAAATTCAACGCGTCCGGTATTCGGATTGGCAATTACCGCCAACAGTACGATAAATACCAACAAATACTTACCTGAAACCGGTTTGATATTAATCAATGGAGAACACAAATAAATCACGACAATGGCATAAAAGAACCATAAGTGATAAAAAATGGGTTTCTGTAACGCAAAACGCAACGCGTTCAAACCATTAATCGGCGTCAGCGTCGAGATATAAATCAAGGCAACCGCGCTATAAAACAGGATACACAGACTTATTCTCAGAAAATGTTTTTTCTGGGCGTTGCGTTCGCCAAAAAACAGATAACCGGAAATCATAAAAAATAGCGGCACGCCAACCCGTGAAGCCGAGTTCAGTATATTTGCCACATCCCAATGCGCTTCACCCGGCATCCCACCGGCGGTAATCGGATAGGTAGTGCTATGAATGAGAACGACCATCATACAGGCCACAGCCCGCAAATTATCAATCCAGCCGATCTTGTCGGTCATGCACAACCTCTTAAAATATGACGTCTATTCAACAGAGTAGTGCCTGTTCCACGTCGGTACAATCAACAATCAGGCTAATCCGAGACAAGCGGCGCAACCAACATAAAAAGGCCGTTAACGTGTAACGGCCCGGTGAGAAACACAATATCGTCACGCCGACATCAGAACAAGCCCATTGGTTTGTCGGAATAGCTGACTAACAGGCACTTGGTCTGTTGGTAATGTTCCAGCATCATTTTGTGGTTTTCACGCCCAATACCCGATTGTTTATAGCCGCCAAACGCTGCATGCGCCGGATACGCGTGATAGCAGTTGGTCCAGACGCGTCCGGCCTGGATGCCACGTCCCATACGGTACGCCACATTCCCGTTGCGGCTCCATACGCCCGCGCCCAGGCCATACTCGGTGTCGTTGGCTATCTCCAACGCATCATCCATGGTTTTAAAGGTCGTTACCGCCAGCACCGGTCCGAAAATCTCCTCCTGGAAAACGCGCATGCTATTTTTACCAAACAGAATCGTGGGTTCCAGATAATAACCCTGCGCCAGATCTGCCGGCATTTCCTTACGGCGACCACCGGTCAGGACGCGCGCCCCTTCTTTCTTGCCGATATCGATATAGTTCAGAATGGTATCCAACTGACCGGAAGATACCTGCGCGCCCATCATGGTATTACTGTCCAGAGGATGGCCGATGCGGATAGATTCAACACGTTTGATCGCTCGTTCCATAAAGCGCTCGTAAATCGACTCCTGCACCAGCGCCCGACTCGGACAGGTACACACCTCGCCCTGATTGAAGGCAAACAACGTGAACCCCTCCAACGCCTTGTCAAAAAAGCTGTCTTCTTTATCCATCACATCAGCAAAGAAAATGTTCGGCGATTTGCCGCCCAGTTCCAGCGTTACCGGCGTCACGTTCTGAGCGGCATAGCCCATGATTTGCTGACCCACTTCCGTTGAACCGGTAAACGCCACTTTAGCGATACGCTTCGAGGTCGCCAGATACTCACCGATCTCGCTGCCTGAACCGTTAACCACGTTAACCACCCCCGGCGGCAAGATATCCTGAATCAGCTCCATCAACAGCAGTACCGACATTGGCGTCAACTTGGCGGGTTTCAAGACGATACAATTTCCTGCGGCCAGCGCTGGCGCCATTTTCCAGCAAGCCATCAACAGCGGGAAATTCCAGGGAATAATCTGTCCCACCACGCCGAGCGGTTCGTGGAAATGATAAGCGACAGTATCGCCATCAATCTCACTGATCGCCCCCTCCTGGGCGCGAATACAGGCGGCGAAATAGCGAAAATGGTCGATAGCCAGCGGAACGTCCGCGCCGCTGGTTTCACGA
This sequence comes from Brenneria izbisi, assembly GCF_025840185.1. Taxonomy (GTDB): domain Bacteria; phylum Pseudomonadota; class Gammaproteobacteria; order Enterobacterales; family Enterobacteriaceae; genus Brenneria; species Brenneria izbisi. The sequence goes on from NZ_JAMPJU010000005.1 coordinate 97,863, forward strand.
ATCGGCTTGCCGTTATCCCAGGTTTCCATATTCGCCAGCAGGTCTAGGTTCTGCTCCATTCGATCCGCAATGCGGTTGAGAATTAACGACCGATCCTGCACGGACATCCCCCCCCATTCCGCTTTAGCTTTGTGGGCGGCATCCAGCGCGTGATCCACGTCACGGGATGTCGAACTGGCCACTTCACATAAAGGCTGGCCGGTGATGGGCGTCAGGTTGACAAAATACTGACCGCTGTCGGGCGGCACCCAGGCGCCGCCGATAAAGTTGTCATAGCGCGTTTTCAGATTCAGAGATCCGTACTCGCCGGCGCTCAACCGGCCTGTGGAAGTGTCTTGTACCATTTCAGTCTCCTTTTCGCTGTCTCGATGCGCGGTCGGGCCGCAGTGAAAATAGAGCCAATATGAAAACGTCGCTGAATAACAGAGCATGGATAAATCGTATACAGGGATCCGCATTTCTGACAGGAAAAAACCGGAGAGAATGACAACTCTTCGAGTTGACGCACAATTTATTATTCGTTTCGCCACGGAAATACATGGCATTGCGGGGACGCTCACCGTTCGCGGAGAAAAACTCGCATCCATCAGGCGGTGGTGAAATAATGCTATCCACGATTTATGGTTATCAACTTACGGGTATTGCAGGTGAAAAACCCTCATCCACAAGCGGTTACCGCCCCTGCCGGAGCAGCACAACGCAGCGTGCGCCATCAGAACGCCCTGTCGCTGCCGCAAAACGATTGGCTGGCGGAGGAGGTGCCGGTTGCGCTGGTCTACAACGGTATTTCACATGTCGTTATGATGGCGTCGCCAAAGGATTTGGCGGCATTCGCGCTGGGGTTCTCGCTGTCGGAAGGCATCATTGCGTCGCCACAGGATATCTACGGGATAGACGTTCAACCAGTATGCAACGGCGTCGAAGTACAAATAGAGCTATCGAGCCGTCGTTTTGCCGGACTGAAAGCACGCCGCCGGGCGATGGATGGACGTACAGGCTGCGGCGTCTGCGGCGTGGAGCAGCTATCTGAGATTGGCAAACCCGTCACGCCGCTGCCGTTCACTCAGACATTCTCGCTCAGCCGCCTTGACAGCGCGCTGGCGCAACTCAAAAACGTGCAGCAAGTAGGACAACTAACCGGCTGTACGCACGCCGCCGCCTGGATAACGCCGGATGGCGCCTTGCAAGGCGGCTGTGAAGATGTAGGTCGCCATGTGGCGTTGGATAAACTGCTCGGCATGCGGGCGAAACAACCCTGGCGGCAAGGAGCGGTGCTGGTTTCCAGCCGGGCGAGTTATGAAATGGTGCAGAAATCCGCCATGTGCGGCGTGGAGATCCTGTTTGCGGTATCCGCCGCCACGTCGCTGGCCGTAGAGGTTGCCGAACGCTGTAATCTGACGTTGGTGGGCTTCTGTCGTCCGGGCCGCGCAACCATTTACTCTCACCCGCAGCGATTGTTTGAAGGAGAAGATGTTTGAAACAGCGGTGGTATGAAATAGGTTACGAGCATCCAGAAGAAGCGCTTTGGCATCTTAGACCAATTTGTTTTTAACCGAAGAGATAATGACATAAGCGCTTGTTATACCGGACTAAAAGCGAGTCGTTTCTGATGCCGACATGAGAATAATCATTTTCAATATCATTTAATTAACTATAATGAACCTAATGCTTACGCGGAGCTAACAAAAGAGAGCGCCGTAAAATGTACCAGAATATGGCGTACTACGGTGTCCTTGCGGTACGGCCACGCTTTTTCGGTACGACCACTTTTTAGTACTACAATCATTAGTACTACAACCATGGAGATGCTAAACATGAGTTATTCACTGCCATCCCTGCCTTATGCTTATGACGCGCTGGAACCTCACTTCGACAAGCAAACGATGGAAATCCATCACACCAAACATCACCAGACTTACGTCAATAACGCAAATGCAGCGTTGGAGTCCCTGCCTGAACTTGCCAGTCTGTCTGCTGAAGAACTGATCGCTCAACTGGATAAAGTGCCGACAGAGAAAAAAACCGTTCTGCGCAACAACGCTGGCGGTCACGCCAACCACAGCCTGTTCTGGAAAGGTCTGAAGCTGGGTACGACGCTGACAGGCGACCTGAAAGCCGCAATCGAGCGCGATTTTGGCAGCGTTGACGCTTTCAAAGAAAAATTTGAACAGGCTGCCGCCACCCGTTTCGGCTCAGGCTGGGCCTGGCTGGTGTTGAAAGATGACGGCAAACTGGCCGTGGTTTCCACCGCAAATCAGGACAGCCCGTTGATGGGTGAAGCGATTTCTGGCGCCTCCGGCTACCCGATCATTGGTCTGGATGTATGGGAACACGCCTACTATCTGAAATATCAGAACCGCCGCCCGGATTACATCAAAGCCTTCTGGAACGTGGTGAATTGGGACGAAGCGACCAGCCGCTTTGCACAAGCGAAAAAATAATCTTTTCGCTACTAGCGCGGAGATCTTTCCATCGTTTCCGGGGTGCTGAAGATAGCGAGCGGCAAGGGAAGGGAATATATCCGTGATGAAATAAACCGGGATAACTTACTGTTATTCCGGTTTTTTATTAAGAAATGTCACCCATTCCCTCTTACCTTTCTTCTTTAACTATTTAATTATCACGTGAATATAAAGTTTATATATGAATTGCCGATAACTCACTTGGAGTTTTATCGTGTGATTTTTGTGAGGATATCTTTTTATAAATGGTCATCTCATGGTGCCAATACCACTCGCAAATTGCAGATATTATTGATGAATAGTTCAAATCTTAAGAGCGTGGTAGAAACGGAATGGCAATAAAATTTGAGAATATCAAAGTAGGTAAGAAATTAGGGTTAGGTTTCTGCTTGATCTTAATGATGACGATGATCATTGCCGGTGCAGGCATCATGCAGATTGAAGCGTTAAAACAAAGCATTGATAAAGTTAATTTCAGCAATAATATCAGTGATGAAATTAACCAGGCGAAATATTATCGGGCGCTCTACAGCGCGAGCTACCAACCTGAACATATTGAGAAAAATATTCTGCACATTAATAATATGAAAAATTTGGTGGCGGAGGCAAATCAATGGCGTTGGAGTGAACATGACATCGCGACGCTTTCTCAAATCACGACCACCATTGCCGAATATCAGAAAATGCAGGCGGGCTACATTGCAGCCATCAATAAAAAAGATGACATCAGAGAAAGCTGGAATCTATCGGAAAGTAATAAATACCTAAAACAGCTTGATGATCAACTAAAAGCTGACAGCGATAATTTTGCGCAGCAGTTACTGGCCGCCGATCTCACTCATAAACTGGCCGAAGTTCGCTATCAAGTGCGCGGCCTTCTCCTCTCTCGCGATAACGAGGCGGAAGAAAAGCTGAAAAACGCCATCAATGATGCGCAAACATCGCTGACCACTTTGTATCAAAGTCTGCCTGCCGAGCAACAGGCGACGCTGAATCCGGTGCTTAGCATCATGAATGCCTATGAAGAACAAGCGCTGGCCTATCTGCCCGCCTATCAGGAAGAAATGGCGTTGGCCCAGCAGATTGGCGCCACCGCCAACCAAATGAACGACGCCGTCGAAACATTGCTCAGCAGCCAACTGCAATCGACTCAGAAGGACATCCGCATTTCCGAAATCCAACTGGGTATAACCGCACTGATTACGCTGGTGCTTGGTTTGCTGATTTCCTGGTTTATTTCCCGGCAAATTACATCGCCATTGCATCAAACGCTGGATATGGCTGAACGTATCGCCACCGGCGATCTCTCCATGTCCATTAAAACCGCCCGCAGCGATGAACTAGGCCAATTGATGAGCAGCATGGCGAAAATGAACGACAATCTGCATAACATGATCGATGAAATCCGTCTCGGCGTCAGCCAGATTTCAACCGCATCAGGCGAAATCGTCGCCGGCAATACCGATCTGTCTTCACGTACCGAGGAACAGGCAGCGGCGGTCGAACAGACGGCGGCCAGCATGGAAGAACTCACGGCCACGGTGAAACAGAACGCCGATAACGCGCATCAGGCCAATAAGCTGGTCATCAGCGCGTCCCAAACCGCAAAACAAGGCGGCGAGCAAGTCCACAACGTGGTGAAAACCATGAATGACATTGAGCACAGTTCAAAACGCATTGCAGAAATTACTTCTGTCATTAACAGCATCGCTTTCCAGACTAATATTCTGGCGCTCAATGCTGCGGTCGAAGCCGCTCGCGCCGGTGAGCAGGGACGAGGATTCGCCGTGGTAGCCAGCGAAGTTCGCAATCTGGCGCAACGAAGTTCACAGGCAGCGAAAGAAATCGACACCCTGATCGCCGAATCCGTCCGTCAGGTATCGCAAGGGGCCGTGCTGGTCGGCAATGCGGGTAAAACCATGGATGACATCGTGACGTCAGTTACGCAGGTGCATGACATTATGGGGGAAATTGCCACGGCGTCCGATGAGCAGAGCCGCGGTATTGAACAGGTTAATCAGGCGATTGTGGAAATGGACAGCACCACCCAGCAAAACGCCGCCCTGGTGGAACAATCCGCCGCCGCCGCCAGCTCGCTGGAAGAACAGGCGACATTGCTCAAACAGGCGGTTTCCGTGTTCCGTTTATCCAATATGCGGGATGAATCAACGCCCGCAGCCATCGCTTCGTCCCAATCGCCAACGCAACTGGGTTATAAACACTAACCCGCCGCGTTGAGCGCCGCGCGTAGCTCGTTGGGGCTGCGCGCGCCTTGCGGCCACGGCACAAACGGCTTAAAAGGGCTTCGGCGCGTAGCCCGTCATCTCTTTCAGCCCCATTTCACGCCCCAGCGCCGTCATAGGATGCACCACTACCAACCCGCGCACGCTTTTCTTCAACGCGCCCATATTGGCCTGTTCTTTTTTGGTGATAGCCCGGCTGAAAGGTAGACGCGACAGTTTTTGCGCTTCCTGACTGAGTTTCTGCACCCGTACATTGCGCAGGCGTTCGATTTCCGCCGCCAGCTTCTCGCTTGCCGCCTGATTAACGGCTATCGCTTCGGCATCGCCCTGCGTCAGCAACGCATCCTGCTTACGATTCAACGCATCCAGTTGATCGCTAAGGCGTTTAATCTCTGCTTTTTCCTGCTCTTTCATAACGTATAAACCTGTTTAACGGGAGGATCATGCGGGGCGTAAGCATACACCAAAGGTCTTGTCAGTGCAGTGGACGAGCGTAGAGAAATTCGATTCAAAAAGCCTTTTTCAAACTAATTTGGGCAATCAGTTCGGTGAGCGACAACACCAGCGTCGAGCGCACCATCTGCTGATAGCGCTGCTGGCGCATGCTGACCAACAATGGGTCCGCCGACTCGCCGCCTGGCGGTAGCGCAGGCAAGGAAGGCAGCGCGCTGACGCAATGCAATTCGCCAATCGGCCCAAGGATTTCATCATCCGTAAAATGATATTCATGCTCATCATGGGTGAGTTCCTCACCCAGCGCCATCAGCAATTCGGCGTCCTCATACTCTTTACGGCTGATCATACCCAGACCATAAATCAGCTTGAGACGCACAGAAAGATCACTCAGCGGCCCGGTTCCCGTCATTAAGGGTTCAACCGCATATTTCACGGCGTAGTCATCTTTGCGAAACACCTGCGACATCAGGATACTGACAGCCTCGGCCAGCAGATCAACGGCCTTGAGCATAAAGCTACGCACCGTTGTGCCTGAATTCAAGGCTTCAAGCACCCGGTTTTCAAACGCCTGTGTTTCTTCCATCGTCACATCTCATACCTTCAACCCGCACACAGACATCTTTTAACCCGATGACATTGATGGGAAAGCCCCTCATTCACGCAGATAACACGCCTGATCAACGTATGTCAGCATTCAGAGGCTGACATAACGTGAACCAGCCGCATCAATTATTGCATGGCGTTATACACATTCACGGCTTGCGCGACAACCTCGCTGTTGGCATCCAGACCGGAAATCTGCGCCAGCGCCGCCTGCGGGCCAAGATTCTGCAACCATTCAGCCAGTTCCTGCGCCTGTGGATCCTGTTCGCTGCGATAACGCATCGCCGCCGCGATACCAATAATCAGGTTGTCATGCGGTAATTGATATTCCAGCGTCCCCAGCAATGGTTTGATCAGGCGATCGCCCGCGCTCAGCTTACGCAGCGGTTGACGCCCCACACGCTCGACATCATCGTGCAAATAGGGGTTTTCAAATCGACTGAGGATTTTATTGATATACGCGGCGTGCTTGCCGGCATCAAAACCGTAGCGTTTGATCAGAACCGCGCCGCTCTCTTCCATCGCGCCCTTGACCACGGCACGAATTTCCGGGTCAAGGATCGCATCACGAATGGTCTGATGGCGAGCCTGTTGTCCCAGATAAGCGGTAATGGCATGGCCGGTGTTGAGCGTAAACAGCTTGCGTTCAACAAACGCCATCAGGTTATCGGTCAGTTCCATGCCCGGAATGACCGGCGGTTCACCACAGAACTGGGTTTGATCAACAATCCATTCACTGAAGGTTTCCACCGTGACAGCCAGCACATCATCACTGCCGGCTTCGGAAGGCGGAACAATGCGGTCAACGGCGGAATCCACAAATCCGACATGTTCATCGACCCAGGCAAGCTGTGCTTCCGGCAACAATTTCACCACGTGTTGCTTAAGCTGGCTGGTGCCGCGCACCATATTTTCACAGGCGATAATGTTAAGCGGTTTTGTATTGCCGTTCGCATGACGTTTCACCAATCCCTGGGCGATCGTCCCGGCGATTTTTTCCAGAACCTGCGGCCCGACGGCGGTGGTGACCAGATCAACATCAGCAATCAGCGCAACGGCTTGCGGGCTGCCGCTATGCACCGCACTGACGTTGCTCACGGTATCCAGATGCGTTTGCTCTCCCACAATCCGCACCTGATAACTTTTGCGACTATTCAAGGCATCCAGAAGCGGCTGGCTGACGTCCGCGAACGTCAGTTCGATATTGGCATCGGCCAACAGTTTGCCAATGAATCCCCGGCCAATATTACCGGCGCCGAAATGTAATGCTTTCATCATGCTTCAACCTTAAAAACGAAAAGATAAAAAGAGGCTGCCCGGAGACGGCGGCAGCGTATACACCCAATAGAATTCAAGGGGCGGCAAGGCGGCAATCGGGTAAATCCCCAGCAACTTAAGCAAGTAAGTGACTGGGGCGAGTAACAAAGCCAACGCATCCGCAACTTGAAAGCTGACGGGTATAATCAGGCGTTCTTTTTACCGGACAGCAGGTCAAGTACCGCCTGCACGTCCTGGGTATGCGCGAGACGTTCAATCACCGCGTCATCATCAAGCGCATTGGTCAGGCTGGTTATCACCTGGATATGTTCATTGTTGCGAGCGGCAATGCCAATGACCAGACGCGCCACCTCATCGTCTTCATCGCCAAAACGCACGCCATCAGGATACTGGCAGAAAACCACGCCGGTTTTCAGCACCCGATCTTTCGCTTCAATCGTACCGTGCGGCACGGCGATGGATTCTCCCAGGTAGGTGGAAGTCAGTTTCTCACGCTCCAGCATGGCATCGACATATTCCGGATCGACATAGCCGCCCTTAACCAGTTGCTCACCCGCGAAACGAATCGCCTGCTCTTTGTCGGTCGCCTGTTGATTGAGGAAAACATTACTGGCGCTCAGTTGGAACAGGTTTGACGGTTCGGCGGTCGAGGCGGTGGTGACCGACGCAGCCATCGGCGCGTCGTCCTTGCCCTGCGCGGCGACCAGACGCGCCGCCAGATCGTTGTACAGGTTGCTGTCGAGGAAATTGGTCAGCGAAATGTGCTGAGCCTGCGGCGCATGACGCATGGCGCGCTCAGTCAGGTCGCGGTGGGTAATCACCAGATCGACATCATCCGGCAGGTTGTTTATCGCGCTGTTGGTCACAGAGATGTTGGTCAGCCCGGCATCCTGCACTTTCTTGCGCAGCACCCCTGCGCCCATCGCGCTGGAGCCCATACCGGCATCACATGCGACGATGATTTTACGCACGGTGCTCATATCGCCGCTGACGCCCGTACTCACGCCGCTCTGCCCTTTGGCCGTGGCTTTCATGTCCTGCATACGGCGAGTAGCTTCGCTCAGATCATCTTCGTTCTTTTGTTTCATGCTCTTGAGCAAAATTACCGAAACCAGGAAAGACACGGCAAATGCCGCCGTAATCGCTACAATATTAGCGAAATACGCGCCTTTCGGCGTCATCGCCAGCACCGCCAGAATAGAACCCGGAGAGGCCGGAGAAACCAGACCGCCGTCCAGTACGCCCAGAGTGAACACGCCGGTCATTCCGCCCAGGATCACCGCAATAATCAGACGCGGATTCATCAGGACATAAGGGAAATAGATTTCATGGATCCCGCCGAGGAAATGGATGATCGCCGCACCCGGCGCAGACTCTTTCGCATTGCCGCGGCCAAAGAACATATAAGCCATCAGCACGCCCATGCCCGGACCAGGGTTGGCTTCAATCAGGAAGAAAATGGATTTCCCGGTTTCGGTGGCCTGCTGAATACCCAGCGGCGAGAAAATGCCGTGGTTAATGGCGTTGTTCAGGAACAGAATTTTTGCCGGTTCGACAAAAATGGACGTAAACGGCAGCAGGTTGTTTTGCACCATGACGTTAACGCCAGCCGCCAGTGCCTGAGAGAAGATTTCAACCAGCGGGCCAATCGCCAGAAACGCCAGGATCGCCAACAACATGCCGATAATACCGGCGGAGAAGTTGTTGACCAGCATTTCAAAACCGCTTTTGATTTTGCCGTCGACCATCTTGTCGAAACGCTTGATGGTCCAACCGCCCAGCGGTCCGACAATCATGGCGCCCAGGAACATGGGGATATCTGTCCCGGCGATTACCCCCATAGTGGTGATAGCGCCGACTACGCCGCCGCGCTCGCCAAACACCAGACGACCGCCGGTATAACCGATCAGCAACGGCAGCAGATAGGTGATCATCGGGCCGACGAGCTTCGCCAGCGTCTCGTTAGGTATCCAACCCGTAGGAATAAACAGTGCGGTAATAATACCCCAGGCAATGAATGCGCCAATATTGGGCATTACCATATTGCTCAGAAAGCGGCCAAAGTTTTGCACTTTGACCTTAAAATCTGGAGAAAGCATAAAAACACACCCCTATTGAGACGCGCTGACAATAAGAGCGCGTGATAATTATCGTGAGATGATGTGACGGGTTGATCACATGCGTGTCCCCATCAGCATTGCTGTATACAGCGCGGACTCTAACACGCCGTTGTCGTACCGCAACACCACGGCTTAAACGTGACAAAAATCACACAATCACCCGACATCATCGCCACAAATGGGTGACTTACTTCACAAAAAAACATTAAACACCGCAAATATAATGCGATTTGCGTGTGCGACCGACTTAATTTTGTGACTAACGTCACACTTTCACTCGGTAACTTTGTGTCATTTATGTGATAAGCATCACAATAAATTTCGCTTCAGCGGCGGTTCCCCTGTCGCGCTTACGGCGTGACGGCGCCCCCCAGTGACTTAAGCGCGTTCAACAGGTTCTGCTGCTGCGCGGGTAATCCTAATACCATACCGTTGTACTGAGCGACCTGTTGCGGCGTATAAAATTGAACCGAGTCGCCGTTGAAAATCACTTGATCGCCTTGCGCCTGCAAATAATCTCCCACTTGTATCAGGTTCTGGGCAAAGGCGATCGCGTTAGGGATAATCGGCAACAATGTGTTAGTCGGCTGCGTCACCACGCGCTGATATAACCGATCGTAACCAACCTGTAATTCTTGCGGTTGTTTAAGCGCACGGCGGGCATTATCCGCCTGCGCTTTTGCCGCCTGGACGTGCTGCCCCAGCATATTGATGGCGCCAATGGATTGCCGCAGCGCGTCACGCTGAGACAAATAATCCCTGGGTACTCTGATTTGAGAAACCTGCGCCAACATTGGCGTCAGACTGTCTGTCACAGACTGAGTAAACTGCTGGGAAAATGTCGTCAGAATCGCGTAATCGTTAACAAATGGCCCGAAGTTCTTCTTTTGCTCTTCCGTCAGCGCAGGTAATTTGCCATCTGGTTGCAATTGGACATTTTGTACGAAGTCCGTAAAGGCTTTGCGTTGATCAGACTCGCTATCGCCGCACCCTGCCATTTGTAACGCCATAAAAAATATCAAAACCGGCCACAGCCAGCGTTTGCGATATTCCATCACTTCCCTCATTCCATGCTCCTGTTTTACATGCTCAATGTTCGGCCCGTTACGATTAAGCATAGTCGGATCACATCACCTGTGCCGGGTTGCCGTTCACTTAACGTCAGAATATGGCGGGCGACAGCACCGCAAGATGCCGGATGGCCCGGCGGGATTAGCGCGCACAAGTCAAAACGGCGATCACCCAGCAGGATGATCGCCGTTGATTTGGACATAACCATTTCCGGCTATTTTACCCGTGAGCAATTATTTCCCGTAATACGCGACGGTATACAGTTCCCGCATATCTTCCATCTGCGGATTACCGGGGTTGGTTAAAGTACAGGGATCAGCCAGCGCATTGCTGCTCATCCGATCGAGAACCTGGATGAATTTTTCTTCGCAGAAATCCACTTCATCACATTGCCGCAAGGTGTCGGGAATGTTCAACCGCCGGCTCAGATCCCGCACGGCAGCGGCCAGATTAAGGATGCCTAAACGCTTTTCGATCTGCTGATATTTATTAGTCCAGTGGCGGTTATATTGGATGACGTAAGGCAACAAAATGGCGTTGGCCAACCCATGTGTGACGCCGAACTCACCGCCCAGTTTATGCGCCAGCGAATGGATAATCCCCAGCGACGCGTTGGTAAAAGCAATGCCTGCCAGCGCCGACGCATTATGCATGTGATAACGCGCCTGCATATTATCCGGCGACAGATACGCGGTTTCCAGATTCTCAAAAACCAGCCGAATCGCTTCCAGCGCATAAGGGTCGGTAAACGATGTGGCGGTCTTGGACACATAGGCTTCCAGCGCATGAGTCAGTACATCCATGCCCGAATAGGCGGTGATGCACGGCGGGCAGGTCGCCGGGATTGCCGGGTCGAGGATCGCGATATCCGGCACCATATCGGCTGCCACGACAGGATATTTAATATGGCTTTCGGTATCGGTAATCACCGAAAAAGCGGTAATTTCCGACGCGGAACCGCTGGTGGAAGGAATGGCGACAAATTTGGCTTTGTTACGCAGCGCTGGCATGGAACCGACCGGTAAAACAGCTTCCAGCGTCAGATGCGGATGCTCATAGAAACACCACATGATTTTTGCCGCATCAATGGCGGAACCGCCGCCGAGCGCCACGATCCAATCCGGTTCAAATGCCAGCATCGCTTGCGCCCCACGTTGTACTGTGGCAAGCGAAGGATTAGGTTCAACATTGTCGATAATCAGACACGAAATCCCGGCCTGATTGAGCAGTTGCTCGGTACGCGCCAGAAAACCATGCCTTTTCATTGAACTACCGCCGGTCACGATCACCGCCTTGCGTCCGCGCAGAGTGGCGAGCCGTTGCAGCGCATTTTCACCGTAGGTAATATCACGCGGAATGGAAAAGTTAATTGAAGTCATAATAATCCCCTGTAATAAAATAAAAATAAATTTTATGAAGCGTATTACAGCAGACAGAGTGTAACGATGTTATCAGCGCAGTATTCTGTGATTATTATTTTATTCTCTTTTTTTCTGCGCAAACAATAAAAAGCCCTCTCTCTGCAATTGAATCAACAGGCGCTGAATAAATAATTAACTTTATTTATCTCAATAATCCGTTATCGGGCATTGCTCACAAGTGGAAACTATTTTCAGTATAAGAGCACTATTGGTTGAATATTGTGATCTTTATTCTATTTCACAAAACATGAAATAGCATAAAAAAGCGCAGGTTAATTCAGAATAGGTATTAGATCAGACAGTAATGATTGATATACAGAAAAAGAATTATCGCATTGTTGAAGAAATGAAATACTAACTGTTATTTTTAGTTAATATAATGATATTTAATTTATACCCCTGTGTTAATGTAGCAATAATACACTCAGGGAGTGATAACATCGCTGGGCAGAGGTTTATTTCCTTGCCGGTTAAATAAATTTCCATCATTATTTTGCAACATCATTAAATTAACGAATTCAAGCAGACGAACACAGATTGGATTTAATCTCCTTCTGATTTCTTTTAATCAAAACCCTAGCGCGCCAACCCATCTTATTTAATAACAGCGGAACGATGAAGCTCCCCCTTCATTCTGAAGAGGGAGCGCGAAGCGCTTACTGTAGCAGCGAAATATCCGCAACCTGCAAGAACAATTCCCGCAATTTGCTGAGCAACGTCAGACGGTTAATCCGCAGTTGCTCATCTTCCGCCATCACCATCACCTGATCGAAGAACGCGTCAACCGGTTCGCGCAGGGAAGCCAGTTCCGCTAACGCTTCCTGATATTGGCCGGCGGCAAACAGCGGTTGAAGTTTATCCGTCAGCACCACCACATGCGTCGCCAGCGTGATTTCCGCCGGATCTTTCAATACGGACGCATCCACATTCTCTTTCAGCGTATCGCTGGACTTCGCCAGAATATTGGAAACCCGCTTGTTGGCCGCCGCCAGCGCCGCCGCCGCTTCCAACGTGCGGAAGTGACTGACCGCCTTCACTCTGGCGTCAAAATCCGCCGGACGGGTCGGACGACGCGCCAATACCGCCTGAATGGTATCCACGCTGTGACCTTCTTCCTGATACCAGGCGCGGAAACGACCGAGCATAAACTCAATCACATCATCCACCACCTTGGCGTTGGTCAGCTTGTCGCCGTACAGACGCGCGGCTTGTTCCGTCAGCGTCTGTAAATCCAGCGGCAAACGCTTCTCGACGATGATACGCAATACCCCCAACGCCGCACGGCGCAAGGCAAACGGATCTTTGTCGCCTTTCGGATGCTGACCAATGCCAAAAATCCCGGCCAGCGTATCCATTTTGTCGGCGATCGCCAACGCGCAGGCCACGGAAGAAGACGGCAGAGCATCACCGGCAAAACGTGGTTGATACTGTTCGTTCAACGCGACGGCCACCTCTTCCGGCTCGCCATCGTGACGCGCATAGTGCATCCCCATCACGCCTTGGGTGTCGGTGAATTCAAACACCATGTTGGTCATCAGGTCGCACTTGGACAGCAAACCGGCGCGGGCGGCGTGCTCCACATCCGCACCAATCCGCGCGGCGACCCAACCTGCCAGCGCCTGAATGCGATCGGTTTTATCGCGCAGCGTCCCCAGTTGTTGCTGGAACAGGACGGTTTCCAGACGCGGCAGATGATCTTCCAGACGCTTTTTACGATCGGTGTTGAAGAAGAATTCAGCATCCGCCAGACGCGGACGCACGACTTTTTCATTACCGGAGATAATCTGTTGCGGATCGCTGGATTCGATGTTGGCGACAAAAATGAAGTTTGGCAGCAGCTTGCCGCTAGGGTCATAGACCGGGAAATATTTCTGGTCGCCCTTCATGGTATACACCAGCGCTTCGGACGGCACCGCGAGGAATTTTTCTTCAAATTTCGCCGTCAGCACCACCGGCCATTCCACCAGCGAGGCGACTTCTTCCAGCAGACTGTCGCTCAGATCGGCATTACCGCCAATCTTGCGCGCCGCTTCTTCTGCATCGGCCTTGATTTTGGCTTTACGTTGTTCGTAATCCGCCATGACTTTGCCGCGCGCCAGCAAAATGTCAGGATACTGATCGGCAGTATCGATCGTGAATTGCGCTTCACCCATAAAACGGTGACCACGGATAGTGCGGGCGGACTCAATGCCCAACACCTGACCGGGGATCAGTTCGTCGCCCAGCAGCAGGGTCACCGTATGCACCGGACGCACAAACTGTGTTTCCTTGTCGCCCCAGCGCATCAGTTTCGGCACCGGCAGCTTCGCCAGCGCCGCGTTCACCATTCCGGTCAGCAATGCCTGCGCCCGCTCGCCTTTAACCTGCGCGCGGTAGAGCAACCACTCGCCTTTATCGGTTGTCAGACGCTCAGCCTGAGAAACCGTGATGCCGCAACCACGCGCCCAACCTTCGGCCGCTTTGGTCGGTTTGCCATCGGCGTCGAACGCCTGCGCTATCGCCGGGCCGCGTTTTTCTATTTCTCGGTCAGGTTGCGAGGCGCTCAACGCCGCCACTTTCAGCGCCAGACGGCGCGGCGCGGCGAACCAGCGCACTTCACCGTGCGTCAATCCGGCTGCATCCAGTTCGGCGGTAAAGTGGGCGGCAAAAGATTCCGCCAGATTACGAAGAGCCTTCGGCGGTAGTTCTTCCGTGCCGATTTCCACCAGAAAAGTCTTGTCAGTCATGGCTGCCTCTTAGCTCTCTTTCTTATTGCACACGTTTTTATTGCACAGGGGGAAGCCCAGCGCCTCGCGGGAAGCGTAATAGGCTTCCGCTACCGCTTTGGTCAGGGTACGAATACGCAGGATGTAGCGCTGACGCTCGGTAACGGAAATCGCTTTACGCGCATCCAGCAGGTTAAAGCTGTGCGCCGCTTTCAAAATGCGTTCGTAAGCCGGTAAAGGCAGCGGTTTTTCCAGCGCCAGCAGATGCTGCGCCTCTTTTTCATATTGTTCAAAACAGCTAAACAGGAAATCGACATCGGCGTATTCGAAGTTATAGGTCGATTGCTCGACTTCATTCTGATGAAACACATCGCCGTAAGTGGTTTTACCCAGCGGGCCGTCGCTCCAGACCAGATCGTAAACGCTGTCCACGCCCTGAATGTACATCGCCAGACGTTCCAGACCGTAAGTAATCTCACCGGTAACCGGTTTACACTCCAGACCGCCGACCTGCTGAAAGTAGGTGAACTGCGTCACTTCCATGCCGTTCAGCCACACTTCCCAGCCCAGCCCCCAGGCGCCCAGCGTCGGGTTTTCCCAGTTGTCTTCCACGAAACGGATGTCATGGATGGTCGGGTCCATCCCCAACTCTTTCAGGGAGCCGAGATAGAGTTCCTGAATGTTATCGGGCGATGGCTTAATCACGACCTGAAACTGGTAGTAGTGTTGCAGGCGGTTCGGGTTTTCACCGTAACGGCCATCGGTAGGACGGCGCGAAGGTTGCACATAAGCGGCAGCCATCGGCTCTGGGCCGAGCGCCCGCAGACAGGTCATCGGATGTGAAGTGCCGGCGCCGACTTCCATGTCCAACGGTTGGACAATGGTACAGCCCTGGCGCGCCCAGTAATCCTGTAATGTCAGGATCAGGCCCTGGAAGGTCTTGGTATCAAACTTTTGCATGTTGGATTCGCACGCGATACAAGTGGGTTTACAATGAATGCGCCAGTATACCCTCTGAGTGCAAGATATACAGCCAGAATGCGGCAACAAGTTCATATCGGTGATGATTTTTCATGCGGGCAAGGGTTGCCCGCACTTAATTACGCCCACTAGCATTACGCCCGCAAGCTTTACCCCATAAACACGGTATGCAACATCTTCAGGCTTAACAGCAACAGCAAGGCCGCAAACGCTTTTTTCAGGGTCGCCACCGGCAGACGATGCGCCAGTCGCGCCCCGACCGGAGCAGTGAAATAGCTGACGGCGGAAATCAACACGACCGCCGGCAGCGAGACATAGCCCACCGAGTATGCTGGCAGTCCGGTCGTCGACCAGCCGTTGATCATATATCCCAACGCCCCGGACAACGCGATAGGCAACCCAACCGCCGCCGAGGTGCCTATCGCCTGTTGAATACGCACGTTGCACCAGGTAAGAAACGGCACCGTCAGCGAACCGCCGCCAATCGCCACCAGCGCGGAAATGCCGCCGATCGCCAGGCCAGCCAGCGACATTCCCGCCGTGCCGGGCAACTGACGCTGCGGCTTGGGCTTCATGTTCAACACCATTTGCAGGGAAACGTAGGCCATGAAACAGGAGAAAAATATCGCCAGCGCCCGCGTCGGCAACAGCGTCGCCAGCCAGGTGGCGGCGAACGTACCGAGCAGGATAGCCGGCGTAATTCGCCAGACGACAGGCCAGAGCACCGCCTGATGCTGGTGATGCGTGCGCAGACTGGAGATCGCCGTCACCACAATCGCCGCCATTGAGGTTCCCAGCGCCATATGCACCAGATGCGTATTCTGCACGCCTTGCGCCGCAAACATCGCGGTGAGTATCGGCACCATGATGCCGCCCCCGCCAATCCCCAATAATCCGGCCATAAAACCCACTACCGCGCCTAACATCAGATAGGCCAAAACCCACTCAACCGCCATTCCCCGTTCCCCAATCAGTCATACGTTATCGTTTTTGCAAGGCAGCTTAATACGCTCACGTTGGCAGCATGATATCTGTGATCCGTAATATAAAAAGCTGGTTGCTTATACAGCACTTCAAATGTCATGATCGCGCCATATGGTTGGCAACGTCACTATCAATAACAACAACACTGCCAAATAACAACCTGCCGACAGGCCATTGCATGATAGGAAAACAAGATGAAGCGTTGTGGCTGGGTGACTCAGGATGCTCTCTATCAGAACTATCATGATAATGAGTGGGGCAAACCCTGTACGGACAGCCAGGCGCTGTTCGAATTACTTTGTCTGGAAGGCCAGCAGGCTGGGCTATCCTGGATTACCGTCTTGAAAAAACGGGAAAATTACCGTCGCTGTTTTCATCAGTTCAATCCTGAACGCGTTGCCCGCATGACCGGGGACGACGTCGCCCTGCTGCTACAGGATCGCGGCATCATCCGTCATCGCGGAAAAATCGAAGCCATCATCACCAACGCCCGCGCCTGGCTGGAACTGGAAAATCAGGGAGAGAGCTTCTCGCATTTCATCTGGTCGTTTGTCGATCATCAGCCGCAGATCCATCGTCCCGCGTCGCTTGCCGATGTTCCGGCTAAAACCGCCACCTCGGATGCCATGTCAAAAGCGCTGAAAAAGCGCGGCTTCAAGTTTATCGGCTCCACTATTTGCTACGCTTTTATGCAGGCGGCAGGGTTGGTGAACGACCATACCGTCGACTGCTTCCGTTATCAGGAAACAGAAAAGTGATTCTGGTCGATTAAATATCGCAGCCCTTCCCCGGACATCGAAGGAAGCTCAAAAGACCCGCGCAAAGGTATTACATTGGTATTATTTGATGTTACGCTATACGCAAATCGATTACGGGGACGAGATGATTGCATCTCATTAAGGACGTACCATGCCATTCAATAAAAAGAGCCGTATCACCGGCGCGCTATACGGACAAATGTTGGGTGATGCAATGGGAATGCCATCGGAATTATGGCCGCGTTCACGCATTAAAGCTCGCTTCGGCTGGATTGATCGGTTTTTACCGGGTCCTGAAGAAAATATTGCCGCCTGTTATTTCAATACGGCGGAATATACCGACGACACCGCCATGGCCCTTGCACTGGCAGATGCGCTGATCGAACGTGAAGGTGAGATCGATCCGGTCACCATCGGCAAACACATTCTCCACTGGGCGTTATCATTCAATGCGTTCGAGAAAAATATCCTCGGACCAACCTCAAAACTGGCGCTGACCGCATTACAGCAAGGCACCGACATTCGTGAACTGGACAACAACGGATTAACCAACGGCGCCGCGATGCGCATTTCGCCGTTAGGTTGTCTGGTGCCCACCCATTCTCTGGACGATTTCATCCGCGATGTCGAACTCGCTTCCAGCGCGACGCATAAATCCGATGTGGCTATCGCGGGCGCTACCGTCATCGCCTGGGCGATATCAAAAGGGATCGAAGGCGCCTCGTGGCAGGAAATCAGCGATGCGCTTCCCGCTGTCGCGAAAACGGCACAGGAAAAACGCGTCACCACCTACGGTCCCTCCATGTCGGCACGGATCGCACTGGCCTTACAGACAGTGAAGGCGATGCAGGATACGGAACACGCGCTGCAAAACGTTTATGATCTGATTGGTACGGGCGCTGAAATGATTGAATCCGTTCCTGCCGCGATCGCCATGGTCGAATTATCCGCCACCGATCCGAATCGCTGCGCCATTCTGTGCGCCAACCTTGGCGGAGATACTGACACCATCGGCGCGATGGCGACCGCGATCTGTGGCGCGATAAATGGAATAGGCAGCATCGCGCCGCACTTTAAACAGCAGTTGGATGAAGCCAATCACATTGATATCGAGCATTACAGCAGTGAGTTGCTGCGATTAAGAATGCTGCGGGAACAAGCGGAATAATAGGCGATTCGGCAACCAACGTACCACACAGGGCTACGCCGAAAAGAACACGTACATGTCTGAACGACAGTAATTAATGCTGTATTCGACAGGCTTGCCAGTGTTATCAAACGCCAATTCTTTAACCACCAGCACCGGTAGAGACGCCGGCGTTTTGATATGCGTCATAAATTCCTGGCTGGGCGTCTGAGCGGATACCCAGCTACGAGTCCGCTGCAAGAAAATATTCTGGCTTTGGAAGTAGGCGTACAGCGAAACGCCGATATGTTCCACATCGTCGATCAGACTGGCGGGAACATAGGACTCTTCAATAGAGACACGTTCACCATCAATGTCACGCACACGTTTGAGGATAAACACCGGGCTGCCCGCTGAAATACTCAGCCGTTCGGCGATATCAGGCTCACAGGGTATTCTGGCCTTTTCCAGCCAGTGAGAGCCTGGTTTTTTCCCTTTCAAAGCCACCTGATCGGAAAATCCCTGCGCCACGCTGAGGTGATATTCCAATTGATCATTGATATAGGTGCCATATCCACGATTGCGGATGACGATATTTTGCGATTCCAGCAACTCAAGCGCTTTGCGCACCGTGATACGTGATATCCCCAGCGCCTGGACAAACTCCCGCTCGCTCGGCAGAAAATGGCCGCACGCCAACTCGCCGGTTTGCACCAGCCGTTGGATCGTCTCTGAAAACTTCATGTAGAGTGGCAGCTTATCCGTCTGTGTAAAGCGCACACGCAGATGTTCAATCAACGTATCGTTTGCGTTCATCTCTGCTTTCATGCCTGAGGAACAGTGCGGGGATGATAACGTGTTTCCCCTTGCGCTTCTCCCTTTAATCACTCGCCGCAGACTTACGCCGGACAGGTATGGCTTGCAGTCTGCCGCTCGCTACGCGATGATTCCCACAGTTATTGCCGCTTTGCCTCCCTAACCATAACGGAGTTTGCGATGAAACCTCACGTCATTGTGTACAGAAAAATTCCTGACGACTTGCGCGCCCGCCTGGATCAACATTTCACCGTCACTGAGCTTGATGATTTCCCGGCAACCGATCATCCCGCGCTGGCGCAGGCGGAAGGCTTGCTCGGCGCAGGCGGTAATGTGGATAGCGCGTTTCTGGCGCATGCGCCGCGTCTGCGGGCCGCCTCCACCATCTCCGTCGGCTACGATACCTTTGATGTGGATGCCATGAATGAGAAAGGGGTCGTCCTGATGCATACGCCGACCGTGTTGACCGAAACCGTGGCCGATACGGTACTGACGCTGATGCTGGCCAGCGCCCGCCGGGTCGTGGAAGTCGCGGAGCGCGTCAAAGCAGGCGAGTGGAAAAGCAGTATCGACAGCGACTGGTTCGGCACCGATGTGCATCATAAAACGCTGGGTATTCTCGGCATGGGGCGCATCGGGCTGGCGGTGGCGCAGCGAGCGCATTTCGGTTTCAGCATGCCGATTCTCTACAATGCCCGCCGTCATCATCCGCAAGCGGAGGAACGTTTTGACGCCCGTTATTGCGATTTGGATACGCTGCTCGCCCAATCGGATTTTCTGTGCATTACGCTGCCGCTGACCACTGAGACGAAAAATCTGATTGGCCGTGAGCAACTGGCCAAAATGAAATCCAGCGCGATCCTGATTAATATTGGCCGTGGCGCGGTGGTGGATGAAAATGCCCTGATCGAAGCGCTCAGCAACGGCACCCTCCACGCGGCCGGTCTGGATGTGTTCGTTAAGGAACCGCTGCCAATGGATTCACCGCTGTTAAGCCTGCCTAACGTGGTGGCGTTGCCTCACATTGGCTCGGCCACCCATGACACGCGCTATGACATGGCGGCTTGCGCGGTGGATAACCTGATTGCCGCGCTAACCGGCACAGTCAAAGAAAACTGCGTCAACCCGCAAGTGCTGAAATAGCGTGCGGTGTGAATACGGTGGAAAAGCAAGGCGGCGCGACGGCGGCCTTGCCGGAAACCGGGTTCACTCAACCGCAATCGGTTTTTCCGTCAGTGTGGTTTTATTCTCTCCCTGAATAGCCTGCACTTTTTGTTCTGTTCGCTGAACGGCGTCCGCGCTGTCGAGCAAATTGTAGGTCAGTTCAAATTCGGTACTTTGCCCCGGCTGAAGCTGTTTCACCCGTCCTTGTTCCCGCTCAATGGTAACCGGATAGGCGTAGTTGGTGCCGGGTTCAATGCCGGTGACATAACCCTGCTGCACGGTATCGGTATTTTTCCACAATGTGAGCAGCGGCAATTGTCGGGTATCAAATTCAATCGATACGCCTTTGTCGCCCGCTCGGTTTACCAGCGCCGCCAGCGTTTTCCCCTGTTTATCGGCATAGGGCGTCAGATTAAACACCATTTCGTCGAAGTCTTTGGTTGGGCCTTTATACGTTTGCCATTCCTGCAACCCGGCCTTGGCGTAATCATTAAAAGGCGAAATTTCTTTTACCGGGGCGATAAACCGCGCGCCATCTTCGAGGATCGGCGTACCAAAATTACTGTGATAGATAATCTGATAATCACGGGCATAGTCCGCTTTATTCGTCAGCACATCATGTACGGTAAACGATGTGCTGCCTGGGGTGTAACGCAGTTCAGTCCAGGTTTCCAGATTGGATTGCTTGAAGCTGCTCTCTTTCAACAGACCACGGATGGTTATTTGATAAGGCGCTTTTTCACTGACGTCCACCACCACTTTTGAGGCTGGCGTGTTGCCGGCACGACCGTGCAACGTATAAATCATGCCATTATCCACAACCGGATGACCGGTCCACTCATAGCCACAACGCACCATCATTTCATTGAAGCCTTCCAGCCAACCCAGTCCGTTACGGCTTTCCAGATTGATGGTATTCGGGTTGACCACTTCCTTCACCGGCGAATCCCATCCCAGACGGATGTTCTTACCCGTTACATGCAGCAAATCCATACCCCGGCTTGGGCTGAGTACAATTTTCAACCCATTCTGGCTATTGATGGTAATGATTTTACTGCCTTCCTGACGCCCGCCGTGCAAAACGGTCTGCTCAATGCTGAAATGCTGATCTTTGACCTTCAGCGCGTCGCTGCTTATTTGCCAATTTCCCTTTTCCACACTGCTTTCAGCATCTGTCAGCACGAACGTCTGGGCAGACAGTTGCCATGAGGTCAGCGCCAATGCGATCCCCATCACCGGTAATTTTTTCATTTCATTATCCCTTTTTGCTGAATTGATTTAGCTTATGCGAAATCAAGACTACAAATCTGTCCGTTACCAGAATGTGACAGTTATCACCAGATGGAAAAATTCTGTGTTGTTGCGAATTTTTCGCAATCAAGATCACGATTACATTAAATATCATCGAATTCCTTGCACTATAAATGGGAGACAGATCGGCTATTCCTGATATCGATTCAGCTTTTGCCCGGAAAATCGCCACGCCGCTCACCGCGATAGCGTTCAGCAGATTGCCGACGGCGAATGACTGAACCCTACGCCATTTTTCAGACAATAATGCTAAGCAATCATCAGAAAAGCAGTTAAATACACGAAATGGCCGATTTCAAGCCACATTGCACACTGGCAGCGCAAACGCTATGGTTGCCACTTACCCATGTATGAACACTTACTGACAAACTATGAACTTTTCTCTTTTCGGCAACAAATTCACCCGTCATGCAGGCATCACCCAGCTTATGGACGATCTGAACGAGGGACTTCGCACGCCGGGAGCCATCATGCTGGGGGGCGGCAATCCGGCGCATATTCCGGCGATGGATACCTATTTCCAGCAACTCTGTCAGGAGATGCTGGAGCAGGGGAAACTGACCGAGGCGCTGTGCAATTACGATGGCCCGCAGGGAAAAGATACGCTGCTCCGCACCCTGGCTGACCTGCTGCGGGATGAATTAGGCTGGCAGATTGGACCACAGAATATTGCTCTAACAAATGGCAGTCAGAGTGCTTTTTTCTACTTATTTAATCTGTTTGCCGGTCGTCACACCGATGGCAGTTTGAAAAAAGTACTGTTTCCGCTGGCCCCGGAATATATCGGTTACAGCGATTCCGGGCTGGATGAAAACATGTTTGTGTCCGTGCGTCCGCAAATCGAGTTGTTACCGGAAGGGCAATTCAAGTATCACGTGGATTTTGATCACCTGTCGATCACCGAGGATATCGGGCTTATCTGCGTTTCACGCCCAACCAACCCGACCGGCAACGTACTGACGGATGACGAACTGATGCACCTTGATATTCTGGCGCAACAGCACAATGTTCCGTTGCTGATCGACAATGCCTACGGGGTGCCGTTCCCTGGCATTATTTTCAGCGATGCCACGCCGCTGTGGAACCCCAACATCATCCTGTGTATGAGCTTGTCCAAACTGGGGCTGCCCGGTTCACGCTGCGGCATTGTCATTGCCGATGAAAAGGTCATTTCCGCCATTGGCAACATGAACGGCATCATCAGCCTGTCGCCAGGGGCGATTGGACCGGCGCTGGCGCAGGAAATGATCCAGCGCGGCGATTTGTTGCGGCTGTCCAACGAGGTGATTCGTCCGTTTTATCAGCGACGCGTCGGCGAAACTATCGCCCTCATTCGGCGTTACCTTTCCCCCGAACAGTGTCTGATTCATAAACCAGAAGGGGCGATTTTCCTCTGGCTGTGGTTCAAAGACCTGCCTATCACCACGGAATTGCTGTATCAGCGGTTGAAGAAACGCGGCGTACTGATGGTGCCGGGCCACTATTTCTTCCCCGGCCTGGAACAGGACTGGCCGCACGCCCATCAATGCCTGCGGATGAATTACGTGCCGGAGCCCGACAAAATCGAGCGCGGGATTGCGATTCTGGCGGAGGAAATCGACAAGGCGATGGCGCACGGGTAAGCGTGCGGAATACTTTCTGCACGAGGTAACGTCATCATATTTGTTTGGTGCGCAACGTATTTGCGCACCAAACCGCCTCTCACCTCTACTTCTTACTTCTACTTCTTCTACTGCGCCCCTCTCCCCGCCACACCCGCGGTTTCCATCACCGCATGCAGCAAGACATTGGCCCCGGCGGTGACATGCTCCGGCGAGGCATACTCGATTTCGTTGTGGCTGATGCCGTCCTTGCACGGGATAAAAATCATCCCCGTCGGCGCCAGTTCAGCAACGTACACGGCATCATGTCCCGCGCCGGAAACGATATCGATATTGGAATAGCCCAGCAGATTGGCGGCCCGCCGCACTGCGTCTTTGCATTCGGGATGGAAGGGCGCGGCACGATACTGAGAAACCTGCGTCAATTGAATATCCAGCCCGGTTTCCGCCGCCACAGACTGGATATACGCTTTCAACGCGGCATCCATTTCATCCACCAGCGCATCGGTAAGATTGCGTAAATCGATGGAGAATTTCACGCTGCCCGGCACGACATTACGGCTGTTCGGATGTACCTGCACCATCCCCACCGTGCCGCGTCCATGAGGAGCAAAGCGGTCGGCAATGGCAATCACCGCCTGCATAATGCGGGTGGAAACCTGCAATGCGTCTTTACGCAGCGCCATCGGCGTTGGACCGGCATGGGATTCCATCCCCGTCACCACGCAGTCATACCAGCGGATACCCAGCACCGCCTGCACCACGCCGATGGTAATATCCTGATCTTCCAGTATCGGCCCTTGTTCGATATGTGCTTCAAAATACGCGCCAATCGGATGGTCGCCAGGAGTTTGCGGTCCGGCGTAGCCGATTTTCGTCAGTTCGTCCCCCACGCTTTTGCCATCCACATCCAGCGCGGCATACGCCTGCTCCAGCGAGAATACGCCCGCAAATACGCCGGAGCCCATCATTACCGGGACGAAACGAGAGCCCTCTTCGTTGGTCCAGAACACCATCTCCACCGGCGCTTCGGTTTCTATCCGCTGATCATTCAACGTGCGGATCACTTCCAGCGCCGCCAGTACGCCAAAATTGCCGTCAAACTTGCCGCCGGTCGGCTGCGTATCGATGTGGCTTCCCGCCACTACCGGCGGCAGCGCATTATTGCGGCCGGGACGACGCATAAACACATTGCCGATCTTATCAATCTCGACCGACAACCCGGCAGCCTTGCCCCAGTTCACAACCAAATCCCGTCCCTGGCGATCCAAATCCGTCAGCGTCAACCGGCATACGCCGCCTTTAGGCGTCGCGCCGATAACAGCCAGATCCATCAGCGACTGCCACAGACGTTCGCCATTGACACGTAGATCGGTAATATCAGTCCCTTTTTTCGTTGCCGATAACACTTCACTATTCATCTCACTATTCATCGCGGTTTTCCTCTTGAATGGAACGCGGTCACAGACAGGTCAGCGCAGGACGGCCCTGGGCGCCAGCAAACGCTCGCGCAGCGCGTTGGCTTTGAAATCCGGGCCAAAGGCCGGACGTTTGATATAGCGTCCGGCGCCTTCCTGCGCACGCAGGTCGCCATCCGCCCACACTACCACGCCATGACTGACGGTATAGGTCGGGATGCCGCGCACGGTGCGGCCTTCAAAGACATTGAAGTCATTTTTCGAGTGGTGCGTCTTCGCCGATATCGTCTTGCTGCCCTCAGGATCCCACACCACCAGATCGGCGTCGGCGCCGACGCAAACGCGGCCTTTGCGCGGATAAATATTGAACAGGCGAGCGGTATTGGCCGAAGTAATGGCGACAAACTCGCTGGGCGTCAGGCGACCGGTATTCACACCCGCATCCCAGATAACCGACAACCGTTCTTCAACGCCGCCGCAACCATTGGGGATCTTGGTAAAATTATCTTTGCCCGCCGCTTTCTGGCTGGCGCAGAAAGTACAGTGATCGGTCGCCGTGGTGTGCAACTGGCCGGATTGCAGCCCGCGCCACAGCGCTTCCTGATGCGCTTTAGGGCGAAACGGCGGGCTCATGACATGCGCGGCGGCCTGATTGAAATCAGGATGACGATACACGCTGTCATCCACCACCAGATGTCCGGCCAACACTTCCCCATAGACGCGCTGACCACGCGCACGGGCGCGCGCAATCGCGTCAGCCGATTCCATGCAGGAAACATGCACGACATAAATGGGCACGCCCAGAACGTTGGCAATGGAAATCGCGCGGCTGGCCGCCTCCCCTTCCACTTCCGGCGGACGCGACAACGGATGGCCTTCCGGCCCGGTAATGCCGCGCTTCATCATTTCCTGTTGCAGCAGATAAACCATTTCCCCGTTTTCCGCATGTACCGTGGGCATGGCCCCCAGTTCCAGCGAGCGGCGAAAACTGTTCATCAATGTTTCATCGTCACACATGATGGCATTTTTATAGGCCATAAAGTGCTTGAAGCTGTTGACGCCTTCTTCCTGCACCAGCGTCCCCATATCCCGATGGACGCTTTCATCCCACCAGGTAATGGCGACATGAAAGCTGTAATCCGCGGCGGCTTTTTCCGCCCAGCCGCGCCAGTCCCGGTATGCTTCCATCAGGGGTTGCTGCGGATTGGGAATAACAAAATCGATAATCGTCGTGGT
Organism: Brenneria izbisi; assembly: GCF_025840185.1. GTDB lineage: Bacteria > Pseudomonadota > Gammaproteobacteria > Enterobacterales > Enterobacteriaceae > Brenneria > Brenneria izbisi. The sequence continues at coordinate 123,617 of NZ_JAMPJU010000005.1, forward strand.
GCCGCCCGCCAGCCCAGCAGCGGTGCCGCTGTAGAAATCATCTACCGTGACGGTGCCCATAAACGGAAAGTTCATGTGGGTGTGGGGATCGATCCCCCCCGGCATCACATACTGACCGCCCGCATCAATCACCTCGGCATCCGCTGGCGCCTGTCGCGCGGCATCCTCGCCCACCGCGACGATGATGCCGTCCGCGCACAATACATCGGCAAGAAACATCCGATCGGCGTTGACGACCGTACCGCCTTTGATTAACAGGTTATGACTCATCATTTTCCCCCTCATTTTGCTGATCATGGCCGTTGAACAGCCCGATGTGGCGTGGGTATCAAGCAACGATCAGATCGTTCAGGCCGTGGTCGCCATTGGATTATTCGGGTGCGTCGTCCAGTTGGCGTATTCTCCGCTCACGGTTTTGCCGGTACGCAAATCCACTTCTCCCGGTTGCAGGCTGCGCATGGAAATGCAGTTTTCCACCGGACAAATGGAGACGCACAGATTACAGCCGACGCAATCCTCCTCCTTCACCTCGTAATGTCGCTCGCCATTTTTTACGCTGGTAATGGCCTGATGCGAGGTATCTTCACAGGCCAGATGACAGCGTCCGCATTTAATGCACTGCGACTGGTCGATAACCGCCTTGTCGATGTGATTGAGGTTGAGGTAGCGCCAGTCCGTTACCGAGCCGACGGCACGGCCACGGAAATCGTCCAGCGTGCGGTAACCCTGTTCGTCCATAAAATTGGCCAGGCCGCTGACCATATCGCGCACAATCTGGAAGCCATGCACCATCACCGCGGTACAGACCTGTACCGTGCCGCAGCCCAGCGCGATAAATTCGGCAGCGTCGCGCCAGGTGGCGATCCCGCCGATACCGGACATCGGCAAGCCGCGCGTCAACGCATCACGCGCAATTTCTGCCACCATATTCAAGGCGATAGGCTTGACCGCAGGACCACAATAACCCCCATGCGAACCTTTGCCGCCGGTATTGGGATGAATGCTCATCTGCTCCAGATCTACGCCCATCACCGAGTTGATGGTGTTAATCAACGACACCGCATCACCGCCGCCGTGCAACGCGGCGCGCGCCGGATAGCGGATATCATTGACATTGGGCGTGAGTTTGACGATCACCGGCAGGCGACAATACTGTTTGCACCAGCGGGTGACCATTTCGATGTACTCCGGCACCTGCCCCACTGCCGCGCCCATGCCGCGTTCGCTCATGCCATGCGGACAACCAAAGTTAAGTTCAATGCCGTCGGCGCCGGTTTGTTCCACCAGCGGCAGAATGAATTTCCAGGCATCTTCCTCGCAAGGCACCATGATCGACACAATCATGGCCCGATCAGGCCAGTTGCGCTTCACGCGAGCGATTTCTTCCAGATTGGTATCCAATGAACGATCGGTAATCAGTTCGATGTTATTCAGGCCGATAATGCGCCGATCCGTGGTGCGCAGGGTGCTGTAGCGCGGCCCATTGACGTTGACCACATGCGGATCCTGTCCCAGCGTTTTCCAGACTACCCCGCCCCAGCCCGCTTCAAAAGCTCGCACGACGTTGTACTCTTTATCGGTCGGCGGCGCGGAAGCCAGCCAGAAAGGATTGGGACTTTTGATACCCAAAAAGTTACTGCTGAGATCAGCCATGTTGATACTCCCGCGAGTTCATTGATGGTTTGCCGGACAGCGCTTGATGGGCTTCAGGACGCAGTATCGCGTCGATGGACTTTGCCGCCGCTTTACCCTGTCGCACCGCATCGACCGTCAGATCCAAGCCGTCCGCGCAACAATCGCCGCCCGCCCACACCCCGGCCAGCGAGGTGCGTCCCTGTTCATCCGTCGCGATACGGCCCGCTTTGAGGATGATCGACGCCCCGGTCAGGCTGGCGTCATAGGTCTGCCCAATCGCTTTCAGCACCATATCGGCAGGCAGGGTGAAGGTTTCACCGGTTGCCGTCAGCGCGCCGGACTGCAACTGCATCATCATGAACGACACCGCTTTTACTTTGCCGTTCTCCCCTTCAATCGCTTGCGGAGCCGCCCAATGGCGGATAGCGACGCCGTTGGTTTTCGCCCATGCCTGCTCGTATGGCGAGGCTTTCATGTCCTGTTCGCCACGGCGATAGACCATCGTGACCTCGCGCGCACCCAGCTTTTTCGCCTGCACCGCGGCGTCCACGGCGGTCATGCCGCCGCCGATGACCACCACGTTACGCCCGATGGCGACCGCGCCGGGATGCGCGGCCTGACGCAACTGAGCGATAAAATCCACCGCTTCGCGCACGCCCTCCAGCGGCGTTTCTTCCACGCCAAGCGCATTCACGCCGCCCAGCCCCATGCCGAGAAATACCGCGTCATAATCCTGACGCAGCGCCTCCAGCGTGATGTTCTGTCCCAGACGATGGTTAAGACGCAACTCAATGCCGCCGATCGACAATAACCAGGCGATTTCACGCTGGGCGAAATCGTCGGTAGTCTTGTAGGTTGCCAGACCATACTCATTCAACCCGCCGGGTTTATCATTGGCATCGAACACCACCACGTGATGCCCGCTCTGCGCCAGGCGGTGCGCAACGGTCAGTCCCGCCGGTCCCGCCCCGACCACCGCCACTTTTTTACCAGTTGGCGTGGCGCGGTTGAACAAGGGTTGACCGGGGTTGGAGAGATAGGCGTCGGTGGCATAACGCTGCAACAGACCGATTTGCACCGGCTTGCCATCCTGCTGATTGCGCACGCAGGCTTGCTCGCACAAAGTTTCGGTCGGACACACTCGCGCGCACATACCGCCCAGCACGTTCTCGCTCAGAATGGCCTGAGCCGCGCCGCGAACATTGTCCTGCGCGATGCGATGAATAAAGCTCGGCACGTCAATGTCCGCCGGACAGGAATGGGTACAGGGGGCGTCATAGCAGTAATAGCAACGCTCGGATTCGATCACGGCCTGAATTTTGCTGAGCGGCGCGGCGCTATCGCTAAAGTTATCGGCATATTCCGCGTCACTGAGTCGGCCAGCCTGAATACCCGGCGCATCAAGGCCGACTGGCAATAAAGTTTTCATGCGGCGTACTCCTGTGGCTGGATACAATCAAGGTCACGAGGGCAGCGCATCGGTAACTCGCGCCATAATCTGCCGATACGGTTTTGCTGTCGATGGCTCATGGTGATTCTCCCGCTAACGTCGGATGAAGGGAAAGGCCGGCGGCGCCACACCCTGCGTAAAATCTTGACCGAATGGTTAAGTTTTCCAATCCAACCATGCGATTTATGTGCCATTTCTTCAGAAACGATCAATAACCCCAAAAACAAGGCGTTATCTGGTCATAACTTTTCACGATGACGGATTTTATGGATCGTTTCGGTGCAAACTACTCCACTATTGACGAAGATTGCGCCAACAAGGGGAGCATCAATCAGGAAGGGCGCGCAACACGCGTTTAATACCGGGGGCAAAGCGGGAAGAATCGATTAAGGGTTCAATGCGTCCTCAAGGCCGCACATTCTGAACACGCTGGTCAACACATGGTTCATCGCACGCTGGCGCGCCCAGGGTTCATCAGCCTCGTTGCCCAGCACCGCGGCGATCTGAATATCAAAATCCGCGTAAGTCTGCGTAATGGCCCAGATGGAGAAAAACAGATGTTTACTGTCCAGGGACGCCAGCAGCCCCTGTTCGACCCAGCCATCAATGACCGCCGCTTTACTGTCAACCAGATCATGGAGTTGTGTACGCAGCAGGTCATGCACCATCGGCGCGCCTTGCAGCAATTCATTGGCAAACAGCTTCGAAGCGTGGGGACGTTCAAAGGTTAACGTCATCTTTTCCCGTACATATTGTGCAATCGCCGTGCGGGGATCGGCCTGCGGCTGAAAATGTTCCAATGGCGCCAGCCAGTCATGCAGAATACCGTCCAACACGCGCAAATAAAGATTTTGCTTATTGCCAAAATAGTAATGCAGGTTCGGTTTAGGCAAAGCGGCTTCTTCAGCAATCAGCGCCATCGTGGTGCCTTTAAAACCAAAGCGGGCAAACACGCGCTCCGCCGCCAGCAGGATAATCGCTTCATTATCCAGCCGGATACGGCCTTTTACCGCTTCATCGGCCAGCGTTTGTTTTAGCATCTGCAACTCCTTTCCAACCATTCATACCACTCTACCTGAATTATGCGGTGCAAGACATACGCCAAAATCGACAAAAAAGTCGCGCAGCCACTGCCCATCGCCATCAGTCCGGGCGGTGCCGATAGATGACACGCGCTGAGCCGGGGAGCATGCTCTCTTTTTGGGCATACGCAGGTTTTATCGCACCCTTTTTGTCGTTTTTTCTGCGGCAAAAAAAACTAACCCATTGTTTTTATTTTATTTATAGATTGGTATACATTTTGCTTAAACTAACAAACAGGGCAGCACAGTACTAACGCGTCTGAGCGCACTACAATAGCTGGCTAGGGTTCCGGTTCACCGCGGGTGAACGACTGGTCCGAGAGCTAGCGACCTCCAGTGAGGTTACACGGCGGGATAAAAGCCCGGGAGACAGCAAACCTAACCCCATAGGTATTTTGCTGCTCCTGCACCCGTAAACCTGACTGGAGATACACTGATGAGAAAACCTGGACTATCCGGCCTTCTGGCTGTCTGCCTCCTCACGCTACTGAGTTTTTCCACCCACGCTGAAACCAAAAAGCGCTTTAACGTTTGCTGGACGATTTATGCCGGTTGGATGCCGTGGGGCTATGCCAGCAGTGAAGGCATTATCGACAAGTGGGCAAAAAAATACGGTATCGATATCGAGGTCACGCAGCTTAACGACTATGTTGAGTCGATCAATCAGTACAGCGCAGGTCAGTTCGATGGCTGCACTATGACCAACATGGATGCGCTGACCATGCCTGCGGCGGGGGGCGTCGATACCACCGCGTTGCTCGCAGGCAGCTTTTCCGATGGCAACGACGGCATCGTCATGAAAGGCGAGAATAAAACGCTCGCCGATCTGAAAGGCGTCAGCGTCAACCTGCCTGAACTGTCCGTTTCTCACTATTTGCTGGTGCGCGGGCTGGAAAAAACCGGGCTAGCGGAGAAAGATATCCGCGTGGTGAATACCTCTGACGCCGATATCGTCGCCGCGTTCAATACGCGCGGCGTCCAGGCCGCGGGCGCCTGGAACCCGCAGCTTTCCGCCATCAAAGCCACGCCCGGCGTCACGGAAGTGTTCAGTTCCAGCCAGATCCCCGGCGAAATTATCGATCTGATGGTCGTCAATAGCCAAACGCTCAGGGATAATCCGGCGCTGGGCAAAGCGCTGACCGGCGCCTGGTTTGAGATGATGGCGATGATGAAAGCGGGCGATAAGGCCGCGCTGGAATCGATGGCGAACGCTTCAGGCACCGATCTGGCCAGCTATCAGGCGCAGATCAAAACCACCCACCTGTTCTACTCTCCCGATGACGCTGTGCGCTTTATGACCAGCGCCGACTTGCCGAAAACCATGCAACGAGTAGCGAATTTCTCTTTTGAAAAAGGGCTGCTCGGCGAAGGGGCGCGTAGCGCGGATACCGTGGGAATGGCTTTTCCCGGCGAGGTGATTATCGGCGACAAAAACAACGTGATGCTGCGCTTCGACGCCACTTTTGCGCAAATGGCCGCCAACGGGCGGCTTTAATCACCGCGGGGAATGACCATGCGTTTCATCAATCGTCATCCGGGCCGCGGCGGGCGGCTGCTCCTTACCCTGCTGCCGTTTTTACTGCTGCTCGCCGTCTATTTCATCAGTTCAACCAGCCGTCTGGCGGATAATCCCGCCGACAAACTGTTGCCCAGCGCGGCACAGATGATCGAGGCGGTAGAACGTGTCGCGTTTACCCCGGACAAACGCAGCGGCGAGTATGTGCTGTGGGCTGATACCGCCGCCAGCCTGAGTCGGCTGGCGATTGGCCTGGGCATTTCCTCGCTGGCGGGGTTGTGCCTCGGCATTGCCGCCGGGGTATTTCCGCTGTTCAGAGCCTCGCTATCGCCGCTGATGACCGTGTTGTCGATGATCCCGCCGCTGGCGATCCTGCCGATCCTGTTTATCGTTTTCGGCCTGGATGAGTTGTCAAAAGTGATGCTGATCGTCATCGGCATCACGCCGGTGCTGGCGCGCGATCTCGAACAACGCGCCAGGGAAATTCCGCCCGAACTGCTGATCAAGGCGCAAACGCTGGGCGCGAACAGTTGGACGCTGGTGCTCAGGGTGGTACTGCCCCAGCTACTGTCGCGGCTGCTGGTTTCGCTGCGTCTGATGCTGGGTGCCGCCTGGCTGTTCCTGATCTCCGCCGAAGCCATCTCCGCTACCGCCGGGCTGGGCTATCGCATCTTTCTGGTGCGCCGCTATATGGCGATGGACGTGATCCTGCCTTATGTGGTGTGGATTACGCTGCTGGCCTGGTTGATGGATTACGCATTGAGACGTCTCAATCGCTGCTTTTTTCCCTGGTCGGCGGGGGAAAAAGCATGAGTTTTATTCAAATCAACAATATCTGGCAGGAATATGGCGACCATGTGGTGCTGGAACGATTGAACCTGTCCATTGAGGAAGGGGAATTTTGCACCATGGTCGGCGCATCCGGCTGCGGCAAGTCGACATTTTTGCGCTTGCTGTTGGGGCAGGAAAAACCGAGCCGGGGCAACCTGCTGCTGGAAGGCAAACCGCTGGCGGATGAGCCCGATGCCAGCCGGGGCGTGGTGTTTCAGCGTTATTCCGTCTTCCCGCATCTCAGCGTACTGGACAATGTGGTCATCGGCCCGGAGTTGCGGTATGCGCGCTTCACGGGCCGTTTCTTCGGACGCCGCCAACGGCAGGCCAGAGAAAAGGCAACACATATGTTGCAGCGGGTAGGACTGGGCCACGCGCTGGACAAATACCCCGGTCAGTTGTCCGGCGGCATGCAACAGCGTCTGGCGATTGCGCAGGCGTTCATTATGTGTCCGCGCATTCTGCTGTTGGACGAACCGTTCGGCGCGCTCGATCCCGGCATACGCAAAGATATGCATCAACTGTTGCTGGAACTCTGGCAGGAAACCCGGCTGACCGCCTTTATGGTCACCCACGATCTGTCGGAAGGCTTCAATCTCGGCACCCGACTGCTGGTATTCGACAAAGTGCGCCTCGATCCTCAGGCGCCGAACGCCTATGGCGCGCGCGTGACCTATGACATTCCCCTGAACGCCGATCGCCGCGCCGCACGCCGTGCGCTCGACGTGTTGCCGCCGCACATCGCCCCGGCGACCGCTCATCAATAAGGATTTTACCCATGACCAACCCATTACTTTTACAGTCCGCTTTATATGAAGAACTCGTCCCTGGCGGCGGACATACCTCGTTTGTTCTGCGGCGCGGACAACTGCTGCGCATCACGGATATTGAAGGCGACGCCAATGTCAGCCTGATGTTGCTGAACGCGGCGCAGCCCAGCGAGCGGCTCAATCTGCCCGATACCCTGAAAGGCCAGCACACGGCCAAACTGACGGCGGGCCACTGTCTGTATTCGGATATGGGCCGGGTTCTGGCGGCCATCACCGCCGATACCTGCGGCTGGCACGACAGTTTTGGCGGTGTGCTCAACGCCGACGAAGTCGCGGAGAAATACGGTCAGGGACGTTATCAGGAACAGCGCAACGCTTTCCACCGCAACGGTGTGGATAACCTGCTGGTGGAGATGGGTAAGTGGAACCTGAACCTGCAAGATCTGCTGATGGTCGTCAACCTGTTCAGCAAGGTGACGGTGGATGAAACCGGCGGCTTCCACTTTCAGCCGGGTAATGCCAAAGCGGGAGACTACATCGAGCTCTACGCGCCGATGGATACGCTGGCGATCCTCACCGCGCTACAGCATCCGATGGATCCTAATCCGCGCTATGCCCCCAAACCCGTGCAACTGAATTGGTTCCAGCCCAATCACGACGGCGTCGCCGAACGTTGCCGACATTTCCGTGCGGAAAACGCCCGCGCGTTTCATAACACCGAACGCCAATATCTTTGAGGGACAATGCAATGAACCTAACCACCAGCCACCATCAGCCTGAACAGGCGCTGTTCCGTCATGTGATCCCGGCGGGCGAACCCTATCTGTTTGAGGTTAAAAAAGGACAAACGCTGCGCTTGCTCGATCTGGAAGGCAATCAGGCGGTCGATACGCTGTTTTACGCGACCGCCAACCCGCGCGAACGTTACGATCCGCAGCGTACTCTGCGCCGCCAGAACAACGTCTACCTGACCACCGGCAGCGTGCTCTATTCCAATCTCGGCAATCCGTTGCTGACCATTGTCGCCGACACCTGCGGTCGCCACGATACGCTTGGCGGCGCCTGCGCCCAGGAGAGCAACACCGTGCGTTATGCGCGGGACACGCGCTATATGCACAGTTGCCGCGATAACTTCCTGTGCGCCTGCCTGCATGATGGCCGTCTGGACAAAAAAGATATCGGCGCCAACATCAATTTTTTCATGAATGTGCCGGTCACCCCCGATGGCGGTCTGACATTTGAAGACGGCATCTCGGCGCCGGGAAAGTATGTGGAACTGCGGGCGGAGACGGACGTCATCGTGCTGATTTCCAATTGCCCCCAACTCAATAACCCGTGCAACGGCTGGAACCCGACGCCTGCGGAAGTGTTGATATGGTCATAACGCCGCGGCGCTCCGTCTCACTGTCGGATAACGTCGATTGCTAACGCAACGGGTCGCGGATAGGCGATCCCCCGCCATGGACGACCGTGGCGCAGCATAGCCAGAGCAGGACGACCTGCTCATCTCCGAGAGCGCTTCACATGTTTGAAAACGTCCTGATTGCCAATCGCGGCGCGATTGCCTGTCGTATTTTACGCACCCTGCACGATCTCAATGTTCAGGGGATAGCGGTCTATTCAGAAGCCGATATCGCCAGCCTGCATGTGCAGCAGGCCGACATCGCGGTCAGTCTGGGAGACGGCGGCGCGGCGCAAACCTACCTGATGGTGGATAAGATCCTCGCCATCGCCGCAGAGACCGGGGCCAACGCCATTCACCCCGGCTACGGTTTTCTGTCGGAAAACGCCGCGTTCGCCGAAGCCTGTGAAGCCGCCGGTATCGCCTTTATCGGCCCCACGCCGCAACAACTACGAGTATTCGGGCTTAAACACACCGCACGCGCGCTGGCGAAAGCGCGCCACATCCCGATGCTGGCAGGTTCGGCATTGCTGGAAGATGTGGACGCCGCATTGACGGCGGCAAATCGCATCGGCTATCCGGTGATGCTGAAAAGTACCGCGGGCGGCGGCGGCATCGGCATGCGCGTGTGTTGGTCCGCTGACGAGTTGGCGGAGGCTTTCGAGATCGTTCGCCGTTTGGGACAGAACAATTTCAGCGATGCCGGGGTGTTCGTCGAAAAATACATTGAGCGCGCACGTCATCTGGAGGTACAGATCTTTGGCGACGGCCACGGCGAGGTGCTGGCTCTGGGAGTGCGTGACTGCTCCGTGCAGCGGCGTAACCAGAAAGTGCTGGAAGAAACGCCGGCGCCCAACCTGCCGCCGGGGATGGATCAGGCGCTGTGCGATGCGGCGGTTACGCTGGCTAAAGCGGTCAATTACCGCAGTGCGGGCACTGTTGAATTTGTCTACGATAGTCAGGCGGCGCGTTTTTATTTCCTTGAGGTCAATACTCGTTTACAGGTTGAGCACGGCGTGACGGAACAGGTGTGGGGCGTGGATCTGGTGCGCTGGATGCTGGAGCTGGCCGCGGGCGAATTGCCGCCGCTGGCGGTGCTGGCGCAGGATTTATCGCCGCGGGGCCATGCGATCCAGGCGCGCCTGTACGCCGAAGATCCGGGACGCCAATTTCAACCCAGTCCGGGGTTGCTAACGGCGGTGAGTTTCCCTCCCGCCACGGATAACGCACTACGCATCGATACCTGGGTCGAGGCGGGCAGCGAAATTCCCCCTTATTTCGACCCGATGATCGCCAAACTGATCGCCTGGGCGCCTTGTCGCCAAAACGCCCTGAGCACGCTCGATCATGCGCTGGCCGATACCGTGTTGTACGGGGTGGAAACCAACCGCGATTATCTGCGTCAAATCATCGCCGACACGCCGTTTGCCAGCGGCTTGCCCTGGACGCGCTGTCTGGAAACGCTGGTTTATCAGGCCAATACGTTCGAAGTCATGACCGCGGGCACGCAAACCACGATACAGGATTATCCCGGTCGCCTCGGTTACTGGGCGGTCGGGGTGCCACCCTCCGGGCCGATGGATAGCCGAGCGCTCTGTCTCGGCAACCGCCTGCTGGGTAACGACGACGGCAAGGCGGCGCTGGAAGTGACCATCAGCGGCCCCACTTTGCGTTTCAATACCAATGCCGTCGCCGCGGTGACCGGGGCCGAACTGCCCGTGCTATTGGACGGCCAACCGCAAGCGATGAACACCGCGTTCCCGATCCCGGCGGGCGCCACCTTGCGCCTGGGCGCCCTGACGGGCGCAGGCGCCCGCAGCTATCTGTGTTTACGGGGCGGTATTCAGGCGCCGGATTATCTCGGCAGTAAAAGCACCTTCACGCTGGGACAGTTCGGCGGTCATGCTGGTCGTGCGCTGCGCGCGGGCGACGTGCTGCATCTGCCTGCGTTGCAGAACCACGCCAGCGGCGCGCAATTGCCTGCCGGTTTGATCGCCTCGCTCCCCGCCGTGCGTGAGATGCGGGTAATTTATGGTCCGCACGGCGCGCCTGAATACTTCACCCCAGATTATATTGACACGTTTTTTGCCGCCGAGTGGGAAGTCCACTTCAACTCCAGCCGCACCGGAGTGCGCCTGATTGGTCCGAAACCGGCATGGACGCGGGCCAGCGGCGGCGAGGCGGGATTGCATCCTTCCAATATTCATGACAACCCGTATGCCATCGGCGCCGTTGACTTCACCGGGGATATGCCGGTGATCCTCGGCCCGGACGGGCCAAGTCTGGGAGGATTCGTCTGTCCGGTCACCGTCATCGAAGCGGATTTGTGGCAACTCGGCCAACTTAAGGCGGGCGACAAGGTACGCTTTACGCCGGTCAGCATCGCCACCGCACGGCAACTGGCGATGGCGCAAAAAACCGAATATCGCGAATTGCGCGCCGTTTGCCCGGACTGGCATCCCCAGACGCGCCAATCGCCAGTGGTCTTTGACGATGGACTGGGCAACCAGCGACTGGTGGCCCGTCTCAGCGGCGACACTTATCTGTTGCTGGAACTGGGTGAACCAGAACTCGATCTGACGCTGCGCCTGCGTGCTCATGTGCTGATGCAAATGCTTCAGACTGATGATATTGACGGCATTATCGATATCACGCCGGGGATACGTTCGCTGCAAATTCACTACCAACCGGAAACGCTGCCGCTGGCGCAATTGCTGCGCCGGGTGGCTGACGCATGGCGTAAGGTCGGTGAAAAGCAGGATTTGCGCGTGCCGTCGCGCATTGTTTATCTGCCGCTCTCCTGGGATGACCCGGCCTGCCAGTTGGCGATCCAGAAATACATGACCACTGTGCGCAAAGATGCGCCGTGGTGTCCCAGCAATCTGGAGTTTATCCGCCGTATCAATGACCTGACGGATCTGGATGACGTCCGGCATCGGGTGTTTGCCGCCAGCTATCTGGTGATGGGGCTGGGCGATGTGTATCTGGGCGCGCCCGTCGCCACCCCGTTGGACCCGCGCCATCGTCTGGTCACCACCAAATACAACCCGGCACGAACCTGGACGGCGGAAAATTCAGTGGGCATTGGCGGCGCCTATCTGTGCGTGTATGGCATGGAAGGGCCGGGCGGATATCAGTTTGTTGGCCGCACCCTGCAAATGTGGAACCGTTACCGGGAAGTGTCCGCGTTTGACGGCAAGCCTTGGTTGCTGCGCTTCTTCGACCAGATCCGCTTCTACCCGGTTTGCGCCGATGAGTTGTTGCAAATCCGCCGGGATTTCCCGCTAGGACGTTATCCGCTGCGCATCGAACACTGTGAACTGGCGCTGACCGATTATCAGGCATTTCTTGCGCATGAGGCCGACAGTATCGCCGCCTTCCGCCGCCAGCAACGCGCGGCGTTTAATGCCGAACGGCTGCGCTGGGCCGATGCCGATCAGATCCCGGTCGACCACGAGGACGCGCCCACGCAAGCTCAGGCAAGCCTCCCCTTGCAACCCGGTCAACATGGCATCGAAAGCCCGATTGCCGGTAATTTATGGCAGGTGGCGGTCGATGTCGGTTCCCGCGTCGTCCCCGGCGACACGCTGGTGGTGCTGGAGTCGATGAAGATGGAGATCCCGCTCGCCTCCCCTTGTGCGGGCGTGGTACGCGAAGTGAGGGCGCAACCGGGCTCGCCGGTCAGCGCCGGACAGTGCGTCATGGTGATTGAAGAAGTGTGATAACGGTAAGGCGACCATCCCCGCGCAAAGCTACGGCATGAAGCGGGGATACGCCAGGGCTGACGGTTTGATTGCCCAGGCTGGGCAAGTTGCAGATACATTAGAACAGTCGAAACAGCGTTAACGCTCTCGAAACGTGACTGCCGCTACCATTTCATCCATGTCATAGCGTATTTGCATCGTAATTGAAATATGAAAGCCTGTAACAGTGAATCTTTCGACCCAACCAATTTCCTGCTTCATAATCACTCTTGGTGGAATACTATTTTCTGGTTCACCAATGTTTTCATGTACCCATTGGCGTGACATGCTTTTCCGCAAGGGTGAAGGCAACTCATTGGGAAATGACCAATTTTTTACTTCATCATGCTGAATGCTCAATGTCACTTCTTTTAATATTCGACCTTCTCGAGCGAAGGCTAAATAAACACCTTCTTTAGCCATATCAAGACTGATAGTAGGTGAACCTGATGTTCCTTTAGGATCATTTTTGTATGTAATCACGCCATCATCTATCAGTTCTTTATAACTTTTTCCTAAGCTGCGTATCAAAGCTTCAACATTCACGGTCATTTGTACAATCCTTGCTCAGTATTCAGTTTGTGCATCTTCGTCCTTGCGGCCTCAAGCTGTTCCTCGGTAACACCATACTCTTTAAGGGCTGGCTTTATCGCATCAAAGTTCAGATCCAATGCTTCTCTCAGGTTCTTAGCGTCTTTAGCTATTCGATCTGGGGTATTACGTTTACCGTAAGTTTGACTAATTTTCTGATGGATTTCTTTGGGAATAACTATAGCAGCAACCAGATCTGTCAATTTACTAATCAATTTTTGATCAAGACCCGGATACTCATTTACCAAAAATGCTTCAACTGCACTTCTTGATGGCATGTGATCAGCTTCATACTTTCCTTGCCGCGAACGTCCTTTAAAATTTTTGTACAAATCCACATCCAACAAGTTTACTGGCAGCTTGCTCAAATAAATATAAATCGGCGGAAACGCATTCTCCGGGAATACCAGAATATAATCCCGAAAATCCTTCTCGTCCGGGATAGGTGTTGCAAGGATACTGGCATCACCCCTCTCTGGAATTTCAAATCCGGGTATTGCTGACGGGATAACAGGCTGCTCATCGTGCGCCGTATCCGTTGGCAATTCCATCCCCGGATTATCCGGTGTCCATAAGAGGGTTGGTCCTGTTGCGCCCTCTTCCCAGAACTCATAACGGTTATGGGGGACGTCATATTTCAACAGCCTGACACGTACTTGATCACGCCCGCTCTCCATACTGGTGTGATAGCCTACGACTTTCAGCTTGCCCGTTTCCTCATCTTCTACCCATTGATAACGAACACGACTCGGCACCGTTCCCTGTTTTTTAGCAACGTCCAGCAATCTTTCAGATGTCAGTAAGTCTTCTTTTTCACCTTTCAGATACTGCTGAATCAACGCTCCCATCAGCAAAAAACCTGGCGCCATCTGCAACTGGCCTTGCCAGACTGACGGTCCTGAAAGATGTTTCATCTGATGTGTTAGTGCTTTAGCCGCATTCTGATTAGCCTGCGCTACAGCGCCACCTGCTGCGATTGCCGAACCTGCTTGCGCTGCCGCGCTAACCATTACCAGTTGTTGAGGCGGCGGCAACATCGCGGCATCGGCTTTACCTACCAATAGGTCGAATATCGTCTTATACCACGGCTCCATGGGTGGCAACGCTGGGCGCTCAACCGTGTTGGATGATGCTCCGGTAAATGATTTAGAGAAAACAAAGGCATCGGTTTTGGCCTGCACCGGAGACGTATTTTTCTTTTTTGCCGCCTGCGCATATTGCTTCACTTCACCCGGTTTTTCTGATGATGGGGCGGCATGACCAACAGGCTTAGCGACATACACGCTCATTTCCCCAATATTGGTCTGCGGCTCTTCTTCCGTTCCCGCGTCCGTACAGCCTGCGCGACGTAAACAAGATTTTGCAAACACGGGTTCCATTGCCAGCATCGGTGTTAACGCCAACAGCGGAGAACGATTCAACACCGCCTGTTTAGCGCATTCCTGAACCGGAGATTTATAGGGCGTATCACCAATAATGACGTTGCCGCTGCCGGAGATAATCACGCCGCCGCAACTAATCCCATCACCAATGCGGGCTGCGGGTTTGCCATTGATAGAGACGGTCGACGAGCCTTCAGCAATAACGCGCGAGTGCATGCCGTGTGGTTTATCAGGACAAGGACAACCGTGAAACTGAACGGTGTCTCCTTTACGGGCGGCGGGCTGACCGTTGATGCTGACATCAGGGCTGCCTTCAATGATCGGGGTTTCCGGGAAGCAGTCATGACCACTTCCGATATCGTTAAGACGGGCGGCACCCGGCATCGTCATTCTCCTTTGACTATGGATATATCCGTTTTGATCTTACCCAGCAATAACGGACACGAGACGAAGTGACCATCATTCTCTCTTGGAGGCTGTCATCGTTCCTTATTTCAATATGATCTTATTGCATCACATAGGACTGAAGAAAAGAATAGAGAAATATTGAGACAGGTAAACCTTATGCAGTGGTCGGATGCAACAAATCCGCAGAAAGCCCGTAACCCCCAAAGTTACGGGCCTCGTCTGTACGTGATTATTTCGCCGCCGCTTCCCAGACGACATGGGTCATGGCGCTGTCGCCGGGATCTTTTTTGATTACCGATGCGTCGCCGCCGTTCAGCAATACCCCCACGGTGCGACGGTAAGCCGCAGGATCGAGGTAACCGATTTTCGGCGTGTTGGCGTTGGTTATCAGCCTGGCGACATTTTCCATCTGCCGTTGTTGGACTTCCTGCGTGGCAGAGCCGGACATATCTTCATTCACCACAATCTCGGCGGCCTCGGCTGGATTTTTTACCGCCTCATTCCAGCCTTTATAGGTCGCTTGCAGGAACTTCGCCATTTTCGCCACAAATGCCGGATCATTCAGGCTTGATTCCAGCACATACAAACCATCTTCCAGCGTCGATACGCCCTGATCCTCATAGGGGAAGGAAATCAGTTCGTCCTGTTTCATACCCGCGTCGATCAACTGCCAGTACTCGTTGTAGTTCATGGTCGAAATACAGGCCGCCTGATTCTGTAATAGCGGATCCACGTTAAAACCCTGCTTCAGTACTTTGATATCCGTATCCGGCTTGTAGCCCAGTTTATGCATCCAGTTGAAGAAGGGATACTCGTTCCCGCCAAACCAGACGCCCAGCGTTTTTCCTTTAAAATCCGCCGGCGTTTTAATGCCGGTGGATTTACGGCAGGTCAGCATCATGCCGGAACGGTCGAATATCTGGGCGATATTCACCAGCGGCACCCCGGATTCCCGCGCCGCCAACGCATCCGGCATCCAGTTGACGATCACATCCGCCGATTTCCCGGCGATCACCTGCACCGGCGAAATGTCGGTGCCGCCGGGCCTGATGGTCACATCCAGCCCGGCATCCTTGTAGTAGCCCTTGGCCTGCGCGACGTAATAGCCCGCAAACTGCGCCTGAGGCAACCATTTCAGTTGCAAGGTGATTTTCTCGGCGGCCCAGGCGCCGCTGGTAAAGGAAAACGCCAGCGTTGTGGCGGCCACGATAAGGCATTTGCGGAACGCGGAACGATCTTTCATCTGAGTATCCTCAAGGTAAAGTGGAACACACAACGACAAACGGACTACGACTCCCCGCGTACCGAGGGGTGCCAGAAATTCACTTTTTTCTCCAATCGCACCAGCAGCGCATAAAACACCGATCCAACCACGGAGGCCACCACGATCGCCGCCCATACCGTGGACATATGCATACGCGCCGCTTCCGTCGAAATACGAAAGCCCAGCCCGGAGGTTGGAGAGCCAAAAAACTCGGCGACGATAGCGCTGATAAGCGCCAACGTGGAATTAACTTTCAATGCATTGAAAATAAACGGCAGCGCTGCCGGGAGTCGCAATACCCACAGCGTTTTGCGCGGCGTGGCCGCATAGCAATACATCAGTTCACGTTCCAGCTTGCCGCTGGCCTGCAAGCCCGCCAACGTACTGACCAGAGCGGGGAAAAACGTCACCAGCACAATCACCGCCGCTTTGGAAGGCCAGTCGAAACCAAACCACATCACCGCAATCGGCGCGACGCCCACCAGCGGAATGGTGCTCGTCAGGTTAGCCAGCGGCAGCAGCCCGCGTTGCAGGAAAGGCAGCCGGTCAATCAGAATCCCCACCGCAATGCCCATACCGCTGCCCAGCAGATAGCCCACCAGCACCGACTTCAGTACCGTTTGCACAAAATCGCCGCCCAACGGCCCCCGGTTTTCGTACAGCGCCTGAACGATATCCCACGGCGCGGGCAGCAGCACCTGAGGGACGGCAAAGGCCGTCACCAGCAATTGCCAGAAATAGATCACCCATACGCCAAACAGGGTCGCCACCACGCCGGCAGGCAATTTACGGCTGTTGAACGTCGCCAGACGCTGTACGCTATGGCACGCCAATAGCCCCAAAGCCAAAATAGCCAACCAGTACGACGCATCGATCCGCGCCATCACGTCAGGAAGCAGTAGCAGCCCGGCCGCCGTCGCAATCAGGATCATCAGCAAGGTCAGATACCACGCTGACAATAACGGCAACATCGCCACCAGCGTCGTACACAGCAGCAACAGTAAAATCGCCGTCACCGCGTTGTCAGCGCCGGTGAATATATCGGGCAGCGCCTGACCCAGCCCCAGCAACGAGGTGAGCAATGCCGCGACCAGGCCAATACCGCCGGGAACGAATTTACGCATCACTGCCCCCCTTTACGGCGTTTCATTACGACATATTCCGTCAGGCTGACCAACGCGGTCAGGAGCAGCCCCAGCACCGACGCCATCACCAGAGCAGACCAGATCTGAATGGTGTTGCCGTAGTAAGATCCGGTCAGTAGTCGCGCGCCCAATCCCGCCTGCGCGCCTGTCGGCAGTTCCGCCACCATCGTGCCAACCAGTCCGCTGGCAATCGCCACCCGAAATGCTGGAAATAAATAAGGCAACGCGGACGGCAGCCTCACCATCCAGAAAGTATCAATACGGCTGGCGGCGTAGGTATGCACCAACTCCATTTCCAGTTTCTGCGGCGAACGCAATCCTTGTACGGTAGCAATCGTCACCGGAAAGAAACAGAGGTACATGGCAATGGCGGCCTTCGGCAGCAAGCCGGTAATCCCCAGGCTGCCCAGGATCACCAGTACAATCG
Organism: Brenneria izbisi; assembly: GCF_025840185.1. Lineage (GTDB taxonomy): Bacteria > Pseudomonadota > Gammaproteobacteria > Enterobacterales > Enterobacteriaceae > Brenneria > Brenneria izbisi. The sequence continues at coordinate 141,263 of NZ_JAMPJU010000005.1, forward strand.
GCGCGATAGCCAGCACCGGCACCGTTTGCGACGCCACAATCCACGGCAACAAGGCTTTGTCCAGTGTGCGGGAGTGCACAATAAAAATCGCCAGCAGCAGACCAAACACCACCCCCATCGCAAACCCCGTCAAGGCGGCGCTGGCCGTTACCCAGGCGTGCAATAGCAGATTACGGGGAGACGTGACCGGCCATTTGGTCAGGCTAGTCCAGATATCCGTCAGTATCTGGTGCGGCGTCGGCAGTACCGGACGCGTCATGTTCAGCGTGGAATGAAGCAGATCGCGCCAATTCCAGTCACCCGCTGGGGCCAGCGTGCGCTCAATCGCGCCCTGCGCATTCAGCCCGATCGCCAGCAGATACCAGCACGCCAACGCGATGGCGATCACCACGCCAACGGGCAAGGCCCGGTAACGTAAAGCATTACTGTTCATGGTGTCCCTCGATCAGCGCTTCACGCACAGCTTGCGCCAGACGAATAAACGCCGGTGAGTCACGCAGGGATAAATCCCGCTGGCGCGGTAACGGCGAATCGATGACCTTGATGATGCGACCGGGGCGCGGCGACATAATGACGATGCGGGTGGATAGATAAACCGCTTCGGCAATGGAGTGCGTCACAAACACCATCGTGCGCTGCTCGTGATACCAAAGTTGCTGCAATTGCTGATTCAGGTTATCGCGGGTCAACTCGTCCAGCGCGCCGAAAGGCTCGTCCATCATCAGAATTTTCGGTTCGAAACCCAGCGCCCTGGCGATGGAGGCCCGTTGCTGCATACCGCCCGACAGTTGCCACGGATACTTTTTCTCAAAGCCGCTCAGCCCGACGCGTGATAGCTGCTCGCGGGCAATCTCTTCAATGCGGGCAGGCATCATGCCCTGGATCTGTAACGGCAGCATGACGTTAGCCAGCACGGTACGCCACGGTAGCAACACCGGCGCCTGAAACACATAGCCGTAAGCGCGTTCCTGACGGGCTTGCGATGGCGTCATGTCATTGACCCAAACCTCGCCTGAGGTAATTGATTCCAGATCGGCAATCACTCGCAGCAATGTCGTTTTGCCACAGCCGGACGGACCGATAAAAGACACGAACTCTCCCTGACGGATAGTCAGATTCACATCTTTCAGCGCGTGTACCGGCTGATCGGCGGCGGGATAGATAACATTGGCGTCACGTACAACGATTGCTGGTCTGGCGGTTGCCGGGGCTACTGTCGTCGTGATGAGAGAAGGCTCATCTGCATATATGAGTTGGCTCATACCGGTCTCCCCTGATGGCGGTTTCTGACTATTTGGTTTCCGACTATTTTATTTCTGACTATCTGGTTAGGTTTCTGAACTGACTGATGCCATTTCCATGCCAACGTTTCTATTTCGCCCGACCTTACGAATAGCACGGGCTTTCACTCCGACATTGCGGCACGTATCAGCACATTTGGTGCAAATCGCCGCGCAATTGCCTCCATTTGGAGCAATATGTATACAAAAAACGTATATTTGGATTTTACCGGGCGCGTTTTGCCTCGGATGCAGGTTGGGTGAGATTTGAGGCGTGAGGATCACGGTATCGCTATATTGCCCCCCGACAAGGCGCGTTCAATCGGCGCGATGCCTTGACCTGCCGACGATTGACGGACGGGGCTTTTGCGCCAGAGGAAAAATCGCCTCTTGCCCCGTCTTGCGGATAAATCGGGTAGAAAATACCGCGGTCGACACCCCTCCCGGACACAAAACCACCGGGAGCACAGCCGACGAGATTAGACAAATCTGCCGTTAATCTCACTCAACACATCATCAATGATCGCCAGCCCTTGATGCGCTTCATCCGCGGTCACGATACAAGGCGGAACCACATGCAGGCGGTTTTCCGCGATAAAGCCCAGCAATCCTTTCGCCAGCAACTGGGTTTTTATTTCTCCCATCACCGACGCGGGCAGCGGGGTTTTATTCACCGGGTCGGCAACCAGTTCCAGCGCATGGAACACGCCAAGACCACGCACATCGCCGACAATCCGATATTTTTCCCCCATCTTCTGTAAGCCATCCGCCACAACGCCATTGCCAATCCGGGCGGCATTGTCGACGATTTTTTCCTCTTCCATCGCATCCAGCGTCGCGACGATGGCGGCCATCGCCAGAGGATGCCCGGAATAGGTCAGACCGCCGGGGAACATGTGCGTATCGAAGTAATGGGCGATAGGTTCGGAAATCAGGACGCCGCCTGCCGGCACATAGCCTGAGTTCACTCCTTTGGCGAACGTGATGAGATCCGGTTCAACGCCATAATGTTCAAAAGCGAACCAGGAACCGGTGCGACCAAAACCGGCCATGACTTCATCCATAATCAACATAATGCCAAACTCGTTAGCCAACGCCTGCACGCCAGCCAGATAGCCTGTCGGCGGCACCAGGATACCAGCCGTGCCCGGAATGGTTTCCAGCAGGATCGCGGCAATGGTATTCGGCCCCTCGCACTCGATGATGCGACGCAGATGGTGTAATGCCGCCCGACACTCTTCGGCCTCAGTGGTTGCCAGAAACTCGCTGCGGTACAGATAAGGGGTGAAGAAATGCAGATGACCGCGGGAATATTCATTGGGCAACCGCCGCCAGTCGCCGGTGGCGCCGATCGCACTGCCGGTATTCCCGTGGTAGGAGCGGTAGCCGGACAGGATCTTCGCTTTGCCGGTAAACAGCCGCGCCATGCGGATGGCATTTTCATTGGCATCCGCGCCCGCATTGGTGAAAAACACCTTGTTGAATTTTTCGGGCGCACGCGCCACGATACGTTTGGCCGCCTCGCCGCGTGCCAGATTAGCGGTTGCCGGCGCAATGGTCGCCAGTAAATCCGCCTGCGCCTTGATCGCCGCAACCACTTTCGGGTGACGAAAACCGATATTGGTGTTAACCAACTGGCTGCTGAAATCCAGCCAGGATTTCCCGTCATAATCCCAAAGCCGACATCCTTCTCCACCGGCAACCACCAACGGATTCAATGCGCCCTGGGTCGACCAGGAGTGAAAAACATACTGTCTGTCCAACTGACGGACATAATCATTAGACAATTCAGCTTCATTCTTCGATGCCATCTTTCCATCCTCAGCGTTTCATCGGCATATCGCGCACACTGGGGCTGCAACAGCCGACAAATGCAGAGTGACGCCATACATACCCTTATCAATGTAGTGAAAATCAGACTAGAGACAAAAAAGACAACGGGGATAGAGCCAGATGGCGAATAACCATGTGCCAGTTGCGCCAGCGCCTGCTTTGTCCCGTCCATTACGCGCAACTGGCCCTGTCGCGGACAAATATCCCTTCGTAAAGTTGGAAACCGTTTATCACGCTCAAAAGAGGATGTTTTCATGGGGAATATTGTATTTATCACCGGGGCGACGTCCGGTTTCGGCCACGCGGCGGCACGGCACTTTGCCGCCAATGGCTGGTCGCTGATCCTCTCTGGTCGGCGTGACGCGCGATTGAAAGCGCTGTCGGATGAGCTTTCGGCGCATGTCCCCGTTCACTATTCCGTATTGGACGTGCGTGACGCGCAGGCCGTGCGGGACATGGTGGCAACCCTGCCTGAAGCATTCAGGGCGGTCAAAACGCTGGTGAACAATGCCGGACTCGCGTTATCCCCCCAGCCGGCTCAACAGGTTGAATTAGCCGACTGGCACACCATGATCGACACCAATATCACCGGACTGGTGAATGTTACCCATGCCTTATTACCGACGCTGATCGCCACCGGCAAAGGCGCCAGCATCATCAATATCGGTTCAATCGCCGGACAGTGGCCGTATCCGGGCAGCCATGTCTACGGCGCCTCAAAAGCGTTCGTCAAACAGTTCAGCTATAACCTGCGCTGTGACCTGCAAGGAACCGGCGTAAGGGTCACCGATCTGGCGCCCGGCATCGCCGAAACCGAATTTACGCTGGTGAGAACCAAAGGCGATCAAGCCGCATCCGATAACCTGTACCGCGGCACCACCCCACTGACCGCCGAAGACATCGCCGCGCAAATCTATACCGTGGCGACGCTGCCCGATCATATGAATATCAACCGGATAGAGGTTATGCCGGTGCGTCAGGCATGGTCACCATTCGCGATTGATCGTGACTAGCGTGGCGGCACGTTGAAAACAAAAACAGAAAACCCACGCCCCATTGAGAAAGCGTGGGTCAGAGACAACCTATCAGTTGGCATGAACGGATGAGGCGTCTTGTTCATCCTGATCGACCGCAAAACACGCGACTTTTTGTTCGCCGTAACGTTTCAACTGCGGCTGGAACTGCGTGCAGGTGCTGAAACAGCGCGGGCAGCGGGCGTTAAACGCACAGCCCGGCGGTGGATTCAGCGGGCTGGGCAATTCACCAGTCAGCTTGATGCGCTCGCGGCGTAAATCCGGGTTCAACCGTGGGGTGGCCGACAGCAGCGCCTGCGTATACGGGTGACGTGGGTTATTGAAGATCGCGTCTTTACTGCCCTGCTCGACACAACGCCCCAGATACATCACCATCACTTCATCGGCGATATGCTCCACCACCGACAGATCATGAGAGATGAACACGTAGGACAGCCCCATATCCTGCTGTAAATCCATCATCAGGTTTAAAACCTGAGCGCGTACCGATACATCCAACGCGGAAACCGGTTCATCGGCAATCACCACATCCGGGTCCAGCATCAACCCGCGGGCAATGGCGATACGCTGCCGCTGACCGCCGGAAAACATGTGCGGATAACGGTCGTAATGCTCGGTTTTCAACCCAACCTTCGCCATCATCGCCAGCGCCTTTTCACGGCGTTCGGCTTTTGACAATTGGGTATTGATCAGTAGCGGCTCTTCCAGGATCTGGCCGACCTTCTTGCGCGGATTGAGCGATCCGTAAGGATTCTGAAACACGATCTGGATCTTCTGGCGGCGCAACTTTTCCGCCGTTTGATCCGGCTTGAGCAGATCCTGTCCCTGATAGTAAAGCTCCCCGCCGGAAGGGATTTCGATCATGGTCAGCAAACGTCCCAGCGTGGACTTGCCGCAACCGGATTCGCCCACCACCGCCAGCGTTTTGCCGCGTTCCAGCGTGAATGACACGCCATCCAGCGCCTTGACCATACGCTCCGGCGCGAATAGCCCTTTTTTCACTGGATAATGTTTTTTTAAATCAATCGCATGCAGTAAATGCGGCTGCGATGTCACGTTCAGTTCGCTCATAGAGTTGGCCTCCCTGCATCATCCAGCGGTGTATGACATTTCACCTGACGGCCAGGAATATCCCGCAATTCAGGCTCTTCCTGACGGCAACGGTCATGGGCGTAGGGACAGCGCGGATTCAACAGACAACCGTTCGGACGGTCATATTTACCCGGCACCACGCCCGGCAATGACGCCAGACGCGATTTATCCGCCGCGAATTCCGGCAACGCGCGCAGCAGCGCCTGAGTATACGGGTGGCGCGGCGCGCGGAAGATATCCGCCGCTTTGCCGGATTCCACCACCTGACCGGCATACATCACAATGATGTGGTGCGCCGCTTCCGCCACCAGCGCCAGATCGTGCGTAATCAGGATCAGCGCCATATTTTCGCGCTGTTGCAGTTCCAGCAACAACTCAATGATCTGCGCCTGAATGGTGACGTCCAGCGCGGTGGTCGGCTCATCGGCGATCAGCAGTTTTGGCCGGCAGGCGATCGCCATAGCAATCATCACGCGCTGGCTCATGCCGCCGGAAAGCTGATGCGGATAGACATCCAGACGCGAGGCTGGATCGGGGATACCGACCAATGTCAGCAGGTCGATGGCGCGCTGACGACGGGTTTTTCGGTTGCCGCCCTGATGCACCTTAATGGCTTCCATAATCTGGAAACCGACGGTGTAACAAGGGTTCAGGCTGGTCATCGGATCCTGAAAAATCATTGCTACTTCAGAACCGACCAGTTGACGCCGCTCTTTCTCGGAAATTCGTTTTAAATCGCGCTGATTAAATTCCAACTTGTCGGCAATCACTTTGCCGGGGTAATCGATCAGTCCCATAATCGCCAGCGAACTGACCGATTTACCGGAACCGGATTCCCCGACAATACCGACCACCTGTCCTTCTTCCACCTGATAACTGATACGATCGACCGCACGGAACGGCAGATCTTCGTCACCAAAGTGAACCGACAGTTTATCTACGTTGAGTAACGCCATCTCTCTACCTCTGTTACTGCTTGAGTTTGGGGTCGAGAGCATCACGCAAGCCGTCCCCCATCAGGTTAAACGCCAACACCGTCAGCAAAATCGCCAGGCCGGGAAATGTCACCACCCACCAGGCGCTTTGCGCAAACTGCAAAACGTCGGACAGCATGGTGCCCCACTCTGGCGTTGGCGGCTGTGCGCCCATACCGAGGAAACCCAAAGCAGCCATATCAAGAATGGCGTTGGAAAAACCAAGCGACGCCTGGACAATCAAAGGCGCCAGGCAATTGGGAAGAATGTTGACGAACATCTGCCGGATCGCCCCGGCGCCCGCCACGCGCGAAGCCGTAACATAATCGCGGTTGACCTCCACCAGCACCGCGGCGCGCGTCAGACGGACATAGTGCGGCAAGGCCACAAAAGTCAGCGCCAGCGATGCATTCACAATCGACGGTCCGAATACGGCAACCAGCACCAGCGCCAACAGCAGGCTTGGCAACGCCAGCATGATATCGACGATACGCATGATGATGGCATCAATCACGCCGCCGAAATAGCCGGCCAGCAGACCGAAAATCACCCCCAGCACCAGCGATAACGACACCACCAGACAGCCCACCAGCAGCGACAGGCGCGCGCCGTACATCAGACGGGACAAGACATCACGCCCGACATCATCCGTACCCAGAATAAACCGCCAGCTTCCGCCTTCCTGCCAGACCGGGGGATGCAGCAAGGCATCGCGGAACTGCTCGGCGGGCGCGTGCGGCGCCAGTACATTGGCGCCTACGGCGATAATCAGCATCAGCGCGACATAAACCATGCCGACCACCGCCCCTTTGTTACGTTTGAAATAGTGCCAGAACTCCTGCACCGGGGTCATTGGCTTGGGCGCACTATTTACAACAGGTTCAGTGACTTGTGTCATCTCAGCCTTCCCCTTATTTCTTATGACGGATGCGCGGATTAACCACGCCGTAGAGCACATCCACCAGCAGGTTCACCAGAATGATCATGGTCGCTACCAGCAACACGCCCCCTTGCACCACCGGATAATCCCGACGCTGCAAGGCGTCGATCAGCCAGCGGCCCAGCCCCGGCCAGGAAAAGATAGTTTCCGTCAATATGGCGCCAGCCAGCAGGGTGCCGACCTGCAATCCAATTACAGTCACCACTGGCAACATGGCATTACGCAGCGCGTGAACCACTATCACGCGTAGACGGCTTAATCCTTTGGCGCGCGCGGTACGAATGTAGTCTTCTCCCAGCACTTCCAGCATGGCGGAGCGCGTCATGCGCACAATCACCGCCAACGGGATCGTCCCCAGCACCACGGCAGGCAGGATCATGTGTTCGATGGCGTCAATAAAGTCGCCCGGTTCGCCCCAAAACAGGGTATCGATGATCATAAACCCGGTAAGCGGCATGCTTTCATCAAGAAAAACCGTATCGCTGATCCGCCCTGAGACGGGCGTCAGGTCAAGCTGAACGGAAACCAGCATGATCAACATCATGCCCCACCAGAAAATGGGCATCGAATAGCCGGTCAGCGCCAGCCCGACAGAAGTGTGGTCGAAAATTGAACCGCGTTTTACCGCCGCCAGCACACCGACCGGGATACCGACGATAACGGCAAAAATCATCGCGCAAACGCCCAGTTCCAGCGTCGCTTTAAAACGAGGAACGAACTCTTCCCAGACCGGGATGCGGCTCTTGAGGGAAATCCCCAGATCGCCTTGCAACACGCCGCCAATATAGTGGAGGTATTGCTCCCAAAGCGGCTTGTCCAGCCCCATTTCGGCCAACAGTTGTGCATGTCGCTCAGCGGAAATACCGCGTTCACCCGCCATGATCATCACCGGATCGCCCGGTATCATGTGCACAAAAGTGAAGGTCAGTAGGGTGATACCGATAAACGTTGGGATAACCAGCCCCAAACGCCGGAGTATGAACTGCAACATATTCCAAACTCTCTGTTAATGCCCGGCTGCTCATTGGCGGTCAGGCTTATCATTGCTCACAATTAAAAAATCGCCAGGCGCGATTTTAAACGTCGCGTGCGACGGCCCGTGGGTAACAGGCAGCAAATTTAACGGGCAAGAAACCCCGCCTCACGCTTCCTCTGACGAGAAACCGCAAGGTCGGGGTTTTCAATGTCCATGAAAATCAGTGACTGAATTAATCCAATGTGACGTTGTTGAAACTATGCACGCCGCGTGGCTGTATCACGTAGCCTTTGACGTTTTTACGTATCGGTTCATACACCGTGGAGTGCGCGATAATCAATGCCGGCGCCTGCTCGTGCATCATAACCTGAGATTGTTTGTACAACTCGATACGTTTCTCATGATCGGAGGTGGAACGCGCCGGCAGGATCAGATCTTCAAACGGCTTGTAACACCATTTGGAATAGTTGGATCCATTTTTCGCCGCATCACAGCTAAACAACGTGGCGAAGAAGTTATCCGGGTCCCCGTTATCGCCTGTCCAGCCCATCAATACCGTCTGGTGTTCGCCGTCTTTGGCGCGCTTGAGATATTCGCCCCACTCGTAGGTCACAATCTTGGCTTTAACACCGATTTTCGCCCAATCTGACTGGATCATTTCAGCCATACGGCGGGCATTCGGGTTGTAAGGACGCTGTACCGGCATCGCCCACAGATCGATAGAGAAACCGTCCGGCACTCCCGCTTCTTTCAGCAAGGTTTTGGCTTTTTCCGGATCGTACTCGTAATCCTTGATATCGTCATTATAGCCCCACATGGTCGGCGGGATCAGGTTTTTCGCGGTCTGTCCGGCCCCCTGATAAACCGCATCAATGATGGCGGATTTGTTGACCGCATAGTTCAGCGCCTGACGCACTTTCACGTTATCCAGCGGTTTTTTCTCAACGTTATAAGCCAGATAGCCCACGTTCAGGCCCGGTTTCTCCAATAACGTAATGTTCTTGTCATCTTTCATGCGGGCAAGATCGGCCGGATTCGGATAAGGCATCACCTGGCATTCGTTTTTTTGCAGCTTGGCGTAACGCACGGACGCGTCCGGAGTGATGGAGAAGACCAGACGATCAATACCCGGCTTGGCGCCCCAGAAGCCATCAAAGGCTTTGTACAGAATACGGGAATCTTTCTGGTACTGTTGCAACTGGAACGGCCCCGTACCGATCGGGTTGAGATCGATTTTCTCCGGTGTACCGGCTTTCAGCATGTTATCGCCATATTCAGCCGACATAATCGACGCGAAGTCCATCGCGAGATCCGCCAGAAACGGCGCTTCGGCACGTGTCAGTTGGAAACGGACGGTATAATCATCCACTTTCTCGATTTTGCTGATCAACTCCGGCATGCCCATACCTTGATAGTATCCATAGCTGCCGCCGGAAACTTTGTGATACGGGTGATTGGCATTCTGCTGACGCATAAAGGAGAAAACCACATCATCAGCATTGAACTCACGGGAAGGTTTGAAATCTTTATTATTTTGCCACTTCACGCCTTTACGCAGATAGAAGGTATAGGTTTTTCCATCTTCGCTAACCTCCCATTTCTCAGCCAGACCCGGTACAAGATCGGTGGTGCCGTCTTTGAATTCGATCAAACGGTTATAAATAGGAATTGAACTGGCATCAAACGTGGTGCCAGAGGTAAACAGTTGAGGGTTGAATCCTTCAGGAGAACCTTCAGAACAATAGACGAGAGTTTTTGCCTGCAAACCTGCCGCGACAGACATTGCCAGCAGACCAAGGCCGAGTTTCAGTACCCTTGATTTAACCAGGGAATTTGCCATTACTTGTGCTCCACTGTAGATGATGTTGTGTGTTCATTTGGTCAGACTTGTATTTTTAAGTGCTTCGGTCCGTACCCTGTTGCCCGCGGGCATGATTAAAATAATTTAGGCGGCTTGCTACAGCGCGCACAAAGCATATGGCCGCCTGTATATTGTATGATTCCTACAGGCCGCTTTATGCCGTCCGCGGCTTCCCCCTTTAATAACGCCCCCAATTTGTCAACAGATCGCCGGAACGTCAATATAAGCCGTGGGGATTTACAATCCCAAATCCAATCCGAGATAAAAATAAAATTCATATTTTAAAATAAAAGCAATATTTATATATCGCTTTAATCCACCAAACCAGGCAAAAAAACCACTAAACCATCGACAAAAAGAAATTATCACCATTAAAAAAACTATAGCAATAGCCACTTGCCTGTCCAAAACATGAGCACTATTTTTTGTTAAAAAGGTTAACGATAGGTGATAATCCTGCCAGATAATAAGTAAAACTGATATTGATTTGACCTATCATAAGCGCAAGCATGACTATCTACGCTTCATAAAAAAACTATTGATGGGTAGATGACGAGTATAGAAAACCCTTACCGCCACCTGCGGTAAGGGGATCATTTGGCGATCTGAAAGGTGGAAATGGAAATGCGTCGCTCGCGCGAACAAGCTGACGACAAAGACAGGTTTATGCGGAACGATAAGCTACGGCCAAACCGGTTACCGACAAATTTGCAATTCGCAATCTATTGGGAATATTCATATAATTCACACTAAAAATAAACTAAAAACATAGTTATGAAATTATTTTCATCAATATATGAATTGCTTATTTACTTATTTTTATAAAGTGGTATTTTTAATTCATCCCCTCTTTTTTTCCCCGTTAATATTCCTATTTAACCCTTCTGTAAATTAATTTAATTACGAAAAAAGAATATAAGTTACTTAAAATGGAGTTGCTGATAACTTCACAAATCATGAAATAACATATTATTTTTAACATTCACTCATGATAGATTACCGCTAATAAAAATATGCAATGAAATAATTTATACCATTCTATGTTTTTTGTTACCTATTGATAAAAAACAAAAAAATGGACTTCTTACTTTACCAAAAATAAACACAGGATTTCCTGTACCGTACTGTCCTAGCAGGGTGAAGACAATGAAAAAAACCGAAACAGATATTCTATGCGACAACAATATGCCCATAGATTCGTCGCTATCCACCTCATTCATGGATACTATTTTAAAAAAGAAAATAGGATCTGTCCCTATCCTCCTTTTTATTGCAATTGCCGTAATTGTCTCCGTCTCCGCCTATGCGGGTTTTCTGCCTAAAAATATGATTGGCGGTTTCGCCGTTATCATGACCATGGGTTTTTTACTGGCGCATATCGGGCAAAATATTCCAGTATTTAAAGATATTGGCGGTCCGGCAATTCTCTGCCTGATGGTGCCGTCGGTTATGGTCTATTTTGATTTATTCAACGACAATACCATGAAGACGGTACACCTGCTGATGAAAGAGGCGAATTTCCTCTATTTCGTCATCGCCTGTCTGGTGGTCGGCAGTATTCTGGGCATGAACCGCAAGATACTGATTCAGGGTATGATCCGCATGTTCGTTCCCCTGGTTATCGGTACGATAACCGCCGTGACGACCGGCTTGCTGGTCGGCAAACTGTGTGGCTACAGCTTTTACCACACCTTCTTCTTCATTATTGTGCCAATCATCGGCGGCGGTATCGGCGAAGGCATTCTGCCTCTGTCATTGGCCTATTCAGCCATTCTGGGACAAAGCCCGGATGTTTATGTCGCGCAACTTGCCCCGGCAGCCGTTGTCGGCAACATCTTCGCCATTCTGTGCGCAGGAGTGCTGTCTCGCCTCGGTATGCGTCGTAAAGATCTGAACGGGGAAGGCCGTCTGGTACGCAGCGATGAAGACAACGCCATGTTCGCCGTCAATGAAGCGCCAAAACCGGTGGATTTCCACTTGATGGGCGGCGGTCTGCTGATGATCTGTGCTTTCTTTATCGTCGGTGGACTACTTGAGCATGTGGTGCAAATTCCAGGACCGGTACTGATGATTCTGATTGCCGTATTCTGCAAATATGGCCGCGTTATCCCCGCCATAATGGAAACCGGCGCCCACAGCGTTTACAAGTTTGTTTCCAGTTCGCTGGTGTGGCCGTTGATGATCGGGTTAGGCATGCTGTATATCCCATTGGAAAGCGTGGTTGCGGTATTCTCGGTCGGGTACGTGATTGTCTGCGGCTCGGTTGTATTGTCGATGGCCGTGGTCAGTTTCCTGATCGCGCCGCGCCTGAATATGTATCCAATTGAAGCCTCTATCGTGACAACCTGTCACAGTGGGCTGGGCGGAACCGGCGATGTTGCGATTCTTTCAGCGTCCAACCGTATGTCGCTGATGCCGTTCGCGCAGATCGCTACCCGTATCGGCGGCGCATCAACGGTAATTGGCGCGACACTGCTGCTGGGCTGGTTGATGTAATATTCTGATAGAACATTGATTCATACACCTTTACTCATACGAAAAAAAGCGCCCCGGCATCAGTTTGCCGGGGCGCTTTTCATTACCAGAATCCACCACCAGAGGTGCCAGACTTACTCGCAATACTGCCGCAACGCATCCTGTTTCTCTGGCAATAGGCGGTAGAGGTACACTGGCCGGCCCGTGGAACCATAGAGAATATTGGTGGCAAGAATACCCGTCTCAGCCAGATAGATCAGATATTTACGGCACGACACGCGGGAAATGCCAATGGCATTCGCCAACATTTCCGTTGAAAACTCGGCCCCCTGATTACCTTCAATCCACTCGCAAACGGTACGCAGCGTTAAGCTGGTCAGTCCTTTCGGCAATTTCTTACGCTCGCTGGCCGAGGTGCTGCTGGTACGACGGATTAGATGATCGATATCAGACTGCGCAACGAAGTCGCGATGTTTTAGCAAATTCGCCTCTTCGCGGTAGGCCGTCAATGCCTGCTCAAAACGCGAAAACTGAAAAGGCTTAATCAGATAATCCACCACGCCGTAGTGCAACGCTTTTTTGATGGTGTAGACGTCGCTGGCAGAAGAAATAATAATCACATCCGTTTTTTCGCTGAATTCCCGGATGGTCGGCAATAAATCCAGACCGTTATCCTGCTGCATATAGATATCCAGCAACACCAGGTCGATTTCAGAGTTGGTTTGCATCAGAAGATTTCTCGCCTGCTGCAATGTAGGTACTGTCGCATAGCAGCTAAATCCAGAAACCTGATTCAGATAAGATTTATTTAGCTCTGCAACCATGGCATCGTCATCAACAATCAGTACATTAATCATGGTCAAACAGCCTTGCTTGGTAGGGAATAATAACGAAAAACTGGGTGTATACCTCAGGTTCCGACTCAAAATCGATTTGGCCGCCAATCTTCTCCAGACTCTGTTTGGTCAGATACAGGCCAATGCCGCGTCCACTGCCTTTGGTGGAAAAACCATGCTCATAAATACGTTCCTGATCCGCCAGCGCAATCCCAGGTCCATCATCACCGACAGTAACATGTAAAAGTCCATCCTGATGATGGAAACTGACGCTGATTTCGCAATTTTCCTGGCCGTTTATGGCGTCCATGGCGTTTTCAATCAGGTTGCCCAGCACAGTAATCAATTCATTGGTTGCATCGACGTCATCCGTGTCCGGCAGCAGACTTTTTTCACTGATGGATAACGTAATGCCAAGATCGCGCGCTCGGTTAATTTTACCCAATAAGAAACCGGCTATCACCGGCGATTTTACTTTACGGATAATCGAACCAATTTCCGCCTGATAATTATTGGCGGTTTTCAAAATATAATCTTCCAGTTGAGAATAATATTTTAAATGCAGCATCCCTAATATGACGTGCAGTTTATTCATAAATTCATGCGACTGCGCTCTTAGCGCATCCGCATAGTAGGACATCCCCGTCAAACGTTGCAGTAACTGACTGATTTCCGTTTTATCACGGAATGTGGCGATGGCCCCAATCATATCGCCTTTCACAAACACCGGCACGGTATTGGTCAGCAACAGGTGTCCGTTAAAGTTGATTTCTTCATCCCGCAGCGGGATCCCGCTCTCCAGAACCTGTTTAAGATGCAAGTGGTCCAACGACTGCTCACTGATGAACTCTACCGAATTATCCTGATTATCCTGACGGAATAATCGTCTGGCCTCATCATTAATGACAGTAATGCGCCCCTGCTCATCCACCGCGATCACGCCTTCCTTGATATGCTTTAGCATGGCATTACGTTGCTCAAACAGATTGGATATTTCGTAGGGTTCAAAACCCAGCATAATTCGTTTGAGCACTTTCACCAACATCAAGGTCCCCAACCAACCAACCAGCGCCCCGGCAAGGATGGCCCAGGGGATCATCCAACGGTTTTCGCTGATGACTTTTTGCACGCTGGTCAGCGCAATACCCAACGCGATCACGCCAACCTGTCGATTATTGCTATCAAAAACCGGTGCAAAAACCCTTAATGCCGGATCAAGCGTACCGCGATTGATTGAGGAGTGCTCCATCCCAAGCAGCGCGGGATAAATGTCACGGCCTGCAAAATATTCACCAATTCTTTGAGGCTCCGGGTGACTATGGCGGACAGTATTCATATCGGTGACGGTCACAAAGAGCAACTGGTTACGACGCCGAACCATTTCCGCCTCCCTTTGTACCGTTTCTGGATCACCAATCCCATTCAATTCATTAATGACCGCAGGAGACGAGGCAAGTGTTCGGGCAATCGAGAAGGCTTTTTCCCGCAGATGATCTTCTGATAATTGATTGATACGAAAAAATAATAAGGAATACACTACCAACAGTACGGCGCCAAGCACAACAGAAACCATCAGAAACACCGATGTACCTAATTTCAGCGGTGTTTTTTTCTTGCTCATGTCGCTCTCCCGAATAACCATCATTACACCGTTATTTTATACTGTTTCATCACTTTCCGCGTGTTGGGATAAACGCGCTCACCACAAGTGGCCGAGCGCGTCATAGTAGAAGGAGAATTGAATAAAACTGAAGACAAATGCGTTATCTGGCCTTACCAGAAACCAAGCAGTTTCCACCACATGGAGCCCACACCCAGCCAGATGGGAATAATCACCAGGCTGATAGAGAAACCAATCTTCCACCAGGTGCTCAACGGCATGTAACCGCAACCGAACAGAATCGGTGCCGGACCGCTGGAATAGTGGGTTGTGGACATAAACAGGTTACTGAAGATACCGAAAACCAGCACAGTCAGCATCGGAGGCGCGCCTGCCGCCAGCGCAATGGAAACAAAAATCGCATACATCGCACTAATATGGGCAATCGCACTCGCCATCAGGTAGTGGCTGTAGTAGTAAATCAGCAGCAACAGACCGAGCATCGGCAACCAGTGCATACCGCTTACCGCGTTGCCCGCCAGACCGCCCAGCCAGGAAATCAGCCCCATTTTGTTAAGCTGTCCCGCCAGCGTCATCAGCACGGCAAACCAGACAACGGTATGCCACGCTTCTTTTTCACTGACCACATCATCCCAGGTCAATGCACGGCTGAGCAACAACACGCTCAGGCCCGCCAGCGCCGTCAGGGTGGCGTCAATGTTCAGCGTAGAACCCAGCACCCAGAACGTGACCAGACCAAAGAAAACGCCCAGCACAATCCATTCATTGCGGCTCATCGGCCCCATTTCACGCAGTCTTTCGACGGCAATCGCACGCATTTCCGAGGTTTTTTTCAGTTCCGGCGGATAAAAACGGTAGATAAGGTAAGGGATCAGCGCCAGCGACAGGAAGCCCGGCAACAAGGTAGCCAATGCCCAGTCGGTCCAACTGATGTGAATACCAAACTGGGAAGCGAGCTTGGCGACCATCGGGTTACCCGCCATGGACGTCATGAACATTGCCGACGTCACGGCATTGCACTGGAAAATAGACTGCACCAGGAAAGCACCAATACGGCGTTGCGTGCCTTTTTCCGGCGTTGAGTCATACGCTTCCGAGATGGAGCGGAACAGCGGCGTGATAATCCCACCGCAGCGGGCAGAGGTGGACGGCATGGCTGGCGCGAACAATAAATCGGTAAACACCAGACCATAGGCCAGCCCCAGCGAACTATTACCCAACTTGCTGATAAACAGCAGGCCGATACGCCGGCCAAAACCGGTTTTAATAAATCCGCGGGAAATAAAGAACGCACAGGCAATCATCCAGATGGTCGGATCGCTGAATCCGGCCAAAACTTCTTTAATGGATAACAGACCTAATATTGCGACAGACGTCAGGCTGAACATCGCCATAGCGCCGAGAGGATACGGAGAGAGGATCAGGCCGACCACGGTGGCAATGAAAATCGCCATTAAGTGCCAGGCATCGGGTTGAACCCCCTCAGGAACCGGAAGTAACCATAACCCACCGGCAATACAGACGATAATCAGGAGCTTTAGCAACCTGCTACTATTTGCAGACATAAGAACACCACTCTTCATTAAAACGAAATCGTTAATTCACAACGGATGTCCCGTGCGGAGGAGTTGGTGTTTCTTTTCTTCTTCCTTCATCACCCTGCAAGTTAATGTGGTATTAACAAGCACAACAGGAAACATCTGTGGAAAAAAAAGACGAGAAAATAATCAGGTCAGGGTGCTTTTCTCGCCCCATCAAACCGAATAACTAATGAAAAGATAATATTATAAAGCGCCCTGGAAGAAGCGTTACTTTAGTTACTAAATGTAATTATTAATTTGTTTATAAAAAATTTTTTAATACACTTAAAGAACAAAAAAACCTTTAAATTCAATATTAATCAACAATAAAAGAACATAAAATTAACGAGCGTTCTTCTTCTGAACCCATCAATAAAGCCTTACCTCTAGCATGGTTTTAACATTCCTTTTTATAGGCAACCAGTTATATGGCTTTATTTATTTTTAGCACAATATTCTCATTAAAAAAAATAATTAAGGCGAGTCGTTCACCTCGCCTTATTCGTTTTATTTTTTAGCCTGTCGATAACATTCAAGCACATTTTTTAAGCAGCATTTTTCAACCCCTGGAGCATGAGCTACATCGCCCAAAACAGAACGGCAAGTATTTGAGGCGACATGATGCGTAAAAACATCGCCAACGGGTAAACCGTGGCATAGGAAAGCGCCGCGGCGCCACTGGTCGCATGGAGTCCATTCGCAAACGCCAGCGCGGGCGGATCCGTCATTGATCCGGCCAACATACCGCACAGCGTCAGATAATTCATCTTGCCCAATATCCGCGCCAGCATACCGACAATCAGCAATGGAATGATGGTGATCAACGCGCCGTAACCAATCCACCACAGCCCATCGCCATACAACAGGGTATCAATAAAGCCTGCGCCGGATTTCAGCCCGACCACCGACAGAAACAGCACAATCCCCAGTTCACGCAACGCGAGGTTGGCGCTGGGAGGCATAAACCAATACAATTTGCCGATACCGCCAATCCGCCCCAGAATCAACGCCACCACCAACGGACCGCCCGCCAGTCCCAACCTTAACGCGACAGGAAATCCAGGAATAAACAGCGGAATCGACCCCAACAGAACGCCCAGACCAATCCCGATGAATACCGGCAACATCTGTACTTGCTGGAGTTTCTGCTGCGCGTTCCCCACGATATCCGCCACGGTATCAATGGAAGATTGGCGTCCGACCAGATTGAGGATGTCGCCGAATTGCAGACTGGCATTGTTACTGGCGACCAGTTCGACACCGGCGCGATTCAGGCGGGAAATCACCACATCGTAGTTTTGCTTCAGGTTCAGTTCCCGGATCTTGCGGCCCAGCACCTTTTCATTAGTCACCACCACCCGCTCGACATGCAAATCAGTACCATGAGTCGATAACGATGTATCCACTTCCTGGCCGATCACCAGTCGCGCCTGTTCCAGATCGTTTTTCGTCCCCACCAGATGCAAATAGTCACCCAGTTGAATAACCGTCATTGGTGAAGGCACCATCAGTTCATCGCCACGTTTCAGGCGAGAGCAAACGATCGTGTCATGATTCAGAATAGGCACATCCTGAATCGCCAACCCTTGTAAATTGGTGTTGGTCACCGATACGTTCATCGTATGAAGTTGCTCATGGTGTTGCCCATAATGGCTTTCAAATTGTTTTGCCTCTGTCTCAATCACCACACGAAACAACACGCGCAACACCCACATCACCAGTAAAATACCGCAGATCCCCAGCGGATAAGCCATAGCGTAGCCCATCCCCATCAGGTTTATCATCGCACCATCGGAACCGAGATCGGTCAGGATTTGCTGCCCGGCGCCGAGCGAGGGCGTATTGGTTACGGCGCCGGAGAAAATCCCGAGAATAATAGGCAAAGGGACATCGAAAATTTTATGAATGCCGACGGTTACCGCAGAGCCGATAAATACCGTCAGAATGGCAAAGGCGTTGAGACGCAAACCGGAAACACGCAAAGAGGAGAAAAACCCCGGACCGACCTGAATACCAATGGAATACACAAACAGAATTAGCCCAAACTCCTGAATAAAATGCAGCATATCGCTATTCAAACTAAGCTGATAGCTCTGAGCGAAATGCCCGATAATGATCCCGCCGAACAAGACGCCGCCAATTCCTAAACCGACGCCATAAATCCGCCAGTTACCAATCCATAAGCCCAAAACCGCCACCAGCGCCAACATACACACGGTAAGCGCGATATCACTCATACCTTATATCCTTATTGCACGGACTTGTCTGCCTGGAAAATGAGCAAAAGCAGACACTCGTTTGAGTGTGGGCTTTTACTGTTATTGATTCTGGCAGAACGATTCAGGGAGAAATGTGGCGGGCAGCACAAAAAATTTCCAGGGGAAATTTTTAACGTCGCTTTTGGCGGACAGAGATAGCCCGCCATAACAATACCCGCGGCTTGGCTAAGCCACGGGTACAACCAACAAAACCGGCATTATTTACGCGCCATCAGACCGCGACTTTCGGTAACGCCCGTCAAGGCGGGCGTTACCGCCGGCGCAAACCGTCAGCTTACCCGTTAGATTCACTCTCTGCGGGAGACTGGGTTAATACCGGCTGGCTACCGCCAATCGCAATCCGCTGCGGTTGCAGCGCTTCCGGCACTTCACGCACCAGATCAATATGCAACAAGCCGTGTTCGAAATGTGCTTCAAAGACATGCAAATGCTCCGCCAACGTAAAGCTCAGGGAGAAAGGTTTAAACACCAAACCCTGATGCAGGTATTGCACTTCTTTTTCCGCCGGTGTCGGGTTGCCTTTCACTGTAAGGCGCGGCCCCTCCACCTCGATATCCAGTTCGCTTTGCTGAAATCCGGCTAAAGCCAGAGTGATCCGATAGTGGTTATCGTCTTTTTTCTCAATGTTATACGGCGGGAACTCAATAGGCTCCTGACCGCCCATCGAACTGGCTAATTTGTCAAAACCGATCCACTGACGCAGCAGAGGTGATAAATCATAGTTACGCATAATATTTACTCCTTCTATGAAGCGAGACAATCTCTCCCAGTCACGGCAAGGCGTGTCTGGGTTCGTCCCCATTCGGCGGACGAGACAGGTTTATTCACTCAGGCGTGTGCCGTCACAACTGACCGCAGGGCAACGTCGGTTATTTGATGTCAATCCGACGCGGCTTCATCGCTTCCGGCACGATACGCTCCAGATCGATATACAGCAGGCCGTTTTGCAAATTGGCGCCTTTCACCTGGATATGCTCAGCCAACTGGAACTTGCGTTCAAAATTGCGCTCGGCAATGCCTTGATACAGGTAGTTGCGGGCTGTTTGTTCACCGGCATGCGCGCCTTTCACAATCAGCATGTTGTCATGAGCGGTGATATCCAGTTCCTGTTCGGCAAAACCGGCCACAGCAATGGCGATGCGGTATTGGTTTTCGTCAACCAACTCGACGTTGTACGGGGGATAACCGCCATTACCTTGAGCCTGACCGCTTTCCAACAGATTAAACAAGCGATCAAAACCGATAGCGGAACGATAAAGCGGAGAAAAATCAGGGTTACGCATAAAACAGCCTCCTAATATATTCAGCGAGGATTAACTATCAACCTTCCCTCAGGACAGGTTCACCGCCAGAACAGATATCCTTACGGCATATCCTTTTCGTCCGGCTTGTTATCAATATGGTGACCCTTCTCAGACTTTCAATTGCCTGAAAAGAAAAATTCGTGCTTTTCATGCAAAATTCACTCATAAAATGGGTGTTATCACATACACTCAATAAGCGACAGACAAGATACATTTGCGTAATCACTGAATCGCGCTTATCCGATCTTCAAGCAAGGCAAGTGCGCGAACATTTGAGGGATGACAGGTATATTTGATGACTGGGCGAACAGGCTTTCCTCTGGCGGACGATACAATGATCAGGCTAAAAACGGCCATACTGAAAAGAGCTTGCTTCTCTTTCATCATCACAAGCTGCGCCATCACCTCGCTTAGTGGTTGCTCCAGCGTAATGACGCGCACCGGTTCCGAACAAGGGTACTACTCCGGCACTCGCGCCAGTATGGATATGTTGCGCGACGACGATACCAGTTGGGCTATGCTGCCGCTGGTGGCGCTTGACCTGCCGTTTTCCGCGGCTGCCGATACTCTGTTGCTGCCTTATGACTATTATCGTTCAGGGCATGACCACACCTCTATGCACGATCGCATTCACCAAAGTGAGCAAGAGAACCAAAGCGCCGGTTCACCGCCCACGACCGCTGCCCACAATCAGCTTTAATCCGCGCTCGCCTTAATATTTGCCTCACGCGGGCGCAGCCACGACAAAAAGCTGATTAAATCCGTTAATTTCGCGCATGTACGCGATGTGTCGGCCATCTGGTGAGAACACCACCGCATCCGCACTGGGCGTCTTTTCCGTACGCCGAGTCAGGCGAACCAATTCACCGGTTGCAGCGTCACACAGCATGATGCTGTTGTCGCAGACGAAAGCCAGCGAGCGACCATCAGGCCGCCAGTTAAATGCCGACTGAATGCTATGTGCCGTCTGCGTGACCTGGCGGGGTTGGCCGCCATTGGGGGAAATCGTCCACAGTTGAACAATGCCGTTGTCATCCTTCATTAAAAAAGCGATGGCGTTGCCGTCGGGTGAAGCCCGCAGCCAGTGACGAGGTTGGTTCACCAATCCAGGATAACGGCGATGCTGAGTAAAAGTCAGGCGACGTTGCCGTACACCCTGCGGCGGTGCGGGCATCGTTGTGGCGGTGCCTGCCAGCGGCATTTCTCCGGCACAAGCATAACCCGCCAGTTCCTCTGGTAAATCGACAATAAAGACTTCCGGCACTTTCTCTGCCGCTGCCGAAAGCGTATCGCCAATAAAGGCCAGCGCCCAGCGCTGCCGCGTACCATCGGGACGACGATACCCGCCGCAACCGATCCAGCCCTCTTCATAGGCGCGATTAATGTCGTCGCTGCCGGGGCGAGGATGCGGCGTCGTCCGGCTGACCAGCACACAATAGTGGCTGCCGTCATATTCCCGCGGATGCGCTTTTGGCACGGTTATCGGCGATAGCGGCACCGCCACGCCGACATTGCGTAAATCCAGCGCCGGATCGATCTCATGTAAGACATGATCGTTGTAGGTAAAACTCATCCGGCTGGCATCCGGGCTGAATACATGCACATGCGTTCCGCCACGCAGCGCGCCAGCCTGATAAGGTGGCGTAATCGAAAATGCATCCAACGTCACCGCATGACCAGGAAGATTATCATGGACGATAACGCCACGGCGGTGATGAAAATCATATTGCCACTGACTATCCGGGTTTTCCGGCCCATGAATAAATACATAACGCAGCGGCTCTTGCGGGCTACAGGTCACGACACCGACATGCGCACCGGCTTTAGCCTGGTAGAGCACTTCGGTTTCGCGGCTATAGAGGTTAACCCGTTCAATGGTCAGTCCGGTAAATGAAGATCCATGCGGCCTGACATCATAAACCAGCCAATTTCCATCACATGACCAGGCATTAATGTTGGTAATCTGATGACCAGCAGCATTAAACGTTAACTGTAGTTCGTTAGGCAAATCATCTCTCCATACAATTATCACCCGTCAACACTTTGTAAATTAAATTCAACTTTATGTATAAGTTATTGTTTTATCAACTCAAAAACAGAACGTCTGGACAGCATTTTGTTCAAAAAAATAGAACAACACCCTCAATAACATCCGTTATCTATTTCATTAGCATCGGCGTAACATTATTCATATCGAAAGGGCATCACCTTTCACCTTTATCAATCAGAATAGGATAAGACATTATGAAAAACGTAAAAACCATCGCTGCTGCTGTCGTTCTCGCTACCCTGTCTTTCGGCGCTTCCGCCGCTGATTATGTGTCTTCACAACAGGCGCAAAATCTGGAGAAAGCCGGTGTAGTCAGCGCAACGGCCAAAGACCTGAGTTCTCTGCAAGCACAGTTGGCTGATAAAGCGGAAAAAGCGGGCGCCACAGCATATAGCATCACGTCCGCAACGGGTAATAACCTGCTGCGTGGTACTGCGGTAATTTATAACTAATATTAGCTTTATCAGTATTACCCTCTTCCGGCTTGTCCCCTCATCAGGACAAGCCGGTTTTTTAGCTGGGGATAATTTATATCGTCAAATGATTACCCTACGCGTTCAACGTCGCCCACCAGAAAGATGTAAGACAATGCACCCATCAGAGCAACCGCGGCAATATAGGTTAACGCGGGGGCAAAACCGTAATCCTGCGCCAGATAACCGATAATCAACGGTACGGTAATCCCGCCAAGGCCACCGACAAAGTTGAATACACCGCCGGTCAAACCAATCAGACGGATCGGCGCCAACGACGAAACCAGTGACCAGGTGATGGAGGCAAACCCATTGCCAAAGAAAGCGACGGCCATCAGCGTCATGATCCAGATCGGTTCGTTGGTATAATTAGCGCCCATAATGCAGGTTGAAATTAATAAACCACAGATGATGGGCGTTTTACGGGCAAATCCTATCGATTTACCACTGCGCACCAGGCGATCAGCCACAAACCCTGACAATAACACACCAAAAAACGCGGCCAGGAAGGGAACAACCGTCATGAAGCCGGCGGTCAACGCGCTGATCTGCTTTTCCTGCGTCAGGTAATTTGGGAACCAGGTCAGGAAGAACCATAGCGTCGATGTCACCGCAAACTGCCCGATATACACACCAATCAGTTTACGGTTAAACACCAGCTTCCAGTCGGCGGCGGTTAAAGGCGCGCGGGATTTTTTCTCAGACGGCGCATCACCATCAATGATACCGCCGCCAGTGGCAATATAGTCCAGTTCTGCCTGATTGATCTTTTTACTTTTTTTCGGCGGCTGATAAACAAAATGCCAGATGAGCGCCCAGACGATGCCGATCCCGCCCGTGACGATAAATACCCAGTGCCAACTCATGAGCTCCTGGAGCCAAATGAGCAAAGGCGTCAAAAATGCTAAACCGACAAATTGCCCGGAGGTATAGAACCCAACGGCAGAGGCACGCTCCTGCTCAGGAAACCAGCTTGTCACCATGCGATTATTGGTCGGAAAAGCGGGGGCTTCAAATAACCCGGTCAGCGCCCGTAAACCGATTAATGACGCCAGACCGGTCGCAAACCCCTGTAATAACGTGGCGACCGACCATCCCATAATGGCAATAAAATAGGTCAGTTTTGAGCCGACGCGATCAAGGAACCAGCCCCCTGGAATTTGGAATAACGTATACGTCCAGGCGAATGCTGAAAATATATATCCCATTTGCGTTTTAGTAATACCAAACTCTTCTTGAATATGAGCCGAAGCCACAGCCAGATTAGCGCGATCCACATAACAAATGACGACGGTAATAAATATCATCAGTAATGTGAGATAGCGTCGTTTTGTAGGACGGGTAGTTAATGTTATATCCATCTTATATTCCTGTTATCGCTATTTATTACGCGGACGGTAATCTTTCCCGCCCACTGTTTTGAGATATAAACAACACCAGCAGGTGGTATGCTTTTGTTTTTCCCCGGTATGACCGCACTATCTCAATATTTATTGAGATAGTGGGCTAGATAATGGCAATGATTATTTACATGTCCCTGGTGGACAAAAATTTCGATTCAACTTGATAATGGAACGCCATAAAAAAACTGTACCCCCCCAAGCCAATAAAAATCAAAACAGTCACCCGCACACAAAATAAATATATGTGTGATAGTCGATATTTAATCGCTATAATGCGTTGGTGAATCGTTCTACTTTATTATTACCATTCGGCTTATTACCATTCTGCAACTGCGCCATCAGGATAACGCCATACCGGGTTACGCCAGTCAGGGGCGTTTTTACTGCGTTCAATAACCAGGTCTTCATTAATTTCCACCCCAAGTCCGGGTTTATTCAGGGGATAAAAATGACCGTCGGTCATGGCAAAGTCTTCTTTATTTATTACATAGTCCAACAGTTCGGCGCCTTTATTATAATGAATACCCATACTTTGCTCCTGAAACACCGCGTTACGCGCAACAAAGTCAAGATGTAAACAGGCCGCCAATGCAATAGGCCCCAACGGACAATGCGGCGCCAAAGCAACGTCATAAGATTCCGCCATTGCCGCAATTTTAAAGCACTCAGTAATGCCGCCTGCGTGAGATAAATCAGGCTGAATAATGGCCAGACCGCCATCCGCCAGCACACGCTTGAAGTCAAAACGGGAGAACATACGCTCTCCTGCGGCAATCGGCAGATGGGTTTGCGCCGCCAGACGAGGATAATATTCCGCCTGTTCAGCCAGAACTGGTTCTTCAATAAATAAAGGGCGATACGGCTCCAGTTCTTTGATTAGAATTTTCGCCATCGGCGCATCGACGCGCCCATGAAAATCCAGACCGAATTCAATGCTGTTGCCAAAGGCCTCACGAATTTCGGCCACTACCGCAACCGCGGCATCCACCTTGCGTGAGTTATCGATAATGCCCATTTCCTCACAGCCGTTCAGCTTAAACGTATCGAAACCAATTTCTGTCAGCTTTGCGATCCCCGCAATTACCTCAGCAGGACGATCGCCCCCTACCCAGCTGTAGGCTTTGATTTTATCGCGCACCAGTCCGCCCAGTAATTGATAAACCGGCACGCCCAGCACTTTGCCTTTGATATCCCATAAGGCCTGATCGATACCGGCGATCGCACTCATCAGGATTGGGCCGCCTCGGTAGAAACCCGCCCGGTATAGCACTTGCCAGATGTCATTAATACGGGCCGGATCCTGGCCGATCAGATAGTCGGACAGTTCATGGACGGCGGCTTCAACGGTACGCGCGCGGCCCTCAATAACCGGTTCGCCCCAACCGACAACACCTTCATCGGTTTCAATCTTCAGGAACATCCAGCGAGGCGGCAGCCGGTACGTGGTAAGTTTGGTAATTTTCATAGAACAGCATCCTTATAGGCGTTAACAAATGCATGCGCGTTTTGCGCTGTCACATCGACCGACTGTCCGGCTCGGTAAAGATCGCTACCTAATCCGGCGCCGATGCAACCCGCGCGCAAGTAATCCTTCAGGTTCTCCGGCGTTACCCCGCCGACGGCAAAGACGGGTATCTCTTTTGGCAAAACCGCTTTCAGCGCCTTGATATAATCCGGCCCAAATGCCGCCGACGGAAAAATTTTCAATGACTGGGCGCCGGCATCCAGCGCGGTAAACGCTTCCGTAGCGGTGGCGCAGCCGGGACAGACCGTCATGCCGTAATCAATGGCCCGACGGATCACCGCGGGAGAAATATTGGGCGTCACAACCAGCTTGCTGCCGATATGATGCAACCGATCAACCGCATCAGGCTGCAACACTGTCCCCGCGCCAATCAGCGCGCGATCGCCAAAATGCTCAATCGCCAGTTGAATACTGTGATAGGGATTTGGCGAATTCAGCGGGATCTCCACCGCATCAAATCCCGCATCCAGCAATACGGCGATATGTTCCACCGCCTCGTCTGACGTAATGCCGCGTAAAATGGCAATCAAGGGAAGATTAGTCTGCCAACTCATTAACCATGCTCCTTATACCTGCCTGAAAAGCCCGATCGCCATCAAGTAACTGCCAACGCAATCCGGCGAGTGATAATGCCTGCTCATAGCGTGCTGTCAGCGCGGGCGAACCGACCAGCGTAATCGGCTCGTCCGCCGTCACCAGATAGTGGCGCTGCATTTGCGACACCTCATTACCGATAAGTAATCCTGATAGCCAGTCACTGACCGCATGTTTGTCTAATCGGCCCAACACATGCGCCGCGCGAGTTTCAAACAGGCAACGAACGATATTGTCATCATGGAAAGCAAGCGCCAGACCTTGCTGGAATGCCTGTGGCGCAGGTTGCTGCTCACCTAATCCCACGCCAATCAGCGAGTGCGTCATCAACAGATGGTGAAGTTCGCCGGTCATCACCGTGCGGAAATCCAGTACATTGCTGTCATCAGTCCGCACCCACTTCGAATGCGTGCCCGGCATCAGGTAAAGCGGTGCCGGACATTCACGATACGCGCCGATAAGCTGGGTTTCCTCACCGCGAATTACATTGCAGTTATCGTCCCGCTCAATACTCAGGCCGGGGACAATCCAGGCGGATAACGGCCTGGCTTCCTCTACCCGCGTCAGCCGATGGGCCACTTGCGTCAACCGCGTCGGACAAGGGAGATAAGGCACCGACAACCAGCCGGCATTGCTGCCAATCATGCCCGCCATGACCACGGGTACATTGTGCTGCCGCCAGGGTGCGACGAGGTGCTGAAAAACCTGCCGCGGCGTCTGGCCGTTTAATCGCGTGACGCCCGCCTCGGACTTCATCGTGTCGATACAAACGCCATCCAGGTACAACCAGGCCCGCAGGTTGGTCGATCCCCAGTCAACCGCGATATAGCTTTCACTCATGTAATATCCTTTAGTCGTTTCGTCGAACTGGCGATCATGGTCAGCGCCGCCTGTTCCGCCGCATCAGCATCCTGATGCCGGATAGCATCGTAAAGATCCTGATGCTCACGCAGCGTGCGCGGCATGTTAGCGTTATCCGGCATATAGGTCCGCTCGAACACCGCCCGCTGCAACGAACTGATAGCCACGCTAAGTTGTTGTAATACTGGATTATGTACCGCCGCCAACACCGCTTCATGGAAGCGGATATCCGCTTCGTTAAACGCATCGCGATCCTGGTGATTGGCGATCATGTCGTTTAACGCCGCTTCAATAACCGCCAGTTCGCTTGAGGTCGCCCGTTCCGCAGCCCAGCGGGCAATCGTCGGTTCGACCAGATTACGCACCTCGCTCATGGCGCGGATTAGCCGCGGGTCATAGTCGGTGGCCAGAACCCATTGCAATACGTCGGTATCCAGATAATTCCACTGGTTACGCGCCGCCACAAACGCGCCGCGATACCGCTTTACTTCCACCAGCCTTTTAGCCATCAGCGCTCTGAAAACCTCACGAATAATGTTGCGCGAGGTTTGAAACTCTTCACATAACTCTGCCTCTGCCGGTAATGACGCTCCGGGAGCGTACTTGCCGCCAACAATTTGCTGACCAATATTCAGAATGATGCGGTCGGTTTTACTCAATTCCTGCTTATTCATCGTCACCTCAGAGATACAAAACGGGTTGATATCGCTTCCTTTACTTTACCTGTCATGCCGCTGAGCGTCGTAGAACTGTTGCACAATAACCGCCACATACGCTTCTTTCTTGAATTGATTGTAGTACCATCTATATTATTCGTACTACAATCAAGATCACAAAACGAGCATAAAAAACAATTTTGCAACATATATAGCCAATAAATTTCAATACTCAGGTAATCAAGGAGGGATAAGCAGTGAGTTGGCGGGTACCGCTTGCTAAGCATTCACCCTGTTATTTCAATTAAATGAAGTGATTGGCAACGCAGATAGGGCGCCATTTGTACCGGCAGAAACCCTCATTGAAGGCAAAACCGCGTGATTAAACGACCGGAAAACATGGTCGTTTCCTTATATGTATCCTCCCCGCCTTATCATTAAACACGTTATGGCAGACGCTTCGCTAAAAATCAAAAATACTGAAAGAATACCTCAATAAGCTCCGTTTTCTCTTCATCCTCTATCGGCGTAGTATTCCCTTCATCGAAAGGCAATGACCTTTTACACCTAACAACATTGAACAGGAAAAATCACATGAAAAACGTAAAATTCTTCGCCGCCGCCGCCGCTCTCGCAACCCTATCCTTCGGCGCTTCCGCCGCTGATTATGTGTCTGCTCAACAGGCGCAGAAGCTGGAGAAAGCCGGCGTGGTCAGCGCAACCGCCAAAGACCTGAGCTCTCTGCAAGCACAGTTGGCTGAGAAAGCGGAAAAAGCGGGCGCTACAGCGTATAGCATCACCTCTGCAACCGGTAATAACCTGCTGCGCGGGACTGCGGTTATCTATAACTGATGCGGCCTGAAAAGATAATCAAAAAATTAAACGGACTTTCCTCATATCAGAGGAAAGTCCGTTTTTTTACGCGGATTTTAATTAGGCTACCGACTGGCCATCCCACTCATCATTGAGCACAAATTTCTCAATCGCATAGGCCACGCCATCTTCCTGATTGGTTTTAGTCACAAACTGACTGATTGCTTTCACCGTTTCAATGGCATTGCCCATCGCTACCCCCAGCCCGGCATACTCCAGCATCGCCAGATCGTTTTCCTGATCGCCCAGCGTCATGACGCTTTCACGCGCAATACCAAGGTGCTCGGCCAACATTCTCACCCCTGCGCCTTTATTCACGCGCTTATCCAGAATTTCCAAGTAATAAGGGGCGCTCTTCATGATGGTATAGCGCTCAAACGCTTGCGGCGGGATCTGGCTGATGGCGTGATCCAACAGCGGCGGCTCATCAATCATCATAACTTTCGGGAAGGTCATGCTGCGATCCATCTCTTCCACCGTGCGATATTTTAGCGGGATACCGGTCAAATGTGATTCATGAACGGTATAAGCGCTAATGTCTTTATTGGCCGTATAAACAAAATTGAAATCCATCGCGTGAAAATGAACATTCAGTTTGCGGGACAGCGCTTCAAAATAGAGATAATCATCAAAGCTCAGCGTTGTTTGCGCCACGCACTCGCCATTTATCGCACGCTGAACCAGCGCGCCATTGTTGGTGATGCAAAAACACTCTTCCTGCTGCAAATCCAGTTCCGCCAGATAACGCGCCACGCCAATGAACGGGCGCCCGGTCGCCAGCACCACCTGGACGCCTTTCGCTCTTGCCGCGGCGATAGCCGCTTTCACCGCCGGAGAAATTTGATTTTGCGGCGTCAGTAACGTTCCATCCATATCAATTGCGATCAGTTTTATAGACATAATTTTCCTACATCACCGTATTTGTTTTTATGCTAACGCGATTCAGCGATGAAGTCGCCAGTGAAATGCTGCGTGATGACACACCCATTAGATATAAAGTAAAAAGTCGCGCTGGCCTTATACGGCATCATCCCCGTTTCAGTTCGGCGATTTCCCGGTGCAGATAAACCAGTTCCTCCACCAGATCACGGCAAAGGATCGCGTTCATCAGGTGATCCTGCGCATGCACCAGAATCAGATTAACCGAAATTTTTCCACGACCTTCATCCGCGCTGATCAGCGACGTTTGGATCTGGTGAGCTTTACGTGCCGCCACAGACGCCGAATTAAGCATCCGATCTGTCTTTTCCCAGTCATGTTCTCTGGCCGCGCGCAACGCTTCCATAGCATCCGAACGCGCTTCTCCGGCATAAATAATCAATTCCATAAGAGTGGTTTCATCCAGCTTCATCAGTGACTCTCCTGGGTTTCCTATGATCGTTGCTCCTGCTCTAAAAGCTGGCGCGCTTACATTTTGGATAAGGGGTAATAGATCAGCGACGACGCGGCCCGGCATACAGGGTATCGGAACCTGAAAGATGATGGGCTATCCTGAAATACGGGATCTAGCGCATCATTTTGAGGGCGTCATTCAGTACCTTTTCGCCGTTCATCATGCCGTAATCGGTAGTATTGATAACCGCAATCGGTTTATTCTTTCCCTGCGCAATAATTTTAAACTCAGCCAGTTTATATTTAATTTGCGGTCCGAGCAGACAACAGTCATATTCATCAATCACATCGCCAAAGTCATTAAATCCTGCCGCTTTTATCTCTATATCAATCCCTTTTTCTTTTGCGACTTTCTCCATCCGCTGGACTAACATGCGGGTAGACATCCCCGCCGCACAACAGAGTAAGAGCCTCTTCATCCCGCACCTCATCGCTTGTTTTTTTCATTCAAGCAATATAGGGAATAACATGCCACCGGTTTCATATTGGGTTTGATAATCTTTGAACATGATCATAAACAGGCGCGCGTGGCGAAAAAGTGACGCTATATTTATTATTTCATGATGATAAAAACAGGGGGGGACTTTATAACGAATGGCAATTAACGAAATATCATGACAGGCCGGAACACCGGCCTGTCTGATTGTTGGCGCAAGGGATTATCAGATATCGATATTCATTGCTTTCAAGGCGTTCTCTTCGATAAACGCCCGGCGTGGTTCAACCGCATCGCCCATCAGCGTGGTAAACAACTCATCGGCGGCAATCGCATCTTTCACGGTCACACGTAACATGCGACGACTGGTGGGGTCCATGGTGGTTTCCCACAACTGTTCCGGGTTCATTTCTCCCAGACCTTTATAACGCTGGATCGCCAGGCCGCGTCGGGATTCTTTTACCAGCCAATCCAGCGCCTGTTCGAAACTGGCGACCGGTTGACGACGCTCGCCACGCTCAATGTACGCATCTTCTTCAATCAGGCCGCGCAGTTTTTCGCCCAGTTGGTTCAGCTTACGGTACTCGCCACCCGTGATGAAGCTTGCGCCCAGCAGATAGTCGGTATCCACGCCGTGGGTACGCACGCGCAACGCCGGTTCGACAAGCTGACGTTCCTTATCTTCATGGATCACAAAGCTATAGGCGCTGCCATGCACTTCCTGCTCATTCAAACTGATGACCAACGCTTCAATCCACTGTTGTACCTTTGCTCTATCGCCCAAATCGGCTTCCGTCAATGCGGACTGATAGATCAAACGGTTAAGCAGTGCGCGCGGGAAGCGACGCTCCATACGGCCAATCATTTTCTGAACGGCGTAATGCTCAGACACCAGCTTTTCCAGCGGTTCTCCCGCCAGCGCCGGAGCGTGGGCATTGGCATGCAACGTGGCCCCATCCAGCGCCAGCGCAATCTGGTACTGATCCATGGCTTCGTCGTCTTTGATGTACTGTTCCTGCTTACCTTTCTTCACTTTGTACAGCGGCGGCTGAGCGATATAAACATGGCCGCGTTCAATAATTTCAGGCAGTTGACGATAGAAAAAGGTCAACAGCAGAGTACGGATATGAGAACCATCGACGTCGGCGTCGGTCATGATAATGATGCTGTGATAACGTAGCTTGTCCGGGTTGTATTCATCACGGCCAATGCCGCAACCCAGCGCCGTAATCAACGTGGCGACTTCCTGCGAGGAGAGCATCTTGTCGAAACGCGCTTTCTCAACGTTAAGGATCTTGCCTTTCAGCGGCAGGATCGCCTGATTCTTGCGGTTACGCCCCTGCTTGGCAGAGCCGCCCGCCGAGTCCCCTTCCACCAGGTAGAGTTCGGAAAGCGCCGGGTCGCGCTCCTGACAATCAGCCAGTTTGCCCGGCAGACCAGCCAGATCGAGCGCACCTTTACGGCGCGTCATATCACGCGCTTTACGCGCCGCTTCACGAGCTCGCGCCGCATCAATGATTTTACCCACCACAATCTTGGCATCCGACGGGTTTTCCATCAGATAGTCCACCAGCTTCTCGTTCATCAACGATTCAACCGCGGTTTTCACTTCCGAAGAAACCAGCTTGTCTTTGGTCTGTGAGGAGAATTTCGGATCAGGCACTTTGACGGAAACCACCGCAATCAGCCCTTCACGCGCATCATCACCGGTGGCGCTGATCTTGGCTTTCTTACTGTAGCCCTCTTTATCCATATAGGTGTTCAGGGTACGGGTCATCGCCGCACGGAAGCCAGCCAGGTGCGTACCGCCGTCACGCTGCGGAATATTGTTGGTAAAGCAATAAATATTTTCCTGAAAACCATCATTCCACTGCAAAGCGACTTCAACGCCGATGTCGTCTTTCACGGTGGAGAAATAGAATACGGTCGGGTGGATTGGCGTTTTGTTGCGATTGAGGTAATCGACGAACGCTTTGATCCCGCCTTCATAATGGAAGTGATCGGCTTTGTCTTTTTCGCGCTCGTCAATCAGGCGGATCGATACGCCGGAGTTAAGAAATGACAACTCACGCAGACGCTTGGCCAGGATCTCATATTCGAATTCCACCACATTGGTGAAGGTTTCCAGGCTCGGCCAGAAACGGACTGTCGTACCGGTTTTCTCGCTCTCACCCACCACTTTCAGCGGAGCCTGCGCCACGCCGTGGCGATAAGTCTGTTCATGAACTTTACCTTCGCGGCGGATCACCAGTTCCAGTTTTTCAGACAGGGCGTTAACGACCGATACCCCTACGCCGTGCAAACCACCGGAAACTTTATAGGAGTTGTCATCAAACTTGCCGCCGGCATGCAGCACCGTCATGATCACTTCCGCGGCGGATATCCCTTCTTCTTCATGGATCCCGGTGGGTATACCACGACCATCATCCTGTACCGAAACGGAGTTATCAGCGTGGATGGTGATGATAATGTCTTTACAATAGCCAGCGAGCGCCTCGTCGATAGCGTTGTCCACAACCTCGAATACCATGTGATGCAGACCAGTACCGTCGTCCGTATCACCGATGTACATACCTGGGCGTTTACGTACCGCATCCAGCCCTTTCAATACCTTGATACTTGAGGAATCATAAGAATTCGACATCAACGTTTCCCGCTCATTTTAGTCCTGTGATTGAACCGTTATTTTACCCTGTTCCACGCGGAACATCTTGCCCTTTTCACCAACCATGTCGTCTATCTGCTCAGCGCTGACGGCGCTGACAAAAACCTGTGCATGGGTGGCTTTTAACCGTTCGGCCAGCAAACGGCGGCGGGTACTATCCAGTTCGGAAGCAAAATCATCGATCAGATACAGACAGCGCAGTCCGTTCTGACGGGTGAGGAACTCACCCTGGGCCAATCTTAATGCGCACATCAGCAGTTTTAGCTGACCGCGGGATAGCATATCCTCAACGGCCACGCCGCTCGCGCGGATACGAAAGTCGGCTTTATGCGGCCCAAGCGCCGTATAGCCCAACAGCCGGTCACGTTCAAACTGACGCTCCAGCAGTTCGCCGTACTCACTCTCTTTGTCCCAGCCGCGCTGGAACGTAAACCCAAGCGAAAACTCCGGCAGGAATTGCGTACAGGTTGCGGAGATATCCTCGACAATCGCTTCACTGTACCGCGCCCGCCATTCGCTGATACGTTCGGCCAATGGCACCCATTCCTGATCCCAGGCTCTGAGTTGACCATAATGGCTCACCTGACGCAGCGCCGCATTGCGCTGACGCAGCAAGCGTTTCATATTGCTCCAGGCGGAGAAAAAACCAGGCTCGTTATGAAAACAACCCCAGTCGAGGAAAGCGCGGCGAAATTTCGGCCCGCCATTTAGCAGAGTAAAACCTTCGGGTGTAATAAGCTGAATCGGCAACAACTGCGCGAGTTCTGCCACTTTATGGCCGTCGCTGCCGTCAATACGCACTTTACTGTCGCCTTGACGGTTTTTGCTCAGCCCGACAGCGCGTTCTTTCTCCGCGCTGTCGATACGGCCATGCAGGACAAATTCCGCCTGATCGTGACGGATCACGCGCGCCGCCTGCACGCTGCGGAACGCCCGTCCATGCCCCAGCGTATAAATCGCTTCCAGCACGCTGGTTTTTCCGCTGCCATTCGCCCCGACCAAAAAGTTAAAGCCGGGCGCCAGCGCCAGATCAGCCGCTTCAATATTACGAAAATCTTTAATCAGAAGACGAGTAAGCGCCATGCGACTGTTTCATGTATTCAAAGGCGTGATTGCCGCAGACAAATTGGGACAAGGCACAGCCCAATCCCAATCTGGCAAGTAAAATAGCCCGCCATACGGCTAGAGGCGCATTGGCATAACGACATAAGCCGCCGCCCGACTCGCGCCATCTTCAATCTGCACGCTGGAAACCGAGTCGGTCAGCAGCAGACGCACGTCCTCGCACTTCAGCGCATTCAGAACGTCCAGCACGTAGCTGACATTAAATCCGATCTCCATCTCGGCGCCCTCATACTGTACATCCAGGATCTCTTCCGCTTCTTCCTGTTCAGGGTTATTGGCGGTGATCTTCAACTGGTTATGAATGAGGTGCAGACGCACGCCGCGGAATTTTTCATTCGACAAGATCGCGGCGCGGGAAAATGCCTGTTTCAGCAAATCACAACTGGCTTCCAACGTTTTATCCGGGTTCTTCGGTAAAACGCGGCGATAATCAGGGAAACGGCCATCAACCAACTTGGACGTAAAAATAAAATCACCGACATGCGCACGAATATTGTTACTGCCGATTTGCAATTGCAGCGGCGTATCGCCGCCATCCAGCAAACGCACCAATTCCATCACGCCTTTGCGCGGCACGATCACCGAATGCGACGGCAGAGGCTGACCTACCGGCATCGCGCAAACCGCCAGCCGATGTCCATCCGTTGCTACAGTGCGCAACTCCTCGCCTTCGGTTTCAAACAACATGCCGTTGAGGTAGTAACGCACATCCTGATGCGCCATCGAAAACTGCGTGGCCTCAATCAGACGCTTCAGCGTGGCTTGCGGCAGGGAAAATTCCACCTCACTCTGCCAGTCATCCAGATTGGGAAAATCCTCGGCAGGCAAGGTCGACAGCGAAAAACGACTACGACCGGAGCGCACCAGCATACGATCGCCATCTAGCATGATGGTGATTTCCGCTCCCTCCGGCAGTCCCCGGCAGATATCGAAAAGTTTACGGGCCGGCACCGTTGTCGCGCCCGGTTCATGGGGCTGCGTGAGCGCCACTTTCGCCACCATCTCCATTTCGAGATCAGTACCGGTCAGCGACAACGCCCCCTCGGTCACCTGTATCAACAGGTTGCCCAGAATCGGTAATGTCGGTCGACCGCCCAACGGACTGCTGACCTGTTGCAGCGGCTTTAACAGATGTTCGCGTTCAACAATGAATTTCATAATGTTATGAAGATAATGTTCTGATTAAATTGGAAAAATCTTCTTTGATGTCGTGACTTTCCTCACGCAACTGTTCGATTTTACGACAGGCGTGCAACACCGTGGTATGGTCACGTCCACCAAACGCGTCGCCGATTTCCGGCAGGCTATGGTTGGTCAGTTCTTTGGCCAGCGCCATCGCCATCTGACGTGGGCGCGCCACTGAACGGGAACGACGCTTAGACAACAGATCGGCGACTTTGATTTTATAATATTCCGCCACTGTCTTCTGAATATTGTCGATAGTCACCAGTTTTTCCTGCAACGCCAGCAGATCGCGCAGCGCTTCACGTACAAAATCAATGGTGATGGAACGCCCGGTAAAGTTGGCATTGGCGATAACCCGGTTCAATGCGCCTTCCAATTCACGCACATTGGAACGCAGACGTTTGGCGATAAAGAAAGCCACTTCGCCGGGCAAACGAATGTCATTTTCATCCGCTTTCTTCATCAGGATCGCCACGCGGGTTTCCAACTCCGGCGGTTCAATGGCAACAGTCAGCCCCCAGCCAAAACGGGACTTCAGCCGGTCTTCCACGCCATTGATCTCTTTAGGATAGCGATCGGAAGTCAGAATGATTTGCTGATTGCCTTCCAACAAGGCATTAAACGTATGGAAAAACTCTTCCTGAGAACGCTCTTTGTTGGCAAAGAACTGAATATCATCAATCAGTAACGCATCGACAGAACGGTAGTAGCGTTTAAACTCTTCAATAGCATTGTTCTGCAACGCTTTCACCATATCCTGCACAAAACGCTCAGAATGCATGTAAACCACTTTGGCGTTGGCTTTGCGGGCAATAATGCCGTTGCCCACCGCATGCAACAAGTGCGTTTTACCCAGCCCCGTGCCACCGTACAAAAACAGCGGGTTGTAGGCGCCGCCTGGATTGTCCGCCACCTGACGCGCCGCCGCCCGCGCCAACTGGTTTGACTTACCTTCAACAAAGTTATCAAACGTATGCTTGGGGTTCACATTGGAACGATAGGTATGCTCAGCCTGCGCCGGGGAATTATCCCAGCTTGGGCGCACCGGCGCCGAACGGGTCTGCGGCGCCGACGTAACACTGACATGATGATGATTGACGGGCTGGCTTACCGCCTGAACCAATGGTTTGCTCCCGACCTCAAAACGCAGCAGCGGGGCATCCATTCCACAGAAATCATTAAGCAATCCATTGATATTATTTAAATATTTATCACGAACCCAATCCAATACGAAACGATTGGGGGCGTAGAGCGCCAGAGTGTTATCACTCAGTTCTGCCTGCAATGGGCGTATCCACATACTGAATTCTGTGGCAGGTAACTCATCCTGCAAACGGGCAAGACACTGCTGCCAAAGCGAAAGTGACACGGCGGACTCCACTCGAACAAGAACGATCAAAAAGAAAAGAATTAAGAAACGTTATTTATGTGACTCATGATTTTGGCGCCTATTCCGCATCCCGCAACGCAACGGAAAAACAAGCGCACCGCGTTATCTAAGCGGATGACCGTGACGATCCCGACGAAGGATCACCAACGGGACGGCGGATCATAACCTAATCCAAAGAAGAGATCCTCCCCTTCTGCACAGTTTTGATCCTTTTTATCCACAGGCTATTCTTATAGCAGCTTTGTGCGACGCATGACAAAGATCGGATCCTTCCCACCCTGGCCTGCGTGTCCGGGCGACGCTCAAGAATAAACCCGATGACTAGATCGTTACGATGACCGCGATCATGATCTTGCGGGAGAGATCGTCGCAGGATCCTTGCGCTTTAGTATAGAGTCCGTATAATTCCCAGCCCGCGCGTCTACGCCTGTTTTCTGTGCTCAGCCAGACAGAAATCCAAAAATAGTTGGCATGGCTGGCATGTGAAGTGTGATGTTAATTGACTCAGGACTGTACAATTATTACAATCCCGCCTCTTTCAGTTATATATGATCGCAGTTATATATAATTGTTATATGCGATTGAGGCGTCGGTTATTTTCACGCCGAGTAGCCAAGCGCGTTTACTGTGAAGTCGTGTTCAATCTCCGCGCAGCAGGGATGAACCGTTAATTATCCAAGTTTAGGTAGAAATCGCCATGAAACGCACTTTCCAACCGTCCGTATTGAAGCGTAACCGTAGCCACGGTTTCCGTGCTCGTATGGCCACTAAAAATGGTCGTCAGGTTCTGGCCCGCCGTCGTGCGAAAGGCCGTACTCGTCTGACTGTTTCTAAGTAATAAAAGCTAACCCGCCGAGTGGTTAAGCTCGCTTTTCCCAGGGAGTTACGTTTGTTAACTCCCAGCCATTTCACTTTCGTCTTCCAGCAGCCGCAACGGGCTGGCACGC
Organism: Brenneria izbisi; assembly: GCF_025840185.1. Taxonomy (GTDB): domain Bacteria; phylum Pseudomonadota; class Gammaproteobacteria; order Enterobacterales; family Enterobacteriaceae; genus Brenneria; species Brenneria izbisi. Next base: position 178,923 of record NZ_JAMPJU010000005.1, read on the forward strand.
CGCAAATCACTATTCTCGGCCGCCTGAACACGCTGGGGCATCCCCGCATCGGTCTTACCGTCGCCAAAAAGCATGTCAAACGTGCTCATGAACGCAATCGGATTAAACGCCTGACGCGCGAAAGCTTTCGCCTGCATCAACATTCATTGCCGGCAATGGATTTTGTGGTGATTGCGAAAAAAGGGGTGTCTGAACTGGATAACCGAACACTGACGGAAGCGTTGGAAAAATTATGGCGTCGGCACTGTCGTTTGGCTCACGCCTGCTGATCGGGTTGATACGTGGTTATCAACTCGTTATCAGTCCGTTACTTGGACCACATTGCCGGTTCCGGCCAACGTGTTCACAATACGGAATTGAGGCAATACGCAGGTTCGGCATGATAAAAGGCAGTTGGTTGACGCTCAAACGCGTATTAAAATGCCACCCTTTGAACCCTGGTGGTGATGATCCCGTACCGCCAAAAACCGACAATAACAGAGAACATTAACGATGGATTCGCAACGCAATCTTCTTCTCATCGCTCTGCTATTCGTGACCTTTATGCTCTGGCAAGCCTGGGAAACGGACAAAAATCCGCCAGCGACCACGCAGGCCATACAGCAGGCGACGAATGCAGCATCCGGTGATGCTACCAACCAGGGCGTACCGGCCAGCGGTCAAGGCCAACTTATCACGGTGAAAACCGATGTACTGTCTTTGACCATCAATACCCGCGGCGGCGATATTGAGCAAGCGCACCTGCTGGCTTACCCGGATACGCTGGGTTCAGACAAACCCTTCCTGCTGCTGGAAACCACGCCTGAGTTTGTCTATCAGGCGCAAAGCGGTCTGACCGGCAAGAACGGCCCGGATAATCCGGCCAATGGTCCGCGTCCGTTGTTTACGGTCGCTCAAGATCATTTTGAACTGGCTGACGGTCAAAACGAACTGCGCATTCCGATGACCTACACCACGGCGGATGGCGTCACTTATACTAAAACGTTCGTTCTGAAACGTAGCGACTACGCGTTGAATGTTGACTACAGCGTCAACAACACCAGTGCGCAGGCGTTGGAACTGACCTTGTTCGGCCAGTTGAAGCAATCCATCGATTTACCCAAACATCGCGATACTGGCAGCAGCAACTTCGCTCTGCATACTTACCGTGGCGCCGCGTTCTCTTCCAGCGAAGATAAATACCAGAAATACAGCTTCAGCGATATGGAAGAAGCCCTGAATATCACCACCAACGGTGGCTGGGTCGCGATGCTGCAACAATACTTCGCTACCGCCTGGATCCCGACAACCGCGGGCAGCAATACGTTCTATTCGTCTCAACTGGGCAACGGACAAGCGGCTATCGGCTTTAAAGCCACGCCTGTCGTCGTCCCGGCCGGCAGCCAGCAGAATCTGAACGCCACGCTGTGGGTCGGCCCGGAGATCCAGGACAAAATGGCGGCCGTAGCGCCGCATCTGGATCTGACGGTTGATTACGGCTGGTTGTGGTTCATTTCTCAGCCGCTGTTCAAGCTGTTGAAATTCCTGCACGGTTTTATCGGCAACTGGGGCTTCTCCATCATTGCCATTACCTTTATCGTGCGCGGTATCATGTACCCGCTGACCAAAGCGCAATATACCTCTATGGCGAAAATGCGCATGCTGCAACCGAAATTGCAGGCCATGCGTGAGCGTATCGGCGATGATAAACAGCGCATGAGTCAGGAAATGATGGCGCTGTACAAGTCAGAGAAAGTTAACCCGCTGGGCGGCTGCTTCCCGCTGTTGATTCAGATGCCGATCTTCCTGGCGCTGTATTACATGTTGATGGGCTCCGTTGAACTGCGTCATGCGCCGTTCGCTCTGTGGATCCATGACCTGTCCGCACAAGACCCATACTATATTCTGCCGCTGCTGATGGGGGTGACGATGTTCTTCATTCAGAAGATGTCGCCGACCACCGTTACCGATCCGATGCAGCAGAAAATAATGACCTACATGCCGGTTATTTTCACTGTGTTCTTCCTGTGGTTCCCATCAGGTCTGGTGCTGTACTATATCGTCAGCAACCTGGTGACCATCTTCCAGCAGCAATTGATTTATCGCGGCCTGGAAAAACGTGGGTTGCACAGCCGCGAGAAGAAATAATCCGGTTGATGGCCAACCTGATATACAGCGTAAGGCGGTCAATGACCGCCTTATTTTTTATCCAGAATGAGACGTAACCAGCCTGGCAGCAGACAGGCGCTAACGCAGAGAGTGCACCATGAGTCATACCGATACCATCGTTGCCCAAGCCACGCCACCGGGACGCGGCGGGGTAGGTATTTTGCGCGTTTCGGGGCCGGCGGCCTCGGATGTGGCGCTTGCCGTTCTGGATAAGTTGCCCAACCCCCGCTATGCGGATTATCTGCCGTTTCGGGATACGGATGGCACGACGCTCGATCAAGGGATCGCGCTCTGGTTCCCCGGCCCAAATTCCTTTACCGGTGAAGATGTGCTGGAACTTCAGGGACACGGCGGCCCGGTCATTCTTGATTTACTGCTGCAACGTATCCTGACGTTGCCTGACGTGCGTATCGCCCGCCCCGGCGAGTTCTCCGAACGCGCATTTCTTAATGACAAGCTCGATCTGGCGCAGGCGGAAGCCATTGCCGATTTGATTGATGCCAGTTCTGAGCAGGCCGCCCGTTCCGCACTCAATTCACTACAAGGCGCCTTTTCCAACCGGATTAATCATCTGGTCGAGGCCCTGACGCACCTGAGAATCTACGTTGAGGCCGCCATAGACTTCCCCGATGAGGAGATCGATTTTCTCTCCGATGGCAAGATAGAAACTCAATTAAACAACGTCATGGCTGATCTGAATGCGGTCAGAACCGAAGCGCACCAAGGCAGCCTGCTGCGTGAAGGCATGAAAGTGGTGATCGCCGGACGTCCTAATGCTGGTAAATCCAGTCTGCTCAATGCGTTAGCTGGCCGTGAAGCGGCGATTGTAACCGATATCGCCGGTACAACCCGCGACGTGCTGCGTGAACATATTCATATTGACGGCATGCCGCTGCACATCATTGATACCGCCGGTCTGCGCGACGCCAATGATGAAGTCGAGCGCATCGGTATTGAACGCGCCTGGCAGGAAATCGAGCAGGCCGACCGTGTGCTTTTCATGGTGGACGGCACCACCACGCAAGCCGTGGAGCCATCCGCAATCTGGCCGGAGTTTATGGCGCGTCTGCCAAAAACCCTGCCCATTACCGTGGTGCGCAATAAGGCAGACATCACGGGCGAAACGCTGGGTATTAAAGAAGTGAATACTTACTCACTTATTCGCCTGTCAGCCCGTACCGGTGAAGGCATTGATACGCTGCGCGATCATCTTAAACAAAGCATGGGGTTCACCAGCAACACCGAAGGCGGTTTTCTGGCACGTCGCCGCCACTTGCAGGCGCTGGAACAGGCCGCTCAGCATCTGGTTCAGGGTAAAGAGCAACTGGTCAGCGCCTACGCGGGAGAACTACTGGCTGAAGAACTGCGCCTGGCGCAACATTGCTTAAGTGAAATTACCGGCGAATTCACCTCAGATGACCTGCTGGGAAGGATTTTTTCCAGTTTCTGCATCGGCAAGTAACGCTGAGTCTGTAAGCGCCCACTGATACTGGGCGGTTCGCAACACCAGCGAATTGTTCACCGAATGAGGATCATGTTACCAATGACCGAAGCCGAACCTGCCCTACCGCGGCTTGGGCACCGGTATTCCCCGCGCATTGCAGGATTGGCCAGCCATCGATCTTATCGACGATGTAGCGGCTAACCCGTTCCGCGTGGTTATCCGGCGGTCACTGGCAGAAGCAGTCACCGGGGAAGTGTTGCGGTTGCTGATGGTAATGCAAGGGGAAATGAAGCGGTCTGACATTCAGGCCGCTCTGGGATTGAAGCATGAAGATCACTTCCGCAATACCTATCTTCTCCCGGCGCTAACGGGCGGATTCATCGAAATGACGATTCCAGACAAACCCAGAAGCAGTCGGCAAAGGTATCGACTTACGCCGACGGGTAAAAGTTGGTTGGCACAGCAAAATCCTGGAGGAGATCGTACATGAGAGGGTCATTTAATCGTAATCAATAGTGACAGAAATATCATATTACTATTTAAATTCAACGTGTTATTCATAATATGTTTTTTGTGTCCATAAATGTGCCCATCACACAAAAACGCACCAACAAACATAATGATAAATCAAACAGATAAAACAAAATTCCAGCTTCTGCATCGACCCAGCGAGGCGCCTATACGAAACCTAACCTCAGCCCGTTGTCAGACACAACGCCCTTTTCTGCAAGCCTTCTAAAATCGCCAGTCCCATTGCGAGCTTCGCATCTCTGCGATCGATCCCTCGACCGCTCAATGCCGGGTACATGGAGATAATGTCATAGTAAGGTGTAAGCCGGTAACGGCCTTGCGATTCGATAAACAGGGAGAAGTTTTTTGCATGACCGTCAGTTGCCGCCAATATGTTTTCAAGTTCTTGCTCAGATAAAGATCTGTATTCAATCCGTTTGATATCGCTGACAGGTATGCCCTGCGGCACCAATTGCAACGCCCCTACACTGCCACGCCCCACTTTGTTTCACCTTACCGGTTACAGACGGTAGAGTAAATATTACACGCTTTAGCCGGTAAGCCAGATTTTACCTGGCCATAACCGTTAAAATATTCCACCAACACAAATATATCCCCGCTCACATCAACCATGAGCAGGGAGGTGAACTTACTTCAGTGCTGCTTTCACCACCGTTGCCAGTGGGATCGTCGCTCGCCCGATCAGGTTGCTCAGTTGATGGCTCCCGTCAAACAGACCGCCTTTGGACGCTCCCGTATCCGAGTCCGCAATGATCCCGGCAAAAGCCTCTGGCAAGCCAGCGCCGACCAACGCCGCCTTGTATTCCTCTTCCGACAGGTTTTGATAACCAATACTTTTACCAGACTGTTTGCTGATCTCAGCCGCCAGATCGGTCAGCGTGTAAGCTTCATCGCCAGCCAGTTCATAAATCTTGCCGGCCTGGTTTTCCCGCGTCAAAACGACAGCCGCAGCCGCCGCAAAATCCGCGCGCGTGGCGGAAGCGATCTTTCCTTCTCCGGCACAACCGATAAAGACACCGTGTTGTAATGCAGCCGGTATGCTTCCCGTATAGTTTTCCGTGTACCATCCGTTGCGCAATACCACATGGGACAGGCCCGATTGTTTTAACAATGCTTCGGTTTCACGATGTTCAGCCGCCAGCGCAAGTGGCGAGGTATCCGCATGCAGCAGGCTGGTATAAGCCAGCAGCGCTACTTTCGCTTTTACAGCGGCTTCAATCACATTGCGGTGCTGAGCAGCGCGCTGACCCACTTCGCTGGAAGAAATCAACAATACCTTATCAACGCCTTGCAACGCAGAAAAGAGCGCCTCTGGCTGGTTATAGTCCGCTGCTTTCACCTGAACGCCTTGAGCGGCCAAATCCGCTGCTTTATTCACGTCCCGCACCAGCGCCAGAATTTCCGTCGCCGGAACCTTATCCAACAGTTGTTCAATGACTAAACGGCCCAATTGACCGGTTGCACCTGTAATCGCAATCATCGTTAAGTTCCTTTCTTTGACTAACACAGGCTGGCATAATACCCATAAAGCTAACTTTGAGTAAGTACGCACATAAAGGTAAGTATAGTGCCTAAAAAAATAAACGATGCGGCCTATTTTGCCGCGATGATGCCAAAAGGCGATCTTTTCGCTGAAAAATGTCCATCCCGTCAGGTGCTTAACCACGTTACCAGCCGCTGGGGAGTATTGATACTGGTTGCGCTGATGGAGGGCACTCACCGTTTCAGTCAGTTACGGCGCAGAATAGGCGGCGTGAGCGAACGCATGCTGGCTCAGACGCTACAGTATCTGGAAAGCGATGGATTTATCCTGCGCACCGCCTATCCCGTTGTCCCGCCGCATGTGGAATACAGCCTGACGCCATTGGGCAGAGAAGTGAGTGAAAAAGTAAAAGTCCTGGCCGACTGGGTAGAGGAGAATATCGGGACTATCGTCGCTACTCAGCGGAATAACGAGTCGCGATAGGCGTTTCTTCCGAGCCTCAGGGAAAAAAGATGTCGATGTAGACAACATGATCCCAGGAAGATGGGTAGATATGCGCCATATGGTCTACGCTTAAACTTGTTCTCATAAATCACAGGAGAAAGTATGTCTATCGAAAAAGTTCTCTATGTTGCTCATGCTAAAGCAACAGGCGGGCGTGATGGTCGCGCTGTCTCATCAGACAACCATCTTGATGTGAAGCTTGATGTGCCAAAAGAACTGGGTGGCGGTGGTGGTGAAGGCACCAACCCTGAACAACTGTTTGCCGCAGGTTACTCTGCCTGTTTTCTGGGAGCGCTGAAAAACGTCGCCTCCAGTGAAAAAGTCTCGCTGCCGTCCGATACGTCAATCGAAGGTAGTGTCGGTATTGGCAAGATCCCAACCGGCTTCGGCATTGAAGTGGAATTGAAAATCTCCATACCTGGCTTTGACAAAGCCAAAGCGGAAGAACTGGTGCAAAAAGCACACACCGTATGCCCTTACTCAAATGCCACGCGCGGCAATATTGATGTCACGCTGAAAATTGTCTGACGATGGAATAACCCTTAAAGCCTTGCTTTCCAGCAAGGCTGGAATATCAGCACATCACCTGCTACGGCAGCAATGTACGGGCAACATTGATGTGTGCCCGTGCAATCCACTCCGAACAGACATCATTACCCATCAGGGTCTATGTCAACTTATCGAATTCGCTGTCCCCGCGTTAACAAACCGCCTCATCAATAAAAAACCAATAGTTTAATTAAGTTAACATCAATAGGAATATGAAATGGTTACTCACTAACTCAATCAGAATATTTTCATTCAGAAACTTTGCATTAACCATATCGTTACCTGTTCTACATCAAAATCTGTGGTTTTCAGAGCCATTAGGATGAAGACAATAAATGGGGGGATAGTTGTATTTTCTCCTGACGAGATCCTGCCAACCCCTTCCAAATCACTTTCTGGGCAACCAGACAAAAAATCGAACGCTATCAATCAGAGTATCTCGCTCCTGATGTGAGTGAGTGTTCACATTTAACGCGTTTATACGCAATAAGAACCTATCCAGACCGGCTGTTTGGGTTTCGCTACGGTTGTTATACGCAGGTATATTTTGTCGGGAGAGTTTATGAACAGGTTTGTTATTGTCAGTGCTCAGGACTGTATGGGTTGTCGCGCCTGCGAAATTGCCTGCGTTATTTCACACAACGACGAACAATATCCAATCCATGATGAATTGTTCCAGCCCAGAATAAAAGCCTTCAATACACCAGAGTTGCGCTCTGCGGTGACCTGCCGTCAGTGTGAAGATGCTCCCTGCGCCAGCGTTTGCCCGACTCAGGCGCTGGTAAGAAAAGACGAAAGTATTCAAATTATTAAAGAACGTTGTATTGGTTGCAAAACCTGCGTACTGGCCTGTCCGTTTGGCGCTATGTCAGTCGTCGCCAACGCCACGATCCGTGGCGCCACAGCACATAAATGCGATCTCTGCTCAGGCCGCTCACAGGGACCCGCCTGTGTGGAAGCCTGTCCGACCCAAGCCCTGCAATTGGTCAGCGAACAGACACTGGAAGCAAACCGCCGCAAAAAACAGCAAAACATGGCGCTGCGTACATCAACACACTGGCAACGAGCCATACCCGTCAGTAGGGCCGAGGCGCGCAACCCGTTAAACCAGAGGAAAAACTGGCCCCGGCGCGACGCGGAAAAAAAACCGCTGACACAACGGAAAACCACGTTCGACGAGATCTATCACGGCTTTACGCCGGAGCAAACGCAGGATCAGGCCGATCGCTGCCTCGCCTGCGGAAAACATTCCATTTGTGAGTGGACCTGTCCGCTGCATAATAATATCCCCGAATTACTCAATCTGGCCAAACAAGGCCGAATTCTGGAGGCCGTGGAACTGTCTCACCAGACCAGCAGCCTGCCGGAGATCTGTGGCCGGGTATGCCCGCAAGATCGGTTGTGCGAAGGCGCTTGCACGCTGGGCAAGGAATACGGCGCGATCACCGTCGGCAATATTGAGCGTTACATTACCGATACCGCCATCGCCATGGGCTGGAAGCCTGACTTGAGTGGGGTTACGCCAAGCGGCAAACGTGCCGCCATTATTGGCGCAGGCCCGGCAGGACTGGCCTGTGCGGATGTTCTGGCGCGCAATGGCGTTCAGGCAGTGGTGTTCGATCGTCATCCTGAAATTGGCGGCTTACTGACATTCGGCATTCCACCTTTCAAACTAGATAAGCGAGTGCTTACTCACCGCCATGAGATGTTCCGTGAGATGGGCATCGAATTTCAATTAAATATCGAAGTGGGTAAAGACATTTTTCTCCCCCAGATCCTCAATGAATTTGATACGGTGTTTCTCGGCGTAGGGACTTACCGCTCCATGAAGGCGGGGATTGAAAATGAAGAAGCGCCCGGCGTTTTCGATGCGCTGCCGTTCCTGATAGCCAATACCAAACACGTAATGGGTTTACCTGAGCTTGAAGATGAACCCTATATCTCGATGGCGGGGAAACGGGTTGTGGTGCTGGGCGGCGGAGACACCGCGATGGACTGTCTGCGTACTTCCGTTCGTCAGGGCGCCATGTCCGTCACCTGCGCGTATCGCCGTGATGAAGCTAACATGCCTGGCTCGAAAAAAGAGGTGAAAAACTCACGGGAAGAAGGCGTTGAATTCATGTTCAACGTACAACCGCAGAAAATTTGTCTGAATGAGCAAGGAGACGTATGCGGCATCAGTCTGATTCGTACTGAACTGGGCGCTCCCGATGCCAGCGGGCGTCGGCGCCCGCGTCCTATTGCCGGGTCCGAATTTGTACAACCTGCCGACGCCATCCTGGTCGCTTTCGGTTTTCAGGCTCACAGCATGCCCTGGCTGGAAGAAGCGGACGTCAGTCTGGACAAATGGGGTTGCATTATCGCATCCGCTAACAGCCGCATTCCCTGCCAGACTAATCACCCGCGAATTTTTGCCGGAGGAGACGCTGTACGCGGAGCCGATCTAGTGGTCACCGCGATTGCCGATGGTCGTAAAGCAGCGAGGGGAATGATTGATGTTATGGGGATAGGAAATAGTTCAGCGATCCAGTCGGCAACCTCACTCGCGTCTGATTGCGGCGCAACCCTGAAGGAGACGCCCTGATGAACCAATTCGTTATCGCCGATGCGCAGAAGTGTATCGGCTGTCGAACCTGTGAAATCGCCTGTGCGGTGGCACACAGCGGCGACAATAGCGCGACGCTACAGCCCAGTCGTTTTTTTCCTCGCTTAACCGTAATAAAGAACGCCAGCGTCAGCGTACCCGTCCTCTGTCACCAATGTGAAAATGCCCCCTGCGCCAGTGTTTGTCCTCATGATGCGCTGATTCGCGATCACGACAGTATTCAGGTGATTCAGTCACGCTGCATCGGCTGCAAAAGCTGCGTGATCGCTTGTCCTTTCGGCGCTATCAATGTCGCAACAGTCACTGCTGCAATAAACCGCGGGTTGGCGCGTACTAAAAGCGAAGTGTATAAGTGCGATTTATGTGTCGGTGTGGCTGACAGCCCTTCCTGCATCAGAGTCTGCCCAACCTCCGCGCTCAGCTTGGTAACAGCGGGTGAATTGCACAAGAGAACGAATGAGAAGCAATGGCATTCAGCGCAAGACTACCGGAATATCATTGCTTTTAATAAATAAAAATCGCCGATTTATCTACTTATTTTCATTTAGATCATATATTAGTCTGATAATATGCCAATGAAATACTACATAAACGAAATATTTGTACTACCATCATTTTTAATACCGGGGCATGCCTCCAGGTAAGGCCCAAGCGAATCAAAACCTTTATCATTATCACGGAGTGAACAATGACCTGTCATTTTGTCAGGTGGACCAGCACGGAAGCGCTTCCCGACTTGCAAAGATTGTCGGATGACCTTATTTCTTCAACACAAGGCTTCTCCGCTAAACGTCGCGAGCGTTATCTGAAAAGTCGGGCGCTGCTGGCTGAGATGATGTTTTACTTTTTCGGCTATCCGCAATTACCACCTTTGCTTTCCTCCCCGGAGGGCAGACCTTATTTTGCCGATCCTATCCTGCCTCATTTCAGCCTGGGTTATGCCGGGAATACCATTGCCATTCTGCTGAGCGAAGAGGGACTGGTCGGCATGGATATCGAGATTGTGCATGTCCGGTCAAATAATCAGGTTCCTGTTCATCTTCAAACCCGGACGCAGGCAGAGCAAGCCTGGATTGACGCACAACAGGATCCTCTTGAGGCTGCCACGCAACTGTGCACCATTCGTCAGTCCCTGTTGAAACTCCCCACACTGAATGTCAGCCGCCCTGAAAGCCTGAAGCTTCATCCGGCTTCTGGGCGACTGCGTACCAACAGCATGTTTGAAGTTGAAGTGATTAGCGATATTGACGATTACCTGGCATGGGCATGCGCACATGCGCCAACGCTGAACCGGCTGGTGATGTGGAATTACACCTCAGACGTGGGCATGAAGAAAAGCAGGGAAATCATCCATCAACAGCGTCAATCTGTGCGTTACATGAAACTGACCAGCCACGCCATTGAAAAAACCACCACACCGCTTCAGTAATTTGCACTTACTTTTGCCACGAATAAAAAACAGCGCTCCGGGTGAAATCCCGGAGCGAGAAAGGAATTAATGCGCATCAATAAAAATGATTTTTAACAGGAACAGCAGCGCGACAACCACTACGCACGGGCTGATTTCACGCCAGCGGCCTGTCGCCAGTTTCATCACGCAGTAAGAAATAAAGCCTAATGCAATCCCTTCGGTGATCGAGAAACTGAACGGCATCATCACCGCCGTGATAAAGGCTGGTACAGCTTCCGTCAAATCATCCCATTTCACCCGCGCCAGACTGGAAGTCATCAATACGCCGACATAAATCAGCGCGCCCGCCGCCGCGTAAGCCGGAACCATTCCCGCCAGCGGCGACAGGAAGATAACCAGCAAAAACAACAGCCCCACCACAACCGCGGTCAACCCGGTACGGCCACCAACGGACACCCCGGAAGAGCTTTCGATATAGGCCGTCACGGAGGATGTCCCAATAAAAGAGCCGGCGACCGAACTGACGCTATCCACATACAACGCTTGCTTCATGCGGGGAAACTTGCCGCGGGCATCCACCAGACCCGCTTTATCTGTCACCCCGATCAGCGTGCCGGAAGAGTCAAACAGGTTAACCAACATAAAAGAGAAGATAACCCCGGACAGGCCCAGATTTAACGCACCGGCCAAATCAACCTGTCCTACCACGGTCATCACGCTGGGCGGCATGGAGAAGACGCCGGTAAACGTCACGTCGCCAAGCAACAGACCCATTGAGGTGGTCACCACGATAGAAACCAGCACCGCGGCATGAATATTACGCGACGCCAACGCCACAATGATGAAAAACCCCAGAGCGCCCAACAACGCGCTGTGCGACGTCAGATTGCCGATCGTCACCAACGTTTCAGGGTTAGGCACGATAATACCGGCATTTTTCAACCCCATCATGGCAATAAACAGGCCGATGCCGCTGGCGATGCCGAGACGCAGGCTAAGCGGAATATTGGCAATCATCCAGTAACGAATCTGAAAAATCGTCAGCAACAGGAAACCAACTGCTCCCCAGAAGATTGCGCCCATGGCAACCTGCCATGAAAGCCCCATCGCCCCCACGACGACAAACGCGAAAAAGGCGTTCAGCCCCATCGCCGGCGCCAGCGCGACCGGCAGGTTGGCCAGCAACCCCATCAGGATGCTGCCAAATGCCGCAATCAGACAGGTGGTGACAAACACCGCTTTGGTATCCATGCCGGCCACACCCAAAATTTGCGGGTTAACAAAAACGATGTATACCATCGTCAGAAATGTGGTGAAGCCCGCGATGGTTTCAGTTCGCGCGGTGGTGCCGTGCTGTTGCAGCTTAAATACGCGTTCCAGCAGGCCTTGCCCGGCGGCAAGATCGGTTTGTGATTTATTCATTGTCTGGATTCCAAAGAAGGGATAATGGTTTTCGCTATCCTATAACAATTTTGCACATTTATGCGTATTAACGCTGATTCCCTTAAAATTGAAGGGAAGAGATACAAACTGTTGTAACGTCATCAGGCTGGCTTGTTTCGCCACCGTAACCATGAGCGCTTTAGCTGTTTTTCCTGCTGACTAAAGCGCTGACTCACCCCGTTTGCCAGCAGTTCCAGCGACAGACAAAACACAAAATAGACCAGCGCGACAAACAGGAACACTTCCATCGGGTAGACCATACTGCGGTTGTTCACCTGCGTCGCCAGGAACGTCAGTTCACCCACGCCAACGATGTAAGCCAGCGATGTGTCTTTAATCAGGGAAATCCATTGATTGATAAACGACGGCGCCATCATCCGCAACGCCTGTGGCAAAACGATAGTCCACAGCACTTGCCAACGCGTGAGTCCCAGCGATAACCCAGCCTGCCACTGTCCACGCCCGATCGCGACAATACCGGCTTTTACGCTATGAGCCAGATAAGCGGATGCAATCAGCGCCAACGCGCACACCACTGTAGTGATTTCGGGAATATCCACGCCAAAGAGGATCGGGAGTAGAAAGTAGGTCCAGAAAATCAGCATGATGACAGGGATGGCCCGGAAGAAACCGAGAATCGCCGCCAGTATTGCCGCCCCTGCGCCGCGCGACATGGCCAGCGCAATCCCAAGGCATGTGCCCAACAGCGCCGAGGCAATGCCCGCCAGCAAACTCATCAGCAATGTCAGCGCCGCCCCGCCGAGCGGACCGTCAGGAAAGGCGCCCCACATCAGATAACCGAGATTATCGGTAATAATCGTAAAATCCATCTCAGTGCCTCCCAACCAGATTACGCTGCTGACGCCACATGCCCCAACCTTCCATCAGTGCGATAATCGCAATATACAGCACGGTAGCAACGCCGAATGCCTGAAAAGTACGCAAGGTTTCGGTTTCCACCTGACGTGAAGCGTAAGAGAGTTCGGCAACGCCAATCGCCATCGCCAGCGAGGAGTTCTTGATGACATGCATGTATTGCCCCAGCAACGGCGGCAACGCGATGTTCAATGCTTGCGGCAGCACCACATGGCGCATTGATTGCCAGGGCGTGAGGCCCAGCGCCTGGGCCGCATATTTTTGTCCACGCGCCACGCCGCCAATGCCCGCGCGGATTTCTTCCGCAATAAAGGCGCTGGAATACAGCGTCAACCCAAATAATCCAGCCAGAAATTCGAAGGACGGCCACGCCAGATTTATCCCCAATAACGTAATGTCATGCGGCGTATTCAGCCACTGCATCATCGCGGAGGGAAACAACTGACCTGCGCCGAAGTACCAGAAAAAAAGCTGTATCAACAACGGGGTATTACGAAAAAGGGAGCTATATGCCATCACCGCATAACGCAGCGTCTTTAGCTGGCTATCTCTGGCCGCCGCCAGTAAAACCCCCGCAAAGGTGGCAAAAATAATCGTAGAGAGGGAAATCCACAACGTGATCAGAAAACCTTGCCACAGCCAAACAAGATAGTGGGGAGCCAGCAACCATTGCTCGATGTATTGCAGCGCCGTATTTGTCAGTTTCATAAGCCACTCGCGTTCTCCATAACATAAAACAACAACGCCCCCGGCAAAGCAGAGGGCTAAAAATCACTTCGTCAGTCTAAAAAAATCAGGCTTTTGGCTGCTGATCCAGCGGGGCGAAGGTGAAATCACCACGTGGCTGCGCCGATTTTGTCGCAGGCCCGAACCAGCGATCGTAAATCGTTTTCGCCTCACCCTGTTTTTCCAGACTCAGCAGGGTTTCGTTAACTTTCTCCGTCAGGCGCGCCTCGCCTTTAGGAAGGCCGATACCTTGATATTCTTTGGTAATGCTAAAAGGCGAGATCTCAAAATCCGCTTTTTGCGCATCTGGCACGTTAGCCAACAACCCGACCAGTTTCGCATCGTCCTGCGTAATCGCCTGAACATTGCCGTTGCGCAACGCGGCAAACGCCAGCGGGGTATCATCATAGGAGATGACTTTCGCCGTAGGATAATGCTTACGCAGCGTAATTTCCTGAACCGTGCCTTTATCCGCCCCAATACGCAACGCTTTAATATCCTCAGGGGTTTTCAGAACGCCTTTACGGGCAATGAATTTCTGTCCGGTAGCAAAATAGGGAATGCTGAAATTAACCTGTTTGGCGCGTTCATCTGTAATGGTAAAGTTAGCGGCAATCAGATCCACTTTATTGGAACTGAGCAACGGAATACGGTTAGCCGGGTTAGTTGCCCGCAATTCAACTTTTACGCCCAATGCTTGGCCAATCGCTTCGGCGATATCAACGTCATACCCCACCAGCTTTTTACTTTGCTGATCGATGTAACCAAACGGCGGATTGCTATCAAAAACCGCAATCCTGATCACACCAGCTTTTTGAATATCGTCCAGCTTATCCGCCTGCGCAATACCTGAAACAGACGCTAATCCTATCGTCAATGCTAATGCCACAATACGCTTTTTCATTCCCTTCCCCTAAACGTTTAAATGATTATTTATAGGCTATCAGCAGGATGAAAAGCCGGTAAATAATATAAATATCTATTATATAACCTCATGTTAGCTTAGATTTTTGGCAGATTATCCTGAAAGATAAAAATATTATGATCCGTGCCTGCCGGCATCAGAATCCTTGCCCGTCAGACTTCAGGCAACCACGAAAAATTACCGCGATAGCATGTGCGTTTTATTGCATATAGTCAGAGCTTTTTCTTATTTTTATTAACCTGATGTGTAAAAGCCCGTAGATTAATTATCTGAATTAACGTGATGACAATATCAAGCATCGGCTTACGCCAATGGGAACCGGATGAAAGACAAAACCCCCAATACCTTGCCTTCGGCAGACGAAAAAAAAACTTACGAACTGGACCGCTTTGATACGGCGATCCTACGTATTTTGCAGGCCGACTCTTCTATTTCAAACGTTGCTCTGGCGGAGAAGGTCAACCTCAGTCCGCCAGCCTGTCTGAGACGTGTTGAACGGCTCAAACAGATCGGCCTGATAAAAGGGTTTGTGGCGTTACTTAACCCGGAGGCGCTTAATGCCGGTCTGGTGGTATTAATCGGGGTGGTGCTGGATCGCTCGACGCCAGGCTCATTCGAAGATTTCGAGGCATCCGTCCAGAAGATCAGCGGTTGTATGGAGTGTCATGTGGTGACGGGGGAATTCGATTACATTTTGATGATCAGGACGAAAGACAACCAGAGCTTCAATCGCCTGCATGCGGAACAATTGCTCTTTCTGCCCGGCGTGCGCCAGATCCGTTCTTTTATCGGTCTAAGGGAAGTGCTTTCCACCACGCAACTGACGTTCTGAGTGGGGATGATGTAACGTGTCAGGCCCGCCATCGGTCGGGCCTGACATTGTGAAACTCAACCGTTACGGAAAATGTAACTATAAGCGCTCAATGCCGGCGCGCCGCCCAGATGGGCATACAGGACTTTTGATCCTTTCGGAAACTCACCCTTGCGGATCATATCGATCATTCCCTGCATGGATTTACCTTCGTACACCGGATCGGTCATCACCCCTTCCATCCGGGCGCACAGACGAATGGCTTCCAGCGTGCCTTCGCTCGGCAGGCCGTATTCCGGGCCGCCATAGCGGGTATCCAGCACTACGTCCTCCTCAGTGATTTCACGGCCCAGTTCGACCAGATTGGCGGTATTCTGCGCAATACGCAGGATCTGCGCCTTGGTTTTTTCCGGTTTTGCCGAGGCATCAATGCCGATGACATTCTGTGAACGGCCATCCGCCGCAAAGCCAACCACCATTCCCGCCTGAGTACTACCGGTGACGGAACACACCACAATATAGTCAAACTTGAAACCCAGTTCTTTTTCCTGTTGGCGTACTTCTTCAGCAAAGCCAACAAAGCCTAAACCGCCATAGGGATGCTCAGAGCAACCGGCAGGGATCGGGAAAGGTTTGCCGCCATTCTGTGATGCTTCCTCCATGGCGTTTTTCCAGCTTTCACGAATGCCAATATCAAAACCGGCGGCATCCAGACGAACATCGGCGCCCATAATACGTGACAGTTCGATATTACCGACGCGATCATAAACCGCATCAGCATAATTAACCCAGTTCTCTTGCACCAGAATACATTTCATTCCCAGATGCGCAGCCACGGCAGCAACTTGTCGCGTCTGGTTAGATTGAATACCACCAATAGAAACCAGTGTATCGCAGCCTTGTTCTAATGCTTCGGGAATAAGATATTCCAGTTTACGGGTTTTATTTCCACCGAACGCCAGACCACTATTACAATCTTCACGTTTGGCATATATTTCTACGTCCCCACCTAAATATTCACTTAGCCTTTTCATTGGCGTAATCGGAGAGGGGCCAAATGTTAATGGATAACGTGGGAATTTTTCCAGATTCATAATAGTGCTCCGATAAATAATGGGTAAAATTAGCCGCAGGTTGTGATATCTCTTGAGGAAATACCGTCACTCCATGCTGATAACACTACCTGAAATTGAATGAATTTAAATTGCTAAATCACTCTATTTTTATCCATTAAATTTCACAAAAAACAGAAAACAAATGAAATAATTTCTAAAAAAAATAAAAAAACGAAACAAAATTAACAGTATAAAATCTACTGCGGCAATAGCATTCCTTCCGCGGGCAACGGCAATGTTGTTTTGTAGCGAACCTGCTTGAGCGCGAAGCTGGAGCGGATATTGGCCACGCCGGGAATTCGCGTCAGATGGTGAAGAATAAAGTGCTCTATCTCATTGATATTCTTAACCAGAACGCGAAGAAGATAATCCGCGTCGCCCGTCATCAGATAGCACTCCATCACTTCAGGACACGCTGAGATAGCTTGCTCGAACTGCTGCAATGCTGCTTCAACCTGCCTGTCCAGACTGACATGGATGAACACATTAACGTGTAACCCCAGGCGCTCAGGTGAAAGCAGGGTGACCTGCTGACGAATAAGGCCCAGTTCTTCGAGCGCTTTCACCCGGTTAAAGCAAGGTGTGGTGGAAAGGTTCACGGCACGCGCCAAATCAGCGTGCGTGATCCTGGCATTTTCCTGCAATTTATTAAGGATGCTGATATCGGTTTTATCCAGTTTGCGCATATAAAGAAAACCTTTACTGTCAATGAACGGTTGATCGAAAAAATCATTCTGAAAATAAACATATCACAGCAAATAACAGAAAAAATTTCCGTCAGAAAAATAATAAACTGGGTTTATCTCATCTTCTGGTAAACCTTATTGTTTTTTTGTGGTGAGAAATCAGAAAAACAATAAGGTTTGCCAGCAGGATACTTTTATAACGACCGGAAATATAAAATGATTTATCCCTCGTTAAGAAATAAGAAAATTATCTGGCAAAAACAATCACTGACCGAAATATTGCCAGCGGAATTATCAGTGCGTCAGATTGGCGGCCTTTTTTTGCTGCTTCTGGCCATTCTAGTCTGGGGGACTAACTGGCCGGTCATGAAACTTGGGCTGGAACATATCACCCCGCTGTGGTTTTCCGCATTGCGTTTCGCGCTCGGTGGATTGTGCCTGTTCTTTATCCAGATTGTGACCGGCACGCTCCGGTTGCCCAGGCGTCGAGATATCCCGTTGTTATTCAGCGTCGGTTTGCTGCAAATGCTGAGCTTTACCGCACTGGGTGCGATCGCCATGACCGAGATCCCCGCAGGCCGCTCCGCCATTCTTGCTTATACCACCCCGCTGTGGGTATTGCCGGGCGCCATTCTGATCTTCCGGCAAAAAGTAACCCGTCAGGAACTGCTGGGTACGCTGATGGGCATCGCCGGAGTCGCCATTCTGTTCAATCCCCTGACGCTGGACTGGACAGATCATAACGCGCTATGGGCCAACTTATTGCTGTTGCTCGCTTCACTATGCTGGGCCATTTGCATTCTGCATCTGCGTTATTACCGGGGCGCATCCAGCGCTTATCATCTCGCGCCCTGGCAAATGCTGATTGCCACGCTCCCCTTGATCATCATCGCCTGGTATCAGGAAGGCCCTTATACCGGGGATAACTCCACGCGTTTATGGGAGATCTCGCTGTTTGTCGGGCCGCTCGCCACCGCCTTCTGTTTCTGCGCAGTTAACGCGGCAAGCCAGTGGATTTCCAGCACCAGCATGGCCTCCTCCATGCTGTGCGTCCCGCTGGTCGGGTTGTTTATCTCCGTCGCATTTTTCGGTGAATCGTTAACATCGGGATTAGTCATCGGCGTCATCGCCATTATTGTCGGTATGCTGGTCGTTACGCTGAACAAACCACGCTCCGCCGCGCAACAGACCGATGCCATTCCCGCCAAGCCACAACCCAAATCTGACTAACGCAGTGTGACAATATGCGGGTTTCGCCGTCACCTTTCACGTCTGGAGGCGATACACCTGACGAAACCGCACATCCTGCTGCGTCAATTCATCGTGTAAGAAGTCAAAAAAACCTTTCAGTACCGCAGTCACCGGTTTGTTGACTTCCGTCTGAACCTGCAATGTGCGCTGCCCCAGTTGCTCCAGATTAACCGATCTCACCTGCAAACCATCACGCCGGGCGCTGTATAAGACGGAGAAATGACTGCATATGGCGATGGCATTCGGAGTATTGAGCAAAAAGGCATACAGGGTTGAAAAGTGATTGCAGGTAAAAACGGGATCGATAAAAACACCGCTTATACGGCATGAGAGATCGAACAGTTGACGAACCGTTGCCGCCTGATCGGGCAGGATGACAGGGAAATCATTGAGATCGGCCAGTTGAAAATCACTGGACGCCAGCGGGTGATCGTCCTTCATCACCACCATAAACGGCGCGGAAAATGACGATATCACCTTGATGCCGTGCTCCGGCGACAGGCTATACTTCAGCGCCACATCGCATTCGCCGTGGCGGACCAGATCGGGAACCTGTCTGGCGCTGCCGACCGTCAGCACAAAATTGACCGCCGGATGTTGTTGCCGGTATTTCGCCAACAGCGTCGGCAATAGATTGAACCCCAGACCATCGGTACACACGATACGGATCGTGGTTTGCCGGGAGGATTTCAACCCCTCGATTTCAGCAATCGCCAATTCCATATCGACGATACTGCGCCGGACGTGATTTTCCAGAATATGCCCGGCGTCATTCAGCACCATACCGCGGGCATGCCGCTCAAACAAAGGCACGCCCAGCCTGGCCTCCAGCCGCTGGATTTGGCGGCTGATGGCGGACACCGCCACAAACAGCTGCTGGCTGGCCGCGCTTAGCGATCCGGTGCTCGCCACCGCCATAAAATAACGAATTTCGTTGTTATGCATGAGCGCTCCGCCTTGTGTTTAACGATGACTCAACCGCAACAGGCTCATCATAGACAAATGTAAATCAGGAGGATAATACTCATCTGTTCTGGCTGAATGGCGCACGGCAATCGGGATGAGGCGACGCCTCATCCCTCTGAACGGCATCGTGCCGGTTTATAACGCGGTTATCGACGGCATTGTCTCCCGCTTTGAACGCGCGTTGGCGATATCCTGCCCTTGTTCCGCCAGATCCCAGAATAACCCGGTCATGATTTTCAGCGACTCAAGCGTCATATCCACCAGAATATGTTCGTTCGGCGCATGCTGTGAGCAGGCGGGATAAGAGTGCGGCACCCACAGCGTCGGCAATCCCAGCGTTTCCGAAAAGCAGGCATTGGGCAGACCGCCGCCAAAGTTCGGCAACACGGCGGCATTGGCGCCGACCGAACGCTTGATTGACGTCACGCCCCAGGCCACCCACGGATCGTTGAGATCCAGCCGGGTCGCTTTGTAATGACTGGCATCGTTGACTATCTCGACATCCTCAAATCCGTTGGCATCAAGATGATGCCGGATATGCCGGGTAAAATTCGCCACGTCGCAACCCATGACATAACGCATATGGCAATGGGCTTTCGCCTGCGGCGGAATGGCATGGGCCGGTTTATCCGGGTTGCCGGTAACGAACGCCAGGACATCCAGCGTATTCCAGGCATACACTTTCTCCGCGGCGGTCAGCCCCGGCTCGCCCCATTGAGCATCAATGACCGGGTCAGTGGCGCCGCCGCCCAGTTCAAGATCCGACAGCACCCGGCGCATATTGTCCGACAACGCGGGCGGGCGCAGGCCAGGAACCAGGATGCGACCATGCGCGTCCACCATGCTGGCGATGGCGTGCGCCAGCCGAATTCCCGGATTACTCAACAGCCCGCCCCAGTTACCGGAGTGATGCGCGCCTTCACGTAAATTCAGTTGCAGTTCGAAGTTGAACACCCCGCGGGAACCGAGAAACAAGGTTGGTCGGGATGCGGAAACACGCGGGCCATCAGAGGCAATAAACAGATCGGCCGCCAACCAGTCACGGTATTGCTCACACACCTCATCCAGCCCCGGCGAACCATCCTCTTCGCCCATTTCCAGAATGATTTTCACGTTGTAGCCCAATTGACCGCCACGCGCTTTCAATACCTGCTCCAGCGCCGCCAGATTGATGGTGTGCTGGCCTTTATTATCCGCCGTGCCGCGCCCGTACCAGCGGCTATCGTCCCTGACCATATCCCAGGGCGATAACCCGGCGCGCCATTGATCATCATAACCCCGCACCACATCACCGTGGCCGTAAGTCAACAGCGTCAATTCCGCCTGGGGTTCAATGCGGCGGGCCAGTAAAAACGGACATCTTTCGTTAACCGGATTCTCCACCAGCAGGCATTCAAATGACAGGGCATGTAACGCCGGGATCATCTCTTCCGTCAGATAAGACATCAGCAGCGGCCCGCTGTCGGCGTTCTGGCTTTCTGTACGGAATGCCACGCGGCGCGCCAGCGTTTGCTCGAATTTTCCTGAACCAAAATAATCAACGGTTGCCTGAATCGTCTCTTCACGCGTCATTTTCAGTCTGTCCTCTTCTCTGGATATTCATGCGTCACGGCAATATTTTCGGGCCAATATTTTCGGGCATAGTGCCGTGTCTGTTTATTCGAATTCGGGCAAGCAAAGCCCCTCCCCGGCGCTAACCCAGGGATATCATGCTGTTATTGAACGGTCGCTTATCGGTTAATGGCGTTCGATATCGGGGATCCCCAAACCCGGCTCTGGCGTCAATACGGAAGCAAGCAGCGATCGGGTATATGGATGCTGCGGTGAATGAAAAATCTGCTCACGCGTTCCCTGTTCGACAATCGCCCCTTTCTGCATCACCGCCACATGATCAACCAGATGCTCCACCACCGACAGATTGTGGCTGATAAGCAGGTAAGTGAGGCCAAACTCCTGTTTAAGCTCAAGCAGCAAATTGAGGATCTGCGCCTGCACGGAAACATCCAAAGCGGAGGTGGGTTCATCGCAAATGAGGATCTCAGGCCGCATAATCAGCGCTCTGGCAATCGCCACCCGCTGACGCTGACCG
The DNA here is from genome assembly GCF_025840185.1 of Brenneria izbisi. Classification (GTDB taxonomy): domain Bacteria; phylum Pseudomonadota; class Gammaproteobacteria; order Enterobacterales; family Enterobacteriaceae; genus Brenneria; species Brenneria izbisi. The sequence continues at coordinate 200,486 of NZ_JAMPJU010000005.1, forward strand.
CCTGAAAGCTGGCCGGGATACTGACTGTGGGTACGAGCTGGCATGCCCACCACATCCAGCATCTCTTTGACGCGCGTTTTCCTTTCTTCCGGCGTGCCGATCTTATGAAGATTCAAAGCCACTTCCACAATATCGGAAACAGTTCGGCGCGGATTAAGGGACGAATAGGGGTCCTGAAAAATCGGCTGAATGCGGGATGACATGGCTTTGCGCTGGGTGATGTCAATCTCGCGCCCTTCAATCAGCACGTTGCCGGATGTAGGCTCAAGCAGCCCCAGCAGCATTTTTGCCAGCGTACTCTTCCCGCAGCCTGATTCGCCCACCAGCCCCAGCGTTTCGCCGCGGCGCACGCGCAACGAGACGTTATCCACGGCGCGGATTTCGCCCGCGCGAGTAAACAGGCCGTGATTCAAACGGAACACCCTGGTGAGCGCGCACAATTCCAGCGCAATATTATCATTGCCCGGAATATGCGTCGGCAACGCGGCAGCCATCTGCTGATCATTGCCGCCGGTTTGTTGATTCATTTGGTTATTCATGCCACCTCCGCTTTCTTCAATGCCCGGACGCAACGCACTTCATGATCAGACGTCACCTGAACATACGGCGGGTTCTGATGACAGATATCGCTGCAATGCGCACAGCGATTGCTGAATGCACAACCAGTTTGTACGCCGACCAAACTGGGCACCACTCCGGGAATCGCTTTCAGCGGCTGACCCGGCACGGTTTTTCCTGCAACCGGAATACAATCAAGCAACGCGCGAGTATAGGGGTGCTGTGGCTGGGTAAATAACTCCATTACCGGCGCTGTTTCCACAATCTGTCCGGCGTACATTACCGCCACCCGATCAGCGATACGCGCTACAACGCCCAGATCGTGAGTGATGAAAATCACGGCGGTGCCAAGCTCTTGCTGAAGTTCACGCAGCATACGCAGGATCTGCGCCTGAATCGTCACGTCCAGCGCGGTGGTGGGCTCATCGGCAATAATCAGATCCGGCTCGCACATCAGCGCCATGGCGATCATGATGCGCTGACGCAAACCGCCGGAAAGCTGGTGAGGATATTGATTAAGCCGGGCGGACGCCATCGGAATTCCCACCCGCTCCATCAGATACACCGCCCGATCTCTGGCTTCGGCCTGCGACGCCTTGCGGTGCGCCATCAGGGTTTCACAAAGCTGATTACCCAAGGTGAAAGAAGGGTTGAGGGAGGTCATCGGCTCCTGAAAAATCATCGACATTTGATCGCCGCGCAACGCGGTGATGTCGCGTTTTTTCAGCGAAAGCAAATTCATTCCCTTGAAATGCATACTGTCCGCTGTGCGCACCGCTTTGCGCGGCAGCAAGTCCATCAACGCCAGCGAGGTCATGGATTTGCCGCAACCGGATTCACCCACCAGACACAACATTTCACCTCGGCGTACCGTAAAATCAATGCCGCGCACCGCGTGCAATGTACCGCGCGACGTGGGCAGATCAACCCGCAGGTTTTTTACATCCAGCAGAATGTCATTCTTCATGGCCATTTCCTCAGTTACGTCCGTCCAGCGCGGTGATATCCCGCAGGCCATCGCCCACCAGATTGATCCCCAAAACCACGACCGCCAGCACAATGCCCGGAATCAGAATTACCCAGGGTTGAAAGAACATGTAAGCCTTGCCTTCCGCTATCATCAGCCCCCATGACGGCATCGGCGGCTGAACCCCAAGCCCAAGGAAAGAGAGCGTCGCTTCCAACAAAATGGCGTGCGCGATTTCCAGCGTCGCTACCACCGTCAACGGCCCGATCAGATTAGGCAGAATTTCCCGCAACATAATGAACAGCGACGAGGCGCCCAGCGTTCTGGCCGCGGCAATAAACTCGGCCTCACGTAGTTGGCGCGTCACCGATCGCGAAACAATCAGAAAACGGTCCCACAGCAGTAAACCAAGCAGCAGAATAACCACCTTTACCGAGCCGCCCACCAACGCCGCCGTCGCCAGCGCCACCAGAATGACCGGCATGGAGAGGCGAACAGTCAGGATATAGCTGACGACGGAATCTACCCGGCCACCAAAATAGCCAGCCAGAATCCCCAGCGTAACGCCGATAAACCCGGAAACCACCACGGCAATCAACCCGATAATCATTGACACCCGCGCGCCGTATAGCAGACGGCTCAGGTAATCGCGTCCCAGTTTGTCGGTTCCCAGCACATGCTCCCAGCTTCCTTTTTCATGCCATACCGGAGGGATCAGACGTCGGCTGACATCCTGCGCATAAGGATCGTGCGGGCTGATAAACGGTGCGAAGATCGCCGCCACGATAATGACGCCGAGAATAATCAGGCCCAGCGTCATACTGTGATGTCCCAGTATGGTCTTCAGCCAGCGCCGCATTGGAGTTGGCTCAGGGGCCAATCCCGGTTCCACCACCGACGCTTTCGCCGCCAGTGTTGAAGAAAGAGATGATGACGTTTTCATGGAAGCTCCTTATTGGGTACGTAAGCGCGGATCTAACGCCGCATTAAGGACATCCGCCAAAAATGTCAGCCCGATATAAAACACTGAGATAATCAATACGATGGCCTGCACCACCGGGAAATCATTACGGGAGATGGAATCCCACGCCAGTTGCCCCAATCCTTGCAGCGCGAAGATGGATTCAATCACCACCGATCCGCCCAACATAAAACCCAGTTCAACCGTCGCCAGCGCCACCACAGGAATAATGGCGTTGCGCAGGCCATGCTTCACAATCACTTTGAAGGTACCCAACCCTTTTGCCCGTGCGGTACGGATGTAATCCGAGCCCAGCACATCCAACATGCCGGAGCGCGTCAGACGCATCAGGGACGGCATCGCGTAATAACCCAGCGCAATCGCCGGTAAAACAAAATTCTGCCAACTGCTATTGCCTGCCACCGGCACCCATTTAAGCCCAACGGCAAAGATGAGGATCAGGATCAGGGCAAACCAGAAGTTCGGCATGGCCTGTCCGATCACCGAAATAAAAATGGATAACCGGTCAATCCAGGTATCGCGGAACACCGCCGCCAGCACGCCCAGCGGAATGGCCACCACCAACGCCAGCAACAGGGATACTACGCCCAGCTTCAGCGTCACCGGCATTCTCTGTCCAACCAGTTCCATAACCGTGTTTTCAAAATAGAAAGAGCGCCCAAAATCAAGGTGCAACGCCGACCACATCCAGTGCATAAACTGCGTGGTTAACGGCTGATCCAACCCATATTGCACCCGGATGCTTTCCACCACATCAGCCGTGGCGTCAGGCCCGGCAATAGCTGCCGCCAGATCGCCGGAAAGGTTCAAGAGAGAGAAACTGACTACGGCGACGGTAAACAGTACCGCCAGTGCAACCAGAAGCCGATGTAAAATATAGATAATCATGAACAGTTCCTCGTTCTCACCAAATGCTCGTGGGAACTGGGAATCAATGCGTGGATTGATTCCCCGTCAACGTGTTATTTCCAGCTAGCCAATGCAAAACGCGGCAATTCATCCGGCCAACTATCAAAGTTCAGATCGGAGGTATAGGCGTAGTTGGTTGAGTAGGAAAACAGCGGCGCCAAATAAGCCTGGGATGAAATACGGCCCAGTACATCGGCGTATTGCGCGCTACGCGCTTTTGGATCGATGGTCTGATCGGCTTTTTCCAGCATGCTGGTCACTTCGGCATCTTTCCAGATATCGTCGCCGGCGCCGCCAAAGTAAGGCGTGACGAACGCGGACGCATCATTGATGGAATAAGAGCCCCAGGTACGGATCCCCATCGGCGCTTTGCCGGAACTCAGATCAGCGGACATCACCTGGTACTGAACGTAGTGCAGACGGGCGCGAATACCGACCTTGCGCAAGTCGCCGATGATCGCTTCCGCATAATCACGCTCACGATAAGCCCAGATATCCGTGTCAAAGCCGTTGGGGTAGCCCGCTTCCGCCAGCAACTGCTTGGCTTTTTCCGGGTTGTAGTCATACTTGATGACCTTGCTGGTGTTACAAGCGGTCTGCGCCTGGAAGCAGGCGGAATACACCGGCTGACTGCCGCCGCGCACCAGATTATCGACAATACTCTTACGGTTGATGGCATAGTTAATCGCCTGGCGCACACGCAGATCTTTCAGTGGTTCGCCTTCAGGACCTTTGGCATTGATGTTTAGCGCCAGGAAACCCACGCGCATGGTTTCGCCGCTGTTCACCGTAATATTCGGCATCGCCTCCAGTGAAGACATCTGATCCGAGGATACCCGCCAGATCCAGTCGACCTGACCGGTCATCAACTGCGCCAACCGGGTTTCCGGATCGCGGATAACCACAAATTTCAGCTTACCGATTTTGGGCTGTCCGAGCGGGCTGTCTTTAAAGTAATCAGGATTCTTTTCCATCATCACGCCTTGTGCCGGCGTCACGCTGGTGATTTTGTAAGGGCCTGTGCCGATAGGCGCTTTGCTGAAACCAGCCAATTTAACCTGCTGAAAATATTTGGCGGGGAGGATGGGCGTCGGACCGGACAAATATTCCAGCGCTGCCGGGAACGGCTTTTTAAGATGCAGTTTTACCGTATAATCATCCACCTTTTCAGTTTCTTTTATCCAGTTAACGCTCTGCGGCATCACGGAACCGGTATTATCACCGGCAATATTGGTAAACGTATAAACCACATCATCCGCGGTAAAATCATCGCCATTATGGAATTTGATGCCTTTACGCAAACGCAACACCAGTATTTCTGGCGAATCCCATTCCCAACCGGCAGCCAGTTGAGGTTCATATTCACCCGTTTTAGGATCGCGATAGATCAGACGATCCCACACCAGGTTGGAGAGAATGACGCCCTCGCGCAATGTATTGTGGTAAGGGCTAATATTTTCCACCTCGTTATCCGAGGCATAAACCAACGTATCATCCTGTTTTCCCGCATAGCTGTGTGAGGCGAAACCTATCAATAATGCGGATAAAGCATATTTCTTTATCAGTCTTGCCAGGGAACGAGTCATGCTATTCTCCATACCATCAATGAAAAAATAAAATAGCGATACCCCATCATCCAAAGTGCAATAAGGCAGCCATTGCGCGCCCCGGAACGCTTGGGGAGGCATGACTTAAGCCGTTACGCCTGCAACATGAAAAATGAAGGGTAAATAATGAATCTTCACCTGGTATTTATTGCAAGACTGAAGCCAACCGCTGGTTTATATCCTTACTAATTTTAGGTGAGAGCTTTCTAAAAAGAAGAAACCGCAGACGTGGCGTGCTTTATTTTTGAATCCTACGCCGCGATAAATAAAAAAATTCGTTTTTGATATAAGTTTTTCTTTTTTATCCACGGTACGCTAATAGTGCATTTGATGTTCATATTGCACTATGGAAAAGCAAGACAAGGTAATTGCATGGCAAAATATCGAATCCATTAAATATAAAAATAAATTATATTCAGGTGCGAAAAATGGCGTAAAAAGAGAAGAAAAAGGAAAGGAAAGGAAAGGAAAGGAAAGGAAATACTATTTTTCATTCACCAGATAAGCGAATGAAAGATAGGGTTTATTTATTTTACATCGGATTATTTATCTAAAATAAAGCGCTAAAAAAAGGAAAACGCCCGGCAAGTCGCGCGTTTTCCAGAATAAACAACCGGTGAATATTACTCGGCGTCTTCCGCATCCTGAGCATCTTGCGCGTCTTTCGCAATCAACAGTTTTTCCAGCGCATCACCACCCAGATGGCGGAAATCCTGTCCTTTGACGAAATAGAAGATAAATTCGCAGATATTCTGGCAACGGTCGCCAATACGCTCAATGGATCGGGCGCAGAATAACGCTGTCAGCACACTTGGAATGGTACGCGAGTCTTCCATCATGTAAGTCATCAGTTGACGTACAATGCCTTCGTACTCTTTATCGACCTTTTTATCTTCACGATAGATACGCACCGCTTCATCCAGATCCATACGGGCAAACGCGTCCAATACGTCATGCAACATTTGTACGGTATGGCGCCCCAGCGATTCCAGACTGACCAGCAACGGCTGATGTTGATGGGAGAATTTCTCCAGCGCGGTACGGCAGATTTTATCCGCCACATCACCCATACGTTCCAGTTCGGAAATCGTCTTGATGATCGCCATAACCAGACGGAGGTCACTAGCGGTGGGCTGACGTTTGGCGATAATACGCACGCAGGCTTCATCAATGGCGACTTCCATCATGTTGACCTTGGCGTCGGCTTCCACCACCCGCTGAGCCAGTTCCGCATCCTGATTATGCATCGCGGTAATGGCATCGGTCAGTTGTTGCTCAACCAGCCCGCCCATCGTTAATACCTGAGTGCGGATATGTTCCAGTTCGGCATTAAACTGACCGGAAATATGTTTGTTCAGATTCAGATTATCCATGATGCTTCCTAATCAACCGTAACGGCCGGTGATGTAATCTTCGGTCTGTTTCTGCCGCGGCGCGGTAAACAGAGTGTCGGTATCGCTGAATTCGATCAGTTCACCCAGATACATAAACGCAGTATGATCCGAGCAGCGCGCCGCCTGCTGCATGTTGTGGGTAACAATAACCACGGTGTAATCTTTTTTCAGTTCGGAAATAAGTTCTTCTATTCTGCCGGTAGAGATCGGATCGAGCGCGGAACAAGGCTCGTCCAGCAACAGCACATCCGGGCGAATCGCAATGCCACGCGCAATACACAGACGCTGCTGTTGACCGCCGGACAAGCTGTAACCGCTCTGGTGCAGCTTATCTTTGGTTTCGTGCCACAATGCCGCTTTGGTCAGCGCCCACTGCACCCGTTCATCCATATCGGCGCGGGACAGCTTTTCAAACAGCCGCACGCCAAACGCAATATTGTCGTAAATCGACATGGGGAACGGCGTCGGTTTCTGGAAAACCATACCAACTTTGGCACGCAGCAACGCGATATCCTGCTTATCCGTCAGAATGTTATTGCCATCCAGCAGAATATCGCCTTCGGCGCGTTGCTCCGGGTAAAGCTGATACATTTTATTCAGCGTGCGCAGCAGCGTGGACTTTCCACAGCCGGAAGGACCGATAAACGCCGTAACCTGATTTGTGGCAATATCCAGCGTGATGTCTTTTAACGCGTGGAACTTGCCATAATAGAAGTTCAGATTACGGACCTGGATTTTGCTGGTGGATGTCTTTGTCGCCATACTCATCAAGACTTCTCTCTTTTACACCGGCGCTGCCAGGCAACGCCTTGAATTTATTTAATGTTTCTTAGCGGAAAAAATAACGCGCGCCAGAATATTCAGCAATAGAACACACATCGTGATCAGCAGCACGCCCGCCCAGGCCAACTGTTGCCATTCGATAAATGGACTCATGGCAAATTTGAAGATAGTAACCGGCAGGTTAGCGATTGGGTGCATCAGATCCGTGCTCCAGAACTGATTCGACAGCGAAGTGAACAACAGCGGGGCAGTTTCTCCCGCAATACGCGCTATCGCCAGCAAAATCCCGGTCATGATGCCGGAGATCGAGGCTTTTAACGTAATGGCGGAAATCATTTTCCACTTTGGCGTACCCAAAGCGTAAGCGGCTTCACGCAGGCTATCGGGTATCAACTTGAGCATATTTTCCGTGGTGCGGATCACAATCGGCACCTGCAACAACGCTAACGCAATTACCCCGGCCCAGCCGGAAAAGTGCTGCATTTTCGCCACCACCAACGTATAGACGAAAAGCCCGACCACAATTGACGGCGCGGAGAGCAGAATATCGTTAATAAAGCGGATCACTTCGGCAATCCAGGATTTACGACCATATTCCGCCAGATAGATACCAGCCATAATGCCAAGCGGGGTTCCCAACAGCGTTGCCCACAGGATCAGCAGCCCGCTGCCGACAATAGCGTTCGCCAATCCGCCGCCGGGAGTATTCGGCGGCGGCGTCATTTCAGTAAATAACGCCAGCGACATCCCGTCCACTCCTTTGGTAATGGTGGAGAACAGGATCCACACCAGCCAAAACAGGCCAAAAACCATCGTGATCATGGATAAACACAATGCGATACGGTTCTTATTACGCCGCCAGGCCTGCATCTTGTGCCGTGAACGCGCCAGCGCCGCTTCTTGTTCCCTACTTAACGCCGCCATCAGCTTGCTCCCTCATTCTTTGTCAGACGCATGATCATCAGTTTTGAACACGCCAGAACAATAAAGGTAATCACAAACAGGATCAGTCCTAATTCCATCAGCGCCGCAGTATGCAAACCAGATTCTGCTTCGGCGAACTCATTAGCCAATGCCGAGGTGATACTGTTGCCAGGCATATACAGCGATACGCTATCCAACTGGTAGGTGTTGCCGATAATGAAGGTCACCGCCATGGTTTCTCCCAATGCACGCCCCAGCCCCAACATAATGCCGCCAATCACCCCATTTTTGGTATAAGGCAGAACAATGTGCCAAATCACTTCCCAGGTGGTGCAGCCGATACCATAAGCGGACTCTTTCATCATCACCGGAGTTTGTTCAAACACATCACGCATCACGGCGGCGATATACGGAATTATCATGATGGCCAGAATCACGCCAGCCGCCAGAATACCGATACCAAAGGCCGGGCCGGAGAATAGCGCGCCCACAATCGGAATGCCCGACAGAACATTACCCACCGGCTGCTGGAAATATTTAGCGAATAACGGCGCGAAAATGAACAAGCCCCACATACCGTAAACAATACTTGGGATCGCGGCCAGCAGTTCAATCGCCACGCCCAGCGGACGCTTCAGCCAGTTGGGTGCCAGTTCGGTCAGAAACAGCGCGATCCCGAAACTGATCGGAATGGCAATAATCAGCGCAATCAGCGAGGTAACAATGGTGCCGTAGATGGGCACCAACGCGCCGAATTGTTCTGCTGGCGCATCCCAGTCCTTAGTCCACAGAAAAGCAAAACCAAACTTTTCGATGCTGGGCCAGGACGCCACAATCAGGGAAACAATAATGCCCCCAAGCAACAACAGCGTAATCAACGCAGCCAGTTTAACCAGTGCGCCAAAAATGATATCGCCGTGTTTCCCAGGGGCTTTGATAGTTGGCTTGTACTCAGCCATGCGTCTCTCTTCTTCTCGATTTAACTGCATTTGATAATACAAGAGTTGTTTAAGGCGAAGAGGTGATTATCACCTCTTCGCCTTGATACAATCTTTAACCTTTCAGCGAACGCCCCTGCGGTTCAAAGCAGGTCGTATCGCAGAAATATTTTAATAGAGTGGTTTACCACTACTGTCTTTTATCTGAGTTTTCCATGCGGCACGAACCTGCTCAATAACTTCATTAGGCAACGTAGCATAATCCAACGCTGTGGCTTGATCGCCACCTTTATTGTAAGCCCAATCAAAGAACTTCAGCACTTCAGTACCCTGCTCGACTTTAGCCTGCTCTTTTTGTATCAAAATAAACGTGGTGGAACTGATAGGCCAGGCGTCATCACCTTTCTGGTTAGTCAGATCCTGAGCGAAAGACTGGCTCCAGTCTGCGCCTTTAGCCGCATTACTGAAACTTTCACCGGTCGGGCTGACAACTTTACCGTCAGCAGACATCAGTTTGGTGTAAGCCAGATTGTTCTGCTTGGCGTAAGCGTACTCAACATAGCCGATAGACCCCGGCAAACGCTGTACGAACGCGGCAATACCGTCATTTCCTTTACCGCCCAGACCGGTCGGCCAGTTTACGGTGGAGCCTGAACCGATTTTTTCTTTCCACTCAGGATTCACTTTCGCCAGATAGCTGGTGAACACGAAAGAGGTACCGGAACCATCCGCACGACGCACCACGGCAATAGCCTGATCCGGCAGTTTGGCATTCGGGTTCAATGTGGTGATAGCCGGATCATTCCATTTTTTGATTTTGCCCAGGTAGATATCACCCAGCGTTTTACCATCCAGCGTCAAATCGCCTGACTTAATACCCGGAATATTCACCGCCAGCACCACGCCGCCGATAACGGTCGGGAACTGGAATAAGCCATCCTGGGCCAATTTTTCGTCAGATAATGGCGCATCAGACGCACCAAAATCAACGGTTTTGGCAATAATTTGTTTTACACCGCCTGAAGATCCAATCCCTTGGTAGTTAACTTTATTCCCCGTCTCTTTTTGATAGGAATCAGCCCACTTAGCATAGACTGGCGCAGGAAATGTCGCACCAGCGCCAGTGAGGTTGGTGGCAGCAAAAGCGGAAACCGCTGTCAGCGAAAAGCTTGCCGCAACGATACTGGCAATAGTGGTACGCATCAGTTTCATAATCCCTCCTATGGGATACTGGAAATGTAGACCCAGAGTCGTTATTAATCAGAGTGTAGTTTGCAGAAGGAAAAATAGGTCAATTCAGTGACAGTAAAATGTCGATAATGTGACGGTTTTATGACAAGGACAAGGGGGGATAACCGTTGTTAAATATAAAACCAGAACAGGAAGGAAACGGATCAGATGAAAACCGAGGTCAAACATAATAAATAAAGATAAATAATAGAATGCATTATTTACCTTTATTTTCAGCCTGCTGTCTGTATTCAAGCCTGTCGGTGCTGACCAACATCAGTAGGTAAGTGACGTCCAACGGCGGAAAATCAACGAGGTATTAATACCGCCAAAAGCAAAATTATTGGACTGTATGTAATCGGTCTCGATATGACGCGGTTCACCCATGATGTAATCCAGATCACCACAATCCTCCGCGGGTTGCAGCAGATTGAGCGTCGGCGCAAACCAACCTTCGCGCATCATTTCGATGCTCATCCAGGCTTCCAGCGCACCGCAGGCTCCCAATGTATGACCAAAATAACTTTTTAGCGAAGAGATGGGCGTCGATTGACCGAAAACGGCAGCGGTCGCCTGACTTTCCGCCACATCGCCACGGTCAGTTGCGGTGCCATGCGCACTGATATAGCCAATATCGCAGGCTTGTAAACCGGCGCAACGCAACGAGCCCTCAATGCAAATTTGCATGGTTTCCCGCTGCGGCTGCGTAATATGCGCAGCATCACAGTTAGTATAAAAACCGACCAGTTCAGCATAAATAGTCGCGCCACGCGCCTGCGCGTGCTCCAGATCCTCCAGCACCAACGTCCCGGCGCCTTCACCAATCACCAGACCGTCGCGACTGGCGTCAAAAGGCGACGGCGTGGTTTGCGGGGCATCATTGCGTTGGCTGGTGGCAAACAACGTATCGAATACCGCGGCTTCCGACGGACACAGTTCCTCCGCCCCCCCCGCCACCATCACTGTTTGATAACCATGACGAATAGCTTCCCAGGCATAACCAATCGCCTGGCTCCCGGAAGTACAGGCGCTCGATGTAGGAATGACGCGCCCGCGCAATCCGAAAAACAACCCGGCATTTACCGCCGTAGTATGCGGCATCATCTGAACATAGGTTGTCCCAGTGATGTTGTTAGTGTGCTTTTCTGTCAGCATGGTGGCAAACTCGCTGACCGGACCGGTACTGCCCGTTGAGGAACCGTAGGCAATGCCGGTTTCCCCGTTGGTCAACACCGGATGTCCAAGTAGACCCGCCTGTTCCAGCGCCAGTTCGGTGGCGCGCGTCGCCATCAGAGAGACGCGTCCCATAGAACGAATGCGTTTACGGGTGTAATGCTCCGGCAGAGTGAAATCATCAATCGGCGATCCCAGTTGCGTATTGAGGCCGTCATACACCTGCCATTCCGGCATCTTACGGATTGCATTGCGTCCGGCTCGCAGGCCATCCGATACGCTACTCCATGATTCACCAAACGCAGTCACGCCGCCCATTCCTGTAACCACCACACGATGCATCACAGCATTCCTCCATTAATAGAAATCACCTGACGCGTCACGTAGCCTGCGATATCGGACATCAGGTAGCTCGCCAGTCCCGCCACCTCATCCGTCTGCCCCATGCGTTTCATCGGGATCATCTTCATAGCTTCTTCAACGACTACTGGCTCCGCTCGAACCATACCGGTATCAATCAGCCCAGGCGCAATACAATTGACGGTAATTTTCCGCTTCGCCAGTTCGATAGCCAATGCTTTGGTGGCGCCGATAATACCGGCCTTCGCCGCACTGTAGTTGACCTGTCCACGGTTCCCCATAATCCCGGAAACAGAAGACAGGGTGATGATTCGCCCCCCTTTGCGCAGGCCAATCATCGGCATTACGCAGGGGTGAATCACGTTATAGAAACTATCAAGATTAGTATGGATCACACTGTCCCAAGCGTTGTCGTCCAACGCGGGAAACGCGCCGTCATAAGTAATACCCGCATTGCTGACCACGCCATAGTAGGCGCCATGCGTCTCAATATCCTGCTCAATGACGGTACGGCAGGCTTCCCGGTCGGCAATATCGAATCCGACAATCCGCCCCGATCCTTGATTCTTAAGAATCTGATCTAAGGTTGCCTCCGCCCCTTTTTCGTCACGATGATAATGCACCACGGTTGTAAAACCATCCGACGCCAGACGCAATGCAATGGCTCGACCGATCCCTTTGCTGGCGCCGGTCACTAACACGGAACGCGTCATCACTGTTTTCCCTGTTCTAAAAGTTGTTGTAATTCATTATTATCAGGCTGATAGGTATTTAATCGCCCTGAGGCATATTTTTCACCATCAATCACGATTTCACCGTCAAAACTGCCGACCTTTTCATCACGCATTAGTAACGTCACATAGATATCAAGTCGGGATCTTGCGGGGAAAACGTCCTGTTTACAGCAGTAACCGCGCGCACCCAGCAACATGCCGAGGCGTGGCTTTTTATGATTATCCTGTCGTCGACCATGCCAACCAGACCAAACGCCTATCGTTTGGGCGATGATTTCAACACCAAACCAGGCCGGCAAATCCCCATTCGTATTCAGAAACGGGGCCAAAATACTCTCGCAGCTGATCGCCACCCGACAATGTGCATGTTCATCATCAACGAGGATCACCTCGTCTACCAGCACCATCGGCGATTCGTGGGGCAGATAACACGCTGCGGGCAGATAGTCAGTCATTGGTTTTCCCCAAAATCAGACAGGCATTATTACCACCAAAGGCAAAAGAGTTGGACAGAATGAACGGACGCGCAAGTCGCCCCGGCTCACTGAGCAAACCGCAGGGCATCAGTGATGCATCCGGCATGCCGTGTGAGAAATCCTGCGGCGGCAATGGCAGATCCCGCGTCAACAGCAACCAGCAGATGACCGCCTCACAAATTCCCGCCGCGCCAAGCGTATGACCGGTAAGATGTTTGGTCGAACTACAGGGAACACGATCGCCAAAAACAGCGTGAATTACTTTCGCTTCGATTTGATCGTTCAGGCGCGTCGCCGTGCCGTGCAGATTGATATACCCGATATTTTCAGGCTGTAGCCCGGCATGCGCCAACGCTATGTTAATCGCCCGAATAGCGCCTTCCCCTTCAGGATGAGGCGCCGACATATGATGTGCATCGGAAGACTCACCGATACCCAGAACCGCCACGTCATCAGATTGCGATTGCGAACTGATCATCATCAGCGCAGCCCCTTCGCCAATCGTAATACCGTTACGCTGTGCGCTGAAAGGCTGGCAACACATTGGCGAGAGGGATTCCAGACTGTCAAAACCGTTAAGCGGCATTCGGCTCAGGGTGTCAGCGCCGCCGACAATCGCCACATCCACCAATCCTGAATCAATCAGCCGTTTGCCGCTGATCAACGCCCTGGCGCTAGAAGAACAGGCTGTCGAAATGGTGTAGGCCGGCCCGTTCAACCCCAGATAAGCAGCCAGAAAACGCGAGGGATCGCCAAGCTCCTGCTGCGCATAACAATAGGTGGCCAGATTATCGCTGACATAACGATCGGCCTCATCCAGACCTGATGTACTGGTTCCCAGTATCACCGCCACCCGTTCAGCGCCATATCGTGCAACGGCGGCATCTACCTGCGGTCGAATCTGGTCCAACGCCGCCAGCAGCAATCGGTTGTTTCGGCTGTTATGTTGCGCCAGTTCAGCAGGAATATCCGGCAAATCGGCATCGACATTGCCGGTCCAGCACGGTTTATCGTGCAACAGCCACCCACAATCTGGATGCATGCCCGGCGCAATACCGCGGACAAGGTTATCGGCCATCTCATCCAGATTATTGCCCAGAGCATTAAGCGCACCTACGGCGTTAATGTAAATCATGTCAGCCATCCAGATGTTGAATAACGATATGGTAACCAAACGCAAATTGCTGAATACTCATCGGCGCCCGTTGGTTGTTCCGGGTCATGTAGCGTATTTCGGTAACCAGTGCGCCGCGATCATCACGCAATTGTCTTTTATCGTCGCTATCCCGCAGCGTCCAACCAGCAGGCAAATGTTGCCGCCACTCGGCTATTGGCCAGTGACTCAGCATGATATCCGCCAGCACCTGACTGGCGGGCGGCAATTGCGGCAGCACGATCGACTGCTCGGAATGAATGCCCTGCGCGTCATAGGTGACCATAAACAGACGGATGCCGATAGAGGATAATCCGACCAGCGAGATCTGCTGGTCATCGGCGCTCAGCATGACCAGCAGCGATTGCTGTTTGCCTTTGAATGTGCCGGTCAACAGTTGCTGTTCGTTGATGGACGGCGCAATACCTGGCGCCGGCAGCGTAACTTTCACGCCCGGTTTAAGCCACGCCTGTGGGCGGCTGTCATCCTGATTTTTGTTAGCGCAACCATTCAATAATAGCGCGCAAACCAGCAGCATTCCGTATCGTAAAGATTTCATTTTCGCTTCCCTTTTGAATCCGGCAATGCCAGCGGCGCCAACAAAAAGGCGGTAAAAATACCGCTGCACAGCACAATACCAAAGCTACTAATGGCCTGTGTGCTGCTGAAAATCAGCATACCGAGCGTCAACAGCGCCACACACATCGCCAGCGTCACGGCCAGTAACGAGGTCATCGGCGTTCCGCGCGGATTGCTGAAAAACAGTGTGTAATTAATGCCGATACCCAATACCAGAACCAGTGCCAGCAATGAAAACAGATTTAACGCATGGCCACTCAGCGCCAGTACCGCCAGACCAGCGCCCAGCGACAACACCGACGGCACCACGCTCAATAGTCCGCGGCAAAGTCCTAAACGAATGACGTAGCTTAACGCAATCACCGCCAACGCCGCAGCCAACAACCAGCCGAGCATCACGCGATAAAAACCGAATAATTCGTCGAAAGTGCTTTTCCGGTCAATCCACGCCACGCCTGGCAACGTTTTCGCCAACCGCCCGAGCGCCGCGCTATCACTGACGCCACTGACCGGCACCAACACACCGCTTTTCCCTTCCGGCAACGTCAACCACAACAATCGCCATCCTTCGCTTATCGGACTGTTCAGCCAGATTTCCGGGGTCACAGACATTGGCCGAACATCTGGCGATGCGGCATCAACGCCTGCCTCATTAAGCCGCCCGATAACCGTAACGGCTGCTGATGCGATAAGTTTACCATCACGCTGTTGTTGCGCCAGCGACGAAAGCGGCAACAGACGATAAGCGGTTAACCATGCCTGTTGTCGCGCATCACGTAATTTTGGAGCAAGTTGCTCCAACCGTTGCAGCGTTTCCTCGGCGCTGTTGCCATACACCACAAACCAGGTTTGATCGGCACTCTGCCCGGTCAACGCCGTAATCTGACGCTCTTGTCGCATAAGGTCCTGCGGCAGCGCCTGCAACTGGGTAATGTCGTCATTCACCTCCATTTGCAACAGCCCAACAACGGAAAGCGCCAACAGTATCAGCGGAAGCCCCTGACGAACACCGCGCCGACGTCGCCAGGTGGCCAACCAACGTCCCATCAACACCATGGCAGGAACGGGTCTGACTGGCAGTCCCTTGACCAGAAAGGGATACCAGCATACGACTGTCAGGCAGGAGGCCGTCAGTCCGGTTGCGGCAAAGACGGCCAACTGCTGCAAGCCGGGGAACGGCGCCAACGCCATCATCAGGTAGGCCATCACCGCCGTCCCCAGCGCCAGTAAAAGTGCTGGCAGCACCTTTCTTAGACTTTCCAATGGAGATACATAACCGCCATGCACCATGCGCTCAACCAGATAATAAAGCGTATAGTCCGCTGAAATACCCACGATGCTGATGCTCATAACCAATGTCATGAGATGCAGTTCACCAAACAACAACAACGTAAAAACCGTTCCTGCCAGCGCGCCAATTCCCACAGACAACGCGCACAATAACAACGGGCGCGGAGAACGGAATACGAAGAAAATCAACAGCAGCACACCAGCCACGGTCGCCACGCCGAGCGTCGACACATCCTGTTTGGCCTGCTGACTGGCATGGTTGCTAAACAACACTGTACCGCGAGTTAATACCTCGGCATCAGGGAACTGCGCGTTAAGCGATACTTCGATCGCCTTAAGTTTATCGACCAGTTGCTGATTACGCGCCATATCGAACGAATTGCCGCGTAACTCGCCGTGAAGAAAATACCAGGATCGTCCCTGCGCATCCGTTGCCGTCAGCCAGCCCTGCGACAACCCCAATTGACTGGCATTTTGCTGCATCGCCAATTGGGAGCCGCGCACCAGCATGAGCGGATCATGACGCAACTCTTTACCACTCACTCCGGCAAACGCAGAATAGAGTTGCGCCAGTACCCAGTCCGCCTGTGCGTCGCCACCATTTTTCAAACGCGTCCGCGTAGCGGGATCGACCAGGCCGTTGCGATGTTCAAATACAAATTTCCCCCACCGCTGTTGCTGTTCGGCATCAATCGGCCCTTTGACATCTTGCAAATCAGGAAGCGCTTGTAACTGCTTCAACCACCAGTCGGCAACCGCCGGGTCCGCAAGCTTACCCGGCGTAACCAGCCACACGATCTGTCGATCCAGGCGCTGCATAAAACCTTGCTGTAATTCCGGTGGAATGGCGCCCATCGCCTGTTTAGGCAGCAACGCCAATACGCTGCTGTTAATCTGCGCTTTCGGCAGCAATAGCGTTAATGCCACAATCAGCATCACGCAACAGCCCATCCAGAAAAAAGCCGCGCGGCGTACCCAGTCAGAAAACGAAACGCTGCTGTTCATCATCACTTAACGTCCTGGGAGTGAGCCGTTGATTGCTCAGGGTAATACGTGTCATATCTCCCTGACGGTCATCCAGCACTATACCGTCAAGAAACTCGCCGCCATTTAGTGTGATGGTGTTGAACAACTTATCCAGTGGCGATGTTTTCGGCGTCAGCACCAACCGCCACTGCTGGTTTTCCCGATCGGTGAAATCAATGGCAAAGTTTTGCTCCAGCACGCGCCGATCGGCTTGAAATAAGGCGCGCAATAAGTGATTGAATTGAAACATCTGCGGATTGCTTTCCGCAGTGACAATCTGCGGCGACTGCCCGTTCATCACCTGAACCATGCGCTTATCATCCAGTACCATCGTCAAGGGGAAAGGCGTTGCCTGATGCCACCATAGTCCTTTATCCTGCGCGATCAGCAACTGACCGCTGGATTTGAGCGGTTTCGCCATGCCTTTGATTTCACGTTGTTGGGTAAACTCAGCACGCACTACGGGCTGGCTGCTGAACCGCTGTTGCAACTCCTCCAACGTAACGGCCTGCACCGTACCGCTCAACATCAGTAAAACCGCAACGATCATTCGTATCATGGCGTCACTCCAAGGCGTTCAAATAAAATGGGGGGAGAAACAAAGCCCAGTTCGTGGCTTCCTTCCTGTACCGCCACCTGAATCGTATAACCCGTGGTCGTGCGCTGACCGCTTTGCGCATCAAAAATCCGGTAAGCAATGCGTAAACGGTTTTCGACTTCTTCAATCGAGGCCCGCACGCGGATACGTTGTTCGTAGGTCAGCGCCACTCGGTACTTCACGCGGGTATCCACCACCGGCCAGACATAGCCAGACACCTTCATCTCGCGGTAGCCGTAGTTGAACTTGCTGAGCAACGCCTCGCGCGCTACTTCAAAAAAGCGGAAATAGTTGCCATGCCAGACAACACCCATCGGATCGCAGTCATGGAAAGAGACTGTCAGTTCTATCTCATGGCTTAAGCGGGGATCGTTTAACACCGTTACTCCTTTTTCCCGGAAGACTGTTCATCATCAGGCAATCTCCAGAAATCAAAAAAATTAAACCAGTCCAGAGGCGATTTCAGCGCATAGTGCGCCAACCGTTCAGCATAGCGATCAATCACCTGCTGCAACGTCTGTTGGCGGGTGGCGCGCGGTAAGACAATAGGATCGGCAAACGACTCGCAATAGACACGGAGTTTTTGCCGTTCACGGATCACAAACATCAGTAGCACCGGGCAACGTAACGCCGCAGCCAATACAAAAGGACCTTGCGGGAAAGGCGCGTCACGCCCCAGAAAACGACTCCACACCACACGGCGAACCCCACCTCGCTGGCGATTCACCGACGTGCGGTCACCGACGATCGCCACCCATTCACCCGCTTCCAACTTTTGTTGCAGCATCATGGCGGTATCGGGACCAATATCGTTGACAGGGATAAGATTCACCCCTGCTTGCGGTGCAACCACGTCCAGTACCTGCTTAAAGCGCTGTGCGTTTTCGGTGAACACCAACGCATTAATAACCAAACCGCTAACCTGCTGCGCCAACGCCCGACACACCTCGACATCGCCGAGGTGCGAGACCAGAATTAGCTGCCCTTTTTGCTTACCTTGCTCAATGATTTCTCGCGCGCCGGGTGCGAAGTCAATATCACATCCCCAGCGCAAATCCCCGCGCCAACTGGCGATTTTATCCAGCATCGCCTGCCCAAAACGCAGAAAATGGTGATAGCTGCTGAGCGGTTTGGGCAACACAATGTCATGCTGGCGCGCATAATTACCGATTTGCCGCAACCACGCTTGCGACGCTCTGCGCTGTGCGCGGCCGGTCAGCCAGTAAAACGCGATAACCGGCCAGAGAAACAGCGTAAACAGCCCGCGTCCCAAACGTTGATATACCGCCAACATAAATCGCATGCCGAGAAGACCTTTGCGTTCAGCCACCCCAGCCCAGTGCGCCTGACGACAGCGCGTCAACAACGAAGGAATGCGCGGCAGCATGCCGAAAAACAATCGCGTATGCATCCAGGATATGCGCAGATTATCGTGCAGAGCATCGAAATGAGACAGGCCATTTTCTGGATAGGTCACCGCCGTATCGACAAAGCGGCTGGGCGTCCCCGCCCAATAGAGTCGCACCATGATTTCCGTATCGAAATCCATGCGATGACCTACAGATTGTCTGGCAATTAAAGTAAGCGTGACATCAACAGGATAAACCCGAAATCCACACATACTGTCCTTGATGGAGAAAGAGAGCGTTTCAATCCAAACCCAGACATGGGTTATATAGCGTCCGTAAAGGCGAGATTTTGGCACTGATGCATCGTAACGCGGTCGACCGGAAATCAGGCTGTCTGGGTGACGTTTTGCCGCATCCAACAAGTGCGGCGCATCTTCTATCTGGTGCTGCCCATCTGCATCCACCTGCAAGACATGAGTAAATCCAGCCTGCGCCGCCGCTTTAATGCCACTGATCACCGCCGCGCCTTTTCCGCTATTTTGCGTCAGGCCAATCAACGTCACGCTGTCGTTTTCCGCCGCCAGCTGTTTCAGCATCTGCTGGGTTGCCGCGTCGCTTCCATCATCAACAATGAAGACTGGCAGGGAAAAAGGCACCAGACGCGCCAGCACCGAAGACATCATGGCACCGTGGTTATAGCAGGGGATCACCACACAAGGGGAAAACTCACTATTTACTGGCATAAGAGCGTTCCGTGGCAGGCTCGAGTTTTATTTTTCCGCTACTGGCGGTTCGCTCGGCGTTCCCTTCCTGAATATGGTAGCTAAAGGTCAGCCACTGCTTGTCAGCACGCCACATTAATACCAGACGCAACGTTTTTCCCGGCAGAATTGGCTGCTGGAACTTGATGTTTTCGATAGAAGAAAACTGCCACCCCGGAACCAACAGTTCAGCGGCATAGCGCATCACCCAATCCAGTTGCGCCACGCCTGGCAACAGCGGCTGTTCAGAAAAATGTCCTTTAAACCAGAACAGATTGGGGTTCACCCGCAGCATCAGTTCAACCTGCGATTCTTCACTCGTTTTTTTCACACAGAGCCGAGCAAGCTCAACGGGTAGCATGAAATAGTTCCTGTATCTGCGGCCAGGCACGTTTACTCTGGCTATTATGGGGAATAACATCAACGACACGCCAGAAACGCGGCATGGCCAGCGGCTCCAGCCATTTGTGCAGCTCATGCCGCCACTGGCGCTTCAAGCGGGGCAAATCAGCGTTCATTTCTGGTGAGTTCAGCACCAGCACTACGCCAATACCGCTGCGCTCTGGTCGAGTCACCTGTAACGCGACCGCATCGGCAATTTCCGGCAGTTCAAGTAAACGCCGTTCGATCTCGCTAAGAGAGATCCGTTTGTCTTCTATTTTCACAATACGATCATGTCGACCACACAGTTGGAAGTTTCCTGCATCATCAAACACCAGCCTGTCATCCAGCTTATGACCTTGCGGATGCGGAATAAGCGCTGATCGCGCCCACCAATTATCTTGTTCGTCACGCAGCAGCGAAACCCCAGGGAACAGTTGCCACGGTATAGTGTCCGCTTCACGGAAACGCCAGGCCAAAACCCCGGTTTCAGTGCTGCCGTAAATCTCATGGACCGATTGCGTAAACCATTCTGCCGCTGCCCTGGCGTGTGTCCAGGGTAACATGCCGCCCGCGGATATAATCAACTGACACGATGGCGCCGTGAGCGCATGATCGATACGCCGTAAAAAAGCCGGACTGCTGATAAACACGTAACGCCGTTGTCGACTCTGCGAGGTGAGTTGTTCGGTATAAAGCAACTGACGACTGTCAAAACGCAAACCCAGCGCCATCGGCAACCAGATGCGGAACGTGAGCCCATACAGGTGTTGATGAGTAACAGAGGCGATAACATCACAGCCTTTTAAACAGGAACCCCAGCGTTGAGCCAGCCAGAACGATTCATCATCCAGACAACTTACTGGTTTGACAACCTGACGCGGTTTTCCGGTAGAACCGGAGGTAAACAGCACAATGTAGGCATCATCCGGGATAGCTGGCAATGCGGCGCTATCCGTATTATTGATGTCAGATATGAGAGTAAACTGCGCGCAATCCAGACTCAGCGCCACATCGGTCAGCAGACCATCAAACGCATCCGCCTGTTCCTGTAATACGGACTGACGACAGTGTCCCGGCACCACGGGAACTTTTCCCGCATGCAGCGCGGCCAATAGTCCGATGGTAAAGCGATAACTGTCTTCAAAGCACAATGCCCACCGCCGTTCGTGACGGCTAATCAACTGCTGACAAAGCGCGGCAGCCTGCTGTTTTAGTTCACCCAGCGTAAAGGTACGGACACCATTACAGGCGACAATACGCAGCGGATCGCCATCCCCCATCAACCAGTCATTAACAGCCCGGACGTCAATACGATTCATACTTGTCTTCTCAGACGCTGGCGCATCAACCATTCGCTTCCCATCAACAGTCCCATCAGCACATAGCTGATCATGCCATTCCATAACATCCACCAATGAACATTGCCGACAAAACAGGTCAGTGCGGCAACACTGCCATTAAAAATAAAAAACAGGCACCAGATTTGCGTCACGCGACGCGTATAGGTTATTGCCTGAATCGGGAGTTCCGGTTTCCGAATACGGGCAAAACGTTCCACCAACGGCATGCCGCTGTATAGTGAACTGCCAAACAACAATAACATCACGCCATTTACCGCGACGGGATACCATAGTAACCAGTAACCATCGCGCAGTAACAAACTGGCGATGGAAACCGCGGCGCCCACAGCGGCCAGAAGCAATGCCGTCCCTTTAAATACGTGTTTCTCACCGCGCAAGGCGGCGAAACGTAAAAGAAACATCAGTGCCAGCACAAACAACAACCAGCGATGATCTGGATGAGTAATGCCAAACCAGACCACAAAAGGCCAGGTGAGCATCATTAGCACATTCAGGCAACGTATCAGCGCACGCATCACTTTCCCGAATCGTTAACCTTCATGAATCAGACGTTCTACCGCATCGACAATATCCTGCACAGTCCGCACTGATTTAAAGGTTTCGGGTGATATTTTGCGGCCAATACGCTTTTGTAGATGAACCACCATATCCACGGCATCGATACTATCCAGTTCAAGTTCTTCATAGAGACGAGACTCTGGTTTAATATTATCCGCATCCAGTTCGAACAATTTGACCAGCAGATCTGTAATTTCCTGATAAATTTCATTTTTATTCATCATTAACTCATTATTTTACTATCAGGCACTAATAGCGCGCTGAGCGTTGATGAAAGCAGTCAGAGTTGCAACGGAAAAAAAGTGCCGGCGCATCTCTTCACTTTCCGCGGAAAGCACGACGCCATAGCGATTTTTTACTGCCAGCCCCAATTCAAGCGCATCGATCGAATCCAATCCAAGACCATCACCAAACAGAGGTGCATCCGTTTCGATTTCATCGACGCCGATATCTTCAAGATTCAGAGATTCGATAATCATCTCTTTAATTTCAATAAACATATTTTCCATAAGGTGTATCCAAATAATTATAAATATTCTGGTGTTAAAGACTGTTGTAAAAGGCTATTCAAACGGCGTGCCGCCAGAGGTCGCGCCACTTCCGGCGCCATAAACGTTTGATTATTGATTCGTTCCCGCACACTTACGGCGAAATATGGCTTCTCAGGCGGAATATGATACCAACGACTTTGTTTACCCAGTGTTTGCTGGCTACAGTGAATATGCACCACCCGTAAATCGCAACCACAACGCACCGCAATATTGGCGGCGCCACGCTGCAACACCATAGGTTCGCCATATCGCGTTCGCGTACCCTCAGGGAAAATAATTATCGCATCCCCGTTGTCAAGTCGTTGCTGACAGTCAGCTAACAGTGCGTCAGACTGACTATTAAGCAGATAATCAGCGCAACGGATGACACCACGAAAAAAAGGGTTTTTCTGTAAATCAGCCTTGACCAGACAGTCCGCATCCGGCATCACAGACGCCAGCAACACATAATCAATCAACGTCGGATGATTGGCGACAACCAGACAGCTTCGATCCGTCTGCAAGGTTTCAATGCCATCAATGTGGTAATCCAACACCCCCAACTTACGCGCACTCCATAAAAAGAAACGGAAACTGGCGGAAATACTGCGGCGCGCCATCTGGCGGCGGCGCATAACATCATGTTGAAAAATCAGCAACAGGTTAAACCACACCATAGATAGCAATAACCCGCCAAGACCAAACATCAAAAAGCAGCATCCCGTCATCGTCAATCGCCATAAACGATTTACACGAGATGATGAGCGTAATATCAATGACGACTCAGACATCGCGTCGTTCCCAATGCCAGTCAAGACGTTCACCAGGGATATGAAATGTCGGCTTCCTGGCCAGAAAGTCATGCAAAAACAGTAAGCTTTGCGGAACATTACCCGCGCCATGTTCAACCTGCGGCACCGATTTACAGATAATACCTTGTCCTTTCCCCAGTAATACGGCAACCGCGTAAGGATAACGTGGCATTTGTGCCGGTATATGCGAGTAGTAAAAAGCAGGGATAGCGCCATCAAAATCAACCAGCAGAATATTCCGGTGACCCGCAGTCTGTAATGATTTAGCCTCGATCAGTCCTTGCTGGAAAGAATCAGCCCCCGCAGCAACGGATGTTGATACCAATGGCGCTCCCGCCGCGATAGTCAGGCTTCCTACCGCGGCATTATGCACTGACATGGCAAAATCAGTAGGCGAGATATCTTCATTGTTTGACAGCGCTTTCAAAATAATTAGATTACGTTCCAGCTCGCCATGACGAGAAGTAAAGACAATTGCATCAACCGTCTGACGACGAAGTATCGCCAGGCCGCAATCTACCGCCAGGCGACTTCCATGATTCAAACGACGCGCCATCATCATCGGCAAGTGCCGACACTTTTCCAGCGGCTGCTCCGAATCAATTACCGTTGGTCGTCCGGCCCAAAGCCGCCAATCCTCAACATTGCTGATACCTGGTGCGCTAGCCTGCCAGTCAAGAATTGAAAACGCTAAATTCATACCTGTCATCTTATTCCGATGCTACCTACGCCAGAAACACACATACCATCTTGAGACTGCTTTATGCATCTCGTTTATCATTGCTTTTTACAAACAAGCAGCGTGTGGCCGATACCAATATTGTCAACCTGATGTTCTACGATAAACCCGGCTTCACCCAGTAAGGGTAAAAATCGTTTGGCCGCATAAAAACGGCTGGTACCATTAGCAAGACAGGTGAAATAGAGCGAAGAAACATTGAGGCTGAACGCGCCCGCCTCCCACTGCTGACGATCCCAAAAAATTTCTAAAATACAGACTCGCGCCTCAGCCTTCATTGAACCCGCAATTTTTCGCAGAATCGCGACTATCTGTTCTTCGCTGAAACAGTCAAGAAACTGGCTCATCCACCAGATATCCGCTTCCCCTGGTAATAGACAATCCGAGAGCATATCGACAGCAGTCCCTTGAATACGATCAGATTTGCCTGCTTCTGCAATATTTGCCGCTGCCAGCGTAATTTGCTCCGGTAGATCCAGAATTGTAACCTTCACATCTCGATCATAGTCATAGCAACGCATTGCCCACTTACCGGTATTTCCGCCCACATCATATAAATGCTTTGGTTTTAACTGAAATACATGCGGCAACACAGCATCAAATGCCGCGTCAGAATAAAAGTGATCGAAAGCAAACCAGCTATCTTTTGCCTGCTGTGGTAATTGACTTAAGGCCGGATATATTGTTGGCCACTCGCCAAAAACCTTTAACCCCGCCGGCTCATTTTTTGATAAAGCTTCATCAAGATAAAACATGCCTTGATAGCAAACATCCTGGGTGAAATCCATATTTACGCGGGTCATGCGATCGTGAAGCAGATAGTGGCCTATTTTTGCCAGAAAATAGACCTCATCGCACTGGGTGATAATACGTCCACTAAGACCAACATCCAGTAACAGTTCGACGGCATAGCGGTTTAATGAAGTGATAGTGATAATATCGCCGAGGTTCGCTCCCTGGCGACCGCGCTTATCGAGAAACGCCAGAATACCGTGATTGCATAGATTAATTGCAGCCTGAAACAACATCGGCGCAAAAGCGATACGTTGAGCTTCGGTAATAGCATCAAGCGCACTGACATTATCTTTTTCATATCCGTAAGGCACGATCATTTCCCTTAAAAAAGCGAATATCACGAAATAAAAAAATAAGAGGGCCAAATAAAAATATCCGGCCCTTAAAATTATTTAATTTGTTGGCCTGCGAGTTTTAATTGAATTTCTCGGTCCAGATTGTTTACCCAGCGATTATAATTACGATGAATTTTTCCATCACCTGCCAGCAGATTCTGACTACTGACATAATTGATCGAATAGCTGGTTTGTGAATAGTTAATACGGATATCCGCCACGTGACCACGCTGATCAAGGCGTGCATTGATGACGCCAGGAGAAACCGGGGTCATCACCCACTCACGCTCCAGACCAGCTTGAAGAATAGCCTTTTTCACCTGATCAGCCGTGTATTGTGCTGCAATTGTTTTAGTCACATTGGCTACTGGGGCCGTGCGAGCACAACCAGAAAGAGCCAAAACACATGCCAACCCTAAGAAAATAAAAAGTTTTTTCATAAAATCCCTGTCAATAAACTCTACATTTAAACTGCGATAAAGCAGCAGCGTCTGATGCGAAGCATAAGAATTAGCGCATCATTTAAACTATTTTACACAAAATAATTATCCGTTGACAAAAAAAACATCGCTGCATGTTTTCAAGTCAAAAGGAAGGGAAAAATAGCAAAAGGAGGGATGTAATAACCAGAATGTATTCCCAGTAAAGCGGAATGACAAAAAATCCGCCTTATGGAAATGCTTAGAAAAAGTCACCACAAGACGGATTGAAGCTTAAAAAGCGGCCATGAAATTACTCAACCGTCACCGACTTCGCCAGGTTACGCGGCTGATCGACGTCCGTACCTTTGATCAGCGCCACATGGTAAGCCAGCAACTGTAGCGGCACGGTGTAGAAAATCGGCGCAATCACCTCTTCAATGTGCGGCAGGGGAATAATCTTCATATTCTCGCTACTGGTGAAACCCGCATCTTCGTCGGCAAACACATAGAGTTCGCCGCCGCGCGCCCGAACTTCTTCAATATTGGATTTTAGCTTTTCCAGCAACTCATTGTTGGGCGCCACCACCACTACCGGCATATCCGCATCAATCAACGCCAACGGACCGTGCTTCAGTTCACCCGCAGCATAGGCCTCCGCATGGATATAGGAGATTTCTTTCAGCTTCAACGCGCC
Source organism: Brenneria izbisi (assembly GCF_025840185.1). Lineage (GTDB taxonomy): Bacteria > Pseudomonadota > Gammaproteobacteria > Enterobacterales > Enterobacteriaceae > Brenneria > Brenneria izbisi. The sequence continues at coordinate 226,907 of NZ_JAMPJU010000005.1, forward strand.
TTCCATTGCAATAGGATACTGATCGCCACGCCCCAGGAACAGCGCATGATGCTTATCAGAGAAACCTTCAGCCAGCGACTCGATGAGCTTATCCTGCGACAGCATTTGCTCGATTCGGGCAGGCAGCGCCTGCAAACCGTGTACGATATCCTGCTCAGTCTTTGCATCCATACCACGCAGACGGCCAATACGCGCCACCAGCATCAGCAGAACGGTGAGTTGCGTCGTGAAGGCTTTAGTGGAGGCCACGCCGATTTCCACACCGGCTTTGGTCATCAGCGACAGATCGGATTCACGCACCAGCGAGGAGCCGGCAACATTACAAATAGCCAGTGAGCCCAGATATCCCAGTTCCTTGGATAAACGCAGCGCAGCCAGCGTATCCGCTGTTTCACCGGACTGAGACAGGGTAATCATCAGGCTGTTTTGTCGTACCGCTGGTTGGCGATAGCGAAATTCGGAGGCGATTTCCACATCACACGGCACGCCCGCTAGCGCTTCAAACCAATAACGGGCCACCATACCGGAATTGTAAGACGTACCGCAGGCGATAATCTGAACATGCTGCACATTCGCCAATAGCTGATCCGCGTGCGGGCCTAATTCAGAAAGATTGATCTCGCCGTGGCTGAAACGCCCTTCAAGGGTGTTTTTGATGGCCATCGGCTGCTCGTAGATCTCTTTCTGCATATAATGACGGTAAGCCCCTTTGTCACCGGCATCGTAATTGACTTTCGATTCAATTTCTTCGCGCACGGCAAGCTGGCCGGATTTATCAAATACGCGAACGTCACGACGTGTGATTTCCGCCACGTCGCCCTCTTCCAGAAACATAAAACGGCGGGTAACCGGCAACAGCGCCAGTTGGTCGGAAGCAATAAAGTTTTCCCCCATGCCGCGACCGATAACCAGCGGACTACCGGAACGCGCGGCAACCAGTACGCCTGGATCACGGCTATCCAACACCACCATACCGTACGCGCCGCGCAATTGAGGGATCACGCGTTTAACCACCTCGACCAGTGAATCACCACTCTGCTTTTGTTCAAAATGAACCAGATGGGCAACAACTTCGGTATCCGTTTCCGACACAAAGCGGTAACCGCGTTCTATCATCAGTTCACGCAACGGTTCGTGGTTTTCGATAATCCCGTTATGAACGATGATAATGTTTTCAGAAACATGAGGATGCGCATTGACCTCTGAAGGTTCGCCGTGCGTTGCCCAACGGGTATGGGCAATCCCGGTGCCGCCATTCAGCGCATGTTCTTCAGCGGCCTGAGCCAGAATCTGAACCTTTCCCAAACGCCGTAAGCGGGAAACCTGCCCTTCACTGTCCACCACCGCCAGCCCCGCTGAATCATAACCACGATATTCAAGGCGACGTAAACCTTCCAACAAAATTTCTGCGATATCACGTTGCGCGACTGCGCCTACAATTCCACACATCGATTGTATTCCTATAAAAGTGACATATTGTGTCACCAGAGATGTCTTAGACCTGATTGTCCCGGTTTTTCCGGGTTCCCCGAGCCTTGTAGAGAGTTGGGGGTTATTATGTTTTGCCGTGCGCTTTTGACCAATCATCAAAACACAGAGCAAAACAGCCTCCGCCGTCGGCGAAGGCTAAAACCCGATTATTTCTTCTTCACTGGCCGCCGCCAGCCCGCTTTTTGATTCTGCTCTTTACGGTTATAGACCAGTTCCGCGCCATTTACATCTTTCATCACCGTCGTGCCTGCGGCGATAGTAGCGCCTGCCGCAACCGTAACCGGCGCCACCAGTTGTGTATCGGAGCCCACAAACACATCGTCGCCAATCACGGTTTTATGTTTGTTGGCGCCATCATAGTTACAGGTAATGGTTCCCGCGCCGATATTCACACCGGCGCCAATCTCCGCATCGCCCAGATAGCTGAGGTGGCCTGCTTTTGAACCCTTGCCCAGACGCACCTTTTTCAGTTCCACGAAATTGCCGACATGCGCGCCTTGCGCCAGTTCAGCCCCCGGACGCAGACGAGCGAATGGCCCCACCGTACAGTCAGCCTCCAACACCGCGTCTTCCAGTACTGAGTATGGGCTGATTTCGCAATCATCACCAATAATCGAGTTCCTGATGACGCAGCCCGCGCCGATTTTAACCCGGTCGCCAAGCTGAACATGACCTTCCATCACCACATTGACGTCAATGATAACATCACGGCCATAGGTCAATTCACCACGCAGATCAAAACGATGCGGATCAAGCAGCATAACCCCCGCCAACAGGAGTTGCTGCGCCTGTTCAAGTTGATAAACACACTCAAGCGCCGACAACTGCAAGCGATTATTCACCCCTTCAACTTCACTTAAACGATCGGGATGTACCGTTTCAATCCTGTTGCCTTCTGCGGCGGCTAGGGCAATGATATCGGTAATGTAAAACTCACCTTGCGCATTATCGTTATTCAATCGGCTTAACCAGCGCTTCAAATCTTTGCCGTTGGCGACCAGAATGCCGGTATTGATTTCATTAATCCGGCGCTGCTCTTCGTTGGCGTCTTTATGTTCAATAATCCCCACCACCGCACCGTTATCACGCACAATACGGCCATAACCCGCGGGATCATCCAGCTTCACCGTCAGTAAGCCAATTCCCCCTTGCGGTTTTGCCTGCAATAAACGGCTCAGCGTTGATGGAGAAATCAGCGGCACATCGCCGTATAGCATCAGAATATCTTCATCGTCGGCAAAATAGGGCGCGGCCTGTTGCATAGCATGCCCCGTCCCCAACTGCTCTGCCTGCAATACCCAGTTCAATGCCGGATCGCACAGTTCACGCTTCAACAAATCGCCGCCGTGCCCATAAACCATATGAACATGCTGTGCGCCGGTTGTCATCGCGGCGTCAATTACATGCTGCACCATCGGTTTACCCGCTAACGGGTGCAAAACTTTGGGAAGATCGGAATACATGCGGGTTCCTTTACCAGCGGCAAGGATAACCACACTCATAGCGCTATTCGACATAAGCATCCTGAAAAAACGGGTTGGCAGATAATCAAAAGAGGTGAACAAAACAACAATCTGAGTGTACCGAAACTTGTCCTGAAAGCAGACAGTTTTTCATGGTTTTTTTCTGAAAGATATGCTTAAAAATAGCGGGATAAAATGGCTGGCTCCCTCCAACAAACTGAACATAAATGTTGCAGTCAGAATTGCTTGCGCATTAACGCAAAAAGGCCAGTCGGCATTACCCCACTGGCCTTTATTTCATAACATGCTTATCTGTTACATCGCTTTTCTGGTCAGTTCGATAACGCGCAGTTTGGCAATCGCTTTAGTCAGCTCAGCGGACGCCTGAGCATAATCCACATCGCCATGCGAACTACGAATATGCTCTTCTGCCTTGCGTTTCGCTTCCAGCGCACGCGCTTCATCCAGATCCTGCCCACGGATGGCGGTATCTGACAGTACGGTCACCATATTCGGCTGCACTTCAAGAACGCCGCCGGAAAGGTAGATATACTCTTCTTCACCGTGCTGTTTAACGATACGAACCATACCGGGCTTAATGGCAGTGAGCAGAGGGGCATGTCCCGGATAAATACCCAGTTCGCCTTCGCTCCCCGTCACCTGGATTTTCTGCACCAGACCGGAGAACATTTGCTGTTCCGCACTAACGACATCCAGATGGTAAGTCATAGCAGCCATATCACCCTCCTACAAGGCGTTACAGTTTCTTGGCTTTTTCCACTGCTTCTTCAATGGAACCAACCATATAGAACGCCTGCTCTGGCAGGTGGTCGTATTCGCCGTCCATGATACCTTTAAAGCCGCGGATGGTATCTTTCAGGGATACGTATTTACCCGGTGAACCGGTAAACACTTCCGCCACGAAGAACGGCTGCGACAGGAAACGCTGGATCTTACGAGCACGGGATACGACCAGTTTGTCTTCCTCAGACAATTCGTCCATACCCAAGATTGCAATGATATCTTTCAGTTCCTGGTAACGTTGCAGAATAGACTGCACGCCACGAGCGACATCATAGTGTTCCTGCCCCACAACCAGCGGATCAAGCTGACGGCTGGTGGAATCCAGCGGGTCAACCGCCGGGTAGATACCCAGAGAGGCGATCTGACGGCTCAGAACCACAGTCGCATCCAAGTGGGCAAAAGTGGTGGCTGGCGAGGGGTCGGTCAAGTCATCCGCAGGAACGTAAACGGCCTGAACGGAAGTGATAGAACCGGTTTTGGTGGAAGTGATACGTTCTTGCAGCACGCCCATCTCTTCCGCCAGCGTCGGCTGATAACCTACCGCTGAAGGCATACGACCCAACAGGGCGGAGACTTCCGTACCAGCCAGGGTGTAACGATAGATATTATCGACGAACAACAGTACGTCACGGCCTTCATCACGGAATTTTTCCGCCATAGTCAGCCCGGTCAGCGCCACGCGCAGACGGTTACCTGGCGGCTCGTTCATCTGACCATAGACCAACGATACTTTATCGATAACGTTGGAATCGGTCATTTCGTGGTAGAAGTCGTTACCTTCACGGGTACGCTCGCCCACGCCGGCGAATACGGAGTAACCGGAGTGCTCGATCGCGATGTTACGGATCAACTCCATCATGTTTACCGTTTTACCCACGCCGGCGCCACCGAACAGACCGACTTTACCGCCTTTGGCGAACGGACACATCAGGTCGATAACCTTGATGCCGGTCTCCAGCAGTTCCTGCGAGCTTGACAGTTCTTCATAGGTCGGCGCCGCGCGGTGAATTGCCCAACGCTCTTCTTCGCCGATATCGCCTTTCATGTCGACCGGTTCGCCCAGCACATTCATGATACGACCCAGCGTTGCCTTGCCAACCGGTACTTCAATCGGGTGTCCCAGGTTAGCGACATCCAATCCACGACGCAGGCCGTCGGAAGACCCCATTGCGATACAGCGAACAACGCCGCCGCCCAACTGCTGCTCTACTTCCAGCACCAATTTTTCAGCGCCGTTGTTTACCTCAAGCGCATCGTACACTTTCGGTACGGCATCTTGCGGGAACTCGACGTCCACCACGGCGCCGATTACCTGGATAATCTTTCCAGTAGCCATCTTGAATCCTCTACGTAATTCGACAATACGTAATTCGTAAACCTGCTTTAAACCGCGGAGGCTCCCCCGACGATTTCGGTGAGTTCCTGAGTGATACTGGCCTGACGAGCTTTGTTGTAGACCAACTGCAACTCTTTGATCAGGCTACCGCCGTTATCGGTCGCGGCTTTCATCGCTACCATTCGCGCAGCCTGTTCACTGGCCAGGTTTTCTACGACGCCCTGATAAACCTGAGATTCCACATAACGGCGCAACAGGGTATCCAGCAGCGACTTGGGATCGGGCTCATACAGGTAATCCCAGGCTTTTTTCTTCAACTCACCATCATCCGCGGGCGGTAACGGTAATAGCTGAACAATAAGCGGTTCCTGAGACATGGTATTAATGAACTTGTTGCTCACGACATACAGTTTGTCCAGACGACCTTCATCGTAGGCTTGCAGCATAACTTTCACCGGACCGATCAATTCCGACACGGAAGGGTTATCCCCCATGCCGGTGACCTGAGCAACAATATTGCCGCCTACTGAACCGAAAAAGGATACCGCTTTGGAGCCAATCAGCGCTAAATCGGTTTCAACGCCTTTTTCGCTCCAGGTTTTCATATCAGCCAGCAGCTTTTTAAACAGGTTAATGTTCAAACCACCGCACAGGCCACGGTCAGTAGACACCACCAGATACCCAACGCGCTTAACGTCACGCTCTTCCAGGTACGGGTGTTTATATTCCAGATTTCCCAACGCAAGGTGACCGATCACTTTGCGAATGGTTTCCGCATAAGGACGGCTGGCCGCCATACGATCCTGCGATTTACGCATTTTGGAAGCGGCGACCATTTCCATCGCTTTAGTGATCTTCTGCGTGTTCTGGACGCTTGCGATCTTACTACGTATCTCTTTTGCGCCGGCCATCTTTTGCTTCTCCTCAATGCCTTGCGGCCTGCTTTACAGCAGGCCACCGGGCCTTACCAGGACTGTGTTGCCTTAAAGGTATCGAGGATGGATTTGAATTTACCCTCGATCTCATCGTTATAAGCGCCAGTCTGGTCGATTTGTTGCAGAAGTTCGCCATGCTCACGGTCTGCATAAGCCAGCAGCGCCGCTTCAAAACCACCGACTTTCGCCAGTTCGACGTCTTCCAGATAACCTCGTTCCGCCGCAAACAGAACCAGAGACTGCTGCGCAACCGACATCGGCGCATACTGTTTCTGTTTCAGCAACTCGGTCACTTTCTGACCGTGGCTTAACTGTTTGCGCGTTGCATCATCAAGATCGGATGCAAACTGAGAAAACGCCGCCAGTTCACGATACTGCGCCAATGCGGTACGAATACCGCCGGACAATTTTTTCATGATCTTGGTCTGTGCCGCGCCGCCCACACGGGATACGGAGATCCCTGGGTTAACCGCGGGACGGATACCAGCGTTAAACAGGTTGGACTCCAGGAAGATCTGACCATCGGTAATGGAAATAACGTTGGTCGGAACGAACGCGGAAACATCGCCCGCCTGCGTTTCAATGATGGGCAGCGCAGTCAGTGAACCGGTTTTTCCTTTCACTTCACCCTTGGTGAATGCTTCAACGTATTCGACGTTTACACGCGCCGCACGTTCCAGCAAACGGGAGTGAAGATAGAAAACATCGCCCGGATAAGCTTCACGACCTGGCGGACGACGCAGCAACAGGGAAATCTGACGATATGCGACAGCCTGTTTGGACAGATCATCATAAATGATCAGCGCATCTTCACCACGGTCACGGAAGTACTCGCCCATCGCGCAACCGGCATACGGCGCCAGATATTGCAGCGCGGCGGATTCAGACGCGGTGGCAACCACCACAATGGTATTTTCCAGCGCGCCATGCTCTTCCAGTTTACGCACCACGTTGGAAATGGTGGAGGCTTTCTGGCCGATAGCAACGTAGACGCACTTAATGCCGGAATCACGCTGGTTGATGATGGCGTCGATAGCCAATGCGGTTTTACCGGTTTGACGGTCGCCGATGATCAACTCACGCTGACCACGACCGATCGGGATCATGGCATCGACGGACTTGTAACCCGTCTGCACCGGCTGATCGACAGATTGACGCTCGATAACGCCAGGGGCAATCGTTTCAACAGCGGAGAAACCATCGTGCTCCAGCGGGCCTTTACCATCAATCGGCGCGCCCAGCGTATTTACAACGCGTCCCAGCAGACCGCGACCAACCGGCACTTCAAGAATACGGCCAGTACATTTTACCTTCATGCCTTCGGCCAGATCGGTATACGGCCCCATGACTACCGCACCCACAGAGTCACGCTCCAGGTTCAGTGCGATCGCATAACGGTTGCCAGGCAGAGAAATCATCTCACCCTGCATTACTTCGGCAAGACCGTGAACGCGGATGATCCCGTCGCTGACGGAAACAATAGTACCTTCATTGTGAGCTTCGCTCACTACATTGAACTGAGCAATGCGCTGCTTGATCAGTTCGCTGATTTCGGTGGAATTCAGTTGCATGCTCCAGTCCCCTTAAGACTGCAAGACGTCTGCCAGACGTTCCAGACGACCGCGAATGCTGCCATCTATCACCATATCGCCCGCGCGAATAACCACGCCGGCCATGACAGACTTATCAATTTTGCAATTCAGCTTCACTTTGCGTGACAGACGTTGTTCCATTGCAGTCGCTATCTTCGATAGCTGCTGCTCACTCAACGTGCTGGCGGAAATGACATCGACATCAACCGTCGATTCCTGTGCCGCCCGCAGTTGAATAAATTGTTCCAGTACTTCGGGAAGCACCAGTAAACGTCCGTTCTCGGCCATCACCTTAATCAGGTTCTGACCGGCTTCATCAAGTTGATCACCACAGACGGCAATGAACGTTTTGGCCAGTTCGAGCGGCGCTACCGCACCGGAAAGCAACTCGGCCATCTGCTCGTTGCGCGTTACTTCAGCCGTAAACGCCAGCATGGTCTGCCAGCGATCAATCGCCTGGTTCTCAACCGCAAAGTCAAAAGCTGCTTTGGCGTAGGGGCGAGCTACCGTGACAAATTCAGACATCAGCCCCTCCCTCCTTACAGTTCAGCGACCAGTTTATCAACGATGTCGCTGTTGGCAGCTTCATCCACGGAACGTCCAATAATTTTCTCGGCACCGGCAATAGCCAACATGGCGACTTGCTTACGCAACTCTTCACGCGCACGTTTACGTTCGGCTTCAATTTCAGCCTGCGCTTGCGCCACAATCTTGTTACGTTCAGCTTCCGCTTCCGCTTTCGCTTCATCCAGGATCTGAGCACGGCGTTTGTTCGCCTGATCAATGATAACCTGTGCATCCGCTTTGGCTTTTTTCAGTTGGTCTGTCGCATTGGCCTGCGCTAAGTTCAAATCTTTTTTGGCACGTTCGGCAGAAGCCAGACCGTCAGCAATTTCTTTCTGACGCTTCTCGATGGCAGCCATAATTGGCGGCCATACGTACTTCATGCAGAACCAGACAAACAGGACGAACGCAATGGCTTGGCCGAGGATTGTTGCATTAATATTCACAGCACAATGCCTCTTTCAAAGTTAAATAAGTTGATGTTTCAACCCCAGCAGAAAACATTTCCGCTTAGGCCACCGCAAACATCACATACAGGCCCAGACCAACAGCAATCATCGGGATGGCGTCAACCAGACCCATGACGATAAAGAACTGTGTACGCAGCAGAGGAATCAAGTCAGGCTGACGAGCAGCGCCTTCCAAGAATTTACCACCCAGAATGCCGATACCGATCGCAGCACCGATTGCCGCCAAACCCATCATCAAAGCGGCAGCCATGTACAGCAGATCCACACTCAGGTTTTCCATGACAGTCTCCAGTTTGTTTCAGTTAAAACGTTATTGTGTTGAAAGAAAATTAATGCTCTTCAGATGCCATCGAGAGATAAACAACCGTCAGAACCATAAAAATAAAAGCCTGAAGCGTAATAATCAGAATGTGGAAAATGGCCCAGGGCACATTCAACAACCATTGCGACCACCACGGCAACAAGCCGGCAATCAGGATGAAGATCAACTCACCCGCATACATGTTGCCAAACAGTCGCAAACCAAGAGAAACCGGTTTGGACAGCAGGCTGACACCTTCAAGAATCAGGTTGATAGGAATAAAGACTGGATGATTGAACGGTTGCATGGTCAGTTCTTTTACAAAACCGCCAACACCTTTCATTTTGATGCTGTAGAACAGAACGAGGGCGAAAACCCCAAGCGCCATGGACAGCGTAATGTTCACATCGGCGGAAGGCACCACGCGCAACGCTGGCAACCCAAAAACATGCTCACCAAGATAAGGCAAGAAATCGATGGGCAACAGATCCATCAGGTTCATCAGAAAAACCCAGACGAAAATGGTCAGCGCCAGCGGAGCGATCAGTTTGCTTTTGCCATGGAACATATCGCGCACATTGCTATCGACAAAGCCGACAATCAGTTCAACCGCCGTTTGCAATTTGCCCGGCACACCGCTGGTCGCATTCTTCGCCACCCGACGGAAAATAACCAGAAAGAGGATCCCAAGCGCGACAGAGAAAAACATCGAATCGATGTTGATCGACCAGAATCCCGTTCCCACCTGCAAATGCGTCAGGTGATGACCGATATACTCTTGCGGAGTAGAGATTTCTCCAGCAGCCATGATGTCTCTTACCCTTTTGTTGTTAATTACGGTAACGATTAATTACGACCGGCGCCGCTATCTGCATAACCAACACCGATAAATAAGTCAGGCCAAGCGGAAAAAAAGCCGCTCTGAATACGCCCAACGCCATCACCAACAAGGCAATGGCGATCAATACCTTGAGCGCCTCACCGATAGCAAATGACCAGGCGACGCGACCATCAGCGGGTTTATGCGACTGATGACGCAAGGCAAACAGCACAAACAAAACATTCGGCAACCAGGCCGCCAATCCCCCACCTAACGCGGATGCGCCCGCTTCAATGCTGTTAACGCTAAAAACCGCGCTTAACAGAACAAAAGTGGCTAACTGCAACAACAACAGTTTCAATGCCGTTTTTCCGCTGTAAAGGGACACAGACATGACGTTTGCTCTCTCCGTACCTTCCAGAGGTATGCTGAATGACGTATCAAACTGCCTTTACACCACCGAGTCAAGCAGCAAAAAACGAGCAAATTATACGGGTCATGCCTGCGAATTCAATCGATAAGTAGCGAAAAGGTGAACAATTATTTAAATTTCTTTCTGAAGCCTTATTTTCACTAACTATCTTCTTCGTACCCGCATGGCTAACAGGCCCATAATATGTGATTTAACTCACATAACAGCATGCCAAACTATTTATAACCCAGCGCGTTTTTTCTTGTCTTTAGCAAAAAAAGTTATTTATCTTATTATTTTTCAATGAATTATAAAAAAACATAATAAAAACACCTGATAAACTGAGTTTCAACCTTCTATTGACATTATTGATATTATTTTTTTACTCAATTAACAAAAAAGCCCGGCTAATTTGGCAATGCTGATTTATTTTCGCCCGTTACTATCAGTACGGATAGTAACCTTTTCGCCAGAAAAAATCCTGATATGTAAAAATCAGGTAAACGCTAATGCTCGATGCACTCATTTTTATTTCGTATATAAATAAATGCGGATAAGACTCATTAGTTATAACTTTTTTGATAAAAAACAAAATTAGTTTGGTTTAAGCACCACCAAATGACGCTCGCCTTCCAGTTCCGGCACCCATAAACGGATCACCCGCTCCAACTCGATACCTGTTGGCAGAACGGACAGTTCATCCTCTGGAAGCACCCCTTTTAGCGCATAAAAACGCCCGTTAGGTCTGGTCGGCAAATGATGGCACCACTCGACCATATCCTGCAAAGAAGCGAAAGCGCGGCTAATCACGCCATCAAAAAGCGGCTCGGCTTCAAACGCCTCTACCCGGCTTTGTACCGGCGTAATATTTTCAAGCTGCAATTCATGCTGCGCCTGACGCAAAAAACGGATGCGTTTTCCCAGACTGTCGAGCAGCGTAAAATGCGACGCAGGACGCATAATCGCCAGAGGAACGCCAGGCAAGCCGGGACCGGTCCCCACATCAATAAAGCGCTGCCCTTGCAGATAGGGTTCGACCACGATACTGTCCATGATATGGCGGACAAGCATTTGTTCCGGGTCGCGAACGGAAGTCAGATTGTAGGCCTTATTCCATTTATTCAGCATCTCAACATACTGTATCAGCAAGTTTTTTTGCTTATCTGAGATGACAATCCCAGCACGGTTCAGCAAATCATCGAGTGTGTTGTGCACAATAAGATCCTGGAAATATTCATCAATGCCGCGATCAGCCGACTTGCCGGCTGATCGGAGAGATAAGTGTACGCCAAATCAGGCGCTGCGACGCAGCAACCCTTGTTTTTTCAGCCATACCAGCAGAATCGAGATTGCAGCAGGCGTGATCCCTGAAATACGCGACGCCTGGCCGATAGAAGCGGGTTTGTGATCGTTTAGTTTGGCGATCACTTCATTGGACAGGCCATTTACCTGACGATAATCCAGATCGGCGGGTAGAATCGTATTTTCATTACGTAGCTGCTTTTCAATTTCGTCCTGCTGACGCGCGATATAACCTTCATATTTAACCTGGATTTCAACCTGTTCCGCAGCCTGCTCATCCGCCAGCGCCGGTGCAAACAGCGGAAGACTGGTCAGCAGGGCATAATCCACTTCAGGACGACGCAGCAGATCTTCCCCATTTGATTCACGAGACAAGGGCGTTTTCAGCAAAGAGTTGACCTGATCCCGTTGTGCCGATTGCGGATGCACCCGGATATCACGCAAACGCTGACGCTCTTTCTCAATGTTTTCAAGCTTCTCATTAAAACGCGCCCAACGATAATCATCCACCATGCCTAACTCGCGGCCAATCGCCGTCAGACGCAGATCGGCGTTATCTTCACGCAGCATCAGACGATATTCGGCGCGTGAGGTAAACATGCGATAAGGTTCCTTTGTTCCCAGCGTACAGAGATCGTCAACCAGAACGCCCAGATAGGCCTGATCGCGACGAGGCGACCAGCCTTCCTGCTCGAAAGCCAGACGTGCCGCGTTAAGCCCCGCCAGCATGCCCTGAGCCGCCGCTTCCTCATAACCGGTTGTTCCGTTGATCTGACCGGCGAAAAACAAGCCGTGTATAAATTTGTTTTCCAGCGTCGGTTTTAAATCACGCGGATCAAAGAAATCGTACTCGATGGCATAGCCGGGACGAACGATTCGCGCATTCTCCATGCCGCTCATCGAACGAACGATCTGCCATTGCACATCGAACGGCAAACTGGTTGAAATGCCGTTTGGATAGATTTCATTGCTGGTCAGCCCTTCCGGTTCCAGAAAGATCTGATGCGCATTACGATCGGCAAAACGCATCACTTTATCTTCGATCGACGGGCAGTAGCGTGGACCGATCCCTTCAATGATCCCGGCATACATGGGGCTGCGATCCAGGTTATTACGGATCACCTCATGTGTTTTTTCATTGGTGTGCGTGATATAGCACGGCAATTGCGCCGGATGTTGGCTGGCATCGCCCAGGAAAGAGAAGACCGGCATGGGATTATCGCCGTGCTGTTGAGTCAATGCGCTGAAATTGATGGTTCTGGCGTCAATACGCGGCGGCGTCCCGGTTTTAAGCCGATTGACCCGTAAAGGCAATTCACGCAGACGGCGCGCCAAAGGAATGGAGGGCGGATCGCCTGCGCGTCCACCGCTGTAGTTATCCAGACCGATATGAATTTTTCCGTCGAGGAAAGTTCCGACGGTTAACACGACGGCTCTGGCGCGGAATTTCAATCCCATCTGGGTAACTGCGCCAACAACACGATCGTTTTCGACAATCAGATCGTCCACCGCTTGCTGGAAGATCATCAGGTTAGGTTGGTTCTCCAGCGCGGTACGGATCGCCTGACGATACAATACGCGATCCGCTTGGGCGCGTGTCGCTCTGACCGCAGGCCCTTTGCTGCTGTTTAGTATCCTAAACTGAATGCCTGCCTGATCGACCGCACGGGCCATCAGTCCTCCCATGGCATCGATCTCTTTAACCAGATGGCCTTTCCCTATGCCGCCAACCGCCGGGTTACAAGACATTTGTCCCAGCGTATCAATGTTATGCGTAAGTAAAAGGGTTTTGCGTCCCATTCGGGCTGAAGCCATTGCTGCTTCGGTTCCCGCATGACCGCCACCGATCACGATGACGTCAAATGGATCTGGATAAAACATGGTACTGCTCCTCGCATGGTTGCGAATGATTAGCGGCGAATGATCTTTGTTTGTCAGGGGTGGGGATTCTACTCAACTTTGCTTAAACGACCAAGCGTGTTGGATCGTCGTTAATTAAAGAAAGATCTTTTTATTTAAAGATCTCTTTATTAGATCTGTTATTAGGATCGCCATGATCTGTGGATAAGCGATCATTCCCTTTTTGGATCAATGGATTATCCGGGATCATTCGTTGTGAATGATCGGTGATCCCGCAACGTATAAGCTGGGATCTTAATGGCTAGTTATGCACAGGTCAATGCATGCTCATGGGTTATTATTGGGATAACCACTGCTTTTACACCTGAAAAAAGCATAGTTATCCACATTAGTTTGCTGATTATTTCGCCTTATTTGAGTAAATTAACCCATGATCCCAGCCATACTTCAGCCGGATCTTCCGGGATCTCATGTTCAGTAACGTCGATCTGTAGCATTTCCCCGATCCTTTTTGCGCCCGATTGGGTCAATACCCGGTCCACTGTCAGGATCGCGCCGCAAAACGTATCGTATTCCTTACTGCCGATGCCGACGGCGCCGTAACGAACCTGTGAAAGATCAGGTTTCTGTTGCTCCAACTGTTCAAGCAGCGGTTGCAGGTTGTCGGGCAGTTCGCCTGCGCCATGAGTCGAGGTAACCACCAGCCACAGACCGCCGTCAGGCAGTTCATCCAACTCCGGACCATGCAGCATTTCAGTGGAGAAGCCTTCTTTTTCCAGCCGTTCGGCCAAGTGTTCTGCCACGTATTCCGCGCCGCCCAACGTACTGCCGCTGATTAACGTAATGTCCGCCATAACGATCCCATCAGATAAAAGACGGCTCATTGTACGCTGTGATCTGTCTGGGATCTACCTGTGGATAATATGGGTATAGTAAAAACAGCTTATGGCGTGATGGTACGCATAATGGGGTTTTGCAGGGAGATCAGGGTTTCTGTGGACTGGATTTCATCAATGGTTTGGATCTTGTTGATAAGTACATGTTGCAAGGCATCAATGGAGCGGCACATGACTTTAATAAAGATACTGTAATGACCGGTGGTGTAATACGCTTCAACCACTTCTTCCAGATTGTTCAGTTTCTCCAGCGCGGAGGGATAATCTTTGGCGCTTTTCAGAATGATGCCGATAAAACAGCATACGTCATAGCCCAATTGTTTTGGATTTACCTCCAGTCGCGTGCCGACGATAATGCCGGCCTGTTTCATCTTTTCCACCCGCACATGGATCGTGCCTGGGCTGACGCTAAACTGTTTTGCCAGTTCAGCGTAAGGGGTACGTGCATTTGCCATTAATGCCGCAAGAATGTCGCGATCGAGACTATCAATCTGATAAATGTCCGCCATTTTCCCTCTCCTGGATTATCGAATCATCATTTTATATCGCTATAAAATGATGGATTAACCCTGTAAAGGCAATTTATCCATGCGTTGATTTATTTTTATTCGTAATTATTGATTAATGCAGCGTCTGGTCGTGATCATTGCGGGAATGAGGTTGCTGGCGGCTATATCAATTTGCCAACCTGCGCTGCCAGCGGCGTATCAGGCGGCTTTTTAACCCGGTATCAAAACGCCAGATATGGTCGAAAATACGCATAATGCCGGGTTTGCCGTGATCGGACATCGAGACGGCATGAAACCGGTGATGAAGCTGTTGCTGTCGATGGCGCACTTGGTTAATTACTTCATCCGGTAACCGCTGAGCAATAAAATCCGAAATCACGACGGCGTCGGCATCCTGCCAGAGTGCATCATCCATTTTTTCCAGCAGCGCTGATAAGCAGGCGCTCAGATCGGTGCCTCCACGAAAGGACTGGCTAAGGAAACGTATCGCCTGTTCTATACCGTTGGCCGACGTCAGTTCATAGCTCACCATGCCCGTTGAAAACAGCATGATGTAGCAACGTCGATTATCCGCCAGCGCGATACGCAATAGCGCCAGACAAAAGGCTTTCGCGCAGCGCTCGTTAAATCCGCCCATTGAACCTGACGTATCAACACAGACGATAAACGGGCCGCGTGGCTGTTGTTCATTCTGTTGATGGATAACAGGTCGCTCGATGCTCTTTTCGCGCCAGTTTTCGCCCTGCAAACGGTAGGTCAGCAAGCGGTGTTCCAACAGTCGGCGATAAAACTCATATTCCAGTTCGCCGATGCTCATGGCCGCCAGTTCCACCGGCAATAAACGAAGAATATCATCACTCTGATGAATCCCGCTTACTTCTTCGGGTACGCTCGCCGGTTCACGTACCATCACCCTGAAAGCTTCTTTGGGCGTATCCTGACTGATGATGGATTGAGTTTCGCGGCTGCGTCCAAGACATTCAGCCAGGCGTTGCAAGGCTGGTTGGCGTTGCAGGAACGCGGCAACATCCAGTAGCGGTTGATAATCTGTGTGAACGCGCTTCCCGGCGCTGAGATCCCACAGTCGCCCCGCCGCGTTTTCATTTTCGGCCAGAATCGGCTCAAGCTTGCCG
This sequence comes from Brenneria izbisi, assembly GCF_025840185.1. Taxonomy (GTDB): domain Bacteria; phylum Pseudomonadota; class Gammaproteobacteria; order Enterobacterales; family Enterobacteriaceae; genus Brenneria; species Brenneria izbisi. The sequence goes on from NZ_JAMPJU010000005.1 coordinate 242,795, forward strand.
CTCAACGTAAGGCGCTGTTGCAACTCATCAAGCAGTATGTCGCGCTCCTGTTCCATTATCTGATGGTGCAGAGAGAGGGTTTGCAGCGTCAGGCTCAATCGCCAGCGTTGTAAAAATAGCGCGTGCAGCCCGCTGTTTATTTTTTGTCCGCGAGTTTGATCCGGCGTATTGACCAACTGGTTTGCCTGCGTGAGGAACGGGGAATCAACGGTATGCAGCATATCCATGATCCTGGGAAGACGCGTTTGAAATCCCTGATCGTCCGCTACCTGAGAACGCTGGTAACAATTGAATTCCGTTTCCAGTTCCTGCGGCGCTTGCGTATTACGTAGGCGTTGTTTCAGATTTTCTTTCCAGTCAGGCAATTCATTAAGCAGAGCGGATTTAAGTTTCGGATACTTATCAAAGAAAATGGCCAGTTGCGGCGTCGCCAGTAGCGTGCCGATCAGATCGTCCAATAGCTCGTTTTCGTCTATCGACAGCAACATTTCCAGTGATTCGAGCGTTATCATCCCTGATTAATCCTGTTCTGATTGCCGGATCTGTTCGGCCACTTGTTGCAGGCTGGCTTCGATTTTGGCCAGCCATTCCCCAGGAACGAATAAACAGGGCTGATGCTGACTGAATAGTTGCCTTTGCTCACGCAACTGGAGGTGCAGTTTTTCATATTCATCAATAAGTTCAGCCGGCAGCGTGCAATCGCGTTTTTCAGGCAGCGAAAGAAGGGTGGATTGCAGGCTGATGTCCCGGATACTCAGGTGCAGGTGATCATCCACCATCAGATCCAGGCGTTGGGTAAAACCAATACCGTTGAGTTTCCCCCGGATTTCTCCCCCTTTCTGTAGCCAGTTTTGCAGGGCGTTGCGGTCAATGATCAGGTGGCTGACTTCAAGCTCATTGAGGATTAACGGTCGTTGCAGAACCAGACTCAGCGAATCCGCGGTGAGGGTATCGGGCAGGGAATAGTGGTGTTTGCGACCGAGAAAGGCGCCGTGTTTTTCGACGACTAACGCCTGCGATTCGCTTTGCTGCAACTGATACTGTTGGCGCTTGATGTTCAGTTGTTGCAGACGGAACAGTAAACTCTGCTGCTGGTAAGCTTGCTCTGTAAGCAACTGTTCAAGCTGTTGTTCGATCAACACCAGCGTATCGTGATTGTGCCAGAGGCAGTCTTTCAACAGAATAATGTCAAGCGGCGTAATACTTCCCCGTCCGCTGAAAAAGGCGCAGGCTTGAAGTAGCCGCAAGGCTTTCTTCCAACGCCGGTCGGAAACATAGGGCGCTTGTTCCAGCGTATTCAGTCGCTGGCGCAACTGATAAATCAGTTCAAAACTGTTTTCCGGCAGGGAAACCCGATCAATCTCGCCTTGCCACTGTCGATATTCTTCATCGCTGACGCTGAGCGAATGACTGACGGGATTATCATCATTGCCGCCGTTATTGACCAGCAAGGCATGGAAGTTATGTTTTTCCTGAACCTTATCCAGCCACAGGCGAATGAGCATGCGATCATACAAGGCTTCCAGACTACTGTCGGCTTCGGGTAATTCATTGGATGCTGTGACCAGCAGACGCATCGGGATGCGATCTTCATTGTTGCCGTTGCGAAAACGGCGCTCGTTAATCGCGGTAAGCAACGTATTCAGAATGGCAGGACCGGCTTTCCAGATTTCATCCAGAAAGACGATCTCGGCTTCCGGCAGGTAGCCGGCGGTTAGGCGTTGGTAGCGGCCTTCATCTTTCAATGCCTGAATCGACAGCGGGCCGAAAACTTCTTCCGGCGTGGAGAAGCGCGTCATCAGGTATTCAAACGCACTGGCATGACGGAACGCGAATTTGAGACGTCGGGCGATCATGCTTTTCGCAATACCCGGCGGGCCAAGAAGAAAAACGCTTTCTCCGCTGAGGGCGGCTAACAGGCACAAACGAATGGCATGTTGCCGTTCATACAGGCCATGCTCAAGCGCATTACTGAGACGTGAGATTCTTTCTGCCAGCGCAGCGGATTGAAGCATAATTAGTCAATCATTCCCATGGTGTGTTCAAAAGGCGAACCGTTTTTTTCAGGAAAACCTGAGTTTTATAAAGACAATTGTAATAATAAACGGCAGATCACAGATCTTTATTAGCATACTACTGTCGATTATTCCCCCTTCCCGGTTGATTAATCAATACACCACCTTTTACAGGATATTTCGTAACCAATTTAAGAATGGGATTTTAAATTGTTTGGTTCATACTGGTCGTTTTGGGCGACGTAGCTGGTCGCTGACAGAATGGATACAGAAGAAGAGTAAGGTTGATGAGCACAGAGCATAAACGTTCGATTCCGGCAGTCACGCTGGCCGCGATAGGTGTGGTTTATGGCGATATTGGAACCAGTCCGCTTTACACCCTGCGGGAGTGTCTATCAGGACAGTTTGGTTTTGGTGTCGAACCCGACTCCGTATTTGGTTTTCTTTCTCTGATATTTTGGTTATTGATTATCGTCGTTTCGCTTAAGTATCTGACTTATGTCATGAGGGCGGATAATGCGGGCGAAGGCGGGATACTTACCTTGATGTCGTTGGCCGGACGTAATATGTCGGATCGAATGACGTCGGTACTGGTGATTTTGGGGTTGATCGGCGGCAGCTTCTTCTATGGCGAGGTGGTGATAACGCCCGCGATATCAGTAATGTCCGCGATGGAAGGGTTGGAAATTGCCGCGCCTTCCATGGACACCTATATCGTTCCGCTGTCGATTATTGTTCTGACGCTGCTGTTTGTTATTCAAAAGCATGGTACCGGCAGCGTGGGAAAATTGTTTGCCCCGGTGATGTTGATTTGGTTTCTTACGCTTGGGGTGTTGGGCGCGCGCAGCATCCTTAATAACCCCGACGTGCTACAAGCGCTGAATCCGATGTATGCGGTTCGTTTCTTCGCCGAATACAAAATGGTCGCTTTCTTTGCGCTGGGCGCCGTGGTACTGGCTATCACCGGCGTCGAGGCGCTATATGCGGATATGGGACATTTTGGCAAATTCCCCATTCGACTCGCCTGGTTTACCGTGGTGTTGCCGTCTCTGGTGCTGAATTATTTTGGTCAAGGCGCGTTGTTGTTAAAAAACCCGGAAGCGATTAAAAACCCCTTTTTCCTGCTGGCTCCCGACTGGGCGCTAATTCCGCTGATGATCCTGGCTACTCTGGCGACAATCATCGCTTCGCAAGCTGTGATTTCCGGTGTCTTTTCACTGACGCGTCAGGCCGTTCGGCTGGGGTATCTGCCACCGATGCGCATTGTGCATACCTCTGATATGGAATCTGGGCAGATCTATATCCCGGCGATTAACTGGTTATTGTATATCGCGGTGGTAATTGTGATTGTCAGCTTTGAGCATTCAAGCAATCTGGCGGCGGCCTACGGCATCGCGGTGACGGGAACAATGGTGATAACCAGCATTCTGTTCTGTACGGTAGCGATAAAGAACTGGCGCTGGTCCCGCTATCTGGTGTGGATACTGTTGACCTGCCTGCTGTTGATTGATGCCCCCATGTTCCTGGCCAACGTGGTTAAAATCCTTTCCGGTGGCTGGTTGCCGCTGGCGCTGGGGATGGTGATGTTCATCATCATGACCACCTGGAAAAGCGAGCGTTTCCGGTTGTTGCGCCGTCTGCATGAACATGGCAATTCGCTGGATGCCATGATTGCGTCACTGGAAAAATCACCGCCGATAAGGGTGCCGGGTACCGCGGTTTATCTGTCCCGCGCTATTCACGTCATTCCGTTTGCGCTTTTGCATAACCTCAAACATAACAAGATATTGCATGAGCGTGTGGTGTTGTTGACCATGCGAACAGAAGATGCGCCCTATGTGCTCAATGCTCGTCGGGTGACGGTGGAACAGCTTTCACCAACCTTTTGGCGGGTCATTGCCAACTATGGCTGGCGCGAAACACCTAATGTGGAAGAGGTGTTTCATCGTTGCTGGCAGGATGGATTAACCTGCCAGATGCTGGAGACATCGTTCTTTATGTCCAACGAGTCGCTGACGATGGGCAAACGTCCGTGGTATCTGCGATTACGCGGCAAACTCTTCATGATGCTCAGCCGTAATGCGCTCCGTGCGGGAGATCAGTTTGAAATCCCCCCTAACCGACTGATTGAGTTGGGTATTCAGGTGGAAATATAAAGCGGGTCAGGGCCGCTTTACCAATTAACCGCGACCTTCAGCCCCCCTTCAGGCCGGTTGGCGAAGGTAACGCGCATTCCATGCAGTTTGGCGATGTTGTTGACGATGGAGATACCCAAACCACTGCCGGATTTCTCTTGTCCGGGAGGACGGAAAAAACGTTCTCCGATGTGGGCCAACGCGTCGCCGCCGATGCCCGGCCCTTCATCTGTGACCTGAAAACCGTGAGGCGTGAGTTGCAGATGAATGGCGCCGCCCGTATGACTATAGCGAATGGCATTATCCAACAGATTGCGGATCAGCAGCGTCAGCAACAGCGGATGCCCTTGACGGCTCACCGGAACATCCGGTAAATCCAACGTCAATTCAATCCCCGCTGCTTTTGCCTGCTGATAATGATCGACAACCACCTGACGCATAATTTCCTGCAATTGAACGGTTTGCTGGCCGTTCAATTGCGATTCAGAATCCAGTCGCGACAAGGTAAGTAGCTGATCCACCAATCGGGTCGCCCGATCGATCCCCTTATCCAGGTTAGTCAGCGCATGACGTCTGGCAGTTTCATCGTCGTGGGCCAACTGAGCGACTTCCGTCTGTACCTTCAACGCCGCCAGCGGGCTGCGTAGCTCATGGGCCGCATCGGATGTGAATCGGCGTTCGCGCAACAGCATATCGTTGACGCGGGCAAACAGATGGTTGAGCGCGTTAACCAGCGGACGAACTTCCTGGGGAATATTGTTCGTCTCCAGTGGCGTCGCTTCATCCGGCGAACGCTGACGAAGCTGTGCGGTAATCTGTTTCAAGGAGGAGAGTTCACGGGTGATCAACCAGAACAGTAACGCCAGCATAATCGGCAGCGCCGCTAGCCAAGGGGTCAGGTTGGTTTTGACGATATCCCACACCATATCCTGCCGATATTCCCATTCCTGGCCCACGACAACCACGTAGCGGTCGTCCCCGGTCTTCAGCCAGACCATACGCCATCTATCGCTGTCATCGCGCAGTCGACCATCAGTGAAACCATTTCGTGCGTAATCAAAGATAAAGTCTTTACCGTTTTCGCCGTCATTCAGCACCATCTTGCCGGTTCGGGTAAAAATAGCAAAGGCCAGCGCATCATCTTCCTGCTGGCCGCGATGATCTCCCGCCAGCTTTTTTGTTTTCGGCAGTGACGGCGATTCCGCATCGATGTCGGCAGGATTGATGGTAGCCAGCCGTTTGGCGAATAACATCTGTTGTGTATCAAACAGTTCATTAATGTTATGGCGAGTTTGATACCACGAAAGCAATCCGGCTATGCCCCAGCAGATCAGCGTCAACAGCATGAAACCAGCAATCAGACGCAACCGCAGGCTGAGATTGAGATGCGTCATGTCGCTTCTCCCAAAATATAGCCGACGCCATGTACGGTACGGATAAAGTCACTGCCCAGCTTTTTACGTAAATGGTGAATATGGACTTCCACGGCATTACTGGAAACATCGTCATCCCAGCCATAAAGTTTCTCTTCCAGTTGGGCGCGCGTCAGTACGCGGTTGGGGTGCAGCAAAAACAGCTCCAGCAGCGCCAGTTCACGGGATTTAAGCATCAGCGGTTCATTGTTAAGTGTCACGGTGCGTGAAGCTGATTCAAGTGATACCGCGCCGTGTGTGAGCGTGGGCTGTATTTGACCATGTCGTCGACGGATCAGCGCCTGCAAACGGGCAGCCACTTCTGTGAGTGCAAATGGTTTGCACAGGTAATCATCCGCGCCCAACTGCAAGCCTTCAACTCGTTGTTCCAGTGCATCCCGCGCGGTAAGGATCAGTATGGGTTCATCGTGTCCGGCCTGACGCCAGTGGCGCAGAATGTCCAGCCCATCAATTTCCGGCAAACTGAGATCGAGCACCACCGCATCATAAGGCGCCGCATCTATAGCCGCCTCGCCCGTTTTGCCTTGCGTAAACCAGTCAACACTAAAACCAAGCTTGGTAAGCCCGGCTTTGAGACCGTCACCGATCAGGCGATCGTCTTCGATTAACAATATTCTCATGGCTGCTCCGCGCGTTCGTGTTCTGGTTTTATACGAAATAGCATGACGGCATGTACAGGTAAAATCGCCAGAAACGGGCAATCCCGGCAAGATCAAAAAATAAAATCACAGATGTCCATTCCTTAAGATGCTGTTAAGAACTGTTTGTTTTAATGCTGCCTGAACATTGATAACCACACCGGATGACGGTGACAACAAATGCAATAAAGGAAGGTAGAACATGAAAAAAGCAGCCGCACTCTTCGCCATTACAGCTCTGATCTCCGCACCAGCCTTTGCCGCGCAAAGTGGTGGTTTTATCAGCCCGGAGTCTTCGGTATCCAGTCCCCATAAAGGCGGATTTACCGATCCGAAAGGCAGTATTACCACGGTGGAAAAAGCCAAAGGAATGGCGGACGATAGTTGGATCACACTCAGTGGCAATATTGAAAAACGGCTTGGTGATGAAAATTATCTTTTCCGCGATTCAACCGGCACCATGAATGTGGAAATCGATGATAAACGTTGGAACGGACAGATGATTTCCCCTTCCGATAAAGTGGAAATTCAGGGTGAACTGGACAAGGATTTCGGTTCCGTTGAATTGGATGTGAAGCAGATCCGTAAGCTTTGATAATAACGCCTATCCTTTTGTATGGCGGGCATTAGCCCGCCATTTAACACGCTTTAACACATTTGCTGATGCGCCGCGCGATAAATGCCGCACATCCTGCGCGATAAATTGAGTACCAGATCAGTTTCACATACTGATAATAAATTACAAAATCAGATTGTGCCGGCTGGGAAAGACTTATAGATGGTCGATACGCCGACATCATGGATGATTGCTAACCGACGTCTGCTATGCCCGGTTCCCCAATAATTTTCCGATCATCTTTAATACTTGCGGTCTTCCGCCTATGCGACCGTTTTTTCGTGCGGCCTCCAGCCCTGCTAATATTCGTTCTACTATTAACTGTCCGACGCCACCCAACAACGCTTTCAGCCCCCGATCAGCCTTTGCCGACTCCACTAACATTCTGAGGGTTAATGGAGCCGGTTTATAGTAGCCAGTTTCAACCGCTCACGTTCAAACAGCGGAATCTCTGGAGGTTCGAGAAAGTGAATATTTTCACTGCCAACTGAGATCTTTTCGTTGAGAATTTCGCTACGATAGCCGTGCTATAAAACCGTTGGCGCTTTCGGCCAAACGATTTCTGATGCGGCAGTATCAATGCGGCTCAGTAATACCCGGTATTTTTTCCATTGTTCAAGCTCGGCGGTTTCTTCTTCGGTCGCCATACCTAAATCAATGGCGTCAGTCAACGTTTGGATTCGTTCGTTAGCCGTTGTTTGTCGCGTGCTCAGATCTTTTTGCGCGTCTTGCTGTTTCGCCATTGCCACCGCTTGTTGTTGGGCTTCTTCATCTGTTACCCAGGCTTCGCCGTTCCAAATATCGAATTCAGTGACAGGCGCTGACAACGTGACGTTATCCGGCAATTCGCCGATAGCGTCAACCGTTTGTTGTTGTCGGGTTTGCGTGTCATAAACCGTCTGGCCGCGATAATCCGGCACATGCTCCCACGCTTTACCGTCAGCGCGGCGGCGCAAGGCGAGTCCTGCGACTGGCAGTTCTGGCTCGTCAATATAACTATCAGCCGGTAAGCCGACTCCGGTCATCAGATATTCATAGCTGGCGCTCAGATATTCACGGGTAACAGGGTGGACGTGATATACCGTCACCCAACCCGCATTTTTACTCAGGCCGTTTTCGTTTAACTCTGCGGTTTTAATTTCAGTGGAATAGTTGCTCATTATGCTGCTCTCACGATGTAGTTGAATGCAATATTGCGGGGGCGGGTTTCACTTGCCGTACGGGTAACACGTGACGAATCAAAATGCGCTTTGGCACCATTACTGCTCCTATCTGACCCTGCATCATAATTAACGGTGCCAATGCCATCGGAATATAGAGCACCTGAAGGTGGATAGGTTGTATCCGTCGTTTGATCATCAATTGTCCAGCCTGCTGTTATCGGTTGCATCGCATCACTTTGCGCGCTCAACATCACCCGGCTGGCATCCACGCCTCGTGCGTCATCCCAGCCGCGAATGAATTCGCCGCGCAGGTCGGGAAGTTTGCCGGATGAGTAGAGTGCGGCGAGCTTAGGATATTTGGCTTTGTCGAATGCCTGGCCATTGCATTTTAGCCAGCCTGCTGGTGCGGTGGCAGAGGGATACGGCAACGGAATGCCTGTCAGTTCGCCTTTGCCAATAGCACCAACATCTGCCGCGGTGGGTTTGTTGCCGGTATGATAAAAAATGTATGGGTCGCTCCAGGTTCCAGAGAACTGTTTACGAAAAGAAAAAAACGCCGGGGACGTATTATTCATGTGTTCGTCAGTCAGGACAAAGCCGTATTTTGTGCCGTCGCCAACACCACTTCGATGACGAACGCTGATAAATGCTTTCCACGCGCCGCCTTTACTGGTTTTTGTGATTGACTGTGATCCAATGCAGTTGCTGGTTGCCTCCAGTCCTGCAAGCCATGCTGTATCATCCGTGTATTCAGCAATGCCTGAATACGGTTTGTAGTTTGCCACCGCCTGAATATTAGCCGGGGTAAGGGTAATATCCGCCGAACCATCAAACGCCACGCCATTAATCTTGCGAGCCGTCGCCAGTTTGTTGGCCGCCGCCGCTGTTCCACCGGCAGGCAACGCGCCGATATCGGCGGCGGTGGGTTTGTTGTTTGGACTGTAGACACGTTTCCCACTTTCCGAAATCGTACCGGTTACGAATAACGAACCCGCGGCGTTTAACGACGCCAGTTCGTTTTGTGATTCAGCGTCACCGTTCCAGAATACAAAACCGCCACCACCCGAACCTTTGTGGTTAACAAAGTCGGTTCTTCCGCTTCCGTGAATACGGTTCCAGCAAATATGCGCCCCTTGCGAATCAGGTAGAAACCCACTTTTCCCAGCGACTTTTAAAATGTTATTGAGCGTGAGTTGACCGGTCATTGTGCCGCCAGCAATCGGCAAAGCACCAATGTTAGCCGGGGTAAGGGTAATATCCGCCGAACCATCAAACGCCACGCCATTAATCTTGCGCGCCGTCGCCAGTTTGGTAGCCGCCGCCGCCGTTCCCGCCGCAGGCAAGGCGCCTACATTCGCCGGGGTGAGCGCGATATCCGCCGTACCATTAAATGACACGCCCGCGATTTTCCGGGCCATCGACAATTTGGTGGCCGCCGCCGCCGTGCCGCCGGCGGGCAACGCGCCGATATCCGCCGCGGTGGGTTTGTTGTTCGGGCTGTAGACGCGCTGCCCTTTTTCCTGAAGGATGGCGGCATTAGCGATATGACCGAATTGAATATCCCCTGTGGCCAGATCAATTCGGAGTGGTCGCAAGCTATTGAAGGAACCGTTGGCATCATTCTTTTTGGTCAACAGGAGATAAAATGCACTTCCGTCATTGCGTTGAATGACGCCGTATCCACCGTAGATCATGCGCAGCGCATCAGCTACTTTCGAAACCAGGTTGCCGGTCAATGTGCCGCCCGTCGTCGCCAACGCGCCCACGTTGGCAGGCGTCAGCGCAATATCGGATGTACCGTCAAACGTTACGCCAGCAATCTTTCTTGCCGCCGCCAATTTACTGGCCGCTGTCGCCGTGGCCGTTTTCCCTAAATAGCGTCCATCACCGACAGTAATATCGGGAATATTGCTGGCCGCTGAACCCACGGCGCGTGTGGCGGCGGATTTTAACCCGATGTTCGCCATAAATTTGGCTTTATCGGGAATGTCCGCGCCGTTTTGTTCTTTCTCCAGCTTTTGCGCCAGTTTGTTCAGCACGGTTGTGCTGAAGTTCGGGTCATCTCCCAGTGCGCCAGCCAACTCTTTTAGCGTATCCAGCGCGCCCGGAGAACCATTCACCAATGCGGCGACTGCGGCCATCACATAGGCTGTGGTGGCGATTTGCGCATTATTGACGCCTGCCGCCGCGGTCGGCGCCGTTGGCGTTCCCGTCAAGGCGGGGCTGGCTTTCGGCGCATATTGAGTATGCGGATCGGCGGCGTCGATATGCGCTTGCAGATCTTCTCCGGTGCTTTCCAGTTCCTTTTTCAGATACGCCGTGCGGTCGGCCAGTTGCTCCGCCTGTCGGTTGGATACCCCGCCGGGGCCGCCGACCACCGGATCTGACGTTTCCAGTTGGTAGATTCCGTCAATCCATTCCTGTTTTTCCGGCAAGTTCGCCATACTTATGCACTCCCGTGATTGTAGTTACCGTCATACGATGCGGTTTCGTTGTATCGAATTGGAACGCCCCAATATTCCAGGCTGGCCAACCGGCAGCGTGCAGGGGCGATCATTTCCAAAGTGTTGCGCAGCATCTGCGCCTGATCGTTGGTGATGGGCTGTTGAAACAACACCCGGTAGACTGGCCAGTGGGCTTGATCGCCATAGACCATATGGCCGTTGTAACCGCGCACGCCGTCGTAGTTGAGCCGTCCGATATGTTCGATCAGTTCAACATCGCCGAATCCCAGACTGCGGATTACCTCGCGCACCGCCCAGGGCGTGCCTTTATAGCGGTGCATCTCAATGGCTGATTTAATCGTGGCCCGGCGGGCATCTTCGGATTCCGCCAGTTGCCAGCCGTCTTCGGTCAGCGAGAACTGTTCGGCCAGCGCGTCCAGCGCGCTGCTGTCGACGATATCGACCAGATAGACCATCAACGCTTCCAGCTTCAGCGCGTCGAAACGGTCGATAAGCGAGGCCAGCGCGCGGAAGCTGGCGTCGGCGGCCAGCGGCGGTGGAAGCAGCACGTCACTCATCGGCGGCCCCGGCAATGGTGATCGCGACGCCAGTGCAGACGGCGAGTTGCCAGTCATCCAGCACCGTTAATCCGGGGGATAACAGTTCTACGCTGTAGACGCCGTCGAGCGATAGCGCGGCGATAATCTGGCTGGGGACGATATCCTGTCCCAACGTGGCGCGGCGATTTTCAACCCAGTCGGCGGCTACCCGCTCCGCTGCCTGTTTGACCGGCGATGCCTGAACATTGCGTTTAAGCGTCAGGCTGGCATGAAGCGCGTACTCCACCGCAACGGGCGCTTTGGCGGCGACCGTATCGGTCAGCGGTCGCACTTTCTCATCCGAACAGACGCTTTCCACCTGCGCCAGCAGCGCGGCATCGGGCAACCCGCCGGACAGCAACGGATAGAGATGGACGACGCCCGGCTCAGCCCTGACCACCGCCACATCGACAATATCCGGGTGCGCGCTCAGCGCATGATAGCGGTACGCCAGTTTTGAACCCGCCGTGCTAAAGGACTCCGGCGCCAGTTGAATACGTTCCCGTAGCCGATCGTCGCTTTCCTCTTGCGCGCCGCCAGTGCTGGCGACGGTGTTGATTACCGTGAAATCGACATCGGCAATATCATCCAGCAACGTGCTGATCTGCGCCGGTTGCCAGTTATTCCCGGCGGCGCCGGTTTCCATGCAGGTGGCGGTCACGGTCGCGCTCAGCGCGCCCGCTTTCATCACCACATCGTGGTCCGTCGCAAACACAACGCTGTCTGACGCGCTGACGCGCGTTCCCGCCGGGATCAGCGTGTCCGTCAGCAGCGCGGCATCTACGCTGAACAGCAGCGTGGTCTGCGCCGTTTGAGCCGCCAGGCGGTAGGTGCCGACCAGTTCACCGAGGTAATCAAGCATCGGCGCGCGGGCATAGCGCACCAGATTCTGTTTCGCCGCCTCCTGAATGCCGCTGCGCAGCAGCATTTCCCGGTAGGCGATGAGGTTGATCAACAAGCGCTCCGCCTGTGCCGGGTAGAGCGTTTTTCCGCTATCGGCTTCATATTTGGCGATCATCTCGGCGGTGATCGCCTCCGCGTCACGCTCGATAAAGACCGGTTCTGTGGTTACTGCCATAACACCTCCGTGGTCTGCAAAACACCGCTGGTCGTTTCCCAACTGATGCGCAGCGTCATGTGTTCGCCGCTGATAAGCGGTTTCACTGCCAACAGTTTGCAACGTGGTTCCCAGCGCTTGATGGATTCAATCGCTTCGCGCACGACATGCGGAACGGCCCGGTCGATGGGGTAGTCGATGTAGCGATGCAAACTGCTGCCGAATTCGGGACGATGGGGATCGCTGCCGCGCGGCGTGTGCAGAATGATGTGGATGGCCTGTGTGATATCGGCGACGCCCTCGGCGAGTTCGCCAGGGCGTTGCAGGGCCGGTTGCCAGAAAACAGAGTGAGTATTCATGGGGGGCAGTATCGCCCCCGGAAGGATTAGCCGATATTAAAGGGATTTAAGAAGGATTGGCGGGTCAGTGGGAATGGTGATTTGAGTTGCCGCCGGCATCCATCACCGAGCCGCTGGCGTTAATATTGCCTTGCACGCTGACGTTGCCCTGAATCGCCGCCGCCGCGCCGTTGCCGCCGGAGCCTGACATGCCGCCCTGATAGGTCAGTTTGCCTTTCACCAGCAGGTTGCCCGTCACTTCTGTTTCCGGCGCGTCAAGGGTGGCTTTTTGCGTTTTCACCGTCACAGCCGCGCCGCAGGTAATCACGATGTGCTCGATACCGCCGTTAATGGTCAACGTGTGCGTCTGGCGGTCGTAATAAAACGCCGCGCTGTCCGCATAGGTGACGCCGCGGACGTCCGGGTTATCGACGGGCGGGGTATCGACGCTGGAATAGACCGCGCCCAGGATCACGCCGTCCTCGCCGTTTTCATCCAGCAACACGACAACCTGTTCGCCGACGTCGGGCAACCAGTAATCCTTGTTGTTCTGGGTATTGTGTTGCAGCACGTCCAGCCAGTTGGTGCGCAGGTTATCGCGCTCAGGCAGACGAACGCGGGCGCGGACATGCTTTGCGTCAACGGCGCTGATGGTGCCGACCTGTCGGGATACGCTCATTTTTTCTCTTCCCTGGTAACGGTTTCGGTGGTGCCGTCCGGTTTATACACCGTTAATTTGCGCGTTTTACTGCGCGCCGATGTGCCGGTGGTGACCGGGCCGCGTGCAATCTCGATCTCAGTAACATAGCCGCTGCTGCGATCGAATGAATGCCGGGCGGAGGTGATCAGCCAGTGGCCTGACAGTTGGCCGAACTTCACCAACTCGATTTTGTTGCCCGCGATAAGTTGCGGTGTCCCCATCAGGCTCAGCGAACCGGTCTGCTGGTTTTCGTTATGCGCATCCAGCGCCGCATCCGCCTTGCGTTGCGCGCCGTCTTCGTCCGATGCGCGGCTGGTGACTTTCAGCGTATCCGCACTGGTGGCTTTGCCGCTGCTTTGGGTGGTGGAGGTGCTGCCGTCCGCCTCATATACCACCAGTTTCTTGTCGCTGGCTTTCTGATGCTTGACCTTTGCCGATTTGTACACGCGGTTGATGGTATCGCGCAGCGCATAGCGGGCCACGTCCTGCGGCGTCAGTTGCCTGACCGGATCGAGTCGGCGCAGCGTGGCCAGATGCGAGAACACCAGTTGATCGCTGACGACTTTCACCGCATAGCCGTACTCGCTGGCCAGCCGCTTCAGGAAGCCGACATCGGTTTCCGCGTATTGGGTGACGCGATCAAGCTTGACCGGCTCGATACCGCCGACCAGTTTCAGGCTGTGCTTTTTGGCGATGCGGCTGGCGATGGCGGCCAGCGTGGTGTTTTCAAACCCCCGGCTGGATTTGGTGCGCAGCGCGCTATTGACTGAGGCGGCGACGCCGCGAATCGATACCGTTGACGGCGGCGCGCCGACTTCGATTTCATCAATGGAGAACGTGCCGCAGGACAGCAGCTTTTCGCCGCTATAGCCGAGCTTCAACGTCAATGTATCGCCGTTGCCCGGATACCACTTATCCAGCCAGCGACCGTCGGTATCCTCCAGTTCGACGTCGATGGTGTCCGATTCCGACTTGATATTGTCGGTATAACTGACGCGGGTGACATAGGGCGCGATATCGCTGGTGATATCCCGTTGCAGATACCACAGGGTAAAGATCGGCTGAAGCACTTCGGAAATACCCGGAGAAGGCGTAGCCTGCTGAATTAACGTAGCCACGGCGCGATCTCCTCTGTGGTTACCGCTTCATCCGTTTCAATCATCGGGATCAACAGCACGATGCCGGAAGGCAACACCGGCGTGATGGCCACCTGCGGATTGGCGGCGATGATCCGGTCGTAGCCCCGCGGTTCGCCGTAGTAGTGATGGGCGAGTAAATCCCAGCGATCGCCCTGTTTGGTTACATGCTCAATGTACATCATACCCTCCGCGCGGCGATCGCCGCCGTCATCTGGCTCAGCGCCGGTGAAACGTGGGTGAGTAACGTGTCGGCGGCATTAAACTGGCCGGAAACGCTGTTCAATGCGCTGGCGATATTGCGGTTATCGACGTTCGACAAGGAATCACGCGCCGCGTTAACAAAGAGGACGGCTTCACGGGTTGCCCTGGCGACGCGAATAGCGACGGGGAACGCGTCGGTGACCGCGCTCAACGCGGGAACCGAGGCGGCTAATGGCGTGGCGACGCCGTTGATTTGCGTTAACAGACCAGGAACGCGCGTCAGCGCAATCGCCGGGTTGGACGCCATCTTTTGCACCATGCGTACCGTGCTGGCGGCGGTTTGCAGCGCTGACTGGGCTTTTCTGGCGTAACTGACGGCATCACGCACCGATTGCACCAGGCCGCTGGATTTCATCACCGCGCCGGTGACCACGCCGGTGCCGGGGATCGCGCGTTTAATCGCGGGCGGCGCCAGCGGGCTTTTCGGGTCGCCGGTATATTCGCGCAAGGTGACTTCCGCCGTCATCGCCATCACATTGCCGGAAGCATCCGTTTGCTGGTTGCTGGCCGTCACCGCGGTAACCACGAACCAGCCGCGATAGTCGCCGTTGCCGAACACCAGCGCCAGTGCCTGATGTTCCCGCATGGCGCGGCGTAACCGGGCCAGTTCGTTATCCGGCGTGCAGTACATACTGTGGAAGACCAGGCTAATGCGGAACTCATCCAGTCGCTCGCCGACGAACTGTAGCCCCGGCTTACCTTCGATACGGCTATGTTCGGCGTAATCGACGCCAAAGGTAGACTCGAAGCCGTCCCAATAGGTAATCAACTCAAATTCAATATCGCCAAGAACGGCAAACATCAGGCATACCCCCTACGTTGTTGTTGCGTCATAATGCGCGCCAGCATTTTTTCCAATTCGTGCAGCGACAGGTTGAGCGCGCTGGCGATTTCCGGCGTGGCCGAGGATTTTTTACCCTCCAGGTAGATGTTGGGTGAAAACGTCACCGCAATCCCGCCGCTGGCCTTAGCCGTCTGACCGCCAGCGCGACGGCCTCCGGCGTTATTTTCCGCGCTGGTGGGCAACTCAGGGAGTTCCGGTAAGGTTTTGGCTTTCGGGTTGGCGCGCAGTGAACTGAATCCAGATTCCAGCCCCATCTGCGGCATGTTGAATTCAGACTCAATCAGAAGCTGAAGTTGTGCCAATTCCTGTCCCACCTGAGGTGTTGTATGGTCAATACCGATATCAACACCCTGAGCGATTTTTCTACCAACGCCAGTCAATACCGGGCGGGGCGAATTTGTTTTTTCGGGTTCGTCGGAGAACCAGTTGAACCAACTATCCGCTCCTTGCTTTTCCCCTTCATCGCGGATACCGTTGGATATAAAGCTGACGATACTTTTTCCAATCCCGCTAAATTTCTCCGATATATCAATACCAAAGAAATCCATCACCCAGGAAAATGCCCCATAAAGCAAGGGGGCGGCAGTGACAATGCCGCTGATAAGTCGGCCAATTGGAGTGAACGAAAATATTCGGAACAATATCATGGCCCCTCTACCTAGCAGCTTTATACCTCCCATAACGCTGCCCAATGCTCTCCCCATCATACCGCCTAAAAATAGCGCGCCGCGTCCCAGCCATATGAAGCCGTTCCACGCCAGTTGTACCCCCCCCATCAAACCTCTACCGAGCATACGACCTAGCCATAATGCGCCACGGCCCAGCCGGGAAAACAGCCCCAGCCACTGGCGGGCGCGGCCTCCGGCGCCAAACGCCGTGCGCAGAAGCAGCCATTTGGAACGCAGAAACATCGCGCCTTTCCATAAATCGACCAGCGGTGATAACAGGTTGACCAGCACCAGTCTGGTGGTGACCGCCACGACGCTAAATGCCTTGAACCCTGCGACAGTGAGCACGATGCCGCTGACGATCTCCTGGTTGTCGGCGATCCATCTTCCGGCCTGATCGATAATGGGGATAATCGCGTCGCTTAACGAGATCAACGCGGGGCGCTGTGACTGACCGATGCCGATCGAGACGTCATTGAGCGCGATTTGCGTGCGTCGCCAGCGCGCCGCCAAAGTGTCATTTTGACTGGCGAAATCGGTGTCGAGGGTGTTTTGCGCCGCCGGGCTATTCATCGCCTGTTTATTGCTTTGATATTTGCCCCAATCCTGACGCATCGACAGCAGATGATCCACGCTCTGGGTATCGGTAAACACCTCGGACAGTCCAAAGGAATTCATCAATTTCCGCTGTGTCGCGGTATCGCCTTGCGCGCCCGCCGCCTCGAAGGGTTTCAGGAACGCCTCGCCTTTGTCCTTGATAAGCCTGTCTGCGATCATCAGCGAAGCTTCATATTTGGAGAAACCGCCGGCGGTATATTTCTGCATCGATGTTTCATAGTCCACGCCCGCGTTTTCATATTTCTGGCTGATTTCGCTGCTGTTCATGACCGACAGCCAGTGGGTCATATTGTTTACCGCGCTGTCGGCTGAGCCGCCGCTTTTTTTCGCCACGCTCAGGCTGGCGACTATCTGCGTAACCGCTTCCTGGCCGGTAATACCTTGCGCGGCAAACGCTTCCGCCAGCCCCGGCAGGGCCTGGGACATGTCTTTCAGCTTAAACGAACCCAGCTTCGCGCCGCTTGCCGCCACATTAAACGCCTGTTCTAACTCTTTGGTGCCGGTGATTTGCAGCGTCTCGCTGAATACGGCGGCCATTTTGCTCAGATCGATCATATCGGTTTGGGTCGCCGTCGCGGTTTTTCCCAGCAGCCCGGTAAGCTGTAATGCTTTTTCCGGCTTTATTCCTTCGTTAATCAACAGCCCGACGCCGCCCAGCAAGGCTTCCTGCGTCTGGTTGACTTTCAGCGCGGTCTGGCGAATCAACGCGCCGATTTTTTGCTCCTGGGCGCTATCCAGATTGCCCATCGTCGCAATATCCCGCAGCCCGGCTTCATAGCTGGCATATTTTACGACAGCGCCGATCACCGGCGCGGCGACGGTTTGGGCCGATGCGTAGGTTTGCTCTTTTTGGTCGATCAACGCCGAGCGGCGGGTTTGCAAGGCATCACTCACATGCGCCGCGGCAGAGAGACGGTTGCGCTGACGCTCAAGCTGTTCCATGGTGCGTCCCACACGTTGCAGTTCGCTATTCAGCCGCCGGTTGCCGTATGAACCGATCTGGCCGTAGCGCTCCATGGCTTGCGTCAGGCTGTTTTGTCGTTGTTGCAGGCGGCGGGCGGTTTCGTCGATTGACGCCAGCGTGCCCTGGACGCCGGTAAACGCAGACCGTAATGCGCCGGAAATAACCCCGCCGCGGGTCGCGCTGATAGATGATTCAGTGGCCACGATTTACACTCCAGATAGACCAGACGAAACAGGATTACCCATATGAGCACGTCGCTGACGGCAGTTGGTCTGGGCATTGATGATTGGCGGAGAAGCAGGATCATTGACGCTGGCCCTGATGTTGGCTGTCGTTATCCCGCTCCCCGCCATTTTTTGTTAGCGACCTGTTTTGCCGGAACTGGCGCGCCGGTTAGTCGCTATCGCCGTTCTCACGCTTAATCTGCGTGCTGGCCGTTTCCAACCAGCACTCGAACTCTTCCAGATCCAGATCGTTCAACTCACTCGGCTGAAACCGAAACCACCTCGCCAGCAGCCCCTGCGCTTGAATCAAGGTTTTCGGATGGTGTAGCCAGACCTGTAAGTTGATGAAATCGTTTTTGCAACGCCAGATAGTCGGCCAGATCCATGCCGTCGAGATCTTCCGACAGCATTCCGCTGGCGCGGGAAATCAACAAATCGTCCCAGTCGGCGGCGTTATCGCTGATTTTGCGTACCGCTTTCAGGTCTTTGACCTGCAAACGGCGCAGATTCAGGGATTCAATACGAACACCGGCTGCGGTGGTAAAAGGAATAGACAGCGGAAAGGATTGTTCTGACATCATGTGCTCCTGTTATTGGAAAAATAAGTGGGGAAAAGCAAGTCTTCAGGAACAGTATGAAAAACGGGGATGAATTCAGCTATTAAAGGGATTTAAAGAAAGGGAAGGGAGAGGCAGTGCCTCTCCCTTTGGTCAATGGATGGCGATACGGCGTTTATCCGCCGACGTTGATACGGTAATCGGTCAGTTGATCGACGCCGCCGACGCGGAAGATGTTAGCCAGGTAATCCAGTTCCAGCAATTCCTCGCCTTCCAGCACCTGTTTGATGTAGGAGCAGCTAAAGCCGCTGGAAAACTCCGCGTTTTCATGCTGTTTGAAGGTGCCGAGCGGGTTCTTCTTGAACATGATGGTCATATAAGTGACCAGCGGGATCTCGTCGATACGCCCCTGAGAACTGTAGCGCTCGACGCTGGAGCGGCACTGCAACGCCAGCGTTTTATACGGGTTGGCCGCGCCCAGCATGGCGTCCCGATAGAACGAGTTCCACTTGATCTCGCCTTCCAGCTTGTCGAACCCGGCGGGCAGTTCGATCTTGCCCACCATGCCCAGCGCTTTGTGCTCTTGCATAATCATGCTGACGTCCGGCAGTTTCACTTCCTCCGCCCGGCCCAGCAGGTTCACCCCGTCAATATAGATATTGGCGTTGGTGATACGGTTCACTTCAATTTTCCCAGCCATCAGCTATTGCCCTCCAATGTGACCAGATATTCGGAGGTGATCTCCGTCTCAAACGTCAACCGCTCCAGCGGCGGCGGCGGTGTGTATTTGTAGCTCAGCAACAGGTGGCCCGCCGCCAGTTCGGTTTCTTCGTTACGCGCCGGATCAAACCAGCATTTGAAACCCAGCAACGCGCCGTCGCCAATCAGTTTGCGGCCATAGCTGTTGACCGATTCGGTCAGCGCATCAATCAGCGCCTGGCTGATTGGCATATCAATGTATTGCTGGCTGAAGTAGCGGATGGATTCGTTAATCACATCCCCGGTGCGGCGCACATTCTCGAAATTCCGCATGTGGGTGACCGTCGGCCACGCGGCGCAGCGGTTGCCCCACAGCCGCAGGCCGGAGCCGTAGCTGTTGAACACCGTGGTGACGCCTTGCTCGTTGAGCAGATTGACCTCGCTGTTCGGGTCGTCAATCATCGCCGATAACTGGCGCTCCACGCCGGTGATGCCCAACAGTTCCTGATTGGAAGACGACCACCAGAAGCCTTTCTCCAGATCGACCTTCGCCCGCAATCCGGCGGCGCGCTGGCTGAGCGGCTCCAGACGTTCGGCGTTGGTTTGCGCGTCATACACTTTGACGTGCGGATAGCACAGGCGCACGCGGTCTGAACTGGTGTTGAAATTGATGTCGCCACCCGGCCCGCGGCCTGCCAGCACTTGCGCGAAGGTGGTGCCGATCGGCGCATCGACATAAGCGATGGCGTCGAGCTTGTCCGCCAGCGCGATCAATTCCACGCTGACGCTGTTCTGCGTACAGAACACCGGGGCGATCAGGATTTTGGCGAAGAAGCCGAACTGGTTGTAGGTGTCGTGCAGCAGCTTCATGCCGGTGCGATTGCCCGCCGCGTTAACCGCGCCGATAATATCCGCCGCCGTCACTTTGGTCGGGTCGGCATAATCATAGCTGACCAGCACCGCCTCATCCGTGGGGATGTTGTCGTTCAGACGGGTGATAATCCCGGTTTGCGCATCAAGCTGGTAATCCGTATCCGCGATATAAGGCGTGGTTTCCGCCGACTGACGCAATACCAGATTCGCCACTGCGCGATGGGCCAACTGCGTTTTGCCGTTGGCGGCGGCAAACGTCACGCTGGCGCTATCGACCTGGGTTTTATGCACTTCCGGGTCGAGCACGTTGATCACCAGCACTGTTCCCGCGCCGTGGTCGTAAATGGCATCCAGCGCCTGCGGGATGGTAAAGCCGCTGTACTGGCTGCCGAACTGCGCCGCGTCCTTCTCAGACAGGCACAAGGCCACCTCATTGACCGGGCCGATCGGCGCGGTGCCAATCAGACCGATAACGGCGGATTTGACGGTTTTCACCGGACGTGCGCCGTTTTCCACCTCGGTGGTTTCCACGCCGTGTAAATAGTTAGCTGCCACGGTTCACCTCCGTTTTCTCTCCTGTGGCGGAAGTCTTGCGGCGGGAGCCCGCCGCAACGGTGACGTCAGGCACGACGTGCAAATGCTTTAACGCCACCAGGGTTTTGACGTAGTCATGCTCTTGCGGCAAGACCACCTCGCTATCGGGCCACAACAGCACCTCGGTGCCGTCGGCCAGCGTCACGCCGCTGGCCGGGCCGGTATAACGGTATTTCATCATTTGCTTTCCTTATAATTGGCGACGGTCAGTAATGGTCCGTCTGGTAAATTAGCGTCCTCAATCGAGACGGACTCGGTGGCAAAATCCAGCGTGTACTGCCACAACTCGCCGGCCTTGCCGAGAAACATTTCCCGCATCAGCCAGATTTTCCGGCGACAGTTCGGGGGCTGATAACCGCATAACGTGCGGCGCACCTCATCCAGTGTCGCCACCGCGCCCTGCGGCCCGTTCAACTGGCGCAGTACGACCGTGGCGTTCAGGGTGATGACGTGCGGCTGCGTCAGCGGGCCGATAGCTTCCGGCTTGCCGAAGCGGGAGCCGGGGTAGTTCACCAGCACCGCGCCGACCGGGTGATTCAGTTGAAAATCGGCGGGGTTTTCCGGGAAATGCTCAATCTGTAGATTGGGCAGCTTTTCTGTCAGATGGGCGATCACCGCCTCGATAACCGAGCTAACATCCATCAGAATGTCTCCAACAGGATGTGGTGGCCGCCAAAGGCGGAGCAGGCTAACAAATCGGCTGACGAGAGCGGTAAGTTGGCGCCGTGCATATTGGTATGGGTGGCGGATTTAAAAATATGGAGTGACATAACGCGATCCCGGTTTGGAAAACTCAGGTCAGTGTCGGGGAAAACAAGAGAAGCGGCTTTTAATCCAGTTTAGAAAAAACCCAGGCGGGGAAAGGCGTCAGGCGGGCGACAGAGCGTAGCTGTAAAGCCTTTATAAAGGAAATCTGGCCGCTTTTCGAGGTTGGCGGCACATTGGGCTTAACGGCGGCGCCAACGCGCCCGACAGGTTGCTGTGGCGTTTCGTCGCTATCGTCATGGTGAAGCGGTCGCTCTGCTTCCCGTGGGGCGGGGAAATTATCGCGGCTATTATTGGCGCGATAAAGGAATGGCGGGATAAGGGAATGGCGGCATAGCCGCCGACCTGCGGGTTGGTGCGTTATTGGCGGTAAATGTTGAAATCCCGGCGCGGCGTTTTCAGGATGGGATCAGGATTAGACTCGGCGACACGGCCATGTCGCCTTCAACGGTTGCCGACAACGGGACGATGCACCAATTCCAGTTTGTTATACAGGGCGTCCAGCTTGGCTTCGATCACCGTCTGGCCGCGCACATAGTCCTCCCGACGCACGTAGTTGAGCGGCAAGTCGGCCTTGAATGCCATAAACTCGCGCTCCAGATTGTTCAGGTTGCCGATGGACGCTTTAAAACTGTTATCCAACGCCTGAAATTGTTCAACCTGGCGTTTTTCCATCTGGGCAAAAAACATCTTCGCTACGGTAAAAACAAAGCCGAGAAACCCCAGCAGCAACCCCACCAGTTGCCAGAACTCCACTTCCACTTTCATTGTTGTAATCCTTCGATGTAATCCAGCAGGCCATTCACCTGTGCGGCTAATTGTTGGCTGCGCTCGCCGGCGTCGGCGCTGTGGGCGAGAATATCGCGCTGGGTGACGCCGGCGTCGCGTAGCCGGGCGTTAACGGCTTCAGCGGCGGCGGACGTACCGCCAGCACTGCCGGCAACGGCGGCGCTTGTTTCACCATCGGCGGATAATCCGTAGGCGGCGTTGTATTGCTGCACGAAACCAGTAGTAAACACGCACTGCACAGGGTGAGCGTTGCCTTGTTGGTCAATCCAGCGTTGGGTGACATCATCAATTCTCCGTTTCAGGTTTTCATTCTGTCGGCGCAGCGAAGCCGTTTGGCCGAGGTAACGCTGCTCCGCGTTGTTCGCGGCATTTGCCTGCTGCTGATAACGGCGCTGCCAGGCCAGCAATGTCGCCTTTTCCTGCTCCGCGCGCCGATGACGTTGCTGCGCGAAATCCGCCTGAAGCGAAGCCAGCGCCGCCTTGCTTTCGGCTTGCTGCTGTTGCAGCGCGGCGTTGCCGTCAGATGCCGCCGTGGAAAATCCGCGCCGATAGCCGTGCTGATGGATCAACCACAACGCCAACAGCACGGCGGCAATCCACAACAGCGGTTTCCACGGCAGGTTTTTAAGCAGGTTCAGCACAGCTACGGCCTCCCCAGGTCAGATAACGCGGCGCTAACGCCAGCAGGATGCGCGGCGGATAATGGCGGTTCTCGCGCCAGTTGGCTTTGCTGCGTCCGGCGTTGACGGCGGCGACATGACCAAACCAGCGCTGACTGTCCAACCCGCGCCGCGCCGCCAGCTTCTGATCACGCTGAACCCAGCCCAGCCCGCCGTTGTAACCGGAGAGCGTCATCGCCATGCGCTGGCAGTCGTCAGCCGCGTTGACGCGCTGCCAGATCCAGCGGTCATAGCGGGTCAGCGCCCGGATAGCCCACCTTGGATTAAAGGGCTGATTGGCTTTCAGTTCCGGCATAAGTTGGCTAATCCACTGCGCCGTGGCGGGCATAAACTGCGCCAGCCCCTGCGCGCCGACAGGCGACACCGCCCGCGGGTTCCAGCCGGACTCCTGATGAAGTTGGGCGGCGAAATCCGCCACCGGCGCATTCAGCCCCCAATCCAGACGGGCGTTGCGGATGAGATCGTTGCGGTATTGCTGCGCGGCGGCGGGCGGTTGCGCGGCCTGAGCCGGATTTACCCCCAACCCCAGGGCGGACAGAATGATGATGGTTTGCGGCCAGCCCATGATCACAGCCCCATCGCCACAGCCAGACAGACCGCCGCCACGATAATGGCGCGACGGATCAGGGCCGCGGCGAAAACCCGGTGGTAACCGGGCTTGACCGGATATTCACCCTGCGCCATCAATGCCGGTTCATGTATCAGATATTGGCCCAGCGTCGCTTTCGGAAACAACGAACGATCCAGCCAATATCCCAGCACTGCGGCCAGCGTAATCAAGGCGATTTTGTAGATAACCACGGGAAGCTGTTGCGGCGATACCAGCGCGATAACCGCCAGCAGCAAAAGCGCGGTAAGCTGCCAGCCCAGCAGCCGTTTCAGGCTGGTAATGCGAAATGTTTTGATGTTCATATTGCTGTCTCCTGTCTAAGTGGGGACAGCATGGCGGATAGCGCCGGACGGGGATTTTAAACAGCGTGAAGAGTGCAAACGACTATGTAGCGGCAGTATGCTGGGGGAAGCGCGATCTGGTGGATTTGTCCAGATTTCCGCAACGGCGTCAAACAAGCCAATGCAGCGATGACCCAACACCAATACCGCTAGTTTTGATTAGCCAAGGTTGATGACCTTTTTTGCTGAATGTACGCAATAG
Source organism: Brenneria izbisi (assembly GCF_025840185.1). Lineage (GTDB taxonomy): Bacteria > Pseudomonadota > Gammaproteobacteria > Enterobacterales > Enterobacteriaceae > Brenneria > Brenneria izbisi. The sequence continues at coordinate 266,761 of NZ_JAMPJU010000005.1, forward strand.
ATATTTGGCGACCAACATCCAAATAGCTAAAGTCTTAATAAGGGTAAATGATGTTTACATGATATATCCTTATTTAAATAAAAAAGACGATAAAAATCCCAGCAGAAAAACGCCAATAAATATTTTAGGATACGTTTTTATCAGTTCCTGGCAATCCAGCGGTTTAGATGGTGCGGACTCTGGGTGGCAGAGCGGTAATTCATCTCTATCGAAATGATCAAACGCTACCTGAAGCTGTTCGCGGGACAAGTCATTCAGGGTTTTAGTACCAAACTTTCTCAGGCAAAACCTATTGCGCTCTCTGACCTTATCAGCCGTCAACCGCAGAATTTCCGCCACCAGACGCCGACATTCTCTCGCCAGTTTAGCTTCTACCAAACGTTGTAACAGATAGGCCTCGGCTTTGTGATACTTCCTGGTTGTGATGCCATGAATATTGTGAACATCAATATGGGCATGAACCGCCCGCCATAGGTTTTTTTTAGATTCACCGCTAACGGCAATAATATCATCCAATAATTGATGCAACCGCTGACGCTGAGCCAAAAGCAGCGGCTCATCATCGGCGATATTCATAGGGAGATGTATATTGATAATATCTCTTGATGAAAACTGCCCCTGAGCAGTTCCATTAAACTCCTGGCGCATAAAGCCTCCTTGTTATTGCAATGTGTTGCTTATTCTATTTATTTTTTTTATTACTTATTACACTGTGATTAACGATCTTATTACCGGCAATTTGACCGCTGACTTTGCCGTGAAACACCTGAGACGTTCCGGCGGATTGTTGGGCGGTCGTACCCGCGGTAAGCGCCGCCAACACCGCTGATTTAACGGCTAACGGCGCCGTTCTGTAATGCTCGACAATCTCTTGCTCGTCTCTGGATAAAGCAACGTTTTCTGATGATTCCCCTGTCAAAACAAACTGAACATTCGCACCCGCCATCGCAAACAACATTAATACTTCGCCGCCAGGGACAGCTATCCCGCGCTCGTACTTACTCCACATTTCGCGAGAAACCCCGCATATATCCGCCGCATCGCCTTGTTTTAGCGATAAACGGGAGCGTTCTGATTTGAGACGAGATGCAAAAAGAGAATCAATGTTCACAAAAACCCCATTGACAATGAGAACTAAAGTTCACATAATCTATCACGTATTCTATTAACATCATTGTATAACCGGAGGCTATAACATGACGCCCGAACAAGTTAAAAGCCGCTTCCAGCAGCGTGGTGTGACCGTCACCCAATGGGCGCAGGAAAACGGCTATTCCCGTGAAGCGGTCTATCGCGTACTGAACGGCATCACCAAGGCTAAATACGGACAGGCACATGAAATTGCCGTCAAACTCGGCCTGAAACCTGACGCCCGCGCAGCCTGATCATTATTAATCCGTGTAACAGATTATCACATATCGCAAAAAGGGGAATGTGACATGAGCAAGGCAAATGTCTCCAGCGCAGGCGCTCGCATTCTGCGCGTTCTTAAAGCGTTGCGCGGCCATACCCTCAACGGCGTTTCCAACGGTGAACTGGCGGCGGCGCTGGATGACTCGCCCGCCAATGTCAACCGGGCGCTGAATACCCTGATTGAAGAAGGGCTGGCGCAGAAACTGGATAACGGACGCTTTGCGCTGAGTATGCAAACCCTGCAAATCGCTCAGGCGCACGCCAACGAGATCGCCCGCGCGCAAGATCGTATTAACGAGATGAATCAACGTCTGCTGGCTGGTAGTCGCTAAGGATGAAAAATGGCACGTACAAAATCACAATCTATTGAATTAATGGAAGATGCGCCGTTGGCGGGCGATTTGAACGTCAAGCTCAATGCGCTGGCTGAACACCGGATGCAGGTGATGGATAAGTTCGGCGACGGTCTGCCGTATGAGCGCGATCGCCTCGTGCATGAAACCCGCTTCTATATGGCGCAAAGCGCGGAAGCCATGCTGGAGGCGGGTAAACGGCTGGTTATTCTCAAAGAGTGTGAGCCTCATGGGGATTTCACGCAAATCGTTACAGAACAGTTGGGACTGGCTGAGAGAACCGCGCGGTTGGTCATGCAAGCTGCAATTAAATATACATCCCCGCCATTGGAATCAAAGCGGCAGGCGCTTGCCGTTTTAGGAAAAACAAAACTCTTTGAATTAATGACAGAAGACGATGAAGAGTTGGCTGAATTGGCTGATGGCGGAACGATTGCAGGCATGACGCTCGACGATATCGATCGCATGACCAGCCGCGAACTGAAAGCCGCCTTGCGCGAAGCCCGCGAAACCAACGCCGCCCAGCAGCGGGTATTGACCGATAAAAACCAGAAGATCGACGACCTCTCCACCAAACTGGAGAAAAAATCCCGTATCCAGCCGCCCGCGCCCGATCAGGAAGCGGAAAAGCTGCGTAAGGAGGTCAGCGCTATCGCGTTTGAAGCGGAAGCGGCGATCACCGCCAGACTACACACCGCCTTTTCAACGCTTACCACGTTTACTTCCGAAAACGACGTAGAGCCGCCTTACGACTTTATGGCCGGTTTAGTGTGCCAGATTGAGCGGGCGTTACACCGTGTACGTGAAGTTTTTGACCTTGAGGCCGCGCCGACCGGCAGCGAACGTCCGGCATGGCTGGATGCGCCCGAACCCCAAATCACCAGCACTGACGCGTAAGGGACTGCCATGAGCGCCGCCCTGACGGAAAGATTAGTGACAATCGCCCGCGCCGCACGACAGGCCGGGCATGGTAAACGCGGCGCTATCTATGACGCCGCCTGTACGGAACTGGGATTATCCCGCGCCACGCTGCTGCGCAAGATAAAGGCGGTTACGGTGACGGACAAACGTAAAAAACGCGCCGATGCCGGACAAAGCGCCTTAACGCGTGATGAGGCGGCGATAATTTCCGCCACGCTGATGGAAGCGACGCGTAAAAACGGCAAGCGGCTGTATTCCATCGCCGATGCGGTAGAAACCCTGCGCGCCAATGACATGATCGCCGCGGGCCGTATGGTTGAGGAAACCGGCGAGTTTCTGCCGCTTTCTGAAACCGCCATCAGCCGCGCATTGCGCAATTACGGCCTGCATCCTGACCAGTTAAGCCAGCCCGCGCCAGTGACCGAACTGGCCAGCCTGCACCCGAATCATGTATGGCAAATCGACGCCTCGCTCTGCACCCTTTATTACCTGAGCAACGGTCGCAAGGGCTTACAGATGATGGACAGCGCCCGTTTCTATAAGAATAAACCGGCTAATCTGGCGCGCATCGCCAGCGACCGGGTATGGAGCTATGAGATCACCGATCACGCCTCCGGCTGGATCTATGTCGAGTATGTGATGGGCGCGGAATCGGGCGAAAACCTGTGCTCGGTATTGATTAACGCCATGCAGGAGCGCGGCGAAGCGGACGTGCTGCACGGCGTGCCGAAGCTGCTGTATCTCGATCCCGGTTCCGCCAACACCGCCGGCATGACCAAAAATCTATGCCGCGCGCTGGGCATCGAACTGATGGCGCATAAAGCTCATGCCGCCCGCGCGACCGGCAGCGTGGAAAAGGCGCGCGACATTATCGAACGCAAGCTGGAGCCGGGCCTGAAGTTCCAGCCGGTTCACAGCCTGCAAGAACTGAACGCGCTGGCGCAGAAGTGGCGCGCCCACTTTAACGCCACCGCCATCCACAGCCGTCACGCTAAGCCCCGTACCGACGTCTGGCTGAAAATCACCGCCGAGCAGTTAATAAAAGCGCCGTCAGTGGAAGTGTGCCGCGAACTGGCGGTAGCCATGCCGGAAGAACGCAAGGTCACGCCGAAGCTGCGCGTATCGTTTCGGGGCATTGAATACGATGTTTCCACCGTACCTGGCGTCATGGTCGGAGAAAAACTGTCGATCACCCGCAATCCGTGGCGCGTCGACGCCGCGCAGGTGGTGCTGACCGGCGAGGACGGGCATGACATGTTCTTTCTGGTTGATGAAGTCGTCAAAAACGAACTGGGCTTTGCCGATTCCGCCGCGGTGATTGGCGAACGCTACAAAGCACAGCCCGACACGCCCGCTCAGACAGCCGCGAAACAGATTGAGCAATGGGTGACCGGCGCAGATAACGCGACGGACGCCGCCGCCGCCCGTAAAGCGAAAGCGCTGCCGTTCGGCGGCAAGCTTGATCCATACAAACATATTGATGACGCCACGTTACCAGCCTTTATGCCGCGTCGCGGCACGGCGTCGGCGGTGCGCGGCCCACAGGTCGAACAGCGCCCGCTAACCCACGTCGAAGCCGCCAAAGCGTTACGCGAACAGTTTGCGGCGCGTAGCCAGACGTGGACGGCGGCCCATTACCGCCAGTTAAGCGCGCTGTACCCGGACGGCATTCAGGCTGAGCAATTGGACAAGGCCGCCGACGCGCTGCTGACGCCGGTTTCCGGCAACGTTATCAACATCGTCAACGGTAATTAAGGGGGGGAACATGCTGGTACTGAAACAACAGTTGAAGCAGGCACGGCTATCGCAGGCGGCGGTCGCCAGACATATCGCCGTGTCGGAAGCGACGCTGGCGCAGATTGTCAACCACAACCAGTGGCCGCGCACCAACGCCGGGGACGTTCGCCAGCGCCTGACCGCCTTTTTGTCGGCGCATGGCATTGAAACACAAAATAGTTTTGATGATGTACAGGACAGCGCATCCCGTACAGCGGAAACCACAGACCTCAATACGGAGGAGAATATGTTACTTAAAAAACAGGTGTTATTTCCAGCCACCAAAAAGGTGTTCGGACTGTTCCGCGACCCGTTCGCCGACGATGCGCTGCAAGGCAGCGAAGACGTGTTCACCACGCCGGATATCCGCTATGTGCGCGAAGCGCTGTACCAGACGGCGAAGCACGGCGGGTTTATGGCGATCATCGGCGAGTCCGGCGCGGGTAAATCCACGCTGCGCCGCGACCTGATTGACCGCATCAACCGCGAAAACGCGCCGGTTATCGTTATCGAACCCTACATCATTGCGATGGAGGATAACGATGTTAAAGGCAAAACCCTGAAAGCGGCATCCATCGCCGAGGCGATCATCAATACCATCGCTCCGCTGGAAGGCGTCAAACGTTCGCAGGAGGCGCGTTACCGCCAGTTGCACCGGGTGCTGAAAGACAGCAGCAACGCCGGGTATCACCATGTTCTTGTTATTGAAGAAGCTCACAGCCTGCCGATCCCCACGCTCAAGCATCTCAAGCGTTTTTTTGAGTTGGAAAGCGGGTTCAAGAAACTGCTTTCCATCGTGCTAATTGGCCAGCCAGAGTTAGCCGTCAAACTGAGCGAACGCAATATGGCGGTGCGTGAAGTTGTCCAGCGTTGCGAAGTGGTGGAATTATTGCCGCTTGATAGCAATCTGGAGGCATTCCTGAGCTTTAAGCTGGAACGCGCCGGAAAAAAGCTGGCTGACGTGATGGACGCCAGCGCTATCGACGCCATCCGCGCCCGCCTGAGCAATCAGGCAGGCGGACGTAAGAATATCGTCAGCCTGCTGTACCCGCTGGCCATCTCCAATCTGGCGATCGCCGCCATGAATCTGGCCGCGGATATCGGCGTGCCGGCGGTGAATGCGGATGTGGTTAAGGGAGTTTAATGATGAAAGCTATCCCGAATATAGACAGCATTGAGCAGCGAAAACAGCGGCAACGCGGGCGAGGAAAACAGCATGAGCAATGATACCAAAAGCTTCCGCAGCAAAGGCCCTGAACTGCTGGTTGAACTCGCGCAGCACACAGCCAGCACCATCAAACAAGTGGTCGAGATCGACACCGCCATCGCCGATCAGATTGGCGAAGCGGTAGCCAACCGTATGATGCAGATCTGGGGCGGTCAGAATGTTTACTTCCCAATGGGGATGGCCTGGAAAGTCAACCAGCGCGATCTGGAAATATTCCGCGAGTTTAACGGCAGAAACCATCACGAACTGGCGCGTAAATTCGGCGTCTCGCTGCAATGGATTTACAGCGTCGTCAAGCGTGTCAGAAAGGAGGAACTGGGTAGGATGCAGGGTAAGCTGTTTGGTGGTGAACCTGAAGCGCCAGAGGCGTAAAATCAAACAGGCTGAACAATGAATACCTCCATTTTTGTCCGGCCTGTTTTTTCACATACTGTAAGAGAATGACAATTACCATCTTGTCTCTTCTCCGTTCACCCCGATCAGTCCCACAATTATCTCGCAGACTTTGTATTGGTTATTTTGTTTTTAGTCATCTGGGGCCGATTGTTGTCTGAATGATCATATCTGTCGCTATTTACTGATTCCCCTCTCTCTTTTTTGCGTTAGCGAAACGTTTCGATAGCGATCACATTTTCGCAATGTCTTCGTTGCCTTCCGGTTTTGTTTTTCTACAATACTTATCAGCGAAACGTTTCGCTGGTGAGGTTAAGAGATGAAAAAAGCGGTATTACTGAATTCGGATGTTTCTTCCGTTATTGCCCGGTTGGGGCATACAGATCAACTGGTTATTGGTGATGCTGGCCTGCCTATCCCTGAAACCACCACCCGAATCGATCTGGCGTTAACGCATAATGTACCCACTTTTTTACAGGTTGTTGACGCTGTGACCAGTGAAATGCAAGTTGAAGCCGCTATTCTGGCGGAAGAAATAATCATAAAAAATCCAACGCTCCATGACGCATTACTTAAACAGTTGAAACAACTTGAGCAATACCAGGGAAACTCAATTTCATTGCATTATGTCTGCCATGAAGATTTTAAAAAGCAAAGCGGGAAAAGCAGAGCCATTATTCGCAGCGGGGAGTGTTCCCCGTATGCCAATGTCATCCTTTGTGCTGGCGTAACATTCTGAGGCATCAATGCAACCTTTATTGCAACTGCAAGGAATAACGAAATCCTTCCCCGGCGTTAAGGCGCTATCTAATGCCGCGCTAAATGTTTATCCGGGAAAAGTGATGGCGCTGGTGGGCGAAAATGGCGCGGGCAAATCCACCATGATGAAGATACTGACCGGGATCTACAGTAAAGATGCCGGCAGGATGCATTTCCTTGGTGAAGAAGTGAATTTCAGCGGTCCCAAAGCCTCTCAGGAAGCGGGAATAGGCATTATCCACCAGGAATTGAATCTGATACCTCAATTGACGATCGCCGAAAATATTTTCCTGGGGCGTGAATTCACCCATCATTTTGGCCGCATTGACTGGAAGAAAATGTATGCGCAAGCGGACAAATTGCTTAAACGTCTGAATCTGCGTTATGACAGCCGCCGTCTGGTAGGTGAACTTTCGATTGGCGATCAGCAAATGGTGGAAATCGCCAAGGTATTGAGTTTTGAATCGAAAGTCATCGTGATGGATGAACCCACCGATGCGCTGACCGATACCGAAACCGCCTCGCTATTCAGCGTTATCAAAGAGCTCCAGTCTCAAGGACGCGGCATTGTTTACATCTCCCATCGTCTGAAAGAAATTTTTGAAATATGCGATGACGTTACGGTATTCCGCGATGGTCAATTCATCGGCGAACGTCCGGTCGGTGAACTGAAGGAAGATACACTGATTGAAATGATGGTGGGGCGAAAGCTGGAAGAGCAGTATCCACGGCTGAATAAGGCGCCGGGTGATGTGCGCCTTAAGGTTGAAAACCTTTCCGGCCCTGGGGTTGATAATGTCAGTTTTACCGTGCGCAGCGGGGAAATTCTGGGTGTCGCGGGGCTGATGGGGGCGGGCCGTACAGAATTGATGAAAATCCTTTACGGCGCGTTGCCTCGTACTAGCGGTTATGTCGCATTGGATGGCCGTGAAGTGGTAACCCGTCAACCCCAGGATGGTCTGGCCAATGGCATCGTCTACATTTCCGAAGATCGTAAACGTGATGGACTGGTGCTGGGTATGTCCGTGAAAGAGAACATGTCTCTGACGGCTTTACGCTATTTCAGTCATGACGGCGGTCGGCTTAAGCATGCGCAAGAGCAACTGGCGGTGGGTGATTTCATTCGTCTGTTCAATGTCAAAACGCCGTCGATGGATCAGCCTATCGGCTTATTGTCTGGCGGTAATCAGCAAAAAGTGGCGATAGCCCGCGGTTTGATGACGCGTCCCAATGTCCTGATTCTGGATGAACCGACTCGCGGCGTCGATGTTGGCGCAAAGAAAGAAATTTACCAACTAATCAATCAGTTCAAACAAGAAGGGCTGAGCATTATATTGGTTTCATCTGAAATGCCCGAAGTGTTGGGAATGAGTGATCGCATCATTGTGATGCACGAAGGCCGCTTGAGTGGTGATTTCCCGATTGAGCAGGCGACCCAGGAAGCACTGATGGCTGCGGCCGTTGGTAAGCAATACGGCGTAAAGCAGGAGTAAATCAGACATGAGTTCCCAATCTATCGCGGCAAAACGCTGGTTCAGTAAAGAGTGGCTGTTGGAGCAGAAATCGCTGATTGCCTTGCTGATTCTTATTGCGATTGTTTCCGCATTGAGCCCTAACTTTTTTACCCTGAACAATCTGTTCAACATTCTTCAGCAAACCTCCGTCAATGCAATCATGGCGGTGGGGATGACGTTGGTTATCCTCACATCGGGTATCGATCTGTCAGTGGGTTCTCTGCTGGCGCTGACGGGCGCGGTCGCCGCCTCTATTGTCGGTCTTGAGGTCAATGCGCTGGTGGCGGTATTCGGCGCATTGGCATTGGGGGCATTGATCGGCGCCGGTACAGGGATCATTGTCTCCAAAGGCAAAGTTCAGGCATTTATCGCCACGCTGGTCATGATGCTGCTGCTGCGTGGCGTCACAATGGTCTATACCAACGGCAGCCCGGTTAATACCGGTTTTTCCGATGCAGCTGATGCGTTTGGCTGGTTTGGCATCGGTCGTCCTTTGGGGGTGCCAACGCCTATCTGGATCATGGCAATCGTCTTTGCCGCGGCCTGGTACATGCTGCATCACACCCGTTTGGGACGTTATATTTATGCGCTGGGCGGCAACGAATCAGCCACCCGCCTTTCCGGTATCAGCGTTGATAAAATCAAGATTATTGTTTATTCCCTGTGTGGATTGTTGTCGGCCCTGGCAGGGATTATTGAAGTAGCTCGCTTGTCTTCTGCGCAGCCTACGGCAGGCACTGGCTATGAACTGGACGCTATCGCAGCGGTGGTGTTGGGCGGCACGAGTCTGGCGGGCGGAAAAGGGCGGATCGTCGGGACGTTGATCGGCGCGTTGATCCTCGGTTTTCTTAACAATGGACTGAATCTATTAGGTGTTTCTTCTTACTACCAGATGATCGTCAAAGCGGTTGTTATTTTGTTGGCGGTTTTGGTAGATAACAAAAGCAGTAAATAACCTTCATTCACACAGGAATTGAGTTATGAATATGAAAAAACTGGCTACCCTGGTTTCTGCCGTTGCGCTGAGCGCGACCGTCAGCGCCAATGCATTAGCCAAAGATACGATTGCTCTGGTGGTATCAACGCTGAATAACCCGTTCTTTGTTTCGATGAAAGATGGCGCGCAAAAAGAAGCGGATAAACTGGGCTATAACCTGATCGTGCTGGATTCCCAGAACAACCCGGCTAAAGAACTGGCCAACGTTCAGGATCTGACCGTTCGTGGCACGAAAGTGCTACTGATTAACCCAACCGATTCCGATGCCGTCGGTAATGCCATTAAGCTGGCGAACCAGTCGAAGATACCGGTTATTACCCTGGATCGCGTCGCCAGCAGTGGTGATGTGGTCAGTCATGTTGCTTCTGATAATGCTTTCGGAGGCAAAGTCGCGGGTGATTTCATCGCTAAAAAACTTGGTGAAGGCGCCAAAATTATCCAACTGGAAGGTATTGCCGGTACATCAGCCGCACGTGAGCGCGGCGCTGGCTTTATGAAATCCGCCGAAAAGAACAAGTTTGCGATTCTGGCCAGTCAACCTGCCGATTTTGATCGTACCAAGGGTTTGAACGTTATGCAGAATCTGTTGACCGCTCACCCGGATGTGCAGGCCGTGTTCGCCCAGAATGACGAAATGGCGCTGGGTGCGTTGCGCGCGTTACAGACCGCAGGCAAGAGTGATGTGCTGGTTGTCGGGTTTGACGGTACTGAGGATGGCGTCAGGGCTGTTGAGTCGGGCAAACTGGCGGCGACGGTTGCTCAACGTCCCGATCAGATTGGGGTTATCGGCGTTGAAACTGCGGATAAGGTTCTAAAAAACGAAAAAACGCAGGCTATCATTCCTGTTGATCTTAAGTTGGTTGCAAAATAATCAAAGAAAAAAGCAGGGCAGGCGCCGTCCTTTTGGGGATGGCGCATTATTAACATATCGGGGTTGAGCATTATGAAAACAGGTAAGCTGGTGGTTCTGGGCAGTATTAATGCTGACCATATTCTCAATCTTGAGCAATTTCCCCGCCCTGGTGAAACGGTGATCGGTAAGCAATATAGCGTCGCTTTCGGTGGAAAAGGGGCGAATCAGGCGGTTGCGGCTGGTCGCAGCGGGGCGAATATCGCTTTCATCGCTTGTGTGGGAGATGATGATATCGGCACCCGGATACGCCAACAGTTATCTGATGACCGGATTGATGTCTCGGCGGTCGAAGCCATCGAAAATGAAACAACGGGTGTTGCCCTCATTTTCGTTAACGGCGACGCGGAAAATATGATTGCCATTAATGCCGGAGCGAATGCCGCCGTTACACCTGACTATCTTGACCGCTATCAGCAACATATTATCGATGCCTCTGCATTACTGATGCAACTTGAGTCGCCGTTGGAAACGGTTATGGCCGCCGCTAAACTGGCTCATGACCACCAAACTCAGGTCATCCTAAATCCTGCCCCCGCTTGCGCATTGCCTGATGAGTTATTGTCGTTGGTGGATATGATTACGCCGAATGAAACGGAAGCGCAGTATCTGACAGGCGTGTCCGTTCAGACGGAAGAAGATGCCGCACGCGCCGCTCAGGTTTTACATGGCAAGGGGATCGGGACCGTTCTTATTACGCTGGGCAGCCGCGGAGTATGGTTGAGTGTGAAAGGAAAAGGTCAGCGGATCCCTGGTTATCGGGTAAAAGCTGTTGATACGATTGCTGCTGGCGATACCTTCAACGGTGCTCTGGTGACGGCTTTGCTGGAGAATCAGCCAATGTCTTCCGCCATCAGGTTTGCTCACGCGGCGGCGGCAATTGCAGTAACGCGTCGCGGGGCTCAGCCTTCTGTTCCATGGCGTGACGAGATTGACGCGTTCTTGTTAGCGCAGGGGTGATCTTTTGGCCACAATGAAGGATGTCGCTCGTCTGGCGGGTGTTTCCACCTCAACCGTTTCTCATGTCATCAATAACAATCGTTTTGTCAGTGACGTTGTGCGTGAAAAGGTGATGAACGCGATTGAAACGCTTAATTATGCACCTTCGGCATTGGCCAGAAGTCTGAAGATCAAACAGACGCGAACCATCGGCATGTTGCTGACCGCCAGTAACAACCCGTTTTATGCCGAGGTAGTACGTGGTGTCGAGCGTTGTTGCTACGAACGGGGCTACAGCCTGATCTTGTGCAATACCGAAGGCGATCATGCAAGAATGAGTCGTAACCTGGAAACCTTGCTGCAAAAGCGGGTTGATGGCGTATTGTTGATGTGCACGGAAAGTCACCGGCCATCACCTGAAATGGTGAGTCGCTATCCTTATGTACCGATGGTCATGATGGATTGGGCGCCATTTGAAGGCGTTATTGATGTCATAAAAGATAATTCGCTGCTGGGCGGACAGATGGCAACCAACTATCTCATCTCCCGCGGTTATCAAAAAATAGCCTGTATAGCCGGCCCGCAAGATAAAACCACTGCACACAACCGGTTAGAAGGATATCGACAGGCGATGCAACATGCCGGATTATCCATTCCCGATGAATATGAGATTTTCGGTGATTTTGAATTTGAAACCGGCTACCGGGCAATGCAGCGCTTACTAACGTTGGAAGAAAAGCCTGAAGCGGTGTTTACCTGTAACGATGCCATGGCGGTTGGCGTTTATCGCGCATTATATCAGGCTGGACTTTCGATACCCGAAGATATCGCTGTTATTGGCTACGATGATATTGAACTGGCTCGCTATATGTCCCCTCCTCTTACGACAATTCTTCAACCGAAAGATGAACTCGGTGAACTTGCCGTAGATACTTTGCTTTATCGTCTGGAACATCCTGATACGGAACCCAATGTTTTGGTCTTGACGCCTGAATTAATGGTTCGTGAATCTGTCCGGTAATGTTATTTACGCAAGGCGTTCGGGCAATTGACGGCGAAAAAGTCTTCATAACGCT
>NZ_JAMPJU010000057.1 GCF_025840185.1 Brenneria izbisi
GGCTTTCCCGGCGGGTTGCCGAAAAAAAACGCACTCAATCATTTTTTTGCATTTAGCGCTTGTCAGCGGCGGATAAGTGCCTATAATGCGCCACCACTGACCCGGCGACAGCGGCTTACGCGGTTGTGGGGCGAGTGGGAAGTCAGGGAATAATTACTTGACTTCACAGCATAAATGCATAATATATGCGGCCCGCGCCACGGGATAATGTGGCACTGCTCTTTAACAATTCAATCAGACAATCTGTGTGGGCACTCACAAGACCGTATCTTAACGATATAAAAAGTCT
>NZ_JAMPJU010000058.1 GCF_025840185.1 Brenneria izbisi
TTTAGCGTGCCGCTGTCGCCCGCGCTCACCAACGGAGAAACGGTTACCGCCATCGCCAGTGATGCCGCGGGCAATATTTCCGCCGCGGTTACCGTGACGGCCCCGGATACCACCGCACCGGAAGCGCCCGCGGCTCTCCTGGTCGCGGAAGATGGCGCGTCGGTCAGCGGTACGGCGGAAGCTGGCAGTACGGTCACGATCAGCGACGCGGCAGGCAATGTGCTGGGCAGTGTCACAGCAGGGAGCGACGGCAGCTTTACTGTGCCGCTGTCGCCTGCGCTGACCA
>NZ_JAMPJU010000059.1 GCF_025840185.1 Brenneria izbisi
CTATCAGCAGGGTGAGGAAGCGCTGACCCTCGGTATCAAAGACGCTGCCGGCGGCAACTATGAAGCGCTGGATACGAGCAGTACAACCACCACCACGGTAGTGGATAACCGCGACGCCACCACCTTGACGCTGGGGGATATCACCGTGGCGGAAGGCAGCGGCACCGCCACCATTGGCGCGACATTAAGCCAGCCGACCGACCGCGAATTTACCGTGACGCTCAGCAATGGCGCGACCATCACCTTTGCCGCCAACAGCGCGGTTGGCACCTCAACGGCGTT
>NZ_JAMPJU010000006.1 GCF_025840185.1 Brenneria izbisi
GAGCGGTAGTTCAGTTGGTTAGAATACCTGCCTGTCACGCAGGGGGTCGCGGGTTCGAGTCCCGTCCGTTCCGCCACCCTATTTAGGGGCGTAGTTCAATTGGTAGAGCACCGGTCTCCAAAACCGGGTGTTGGGAGTTCGAGTCTCTCCGCCCCTGCCAGATAAAAACCCTTCATTTCATTATGAAGGGTTTTTTTTCGTCCCTGTTTTCCCTTTCAATATTTACTTTTTATCCTCACTGTTTTGCTTTATCGCAGAAAAAAACATTTATCCTAACCATAAATATTTAAATAACCAACCCATTGCGGTAACTACTCAGACTACTTTTTACAGGGAGGCAAAAATAAGAGTCGTCATCTATTGATAGAGACCCTGATATATTCAACGGCATGAAGAAAATGTACGATTGCATTAACACCAAATATGGCTAGTCCTACGCTTGATACATTTCAGGTAATGAAAAAGGATGAGAAAAGTCGGATGAATTTATTTAAACAGAATCACGAGTATTATTACCGGGTACAGTAAAACAAAAAAGACTTGGCTACGGATATTTTCTGTGGTGAACATTTCTGCTCGTCATGATTTTATGTGAGTAATCATTCTGTCGTATTAAGCTTGTTGAGGCTTGATAGCGGCAAGATAGTGGTCTTGCTTCGGCTGAACGCTGTAGAGAAATCCACACTGATAAAAATGCTTTCCGGGATTATAGTCATTCAAGTAGGGAAATTATTCTTGAAGGGATACTGATTAACTCAACTAATATAGTACATTCGCAATTATTAGATGTTGATGCGGTATATCAGCAAGAAAATCTATTGCTTAACTTATCTGTTGCAGCAAATTTATTTATGGGTCGTGATCTACCCCGGTTATCTATCGTTGATTAAAAAAATATTAATCGTTATCGGATTACTGCTGTTCGCTTTGAGAGGTTTATAAAAAACATTAAGCACGTTCTGATTAGCTCAGACGTGCTTAAGCAGTGTGTATTGCTACGTCGATATAGCAATCGGTGTTTTGAGTAGTTGACGAATTAGCGCCTGTTGATCACTGTTTTGTAGCCAGACGGCATAAAATGGCCGTACTACGGGCGGCGTGTCGTTTAATGCTTTCAGATGAGGATAAATCTGTAGCCAATGGCTGGGCAGGAAGGCGCAGCCGCCAGTGGTCACCAGTAGCTGGCGAGTAAGATGTGCGGACGTGGTGGTGAGCACGGGAAGTTGATCACTGAGTAATAGCCGACTTTCTTGCTGATGAAAATCAGCCCCCCATTCCAGCTTGATGTAAGGCAGATCCTGATTATTCTCGTTTTCTTCGGAGGTGAAAAGCGAGAGTGAAAAGTTGCCTAAAAGTTGGCTTGCCAATTCTTCCATTTTCGGCTGTTCTGTCGTGATCAACAGATCCAACTGACGTTCATGCAGTTGCTTTACCAATGAGTGACGCAGTGCGATACGTGCTTCCAACTGTAGCAAAGGCCGTTTCTGATAGAGCGACTGTAACCACGGCGTAAGATAAGCCTCCCACAGTGAGGCGGTGGCGCCGACGGAGAGCAGGCTATGCTGTTGTGAACGTGCGACCTCTTTTTTGGCGATTTGCCAGGTGCCTATCAAGCTTTCCGCATAGGGTAACAGCCGCTCTCCTGCTGGCGTTAAGCGGATATTATTTCGGTGACGGGTAAATAAATTTGCACCAAGCTGGGTCTCTAACTGACGAATACGGAAACTTACCGCCGACTGTGTCAGATAAAGCGATTCTGCGGCGCGGCCAAAGTGTCGGGTCCTGCTGACTTCCAGAAAGGTTTTTAGTAATTCGGTATCCACGCCTATCTCCAAAAAAATTTGTCGTAATGATTTAAATGTTTTGTTTTACACAATGTCAAGCCTATCTAATACTCCGCGCCATAAACAACACGACCATAGAAGAATTAGGAGCGTGTAAGATGGCGGAAAGCTTTTCTACAAATAATCGTTTTTTTGATAACAAGTTTTATCCACGTGGTTTTTCCCGGCACGGCGACTTTACTATTAAAGAAGCACAACTGTTGGAACGCCATGGTTATGCCTTTAACGAACTTGATCTGGGTAAACGTGAACCGGTTACCGAAGAAGAAGTTCAGTTTGTGGCGATGTGTCGTGGCGAGCGTAAGGCTGAAACAGACATGGAAAAAATATGGTCCAAATATCTGGATCGTATCCGTCGTCCCAAGCGTTTCCACACGTTGTCCGGTGGTAAGCCGCAAATGGACGCGGTTGAAGAATACACCGAAAGTGATGATTAGTAATAAAATGGGGCGAAAGCCCTATTTTTTACGATGAGCATCCTTGTCCATCACTTTCTGGGCGGTAGCTGCGCAATGCTAAAAATACGCCTGACATTATTTATTCCTAATCTTCAAACGTTAATCGCTTCATGTGCATCTTTCCTGGAAACCGAGCAGTTATTCTCATCCAAGGCTTTTGTGTAGTTGTATTAACAGGCGATCCATACATCGATAACTGAGTGCTTCAGCAAGGTGATTTTTCTGAATCTCAGATTGATCGGCGAGATCGGCAATGGTGCGGGCAACTTTTAATATTCTGTGCCAGGCGCGTACTGATAATCCCAGCTTGCTCATCACCTCTTCCAGATAACCAGCATCTTCCGATTTTAACTGGCAGTATTTCTCGATTTCATTCGGCTTCAGTAGCGCATTGATTTTATTGGCACGGTGGATTTGCCGCTGTCTTGCTGCCAGCACGCGTGCCCTGACGGTGGCGCTGCTTTCCCCGTGAGCGCTTTGCTGGCGTAGGACACCAGGCGGCAATAATGGCACTTCAATAGAGATATCAAAGCGATCCAGAAACGGGCCGGACAGTTTGCTGAGATAACGCAGAATTTGCTGCGCTGGAAGGCGGTTATGTATCCCCTGATAATGACCCGAAGGACTTGGGTTCATGGCGGCAACAAGTTGAACACGTGCGGGATAACGAACTTTGGCGCGAGTCCGGGAAATAACGATCTCACCCGATTCCAGCGGCTCTCGCAGTGCGTCTAAAACCCGTCTTTCGAACTCTGGAAGTTCATCCAGAAACAAAACGCCATTATGTGCGAGGGAAATCTCCCCTGGTTTGGGCAGCGATCCTCCGCCGACAAGCGCCGTCATGGAGGCGCTATGATGCGGGGCTCTGAATGGTCGTACACGCCAGTGTTTCATGATCGCATCGATATTGATCAAACAGTTTATTGCTGCGCTTTCCAGCGCTTCTTCATCGCTCAATGGCGGCATCAGGTCACCAAGTCGGCTGGCCAGCATGGTTTTCCCTGTACCGGGCGGACCGAGCAGCAACAGATTATGGCCGCCAGCGGCAGTGATCTCCAGTGCCCGTTTTGCCTGCTCCTGACCAATAATATCTTTTAGATCAGGCGCGTCATCATCGGTCACGGTTTGCAGAAGAACATCACGGCTACTGAGTAATGCTTCCTCACTCTGCAAGAAAGCACAAACCTGCAACAGATGTTCGGCCATCAGCACGTCTCCCTGAGGGATAAGCGCCATTTCCTGCTTATTGTCTTCAGGCAAGATCAGTTGGCGACCGGATTTTATGGCAGCCAGCGCCGCTGGGATTGCGCCGTTTACGCCACGTAAAGTACCTGAAAGGCCTAACTCGCCAAGAAACTCATACCGGCTGAGTCTTGTGCCGTCAATTTGTTCTGAGGCCGCCAGAATCGCCAGAGCGATAGGGAGATCGTAACGCCCGCCTTCTTTCGGCAGATCGGCTGGCGCAAGATTTACCGTTATCCGCTTAGCGGGGAACGTAAAACCGCAATTAATCAGCGCGCTGCGCACGCGATCGCGAGCCTCTTTGACGGTGGTTTCGGGTAAACCAACCAGGGTTAATGCCGGTAATCCACTGCTGATGTGTACCTCAATGTTCACATCCGGCGCCTGTACGCCTATCATCGCCCGTGTGTAGGTAACCGCCAGTGACATCTATTCTCCTCCTTGTGTATGGCGACATAATGCGCTATCACCCCGCTTGCCGGGAGCATGTCGTGATGAGTTTGCGAAGGCGGAGCAAGGAAGTTTTTTCTCTCTCATTGCGTTACCGCATTTGTGCGAGCCGTATCGCGGTTTCTAATGACAAGAGAGGGGATACCCGATAATTTCCCCTGATCCGATGGAAATAAACGAAAATTACTCTACCCTATGATTAGACTGTGTTTTTTAATGTTCTGACGCTGCCGCTTAAAATTGATCATGCAAAAAATGGTTGTCATCTAATGACTGACTGTGATAACTCTGTAGGTATTCGTTCAACAGTGGGTTACTGAACAGCCTATTTATGAAAGCCCTATCCCTGGTGATTAGCCTAGTCGTGATTAGCGTGGTGGTGATTATTATCCCACCGTGCGGGGCAGCACTTGGACGAAGAATGGCTTAGAAATCAAGCCCGAATTCAAGAAAACCCCCGCACCGTAAGGTCGGGGGTTTTTTATTGGGCGCAATGTCTAACGTAAGGGAACAGATGATGAGTAGTAGCGTAAAATCCTGTTATTCCAACAAAAGCTTGGGGGAATAACGATGAATGGGGCAAGGTGGGTGGTACAAGCGTTGCGAGCGCAGGGAGTGGAAACCGTATTCGGTTATCCAGGGGGCGCGATAATGCCCGTCTATGATGCACTTTATGACGGTGGCGTAAGACATCTACTGTGTCGCCATGAGCAAGGCGCAGCAATGGCGGCGATCGGTTATGCGCGGGCAACAGGGAAAGTTGGCGTGTGTATTGCCACATCAGGTCCCGGCGCAACCAATCTGATCACCGGGCTGGCCGATGCTTTGCTGGACTCTGTTCCCGTTGTCGCTATCACCGGTCAGGTCGGTTCGTCGCTGATTGGTACGGACGCTTTTCAGGAGATCGACGTACTAGGACTTTCTCTGGCCTGCACTAAGCACAGTTTTCTGGTTGAGTCGCTGGAGTCGTTGCCGGAGGTGATGGCCGAAGCGTTCGCCATTGCCAGCAGTGGTCGCCCCGGTCCGGTTCTGGTGGATATTCCAAAAGATATCCAACTGGCTGTCGGGGATTTCGCGCCGCACGTTGCGGCGGTTGACAGCGGTTTTGATTTCCCGGATCAGGAAATTGCATTGGCGCGTGAGATGATATCGCAGGCGAAAAAACCCGTGTTATATGCTGGAGGCGGTGTCGGCATAGCGCAGGCGGTGCCCGCCTTGCGCCAGTTTCTGGCGATGACCGATATGCCTTCCGTGGTGACGCTGAAAGGGTTGGGGGCTGTTGACGCCGAACATCCTTACTATCTTGGCATGATTGGCATGCACGGCACTAAAGCCGCCAACCTGATGGTGCAGCAGTGCGACCTGTTGATCGCCGTCGGATCGCGGTTTGATGATCGTGTGACTGGCAAACTGAACGCCTTCGCGCCCCATGCCAATGTGATCCACATGGATATCGATCCGGCTGAACTGAGTAAATTACGTCAAGCTAATGTGGCGTTGCAAGGCGACCTGAAAGCGTTATTGCCCGCGCTGCAACAATCGCTGAACATCGCTGACTGGCAACAGCAAGCTTCGATGATGAAGGCGGAGTACCCCTGGCGCTATGATCATCCAGGGCAGGCTATTTATGCGCCAGCCTTGCTGAAGTCTATCTCCGATCGTATGGATAAAGATACCGTGGTGACGACGGATGTCGGTCAGCATCAGATGTGGGCTGCTCAACATATGACATTCAGCCGCCCGGAAAATTTCATCACGTCCAGCGGCCTCGGCACCATGGGTTTTGGCGTGCCTGCCGCGGTTGGCGCGCAGGTCGCCCGCCCGGAGGATACGGTAATTTGTATCTCCGGTGACGGTTCTTTTATGATGAATGTTCAGGAACTGGGCACCATCAAGCGAAAACGGCTGCCGCTGAAAATCGTCTTGCTGGATAACCAACGGTTAGGCATGGTGAGGCAATGGCAGCAGCTGTTTTTTGATGAACGCTACAGTGAAACGAACCTCTCCGATAACCCTGATTTTCTGACGTTGGCAAGTGCTTTTGCTATCCCCGGCCAACGTATCACGCGTAAAGACCAGATTGATGCAGCATTGGATGCCCTGTTTAACAGCGAAGGGCCATATTTACTGCATGTCTCCATCGATGAATATGAAAATGTCTGGCCTCTCGTTCCCCCCGGCGCTGGTAATGAAACCATGTTGGATAAAACCGAGTAATGGCTGGCCACAATAGGATAAGTGTTGGAGAAAACAGAATGACACATCATCAACTTTCCATTCAGGCGCGCTTCCGTCCCGAAGTTCTGGAGCGTGTATTACGCGTTACCCGCCACCGCGGTTTTAAAGTATGCGCCATGAATATGGTGCATACGACGAATAATGAGCAGATTAATATTGAACTGACCGTTGCCAGCCACCGTCCGGTGGATCTATTGTCGGCTCAATTAAGTAAATTGTTGGATATCTCTAATATCGATATTCAGCCGATGACAGCGACGCAACAGATCAGTGCTTAACGTACAAGTGAAGGGAAAATAAAGAATGACCAAGAAAGCTGATTACATTTGGTTTAACGGGGAAATGGTGCCGTGGGCGGAAGCGAAAGTACACGTCATGTCGCACGCATTGCATTATGGCACCTCGGTGTTTGAAGGGGTTCGTTGCTATAGTTCGCATCAGGGGCCGGTGGTGTTCCGCCATCGCGAACATATGCAGCGTCTGCATGATTCGGCAAAAATCTACCGTATGCCGGTACAGCAAAGCGTTGACGAACTGATGGAAGCCTGCCGGGAAACGCTGCGCAAGAATAATCTGACCAGCGCCTATATTCGTCCGTTGGTATTTGTCGGCGATGTTGGCATGGGCGTCAACCCGCCAGACGGCTATAAAACCGACGTCATTATCGCGGCATTTCCGTGGGGCGCCTATCTGGGTGAAGAAGCGCTGGATCAGGGCATTGACGCCATGGTTTCCTCCTGGCACCGTGTGGCGGCGAATACCATCCCTACTGCGGCGAAAGCGGGCGGTAATTATCTTTCTTCGTTATTGGTGGGAAGTGAAGCTCGTCGTCATGGCTATCAGGAAGGGATTGCGCTGGATGTACACGGCTATGTGTCGGAAGGCGCGGGTGAAAACCTGTTTGAAGTGAAAGACGGCATTCTTTTCACGCCACCCTTTACCTCGTCCGCGTTGCCCGGTATTACGCGCGACGCCATCATCAAACTGGCGAAAGATTTGGGCTTCGAAATCCGTGAACAGGTGCTGTCTCGCGAGTCGCTGTATCTGGCCGACGAAGTGTTTATGTCCGGTACGGCGGCGGAAATCACGCCAGTGCGCAGTGTGGACGGTATTCAGGTGGGGATCGGCAAATGTGGGCCGGTGACGAAAAAATTGCAGCAGGCGTTCTTTGGCCTGTTCACCGGTGAGACGGAAGATAAATGGGGCTGGCTGGATCCGGTAAATCGTTAATAGATTGTTAATTAATAGACATAAGATCAGGCGGTGGTTCATTTCACCATCGTCCATTACGTTATTATTGGAGTAATAAGAGCATGCCTAAGTACCGTTCAGCCACCACCACGCATGGCCGTAATATGGCGGGCGCCAGAGCCTTGTGGCGCGCCACCGGGATGACCGACGACGATTTTGGCAAACCCATCATCGCGGTGGTTAACTCCTTCACCCAGTTTGTTCCCGGCCATGTGCATTTACGCGATCTAGGGAAACTGGTCGCCGAGCAAATCGAGGCCTCCGGCGGTGTCGCTAAAGAATTCAATACGATAGCGGTTGATGATGGTATCGCCATGGGGCATGGCGGCATGCTCTATTCTCTGCCTTCCCGTGAATTGATCGCCGACTCGGTGGAATATATGGTTAATGCGCACTGTGCCGATGCGATGGTGTGTATTTCCAACTGCGATAAAATCACGCCCGGCATGTTGATGGCATCGCTGCGCCTGAACATTCCGGTGATTTTTGTTTCCGGTGGGCCAATGGAAGCCGGAAAAACCAAATTATCCAATCAGATCATTAAGCTGGATTTGGTGGATGCCATGATCCAGGGCGCCAATCCGAATGTCAGCGACGCCGACAGCGATCAGATTGAGCGCTCCGCCTGCCCGACTTGCGGTTCCTGTTCCGGGATGTTCACCGCCAACTCCATGAACTGTCTGACCGAAGCGTTGGGGCTGTCTCAGCCGGGGAATGGTTCGCTGCTGGCGACGCATGCCGATCGTAAGGAATTGTTCCTGAATGCGGGCAAACGAATTGTCGGTCTGGCGAAACGCTATTACGAGCAGGATGATGAAAGCGTGCTGCCGCGCAATATCGCCAACAAAGCGGCGTTTGAAAACGCCATGACGCTGGATATCGCCATGGGCGGTTCCACCAATACCGTGCTGCATCTGCTGGCGGCGGCGCAGGAAGGCGAAGTCGATTTCACCATGACCGATATCGATCGTCTGTCCCGGCAAGTGCCGCACTTGTGTAAGGTCGCGCCGAGCACGCAGAAATATCATATGGAAGACGTGCATCGTGCGGGGGGCGTCATCGGTATTCTGGGCGAACTGGACAGAGCGGGCTTGCTGAACCGGGATGTGAATAACGTGCTGGGCAAAACGCTGCCGCAAACGCTGGAAGCCTATGACGTGATGTTGACGCAGGATGAGAGCGTGAGAAGCATGTATTCCGCAGGTCCGGCGGGTATCCGCACCACCAAAGCATTTTCGCAGGATTGCCGTTGGGATTCGCTGGATACCGATCGTCAGCAAGGGTGCATTCGTTCCCGCGAATTTGCCTACAGTCAGGACGGCGGGCTGGCGGTGTTGTACGGCAATCTGGCGGAAAATGGCTGTATCGTGAAGACGGCGGGGGTGGATGAAGGCAGCCTGGTATTCCGTGGCCCGGCTAAAGTTTATGAAAGTCAGGATGATGCCGTGGAAGCGATCCTGGGCGGCAAGGTAGTGGCGGGCGATGTGGTGGTGATCCGTTACGAAGGGCCGAAAGGGGGGCCGGGCATGCAGGAAATGCTGTATCCGACCAGCTTCCTGAAATCAATGGGGTTAGGCAAGCAGTGCGCACTGATTACGGATGGCCGCTTTTCCGGCGGAACTTCCGGTCTATCCATCGGTCATGCTTCGCCGGAAGCGGCCAGCGGCGGCACCATTGGTCTGGTACAGGACGGCGACATGATTGCCATCGATATTCCGCAGCGCAGCATCGTACTGGACGTAGCCGACAGTGAGTTGGCCCGCCGCCGCGAAGCGGAGGAAGCACGGGGCGAGGCGGCCTGGACGCCGCATCATCGTGACCGTCAGGTTTCTTTTGCCCTGCGCGCCTACGCGAGTCTGGCGACCAGCGCCGATAAAGGGGCTGTTCGCGATAAGAGTAAGCTGGGAGGCTGATTCTGATGGCAGTGTCACAACCACTTCCTGCCGCGCCCGGTGGCGCGGAATATTTGCGGGCGATCCTGCGCTCGCCGGTTTATGAAATTACTCAGGTCACGCCGCTGGAGAAAATGGACAAACTGTCTTCGCGGTTGGGTAATGTCATTCTGGTAAAACGTGAAGACAGACATGCGGTGCACAGTTTCAAGCTGCGCGGTGCTTACGCGATGATGGCGGGGCTGAGCGATGAGCAGAAATCGCATGGCGTGGTGACGGCATCGGCAGGTAACCATGCGCAAGGCGTGGCGCTCTCTTCCAGTAAACTTGGCATTAAATCATTAATCGTGATGCCGGTGGCGACAGCCGATATCAAGGTTGACGCGGTGCGGGGCTTCGGCGGTGAAGTGTTGCTGTATGGTGCCAACTTTGACGAGGCGAAAGCCAAAGCGATAGCGTTGTCGCAACAGCAGCATATGACTTTCCTGCCGCCGTTCGATCATCCGGCGGTAATTGCCGGACAAGGTACATTGGCGATGGAGCTGTTGCAGCAGGACGCGCATCTGGACCGGGTGTTTGTACCGGTTGGCGGCGGTGGACTGGCCGCGGGCGTGGCGGTGTTGATCAAACAGTTGATGCCGCAGATTCAGGTCATCGGCGTGGAAGCCGAGGATTCCGCCTGTCTGCGG
Source organism: Brenneria izbisi (assembly GCF_025840185.1). Classification (GTDB taxonomy): domain Bacteria; phylum Pseudomonadota; class Gammaproteobacteria; order Enterobacterales; family Enterobacteriaceae; genus Brenneria; species Brenneria izbisi. Next base: position 10,065 of record NZ_JAMPJU010000006.1, read on the forward strand.
GCGGCGTTGGATGCCGGACATCCTGTCGATCTCCCGCGCGTGGGTTTGTTTGCCGAAGGTGTTGCGGTGAAACGTATCGGTGATGAAACCTTCCGCGTGTGCCGTGAATACCTGGATGATGTGATCACGGTGGATAGCGATGCGATTTGCGCGGCGGTCAAAGATCTGTTTGAAGACGTGCGGGCGATTGCGGAACCATCCGGGGCGCTGGCGCTGGCGGGAATGAAGAAATACATTCAGCAGCACCAGATCCAGGGCGAACGTCTGGCGCACGTGCTGTCAGGCGCTAACGTCAACTTCCACGGCCTGCGTTACGTTTCCGAACGCTGTGAACTGGGCGAACAGCGAGAAGCGTTGCTGGCGGTCACCATTCCAGAAAAGAAAGGCAGTTTTCTGAAATTCTGCCAACTGCTGGGCGGTCGTTCCGTGACCGAATTCAACTACCGTTATGCCAATGCCAACGATGCCTGCATTTTTGCCGGCGTGCGTCTGACACGTGGCTATGCCGAGCGTGAAGAAATCATCGCCGAGTTGTCGGCGGGCGGTTATGAAGTGGTGGACCTGTCTGATGATGAAATGGCGAAGCTGCATGTTCGCTACATGGTCGGCGGGCGGCCTTCAAAACCGTTGCGGGAACGGCTCTATAGCTTTGAGTTTCCCGAATCGCCGGGCGCCTTGCTGAAATTCCTGCATACGCTGGGCACGCACTGGAATATCTCGCTTTTTCATTATCGTAGCCACGGTACGGATTTTGGTCGCGTATTGGCGGCGTTTGAACTGGACGTGCGAGATCCTGAGTTTGAGCATCATCTCCAGGCGCTGGGTTATGAGTGTCATGATGAAACCGATAATCCGTCTTTCCGTTTCTTTCTGGCGGGTTAAGGAGGAATCGCGCTCCCGGTGGTGTTTCACTGTCGGGAGCGTTATCTTTATGCCATCAGATACAGCATGGATGACAGACAACGATGGCTTCACATTTCACTGGATTTTCTCAGCAAGGGCTGACATTCCTGCAACAGGTGCGTCAGCACAATGATAAAGACTGGTTCGAAACTCATCGCGCTATTTACGATGAACAGTTGATCGCGCCTTTTCGGGCGCTGGTGGATGAACTGAGTCTGACCATGTTGCAGATTGACGATCATTTCGAAACCCGTCCGGCCATCGGCAAGACATTGTCGCGCATCCATCGCGACACTCGGTTTTCCCACGATAAATCACGTTACCGCAGCCAGATGTGGCTGACCTTCAAGCGTACTCGTAAAGACTGGACGGACGCGCCGGTCTATTTCTTTGAGATATCGCCGGATAGCTGGCGTTACGGGCTGGGATATTACAGCGCGACGCGCACGACCATGGATTTGTTCCGTCAGACGTTGCGCGGTAACCCCGCACAGTTTCTGGCGGTGGCTGGTTGTCTGGGGAATACCTTCACGCTGGAAGGTGAAAGTTACAAGCGACCGCTGATTAAAGAGCAGCCGCCGGCACTGGCCGATTGGTATAACCGTAAATCCTTTGCCGCGATTTGTACCCGGTACGATATGGAAGCGTTGTTTTCCGGTCAGCTGGTCACCACGCTGGCGCAAGGATTTAGCCGGCTTGAGCCGCTCTATCACTACCTGATGAACATCGAAACCATGAAGAGAACCGCGCAGGAATCTGAAGCGCCAGGTTCGCGCGCCTTTCCTACCGACAAGTGGTTTGAACGCTAGAGAATCGGACGTGTTGGTGAACCCTGTTTCATGGTTTGTCCGGCAAGGTTTGCCAGAAAGCTGAGATTAACGGTTCGCTGAGCCGTTTTTTCTGTACGCAGACGCCCAGTTCAAGCGGCTCCATGGCTTGTTCGGCAAAAATGGAGACGCGGTTGCGCACCGGTTCCGGGCTGTTTTCCAGCACCACATCCGGGATGAGCGCAATGCCGCAGCCCAGCGCGACCATCGACACCATCGCTTCATGGCCGGACACGGTGGCATAAATTTGCGGATTATTGATGTGGTGGCGACGGAACCATAGGTCGATACGCTTACGCACCGGGCCGTGTTCCGGCAGAATAAACGGAATTTGCGCCCAGTCAGGGTGGGGGACTTTAACCTGCGCCTGAACCGGACACGGTAGCGCGGGGATAATCAGCGCCAGCGGAATTTTACCGATCGGCATAAACTCCACGCTGGCGGGTAAGGTTTCCGGGTTTCCGGCTATTCCCAGGTCAGCCTCGTTCGACTGGACTTTCTCAACCGCGTCGGCGGCATCACCGGTGGTCAGTTTGATCTCCACCAGCGGATGCTCCGCACGGAAGCGATCAAGAATGGGGGGCAAATGACTGTAAGCGGCGGTCACCGAACAGAAAATGCGCAACTCGCCGCTCAGCGACGGCCCGCGTTGGTTGAGGACATGCCTGAGTTGCTGATATTGCAACAGCGTTTGCTGGGCGAACAGTTTCAGGTGTTCCCCGGCATCGGTGAGTTGCACGGTGCGGTTATCGCGCTGGAACAAGGTTTGCCCCACGTCTTCTTCCAGCCGTTGAATTTGCCGCGACAGCGTAGAAGGACTGATGTGCATCGCCTTGGCGGTACGACCAAAATGTCGGCTTTCCGCCAAATGCAGAAATAATTTGAGATCACGTAAATCCATGCGATGCGAGCCTCGTTTTTATCTTGCAGATCTTGCAATATGACGTTGTTAATATATCAATTTAAGCAACGCATTTCCTGTCATATGATGAAAGCCATAATGGTTTTCGCTGCGGCGGGAGCCTTTTTCGAATAACAGACAAACAAAACCGGATACGGAGCATGACATGGCTAACTATTTCAACACATTGAACCTGCGCCAGCAGTTGGCGCAACTGGGCAAGTGTCGTTTTATGGGACGTGATGAATTCGCCGATGAAGCGAACTACCTGAAGGGTAAAAAAGTGGTGATTGTCGGCTGTGGCGCGCAGGGCTTGAACCAGGGCTTGAACATGCGTGATTCCGGTTTGGATATCGCTTATGCGCTGCGTCAGGAGGCGATCGCCGAAAAACGCGCTTCATGGCGCAAAGCCACGGAAAACGGTTTTACCGTCGGCACTTACGAAGCACTGATCCCGCAAGCCGATCTGGTGGTTAACCTGACGCCGGACAAACAGCACTCAGCCGTGGTTCAGGCGGTTCAACCGCTGATGAAGCAAGGCGCGGCGCTGGGCTACTCGCACGGTTTCAACATTGTTGAAGTGGGCGAGCAGATCCGTAAAGACATCACGGTAGTGATGGTGGCGCCGAAGTGCCCCGGTACGGAAGTCCGTGAAGAATACAAACGTGGTTTTGGCGTACCGACGCTTATCGCGGTTCACCCGGAAAACGATCCGCAGGGCGAAGGCATGGCGATTGCCAAAGCCTGGGCCGCCGCGACTGGCGGTCACCGTGCTGGCGTACTGCAATCTTCTTTCGTTGCGGAAGTAAAGTCCGACCTGATGGGCGAACAAACGATCCTGTGCGGCATGTTGCAGGCCGGTTCGCTGCTGAGCTTCGACAAACTGGTGGCGGAAGGCGTCGACGCGGCTTATGCGGAAAAACTGATTCAGTTCGGTTGGGAAACCATTACTGAAGCGCTGAAACAAGGCGGCATCACGCTGATGATGGACAGGCTGTCCAACCCGGCGAAACTGCGCGCCTATGCGTTGTCTGAGCAACTGAAAGAGATTATGGCGCCGCTGTTCCAGAAACACATGGATGACATCATCTCTGGCGAATTCTCCAGCGGTATGATGGCAGACTGGGCGAACGATGATGTTAAGTTGCTGACCTGGCGTGAAGAAACCGGCAAAACAGCGTTTGAAAACGCGCCGCAGTTTGACGGAAAAATTTCCGAGCAGGAATACTTTGACCACGGTGTGCTGTTGGTGGCGATGGTGAAAGCCGGTGTTGAACTGGCGTTTGAGACTATGGTGAGCGCGGGCATCATTGAAGAATCCGCTTACTATGAATCACTGCATGAACTGCCGCTGATTGCGAATACCATCGCGCGTAAGCGTCTGTATGAAATGAACGTGGTTATCTCCGATACCGCGGAATACGGTAACTATCTGTTTGCCAATGCTGCCGTGCCGTTGTTGAAAGAAAAGTTCATGGCTTCACTGCAACCGGGTGATCTGGGTAAAACGGTCGCCGCGACCGAAGTAGACAATGCGCAACTGCGTGACGTCAATGAAGCGATCCGGAATCACCCGATCGAAACCGTTGGTCGCAAACTGCGTGGCTATATGACGGATATGAAACGTATCGCCGTTGCGGATTAATGCTGCGGTTATAATGCTAAACAAGGCACAGCTTCATGCTGTGCCTTTTCTTACGGGTTATACCGACCTGAATTCCGTTTCCGCTTTATGAAAACGCTCGGTAATCGTCTGAGACGGCGGACGGCCCATCAGACTGACGATAAAGATGGTCAGGCAACTGAACAGGAAGCCGGGGATGATTTCATACAGTCCCAGCCAGTTATACTGTTTCCAAATCAGTACGGTCGCCGCGCCGACAATCATCCCAAGCAGAGCGCCGTTGCGGGTCATTCGCGGCCACAGCAGAGAAATCAGGATCACCGGCCCGAAAGCGGCGCCGAAACCAGCCCAGGCATAGCTGACCAGCCCCAGTACGCGGTTCTCCGGGTTTGCCGACAGGATAATGGCGATTGCCGCCACCAGCAGCACCATCGCTCGTCCTACCCACACCAACTCTCTTTGCGTGGCTTTTTTACGGAAAAAAGGACGGTATAAATCTTCGGTGATCGCGCTGGAACAGACCAGAAGCTGGCAGCTTAAGGTACTCATGACCGCCGCCAGGATCGCCGACAACAGCACGCCGGCAATCCACGGGTTGAACAGCAGCATGGACAGTTCAATAAACACGCGCTCACTGTTTTGCGCAACATTACCCGCTTGTTCCGGGTGGTTGCTAAAGTAGGCAATGCCGAAGAAGCCGACGGTCACCGCTCCCGCCAGACACAGGATCATCCAGGTCATACTGATGCGACGCGCGCTGCGAATGGTATGGTGCGAATCCGCCGCCATAAAGCGCGCCAGAATATGTGGTTGCCCGAAGTAACCGAGTCCCCAGCCCATCAGGGAAATGATGGCGACGAAATTCAAACCTTTAAACATATCCAGATTGGCCGGGTTTTTCGCTTCGATTACCATCAGCGAGGTATCAATGCCGCCCAGCGACAGGATCACCATTACCGGCGTCAGGATCAGCGCGAAAATCATCAGACTGGCCTGAACGGTATCCGTCCAGCTTACCGCCAGAAACCCGCCGATAAACGTATAGGCGATAGTTGCGGCGGCGCCAGCCCACAATGCTGCGCCATAGCTCATATCAAAGGTGCTTTCAAACAGGCGAGCGCCGGCCACCACGCCGGATGCACAGTAAATAGTGAAAAAGATCAGGATAATTACCGCTGAAATCACGCGCAGTAATTTACTGGTATCCTCAAAACGATGAGTAAAGTAATCCGGCAGCGTCAGCGCGTTATGGTTGACTTCGGTATGAACGCGTAAACGACCGGCGACCCATTTCCAGTTAAGGTAGGCCCCGATCGTCAGGCCGATGGCGATCCAACTTTCAGAGATACCGGAAATAAAGATGGCGCCCGGCAACCCCATCAGCAGCCAGCCGCTCATGTCGGAAGCGCCGGCGGAGAGCGCGGTGACCACGCTGCCCATTTTGCGTCCGCCCAGAATGTAATCGCCAAAGTTATGGGTGGCGCGATAGGCGAACAGGCCGATAAGTACCATCCCGAAGATATACACCAGAAACGTCACCAACATAGGTGTGCTCATTGTCATTCAACTCTCCATTTTCATTATTATTCGCACACCTTGTGGTTGCGATGGATCTTCATGCTTCCACGCTGGCCGGAACGAGACGCAGCATGGAATTGTGATTTTTTTCTCACCATAACATCATTTATTAACAAGGTTGCACAAAGTTGCAACATGACTGATATTGATGTTTTACCGATATGTCCTTTTCATCACAGGAGTGACGTGTATGGGCTTTACCACGATGGGCGTAAAACTCGACGAGGCCACGCGTGATCGTCTCAAGGCCGCGGCGCAACGGATTGATCGCACTCCGCATTGGCTGATCAAACAAGCCATCTTTAACTATCTCGAACGGCTCGAAAGCACTGGCGACACGCCTGAAATACCGCAATCGGCTATGCCCAGCCCCATCGAAGCGCAAGAGATTATGCCGCAATCTCAGGAAGAAGAAACCCATCAACCCTTTCTTGAGTTTGCACAACAGGTATTGCCCCAATCCGTTATACGCGCCGACATCACTTCCGCCTGCCGTCGTCCTGAAAGCGAACTGGTGCCGATATTACTTGAACAGGCTAAACTTCCTGCGGAAATGGCGAAATTGACGCAGGAAATGGCTTATCGGCTGGCGGAGCGCCTGCGAGGACAAAAAGGGGCGAGCGGGCGTGCGGGCGTGGTACAGGGATTGTTGCAGGAATTTTCTCTTTCTTCGCTGGAAGGGGTGGCGTTGATGTGTCTGGCCGAGGCATTGCTGCGCATTCCTGATAAACCCACGCGTGATGCGCTGATCCGCGACAAAATTAGTGCCGGCGACTGGCATGCGCATCTTGGTCACAGTCCGTCGCTGTTTGTTAACGCGGCGACCTGGGGACTGTTATTCACCGGTAAGCTGGTTGCGACGCATAACGAGGCGAACTTGTCGCGTTCGCTCAACCGGATCATTGGCAAAAGCGGTGAACCGTTGATTCGTAAAGGCGTGGATATGGCGATGCGTCTGATGGGCGAGCAGTTTGTGACCGGCGAAACCATTGCCGAGGCGCTGGCTAACGCCCGCAAACTGGAAGCGAGGGGATTCCGCTACTCCTATGACATGCTGGGGGAAGCGGCGTTAACGGAGAAAGATGCCGCCGCTTATCTGGCGTCCTATCAGCAGGCTATCCATGCTATTGGAAAAGCATCCAATGGGCGCGGCATCTATGAAGGGCCGGGTATTTCCATCAAGCTGTCCGCGCTGTATCCCCGCTATAGCAGGGCGCAATACGCGCGGGTGATGGACGCGTTGTATCCGCGTTTATTATCACTCACATTACAAGCGCGTCAGTATGACATTGGCATCAATATCGATGCGGAAGAGGCGGATCGACTGGACATTTCGCTCGATCTGCTGGAAAAGCTCTGTTTCGAACCGCAACTGGCGGGCTGGAACGGTATCGGATTTGTCATTCAGGCTTACCAGAAACGTTGCCCGTTCGTCGTTGACGCCGTGATCGACCTGGCTAGACGCAGTCAGCGACGGCTGATGATCCGTCTGGTGAAAGGCGCGTATTGGGACAGTGAAATCAAACGTGCGCAAGTCGATGGGCTGGAAGGCTATCCGGTTTATACGCGCAAGGTCTACACTGATGTGTCCTATCTGGCTTGTGCGCGTAAATTACTGGCGGCGCCAAACCTGATTTATCCTCAGTTCGCCACGCATAACGCACAAACCTTGAGTGCGATTTACCATCTGGCTGGCAACAACTATTACCCCGGTCAGTACGAGTTTCAGTGTCTGCATGGTATGGGCGAACCTTTGTATGAACAGGTGGTGGGCAACATCGCCGAAGGGAAACTGAATCGTCCGTGCCGCATTTATGCGCCGGTCGGAACCCATGAAACGCTATTGGCTTATCTGGTGCGCCGTCTACTGGAAAATGGCGCGAATACGTCCTTTGTCAACCGTATCGCCGATACGACCTTACCGCTTGAGACGCTGGTGGCCGATCCCGTCGGCGAAGTGGACGCGCTGGCGACGGCGGAAGGGCGGATCGGTCTGCCGCATCCCCGCATTCCTCTCCCGCGCGATTTATACGGAGCGGCGCGTCATAACGCCAGCGGGCTTGATCTGTCCAATGAACATCGCCTCGCCTCGCTCTCCAGCGCATTGCTGACCAGTGCGGCGCAACCGTGGCAAGCCGCGCCGGTGATTGACGGCAACGCTGAACCGCAAGCGGCAAAACCAGTACTCAACCCTGCCGAGTCGCGCGATATTGTGGGCTATGTCTGTGAGGCCAGCGAGCAGGATATTGCTCACGCGCTGGATTCGTCCGTCAGCGCGGCGGCGATCTGGTTCGCCACGCCGCCAGCGGAGCGTGCATCGGTGCTGAATAAAGCGGCGGACATCATGGAAAGTCAGTTGCAGCATCTGTTGGGGTTATTGGTGCGCGAAGCCGGTAAAACGTTCGCCAATGCGATTGCCGAAGTGCGTGAAGCGGTGGATTTCCTGCGTTATTACGCCGCACAGGTGCGCGAAGCATTCGCCAATGACTCACATCGACCGTTGGGACCAGTGGTTTGTATCAGTCCGTGGAATTTCCCGCTGGCGATTTTCACCGGGCAGGTTGCGGCGGCGCTGGCGGCGGGTAACAGCGTGCTGGCGAAACCCGCCGAGCAAACCCCGCTGATTGCGGCGCAGGCGGTGCGTATCCTGCTGGAAGCGGGCGTGCCAGTCGGCGTCTTGCAGTTATTGCCGGGGCAGGGGGAAACGGTTGGCGCCGCATTGGTCAATGACAGCCGGGTACGTGGTGTCGTGTTTACCGGCTCAACGGATGTGGCGAAACTGTTGCAGCGCGACATTGCCGGACGACTGGATGCGCACGGACGCCTTACGCCGCTGATTGCCGAAACCGGCGGATTGAATGCGATGATCGTGGACTCTTCCGCGTTGACAGAGCAGGTGGTGAACGATGTGATCGCTTCTGCTTTTGACAGTGCCGGTCAGCGCTGCTCGGCATTGCGTATTCTGTGTATTCAGGAGGATGTCGCGGAACATACGCTGCAAATGCTGCGCGGGGCGATGGCCGAATGCCGGATGGGGAACCCGGAATGTTTATCCACGGATATTGGGCCGGTGATCGATGCGCAGGCGAAGCAGGCCGTTGAGCGCCATATTCAGCGTATGCGGACAAAAGGACGCAAAGTGTATCAGCCGACATTGCTGCCGCAGGATGAACAGCAATGGGCGCGCGGAACCTTCGTCAAACCAACGTTGATCGAACTGGAAAGCATGGATGAACTGCAAAAAGAGGTATTTGGGCCGGTATTGCACGTCGTGCGTTACCATAGCCGGGATCTCGACGCGTTGATCGCGCAGATTAATTCAGCAGGGTATGGTTTGACGTTGGGCTTACACACACGTATTGATGAAACCATCTCGCGCGTGACCAGCAACGCCCGTGTGGGCAATCAGTACGTCAACCGCAATATGGTCGGCGCGGTGGTTGGCGTTCAGCCATTTGGCGGAGAGGGGCTTTCCGGCACCGGCCCGAAAGCAGGCGGGCCGCTCTATCTGTATCGGCTGTTGTCACACAAACCGGATGATGCGCTGCTGCATGGGCTGGCTGGTCAGGATAGCGGGCAAACCGTGGATGCCAGTGTGCGAACGACGCTATTAGCGGCATTGCAGGCGTTGGAAAAATGGGCGCTTGCCGAGCATCAACGCGATTTGGCGGCGTTATGCCAGCAGTACGCGGAGCGTGGATTGGCTGGGACGACGCATCTGTTGCCGGGGCCGACGGGAGAACGCAATACTTATACGCTGACGCCGCGTGAGCGCGTGTTGTGTCTGGCTGACAACGACGAAGATGCGCTGATTCAGTTGGCGGCAGTGCTGGCGACGGGAGGATGCGTATTGTGGCTGGATACGTCATTATTGCAGACGCTGTATCGTCGTTTACCGGATGTCGTACAATCGCGCATTCTGTTCAGTCAGGACTGGCGGCGAGATGATCAGGCATTTGATGCGGTGATCCATCATGGCGATACCGATCAATTGCGCCAACTCAGTCAACAGCTTGCCGAACATCAGGGGCCGATTATCGCCGTACAGGGTTTTAGTCGCGGTGAAACCAATATCGCGCTGGAGCGACTGCTGCACGAACGTTCGCTGAGTATTAACACTGCCGCTGCGGGAGGCAACGCCAGCCTGATGACCATCGGCTAGATGCGTTGAAATATCGTCACCTTGCCGGACGCAACGGCACCGGCAAGGTGAATGCTGGGATTAATTGCGGTACAGCACTTTAATCAAATGATAGCCGAACTGGGTTTTCACCGGGCCGAACGGTTGAAGCAACTCGCAGGAAAAGACCGCTTTATCAAAGGCGGGAACCATATCGCCTTTACGGAATTCACCCAAATCGCCGCCATTACGTTTTGACGGGCAGGTGGAGTATTTTTGCGCCAGTTGCTGAAAATCGGCGCCCTGGTGCAACTGGGTCAGAATGTCGTTGGCCTGCTGTTCGGTATCCACCAGGATATGCAGTGCCGCTGCGGTATTTGCCATGTCGTTACCCTTATTTAACAGAGAGGGGGATTCCTGAGCGCAATGTAACATCTGCAACGTCAGATGTGGATTGCGATGTGCTTTCCATGACGATAAATCCCCGCTCAAGATCGATTCTGCTTTCTGCTACAATCCCCTTCCGTTTGATGAGTGAGCCATATCGTTATGCGTTTAAATCCCAGCCAACAACATGCTGTCGAATTCGTTACCGGCCCTTGTCTGGTGCTGGCGGGAGCCGGTTCGGGTAAAACGCGCGTTATCACCAATAAAATTGCGCATTTAATCCGTCAGTGCGGCTATCAGGCCCGTCATATCGCCGCGGTAACCTTCACCAATAAAGCCGCCCGCGAAATGAAAGAACGTGTCGCGCAAACGCTGGGCCGTAAAGAAACCCGCGGGCTGGTGATCGCCACCTTCCATACGCTGGGGCTGGAAATCATCAAGCGCGAGTACGCGGCGCTGGGTATGAAAGCCAACTTTTCCCTGTTCGACGATCAGGATCAGATGGCTTTGCTGAAGGAGTTGACCGAACAGTGGCTGGAAAATGATAAGACGCTGTTACAGCAATTAACGTCAACGATCTCGAACTGGAAAAACGATCTTATCGATCCCGCAGGCGCGGCGGCAACGGCGCGCGGCGAACGAGATCGGTTGTTTGCTCACTGTTATTCGTTGTATCAAGACCATTTGCGCGCCTGCAATGTACTGGATTTTGACGATCTGATCCTGTTGCCGACGTTGTTGTTCAAGCGTAACGATGAAGTACGGGAACGTTGGCAGAACCGCTTACGTTATTTGCTGGTGGATGAATATCAGGACACCAACACCAGTCAATATGAGTTGGTGAAATTGCTGGTGGGTAGCCGCGCACGCTTTACCGTGGTGGGCGATGACGACCAATCGATCTATTCCTGGCGCGGCGCCCGCCCGCAGAATCTGGTGCTGCTACAACAGGATTTCCCGCAGCTTGAAGTCATCAAGCTGGAGCAGAACTACCGCTCTTCCGGCCGCATCCTGAAGGCGGCGAATATTCTGATCGCCAACAACCCGCATGTGTTTGAAAAGCGGTTGTTTTCGGAACTGGGTTATGGCGATGAACTGAAAGTGATTACCGCCAACAACGAAGATCATGAGGCAGAACGGGTGGTGGGCGAGTTGATTGCCCATCATTACATTAACAAGACCCAGTATGGCGACTATGCCATTTTGTATCGTGGTAATCATCAATCCCGTCTGTTTGAAAAAATGCTGATGCAGAATCGAATTCCTTATCGAATTTCCGGCGGCACATCGTTTTTCTCACGCCCCGAAATCAAGGATCTCCTGGCGTATCTGCGCGTTTTGACCAATCCAGATGACGACAGCGCTTTCCTGCGTATCGTCAATACGCCAAGACGTGAGATTGGGCCGGCAACGTTGCAGAAGCTGGGCGAGTGGGCGAATCAGCGCAACAAAAGTCTGTTTAGCGCCAGCTTTGATCTGGGACTTGGTCAATCGCTGACTGGCCGTGGGCTGGAATCGCTGCAACGGTTTACGCAGTGGCTGTCAGATATCGCTCGGTTGGCCGAGCGCGAACCGGTGGCGGCGGTGCGTGATCTGATCCACGGACTGGATTATGAAAGCTGGCTGTATGAAACTTCGCCCAGTCCCAAAGCCGCGGAAATGCGGATGAAAAACGTGAATCAGCTTTTTAGCTGGATGACGGAGATGCTTGAAGGTTCGGATTTAGATGAGCCAATGACGTTAACGCAAGTCGTCACACGTTTTACTCTGCGGGATATGATGGAGCGGGGAGAGAACGAAGACGAACTGGATCAGGTGCAGTTAATGACGCTGCACGCTTCAAAAGGCCTGGAGTTTCCCTATGTGTTTCTGGTAGGGATGGAAGAGGGGCTGCTGCCGCACCAAAGCAGCATTGATGAAGACAATGTCGATGAAGAGCGGCGGCTGGCTTACGTGGGGATCACCCGCGCTCGGCGCGAATTGATCTTTACCCTGTGTAAGGAACGGCGTCAGTACGGGGAACTGGTGCGTCCTGAGCCCAGCCGTTTTCTGCTTGAGTTGCCGCAGGATGATCTGGTTTGGGAAACGGAGCGTAAAGTAGTGAGTGCTCAGGAACGGATGCAGAAAGGACAAAGCCACCTGGCCAGCCTCCGCGCGCAGTTGGCGAAAGCCAAAGGGGAATAACACTCCCCTTATCTTCTCTTGTTATGACATCAACCCGTCAGTCAAATGGGAATTTCTTCCAGCATCAGCGTCCAGTGGACATAGCTTTGCCAGCGACTTTCCTGCTCCAGCGCTTCGGCTCTTAACGGATGTTGAGCCATCCAACCAGCAGGCAACATGACCCGCAGACTTTCTCCCTCAACGTGCAGTCGTACTGCGGGCAAGGTGTCGTCACGGCGACGGCTGGCAAAAATAATCGCCAGACGCAGCAAGCGGCACAGATGCTGAGCCTGTATCACAGGCAACGCATTTTGCTGACTGAGCGGCATCAAATCGATAGGGTTGCTTTGGTTTTGCAGCAAGGTCGCCAGCAGTTTCTTTTGTGCGGGAGTAAAGCCGGGAAGATCGCTGTGACGGATAAGATAGGCCGCATGTTGGGGAGACTGGCGGAAATCAATGCTCAGGCCAATTTCGTGCACCAGACTGGCGCTTTGCAGTAGCTCGCGACATCGATTGTCCAACTGCCAGTCGCGCGCGACCTGTTGCAGAAAGTTATCGGCCAGCGCGCTCACCCGTTCGGCTTGCTCGCTATCCAGCAGATAACGACGCTGCAAATTATGCAAGGTTCGATGGCGGATATCCTGCTCAATCGGCAGATGAAGCATGCCATACACCAGCCCTTCGCGCAGCGCGCCGCCGGCCAGCGTCATGGTTTTAATGTCGAGCTCCTGAAAGATAGCCAGCAGGATCGCCAGCCCGCTGGGGAAAACCAGGGCTCTTTCCAGCGTCAGACCTTCAATTTCAAGCTCTTCCAGCTTATCGCACTGAATCGCATGTTGTTTTAACTGCTGGAGTTTCGTCAGCGTGATGTATTCGTCCATCCCCTGCGTGACCATAATCTCCTGCAAAGCCTGTACCGTACCGGATGCGCCGACGCAGATTTGCCAGCCCTGTTCTTGCAAGGAAGCGACCACCGGACGCAACATCTCGCGGGCAGCCTGTTCAGCGCGTTCGAAATTGCCCGCTTCCAGATTACGATCGCTGAAATAACGTTCCAGCCAGGTGACGCAACCCATGGGCAAGCTGATAAGCCGGGTCGCGCTGGCGCCGATGCCGGTAGCCAGTTCCGTACTGCCGCCGCCAATATCAACCACCAGACGCTGCTCCGGCCCGCCGGTGGTGTGAGCAACGCCCTGATAGATTAGCCGGGCTTCTTCTTCGCCGCTGATAACCTGAACTGGTAATCCCAGAATTCGCTCGGCCTGTTGCAGAAACTCGCCAGCGTTGGTCGCCAGCCGTAAGGTCGCCGTGGCGACGACACGTACCTGCTCTCGTGGGATATCCTGCAATCGTTCTGAAAACAGTTGCAGACACTGCCAGCCACGCAGCATCGCGTCTTGCGATAACCGATTTTGCTTATCCAATCCTGCGGCGAGACGGACTTTTCGTTTTATCTTTGCCAGCGTCTGAATGCTGCCCGCGACTTCCCGGACAACCAACATATGAAAGCTGTTGGAGCCGAGATCGATAGCGGCATAGAGTGAGGATACGCTTGGCATTTGCGATCAACCTGGCCGTTTACGATTATTACGCGGCGCTCCACCTCGACGCGGCGCATTGTTTCTGCGCGGGCCGTTGTTGGTGCGTGGCGGGCGCGTTATGCGCTTCGGCGCCGGTAAATCGTTGAGCAATGCGTCGCTGTTGTACTTGCTGACCGGAATACCGTGACCGATATAGGTTTCGATAGCAGGCAGATTCAGCGCGTATTCTTCACAAGCCAGACTGATGGAGAAACCGCTTTGACCGGCGCGACCGGTACGACCAATACGGTGAACATAGTCTTCACAGTCATCCGGCAGATCATAGTTGAAGACATGGGTGACTGACGGAATATGCAGGCCGCGCGCCGCCACGTCCGTCGCAACCAGAATGTCCAGATTGCCGTTAGTGAACTCATCCAGAATACGCAGACGTTTTTTCTGCGCCACGTCGCCCGTCAGCAGACCCACGCGGTGACCATCGGCGGCCAGATGGCCCCAGATATCTTCACAACGGTGTTTGGTATTGGCGAAAATAATGCAACGATCCGGCCACTCTTCCTCAAGCAGTGTCTGGAGCAGGCGCATTTTTTCTTCATTGGACGGATAGAACAACTCTTCTTTGATGCGGTGGCCGGTTTTTTGCTCCGGTTCGACTTCCACATACTCGGCATTATTCATCTGTTCAAAAGCGAGTTCGCGAACGCGGTAGGAAAGCGTCGCGGAAAAGAGCATATTCAGGCGCTGGGTGACCGGCGGCATGCGGCGGAACAACCAACGGATGTCTTTGATAAAGCCGAGATCGTACATGCGATCGGCCTCATCCAGAATCACGACCTGGATTGCCCCCAGATTGATGTGATTCTGTTTGGCGTAGTCGATCAGGCGGCCAGTGGTGCCGACCAGAATATCGACGCCGCTTTCCAGCACCTTGAGTTGTTTGTCGTAGCCGTCGCCGCCATACGCCAAACCGAGTTTCAGCCCAGTCAGACGAGAAAGGGCTTCGGCGTCAGAGTGAATTTGCACGGCCAGTTCACGTGTCGGCGCCATGATTAAAGCACGCGGCTGGTTGGTCTGACGCTCTGGGCTTGCCGGGTGCGAAAGCAAATAATGGAAAGTAGACGCGAGAAAAGCCAGCGTCTTGCCAGTACCTGTTTGCGCCTGACCTGCTACATCGCGCCCTGATAAAGCCAGCGGCAATGCTAACGCCTGAATTGGCGTACAGTTATGAAACCCTTTACTTTCAAGAGCTTCTATAACCTGCGGGTGCAGGGCGAAGTCGGAAAACTTCTGTTCTGTTAAGTGTGTTTTGCTCATAGTGTGGTAGAATATCAGTTAACTATTGCTTTACGAAAGCGTATCCGGTGAAATAAAGTCAACCTTACCGTTGGTTAATGCTACACCAACAAGGTAGATATAATCCTGTGGAGTAAAACATGAGCGATAAAATTATTCACCTGACTGATGGCAGTTTCGATACGGAAGTATTGGACACTGAGGGCGTAACCCTGGTTGATTTCTGGGCTGAGTGGTGTGGTCCCTGTAAAATGATCGCTCCTATACTGGATGAAATTGCAGAAGAATTCGCGGGTAAACTGACCGTTGCCAAACTTAACATTGATGAAAACCCAGCGACGGCGCCGAAATTCGGTATCCGTGGTATTCCTACGCTGTTGCTGTTCAAAAATGGCGAAGTCGCGGCAAGCAAAGTCGGGGCCTTGTCTAAAGGACAACTGAAAGAATTCCTGACTGCCAATCTATAATTCATTTCACATTCCTGAGGGGCGGCCAACAATTGAGTAATTCTCTATTGACTGCTTGCCGCCCGCCAGGAAGCGTGCTAGATTCATCAACACTGCATATCGTACTTACCTATGTTTAAGCCCTTAGGCTTAAGCCTGAAAGTTAGAATCTAAAGTATTATTCTATGTCAAAATCAGAAAGTCATTGATTTACAAAAATGTTCGTCATCTGGTTTGGACAATCTAATAGTTTTAAAATAACTGGTTTTATGTATCTTTGAATCCCTTACGGTCGTTTTGTGCAGATACTGCATGCGTCAGGAACGCAACAAAACGGATGTTCGGTGATTGAAGGTTATTATAGAGGCACGGATGACCCTGCCATACCATTCACGTTAATAGTTCGAGATTTACCCCGAGTTTAAGAACCCACCACTATGAATCTTACCGAATTAAAGAATACGCCGGTTTCTGAGTTAATTACTCTCGGCGAAAATATGGGACTGGAAAACCTCGCTCGCATGCGCAAGCAGGACATTATTTTTGCCATTCTCAAGCAGCACGCAAAAAGCGGCGAGGATATTTTTGGCGATGGTGTGCTGGAAATATTGCAGGATGGCTTCGGTTTCCTCCGTTCCGCAGACAGTTCCTACCTTGCCGGCCCTGATGATATCTACGTTTCTCCCAGCCAAATCCGCCGTTTTAACCTTCGTACTGGTGACACTATTTCAGGCAAAATTCGTCCGCCAAAAGAAGGGGAACGCTATTTTGCGCTGTTGAAAGTGAACGAAGTTAACTACGACAAACCTGAAAACGCCCGCAATAAAATCCTGTTTGAAAACCTGACCCCTTTGCACGCGAATTCCCGCCTGCGCATGGAGCGCGGTAATGGTTCAACAGAAGACTTGACGGCTCGCGTGCTGGATTTGGCCTCCCCTATTGGTCGTGGTCAGCGTGGTCTGATCGTTGCGCCGCCAAAAGCGGGTAAAACCATGCTGTTGCAAAATATTGCACAAAGCATCGCCTACAACCATCCTGACTGCGTGCTGATGGTGTTGCTGATTGACGAACGCCCGGAAGAAGTGACCGAGATGCAGCGTCTGGTCAAGGGTGAAGTGGTTGCCTCCACCTTTGATGAACCCGCTTCCCGCCACGTTCAGGTTGCCGAAATGGTGATCGAAAAAGCCAAGCGTCTGGTCGAGCATAAAAAAGACGTTATTATTCTGCTGGATTCCATCACCCGCCTGGCGCGTGCCTATAACACCGTTGTGCCTGCTTCCGGTAAAGTGTTGACCGGTGGTGTGGACGCCAATGCCCTGCATCGCCCGAAGCGTTTCTTTGGCGCCGCTCGTAACGTTGAAGAAGGCGGCAGCCTGACGATCATCGCAACCGCACTGGTCGATACCGGTTCGAAAATGGACGAAGTCATTTACGAAGAGTTTAAAGGCACCGGTAACATGGAATTGCATCTGGCCCGTAAAATTGCCGAAAAACGCGTATTCCCGGCTATCGATTACAACCGTTCCGGTACGCGTAAAGAAGAATTGCTGACCACGTCTGAAGAACTCCAGAAGATGTGGATTCTGCGTAAGATCATCCACCCGATGGGTGAGATTGACGCCATGGAATTCCTGATTAACAAGTTGGCGATGACTAAAACCAACGATGAATTCTTTGACATGATGAAGCGTTCATAAACCACGGATGAACTCGGGGAACGCCACGCTGGGTCGTGGCGTTTTTTATGGCAGGTTATCTTTGCCCGCCATCCTACGGGTCGTTGCAGGCGACGTTGAAAATCGTTCCCGGCGATTTTTTATATTAATGCCGGTAAAATGGTCGTTTGAGCTATTCAGGTTACGAATCGTGTCCCTTTTGACTATGCTGATCGCCCGCACAGCAAGTGCGTCTTATTGAATGTCGATGTATCAATGCGCTGGTGGTATTTATGTGATGATAGTATCTAAGCGACGATAGTATTTAAGACACAAACCGAGCATATATTGAGCAGCCGCAGCGAAGCTGTGAACGGTGAATTTACTCATTATGAGTATCGAATTATTAATCATTTTCCTGTTTTCTCTGGGCTTCCTGTTTTTAGCTCGCCGGATGGCGAGAAAAATAGGACTTGTCGATCGCCCGAACTACCGTAAACGGCACCAGGGGTTGATTCCTCTGGTGGGCGGCGTTTCCGTGTACGCCGGGATCTGCTTTACCTTTCTGATCACCGATTACTACATTCCCAATTTCCGACTTTACCTGTTTTGCGCCGGTATTCTGGTGTTTGTCGGCGCATTGGACGACCGCTTTGATATCAGCGTGAAAATTCGCGCCATCGTACAGGCATGCGTCGCGGCTATCATGATGGGGTTTGCCGGGCTCACTTTGCATAATCTGGGGTATATTTTCGGACCGTGGCAGATGGGGTTGGGGCCGTTTGGTTATCTGGTGACGCTGTTTGCGGTCTGGGCCGCGATCAACGCATTTAACATGGTGGATGGGATTGACGGATTGCTGGGCGGCTTATCCAGCGTCTCCTTTGGCGCGTTGGGGATACTGTTGTATCTCAACGGTCATGCGAATCTGGCGCTATGGTGTTTTGCCATGATTGCCGCCACCCTGCCTTACATTCTGCTCAACCTTGGCGTTTTCGGTAAACGGTATAAAGTTTTTATGGGCGATGCCGGCAGCACCATGATCGGTTTTACGGCAATCTGGTTGCTGATCCAGACGACGCAGGGGATACAGCATCCCATTAATCCGGTAACCGCGTTATGGATTATTGCGATCCCGCTGATTGATATGATTGCGATCATGTATCGCCGGTTACGTAAGGGGATGAGTCCATTTTCGCCGGATCGTCAGCATATCCATCATCTGATGATGCGGGCAGGCTTTACCTCCCGACAAGCTTTTGTATTGATTACCCTGGCCGCCGCATTATTAGCCGCAGTAGGAGTCGTCGGAGAATATCTCTCTTTTGTTCCAGAATGGGTTATGTTGGCCTTATTCTTGCTTGCGTTTTTGCTCTATGGATACTGCCTGAAACGCGCATGGCGAGTCGCTCGTTTTATCAAGCGGCTCAAGCGTCGTATGCGGCATGTCGATGAGCAAAAGCAGTTACCTTAACCAAATAACATTGGGGAAGTAATGAAATCAGAGAACCAGCCTGCCGGGAATACGTTAGTTGATAACGAACTGGACATTCGCGGCTTATTTCACACGCTGTGGCGTGGTAAGCCTTGGATCATCGCTATCGCCGTGTTGTTTGGCGTTATCGCGTTACTCTATTCCTACCTGGTAAAACAGGAATGGAGCGCGACGGCGATTACGGATAAACCGACGGTGAATATGTTGGGCGGTTACTATTCCCAGCAACAGTTTCTCCGCAATCTTGATGCGCAAGCCTTTTCTGTCCCGCAAGGGGAGCAACCCTCCATCTCATCCGATGTTTATGCCGAGTTCATTGTGCAACTGGCGGCATATGATACCCGCCGAGATTTCTGGTTGCAGACCGACTATTACAAACAGCGGCAGGAAGGGGATGCGAAGGCTGATGCCGCGCTGCTGGATGAACTGGTGAATAATATTCAGTTCACACCGCGTGATGACGCCAAGAAAACCCGTGATACGGTGAAGCTGGTGGCGGAAACGTCGGCTGATGCCAATACTTTATTGCGTCAGTATGTGGTGTTTGCCAGTCAACAGGCCGCCGGTAATCTGAATGAAGAAATTACTGGCGCATGGGCGGCCAGAACCATCTTCATCAAGTCGCAGATTAAACGGCAGGAAGCCGTCGCCAGGGCGATTTACGAACGGGAAATCCAGAGCGTCGAACAGGGGCTGAAAATCGCCCAGCAGCAAGGTATCAGCCGTAGCCAGACCGATACGCCGGCGGATGAATTGCCGGCATCGGAAATGTTTTTACTGGGAAGACCGATGTTGCAGGCGCGTCTGGAATCCTTGCAAGCCAGCGGGCCGCACTATGATCGTGAATACGATCAAAATCGCGCCATGCTGACCACACTGAATGTCGGCCCCACGCTTAACGCTAATTTCCAGACCTACCGCTACCTGCGCACGCCGGAAGAACCGGTGAGACGTGATAGCCCGCGCCGCGCCTTCCTGATGGTGATGTGGGGCGCGATCGGCACGTTAGTGGGGGCGGGTTTTGCTTTGGTTCGTCGTTCACGTTAACCCGCTTAACGGGTAACGTCCGATTCGCAGTGAAAAGTCTGCGTCTAACTTGATTAAAGAGATTCACCGTGAAAGTGTTGACTGTTTTCGGCACCCGGCCTGAGGCCATCAAGATGGCCCCGCTGGTTCATGCCTTGGCTCAGGATAAAGCCTTTGAATCGAGAATTTGCGTAACGGCCCAGCATCGGGAGATGCTGGATCAGGTGCTGCGCCTGTTCGATATTACGCCAGATTATGATCTGGATATCATGCAACCGGGACAGAGCCTCAGTGAGATATCCTGCCGCATTCTGACCGGACTTGAGCCGGTCATGACTGAATTCAAACCCGATTTGGTGCTGGTGCATGGCGATACCACCACGACGCTTACCGCGAGTCTGGCCGCGTTTTATCAGCGTATTCCTGTCGGCCACGTAGAGGCCGGTCTGCGTACCGGAAACATCTATTCTCCCTGGCCGGAAGAAGCGAATCGTAAGCTGACCGGGCATCTGGCGATGTACCATTTCGCGCCGACGGAAAATGCCCGTCAGAATTTGCTGCGTGAGCATTTGTCGGATCGACACATTGTCGTCACCGGGAATACGGTCATTGATGCGTTGTTCTGGGTACGGGATCGCATCATTCGTGATGCGGAATTGGGGCGTCGTCTGGATCAACAGTATGCTTTTCTGGATACGACCAAAAGGTTGATCCTGGTGACCGGACACCGGCGAGAAAGCTTTGGCGGCGGTTTTGAGCGTATTTGCAGCGCGTTGGCGGATATCGCCAAACAGCATCCCGATGTGCAGATTGTTTACCCGGTTCACCTTAATCCTAATGTCAGTGAACCGGTCAACCGCATCCTGAGCGGCATTAACAATGTGATGTTGATTGCGCCGCAGGATTACCTGCCATTTGTTTATCTGATGAATCGTGCGTATATGATTTTAACCGATTCCGGCGGCGTTCAGGAGGAAGCGCCCTCGTTAGGCAAACCGGTGCTGGTGATGCGTGAAACCACCGAGCGGCCTGAGGCGATAGAAGCCGGTACGGTGAGATTAGTCGGCACTGATGTGACGAAAATCGTGGATACGGTTTCCCTGCTGCTGACCGACGAAAACGAATACCAGATGATGAGCCGCGCGCACAACCCTTATGGCGATGGTCAAGCCTGCCAACGCATTGTTGATGCGATAAAAAATCGCCAGGAGCGATTTTAAACGCCGCTTGCGGCGGCCCGAAGGGAAGCGGGCAGGGA
This sequence comes from Brenneria izbisi, assembly GCF_025840185.1. Taxonomy (GTDB): domain Bacteria; phylum Pseudomonadota; class Gammaproteobacteria; order Enterobacterales; family Enterobacteriaceae; genus Brenneria; species Brenneria izbisi. The sequence goes on from NZ_JAMPJU010000006.1 coordinate 31,282, forward strand.
TAGCCCGCGATAAAAAATCGCCAGGAGCGATTTTAAACGCCGCTTGCGGCGACCAATACAATGATGGCGGAGCGCCGCCATCACACAAGAATATCAGGTGACGCTATGAGTTTTGACACAATCTCGGTTATCGGACTGGGATATATCGGTTTACCGACCGCCGCTGCATTTGCCTCTCGTAAAAAACGGGTGGCAGGTATTGACGTAAATAAACAAGCGGTGGACACCATTAACCGGGGTGAGATTCACATTGTCGAACCGGATCTGGATGCGCTGGTGAAAACGGCGGTGGAAAATGGCTATCTGCGCGCGTTTAACAAACCCGTTGCGGCGGATGCTTTTCTGATTGCGGTGCCAACCCCGTTCAAAGGCGACCATGAGCCGGATATGGCCTATGTACAGGCGGCAGCGGAGTCACTCGCGCCGGTGCTGAAAAAAGGCGATCTGGTCATTCTGGAATCCACCTCGCCTGTCGGCGCGACCGAGCAAATGGCGGGATGGTTGGCGCAGGCTCGCGCTGATCTCCGTTTTCCACAGCAGGCGGGGGATGAGGCCGACATCAATATCGCCTATTGTCCTGAGCGCGTTTTGCCGGGGCAGGTGATGGTCGAGTTGATTAACAACGATCGGGTCATTGGCGGCATGACGCCGACGTGTTCCGCCCGCGCCCGCGAACTGTATAACATTTTTCTGGAAGGTGAGTGTGTAATCACTAACTCTCGAACCGCCGAAATGTGCAAGCTGACGGAGAATAGCTTCCGTGACGTTAATATTGCGTTCGCCAATGAGCTATCGCTGATTTGCGCCGAGCAAAATATTAACGTATGGGAACTTATCCGATTGGCAAACCGCCATCCGCGCGTCAATATTCTGCAACCCGGCCCTGGCGTGGGCGGACACTGCATTGCCGTTGATCCCTGGTTTATTGTCGCTCAAAACCCGCGGCAGGCAAGACTGATCCACACCGCCAGACTGGTGAATGACGGCAAACCGCTGTGGGTTGTCGATCAGGTTAAAGCGGCGGTGGCGGATTTTCTGGCACAGACGGACAAACGCGCCAGCGAAGTCACGGTAGCCTGCTTTGGTCTGGCGTTTAAGCCGGATATTGACGACTTGCGGGAAAGTCCTGCCGTGGAAATTACGGAAATGATTGCACAGTGGCATGCGGGTACGACGCTGGCGGTGGAGCCAAACGTAAAACAGTTGCCCTCCGTGCTGGTGGGGTATGCACAGTTGGCTGATACGGCATCGGCGTTACGGGATGCCGATATCCTGGTGATGCTGGTCGATCACCGCCAGTTCAAAGCGATTAACCCTGAAGATGTTAAACAACAGTGGGTTATTGATACAAAAGGAGTGTGGCGTTGAAACGTATTTTAATCACTGGCGGAGCCGGATTTATTGGTTCGGCTTTGGTAAGACATATTCTGACTGCAACACCGGACAGTGTGGTGGTGGTGGACAAACTGACCTACGCCGGCAACCTGTCTTCGCTGGCGCCGATCGCAAACAGCGACCGTTTTGCTTTTGAACAGGTGGATATTTGCGATCGGGCGGCGCTCGATCGGGTGTTTGCCAACTATCAACCCGCCGTGGTAATGCACCTGGCGGCGGAAAGTCACGTCGATCGCTCTATTGATGGTCCGGCGGCGTTCATTGAAACCAATATAGTGGGTACTTACACGCTGCTTGAGGCGGCTCGTCACTACTGGCAAGAGATGGAATCTGTCGCAAAAGCGGCGTTCCGTTTCCATCATATCTCGACCGACGAAGTCTTTGGCGATTTGCACGGCACCGACGACCTGTTCACGGAAACGACGCCGTATGCGCCCAGCAGCCCTTATTCCGCCTCCAAAGCATCCAGCGATCATCTGGTGCGCGCCTGGCTGCGTACCTACGGCCTGCCGACCATGATCACCAACTGCTCCAATAACTATGGTCCCTATCATTTTCCTGAGAAATTGATCCCGCTGGTGATCCTCAATGCGGTGGCGGGTAAGCCGTTGCCGGTTTATGGCGATGGCGCGCAGATCCGTGACTGGCTGTTCGTCGAAGATCACGCCAGAGCGCTATATAAAGTCGTGACCGAAGGTGAGGTGGGGGAAACCTATAACATCGGTGGTCATAATGAGCGTAAGAACATTGAAGTCGTTCAGACGATCTGTGACTTGCTGGAAGAACTGGCGCCGAACAAACCTGCTGGCGTGCGGCACTACCGTGATTTGATCACCTATGTGAAAGATCGTCCTGGGCATGATATGCGCTACGCTATCGACGCCGGTAAAATTGAGCGCGAACTGGGCTGGCGTCCGCAGGAAACCTTCGAATCCGGCATGAGAAAAACCGTTGATTGGTATCTGAATAATGAAGCCTGGTGGCGCAGCGTTCAGGACGGCTCCTACACCGGCGAGCGTCTGGGGTTGAATGACTGAACGGCAAGTTGAGGAGCGAAGATGAAAAATTCTGATCGCAGACTGACGGCGGAGACGCCAATGTCCTCAGCGGTGTCTGCGATCCGCGCCACGATTGATCCGCTGCACTGGGAAAGCGAGTTTTTCAATCTGAGCAGCGGTAAGTTGAATTTCTCATCCAGCGCGCCGGTCCTGACGCCAGCGGCGTTGGCGCGCTATGCGCTGACGCAGGCGAAGATACCGGCCAATAATCTGGCGTTGGCCGATGCATTGGCGAATATCGGTTTCCGGCTGGTTGAAGGTGAAGTCGACCTCTGTTTGTCTGTGGATGATGCGCCAGCGACGATGGTATCGCTTCGCCAGCGTCTGGCTGAGCGCGCCGATATCCCGCAACTGCGGCAGGCGGCGGCGCAGGTCTTTTCCCTGAGCCGTTTCCGCGCCCCGTGGTTTCAGTCCACGGACAGTGGCCGTTTTTACGCCCGATGGATCGAAAACGCCGTGCTCGGGGTCTTTGACGATCTGTGTCTGTTGGTTGAAGACGACAATGGGCAACCACAGGGCTGGGTAACGATTCGTCAGTGTGATGATCAGGAAGCGCGTATCGGGCTACTTGGCGTTTTTCCCGGCATCGCCGGTCATGGCGTGGGTTCGCAACTGATGGCGCTGGCTGAAACATGGTGTCGGCAGCAAGGGATACAACGTTTACGCGTCGCGACACAGGTCGGCAATGTGGCGGCACTTCGTCTTTATCTTCGTCGCGGTGCCCGAATTGAGCGTACCGCTTATTGGTTATACAGGTGATCACATGATTCCGTTTAATGCGCCTCCGGTTGTGGGTACAGAGCTCGATTATATGCAGGCGGCCATGAGCAGCGGCAAACTATGCGGCGACGGTGGTTTTACTCGTCGCTGCCAGCAGTGGCTGGAGCACTATTCCGGCAGCAAGAAAGTGCTGTTGACGCCATCCTGTACCGCCTCGCTGGAAATGGCGGCCATCTTGCTGGATATCAAACCCGGCGATGAAGTCATCATGCCGAGCTATACTTTCGTTTCGACGGCCAACGCCTTTGTGCTGCGCGGCGCCAAAATCGTGTTTGTCGATATACGGCCCGATACCATGAATATTGATGAAACCAAAATCGAAGCCGCGATCACCGATAAAACACGCATCATTGTACCGGTACACTATGCCGGGGTTGCCTGTGAGATGGACGCTATCATGGCGCTGGCGAAGAAATATGATCTGTTTGTGGTTGAAGATGCCGCGCAGGGCGTCATGTCCAGCTACAAAGGGCGAGTGCTGGGTTCAATCGGCCATGTCGGTTGTTTTAGTTTCCATGAAACCAAGAATTATACGTCAGGCGGAGAAGGCGGAGCTACGCTGATTAATGACCCAGGGCTGATTGAACGAGCGGAAATCGTGCGTGAAAAAGGGACTAACCGCAGCCAGTTTTTCCGTGGACAGGTCGATAAGTACACCTGGCGCGATATCGGTTCGAGCTATTTGATGGCGGATATTCAGGCCGCTTATCTGTGGGCGCAACTTGAAGCCGCCCGCCCGATCAATGAGCGCCGTTTACGTCTGTGGCAGAATTATTATGCTGCGTTCAAATCGCTGGCTGATGCCGGTCGCATCACCTTGCCGACGGTGCCGGCCAGTTGTATCCACAATGCGCATATGTTTTATATCAAGTTGCGCGATGCGGAAGATCGTAGCGCCTTTATCGATTATATGAAAGAAGCCGAAATCCTGACGGTTTTTCATTATATACCGTTGCATGACAGCCCCGCCGGACTGAATTTCGGACGTTTTGCCGGTGAAGATCGTTATACCACGCAGGAAAGTGAACGTCTGGTGCGTCTGCCGTTGTTCTATAACCTGTCAGACGTCAATCAGCGCACGGTAATCAACACTATCCTGAGCTTCTTCGCCTGATATGTCGCTGGCGAAAGCATCAATCTGGACGGCGGGTTCCACGCTGATAAAAATCGCCGCGGGGCTACTGGTGGTCAAACTCCTGGCGGTGGCATTCGGACCCAGCGGGGTGGGGCAGGCGGGGAATTTCCGCCAACTTATTACCGTGCTGGGTGTGTTGTCCGGCGCCGGTATTTTTAACGGCGTGATCAAGTACGTCGCCGAATATCACCAGCAACCGGATCGGCTAACGCCTCTGCTTGGCACCGCTGTTACGCTGGTGTTGGGGTTTTCCACGCTGCTGGCCGCCGTTTTTCTGTTTGCCGCGACCCCCATCGCTAATGCGTTGTTCGGACACGATGAATATCGGGATGTGGTGCGGGCGCTGGCGTTTATCCAGATGGGCATCGCCTACGCCAACCTGTTTCTGGCGATACTCAAAGGCTATCGGGATGCTATCGGGAATGCGCTGGCGATCATCAGCGGCAGCCTGATTGGTCTGGCGGCCTATTGGTTGTGCTTTTCGCTAGGCGGATACCGTGGCGCGCTGGCTGGACTGGCGTTGGTGCCCGCGCTAGTAGTCTTACCCGCAGGCTGGTTGATGTTGCGGCGTACACCGCTCTCATGGACGCGCTTAAAGCCGGCCTGGGACTCGGTGATTGCCGGTCATCTCGGCAAGTTCACACTGATGGCGCTGATGACCGCTGTCACGCTACCGGTGGCCTATATCATGATGCGCAATCTGTTGGCGGCGCACTATAGCTGGGACGAGGTGGGGATCTGGCAAGGGGTAAGCAGTATTTCCGATGCCTACCTGCAATTTATTACGGCGTCGTTTACCGTTTATCTGCTGCCGACGCTCTCGCGCCTGACGGATAAAACCGTGCTGGCGCAGGAAATCGTCCGGTCGTTGACGTTTGTCCTGCCTGTGGTGACCGTCGTCAGTCTTTGTGTCTGGCTGCTGCGCGATGTGGCTATCTGGCTACTGTTTTCCAGCCAGTTTACCGCGATGAGAGATTTGTTCGTCTGGCAACTGGTGGGCGATGTCATGAAAGTGGGCGCTTACGTATTCGGCTATCTGGTAATAGCTAAAGCCGCGTTGCGCTTTTATCTGCTGACGGAAGTGAGCCAGTTTCTGTTGCTTACCGGCTTTGCGCATTGGTTGATCCCCCAGCATGGCGCCTTGGGCGCGGCGCAAGCGTATATGGCGACCTATTTGGTCTATTTTTTGCTTTGTTGTAGCGTATTCATTATTTACCGTAGGCGAGCATGACGACACTGATTCATGTGCTGGGATCGGATATCCCACACCATAACCAGACGGTTTTGCGTTTCTTTAATGATGTTCTGGCAAGCGAATTGCCGGAGCAGCAGGTGCGTCATTTTATGGTGGCGACACGCGACGCGTTGCCGTCGGCGGATTTTCCGGCGCTCGACATTGAAATGCATGCGGATAAAAAGACGCTGGCGCAGGCGGTGATGGCGAAAGCCAGTGCTGATCGCAATACGCGATTCTTTCTGCATGGGCAATTCAACCCCACGCTGTGGCTGGCGTTGTTGAGCGGTAAAATCAAGCCGACGCAGGCGTATTGGCATGTCTGGGGCGCGGATTTGTACGAAGAAGGCCGCGGTTGGAAATATCGATTGTTCTATCTGCTGCGTCGTATGGCGCAAAAACGCATCGGACACGTCTTTGCGACGCAAGGGGATTTAGCATGGTTCCGGCAGCGGCACCCTCGTGTCCCTGATTCCTTGCTTTATTTCCCGACACGGATGGATCCTGCGTTGACGGACATGACGGTTGAGAAACCGCTGGCGGGGCCGTTGACGATTCTGGTCGGTAACTCCGGTGATCGCACCAATCGTCATCAGGAGGCGTTGCGGGCTATTCATCAGCAGTTCGGCGCCAATGTGCGGGTGATTGTGCCAATGGGCTATCCCGTCAACAACACGCACTATATTGCGCAGGTTGAGGAAGAAGGGCGAGCGCTGTTTGGTGTAAAACATTTTCAGTTATTGAAAGACCAACTGGCGTTTGATGATTATCTGAATATGTTGCGCACCTGCGATTTAGGTTACTTTATTTTTGACCGCCAGCAGGGTATCGGCACGCTGTGTCTGTTGATTCAGTTTGGCGTTCCTTTTGTGATTAGCCGCAAAAATCCGTTCTGGCAGGATTTGGCGCAGCAACATCTGCCGGTGTTGTTTTACGGCGATGACCTGAATGAAGCGCTGGTGCGTGAGGCTCAGCGTCAACTGTCATCCGTTGATAAGCATCAAATCGCGTTCTTTAATCCTAATTATCTGCACGGTTGGCGGCAGGCATTAGCGTTGGCGGCGGGAGAACCAACATGACGCTGGGACAATTTGGCGGTCTGTTCGTGGTTTACCTTATTTCAGTGATTTTTATCCTGACGCTGACCTGGCAGGAGTTCCGTCGTGTTCGCTTTAATTTCAACGTGTTGTTTTCGCTACTCTTTCTGCTGACGTTCTATTTCGGTTTTCCGTTCACCTGCCTATTGGTGTTCCGTTTTGGCGTTGAAGTGACGCCGGCGCCGTATTTACTCCAGGCGCTGCTTTCCGCCACGGCGTTTTACGCGATTTACTATGTCAGTTATAAAACCCGGCTGCGCAGTAAAGAGGCCGTTGTCCGTTCGTCTTTATTTACCATGAACCGGGTGGAAACGCATTTGACCTGGATGTTGCTGGCGCTGATCGCGATAGCGACGGTGGCGGTGTTCTTCCTTAATAACGGTTTTCTGTTATTCAAATTGCGTTCTTACAGCCAGATTTTCTCCAGTGACGTCTCCGGCGTGGCATTGAAGCGCTTTTTCTACTTCTTTATTCCGGCCATGCTGGTGGTCTATTTCCTGCGTCAGACCCAGCGCGCCTGGCTGTTGTTTCTTATCGCGACGGTGGCATTCGGCATGCTGACGTATGTGATCGTCGGAGGAACGCGGGCGAATGTGATCATCGCTTTCGCCTTGTTTCTGTTTATTGGCATTGTGCGTGGCTGGATAACGCTGTGGATGCTGGCGACGGCGGGCATGTTCGGCATCGTGGGCATGTTCTGGCTGGCGCTTAAGCGCTACGGTATGGATGTCAGCGGCGACGAAGCGTTTTATACCTTCCTGTACCTGACGCGTGATACGTTCTCGCCGTGGGAAAATCTGGCGTTATTGTGGCAGAACTACGACAAAATCGATTTTCAGGGGCTTGCGCCTATCGCACGAGATTTCTATGTGTTTATTCCTTCCTGGCTGTGGCCTGAACGCCCTAATCTGGTATTGAACAGCGCCAACTACTTTACCTGGGAAGTGTTGAATAACCATTCCGGGCTGGCTATTTCGCCGACGTTATTAGGTTCGCTGGTGGTGATGGGCGGGGTGATGTTTATTCCGCTGGGGGCGGTTGCCGTTGGGCTGATTATCAAATGGTTCGACTGGATTTATGCGTTGGGCAAAAACGACAGTAACCGATATAAAGCAGCCATTTTACAGGCGTTCTGCTTCGGGGCGGTGTTTAACATTATCGTACTGACGCGTGAGGGGGTTGATGCGTTTGTTTCCCGCGTGGTGTTTTTCTGTCTGGTCTTCGGTTTTTGTTTGTTGGCGGCAAAATTGCTGTATTGGTTGCTGGAAAGCGCCGGGTTAATCAGGCAGCGTCTATCGCGTCCCCGAGCACAAACGAGTCCACCGTCAACCGCGTCGCCGGTCCCGCCCACGCGTAGCGTGCTGTAAAGGATTCAGAATGATGGAAGAAAAAGTCGTTATTCCACAGTATTCAATTCGTGGTTTATCTATCCACGGATTTCGCCATATGGCGCAATGTGTTGATTATCTGTTTGCCGATCATCGGGTAAGAACCGGTACGTTGGTGGCGATTAACGCCGAAAAAGTCTTAACGGCTGAGCAGGATAGCGCCCTGCGTACCTTGCTGGAAAAAGCGGAATATCCCTACGCGGACGGGATCAGTATTGTTCGCTCGATTCGTCGCAAGTATCCGCAAGCTGAGGTGAGCCGCATTGCGGGCGCGGATTTGTGGGAAGCATTGATGCAGCGTGCCGGTCAGGAAGGCGCGCCGGTTTTTCTGGTGGGCGGTAAACCTGAAGTGTTGCAACAAACGGCGGCAAAACTGCGGGCGCAGTGGGATGTCAATATCGTTGGTTGTCAGGACGGTTATTTCGCGCTTTCCGCGCGTGATGCGTTGTTTGAACGCATTGGCGCCAGCGGCGCACAGATTGTGACTGTGGCGATGGGATCGCCACGCCAGGAAATCCTGATGCGTGATTGTCGTCGTCATTACCCTGATGCGCTCTACATGGGCGTGGGCGGCACCTACGATGTGTTTACCGGGCAGATAAAACGCGCGCCGCTGGCTTGGCAAAATTTGGGGCTGGAATGGCTTTATCGTTTGATGTCGCAACCGAACCGTATTTTCCGCCAACTGAAGCTATTGAAATATCTTGCTTATCATTACAGCGGACGGTTATAGGTTTTTGATCGGCGCGCCGACTTTTCCTGTCGTCTTGGCCATTCTGTCCAGAAATGGGATAAAAAAGGGCGGTAATCAGCGTGAAATCATCGCTTTTTGGGGAAAGAAGTATTGATTTGTACGTTATTTAACTTGAAATGAGCAAAGCATAAGCAAACACATCAATTCGATAAAAAAGCACTAGACAGGCACTCGTTAAATCCGTAGTATCCCCTCCCGCAACGGCGCTAAGCGCCCGTAGCTCAGCTGGATAGAGCGCTGCCCTCCGGAGGCAGAGGTCTCAGGTTCGAATCCTGTCGGGCGCACCACTAAGTTGTGTGCAAGAGCTGCGGTGGTACAATTACCCCGTAAAGGAAGTACCGCGTAATAAAGCAGTAAATGTAGTAAAGCGTGGTTTATGGTGGCTATAGCTCAGTTGGTAGAGCCCTGGATTGTGATTCCAGTTGTCGTGGGTTCGAGTCCCATTAGCCACCCCAGATTCAAGTTTGTGATTGATGGTAATGCGAAGGTGGCGGAATTGGTAGACGCGCTAGCTTCAGGTGTTAGTGTCTTAACGGACGTGAGGGTTCAAGTCCCTCTCTTCGCACCACACAAACGAAAAGCATCAGTGATGCTATAGCAGTACATTCGGCGAGTAGCGCAGCTTGGTAGCGCAACTGGTTTGGGACCAGTGGGTCGGAGGTTCGAATCCTCTCTCGCCGACCATACATTAAAAAAAGCACATCGCAAGGTGTGCTTTTTTTTTCGCTGGCGATTTTGCACTATTAATTAGGCCTGGGCGTTGTTATCCCTTTGGAATCGCCAAGGGCAACATGGCGCCCTGGCAATTCGCTTCGTTTTCTTATCGTCCCGTCAATTAATTTGCCAATACCTGATCACTGCCGAAATATTTCTCCGCCAGCGTTTTCAATTGACCGTTCTGACGTAATACATTGAGTTTTTCATTAAAGCCAGCGAGGAGTTTTTCGCCTTCAGGCGTTTTGGCAAAAGGAAAACTGACCAGTTCATTGGACAGCGGTTCGCCCACCAGTTTGAGCGGCAATTGATGCTTATTGATTTCCGCCAATAGGATCGGGCGGGAATTCACATAACCTTGCACTCGGTTATTCACCACATCATTAACCGCGGCATCACGGGTTTCATAGGTACGGATAGTGACGCTGTTATCAGGAAAGGCATTACGCAGATTCGCGACGTGCGTCGATCCTAATACGCCCGAAATGGTTTTGCCTTTTAAGTCGGCTATCGACTGAATGTGATCATTTTTTACACTAGTAACGATTTGCGACGCATAAGTTAAATAAGCATCGGAAAAATTGTATTTTTTCTGGCGTTCGGCGGTATTGACGAAATTATTTGCGATGGTATCAAGTTTGCCCGCTTCCAATTGGCCCATTAATCCGCTGAAATCGGCGGTTGTCCACTGAATCTTGTATCCCAACTCTTTGGCGATGGCTTCCGCTACATCAACGTCATAACCGACTAATTTATTATTTTCTTTATAAGAACCGGGAAAGCTTTGTCCGGTGGTGCCGATCCGCAGGACATTATCTTGCTCGGTAGAGGCTTGATTATCACACCCGGTGAGCGCAACGGCTATTCCGATGGTTAACAATAGGGCTTTCAGGCCTGTGGAGAATGTTTTTTTCATGCTGGCGTTCCTGTTTGAAATTAAATTGGACACCGCCTTATCATTAGATTGTTATTTAAAGGGGGCCGATGCGGTGTATCCGCAAGGGACTATATCATCCGCAAAAAAGCGGGATTTATACCTTAACGTTATAATTTATTCCTTTTACTTGCATTACAAATCTGCGGGGGATTCTTATTATGACAACCTCGTGCGGTTGGAATTGCCGGTAACGTAAACGGTGGTTATTGGTAAAAGAAAATGAAGGAATCCTCGTGTTAACCATAAAGTCCCCCCTCGCTTATCACCATCGGGCTGGTTTATGCGACCAGGTGGGTGAACTGATCCGCGAGTTTGCCCAACGCATTGCCATCTTGACCAGCCCGCGAGCCTGGCAAGCGGTAGAAGCATCGCTAACGGCTAGTCTGGACAACAACGGGATCGAGTTTGATGTACATTTTCTTACCGGCGAATGTACTCGCACGGCGGTGGAATACCATCGGGAACGCATCGCGCAGCAGCAAATTCAATTTGTTTTGGGCATAGGCGGCGGACGCGTGCTGGATTGCGCCAAAGCGGTCGCGGATGGTCTGGATAATGGGCAAGTGGCGACGCTGCCAACGATTGCCGCTACCTGCGCGGCGTGGTCGCCCATCAGCATCCTCTATGATGAACAGGGCGGGCATCAGGGAACCTATCCGTTAAAACGGATGCCAGTCATGGTTCTGGTGGATAGCTTGGTGATTGCGCGCAGTGATGTGCGTTATCTGAAAGCGGGGATCGTTGACGCACTGGCCAAGTGGTATGAATTTCAACCCTATCAGCAAAAAAATGGCAATAGCCTGGCGTTGAATCTCAAAATTCAGGCGGCGGCTTTCGCCCGCGATGCCTTTGATCGGTGGGGCGATCAGGCCGTGCGCGATAATCAGGATCAGCAAGTCACCGTCGCGTTGCAACATGTCATTGATGCCAATATTGCTGGCGCGGGATTAGCCAATAGCATGCGTGACGAGGACCCTTCGCCGGGGGTGGCGCATGCTATCCATAATCGCCTGACGCACCTGCCTGAACTGCATCATTGGCTGCACGGTGAAAAGGTCGGGTTCGGATTATTGGTGCAATCGATTCTGGCGCGAGGCGACGGGCGGCCCGATAAAGAATTGCTGGCGCAATTACGCCGTTATGATGCGCCATTGACGCTCTCTGTGGCAGAGGAGCAACAGCCGGAGATCGCGAAATATTTGGCGAATAGTTTCAAGTTCCCTGCGGCCAGCGCCGCCATGTTGCCGTTCTCGTTGGCGCCAGAGGCAATAGAACAGGCTATTCTGGCGGTGGAGAAGCTATAATGGAGACGTTGTAAGATCGGCGTGTCGGTTTTATGGCAGAAATGGTATGGTAAACCCTGATCTTCTGGATCTAAGATAGATCCAGAAGATATATATCGGGGCTATAAGCTGCATGTTATATTCCCAAGATTAACAACGATAAAATCCCGCCTGATAAATCCAAACAAACGAGTAATCCATATGGCATCACATCTTATTGATTTTCTTCTTATAGGGAATAACTTTGGCACGCCTGAAATGCGGGACGTGTGGTCAGAACATAACCGTCTGACAAAGCAGGTTGAAGTGGAAGTCGCGCTGGCGCTGGCTGAAGGGGAGCTTGGCGTTATCCCGCAGGACGCGGCAAACACGATTGCCGAAAAAGCGGATGCCAGCACGCTGAATGTGGAGGACATTGCCAAGGATGCGGCCCGTATGAAGCATTCTCTGATGCCGACGATCACCGCCATCCAGAAACAGTGCGGCGCGGCTGGCGAGTTTATCCATTACGGCGTAACCACGCAGGATATTGTTGATACCGCCACCGTCCTGCAATTAAAGCAGTCTTTTGACATTGTTTTCCGTGATACTCAACTGCTGGCGGTTGAACTGAAACGTCTGTCGAAAAAGCATCAATACACGTTGATGACTGGCCGTACCCACGGTATGCAAGCGCTGCCGACCACGTTTGGTTTCAAGCTGGCGGTTTGGTTGGATGAGTTTGTCCGCCATCTTGAGCGCCTGCGCGAGATCAAGGAACGCGTGCTGGTGGGTAACATCAACGGTGCGATCGGAACCTATGCGTCCTTCGGTGAAAAAGGGCCTGAAATTGAGCGTTTAACGCTGGATAAGCTGGGCTTGAACACGCCAAACATCGGCTGGCAGTCCGCCCGCGATCGCTTTTCCGAATATGCTTCCGTTGTGGTGTTGATCAGCGGTACGCTGGGTAAGATTGGCAACGAACTGTATAACCTGATGCGCACCGAAATCAATGAGATCGAAGAACCTTTCTCAGAAGGTAAAATCGGTTCAACCACCATGCCGCATAAACGTAATCCGGCAGCCCTGGAAGGGCTGGCAAGTCTGACCGCGCCAGTGTTCAAAAGCGCTGCGTTGATCCATGAATCGATGAAAGTGGAACATGAGCGTGATGCGATGAGTTGGCGTGCGGAGTGGATCGCCTTACCGGAAATCAATATCTACCTGTCGGCACAGCTTCAGAATGCGTTGGGTATTTTGCGCGGTATGTCGGTGAATGAGAAACAGATGCTGGCGAACCTGGAACTGCAAAACGGCTTGTTGCTGTCTGAGAAGGTAATGTTTGAGATTGGCAAACGTCTGGGTAAACAGACGGCGCACCATCTGATATATGAGTGCTCCATGCAGGCATTCGAGCAGAACCAGTCATTCAAATCGGTTCTGTTGGCGCACCCGGTGTTATCGGCACAACTGACGTCCGCTGAACTGGAAGAATGGCTGAATCCGGCCAATTATCTGGGCAGCGCGCCTCAGAAAGTGGATGACGTGATCCGCTATGCGGATAACTCCGGCTTGCTGCCAGCGTAAAAAGGTGACGTCATGAGTACTGTATTTCGTCAGGCGACGCTGGAGGATGATGAATCCTTTCTGGCATTGGCATTGGCCGCTTTTGAACCGATACGTCAGCTAGGCATCAATTTTTCCGCCGCGCATGCGGATATTGAGTTGGTGCGCAGGCACATCGCTTCACACGGGGTGTATGTCATGGTGAAAGACGGCATCATGGTGTCGTCATTCACCATCCGCTATCCCTGGGGGCCGGAGCCCGGCCCTTATGGTTTGCCGCATCTGGGGTGGTTCGCCACTCATCCTGACTATAAAAAGCAGGGGTTGGGCAGGCAAATGATGACCTGGCTTGAGCAGAATGTTTTGATTGCTCAGCTTAAGGCGCCCGCCGTATCGTTGGGAACGGCGCAAAGCCATCCGTGGTTGGTTGAGATGTATAAAAATTATGGTTTCAGGGAGATCGGGCAAGCCAATTTAGGGAAAGGGCACCTGACGATTTATATGGAAAAAGTTCTTGATGACCAACGCTATGACCAGTGGAAAAAAAGAAATTCAAGATGAGGGGCATGCAAGTGATAATGAAAAAATTAACGTTGTCTGTTATTGCACTGACGACGGCCTTTCTTGTGGCTGGCTGTGATCCTCAGGATGGCGCGGCGCAAGGTGAGAAAGTATTGAAAGTGGGCTCGACAGGCCAGAGTTATCCCAGTGGTTTCAAGCAGGATAACAAACTGGTTGGTTTTGATGTTGAGGTCACGGAAACAATCGCCAAGGATCTGAACTACAAGGTTGAGTGGGTGACGGCTGATTTCAGCGGTCTGATGGGACAATTGGAAGCGGGTAAACTGGCTACGGTAGCCAATGTGGTGGCGATAACGCCGGCGCGTCAGGAGAAATACAATTTCGCGCAGCCTTACAGCTATTATGGGAGCCAGATTGTCACCCACAAAGATAATACGGCGATCAATACGCTGGATGATCTGAAGGGAAAAACCGTTGCCGGGGTGCTGGGTTCCAACCATGTAAACAACCTGAAGAGCGCCTTTCCTGACGGCAGCGTGACTATCCGTACCTATGAAACGCGTGACGGCGCGATGAATGATGCGTTGTCCAAACGCGTGGAAGGTTACGTGAACTCCCGTCCGATTCTGCTGGCGGAGATTAACAAGCGCAATCTGCCATTCAAATTGGTCGGTCATTCGCTGGTGGTGGAAGAAGTCAGCTTCCCGTTCCATAAAAACGAACAGGGTGACATTCTGCGTAAGCAGTTCGATGAAGAACTGAATAAAATGCGTGCTGACGGGCGTCTGAAAGCGCTGGCGATAAAATATTTCGGTGAAGATATCACCACGCCTCCTTCCGCGCTGTAATTCGTGGCAGTCTCACGACAATTTTAATGCCATCGCTGCGGTATTGACCGCACGATGGCACTATCAATGGTATGACTCATGAATATCGATTTTGCTTACCTGCTAAAAGTCTTTCCCCAGGTATTGAGCTATTTACCGACCACGTTGCTGCTTGCTGTGGTGTCGATGTTTTTTGCCATGGTTATCGGCCTGGTGCTGGCGCTGGTGCGTGAAACCAAAAACATCGTCGTGGTGAAAATCGTGGAACTCTACATTTCTTTGTTCCGCGGTATCCCTTCTCTGGTGCAGTTATTTATCATCTATTTTGGTTTGCCGCAGCTTTTCCCTGGGTTATCCAACCTGGATGCGATGTCGGCCGCCATCATTGGCTTCAGTCTGAAAAACTCGGCTTATATGGCGGAAATATTCCGTGCGGCGCTGGCTTCGGTGGATTACGGTCAGACAGAGGCCGGGTTATCCATCGGGATGAACAAAGCGCAGATTTATCGCCGTATTGTGCTTCCTCAAGCGATGCTCAATGCGTTGCCCGCGACAGGCAATACGTTTATTTCTTTGATTAAAGACACATCGGTCGCATTCGCGCTGGGGGTGTCCGAACTGTTCGCCGAAGGCAAGATGATTGCCGCGGAGTCGTTACGTTTCTTTGAAACCTTCCTGGTTGTCGGTCTGATTTACTGGTTGGTGATCATTGTTTACGCCTGGCTGCAAAAGCAGTTGGAAAAGAAACTGAATCACTCGCTACAGCGATAAGGGGCTGAAATGATCAGTGTAAAAAATCTCACTAAAAGCTTTGGCGATCAGGTGGTGCTGGAGAATATCAGCCTGGATATTGCGCAGGGTGAAGTTGTCGCCATCATCGGACCTTCCGGCTCCGGTAAATCGACCTTATTGCGCTGTCTGAACCTGCTGGAAAAACCGGAATCCGGTACGATTGAGATCGGAGATCAGCGGCTGGATACGCATAGTTATTCCACCAAGGATGCCTACGCGCTACGTCGTCAGACCGCGATGGTATTTCAGAATTACAACCTGTTCAAAAACAAGACGGCGCTGGAAAATATTACGGAAGCGCTGATTGTGGTGAAGAAAATGCCCAAAAAGCAGGCCACAGAAATGGGGCTTGCGCTGTTGGAGCAGGTCGGTCTGTTGCCGCAGGCGGCGCAGTATCCGGTAACGTTATCCGGCGGACAACAGCAGCGCGTCAGTATTGCGCGCGCGCTGGCGGTGGATCCGAAAGCGATTCTGTTCGATGAGCCAACGTCGGCGCTGGACCCGGAACGCGTGCACGAAGTGTTGCAGGTCATTCAGAAGTTGGCGAAAAACAAAACCACCATGGTGATTGTGACGCATGAGATGCAGTTCGCCAAGGAAGTCGCCGACCGGGTGATCTTCATGGCTGACGGTCATATTGTGGAGCAAGGTCCGGCGGAAAAAGTGATCAGTTTTTCTGATAATCCGCAGACACAGCGCTTCCTGCGCCAGTTGACCAAGCTCCCTGAACCCGTTGAGTACGATATTTAACTGAAAAAAAGTATCCTGACGGCCAGGCACAACCTGCATGCCCCGTATACAGGGCGGATAATGTGGAGTAAGCAGTAATGAAAATAGCATCTCAGCATGAGCCACTGGCTCAGTTTATTCAGGCATTTCGCCACGATTTGCATCGGCACCCTGAATTATCAAACGAAGAATTTGAAACGACTCGCAAAATCAGAGAAGTGCTGGAAAAAGAAGGTATCCGTATTCTCGATTTGCCGCTGAAAACAGGGCTGGTCGCCGAAGTGGGCGGACAACAAGACGGTCCGTTGGTGATCGTTCGTTCCGATATTGATGCGCTGCCGATAGAAGAAGAGTCTGGTGTGGAATTCACCTCAACCAGCAAAGGCGTCATGCATGCCTGCGGACATGATTTTCACTCTTCCGCCGCATTGGGCGCGGCAATACTATTGAAGAAAATTGAACCTGAGCTAAAAGGCACGGTGCGTATTCTGTTCCAGGCCGCCGAAGAAACGGGGCTGGGCGCCCCGCAAGTCATTGCCACTGGCGCGTTGGACAACGCGGCGGCAATCTTTGGCATTCATAACGATCCGACGCTGCCCGTTGGCGTGATTGGCGGTAAAGATGGTGCACTGACGGCAGGCGTGGACCGGTTTGAAATCAAGATTGCGGCGAAAGGGTGTCATGCGGCGAAGCCGCATGAAGGAAATGATCCGATTATCATTCTTGGCCAGTTGATCTCATCGGTGCAGACCATCATCAGTCGCACTGTTCCGTCTGATAACAATGCCGTGGTATCGATCACTCAGGTGCACAGCGGCAGTACCTGGAACGTGATCCCTGATACGGCTTATCTTGAAGGAACGGTAAGAACATTCAGTCAGGACGTGCGTGAGTTGATAGAGCGGCGCTTTCGTCAGATTGTGGCCGGTATCGCCAGCACCTTTGGCGCCGAAATTGAGTTTATCTGGCACGCCGGGCCGCCATCGGTGGTCAATACGGCGGAGTGGGTCGATTTCGCGCTGAAAGTGGCGAGCGAAGAAGGCTTTGAAGCGCGTCGTGTCGAGGCCAGCCCGATCGGTGAGGATTTCGCGTTCTATCAGCAAAAGCTGCCTGGCACCTTTATGATGGTGGGGTCTGGCGGCCCGTATGCGCTGCATCATCCTAAATTCCGTGTGGATGACCGCGCGTTGTTCCCAACGGCTCACTATCTGTACCAGATGGCGAAACAAAGTCTGGAGCAACTCGCTCAGGCATAAGCGTCGGCGCCTCCGGCCTGACAGCGAGTCATGCCGGAGGTAAACACAAGGATTGTTGTGATTTAACGACAAGGTCTGTGCTGAATGTCGCCGAAAGGTGACGTATAATTTATTGATTCATAAGAACTTAAATGTAAATTTAGTAATCTGTCTCCTGGCAGCGACGTTTTTTGTCAAGCCTTTCGCTTCGCTTATTCTTCGCTCGGTTTGCTCATCGTGCATCGCTCGCAGGAAAATAAAAATATCATTTTTTATCAGTAGATTATGATTTTTTTATATCGTCGTGGTAATTGCGATGTATGCATTGGCATATTTTGTGCTTAAATATAAGCGTAGATGCTCATTCCACCTTCTATGTTTGCTTCGGCTTCATAATCCTGGGAATGACGCAGAGCCAATTTAAGGCGCCTATCGTCCAACGCCAGATGAAGAGGTCTTTTCATCGGATTTTCCCGGACTAACGTTGAGTGAGGCGCCATACTGTAGTCTTACAGACCTGATTTTTTTAACGCTTATCATTTATTGATAAGCGTTTTTTTTCGCCATAAATAAAAACGGCACTGAATATTGTTTCAGTGCCGCCAGAGTATGACCGGGAACGATTCAGGCCAATAGTTTCAGCAATTCGGTGGCGACCGGTGCGGAACTGGCAGGATTTTGCCCCGTCACCAACAAGCCGTCAGTCACCACATAGGGCTGCCAGTCCGCGCCTTTCTCGTAGAGCCCGCCTTTTTGTTTAAGTTCGTCCTCAACCAGAAACGGCACAATATTCGTCAACTGCACGGCATCTTCTTCGGTATTGGAGAAGCCAGTGACCTTGCGGCCTTTGACCAGCGAGTCGCCATCGGCGCCACGGACATGACGCAACACGCCCGGCGCATGGCAAACCACCCCGATGGGTTTACCGGCCTGAGAGAACGCTTCGATCAAGGCGATGGAGTGACGATCTTCGGCCAAATCCCACAACGGACCGTGACCGCCAGGGTAGAAGACGGCATCGAAGTCCGCTTCTTTGACCTCAGATAACCGTTTTGTTGAGGCCAGTGCCGCTTGTGCTTCGGCATCTTGTTTAAAACGATCGGTGTCCTCGGTCTGGGCATCCGGTTCGTCGCTTTTGGGATCGAGCGGCGGTTGCCCGCCTTGTGGTGAAGCCAGCGTGATAACGGCGCCGGCATCTTTAAACGCATAATAAGGCGCAGCGAATTCCTCCAACCAGAAACCCGTTTTCTTGCCGGTATCGCCCAACTGATCATGTGAGGTTAACACCATCAATATCTTCATCTTTTACTCCTGGTATGTTGGATTCGTCGTGACAGGTTTTGTAACGGCAGCGCGATCAATACATGCCAGTGGCCTGACATTCGCTTTTGAACCATGAATATTCACTTACCGTCAAAGCATAGCAGACGGGATAAGAGCGCTTTCACGGTCATACATTGAGGGCAATGCGGGTAAATCAAGGGGCGGGGGAGAAATTGAGACAATTCAGGATAATGGGGCGCCCCTATCGACGCCCCATCGCGTTTACTCTGCCGAAGGCTGCTGTAACGTCAGCAGCAAACCTTCTCTGCGCATTTGAGCGGCTTCCTCCGGTAAATGAAGTCGATCAAGCGCATCCGCGCGCCAAGCGTAGTCATACGCATCCGGGCGTTGTTCCAGCGCGTCCCGGAAAGCATTGCTGGCCTGTTGCCACTCGCCATGTTTCATCAACAATTGCCCCAGCGTACTGTTCAGCAGTGGCGTAGCGCCGTGCTGCTTGATGTGCTGACGCAGCATTTTTTCCAGTTGGTCCGGGTTGCCCGCTTTAAGACGCGGCATCAACAGGATCAGACGTTCGTCATACTGGCGCTTGAGCCCATCAAGAATAATTTTCTGCGCGGTATCGTGGTCGTCGCATTCAATCAAATGTTCGACCATCGCCACCTGTAAAGGCACTTCATGACGAACTTTACGACTTTGGCTGTTCCACCATTGCTTCAGTCCTTCATTGCCGCCATCCGCCATGGCGTGATCCATCAGGCCGATGTAAGCCTGCTGTTGCAGTTGCCGGACATGCTCTTCGTCATAAGAAGGCAGTTTGCGCATGGCGGGCAGAATATCCAATAACGCGCTGTAAGCATGAGTGCGCAAAAACGCCTGTTCAGCCAGACGCAAGACTTCGGGATGACGAGGGGCGACTTCCAGCAGGCGGTCGACGCCATGACGCGCGGCATGATCTTCATGGCGCGCCAACTGAATGCGCACGCGGGTAATATCCACTGGTAGCGGGTCGCTATCGGCAATTTCCGCCGCGCGTTCCAGATATTGCTTGGTGCGGAATTCATCACCGCGCTGTTGCGCGGCTTCCGCCGCCAGCAGGTAATTGACCACAGGCTGTTCGGCATGATCGGCATTGCGCGTCATTAATTTCTCAACCTGTCGATAATCTCCTTCGGCCAGTTTGAGCAACGCCGCTTTGGTCTGTTTTCTGGCTCGGTTGCGCTTACGGCCAAGGAACCAGCCCCGGGTGCGCGCTCCGGTACGAAAAACGCGACGGATAATCCATTCGACGGCCAGCAGGATCAGAAACAGCAACACCAGCATAATCACCAGACCGGTCACGCTGGTTTCAATGTTGTAGTTGTCCGTTTGAATCAGCACATAGCCTTGATGACCGGCCACTATCGGGCCGAGCACCACGCCTGCAATCAGCAGTAGAAACAGCAACAAGACTCTCAACATGTTCAGCCCTCCTGCTGTATCGCCGGCGTCTGTGCCAGCAAGTTACGAACTCTGGTCTGCATCAGTTTTTCCAGCAACGGCTGACTTTGCAATTCGGCGGGCACATCCATCGAGATCGATTGTTGGCTCAGTTCATCAAGCTGATCCAGAAAGACCTGAGTCGTTGGGTCTGTAGTGTCGAAATAGGCTCTTACCCATGTAGCGGCGGTTTCCAGGGATTGTTTATACACTTCATTCTGATGACGCGGTATCGCCTGCGCCGCAACCAGCAGGCGCGAACGGATATTCTCACGCAAATACACATCCTGGCTGGGGGCTAACAGTGGTTCCGCCGCGCTGTCCCGGCGGCGAATAGTAATGAAGTCGGTCAGAAAGTTGCGCCAGCTTTTGCTGAGGTTCTGCCGCCATTCGCTGAGCGAGGCGGATAACTCCGTGCTATTTTCATCCATCGGCGCTTCGTCGATATCGTTATCGGCCAGACGCAAGTTATCTATCTGATCGGTCAATTGGTTCACTTTGAGAATGATACCGTCGAAATCGATTTGACTGACGCCAGCCAGCGCACTGATGTCATTGGTCAGCGCGCGGCGAACTTCAATCAGGCTCGGATCGTTCATTTCCGCCAGACTGTTATCCGCGCTTTTCAGTAACGCGCCGGCTGTGGCGACGTCTTTATCACTCCATAGCTTTCGGGCGGCCATTTTTACCAGAAAATCAGATTGCGCCAGCAACCAGGTGTTGGTGTCGTGATCGGACAATGCCGCCAGCTTTTCACGCAGTTCATCCGACTGACGCGTTAAGGCGTTAAGACGCTGTTCGGCCTCATCCTGCGCTTTGGCATGTTGCTGCTGCGCATCTTGCCGTTGCTGGCGTTCCTGCTGTTGCTCTTGTTGTAGCGAGCTTAACCGGGATTCCAGCCGCACAATGGCGGCAGACGCTTGTTGGGCTTGCTGCTGGCTGTAATAGTAAAGTCCGCCGCTCAGCGCCAGCGCAATAATAATCGCGATAGCCCCCAGCAGGGCGCCTGTCCGTTTGGGCGGTTGCGGTGCGGGCTCCTGTGGCTGATGAGCGGGGTCAACCCGCTCTGTCACCTCTTCGGACGGGGCTGTCGGGGTATTGTGTTCCGTCATAATGGTACATCCCATGATCAGGTTTATTGTAGTGCGCGCACGAGCGCATCGTTGTCGGCGTTATCGGCTACTCGAACATGGCGCCAGCCAAGCTGACGCGCCTGCGTTGCCAGGCGTTCACTGACCACTATCACCTGACATCCGAGTAACCAGGAAGTCCGATAGTAATCAGGAACTAAATTATAGATCTGTTGTAGCATTTCTCCGCTGGTGATCACTAGCCTGTCAATGCCAGCCTGTTGCCAGTGACGACTCTGTTCCAGCCTGTCGTAATGTATGGCGCGGCGTTGATAACATTCACAGTAAATCACGCTGGCGCCCCGTTCGGTGAGAGTGGCGCCAAGCAGTTCCCTGCCGCCGTTACCTCGTAATAATAGCGCTTGTTTACCATTAACATGCTGAAGTTCGGGAAGTTGCAACAATGTTTCGCTGGTTTCTCTATCCTGAGGATAGGAAACAGGCTGTGCGCTGACTTTGTGCAACGTCAGTGCGGTTGTCCTGCCAATAGCATAGTAGATTAGCGTGGAAGGCCAGCCATTGCCTGTTCTGGTCAGCAGCGGATCGGCATAATTTATCGCATGCTGTGAGAGTGCAAACACCATGTCGCCGGGCTGCAACGCGGCCAGCCGAGTCGGTAACTGGTTCAATTCATGGCCCGGTGAAAACTCAATCAACGGGCTGTGCCAGGCGCTGTAGCCCAGTTTTCGCAATCGGGTCACCAGTTGCTCGCCAGCCGGTGACGGACGGGTCACCAGAATGGTCATGATGAGGACGTTTCCTGATAGACGGATTGAAGGATTTTGCGGGCGCCTTTCGCTAACAACGCTTCCGCCAGCGAGGTGCCGATTTGCGCGGCATCCGCGATGTTGCCAGTACATTCACCGACGATAATCCGGCTGCCATCCGGGGCGCCGACCAGCGCGCGCAGCCACAAGGTGTCATCTTTTAATTCGGCGTAACTGCCGATAGGCACCTGACACCCGCCTTCCAGACGGAGATTCATCGCCCGTTCCGCCTGCACGCGGGCGGCGGTGGCGGCGTGGTTCAACGGGGCGAGCAATTGCCGGGTACGTTCGTCATTTAACCGGCATTCAATGCCGATCGCTCCTTGTCCGACGGCAGGCAATGATTCTTCCGGGCTGAGCGCGCAGCGGATGCGATCTTCCAGCTTCAGACGTTTCAGGCCCGCCACTGCCAGAATAATGGCGTCGTATTCGCCGTTGTCCAGTTTTGACAAGCGCGTACCGACATTGCCGCGTAAATCCCGAATGATCAGATCAGGCCGTCTGGCTCGCAACTGGCACTGGCGGCGCAGGCTGGACGTGCCTACGCAACTGCCGGCGGGTAATTGATCGAGGCTGGCATAGTGATTGGAAACGAAAGCGTCACGCGGGTCGTCGCGTTCACAGATGGTGACCAGTCCGAGGCCGTCAGGGAATTCGACCGGCACATCTTTCATGGAGTGAACGGCAATATCGGCGCGGCCCGCCAGCAGCGCCAACTCCAATTCTTTAACAAACAAACCCTTACCGCCCACCTTCGCCAGCGGGGTATCCAGAATGACGTCGCCTCGGGTCACCATAGGGACCAATTCGACCTGAAGTTGGGGATGGAATTGCGTCAGACGTTGTTGCACATATCGTGCTTGCCACAGGGCGAGCGGGCTTTGTCGGGTCGCAATTCTGATAATGTTGTCTACCATGCTTGATACCGTTTTTATCATTTTCCACCATCGTATCATTGATGGTGCGCAAGTGTCAGGTTACGGACATGGCCGGTACGTCTTTAAAGGGACAGGCGAGACGCAGAGAGGTGGAGATGAAAGATCGGGCTGGTTCGGGCAACGGAAAAAACGTAATAAAAGCAAGATAAATAAGTCTACCTTTCTTTACTTTCTTTACGCTCAATCAGCAAGGTGTTAAATTGATCACGTTTCCAGCAATATTTTGCCAAACATTCTTATAATTTCATCATCGGCAGATTTGGAATACGGGGTTTTTTCTAGGCACTGGGATAATCATCAGGCGAAACGTCTTGTACTTCTATATCGAGACTTTGAAGCAAAGACTGGATGCGATCAACCAACTGCGGGTCGATCGCGCTCTGGAAGCAATGAAGCCCGCTTTTCAGCAGGTCTACAGTCTTCTGCCGATCTTATTACATCATCATCACCCGTTGATGCCAGGCTACCTTGAAGGCAAGGTTCCGCACGGTATCTGTTTTTACACGCCTGATGAAAAACAACAGCGTTACCTGGATAACATCGAATTAAAATGGGGCCAGTTGGCGGATTCGCATGAGCAAGGCGAGTTGCCGATCACTGGCGTCTACTCAATGGGCAGCACTGCTTCCATTGGTCAGAGTTGCAGTTCTGATCTGGATATCTGGGTTTGTCATCAGTCCTGGCTCGATAATGAAGAGCGTTCCCGATTACAGCAGAAATGTACGCTGCTGGAACAGTGGGCGGCCGCGCAAGACGTGGATGTCAGTTTCTTCCTGATGGATGAAAACCGCTTCCGCCATAATGAAAGCGGCAGCCTCGGCGGTGAGGATTGCGGTTCCACACAACATATCCTGTTGCTGGATGAGTTTTATCGTACTGCGGTGCGTATGGCGGGTAAGCGTATTCTATGGAATATGGTGCCGGTTGAAGAAGAGTCAAACTACGACGAATACGTGCTGTCGCTGTACGCTCAAAGCGCCCTGGCGCCGAACGAGTGGCTGGATCTGGGCGGGTTGAGTACGCTCTCTGCGGAAGAGTATTTCGGCGCCAGCCTGTGGCAGTTGTATAAAAGTATCGATTCCCCCTATAAGGCAGTGTTGAAAACGCTGCTGCTGGAAGCCTATTCCTGGGAATATCCCGATACGCACCTGCTTTCAATGGATATCAAAGCGCGTCTGCATAAAGGCGAGATCGTTTCTTTCGGTCTGGATCCCTACTGCATGATGCTGGAACGGGTTACCCGTTATCTGACGGCGATTAACGATCCAACCCGCCTGGATCTGGCTCGTCGCTGCTTCTATCTGAAAGTGTGTGAAAAATTATCCAGGGAGCGCGCCTGTGTAGGCTGGCGCCGTCAAATCCTGAGCCAACTGGTGCAGGAGTGGGACTGGAGCCCTGAGTATCTGGCGATGCTGGATAATCGCGCCAACTGGAAAATCGAGCGTGTGCGTGAAGCTCATAATGAACTGCTTGACGCGATGATGCAGACTTATCGCAACCTGATTCGCTTTGCCCGCCGTAACAATCTGAGCGTGAGCGCCAGCCCGCAGGATATCGGCGTTCTCACCCGTAAGCTCTATGCCGCATTTGAAGCCTTGCCGGGCAAAGTGACGCTGTTGAATCCGCAGATTTCGCCTGATTTATCCGAGCCGAATCTGACTTTTATTTATGTGCCTGCCGGACGTGCCAACCGTACCGGCTGGTATCTGTACAATCAAGCGCCGTCCATGGACGCCATCATCAGCCATCAGCCGCTGGAGTATAACCGCTATCTGAACAAGCTGGTGGCCTGGGCCTACTTTAACGGCTTGCTGACGCCTGCGACGCGCTTGTACATCAAAGGCAGCGAACTGTGCGATATCACCCGCTTGCAGGCGCTGGTGGCCGATGTCTCAAGTCATTTCCCGCTGCGCCTGCCTGCGCCGACGCCGAAAGCGCTCTACAGTCCGTGCGAGATCCGTCATCTGGCGATCATCGTCAATCTGGAACATGATCCCACCGCCGCGTTCCGTAATCAGGTGGTGCATTTTGATTTCCGCCAACTGGATGTTTTCAGTTTCGGTCAGCAGCAGCAATGTCTGGTGGGAAGTATCGATTTGCTGTATCGCAACTCCTGGAATGAAGTGCGTACTCTGCATTTCAGCGGCGAGCAGGCGGTACTGGAAGCGCTGAAAACCATTTTGGGCAAGATGCATCAGGATGCCGCGTTGCCGGAATCGCTGGAAGTCTTCTGTTATAGTCAGCATTTACGCGGCCTGATTCGTACCCGCGTACAGCAACTGGTATCGGAATGTATTGAACTGCGCCTGACCAGCACACGTCAGGAGCCTAGTCGCTTCAAAGCGGTAAAAGTGGCCGGACAAACCTGGGGGTTGTTCTTTGAACGGCTGAGCGTCTCCGTGCAGAAGCTGGAAAACGCCGTTGAGTTTTATGGCGCGATCTCCAACAATAAACTGCAAGGTCAGCCTGTGCAGGTGGAAACCAACCATGTGCATCTGCCCCCGGTGGTGGATGGCGTCGCCAGTGAAGGGATTATCCAGTTCTTTTTTGAAGATCTGGAGGAAAATCGGGGCTTTAATATCTATATTCTGGATGAGTCCAACCGGGTTGAAGTGTACCACCACTGTGAAGGCAGCAAAGAAGAACTGGTGCGTGACGTCAGCCGGTTCTATTCGTCTTCTCACGATCGCTTTACCTATGGATCAAGCTTTATTAATTTTAATCTGCCGCAGTTTTATCAGATTGTACAACTGGATGGCCGAACTCAGGTGATCCCTTTCCGCAGCAGCGCGCTGTCGCATTTGTGTATTACGCCTGCCGCAGAGGGTCAATCAATGGTCATGAAGCAGCGCTTACAGATACTTTAGTTTTCTATTCCCTGACATTATTCGCCAGATCTGGCTTTATTTTTTTCGCTCTATTGAGAAAAGGACTCCACTATGGATGCATTATCACGCAACAATCTGATATTACTTGCGTTAGGTCAGGGGTTGACGGGCAGTATCATTTCGCTGATAACCCTTTCTTCCACCTTAGTCGGTGTTCTGATGACGCCGGTTCCGCTGTTGACGACGCTGCCAATTACGTCAACAGTCTGCGGCGCCACGCTGATGATTTACTCGGTTTCTTCCCTGATGGCGAAATATGGCAGACGCAACGCCTTTATCTTCGGCGCCTTGCTGGGGGTGACGGGTTCGTTGCTGGCGGCGTGGGCGATAGTGTTGAACAGCTTTGCCCTGTTTGTGTTTTCCACCTTTGTGCTGGGCATGTCCTGCGCGTTCAACCAGTATTATCGTTTTGCGGCGGCGGAAATCTTTACAGATCACCAGCAAAAAAGCAGTGCGATTTCATGGGTTATCAGCGGCGGGATCCTGGGCGGTTTTCTCGGACCTTTCGCCGCCAGCCAATCCGCTTACTTGTGGTCGCCGTATCCTTTTTTTGGCAGCTTTATTGCCGGGGCGGTTATTTGTACGTTCACGGCGCTATTGCTGTTGGGTCTGAAATTACCCAGTCCGGCGCCGGTCGCGGCAACGCACAAGGAAGAGGCGTCGTTGTCCTCCATTCTGAAAAGCCGTGCGTTTATGTTGGGAACGGTCAGTTGCACGGTCGGTTTTGTGGTGATGACGCTACTGATGAATTCAGCACCGCTCGCCATGCATCAGCACCACTTTTCGGTGGATAACAGCGCGACGGCATTGCAGTGGCATTTTGTGGCGATGTATGCCCCGGCGTTGCTGCTGGTGGTGTTGGCAAAACGGATGAGCGCGACGCAGGTGATCGTCACCGGTATTCTCTGCAACGTGATCGGTATTGTTGTCGCGTTAAGCGGCGTGACGTTCTGGCATTTCCTGGGGGCGTTGATAATGTACGGCATCGGCTGGGCGTTCATGTACAACGGCGGTACGTTTATGTTGAATACCTTTACCCATTCCGTGCATAAATCCCGGTTACAAGGGATCAACTCACTGGCTATCGCGATCCCCAATGCACTGGCGTCGCTGTCGGCGGGAAGTATGATGGCGCTTACCAGCGGCTGGCCGCTGGTGAATATGTTCGGCATCGCTGTGCTGTTGCTGATGGTGCTTCTGCTGGTGCGTACCTGGCGCGGTTAACCGCAAAAGTCTGACGGTATTATGCGAAGTGAACGTCTTCGCCTGCCTGCTCGGAACAGGCGGCGGACAGCAATGCCATAAAATCATCGCCGCGGCGATCGCATATCCAGCGACCTGCCTGATAATTGAAGTGATAGCCGTTAGTTTTGGTCGCCAGCCAGACCTGATGCATCGGTTCCTGACGGTTAATCACGATTTTGCTGCCGTTTTCAAAACGTAACGTCATCACGCCCCCGTTGGTTTCATAATCGATATCGGCATCGCCGGCAAACTGATCCAGCGTTTCTTCCAACTGAAGCATCAATTTGTCGGCTAATTGATGGAACTCGCTATCGTTCATTTTCGATTCCTATTGATTTTCATGATCCACCTGCGATTATAGAGAGCATACGAGTAGGAATTACAGGTCTTAATGTTATGAAAAAAGTATTTCGTCGGTTTTTTCTGGCGTTATCGTTACTAAGCCTGTTCGGGTGCGGCCTAAAAGGGCCGCTGTATATGCCCCCCGAACAGAAGGCCGCATCGACAGGCGCCGAGCAGAATGCGAATCAGGCATCACATCAAAATGTTCCCGTGCAACGTTAGTGCGTGACGATGTGTTTCTATCATTATTGTATAACAGGTCACGATAGCGTTTTTACCGCGCCCGGTTAAGCCAGCGGAGTCAGGATAATGCAGTTCGCTAAAATGCACGGCTTAGGCAACGATTTCATGGTTGTTGATGCAGTCACGCAGAATGTTTATTTTTCCCCCGAATTGATCCGTCGTTTGGCGGACCGGCATTGCGGCGTCGGTTTCGATCAATTGCTGGTGGTGGAGCCCCCTTACGATCCTGAACTGGACTTCCATTATCGTATTTTCAATGCCGACGGCAGCGAAGTCGCCCAATGCGGCAACGGCGCACGCTGTTTTGCCCGTTTTGTCCGCTTGAAAGGGTTGACCAATAAGCGCGATATCGCGGTCAGCACCCAGACCGGGCGCATGATCCTCTCCGTCACCGATGACGAACTGGTACGGGTCAATATGGGCGAACCCAATTTTGAGCCGCAGCAAGTGCCGTTTCGGGCGGTCAAGGCGGAAAAAACCTATATTATGCGCGCCGCAGAGCACACCATACTGTGCGGCGTCGTCTCCATGGGAAATCCGCATTGCGTGATCCCGGTCGATGATGTGAATAGCGCGAATGTGGAAGTGATCGGACCGTTGCTGGAAAGCCATGAGCGTTTTCCAGAACGTGCTAATATCGGTTTTATGCAGGTTATCGATCGTCATACGGTTCGTCTGCGGGTTTATGAACGTGGCGCGGGCGAAACGCAGGCATGCGGCAGCGGCGCCTGTGCTGCTGTGGCCGTTGGGGTACAGCAAGGGTTGCTGGCTTCGCAGGTGCGGGTGACGCTGCCAGGCGGTGATCTGGATATTCATTGGGACGGTCCGGGGCATCCGTTGTTTATGACCGGTCCTGCAACGCATGTTTACGATGGATTTATTCATTTATGAAGAATGTCGAGGAGCAGGCAGAGCGCCAAATCGCACTCAGTGACGAGATGGTTTTGCAGTTCCTGCAACAGAATCCTGATTTTTTTATCCGCAATGCCCGTCCTACCGAGCAGATGCAGATCCCGCATCCCGTCAGAGGAACGGTATCGTTGGTCGAATGGCAGCTTGCTCGTCAACGGAATCACATTACACAGCTTGAAGAAGAAATCACCTTGCTGATGGAACAAGCGAAGGCGAACGAGGTGCTGTTCAAGCGGCTGCTCAGCCTGCAAACTGAACTGACCTCTGCCGATAGCCTGCTGGATATGCTCGACCGGCTTCAGCGCTGGGCGCGCAAGCTGGGCTTGACCGGCGCATCCGTTCGCCTGTTCAGTGATAAATGGCGTATTGGCGCCCCTTCCGATTTCACGCATCTGGCGCTGAACCGAACGTTATTTGAACCGTTGCGTATTCAACGTTTCGGTCATTCCAACCATTATCTGGGCAACCTGAACGGCCCCGAATTGCTGATGCTGTTGCCGCAGGCCAAACAGGTAGGATCGGTCGCGTTATCCTTAATGGGTGAAAGCCATGATTTAGGGTTGCTGATCTTCAGTAGCCGTGACACGCATCATTATCAGGATGGTATGGGAACCGTGCTGTTGCAGCAACTGGCGACCATGTTGCCCGCCATGCTGGAGCGCTGGGTTGAGCGGATATGAGCCAGCCGGATCGACCTTCAGAGTGTGGCGCGCTGCAATCCGGCGTCGATGATTTCCTGCGGTATCTGAAAGTGGAGCGTCAATTAAGTCCGCTGACGCAAATCAGTTATGCCCGCCAGTTGGCCGCGATCATCACGATGGTGTCGGCTATCGGCGTGACGGAATGGAAAAAACTGGATGCGGCGGGCGTACGCGCCGTGGTTTCCCGCAGCAAGCGAGAAGGGTTGCAGGCGGCAAGTCTGGCGCAGCGTTTATCGGCATTGCGCAGCTTTCTTGATTGGATGGTATCGCGCGGCGCGCTGGGCGCGAATCCGGCCAAAGGGGTTTCTACACCGCGAGCCGGTCGTCATCTGCCCAAAAATATGGATGTCGATGAGATAGATCGTCTGCTGGATATTGATCTGAACGATCCGCTGGCGGTGCGCGATCGGGCGATGCTGGAAGTGATGTACGGAGCCGGCTTGCGTCTGGCTGAACTGGTGGGTATGGACTGTCAGCACGTTAATCTTGATACGGGCGAAGTCTGGGTGGTGGGCAAAGGCAGCAAAGAACGTAAATTGCCGATAGGAAAAATGGCGGTTACCTGGCTGGAACAGTGGCTGGCGCAGCGCGAACTGTTCGGACCGCAGGACGACGCTATTTTTGTTTCCAACCAGGGGCGACGTATTTCCATGCGCAATGTGCAGAAGCGCTTTGCCGAATGGGGCGTGAAACAAGGCATCAGCAGCCACGTTCATCCGCACAAACTGCGACACTCTTTTGCCACTCACATGCTGGAATCCAGCGGCGATTTGCGTGCGGTTCAGGAATTGCTGGGGCATGCCAACCTGTCAACAACACAGATTTATACCCATCTGGACTTTCAGCATTTAGCGTCGGTATATGACGCAGCGCATCCACGCGCCAAACGAGGAAAAACCTGATGCATTTTTACCGGCCTCTGGGTCGAATCCGCGCAATCACGTTCGATTTGGATGACACGCTGTACGACAATTATGAGGTGATACGGCGAACTGAGCGGGAGTCGGTGAACTTTCTCCAACAGTATCACCCCGCGTTAGGCGATTTTCAGGCAGAGGATTTCCATCGTCTGCGCGATGAACTGCGGGCGCGGGAGCCGGAGATTTATCATGACGCCACCCAATGGCGTCTGCGCACGGTTGAACAGGTGATGTTGAATGCGGGCCTGAGTGCAACGCAGGCGGCGGCAGGCGCGAGAGAAGCGATGGCGGATTTCGCCCGCTGGCGCAGCCGAATCGAGGTGACGGATGAGACGCACCGTGCGCTGTCCGCGTTGGCTGAACATGTGCCGTTGGCGGCGATCACCAATGGCAACGCCGAACCGCATCGATTTGGGTTGGATCGCTATTTCAGGTTTATTCTCCGCGCCGGCCCCGACGGGCGCGCAAAGCCGTTTGAGGATATGTATCATCTGGCCGCGGAAAAACTCGATTTGCCTGTGCATCAGGTTTTGCATGTGGGCGATGATCTCACCGCCGATGTCGCTGGCGCGGTACGCGTTGGCATGCAGGCGTGCTGGATCAATCTGCGCGCAGGCAATCTGATGCGGATTGATGACGCCCGGCTGTTGCCGCATATTGAAATTTCACGGTTGGCATCGCTGACAGCATTGTTATAATCATTTTATCAAACTGTATAAATCACCAGTGGAAAGGTGTCCTCCTGATGATGACACCCCTTCCCGCCAACGGATAACCGGTATCTATGGACGTTTCTGAACTGCTCGATGGCCTCAACGACAAACAACGTGATGCGGTAGCCGCGCCACGCGGCAATGTATTGGTGCTGGCCGGGGCGGGCAGCGGCAAAACCAGGGTATTGGTGCACCGTATCGCCTGGTTGCTGGCCGTTGAAAACTGTTCGCCTTATTCCATTATGGCGGTGACTTTCACCAACAAAGCCGCGGCGGAAATGCGTCATCGCATCGATCACCTGATCGGCACCAGCCAGGGTGGAATGTGGATCGGCACTTTTCATGGCCTGGCCCATCGTTTGCTGCGCGCGCATCATACGGATGCCGGGCTGCCGCAGGATTTTCAGATCCTGGATAGCGATGATCAACTCCGGTTGCTCAAGCGTCTGATACGTGCGCTGAATCTGGATGAGAAACAGTGGCCGCCGCGTCAGGCCATGTGGTACATCAACGGCAAAAAAGACGAAGGGCTGCGTCCTCAACATATTGAAAGCTATGGCAACCCTATCGAACAAACCTGGCAGCGGGTGTATCAGGCTTATCAGGAAGCCTGTGATCGCGCCGGACTGGTGGATTTTGCCGAGTTGCTGCTGCGTGCGCATGAATTGTGGTTGAACAAGCCGCATGTGCTGAACCACTATCGCGAACGCTTCACCAATATTCTGGTGGATGAGTTTCAGGACACCAACCGTATCCAGTATGCGTGGATCCGTATGCTGGCGGGCGACAGCGCCAAAGTGATGATCGTGGGCGATGACGATCAGTCTATCTATGGCTGGCGCGGCGCGCAGGTCGAAAATATCCAGTTGTTCCTGAAAGACTTTGCCGGCGCCGAGACGATTCGGCTGGAGCAAAATTACCGTTCGACCAGCAATATCCTGAAAGCGGCCAATGCGCTGATTGCGCACAACGGCGGACGTCTGGGGAAAAATTTGTGGACGGACGGCGTGGAAGGCGAGCCGATTTCACTCTATTGCGCGTTTAATGAACTGGACGAAGCCCGGTTCGTCGTCAACCGCATCAAAGTCTGGCAGGAAAATGGCGGATCGTTGAACGACAACGCCATTTTATACCGCAGCAACGCCCAGTCGCGTGTGCTGGAAGAAGCGCTGTTGCAACAAAGCATGCCATATCGCATCTACGGCGGCATGCGGTTCTTTGAACGTCAGGAAATTAAAGATGCGTTGGCCTATCTGCGCTTGATCGCCAACCGGAATGACGATGCGGCATTCGAGCGGGTGGTGAATACTCCGACGCGCGGCGTCGGCGACAGAACGCTGGATGTGGTGCGCCAAACCGCGCGCGACAGGCAGTTGACGCTGTGGCAGTCAACGCGCGCGTTATTGCAGGACAAGGCGTTGGCGGGACGCGCCAGCGCATCGCTACAGCGCTTTGTGGAACTGATTGATGCGCTGGCCTATGAAACCGCTGAACTGCCGTTGCATGTACAGACTGACCGGGTGATTAAAGATTCCGGTCTGTGGAGCATGTACGAGCAGGAGAAAGGGGAGAAAGGCCAGGCGCGCATAGAAAACCTCGAAGAACTGGTCACTGCCACACGGCAGTTCAGTTATCAGGATGAAGATCAGGATCTGATGCCGTTACAGGCTTTCTTATCGCACGCGGCGTTGGAAGCGGGGGAAGGACAGGCGGACGCCAATCAGGATGCGGTGCAACTGATGACGCTGCACTCGGCGAAAGGACTGGAATTTCCGCAGGTTTTCATCGTCGGGATGGAAGAGGGCATGTTCCCCAGCCAGATGTCGCTGGATGAAGGCGGTCGGCTGGAAGAGGAGCGCCGTCTGGCCTATGTGGGCGTGACGCGCGCCATGCAAAAACTGACGTTGACCTATGCGGAATCCCGGCGTTTGTACGGCAAGGAAGCTTATCATCGTCCTTCGCGTTTTGTGGGTGAATTGCCGGCGGAATGCGTTGAGGAAGTCCGTCTGCGGGCCAGCGTATCGCGTCCGGTTAATCATCAGCGGCTGGGTACGCCCGTCAGCCAGAATGACAGTGGCTATACGCTGGGACAACGGGTTCGTCACACCAAATTTGGCGAAGGCACCATCGTCAATCTGGAAGGCAGCGGCGACCACAGCCGGATTCAGGTGGCGTTTCAGGGACAGGGAATTAAATGGCTGGTTGCGGCTTACGCCAGGCTTGAAGCGGTGTGATATATTAAATTGGTATCTTCCAAAGTCGTGACTACTGTAAAAAAAACGAGGGAAAGCTTATGGGAAATAATATCTACATTACTGTCAGACGAGCCTGAAAATGAAAGATGTCCTTAATCGGTTTTCCCGCATGCGGCGTATTTCATCTCTTTTCATAATTGCGGAGAATTTTCGAACAGCTTTCTTTATTAAATAGCCTGAGAGTGGCGTTTATATTTCTTTATTCTTCGAAATAAAAGGTTAATTGACAAGTATGAAATCGTATTAAAAATCGCCATATATAATATAATGCTATAATAAATAAAGTTATTATTCTGATTTTATTCTTTTTTACGAAAAAAAATGGAATAAATAAAGGAAAAATAATGAAGAAGAAAAATCCATCGCCATCGCCTTTAGGAACTTCGCAAAGACTTTTGATCTCCCTATCATCGATCATCCACTCATATTCTATTGTGGAGAATGCATAGATTAAAAAAACACACATAATTGAGTAACCATAGAATAAAAAAGAGGGTAAAAATTTTTTTGTTTTTAACATCTGGCGTAAATCCTGTTTTTAGCTTATGAAATCATGAACATTTCGTTGAATACCTCAGACTTTACTACTATCAACTGCTCGTCGGTTAGATGAAGAGTATCGTGATTGAGATAATCATATTTGATTAAATCATAGCGTTGTGCATCACCCATATCTGAGGGATAAAACCAGAAAATTTATTCAATCGGCGACAGCGGGTTTTAACGGCGGTTTTAAAGTTGACAGCCTTTTTCATCTCGGCGTAACATGCGCGCATCATCATTCCCGGAGGACCTACGCCTTGGACACACCCAGTCGATGCTGGCTCATAAACCTGCTCATTAGGTACAACTTCTAAGGCTATCTCCTGCTGATAGCCTTCGTGGTTGTCAGCGATACTATTCATGTCGCGACGAGTCAGATCCGTCGAACGGACTGAAACCTGCCGGTGACGTTTTCACCTCTGTTTCTGTGCTTCAATCGCGTTGTCCATCTCTGTTACTGAAATGGGAGCTATGGCCTATGCTAAGCGCATTTAAACTGGATCACTGCCGTTTATCTCGTCTGGAACTGGATGACTCCGATGATCTCACTTCATCCGTGTGGGTCGATCTGATCGAGCCTGACGATGATGAGCGAGATAAAGTACAAAACGAACTGGGGCAAAGTCTGGCTACCCGGCCAGAACTGGAAGATATTGAAGCGTCGGCGCGTTTCTTCGAAGACGAGGACGGGTTGCACATTCACTCCTTCTTCTTCTTTGAAGACGCGGAAGATCATGCCGGCAACGCGACTGTGGCGTTCACCATCCGTGATGGTCGCTTATATACGCTGCGCGAACGCGAACTGCCCGCCTTTCGTTTGTATCGGATGCGGGCGCGCAATCAAACGCTGGTCGATGGCAATGCGTATGAACTGCTGCTGGATTTATTCGAAACCAAAATTGAGCAGTTGGCGGATGAAATCGAGAACATCTATAGCGATCTGGAATCATTGAGCCGCGTCATTATGGAAGGTCGTCAGGGCGAGGAGTACGATGACGCGCTTTCCACGCTGGCGGAACTGGAAGATGTGGGCTGGAAAGTTCGTCTGTGCCTGATGGATACGCAGCGTGCGTTGAACTTTCTGGTTCGCAAGGCGCGTTTGCCATCCGGTCAACTTGAGCAGGCGCGCGAAATCCTGCGCGATATCGAATCCCTGTTGCCCCATAATGAATCGTTGTTTCAGAAGGTTAACTTCCTGATGCAGGCGGCAATGGGCTTCATTAACATTGAACAAAGCCGCATCATTAAAATCTTCTCGGTGGTTTCGGTAGTGTTTCTGCCGCCGACGCTGGTGGCATCCAGTTATGGGATGAACTTCGAGTTTATGCCTGAACTGAAATGGTCATTCGGCTATCCGGGCGCCATTGTGTTGATGATCCTGGCAGGTCTGGCGCCGTATCTCTATTTCAAACGCAAAAACTGGCTGTAAACGCTATCTGAAAGTTGTCGCGCTCCCGCTTTTGTGGAGCGCTTTATCCTTTCTAACTGCTGCTATTACGTTATGTTCATCCGATACATCGACCCGCGCCGACTTTAAGACCGATTGGTTATCATCGCACGTTATCTCACCATCAATTGCCATATTCATTCTCTGACTAATCAGTTTAAAATGGCGGATAATGATTTATGGTTGAAACAGGTTGTGCGCATGAAAAGGGTTTCACCCTTAATGCAATGGGGCGTCCTGCTGTCGGTTTCACTCATTCTGGGGTTCGGGTTGCAGGTTTGCCATGTCCCGGCCGCGTTGTTGCTCGGCCCCATGTTGGTTGGCGTGGTGATGGGGTTGAATGGCGCAACCATCCGTATTCCACCAGTATGTTTTGCTGGCAGCAACGCGGTGCTGGGTTGCCTGGTGGCGCAAAGTCTCTCATTTTCCATCCTTAGTCCGTTACTCAGTGAATGGCCGCTGGTGCTGTTTATTTTGCTGGCTACGCTTGCCGCCAGTGGGCTTTCCGGTTGGCTGTTGGTGAAGTTCAGCGAATTACCGGGAACGACCGGCACCTGGGGCGCGTCTCCCGGCGGCGCTTCCGCCATGGTCGCCATGTCGGGGGAGTTTGGCGCGGATGTGCGGCTGGTGGCTTTTATGCAGTATCTGCGCGTGTTGATGGTGACGGCCAGCGCCGCGTTTGTCGCGCGCCTCAGCCTGGGAGACGCCGCTGCCGAAAACAATGCCATGCTGGTATGGTTCCCTTCGCTTGACTGGCGTTTCCCCGCGACATTGTGCGTCGCGTTTGGCGGCGCATGGTTGGCAAGGCGTCTGCGTATTCCTTCCGGCGCGCTGTTGGGGCCGATGATTATTGGTTCATTTCTGCACGCCAGCGGGGTGATGCATTTACAGACGCCGGAATGGTTGCTGGCGCTGGCTTATGCTTTCATTGGCTGGAGCGTCGGTTTGTGTTTTACCCGCCCGATATTTTTCCTGGCCTTGCGTACCTTGCCGCACATGATGGCGTCCATCGTCGGGTTGATGTTGCTGTGCGGCGGCATGGCGCTGCTGATCACGCGGATATTGCCGGTTGATTTGCTGACGGCTTATCTGGCGACCAGCCCCGGCGGGCTGGATTCGATCGCCATTATTGCGGCAGGCAGTAGGGTCGATATGGCGTTTGTCATTGCGATGCAGACGTTGCGACTGTTCTCGACGCTGCTCTTTAGCCCATTACTCTCGCGCTTTATTTCGCGTCGTGTTGTACCTGATGCGGCGTAACCTGAACCTGACGTCGCTTACGTTGCGTATGCAGCGCATCCAGAATAAACAGCGCCAGCGCACTCCAGATAAAGGCAAACGTGATCAGTTTGTCGCTCCCCATCGGCTCACCGTACAACATGACGGCCAGCAGGAACATCATGGTTGGCCCAAGGTATTGGAAAAAGCCTAATGTCGAGAGGGGCAGGCGCATCGCGGCGGCGGTGAAAAGCAGCAACGGGACGGTGGTGACCATGCCCGCGGCGATCAGCAGCAGGTTCAGCGACCACGGGTTGTCGATCATATGACTGCTTGGGCTATCGGCGATAAAAAACAGGTAGATAACCGCCAGCGGCAACAGCCACAGGGTTTCGATCAACATGCCGGTTTGCCCGTCAATCCCGATCTTTTTACGCAACAGGCCGTATAACGCAAAACTGAAGGCCAGCGTTAACGCAACGATGGGCAGTGAACCGAAAGTCCACAACTGGACGAGCACACCGACCACCGCCAGCAGCACCGCCATCCATTGCAGACGGCGCAGGCGCTCACCCAGAAACAGCACTCCCAGCAATACGTTAACCAGCGGGTTGATAAAGTAGCCCAGACTGGCTTCCAGCAGATGATTGTTATTGACCGCCCAGATATACAGTAACCAGTTACCGCCGACGAGCACGGCGGTCAGGGCCAGCAACAGCAGGTGTTTGACATTGCGGCAAACATAACGCACCTGGCGCCATTTCCGGCTGACGGTCAGCAGGATCAACATAAAGAAAAACGACCAGATAATGCGGTGTGTCAGGATTTCATCTGGCGGAACATGCACGAGCAACTTAAAGTAAACCGGTGCGATTCCCCAAATGAAATAGGCGCCCAGGGCGAAAAAGATCCCCTGGCGGGTTTGCTGCGAATTCATGGATGACTCGATAAAGAAGGCGGGTGAGAGTGGCTCTAGTCTACTCGAAATAGCGGGTGTTTTCATCCCAGCGGTTAACCGATGACGTGTTTTGCTGTCGATCGGGCAAGAGGACATTCTTTTCTTTGCAGAAAAGACTGAGAAAGCATCGAACACGGGTTCAAATACCGCCGAACTGTGTAGAATGTCGGGTTTGTGTTGGTATTGGTTGTCCGGCGGGACAGCGATCTTGAATGCTCTGGGGGAGAAGTGAATGCGTAAAATTGTTGGTATGTTGGTCGCGCTGCTGGCGACATCCGCTCATGCGGAAGAAACAAAAACAGAGCCGGGGAAGGGGCAACCCGCCGTGCGCGGCAGCATTATCGCCAGCTTGTTGCAGGATCATGACAGCCCGTTTGTTCTCTATCCTTATGAAAGCAACTATCTGCTGTATACCTATACCAGCAATATCAATAAAGCCGCGATACAAAGCGATAACTGGGCTGATGACGCGCGCAAGGATGAGGTGAATTTCCAGCTTAGTCTGGGGTTTCCGTTCTGGCGCGGGATTTTTGGGGATAACTCATTGTTGGGCGGTTCGTACACCCAGCGCTCATGGTGGCAGCTTTCCAACCGGGGCCAGTCCTCGCCGTTTCGTGAAACCGACTATGAACCGCAGATTTTTGTTGGTTGGGCGACAGACTACACCGTTGCCGGCTGGACGCTGCGGGATATTGAAGTCGGTTTCAATCATCAGTCCAACGGACGTTCTGAGCCTACTTCACGTAGCTGGAACCGCGCCTATGCGCGTCTTATGGCGCAAAACGGCAACTGGCAACTGGATCTGAAACCCTGGGTCCGTTTATCAGACAGCGAGGATGATAACCCGGACATCACCAAATACATGGGACACTATCGTCTGCGTGTGGGCTATGTCTGGGGCGATAGCGTATTCAGCGCGGAAGGGCGCTACAACTGGAATAGCGGTTATGGCGGCGGCGAACTGGGCTGGAGTTATCCATTGACGCAACACGTGCGCTTTTATACCAAAGTGTTCAGCGGCTATGGCGAATCGCTGATTGATTACAATCATCGTCAGACGCGCTTCGGTATCGGGGTCACGCTAAACGACATGTTTTAGACGCTGGGGTTGGCGGTTTGCTCGCATCGTCTTTTGCTCGCATAGCATCGCCTTTTGCTCGCATAGTTGTTTGCGCCATCTGAAGAAACAGGGAAAATTTTTCGGACGGACGCGCAAGTATGGCGATAACCTGACGCACAGCTATTTAAAACATTGCAGTTTTACCGGACGGCGCTGAAAATAGCGCCTGTTGGATTTCATCGGATTGGGGAACGCGTGTCTACGGCGGAAGTATTGAATAAGGAAACGCTTGCGGTTCAGGTGTTACGGGAGACGTTTGGCTACCAACAATTCCGGCCCGGTCAGCAAGCGATCATCAACGCGACTATCGGTGGGCGGGATTGTCTGGTCGTGATGCCGACGGGCGGGGGAAAATCGCTCTGTTATCAGATCCCCGCGTTGGTGATGGATGGCCTGACCCTGGTCGTTTCTCCCCTTATTTCGCTGATGAAAGATCAGGTCGATCAGCTACAGGCTTATGGCGTCAGCGCGGCTTGCCTGAATTCGACCCAAACGCGTGAGCAGCAGCTTGAGGTGATGGCGGGTTGCCGCAGCGGACAAATCAAGTTGCTGTATATCGCGCCGGAGCGTCTGGCGACAGACAGTTTTCTCGATCACCTGATTCACTGGCAGCCAGCCTTGATCGCCGTTGATGAAGCGCACTGCATCTCCCAGTGGGGCCATGATTTTCGCCCTGAATACCGGGCGTTGGGGCAGGTTAAACAGCGCTTTCCCCACCTGCCGGTTATTGCGCTGACCGCGACGGCGGATGAAACCACGCGGCGCGACATTATCCGGCTGCTTGATCTCCAGTCGCCGCTTATTCAGATCAGTAGTTTCGACCGCCCCAATATTCGCTACACGCTGGTGGAGAAATTCAAACCGCTCGATCAGCTTTGGCTGTTCGTTCAAGGGCAGCGCGGCAAAAGCGGCATTATTTATTGCAACAGCCGGGCCAAGGTGGAAGATATCAGCGCGCGTCTGCAAAGCCGCGGGCTGAGTGTGGCGGCCTATCATGCCGGACTGGATAATCAACGGCGGGCTCAGGTGCAGGAAGCCTTCCAGCGTGACGATCTTCAGGTGGTGGTGGCGACGGTGGCGTTTGGCATGGGCATCAATAAGCCGAATGTGCGCTTCGTTGTGCATTTTGATATTCCGCGCAATATTGAATCCTACTATCAGGAAACCGGGCGCGCCGGGCGCGACGGGCTGGCGGCGGAAGCGGCGCTGTTTTACGATCCGGCGGATATGGCCTGGTTGCGGCGTTGTCTGGAAGAAAAACCAGCCGGGCAGCAACTGGACATTGAGCGCCATAAGTTGAACGCCATGGGCGCGTTTGCCGAAGCGCAAACCTGCCGCCGTCTGGTGTTGCTGAACTATTTCGGCGAAGGCCGGCAGCAGGCGTGCGGTAACTGCGATATCTGCCTCGATCCGCCGAAGCGCTATGATGCCCTGATCGATGCGCAAAAAGCGCTCTCCTGCGTTTATCGAATCGGACAGCGCTTTGGGATGGGGTATACCGTCGAAGTGCTGCGCGGGGCGAATAACCAACGTATCCGTGAGTTCGGTCATGACAAATTGCCGGTTTACGGCATCGGACGGGAAAAGTCGCAGGAGCATTGGGTCAGCGTGTTGCGCCAACTGATTCACCTCGGCTTGCTGAGTCAGAATATCGCCTTGCATTCCGCATTACAGTTGACCGAATCGGCCCGTCCGGTACTGCGTGGCGAAGTGCCTTTGCAGTTGGCCGTGCCGCGGGTGATCAACCTCAAACCGCGCGCCAGTCAGAAATCCTACGGCGGTAATTACGATCGCAAGCTATTCGCCAAATTGCGCAAGCTGCGTAAATCCATCGCCGATGAAGACAATATTCCGCCTTATGTGGTGTTCAGTGACGCCACGTTGCTGGAAATGGCCGAACTGATGCCGATTACTGCCGGTGAACTGCTGAATATTAATGGCGTCGGTCATCGCAAACTTGAGCGTTTTGGCGCGCCGTTTATGAATATGATCCGCGATCACGTTGATAACGGCGACGAGTAATGACGGTAACCCCGGCTGGCATCAAATCCGTTAATAAACGCGTCAGGTTTTTCTGGCGGTAGCCAGCAGCGCGCCGATCAGCACAAACAGCGAACCGAATATCCGGTTGAGCGTTTGCATTTGACGCGGGCCTTTCAGCCAGCCTGCAATGCGTGTGGCTAGCGTGGCATAACCAATCATCACCAGCACGTCGACGACAACGGTTGTAATGCCTAACACCAGATACTGCGCGGCTTGCGGTTCATGCGGCATGATGAACTGCGGAAACAGCGCGGCCAGAAACACAATGCTTTTGGGATTGGTCAGATTCACCAGCACGGCCCGTTTAAACAGCCGGCGACGCGGTATGGCGCTGGCGATCGCATGTAGATCCAGCGCGCCGGCGGCGCGCCATTGCTGGATACCCAGCCAGATGAGATAGGCTGCTCCCAACCATTTAAGAATATCGAACGCCAACACGGAGTTGGCCAGCAGTGCGCCCAGCCCAATCCCCACCAGCACAATATGTATCGACAGCCCGACCTGCAAGCCGCAGATTGACGCGACCGTACCGCGATAGCCGTGGCTGATGCCCGTACTCATGGTGTTGATGGCGCCGGAACCCGGAGAGAGGCTGAGAATGAATGTTGTCAGTAAATAGGTTAGCCACCAGTCAATGGTCATTGCGAATGCTTCCTGTTGATTGTTTTCGCTGGCCGCGTCCTGCCTGCCACCTTTCAGGCCGTTGCTGCGCAACGTTAAAAATTTCTCCTGGAAATTTTTTATGCAACAATACGCTGTTATTGATATTTCAAAAAGCCTTTCAGTTAGCTTTATTGTCTGCGCCGGAGACGTGTGATGATTCCGTATTACAATAACCTGTTAACGCGAGAAGCACAGTTTTCTGCCTTTGCTACCGGAGAGTTGCTGAACTTTTGGCTTCAGCGTGAGGAAGGGGAGTTCCTCGGCGTCGATAATGTGCCGATCCGCTTTGTTCGTTTCTCTGCGCCGCAACATCAGCATGTGGTGACGGTTTTTCCTGGCCGCATTGAAAGCTATGTAAAATATAGCGAAGTGGCTTACGATCTGTTTCATCATGGCTATGACGTGTTGATGATGGATCACCGTGGACAAGGGCGATCCGGTCGGCTGTTGGATGATAGTCATCGTGGGCATGTATTACGCTTTAGTGATTATGTGGATGACATTGCCCGACTGTGGCAACAGCAAATCGAGCCGCGAGCCTATACGCGCCGATTTGCGCTGGCTCACTCAATGGGCGGCGCGATCCTGGGCCATTTTCTGGCGCGTCAGCCGGAAGCATTCGATGCCGCAGCGCTGTGCGCGCCGATGTGCGGCATCCATTTGCCCATCCCTCATTGGCTGGCGTGGCGCGTGCTCGACTGGTCGGAGCGACGTCCTGCAATGCGTGACTATTATGCGGTTGGCACCGGACAGTGGCGGCCTTTGCCCTATATGGTCAATATGTTGACCCACAGTCGTGAACGCTATCAACGCAGTGTCAGGTTTTATGCGGATTACCCGGAGTTGCGCGTCGGCGGGCCGACTTATCATTGGGTGCGTGAAGCGATGATTGCGGGTAAACAGTTATTGGCGCGGGCGGCGGATATCACCACGCCGATCTTGCTGTTGCAGGCGCAGGAAGATCGAGTAGTGGACAATCGTAGCCAGGATGCCTTTTGTCAGGCGTTGGCACAGGCCGGTCACCCTTGCGCGGGCGGTGCGCCTCAGGTTATCGAGGGCGCGCGTCATGAGATCCTGTTCGAAAAAGATAACCTGCGTGCTCAGGCATTTGCGCTGATTCTAGCTCATTTTGCCGATTATCATTAAATTTTGCGGCGTGCGCCGCTTACACCACAGAGGTTAAATCTCATCGTTATGTACCATGTCGTTGCTTCCGATTTAGATGGCACGCTGCTGTCGCCCGACCATACCTTATCGCCGTATGCCAAAGAAACGCTCAAGCTGCTGACCGAAAAAGGAATTCATTTTGTGTTCGCCACTGGGCGGCATCATATGGATGTGGCGCAAATTCGTGATGGTCTGGGTATCAGCGCGTTTATGATCACCTCTAACGGGGCGCGGGTACATAACACACAGGGAGAACTGATTTTCAGTCACAATCTGGATCAGGATATCGCCCATGATCTGTATCACATGATGCACGCTAGCCCGGATATCCTGACGCATGTCTACCGCAACGATGACTGGTTCATGAACCGTATCCGGCCCGAAGAAGAGCGTTTTTTCCGCGAGTCGGTTTTCAAATACAAATTGTTCGAACCAGGTCTGCTGGAAACGGATGGTATCAGTAAGGTGTTCTTTACCTGTGATTCGCACGAGCAATTGTTACCGCTGGAAGAAGCGATCAATGCGCGCTGGGGCGATCGCGTCAATGTGAGCTTTTCGGCGCTCACCTGCCTGGAAGTGATGGCGGGCGGCGTATCTAAAGGACATGCGTTGGAGCAGGTGGTGAAAATCATCGGCTTTTCGTTGAAAGAGTGTATCGCCTTCGGCGATGGCATGAATGATTATGAAATGTTGTCGATGGTGGGGAAAGGCTGTGTCATGGAGAATGCGCATCAGCGTCTGAAAAATCTGTTGCCGGACCGCGAAGTGATCGGCTCCAACGCCGAAAGCGCTGTGCCGAAGTATCTGCGTGATCTGTTCCTGAGATAATGACGGACGGGGGAGATGAAGGCGGATAATGAAAGAAAAGGCGGCGTCCACGACACGCCGCCAGAAGAATACTGACAAGATAAAATTATGCGCGATTCGCTAATTCCTCTTTGTGTTTTTTCTCGCTGAACATCACCACCACCAGCAATATCACCGCCAGTATGCTGCCGCCGATCATCACCATGAAGCCGCCGTCCCAGCCGAAGAAATCGACGGTATAACCGACGATGGCGCTGGCTGCCACCGAACCGCCGAGGTAGCCGAACAGACCGGTGAATCCCGCCGCGGTGCCCGCCGCTTTTTTCGGCGCCAGTTCCAGGGCATGCAGGCCAATCAGCATAACCGGGCCGTAAATCAGGAAGCCGATGATGATCATGCAGGCCATGTCCACCGCTGGATTCCCCGCCGGGTTCATCCAGTAGACGATGGTGGCGATGGTCACCAGTATCATAAAGAACACGCCGGTCGCGCCACGGTTGCCCCTGAAGACCTTATCGGACATCCAGCCGCATAGCAGCGTGCCGGGGATGCCGGCATATTCATACAGGAAATATGTCCAGGACGATTTATCCAGAGCAAAGTGTTTCACTTCTTTGAGGTAGGTTGGCGACCAGTCAAGGATGCCGTAACGCAGCAGATACACGAAGACGTTGGCAATTGCGATGTACCACAACAGTTTGTTGGGGAAAACGTATTGCATGAAAATTTGCCTGGCGGTGAGCTCTTCTTCCGCTTTTTCATTGTAATCGACTGGGTAGTCGTTTTTATATTCTTCAATGGGCGGCAGACCGCAGGATTGCGGGGTGTCGCGC
Source organism: Brenneria izbisi (assembly GCF_025840185.1). GTDB lineage: Bacteria > Pseudomonadota > Gammaproteobacteria > Enterobacterales > Enterobacteriaceae > Brenneria > Brenneria izbisi. Next base: position 75,320 of record NZ_JAMPJU010000006.1, read on the forward strand.
ATCAGCGCAAACGCGATCAACGCCACCAGAATGGCGGCAAACGCCGGCATATATAACGCGGCTTTCCAATCGTTAAACCAGGCCATTCCCAGCAGGAACAACAGTGGCGGCAATCCGCCGCCGACGTTGTGCGCGCAATTCCAGATTGACACGATGCCGCCGCGCTCTTTCTGCGACCACCAGTGAACCATGGTGCGTCCGCATGGCGGCCATCCCATTCCCTGAAACCAGCCGCATAGGAACAGCAGCACGAACATCACCGCAATGCTCGATGTCGCCCAGGGGACAAAGCCCATGAACAGCATGACGGCAGCCGACAGGATCAAGCCGGCAGATAAGAACACACGCGGATTGGAGCGATCGGATACCGAGCCCATGATGAATTTGGAAAAACCATAGGCAATTGAAATACCGGATAACGCGAAACCCAGGTCGCCACGGGAAAAGCCCTGTTCGATCAGATAAGGCATTGCCAGCGTGAAGTTTTTACGCACCAGATAGTAGGCGGCGTAGCCAAAAAATATCCCCATGAAAATCTGCCAGCGCAGGCGGCGATAGACAGGATCAATATGATCTTTTGCCATTCGCGGCCGATGAGCGGCAGGCTTAAAAATACTCAGCATAGATATCTCCAATGCGAAAGAAAACGACAATTTATTGTTCTATTGCGAGCGTAATTGTAACGGGGACGCGGGCTATTATCTGTGATTCATCACTCAAATGTTACGCTTTTATGACAATGTGATCTTTTTGGAGATGATGTTAACAATATTGACGGGATAAAAAGTTGATTTTTAGTGATTCAAGTCACATCTATAACCTTTGGTTAGCCATTGGTTTTCGTTTTTTGTTCGTTATTGCTCTTTATCAAACATTGCGCCGCTATTTTGTGTCCCAATAGCAACATGTGATGAGCGTCTGGGGCATAAACATGATGCAGAAAAGTGAAGCATACCAGGAAAGCGATGTCGTTATCATTGGCGGTGGCGCGACAGGCGCCGGTATTGCGCGAGATTGCGCATTACGCGGATTACGCTGTCTGTTGCTGGAGCGCCATGATATCGCGACCGGGGCGACCGGACGTAATCATGGTCTGTTGCACAGCGGCGCGCGTTATGCCGTGACGGATGGTGAATCCGCACGCGAGTGTATTGAAGAAAACACCATTTTGCGGCGTATCGCTCGGCACTGCATTGAACCCACGGACGGCTTGTTTCTGACGCTGCCGGAAGATGATCTTGGCTGGCAGAGCCAGTTTATTACCGCCTGTCGGCAGGCGGGGATCAATGCGCAAGCGATTGATCCGCAGGAAGCCTTGCGGCTGGAACCGGCGGCCAACCCTGCGTTGATCGGCGCGGTTCGAGTACCTGACGGCACGGTCGATCCTTTCCGGCTGACGGCGGCCAACATGATCGACGCTTGTGAGCACGGTGCGAGCGTATTGACGTATCACGAGGTGATGGGGTTGATCCGTCAGGGCGATCGCATTACTGGCGTGCGTGTTTTCGACCATAAACGATCCATTGAAACAAAAATATACGCGAACATCGTCGTTAATGCGGCTGGGATCTGGGGACAGCATATCGCCGAATATGCCGATCTGCGGGTGCGTATGTTTCCGGCCAAAGGCGCCTTGCTGATTCTGGGCCACCGGATTAACAACATGGTTATTAATCGCTGCCGCAAACCGGCGGATGCCGACATTCTGGTGCCGGGCGATACCATTTCTCTGATTGGCACCACCTCGACCCACATCGATTACGACCAAATCGACAACATGGTGGTGACGCCCGCGGAAGTCGATACCCTGATTCGTGAAGGCAGTATGTTGGCGCCGACGCTGGCGACCACGCGGATCTTGCGCGCTTATGCCGGGGTACGTCCATTGGTGGCGAATGATAGCGATCCGACTGGGCGCAGTGTGAGCCGCGGCATTGTGCTGCTTGATCATGCCAGCCGCGATGGGCTGGAAGGCTTTATCACCATCACCGGCGGTAAGCTGATGACCTATCGGCTGATGGCCGAATGGACCACGGACAAAATTTGCGAAAAGCTGAGCCATAACGTTGCCTGTTCGACGGCCCAGCGAGCGCTGCCGGGTTCCGAACCTGTCGCCGGACGCAACCAGAGCGCGCAATCCGCATCCAAACGCCCGGATGAAAAAACGTGGTCCGCGCCGCTGCGCGGATCGGCGATTTACCGTCACGGCGATCGCGCCGGACGTTTGCGCTCAGGCGAACGTCTGGATGGCAGTCTGGTTTGCGAATGTGAAGCAGTTACCGCGGGCGAAGTGCGCTACGCGGTGGAATCGTTACAGGTGAATAACCTGATTGATTTACGTCGGCGAACGCGCGTCGGCATGGGAACCTGTCAGGGAGAACTGTGCGCGTGCCGGGCCGCGGGGGTGTTGTGCCGTCTGGGGCAATCGACGCCGGAGCAATCCATCAGTCAACTCAGCCAGTTTCTGAATGAACGCTGGAAGGGCATTCGCCCGGTTGCCTGGGGCAACACGCTGCGCGAAAGCGAGTTTACCAACTGGGTCTATCAGGGACTATGTGGTTTGACGGCGGATGACGCTCAGGAGGAATACCATGCGCTATGACGTAGTCATCATTGGCGGCGGACTGGCCGGGCTAACCTGCGGCATCCGATTGTCTGAAGCGGGAAAACGTTGCGCGATCGTCAGCGCCGGACAAAGCGCGTTGCATTTCTCTTCCGGCGCGTTGGATTTGCTCGCTTGCCTGCCGGATGGCCGGGCGGTCAGTCAGCCTCTGTCGGCATTGGCCGAGTTGGTCAGCCTGGCGCCGCAACATCCCTATGCGCGTATCGGCGTCGAACGAATTACGGCATTGCTGCCAGAGGCGCAGACGTTGCTCAACCGTTCTGCTGTCGCGGTGCAGGGCGATTATCGGCAAAACCATCAACGCATGACGCCGCTGGGCAAGTTTCGCCCCTGCTGGCTCAGTCCCGCCGACAGCGTGACGCGCGGTTGGTCGGACGCGCTGCGCTGGGAAAAGCCGTTGATTGCCGGTATTGAGGGGTTTCTCGATTTTCAATCCCGTATTGTGGCGGGCACATTGCAGCAGCAGGGGATCGCCGCCCGCAGTGATGAATTAAAACTGCCGGTGCTGGATGGTTTACGGCTCAACTCCAGCGAATTTCGGTCGGTAAATATCGCCCGCGTATTGGATGATCCTGAAAATCTGGCGATGTTGAGCGATGAACTGAGCATGTTGTCCAGCGGCAATGATGTGGTCATCATGCCGGCGTGTCTGGGGCTGGAAAGCACATCGGTGTTGCGCGAATTGCACAATGCCATCGGCAAACCCGTGATGCTGTTGCCGACGTTGCCGCCATCATTGTTAGGGTTGCGTTTGCATCAGGCGTTGTCGCGCCGTTTTCGTCAATTGGGTGGCATGGTGATGCCGGGCGATAGCGTGGCGCGCGCCGAACTGGGGCCGCATAAGGCGCGGTTGTATACCCGCAATCACGGCGATATCCCGCTACGCGCGACCCAGGTGGTTCTGGCCAGCGGCAGTTTCTTCAGCAATGGTCTGGTCGCGCAATTCGACCGGATCACTGAGCCGGTATTCGGGCTGGATGTGCGTTTTGAGGCCCGTCGCGAATGCTGGAGTCAACAGGATGTCTTTGCCGCTCAGCCCTATATGCAATTCGGCGTGATGACGGATGAGTGCCTGCGGCCCGCCGTTAGCGGTAAAACCGTGGCCGGTCTGTATGCCATTGGCGCCGTACTGGAAGGGTTCGATCCTATCGCTCAGGGATGTGGCGCGGGCGTCTCCATGTTAAGCGCGTTGTATGTCGCCGACCAGATACTGAAGGAGAGCAACCCATGAGTCTGCTGACCGACAACAGTTTTGAGAATTGCATCAAGTGTACGGTATGTACCACCTATTGCCCAGTATCGCGGGTTAACCCAGCGTATCCGGGGCCGAAGCAGGCTGGCCCGGATGGTGAGCGGTTACGGCGTAAAGATCCCGCTTTGTACGATGAAGCATTAAAATATTGCACCAACTGTAAGCGCTGTGAAGTGGCTTGTCCTTCGGATGTGAAAATCGGCGACATCATTCAGCGTGCGAAAGCCAGCTACAGTGAACACAAACCGACATTGCGTGACGCAATCCTGAGTCATACCGATTTTATGGGAACGCTGGCGACGCCCTTTGCGCCATTGGTCAATACCGCGACCAGCCTCAAGCCAGTGCGCCAGTTGCTGGATAACGCACTGAAAATCGACCATCGTCGTCAGTTGCCAAAATATGCTTTCGGGACGTTTCGGCGCTGGTATCGCCAGCAGGCAGAACAGCAACGGCGCTATTGCGAACAAATCGCCTATTTTCACGGCTGCTACGTGAACTACAACCATCCCCAATTGGGGAAAGACCTGATTCGGGTGTTTAATGCGCTGGAAATCGGCGTGCAACTGCTGAGCAAAGAGAAATGCTGCGGGGTGCCGCTGATTGCCAATGGTTATCACGATCAGGCGCGTAAACAGGCGCGGATCAACATCAACGCGCTGGACGAGGCGATCAACGGCAAAGCGTTGCCGGTGGTGGCGACCTCATCCAGTTGCACCTTTACATTACGGGATGAATATCCGCATCTGTTGGGTGTCGATAACGGCAATGTGCGTGAAGGTATCGAACTGGTTACTCGTCGTCTCTATCGCTTATTGGAAGAGGAGGGACGCACCTTGCCGCTGCGTGCGCTGCCGCTGCGTGTGGCCTATCATACACCATGCCATCTGGAGCGCATGGGATGGACGGCTTATACGCTCGCGCTGTTGCAGCGCATCCCCGGTATTGAACTGACGGTGCTGGATTCTCAGTGCTGTGGTATTGCCGGCACCTATGGCTTCAAGAAGGAAAACTACACGACGGCGCAGGGCATCGGCGCGTCACTGTTCCGCCAGATAGAGGAAAGCGGAGCGGATGTGGTGGTGACCGATTGCGAAACCTGTAAATGGCAAATCGAAATGTCTACCAGTAAACCCTGTGAGCATCCTGTCACGCTACTTGCGCGGGCGTTGATGGAGACTGCGTAGCGGACAGCGTATTAAAAAACACTTTACAAATACGAATGATAATGATTATTATTGCCATGCGTTCCGGGGAAACCGGCGATATAGCGTGTATTGATGGTTTATATAGACGATGTTTGCATACATGATGTCTCTATAAATGATGTTCACGTGATAACCGCGGTTTTGCTGTGAAGGCACGACATTGCTCACATTGCTTCCAGTATTTTATTTAGCCAGCTTGGGTGCTGGCTTTTTTTTGTCCGTTTCTTGCCTTACTCTGAGCGTCTTCCATCGCGTGTTGCCACATCTGTTCTGATTTTTTGAACAGAGCGTTAAGTTTTTTACGCTATCTTATTCCCTATCACCCGTTAGACTTTGATTTATCAAAACGCGGGAGTGACTGACATGATTTATTTACGTAAAGCGCAAGATCGCGGACACGCCAACCACGGTTGGCTGGACAGCTGGCATACCTTTTCCTTTGCCGATTATTATGATCGTCAATTCATGGGTTTTTCAGCGTTGCGTGTCATCAATGAAGATCGGATCGAAGGCGGACAAGGTTTTGGCACACATCCGCACAAAGACATGGAAATCCTGACCTATGTGTTGAGCGGAACGGTTGAACACCAGGACAGCATGGGCAACAAAGAGCAGATTCAGGCCGGCGAGTTTCAAATCATGAGCGCGGGGACAGGCATCCGCCATTCCGAATATAATGCCAGCCGTGATGAACTGCTGCATTTGTATCAGATTTGGATTATCCCTGAAAAGGCCGGGCTGACGCCGCGTTATGACCAGAAGCGCTTCGATGTTCCGCAAGGGCGGCAATTGGTGTTGTCGCCGGACGCCCGTGAGGGCTCGCTGAACGTTTTTCAGGACATGACATTATGGCGTTGGGCATTGAAACCGCAGGAACAATCGGTTTATCAGGCCCAGGCGCAACGCCGTATCTGGATTCAGGTGGTGCGCGGCAGCGTGGAGATTAACGGTCATCAGGCGAAAACCAGCGATGCGCTGGCGATTTGGGATGAAGAAACGCTCTCGGTTCACGCCAGTCAGGACAGCGAAATCCTGCTGTTTGATTTGCCGCCGGTATAATCGGTTGATCCGACTCGTGAGTGTTGCAAGCGCATCAGGGGGCCGTTTTTATGGTGGGCTGTTCCTGCCCACCCATTTAACCCGCGCTGAAACGCGCCGGGATCACAGTTCCATATAGGCGCGCACGCCATCAAGGAACATCTGGGTCGAAAGCATGACCAGAATCAGTCCCATCAGTTTTTCCAGCGCGCTGACGCCTTTCTCTCCCAGCAGACGCAAAAACAGATCTGACATCAACAGAATAATAAAAGAGATGCTCCAGGCGATGAAAAGCGCGAGGGTCAGATGCGATAATTGATCCGGGTATTGGTGCGACAGCAGCATCAGCGCCGCGAGGATCGACGGGCCAGCCACCAGCGGGATCGCCATCGGCACCAGAAAAGGCTCCTCACCAGCGGGTAAACCGCTGCTGGTTCCCTCCTTCGAGGGAAATATCATGCGAATGGCGATCAGGAATAACACGATACCGCCCGAAATGGATACTGTTTCGGTACGCAGGTTGAGAAACGCCAGTATGCGCTCGCCGGCAAAAAGAAAAATCAGCATCAGCCCCAGCGCGATCAACATCTCGCGGATCAGCACCACGCGTCGGCGTTTCGGGTCCAAATGCTTGAGCACCGACATGAAGACAGGCAGATTGCCCAGAGGGTCCATTATTAGCAGCAACAGAACCGTTGCCGAGATCATTTCTGTCATGGTGTTTTTTTAACTCCTGAAATCCTGTTTCCTAAAAATTACAGCATGGCGATATTAGAATCACTGCTAAAAAACGTAGCGCCATCGAATAAATTCACTTGCGACTTTATGTACATTTTGTATGGTGGAAATACATCATTCTTAATGTATTTACGACATTAAAATAGCCAGAATTCTTTTTATTGCCCCAAGGCAGGACAGTTACCATGAAAAATGTTGGTTTTATTGGCTGGCGCGGTATGGTCGGTTCAGTTCTCATGCAACGCATGCTGGAAGAACGCGACTTTGATGCCATCCGCCCGGTATTCTTTTCCACTTCGCAGCACGGCGAACCTGCACCGGCATTGGGTAGTCAGCAAGGCGTATTGCAGGACGCCTATAATCTGGAGGCGTTGCGCGCGCTGGATATCATCATCACCTGTCAGGGGGGTGATTATACCAATGAAGTCTATCCGAAGCTGCGTGAAAGCGGCTGGCAGGGTTACTGGATTGATGCCGCGTCTTCTCTGCGCATGAACGATGACGCCATTATCATTCTGGATCCGGTTAACCACGCGGTGATTAAGCAAGGTCTGGATAAAGGCATTAAAACATTTGTCGGCGGTAACTGCACCGTTAGCCTGATGTTGATGTCGCTGGGCGGTCTGTTTGCCAACGATCTGGTTGACTGGGTATCGGTCGCTACCTATCAGGCCGCTTCCGGCGGCGGCGCACGGCATATGCGTGAACTGCTGGTGCAGATGGGGATGCTGAATGGCGAAGTCGCCAAAGAACTGCAAGATCCGGCATCGGCTATTCTGGATATCGAACGCAAAGTCACGGCGCTGACACGCAGCGGCACCTTGCCGACCGATAATTTCGGCGTGCCGTTGGCGGGTAGCCTGATCCCGTGGATCGATAAACAACTGGATAACGGCCAGAGCCGCGAAGAATGGAAAGGTCAGGCGGAAACCAACAAAATCCTGGGCGCCAGCCAGCTGATCCCGGTTGATGGATTGTGTGTCCGCGTAGGGGCGCTGCGCTGCCATAGTCAGGCGTTTACTATAAAACTGAAAAAAGATGTGGCGCTGCCGGAAATCGAGCAACTGCTGGCAACCCATAATGATTGGGTGAAGGTGGTGCCGAACGATCGTGAGATCACCATGCGTGAACTGACGCCCGCCGCCGTCACTGGTACGCTGTCAACGCCGGTTGGCCGTCTGCGTAAACTGAACATGGGGCCGGAGTACCTGTCCGCTTTTACGGTCGGCGATCAGTTGCTGTGGGGAGCGGCTGAACCGTTGCGTCGCATGCTGCGCATTCTGCTGTAACGCCGGTTTGTTTGGTGGCGCAACCTGCTGGGGTTGCGCCAATGTTCTTCTTCTTCTTTCCTTCCAACGCTCGGCGATTAAGCCGCCTTTCCAATATTCTCCAGCGCTTTACGCGGTGAAATCAGCGGTACACGCACCTCAACACGGGTAAATTTTTCGGATTCGCAGACCACCGTAATGCCGTAACGATTGCCGTAGCGGGCCTTGATGCGTCGATCCACCAGATTCATGCCCAGCCCGTCGCCGCCTGCCGGTGGCTGATACATGCCTGCATTATCTTCAACCGTCAGTTCCAGCGTATTGGCGCGCATACGTCCGCGGATGTGGATATAACCGCTGTCGATCATCTGGGAAATGCCGTGCTTGATGGCGTTTTCGACAATGGGTTGCAGGGAAAAGGCGGGTAATCGGGCTTCCAGCAAGTCGTCAGGCAGGGAAATTTCCACCGTCAGATGATCGGCGAAGCGCGCTTTCTCGATTTCCAGATAGGCATTAACGTGTTCCATTTCGTCGTTAAGCGATACCTCATCGTTGCTGCGTTTGAGGTTTTTGCGGAAAAAAGTCGACAGGGACAACACCAACTGACGGGCGTGGTTGGGATTACGACGGATCACCGCCGATAATGTGTTCAGCGCGTTGAACAGGAAATGCGGATTGACTTGCGCGTGCAGCAGCTTGATTTCCGACTGCGCCAACAACTGTTTTTGCTGCTCGAAGCGTCCGGCAAGAATCTGCGCGGACAGCAGGTGGGCGATACCTTCTCCTAACGTCCGGTTGATGCTGGAAAACAGTTTGTTCTTGGGCTCATACAGTTTGATGGTGCCGATAACGCGCTGTTCTTCGCCGCGCAGCGGGATCACCAGCGTTGAACCCAGCTTACAGTGAGAGGAAATTGAACAGGTGTAAGACACCTCGTTGCCATCGGCGTAGACCACCTGATTGTTATCAATGGCGCGTCGGGTATGAGATGACGTTATCGGCGAGTCGACCTTATGGTGATCGTCGCCCAGCCCGATAAACGCCAGCAATTTGTCGCGGTCGGTGATGGCGACCGCGCCGACGCCGAGTTCCTCGTACAGAATACGCGCCACGCGCATGCTGTTCTGCTGATTGAAGCCCTGACGTAAAGCACCTTCCGCGCGGGCGGCGATTTGCAGCGCCTTGGCGGAAAACGCCGAGGTGTATTTCTCGAAAATCGCCCGCCTGTCGAGCAGGATACGCATAAACATGGCGGCGCCGATGGTATTGGTGATCATCATTGGCAACGCGATATCCCTCACCAGTTCCAAAGCGTTGCCGAAGGGACGAGCCACCAGCAGAATAATCACCATTTGCAGGATCTCCGCCACCAGCGCGGTCAATCCCACCACCAACGGCTGGAACAGCAGATCGATGCGATTGCGCCGCGCCAGATAGCGATGCAACAGACCGCCGATCAATCCTTCGGCAATGGTCGACAGCATACAGGCCAGGGCGGTCATGCCCCCCATGGAATAGCGATGAAGCCCACCGGTCAATCCCACCAGAAAGCCGACCGAAGGGCCGCCCAGCATACCGCCCAACACCGCGCCGGTGGCGCGGGTATTGGCAATGGAATCATCAATGTGCAGACCGAAATAGGTTCCCATGATGCAGAATACGGAGAACACCAGATAGCACACCAGTTTGTGGGGCAAACGGATCGTGACCTGCATCAAAGGGATGAATAGCGGGGTTTTACTCAACAGATAGGCGATAACCAAATACACGCACATCTGTTGCAGTAAAGAAAGAATCAGATCGATCTGGCTGATCATGGCGGATCACTCTTAATCATGCACACGTTAAACGGATTATACCTGGCTTGCCGAACATAACAGCATGCTTGAGATTACCGTATTGGCGTGAGAGAGAGACTCATCCACATCATTTATTTGGCAATAAATCCGCTGACGTTCATTGGCTGATTACTTTTGACTATATCGCTTTTTCGCCGGATGGAAATTGATGATGTGCGATATAGGCGAAAAACACACTTCCATAACTTAGTTGTATAAATATAAAAAGAAAAATTCGAGGGTGTCTCGGATATTTCCTCATTTTTTGGCTACGCTGAATAATAGAGAGTTAGCCAAAGAATTATTTTACACAGTAAATTATTCTTTTGCATTTTTCATTATTTATTTATCTCAACTTTATGTTTCTATTGGCTTTATTTTTAACAGTCCATCAAGGGACAGTAAGCGCATTATGATGAACGATGTCTATAACATATTTATTTAATTCAAGTGGTTAATCAGAGGATGAATACCATGCCAGAGCTTTCTGATGTGATTAACGCACTTATTGCCGGACATTATGCCGACCCTTTTTCACTGCTGGGAATGCATCAAACCGATAAAGGTATAGCGGTCAGAGCATTATTACCTGATGCTCAGACGGTATGGGTGATAGACGCGACTAACGGGAAAAAAGTTGTTGAATTAGAAAAGATTGATGCGCGTGGTTTTTTTTGCGGCCTGTTGCCGCGCAGAAAAAAACTCTTTCATTACCAACTTGCCGTCACCTGGCGGCAGGAAACTTGGGTGATAGAAGATCCCTACCGTTTTGGCCCGCTATTGCAGGATTTGGATATCTGGTTGCTGGCTGAGGGCACGCACTTACGTCCTTATGAGCGTTTAGGCGCTCATCTGGAAACGCTGGATGGGGTGGAAGGCACGCGTTTTGCGGTGTGGGCGCCCAATGCGCGGCGGGTGTCGGTCGTCGGGCCGTTCAATTTCTGGGATGGACGTCGTCATCCCATGCGGTTGCGCAAAGAGAACGGCATCTGGGAACTGTTTCTGCCCGCGGTCGCTCAGGGGCAACTGTATAAATATGAAGTGGTTGACTGTCATGGCAATGTGCAACTGAAAGCCGATCCATATGCATTTGAAGCGCAAATGCGTCCCGATAACGCCTCTTTGATTACGCCGTTGCCGGAAAAGGTGCCGGTGAGCGACGCGCGCCGTCAGGCGAACGGCTTGCAGTCGCCGATTTCCATCTATGAGGTGCATCTTGGTTCCTGGCGGCGGCATACGGATAACAATTTCTGGCTCAGCTATCAGGAACTGGCAACGCAGTTGATTGCCTACGTCAAAGAGATGGGCTTTACCCATATCGAATTGATGCCAGTCAATGAACATCCCTTTGACGGCAGTTGGGGCTATCAACCGCTCGGCCTTTACGCGCCCACCCGCCGCTTTGGTACGCCGCAGGAATTCAGGCGATTTATCGACGCGTTTCATGAGGCGGGCATCAATGTGCTGCTGGATTGGGTGCCGGGCCATTTCCCCGGCGATGAATATGGTTTGGCGCGGTTCGACGGTACGGCGTTGTACGAATACGCCGATCCGCGCGAAGGCTATCATCAGGATTGGAACACCCTGATTTATAACTACGGACGGCATGAGGTACGCAACTATCTGGCAGGCAACGCCTTGTTCTGGATGGAGCGCTACGGCATCGATGGAATGCGGGTGGACGCGGTGGCGTCGATGATTTACCGCGACTACAGCCGGAACGAAGGAGAGTGGGTGCCGAACCACTACGGCGGCAACGAGAACCTCGAAGCGATTGCGTTTCTGCGTTACACCAACCAGATGTTGGGTCATGCCTATTCCAGCGCGGTGACGATCGCCGAAGAATCCACCGATTATCCGGGGGTGACATTGCCGCCTGACTGCAACGGTCTAGGGTTTCACTACAAATGGAATATGGGCTGGATGCACGACACGCTGACTTATATGCAGCTTGATCCGATTCACCGTAAATATCACCACGACCTGCTGACGTTCGGCATGTTGTACGCCTATAGCGAGAATTTTGTCCTGCCGCTCTCTCATGACGAAGTGGTGCATGGCAAGCGATCGCTGTTGGATCGGATGCCCGGCGATGCCTGGCAGAAGTTCGCCAACCTGCGCGCTTACTACGGCTTTATGTGGGCTTATCCCGGTAAAAAACTACTGTTTATGGGCTGTGAGTTCGCCCAGGGTCGTGAATGGAATTATGACGCCAGTCTGGACTGGCATTTGCTGGATGAACCGGAAGGCTGGCATCGCGGCGTTCAGTTGTTGGTGCGTGATCTCAACCACTGCTACCGCCAGCAGTCGCCGCTCTATCAGCTTGATTTTCAATTATCAGGATTTGAATGGCTGGTGGTGGATGACCGGGAAAACTCGGTTTTCGCTTTTGTGCGGCGGGATGAACAAGGCAATGAGGTGCTGGTGATCAGCAACTTTACGCCGGTGCCGCGTTACGGTTATCGCATCGGAATCAACCAACCTGGCCGCTGGCGCGAAATCATCAACACCGATTCAGGTTACTACCGTGGCGGTAATCTGGGCAACGAAGGGCCAGTGGAGAGCGAGAATATCGCCAGCCACCAACGTCCGCAGTCATTGGTGCTGACGATCCCGCCTCTGGCGACGCTGTATCTGGTGTTGGAGGCGTAAATGACGGTATTGCAAGCGGGCGCCGCCCATCCGCTGGGCGCAAGTTTTGACGGTGAAGGGGTCAATTTCGCGCTGTTTTCGGCGCAGGCCGAACGAGTCGAGTTGTGTTTGTTTGATGAGCGGCAACAGGAGCAGCGGTTGGAACTGACGCAGCGCAGCGGAGATATCTGGCATGGCTATCTTCCCGGCGCGCAGCCGGGGCTGCGTTACGGCTTCCGGGTGACGGGGCCGTTCGCGCCAGATCAGGGGATGCGTTTCAACCCTCACAAACTGTTGCTTGATCCCTGCGCCCGCTTGCTGGACGGCTGGGTGGTCGATGACGATTGTCTGCATGGCGGGTTCGATCAGCCCGATGAGCGTGACAGCGCCGACGTGATGGCGAAATGTGTCGTTATCGCGCAGGACTACGACTGGCAGGACGACCGTTATCCGCAGACGCCGTGGCGTCAGACGGTGATTTATGAGGCGCATGTGCGCGGGTTGACGCAATTGCACCCGGAGATTCCCGAAGCCCTGCGCGGCAGTTACGCGGCGCTCGGCCACCCGGTCCTGATCGACTATCTGACCACGCTGGGCGTGACCGCGCTGGAGCTATTGCCGGTGCAGCAACACGCGGATGAGCCCAGGCTACAGCAGATGGGGTTGCGTAACTATTGGGGTTACAACGTATTGTTGCCGTTCGCGGTGGATAATAGTCTGGCGGCCGGTGAAGATGCGCTGAATGAATTTCGGGATGCGGTTAAAGCGCTGCATAAAGCGGGTATCGAAGTCATTTTGGATGTGGTGTTCAATCACAGCGCCGAACTGGATGTGGCGGGACCGACGCTTTCCCTGCGCGGGATTGATAATCGCAGCTATTACTGGCTGACCGAACAGGGCGACTACCATAACTGGACGGGGTGCGGCAACGTGCTGCGCCTCAATCATCCCGCGGTCATGGAGTGGGTGATGGAGTGTCTGCGTTTCTGGCGCGAAGTCTGCCACGTCGACGGCTTTCGTTTCGATTTGGCGACGGTGCTTGGGCGCACGCCTGATTTTACCGCCGCCGCGCCGTTATTGACCGCCATGATCAATGACCGCCGTCTGCAAGGGTGCAAGCTGATTGCCGAGCCGTGGGATATTGGCGACGGCGGCTATCAACTGGGACGGTTTCCCGCGCCGTTCGCCGAATGGAGCGATCGTTATCGTGACGATATGCGGCGTTTCTGGCTGCATGGCGACGTGTCCCTCGGCGGGTTCGCCCGCCGTTTCGCCGCTTCCAGCGATATCTTCCGGCACCATGAACGCCTGCCTTATGCCTCGATCAATAAACTGACTGCGCACGACGGTTTTACGCTGCGCGATCTGGTCTGTTTTAACCACAAGCACAATGAGGCGAACGGTGAAGACAATCGGGACGGCGCCGACAGTAATTTCAGCCATAACCACGGCACGGAGGGGCTGGAGGCGGACGCGCAAACGCAGCAGCGCCGTTACGTCAGTCAGCGCGCCTTGCTGACGACGCTGCTGTTGTCACAGGGAACGCCGATGCTGCTGGCGGGCGATGAACACGGTCACACTCAACAGGGCAACAACAATGCCTATTGTCAGGATAACGAACTGACCTGGCTGCATTGGGATGAGGCCGACAGCACGCTGTGCCGCTTTACCGCCGCGCTGATCCATTTACGCCGCGCCATACCCGCGCTGACGCAGGAACAATGGTGGCAGGAAGGCGATGGCGCGGTGCGCTGGCTTAACGCGCAAGGTCAGCCACTGACGCCTGAGCAATGGGAACACGGGGAGCATCGGTTACAGATTGTGCTTTCTGAAAACTGGCTATTGCTGATTAACGCCAGTGAACAGGCGGGGACGTTTACCCTGCCAGCCGGGGAGTGGCGGCTTGCTTCCCCGTTCGATGAACCCCTGCCATTTAGCGAACCAGGTGAAACAGCATCCCTTCTTGATTCAGGCATATGGCAAGGGGATGCACGGATGGTATGCGTCCTGATAAAAACCTCTGACATAACGGACCAGAAGGAGAATAGTCATGGTGATTAATGACCGACATGATCCGCTGATGCTGGCGAGGCAATTACCACTGAAGTCCGTGGCGCTGATCCTTGCTGGCGGTAGGGGAACGCGTTTGAAAGATCTCACGGCGTTACGGGCCAAGCCTGCCGTTCATTTCGGCGGCAAATTTCGGATTATCGATTTCGCCTTGTCCAACTGTCTGAATTCAGGCATCCGGCGCATCGGCGTGATCACGCAATATCAATCCCACACGCTGGTGCAGCATATTCAGCGCGGCTGGTCGTTCCTGAATGTGGAAATGAACGAGTTTATCGACCTGTTGCCTGCCCAGCAGCGTAATGCCACCGAGCACTGGTATCGCGGTACGGCTGATGCGGTCTGCCAGAATCTGGACATCATCCGTCGTTATCAGGCGGATTATGTGGTGATACTGGCGGGCGACCATATCTACAAGATGGATTATTCGCGCATGCTGATCGACCACGTCGAAAAAGAGGCGCAATGCACCGTGGCCTGCCTGCCGGTGCCGCTGAAGGAAGCCAGCGCCTTTGGCGTGATGAGCGTGGATGAGCAGCACCACATCCTCGATTTCGCGGAAAAACCGGCGAATCCCGTCCCGATGCCGGATAACCCGGATATGGCGCTGGCGAGCATGGGGATCTACGTTTTTAATGCGGACTACCTTTATCGCCTGCTGGAAGAAGATCGCAACGAAACCGAATCCAACCATGATTTTGGCCAGGATCTGATCCCGAAAATTGTCGGGCAGCGTTCGGCCTGGGCGCATCCTTTTACGCTCTCCTGCGTTACGTCGAGCGAGGGCGGGCGTCCCTACTGGCGGGATGTCGGCACGCTGGAGGCTTACTGGCAGGCGAATCTCGATTTGGCTTCCGTGACGCCGGAACTGGACATGTACGATCGTAACTGGCCGATCCGTTCGGCGATTGAGTCATTGCCGCCGGCAAAATTCGTTCAGGACCATTCCGGCAGTCACGGGATGACCATGAACTCGCTGGTTTCAGGCGGCTGCATTGTTTCCGGTTCAGTGGTGACGCATTCGGTGCTGTTCCCCCGCGTGCGGGTCAATTCATTTTGTGGCATTGATTCAACGGTGATCCTGCCGGATGTCACCATCGGGCGTTCCTGTCGTTTGCGCCGCTGCGTCATCGACCGCGCTTGCCAACTCCCGGATGGCACGGTTGTCGGCGAGAACGCGGATGAGGACAGCCGCCGTTTTTATCGTTCGCCGGAAGGGATTGTACTGGTGACGAGGGCGATGCTGGAAAAACGTTAATTATCATCATGATAAAATATTCATCGCAACAAACAGGAGTAATGATGCGGGTATTACACGTTTGTTCGGAGCTATTTCCATTATTGAAAACCGGCGGACTGGCTGATGTCACCGGGGCGTTGCCAGCGGCGCAGATTGCCGCGGGAATGGATGTCCGGGTGCTGTTGCCAGCGTTTCCCGATCTGAAAAAAGGGATTGCGAATACCCAGGTGGTGTGCGAACTGGACACGTTTGCCGGGCGAGTCACGTTGCTGTTCGGTCATTTTAACGGGGTCGACATTTATCTGATTGATGCGCCGGGTTTGTATGCCCGTGCGGGCAGCCCTTATCATGACCCGGCGCTATATGCCTATGCGGATAACTACTTACGCTTTGCGTTGCTGGGGTGGGTGGGCTGCGAGTTGGCCTGCGGGCTCGATCATTACTGGCGCCCGGATGTCGTACACGCCCATGACTGGCATGCGGGGTTGACCTGCGCTTATCTGGCGGCGCGCCAGCGTCCGGCAAAATCGGTATTTACCGTGCACAATCTGGCCTATCAGGGGCTGTTTAACGCCCATCATATGGCGGAGATCCAGCTTCCGCCGTCATTCTTCCAGATTTATGGCCTGGAGTTCCACGGACAGATTTCCTATCTCAAAGCGGGGCTGTTTTACGCTGATCATGTCACCACCGTCAGCCCGACTTATGCGCATGAAATCACGCTGCCGGCTTATGGCTACGGCATGGAAGGCTTATTGCGAACCCGTGAAGAGGAAGGGCGGTTGTCCGGCATTCTCAACGGGGTGGACGATGCGATCTGGAACCCCGCGCATGATCATTTATTAACCAGCCACTACAATCGTGATGTGTTGGCCAATAAAGCGGAGAACAAACGGCACCTGCAAACATCGATGGGACTGAAAATCGATGATAAGGCGCCGGTGTTTGCCATCGTCAGCCGTCTGACCAGCCAGAAAGGGCTGGATATCGCCTTGAGCGCCGTACCGGATTTGCTGGAACAAGGCGGACAACTGGTGGTGTTGGGCGCGGGAGATGCCGATTTGCAGGAGGGATTTCTGGCCGCCGCCGCGAAGCATAATGGTCAGGTCGGCGTACAGATTGGTTATCACGAGGCGTTCTCGCACCGCATTATCGGCGGAGCGGATGTCATTATGGTGCCCAGCAGGTTTGAGCCTTGCGGGTTAACGCAGCTTTACGGATTGAAATACGGAACCTTGCCGTTAGTACGTTGCACTGGCGGGTTGGCTGATACTGTCTCGGACTGTTCGCTGGAAAATCTGGCGGACGGGTTGGCAAGTGGCTTTGTGTTTAATGACTGTAATGTGGGTTCGCTCTCCAGAGCGATTCGTCGTGTGTTTGTACTGTGGTCGCGTCCATCGCTGTGGCGTTATGTCCAACGTCAGGCGATGGCGATGGATTTCAGCTGGCAGGTAGCTGCTCAGGCCTATCGTGCGCTGTATCAACGCTTGTGGTGACACTCTCTTGGGAATGAATACTATGAACTCTCCATTTCTCTATACTTCACCAACGCTCAGCGTGGAAGCGCTGAAGCATTCTATTGCTTACAAACTCATGTTTGCCGTGGGTAAAGATCCGTCCATCGCCACCCAGCGTGACTGGCTGAACGCCACGCTGCTGGCGGTGCGTGACCGCATGGTGGAGCGGTGGCTGCGTTCCAATCGGGCGCAGCTTTCGCAGGATGTCCGTCAGGTTTACTACCTCTCTATGGAGTTTTTGCTGGGACGAACGCTGTCCAATGCGTTACTGGCGATGGGATTGTACGACGATCTGAAGGCCGCGCTGGATGATATGGGATTGGAATTGGACGATTTGTTGCAGGAAGAGACCGATCCCGGTTTGGGCAACGGTGGTTTGGGCCGACTGGCCGCCTGTTTTCTGGATTCGCTGGCGACTATGGCATTGCCGGGGCGCGGCTACGGTATTCGTTATGAATACGGCATGTTCAAGCAGAACATTGTGGACGGGCGACAGGCCGAATCGCCGGATTATTGGCTGGAATACGGCAATGCGTGGGAGTTTCCGCGTCACAGCACGCGTTATAAAGTCCGTTTCGGCGGACGCGTGCAGTTGGAAGGGAGCAAAGCCCGCTGGCTGGAAACCGAAGAGGTGGTGGCATGCGCATACGATCAGATCATTCCCGGTTTTGATACGGATGCGACCAATACGCTGCGGCTGTGGTCAGCGCAAGCCAGTAATGAAATCAATCTGGGTAAATTCAATCAGGGGGATTACTTCGCGGCGGTGGAAGATAAAAACCACTCGGAGAACGTGTCGCGCGTCTTGTATCCCGACGATTCAACCTATTCCGGGCGTGAGTTGCGTCTGCGACAGGAGTATTTTCTGGTTTCCGCGACAGTGCAGGACATTCTCAACCGTCACTGGATGATGCACAAAACCTACGATAATCTGGCGGAAAAATTTGCCATCCACCTGAACGATACCCACCCGGTGCTGGCTATCCCTGAGTTGATGCGGTTGCTGATCGACGAACATAAATTCAAGTGGCAGGACGCATGGGCAGTGGCGAGCAGCGTCTTCTCCTATACCAACCATACGTTGATGCAGGAAGCGCTGGAAACCTGGCCGGTGGATATGCTGGGCAAGATCCTGCCGCGTCATCTGCAATTGATTTTCGAGATTAACGAAAACTTTCTGGAATATGTGCAGCAGCAGGTCCCAGGGGATAATGACCTCCTGGCCCGCGTCTCCATCATTGAGGAAACCAATGGGCGCCGGGTTCGTATGGCTTGGCTGGCGGTGGTGGCCAGTCACAAGGTGAATGGCGTATCGGAACTGCATTCGGATCTGATGGTGCAGTCGCTGTTTGCCGATTTCGCCAAACTTTTCCCCAATCGCTTCTGCAACAAGACCAATGGCGTGACGCCGCGTCGCTGGCTGGCGCTGGCAAACCGTCCGCTGTCCAGGCTGCTGGATGATACCATCGGACACAACTGGCGCACCGATTTGAGCCTGTTGAGCGAACTTAAGCAGCATATTGATTACCCTGCCTTTATTCAAAAAATCCGCCAGGTCAAACTGGAGAACAAAGCGCGTCTGGCGAGTTATATCGCCGAAAACCTGAACATTGTGGTGGACCCTGAAGCGCTGTTCGATGTACAGATCAAACGTATTCATGAATACAAACGACAGTTACTCAACGTGTTGCACATCATCACGCTGTATAACCGCATCAAGGATGATCCCGACGTCGAGCGTGTGCCGCGCGTGGCGATTTTCGCCGGGAAAGCGGCCTCCGCGTATTACATGGCGAAACACATTATCAATTTGATCAATGATGTCGCAACGCTGGTCAATAACGATCCGGCGCTGCACGATCGGCTGAAAGTGGTGTTTATCCCGAACTATGGCGTGAGTCTGGCGCAGATCATTATTCCGGCGGCGGATCTTTCCGAGCAGATCTCGCTGGCGGGAACCGAGGCGTCCGGTACCAGCAACATGAAGTTTGCGTTAAACGGCGCGCTGACCATCGGTACGCTGGATGGCGCCAATGTAGAAATGCTGGAACACGTCGGCGACGAAAATATGTTCATCTTCGGCAACACGGCGGATGAAGTGGAGGAACTGCGCAAAAACGGCTATAACCCGCGCCAGTTCTACGATAATGATGAAGAGTTGCACCGGGTGTTAACGCAGATTGCGACGGGATTATTCAGCCCGGACGATCCCAGACGTTACAGCGATCTGTTTGATTCACTGGTGAACTTTGGCGATTACTATCAACTGCTGGCCGACTATCGCAGCTATGTCGATACGCAGGATCGGGTGGATGAGCTTTATCGCAACGAAGAAGAGTGGGCGCGCTGCACGGCGTATAATATCGCCAATATGGGCTATTTTTCTTCCGATCGCACTATCGCTGAATACGCGCAGGAAATCTGGAATATCAAGCCGATACGGTTATAGCGGCCCCGTTCCGCCAAAGCCGTAAGGTTATTTCCGCGCACCCAATAGCGCTGAACTTATCGACATCATTATCGGCAAATCTGTGAGTAACGAGCGGCCTGTGCAGGCCGGTCGTTACTTACAGGCTTCCAGCCGATCCCAACGAATGGAAGCAGACTCATCCGCGGGGAGCACGTGTTTGAACACATCATGTGAATAACAGTACACAAAATCGCGTTGTAGCTGAGCGTAGTTACACCACAACCCCATATCGTCAAATACGTTTAATGCGACAAAATTGGCGATGACCTTACCCTCGCCTTTTTCCTCAAAATCTTTGGGGCCGTGCGGGAACAGCGAGCTATGCGCGGTTTGGGCGACACAGGTATTCCGCCAGTGGTCGGAACGCCGTATTCGCTGGCTTGCGGAACTTTCAACTGCGCAGAGCAGCGGATGGGGCAGGCGTGGCATCCGCCCATTTTCACCGTGTATTTTTCTCCGGCTGGGCCGATAGCGGCGACGCACGCTTCAACATTGGCGGCCCGGCAAATTTCCTCGGTGGTGGCGCGGGTGCCTTTTCCCCACAGGACAGCGGCGTTTTCAATGCTGACCGTGTCGTCCTGAATATTAATCCATACCGGTTTGGCGGCTTTGCCCTCGATAATAATCGCGTTGTAACCCGCGTATTTCATATAAGCGGCGAAAAATCCGCCCATATGCGCATCGACAACCAAATTACCGCGGGTAAACGTGGAGAGTGAGGTGATATTAACGCGCGAGCTACAGGGCGCGCCGGCACCGGTTAAGGGGCCGACGGCGAAGATGATTTTATTGGCTTCATCAAAAGGTTTGGTTCCCGGCGCCACTTCGTCATACATAATTTTATAACCAAAACCCATACCGCCAATAAACGCTTTATATTTACTGGAGTCTTCTTTGGTATTTGGTAATAGCGCCGGAGCTTAAGTTGATGCGTAATATATTACCCGTTCAACCGTTAATCATCATTTATTTTCCTGAGTGTGAAGCATCTTCTGGATAAAGAAAAAGCAGCGACGGCGGATCACGCCGTAATCTCTTTCAGCGGGCCTTTTTGTTACCAGAACGCCTTTTGGGGGGGAAGTCCGACGCTTCCGCTATTAATTTCCTTCTGGTCACATCTCAGTAAAGACAACAATGCCGGCGCAATGGTTATTCCCGCCAGACCTTTGCCTGAAACACGCAGGAACTCCAATCTTGTTAATCGCAGATCCAGTAAAGGACGTTCAACCTGATTAGGCATTTAATGCTCATCTCCCGCAAAATGAGTAGGGAAGTACGCCCATAGCAAAATGGGTAAAGACAAGTACGATAGAAAATAAGTGGCAGCCAGTGTTAAAATCGTTATAGAAAAAATAAATAATGGTGATGTTATTCTCAGTGATTATGTTTACCAATGCTATTGGTTAGCACTCTATTAACTATATTTATAGTGTGATTAATGTGCCTTTTATTCTGTGATTGGCATCTTAGGGATTATTATTTTGAGTATTTTTGTTGGTATTGATTTTTATTCGCTATATTTATTATTCTGACTTTTAATCCACTTAAAGGGTAAATAATAAAATATCACCAGTAGCGTGAAATAAGACCAATGACCGTTGATCATGACGATTATTTTCAAAGGCGAGGTTGCAGGCTAAAAAGAGAGGTAAATAATCTATTTTTTGATTTATTACGGAATGGCAGAATATAAAAGAGATGAAGAAAATGATTTAAATATTAATTCAGCGGCATATTGCCGGTTAAATAAGGATAGACGGCATAGCGCGGGCAAGCCGAACAGAGACGCGGGGGATCTTTCTGATACGAAAATGTTACTTCCAGGTAGCGGTTCGTTTTTTTGAGCGGTATCGCCGCCGTGAGGCCCGCGCTCATCGCGGGCCTTAAAACATCGGCTGACTACCGGCAGAGTTAGCTGACGCGGGCTGCCTGATGGCGGTAGGTATCCAGCCACGCGCTGACGCGCTGTTTCTGCTCTTCACTCAGCAGCATGCCCAGTTTGGTTCGCCGCCAGATGACATCATCCAGGGAAATGGCCCACTCTTTCTCCGCCAGATAACGCAATTCCGCTTCATACAGGTCATGACCGAAGTTTTCCCCCAAATCGCCGAGCCCTTTGGCGTTAGCCAGGATCAATTCGCTGTTGGCACCGTATGTGCGGCTATAGCGTCGCGCCAGCGCTTCCGGCACGTTAAAGCGACGGCGCAGCGCGGCGGCGTAATCGTCACGCGTACCGGCGATATCCCCGCCGGGCAACA
Source organism: Brenneria izbisi (assembly GCF_025840185.1). GTDB lineage: Bacteria > Pseudomonadota > Gammaproteobacteria > Enterobacterales > Enterobacteriaceae > Brenneria > Brenneria izbisi. The sequence continues at coordinate 97,471 of NZ_JAMPJU010000006.1, forward strand.
CCGCATTCTGGGTCCAGGCTTTGCCCGCTTGCGGATAATATTTTTGCAACTTGTCCAGCGCATGTTCCGCCAGCTTGCGATAGGTGGTCAATTTGCCGCCAAACACGGAAAGCAGAGGCGCCTGACCGTTGTCATCGTCTACTGACAGCGTGTAATCGCGAGTGATGGCCTGTGGAGAATCCGATTCATCATCACATAGCGGACGCACGCCGGAATAGGTCCAGACGATATCTTCACGGGCTAGCGGTTTCCTGAAGTGATCGTTATACACATCCAGCAGATAGCTGATTTCGTTATCATCGATCTCTACGTTATGCGGATCGCCATGATATTCCACATCGGTAGTGCCGATGATCGAGAACGCATCCTGCCACGGGATGACAAACACGATACGGTGATCTTTATTTTGCAGAATATAAGCCTGAGGCTGGGCGTGGACTCTTGGCACCACAATGTGGCTGCCTTTGATAAGGCGAATACCATAGGGTGATTTCAACTGTAAACCATCGTCGAAGAATTGTTTCACCCAGGGACCGGTGGCGTTGACCAGTCCTTTAGCGCGCCAGGTGAATGTCTCACCGCTGAGCGAGTCAACGGCTTGCACCACCCACAGACCTTGCTCGCGGCGTGCGCTAACCACCTTCGTGCGGGTGCGCACTTCGCCGCCGCGTTTTACGACTTCCTGCGCATTCAGCACCACCAGCCGCGCATCGTCCACCCAGCAGTCCGAATACTCGAAACCGCGCGTCAGTTCGGGTTTCAGCACCGAGTCCGCACCGAATTTTAATCCCTTGCTGGCGGGCAGACTGACCCGCTTACCAATATTGTCATACATAAAAAGACCGATGCGGATCATCCAGGCCGGACGCAGATGCGGCTGGTGCGGGAGACGAAAGCGCATCGGGAAGATGATGTGAGGCGCCATTCTGAGCAGCGTTTCACGTTCGGACAGCGCCTCGCTGACCAGCCGGAATTCATAGTGTTCAAGGTAGCGCAAACCGCCATGAATCAATTTAGAACTGGCGGAAGAAGTCGCGCTGGCCAGATCCTGCGCTTCCAGCAGCAGAACAGATAATCCACGCCCGGCGGCATCCGCGGCGATGCCCGCACCGTTAATCCCGCCGCCGATCACAATCAGATCTTGGGTTTCCACGTTTCTTCCTCCACCGTAAAAATAAATTAAATGCTCGTTTTCGAGCATATTCTAATCGAAAACAAACAATTCAGCCAATGCTTAACCAAATAAAAACATTTATGCGTGATGTAGATAACAATTTTGCGAAGGGTATCTTTGCAAGGATTGTCGATAACAGAAGAAAGTGTGTTAGCGCCGTGCCGTCATCAGTCAAATCACCGCTGGATGGCGGCTGAAACTGCCTTTCCGGGTCGTTGTCTGCGCACCGAGTTCAAATTTCTCGGCAACCAATAGCTTATCAGAGCCACTCACCAGTGAAGCGCCCTGATAGTCCCGTAAAACCTATTGAATATATAGGGATAAACTATTTCGAATAAATCATTGTTAACTTAAATTTTAATGGTATAACAAATGGCGGCGTCTATATATTTATAATATTCTGAGTTTATTATGAACAGGCGCATTAGTTGTTTTTTAACGATCGCTGATAATGTTTTTATTATCGACCAAAACCTGTTGTTTAATATAACTTCTGTAGAATTATTCTCTGTAACGAATAATCTTTAATTAATTGAAATTATTAGATTATTTTCCTAATTGGATATAACCAATATAAGTTTTTTGACTGATCATGCCACGAATTCGATTAAATAAGGAAGTAGCGGACATAAAGGATGACGGTGAGCCGCCTGCGCGGGGCCTGCGGTTTGGGTATGGTTCAATCCTGGGTAAAGTCACATTATTTATTGTCATCGGCATTGTTTTTTCTTATGCCATCGGCGCGGCGGCGGGCTGGATGATCGTGGACAGAAGCTCGCAGGAACAGTGGCACCGTCAGGCGAAAATGAACGCCCATATCACCAGTTATATTATTCGCAGCATTTACACCTCGATTGCGGTGGATATGAACGAGATGGGGCAGATTACCGGGATCGTGACCGATCGTTTTCCGGGCGATGACGAATACATCCTTGAGACGGGGTTTAGCCCCGCCGATGTTCTGGCGCTGGCGGCAACCCAGACGCGCAATGATGTCTGGCTGTTCCGTTATGCCGAAGACACAGGGTTTATCAGTATCGCCAATGCGGACGGCGTTGCCGGCGGCATCATGCTCGAATCCGAATACGGGAAAGCCATCACGCCGCAGGCGTTGCAGAATGTGTTCTCCGGCTTTATCCGCCTTGAGCGGCAGGTGTACTTTGCCAGTATTCTTCCGGTCGTCACACCCTCCGGCACGATGCTTGGCGCCATTGTGAGCAGCATCGGCGGGAAATCGGATCTGTATAAAACCCACAATACGCTACTGCGTAATTCTTTGCTGGCGTTGTTTGCGATTTTGATCGCCACCAGCCTTATCGTTATTTTCCCCGTGAGACAATTTTTCTATTCGGTTCCGGTGCTGATTCAGGCGTTGGCCCGTATCGCACAGGATAACACCGGCAACGTCACGCCTTTTCTGGATCGCAGTGATGAAATTGGTCGCCTGGCGGCGGCGATCGAAAAGCTGAGGCAGGCGGTGGTGGAGCGGGAATATCTGCAACAGGTAAAGGAAACAGCGCAAAGAATGGAATATATGGCGCACCACGACTCGCTGACCGGTTTGCCGAACCGCACCTTTTTCAGTCTGGCGCTGGATACCGCCATCGCGAAACTGATGTCGAAGGGCGTGCATTTTAATCTGATGTTGCTCGATCTCGACCGCTTTAAAGCGGTCAATGATACGTTCGGACATGCGGCTGGCGATGAACTGCTGAGCACCGTAAGCTCACGCATCACAGTGTTGCTTGGCAGCGATGATATTATCGCCAGACTGGGAGGGGATGAGTTCGCCGTGATCCAGTCGGTACGGCGCAACCAGGTGCTGGAAGCGCGCCAACTGGCCGAACAGATTATCAAAGAGATTTCCTTGCCGTTTTATTACGCTGGCAATGAACTGCGTGTTGGAATCAGTATTGGCATCGCCTGCGCGCCGTTATATGGCGATACCGCTCATGTTCTGATGGAGAATGCCGATCTCGCCCTCTATACCTCTAAAAATAACGGACGCGGGAATTACCACTTTTTTGAATGCGGCATGACCATGCCTCATTTACGCAGCCATCTCTATGAGTGGGATATCGAGGGTGGGATCGAACGCGATGAATTTGAACTTTATTACCAGCCGCAGTGCCTTGCCGACCGTACCATCGTCGGTTATGAAGCATTGGTTCGCTGGCGTCATCCCGAACATGGATTACTAAAGCCGGATGCGTTTATCACTCTGGCGGAAAAATCCGGGCTGATCGTCATGCTGGGCGAATGGATTATCCGGCGTGCCTGCGTTGACGCCGCACTGTATATGGATGACCAGTTTGTGTCGGTGAACGTCTCGATGGTTCAGCTTAATCGCGCCGGGCTGACAGCGATTATTGAGCATGCATTGGCGGAAAGCGGCTTGCCGCCTTCCCGTCTGGAGATTGAAGTGACGGAATCCGTGATGCTGGATCGGCAGATCGCTCTGCCGGTGTTGCAGGCGATCCGCGAACTGGGGATCGGCGTCGCGCTGGATGATTTGGGAACAGGTTATGCCTCGCTGAATTGTCTGACGGACTTTCCGTTTACCCGAGTGAAGCTGGATCAAGAACTGATAGCGGGTCTGACCGAGCGTGACGCCAACCGGATTATCGTCAGTACGATTATCGGGCTGGTGCAGCGCCTGGGAATGGAAGCCGCGGCGGAAGGGGTGAAAACCGAGCAGCAACAGCAATGGCTAATCAACGCCGGGTGCCAGTATATGCAAGGCGAGCTTTTCGGCGACGCGCAACCCATTACCCGTATTGCGACACCGCGTGATGTGCGCGCTATTCAGAGTTGAACCATCCAGAGTTGAACCATCGGGGGCGGGCAGGGAGAATATGCAGAGACAAAAAACGGGGTGTCCCGATGTGGGCGCGGCGTGGTATCGCCGTTGGCGCACTGTTATCAGGGCCGGCGCGATGATCGCGGTCATCTCTTTGCTGCCCTGGCAACCAGGCAGCGCGGCGATCCCGCCAGACAGCGCGCTGGCGACCATTACGGCCACCAAAACGATAAAGCTCGGACACCGCGCCGACGAATTGCCTTTTTCTTATGTGGTGGACGACAAGGTGGTGGGGTATTCGGTCGATCTCTGTTTACGGATTGTTGATGAGGTCAAAACGTATCTGAAACTTGATGAGATCCATGTCGAGTTCGTCCCGGTGTCGACCGCGACCCGTTTTCCCCTTATCAGAAACAAAGGGATCGATCTTGAATGCGCGGCGACCACCAACAACGCCGAACGGCGCAAAATAGCCGAGTTTTCCTTTCCTCATTTTGTGACGGCGACGCGTTTTGTGGCGAAAAAAAGCACGGGGATAAACCGTATTGGCGATTTGGCCGGACGCAGCGTGTCGGCGGTGAGCGGGACGATTAACGTCGGGCAACTGATCGCTACGAATCTCCATAGGAAACTCAATATTTCCGTCGTGTTGAAAAAAACCAATGAGGAAGCGTTTGTACAGGTGGCGAACGGCAAAGCCTCGGCGTTTGTGATGGATGATATTTTGCTGGCCGGATTAATCGCGTCTTCGCCCAACCCTGATGATTTTGTGATTTCAGAAGAGGCGTTAAGTCGGCCTGAGCCCTATGGTATTTTAATCCCGCCGGGCGATCTGGCTTTCAAAGAGGTGGTGAACACCGCGTTGCGCGCTATTTTTACCAGCGGCGAAATTAATGACATCTACGCTAAATGGTTTTTGGCTCCCCTCCCGCCACAGGGCATAAACCTGAATTTCCCGATGCCGTCGCACCTTAAACCTTTTTTCACCGAGCCGACAGCGTATCTGGACTAAAGGAGAATGACGTATGCGAGAACATGGCAGGCGCTTGTACCGTATCTTTCTCTCTATGCTGTTTGCTATCGCGCAAAGCGGCCTGTCACAAGCCGAATCATTACCCGGTTCAACGCTGGAGCGAATTCGGCAAACGCAAACGTTGCGCATTGGTTACGGCATTACACCGCCTTTTTCCTATATTGGCCCCAATGGGCGCGTCATGGGTTACTCCATTGAACTGTGTGAACGGGTGGCGCAATCGTTGCGGGTCCAGCTTGGGCTGCAACGGATTAATATCGAATATGTCTTTCGTACCCCCAGCAACCGGGTGCAGTTACTCAATAGCGGGATGATGGATATTGAATGCGTGGCGAGCTCCAACAATGCCGAGCGTCGTCGACGCGTGACGTTTACCCGCAGTCATTTTCTCGTTACCACCTACTATGTCTCATTGGCGAAAAATAACCTGCGTACGCTGGCCGATCTGCGCGGCAGGAGCGTAAGCGTCGCACTGGGTACGGTGAACGTCAGCCAGATCACGCAGATGAACCGGGAAAAAAAGCTGAATCTGTCGATTATCGCGGTCGATACGCTGCAAAAGGCATTCGAGTTGGTTGGTCAGGAAAAGGCGTCCGCTTTTGCGATGGATGATATTCTGCTCCATACCATGATCGCCGCCTCGCCCAATCCCCAGGATTATGCGTTATCCAGCGAACCGGTGAGTGAACAGGTGTCTTATGGTTTTATGGTGCGACTTGATGATGACGTTTTCAGAAAGGCCGTTAATACCGCGCTGAATCATATTTTTCACAGCGCCGACATGGAAAGCATCTATGCGCGCTGGTTTACCCAGCCGCTGCCAGGTAGCGGCATCAATTTAAACTGGCCGATGAGTGATAGCCTGAAAGCGGAATTACTCACCCGCGAATAGCGGTTACGCGCTGTCCGTCGTCCGGGAGCGGTAAGTCCTCGTTGGCGGAACGATTTAACTGCCGCGATAGGTGGACCACGACCACGGCGAGATCAAAAACGGCAGATGATAATGACCGCCGTCATCGGGCAGCGTGAATTCAATTTGGGCGATCACATACAGGGTATCGCGCTGGTGGGCGGCGAACCACGCGCCGATATCGGCGGTCAGTCGGTAATGGCCGCCGGCCAGCGGTGTCGGCGTCAAATCGCGGATGCGTCCGTCCTGATCGGTCTGGCGCTCAATCAGGCCGCGCCAGCGCTGCGCCTGATACTGTTCCAGCCGCACGGTCACCCCTTGCGCCGGCATGCCCAGAGCGGTGTCCAGAATATGTGTGGTAATGGTGTTCATGGTTGTACTATCCCTTCCAGTCGCAATAAGGTGATCTGGCGTAACTGCGCCAGCGCTTCCTGAATTTCCTGCTGTTCGCTGTTCTGCAAACGTCGCTGTAATTCCTGCAAGATTTCTTCGGCGCTGCGCCCGCTGGCGCGAATTAAAAAAACCCGTCCGAACGTCGCTTCATAGCGGGCATTGCCTGCCTGTAGCGCCAAAAGCGCCTCGTTGTGCGCTGGCGTCACTCCGGCCTGTTCCTGACGCGACAGACGTGCGTGCGCCGCCTCGCCCTGCGGTTTCTCGCCGATACGCGGGTGCGCCGACAGCGCCTGATCCAGATCGCCGATCCGCCAGCCCTCACTGGCTTGGGCGGCGGCGGCCAGCAATGCGGCCCGGTCAGGATAGGGACGACCGGAAACCACGCGCGCCGCCCAGTCGGGCAACGCGACGCACGGAGACAACAGCGCCGTGGCCTGCGCCGCCTCGATCTGATTGAAATGGTCGAGTGTTATCACAATAGGACTGCTCCTGTGTGCCGATGTCATTATGGTTTACTGTAAACGTGTAGCAATTCATATGCCACGCCGATAATGGCCGTTTAAAAATGCTGCCAGGTTACTTCGCCGGTCATGCAACAAAAGGTTTATCTCTGAGCCAACAAGCAACATTAATTTCACTTTTAGCGCAAATTTCCGCTTTTTTGCACAAAAATAGTGCGAACGGGCATTAGCATTGTGGCGCGTTGCGCCTATCTCCCTTGTATTCAGAGTGATCACCGGGGTTGGTATGCAAATTGCTGGCTTGAAGAGAGCATCTGATGGAGAGCGATATGAAAGCCTTGGTGATTGGCGCGGGGATCGGCGGTTTGTCCGCCGCCGTCGCGCTACGCAATATTGGCATCGACTGCGAGGTATTTGAAGCTGTAGAGGCCATCAGACCGGCGGGCGCGGCGATATCGGTGTGGCCTAACGGCGTGAAATGCATGAACTACCTGGGAATGGGCGACATGATGCGACGCCACGGCGGGCTGATGAACAGCATGGCCTATTGCGATTTCCGCAGCGGCGATGATCTAACGCGCTTTAGTCTGGAGCCGTTGGTAGAGCGGGTGGGAGAGCGCCCCTATCCGGTGGCGCGGGCGGAACTGCAACAGCACATGCTGGCGTTCTGGGGAGAGTCGCGCGTGGCGTTCGGTAAGCGGTTGAATCAGGTGCAGGCGGATGACAACGGCGTGCGCATTGGATTCACCGATGGCGGCGAGGCATATGGCGACTTCCTGATCGCCGCCGACGGCACCCATTCGGCGGTGCGTCCTTACGTGCTGGGTTACGCCCCGGAACGCCGCTATGCCGGCTATGTCAACTGGAACGGTCTGGTGACGGCGGATGAAACGCTGGCGCCGACCCAGCAATGGACTACCTTCGTCGGCGAGGGCAAACGCGTGTCGCTGATGCCGGTGGCGGATGGCCGCTTCTACTTCTTCTTTGACGTACCGCTGCCCAAAGGCTTGCCGGAGGATCGCTCCACGCTGCGTGCCGATCTGCAACGCTATTTCGCAGGCTGGGACGATCGCGTGCAGCGGCTGATTGCCACGCTGGAGCCGCAGACCACCAACCGGATAGAGATCCACGATATTGAACCGTTCAGCCCGCTGGTGCGAGGCCGGGTCGCGCTGCTGGGGGATGCCGCGCACAGCACTACGCCGGATATCGGGCAGGGCGGCTGCGCGGCGATGGAGGATGCGGTGGTGCTGGCCATGACGTTGCAAACCCATTCGCTGGGGATAGAGGATGCGCTGGCGCGGTATCAGGCGCGACGTCTGCCGCGGGTGACGGATCTGGTGCTAAAGGCGCGCAAACGTTGCGATATCACCCACGGCAAATCCTGGCCGCACACCCAGGCGTGGTATGACTCGCTGCGCAGCGAAACGGGCGAGCACATTATGGCCGGTCTGTATGACACCATCGTCGGCGGTCCGTTGGGCTGACGGTGTGGTTCCTTTATCGGTGCGGCTGCGTGCGCCATGCCGCTGTCACCAATTACCGGCCCGTCGACCGGAGTGACGTTAGACAGGAGAACCAATGATTGAATTCCTGCTTGGATCGACGCTGGTCAGCGAAACATCCGTTGATCCGAATACCACCGTACTCAACTACTTGCGCCTACAACGAGGGCGTACCGGCACTAAAGAGGGCTGCGCGTCCGGTGATTGCGGGGCCTGTACCGTCGTCGTGGCGGAGGTAGAGGATGATCGGCTGCGGTATCGCAGCATCAACGCCTGCCTGACATTATTGTCCGCGCTGCATGGCAGGCAGTTGCTGACCGTGGAAGATCTTCGTCAACAGGGACAACTGCATCCGGTGCAACAGGCGCTGGTGAAGCATCATGCCTCGCAGTGCGGCTTCTGTACGCCGGGCATCGTCATGTCGTTATTTGCCCTGCACAAGCACCCGGAAGCGGAGGCGCGTCACAGCCAGGCGTTGAGCGGCAACCTGTGCCGTTGTACCGGTTACCGGCCGATTGCCGATGCCGCGCGCGAATGCGATCGCGCGCTGGCTGATAGTTTCAGTCAGGATGAGCGGCAAACCGTCGCCAGACTGCGGGCGATTGCAGGGCCGGCAACGCTCACCGGCGCGGGCCATCACTGTCAGATCCCGACGGATCTGGCGCAGTTGGATGCCGCTATCGCCGGCGCGCCCGACGCCCGCCTGATGGCGGGCGGCACCGATCTGGCGCTGGAGATAACTCAACATCGACGCGTCTTATCGCACTTGATTGATATCAGTCAGGTGGCGGAACTGCATACGCAGGAAGCCAGACCAGACAGTTTGCTGATTGGCGCGGCGGTGACGCTGAGTGACTGTGAAACCTTTCTACAATCTCATCTGCCTGCGTTCAGCAAGATGCTGACCCGCTTTGCCTCGCGCCAGATCCGTAACCGCGGCACGCTGGGCGGCAACCTTGCCAACGCTTCTCCTATCGGCGATGGCGCGCCGACGCTGCTGGCATTGGGCGCCCGGCTGCGGCTGCGTTGCCGTGGGCAGGAGCGGGAACTCCCGCTGGAGCAATTCTTTTTGAGTTACCGCCAGACTGCGTTACAGCCGGGCGAATATATTCGTCAGATTGTCATCCCGCGTCCGGCGACGACGCAGCGGCTGCTGATCGCTAAAGTATCCAAGCGGCGAGAGGACGATATTTCCGCAGTGTTTGCCGCTTGTCTGCTGGAGTTGTGCGACGAGCAGGTGGCGAGCGTGCGGCTGGCCTACGGCGGCATGGCGGCGATCCCGGCACGAGCGGCGGGCGCCGAAGCCGCGTTGCTGGGACGGCGGATGGATGCCTCGGCGCTGGCGGATGCGGCGCAGGCGCTGGCTCAGGATTTCGCGCCGATCAGCGATCTGCGCGCCAGCAGCCACTATCGGCTGCGGGTGGCGCAGAATCTGCTGCGCCGTTTTGCCTTATCCAGCCACCTGTCGGCGGCGCAACTGGAGGTTGATGACTATGTCTGAAACGTCTTTCGGCCCTGAGGTTGATGATCGCCGGCAACGGTTTACCGAACCTGCCGTTGGTCAGGTCGGCAAATCGCTGCCCCATGAGAGCGCTGAACGCCATGTGAGCGGCGAGGCGTTGTACATCGACGACAGGCCGGGAATGGCTGGCGCTCTGCATCTGGCGCCCCGACTGAGCGAACACGCGCATGCCCGCATCCTCGGCATCGATATCGCCCCTTGCTATCGCATCCCCGGCGTCGAGAAAGTGATCACCTGGCAGGACGTGCCGGGCGAGTTGGACGTCGGCCCGTTGGTGCCTGGCGATCCGCTGCTGGCGCGTGACGAAGTGACCTATCTGGGGCAAGTGGTGCTGGTGGTGGCCGCCATTGATGAGGACACCGCCCGCCGTGCCGCCGCTGCCGCGGTGATCGACTATCAGCCGTTGCCCGCCCTGCTGGATGTTGAGGAAGCGCTGGCGCGTGGCGAATTCGTCGATCAACCGCACCAGCACCGGCGCGGCGATGCTGACGCGGCGCTGGCCGCGGCGACGCACCGGTTGACGGGACGGCTGCATATTGGCGGACAGGAGCATTTTTATCTGGAAGGACAGGCGGCGATGGTGGCGCCGGAAGAAAACGGCATGCTGGTGTACAGTTCGACCCAGAATCCCACCGAGGTGCAGAAGCTGGTGGCGTCGGTGCTGGGGCTGCATCAGCATGACGTTACGGTGGACACGCGGCGCATGGGCGGCGGTTTCGGCGGCAAAGAAACCCAGGCGGCGGGCATCGCTTGTTTGTGCGCGGTGGCGGCCCGTATTACCGGGCGCATGGCGCGCATGCGGCTCAATCGGCGCGACGACATGCTGATGACCGGCAAACGGCATCCGTTTCTGGTGCGTTATCAGGTGGGCTACGACGATCAGGGCCTGCTGCTGGCCCTGAAACTGGATTTGATCGCCAATTGCGGTCACTCGGCGGATCTGTCGGGATCGATTGTCGATCGCGCCATGTTTCATGCCGACAACGCTTACTACCTGAGTGATGTGATCATCACCGGTTATCGCTGCCGCACCCATACCGCGTCTAATACTGCGTTTCGCGGTTTCGGCGGGCCGCAGGGAATGATGGCCATCGAAAATATCATGGATGCTATCGCCCGCGAGCGCGGACGGGATGCGCTCGCGGTGCGTCGGCTAAATTATTACCGCGATCCGCAGCGTAACGTTACCCATTACGGCCAGCAGGTGGAAGACAACCTGCTGGAAGAGATGACCGAACAGTTGTGTCGCAGCGCGCAGTACGCGCAGCGACGGGCGGAGATTGACGCCTGGAACCGCGCCGATCCGGTGCTGCGCCGCGGGCTGGCGCTAACGCCGGTCAAATTCGGCATCTCCTTTACCGCCAGCTTTCTCAATCAGGCCGGCGCGCTGCTGCTGATGTATACCGACGGCACCCTGCAACTCAACCACGGCGGCACCGAAATGGGACAAGGGCTGCATACCAAGGTCATCCAGGTGGTGGCCAGCGTATTGGGCGTGTCGCCGGAGAATATCCGCATCACCGCCACCAGTACCGGCAAGGTGCCTAATACCTCGCCTACCGCCGCCTCTTCCGGCACCGACCTTAACGGCAAAGCGGCGGAACAGGCGGCGTTGACCTTGAAACAACGGCTGGTGGATCTGCTGTGCCGCGAGTATGGCCTGACCGCCAGCGACATCGACTTTAATAACGGACTGGCGCGCGCCGGTGAACGGCTGATGACGCTGGCAGAGGTGGCGAAACTGGCGCATTTCCGTCAGGTGTCGCTGGCCAGCCAGGGTTATTATTCCACGCCTACAGTGCACTACGACCGTAGCAACGCGCACGGCAGCCCGTTCTACTATTTCGCTTACGGCATGGCGTGCGCCGAAGTGGTGGTGGATACCTTAACCGGCGAATACCGGGTGACTCAGGTGGATATCCTGCATGACGTCGGCGCCTCGCTGAATCCGGCTATCGACATCGGCCAGGTGGAGGGCGGTTTTGTGCAAGGCATGGGCTGGCTGACCAGCGAAGAACTGGTATGGAACGACGAGGGCCGTCTGCTGACCGACGGCCCCGCCAGCTACAAGATCCCCACGTTCGGCGACAGGCCAATGCGTTTCAATGTCCGTCTGGTGGAGAACCGGGCCAACCCGAAACAAACCGTGTTTCACTCCAAAGCGGTGGGGGAGCCGCCGTTTATGCTGGCGATTGCGGTATGGTGCGCGTTAGGCGACGCGGTGGCCGGGCCACACGGGAAAGCGGTGCGGCTGGATGCGCCCGCCACGCCGGAACGGGTATTGGCAGCGATTGAAGCGATGCGATCATAGGCTGTCTCAACAGGAGCAACGGCAGAGGATCACCACGCCGTTGCACTGTATCGGCGCACCAGAATGAGACGTCCGGTGAACGGTTCAGCGCTATCGTTGCCGACGATGAAATGAGTTTTATATTTCATATCAAAGAATTAATAAATATAACCCGATGATGGCGACCTGGTATCGATGTTGTTTTATTTGGCACAGTTGTTTTGGTTTTTATGTTTTTCTGAAAATGTTGTGCCAATCGTTATCCATAGCCAGCTGTCGGCTGCCCGACATGACCCTGACAAAAGGAAAGTAAAACGATGCTGATCCCCTGGTTTCACTCGCTGTCTCAACTGTATCGCGCGGCTGTGTTCGCCGCCGCCGCTCTGTCGCTGACTGCCAATGCCGCCGAACCGGTAAAGGTCAAATTTTCTCTCGACTGGCGTTTTGAAGGCCCTTCCGCGCCGTTTCTCATGGCGCAGGCCAAGGGCTATTTCCGTGATGAAGGATTGGATGTGACGATTGATTCCGGCAATGGTTCGTCCGGCGCCGTCACTCGCGTCGCCACCGGCGCTTATGACATGGCTTTTGCTGATTTCAACTCGCTGGTCGAGCAGGAATCACAGCATCCGGGCATGGGGATCAAAGGCGTGTATATGCTCTACAACTCCACGCCCGCCGCCATTTTCGTATTGAAAAGTTCAGGCATCACCACGCCGGAACAGCTTCGCGGCAAGACGCTGGCGGCGCCGGTGTTCGAAGCCTCACGCAAGTCCTGGCCCGCGCTGGCGCAAAAGGCCGGTATCAATAAGGACGATGTCACCTGGCAAACGGTGGATTCCACCGTCAGCGCCAACATGCTGGTGCGGCGCAACGTGGACGGCATCGCCAACTTCTTTTTCACCGGTCTGCTGAATCTGGAGGCCCGTGGGCTGAAAGAGAGCGATCTGGTGATCTTTCCCTATGCCGACTACGGCGTGAACCTGTACGGCAATACTGTGATCGCCAGCAAAAACATGCTGGATAACCATCCTGAGGCGGTAAAAGGATTCCTGCGCGCGCTGAACAGAGCGCTGAAAGAGACGCTGGCCGATCCAGAAGCCGCGGTGCAGTTCGTCAAGCAGAAGGATCAACTGATCAATGTCGCGCTGGAAAGCCGCCGTCTGAAGCTGGTGATCGATAAGCTGATCATCACGCCGGAAAGCCGTCGACTGGGGCTGGGCGATGTGGACCCGGCGCGGATGCGGCAATCCATTACCACCCTTGTTGACGCTTTCGGTCTGAAAAACGCCCCGGACAGCACCACATTGTTTACCAACGAGATGCTGCCCGCGTTGGCTGAACGCACGTTGCCGTAATCCGTAATGTTTAACCGTGGTTAACGGAGAGGGAACCAGATGAGCTTCGTGAAATTTGATAATGTCAGCCTGGCTTACAACGCCGATGGTCAACTGGCGATTAAAGACATTAATTTCCAGATTAATGAAAACGAGTTTGTAGCGCTGGTCGGGCCATCTGGCTGTGGTAAATCCACTTTTATGAAATTGACGTCAGGTCTGATTTCCCCCACGCAAGGCTATGTTTTTGTCAACAATCGCGAGGTGAAAGGGCCGCAGAAAGGGGTGGGCATGGCGTTTCAGGCGTCCAATCTGTTGCCGTGGCGCACCACCTTACAGAACATCATGCTGCCGATGGAAATTGTTGAGCCATTCCGCAGTACGTTGCGCCGCCAACGCAAGGCGTACGAAGAACAGGCGCGTGCGTTGCTGGCGTGCGTGGGCCTGGCGGGATGCGAGGACAAATATCCCTGGGAACTGTCCGGCGGCATGCAGCAACGCGCCTCTATTTGTCGGGCGCTGATCCACAAACCGCGACTGCTGATGCTCGACGAACCATTCGGCGCGCTGGACGCCTTCACCCGTGAGGAACTGTGGTGCATGGTGCGCGATCTGTGGCAGGACTCGCCGTTTACCGTGGTGCTGGTGACGCATGATCTGCGGGAGGCGGTATTTCTGGCCGATACAGTATATGTGATGAGCACCCGGCCAGGACAGATCGTCAGCCGCCGTACTATCGATCTGCCGCGTCCCCGGCAAATCGACGTCACCTTCACTGATGCCTTCTCAGCCCATGTGCTGGCGCTGCGCGGGCATATCTCTTCCGTGCGTTCTTCGCAATAAAGGCGTTTATCCATGGCTCGTGTTTCCCATTCAACCCTGATGAAGCTGGCCCCCTGGTTGCTTTTGCTGTTCATTGTGCTGCTGTGGCAGATGATTGTGACGGCGTTCAGCATTCCTGAATACCTGTTTCCGTCGGTGACGCAGGTGGCGGTCGCGCTGGTGGCCGACTGGCGTCCGATCATGACTCACTCATTACAAACGCTGTACACCACGCTGGCGGGGTTTGCGCTATCGATTGTGATCGGTCTGCTACTGGGCATTGCGGTTGGCGCGTCCTCGCTGGTCTATCGTTCGCTGTATCCCATTCTGGTGGGATTCAACTCGATCCCTAAAGTCGCCTTTGTGCCTGTGCTGGTGGTGTGGTTCGGCATCGGCACCATTCCAGCCATCGCCACTGCGTTTCTGATCTCGTTTTTTCCGATTGTGGTCAACGTGGCGACCGGGCTGGCGACGGTGGAGCCGGAGCTACAAGACGTGCTGCGTTCGCTGGGCGCCTCGCGTTTCGACATACTGAAGAAAGTCGGCTTGCCGCGAGCGCTGCCGTACTTTTTCGCCTCGTTGAAAGTGGCGATTACACTGGCGTTTGTCGGTTCGGTGATCTCGGAGACGGTGGCCTCCAATCTGGGTATCGGCTATCTGATGATGTCCGCCAGTTCCACCATGAATATGGCGCTGGTGTTCGCCGGGTTGCTGGTGATCGGCGCCATGGGCGTGGTGATGTATGAACTGTTCGCATTTATCGAAAAGCGCATGACGCATTGGGCGCATCGCTAAGCCGCTGCGGGCGGCAAGGCGTTCGCGGCGGTTAAGGGAAAAACATGAACCAAATCTGACAATCAACGGCGATCGGCGCACACCGCGGGGGACGTTTCGCTCAGGCAGCTTATTCAGGATTACGGCGCCCGACTGGTGCCGGTGGATGACCCCGCCATTAACTGGAATATGGACGCGCCATGTCAGTAAGCTCAATTGCAGGCGCATCAGTCGGGGCGCGTCGGCGTAAGCGATTAGTTTTCGCCGGACGCGGCATTCAGCGGGATAGCGATTTTATCCACCACATTCATGGATTGCCCGTGAGTGCGATTTTTCACCTGCAACAGTTCGGCCAGGACGCTGATGGCGATCTCCTCCGGTGTTTCCGCGCCGATATCCAATCCGATAGGCGAGCGCAACTGAGTGATCGTCTCTTCGCTAACGCCTTGCTTGCGCAGCGCGGCTTTTAGCGTCTGCACTTTGCGTCGGCTGGCGAGCAAACCCAGATAAGCAACCTGAGTAGGGATAAGCCGGGTCAGCGCTTCCCGATCCTGATTGTTGGTGGCGATAATCACGAAGCAGTTGTCATTCAACTGTAGTTCGTCAATGGCCAGGGTGAAGGTATCGGCGTGAATGCGTCGGCATTGGGGCGGTAATTGCGCAGGGTCCAGATTACCCGGCCAGATATCCAGTACCGTAATACGAAACCCCAGCGGGGCGGCTGCCTGCGCAATCGCCCGGTTGACGTGGCCGCCGCCAACCAGGATCAACTCAGGCCGGTGCAGATGCACCGCGATATGTACAGTCATCGCCCCGCCGCAGTCCGAACCAATGGCGCCTTCCCCTTGTCGGGCCATACGTCCCTGAAAGACGCGCGACTCGCCTTGTGCCAGCGCTTGCAGCGCCTGTTCCAGCACCAGTCTTTCCATCATGCCCCCACCGATGGTGCCCGTCATATTTCCCTGATCATCCACGATCATTCCGGCGGCATGGCGAGGCGTGGAACCGCGACTCTCGATAATCTGAATAAACGCGAAACTGAGGTTGTTCTTTTCCAACTCAGCCGCATGAGCAAACAGTCCGATCATTCAGGTTTTCCCCTTTTTGTTGTCAGTTGGCCTGCACCGCCGTGCGTCGAGGTGCCAGAGCGGATGGACCAGGGCAGATGTGCCATAGCGATTTACCCAAAAATTAAGCAAAAGTTGTGCCTGTTCGCCGCACCGGTAGCGTTTATTTTTTTAACCGTATCTGTTTTAAATTTTCACTTTTTTTAAATTTTAATTGTGGTACGGCAATTGCTAATTAATTGTTAATAGATACATCATGAGTAGGATCAGCAACAGGGGATGAACATGTCGGCGACCTATACGCAGGCCATACGAGGCAGTTTTTTTGATATTACCGGGCCAGCGCAAAACCCGGCGCAGATTGTCCGTCAGGCGCGTTACCTTGAAGATGGATTGTTATTGATTAATGCAGGCAAAATTCTCAGTCTGACGCCGTGGCATGAGGGAGAAAAACAGCTTGATGATGGGCAGGAATTTATTGATTACCGTGGAAAAATTATTGTTCCTGGGTTTATCGATACTCATATTCATTATCCGCAAACTGAAATTATCGGCGCTTACGGCGAGCAGTTGCTCGAATGGTTGCAGCGTTACACCTTTCCGGCGGAAAGCCAGTATGGTTGTCCGCATCACGCGGCGCGGATGTCGGCGTTTTTTCTACGGCAGTTGCTCAGTAACGGCACCACCACCGCACTGGTTTTCGGTACGGTGCATCCTGAGTCGGTGGAAGCGTTGTTCGGCGCGGCGCAACAGTTGGAGATGCGGTTGATCGCCGGCAAAGTCATGATGGATCAGAACGCGCCGGATGAATTGATCGAAACCCCGGCGGACAGCTATCAACGGACGCGGGAACTGATCCTGCGCTGGCATAAGCGCGGTCGCCTGGGTTATGCCCTGACGCCACGTTTCGCCCCCACTTCGTCGCCTGAATTGTTATCCGCCGTTCAGCGTCTGCGTGAAGAGTTTCCTGATGTCTGGATGCATACGCATCTGAGTGAAAACCAGCAGGAAATCGCCTGGGTCAAATCCCTGTATCCTGAACATAACGGTTATCTGGATGTATACGATCACTATCATCTGACCGGGCGGCGCAGCGTGTTTGCTCACTGTGTGCATCTTGAGGAACACGAGTGGGATCGCCTGAGCCACACCCGGTCATCGATCGCGTTTTGCCCTACCTCCAACCTGTTTTTGGGCAGCGGCTTATTCCGGCTGCAAACCTGCTGGGATAAATCGGTATTGATGGGCATGGGGACGGATGTCGGCGCGGGAACCACGTTCAGCATGTTGAAAACGCTGGGAGAAGCCTACAAGGTGGGCCAGTTGCAGCATTATTCCCTGTCCGCCTGTGAAGCGCTTTATCACGCCACGCTCGGCGGCGCCAGAGCGCTGGATCTGGATACGGTGGTCGGCAACTTTACTAGCGGCAAAGAGGCCGATTTCGTAGTGCTTGATCCGGCGGCGACGCCATTGCAGCGATTGCGTCAGGCTAACAGCCAGACCATTTTTGAACGGTTGTTTATCCTGATGACGCTGGGCGACGAGCGCAATATTGCCGCTACCTGGGTAAACGGCCAATGTGTCTGGCGGCAGGGCGACGAGGAGATGGCGGCCTGATCCCATTGCGGCGTGGCATGGCTTTTCTCCGGTTCGCCGCCGCGCCGCAGCCTTGTCACCGCTGCCCGTAATAGGCATTGGGGCCATGTTTGCGGCTGAAGTGTTTGTTCATCAGGTGATCGTCGATAAGTTGCAGGCCCGGATTAATGGAGCAAGCGATCCACGCCATTTTCGCGACTTCCTCCATCACCACCGCATTGTGGACGGCTTCGTCCGCATCCTTTCCCCAACAGAAAGGCCCGTGCTGATAAACGATGATCCCCGGCGTATGTAACGGGTTGCCGTCGCCCAGGGTTTGAGCGATGACCTCGCCGGTGTTTTTTTCATACGCTTGCTCGACTTCTTGCGGCGTTAATGGCCGGGTACAAGGGATATCGCCATAAAAGTAATCGGCGTGGGTCGTTCCCAGCGCCGGGATCGCCAGCCCCGCCTGCGCCCAGGCGGTAGCATGTGTGGAATGCGTATGGACAATGCCGCCGATTTGCGGATAACGACGATAAAGCGCCAGATGCGTCGCCGTATCGGATGAGGGACGGTATTTGCCTTCTACGACGTCGCCTTGCATATCCACCACCACCATATCGTCAGGCTGCATCACTTCATAGGCGACGCCGCTGGGCTTGATGACGATAACCTGCCGTTGCCGATCGATGGCGCTGACGTTGCCCCAGGTATAGGTCACTAGTCCGTAATGGGGCAGCGCCATATTCGCCTCGAACACCTGCTGTTTTAGCTGCGCTATCATGCGACTTCCTCCACCAGCAAACCGGCCCGCGCCATCTGTTGTTTAACCCAGTCACGCGCGGCGGTGATTTCCTTTATCGGATCGGATGATGTTTCACTCCACATTTCAATTAGATAAGGGCCGCAATAGCCGCTTTCTCTGAGTGTGGCAAAGCAACGCGCAAAATCCACCACGCCGGTGCCGAACGGCACGTTTTTGAACACGCCGGGGCGCGTGTCCTTTACATGCACCGCCACGATGTGGCCTTTCCCCGCCCGCAGTTCCATCTGCACATCGTTATCCCACGCGGACAGGTTGCCAATATCGGGATAAAGCTGAAACCACGGATTATTAAGGTAGTTGGCATAGCCCAGCGCTTTGCTGATGGAGTTCATTAGCGGGTAGTCCATGATTTCCATTGCCAGCGTCACCTGCGCTCGGCTGGCCATTTCCACCGCCAGTTGCAGGCCATTACGAAAACGTTCCCTGGTGGCGTCGTTAGCCTGTTGGTAGTAAACATCGTAACCCGCCAGTTGGATCACGCGAATGCCGACATCCTGCGCCAGCCGGATCGCCTTGCGCATGATATCCAACCCCTGATTTCGCGTCTCGTCATCTTCCGAACCCAGCGGAAAGCGGCGATGCGCGCTCAGACACATTGACGGAACCCGGATGCCGCTGAGGGCAATCGCGGTGACCAGTTCCAAACGTTGCTCACGGCTCCAGTCCAGGCGCGCCAGACGACCATCACTTTCATCCACCGACATTTCGACAAAATCAAAACCCAGCGTTTTCACCAGTTGCAGGCGCGCCAGCCAGCTTTCATCCGGCGGCAGGGCTTTTTCATAAATACCGAGTGGAACAGCCTTCATGAGCATGAGATCACCTTATCCCCAGAGTTGAGCGATGCTGTGTTTGAACTCGCGTGCGGCGTCCACCGGATTGGCCGCATCACGGATACTGCGACCGGCGATAAACACATGAATCGGGATCCCTTTGAATAACGGCAGATCCGCCAACGCCAGTCCGCCGGTCACCGTGACCTTGAAGCCCATCTCCGCCAGGCGCTTAATGGCGCTGATGTCGGCGTCGCTCCAGGCGATACCCGCAGCCTGAGCGTCCCGGCTGCGGTGATAGACCACCTGCCGGATACCGATATCGCGCCAGGCCTGCGCCTGTTCCCAGGTCCAGAAACCGGTCAGTTCAATTTGAACATCGCCTTTGAATTCGTGCGCGACTTCCAGCGCGCCCGCGGCGGTGTTGATGTCGGCGCAGCAAATGACGGTCACCCAGTCGGCCTGGGCTTCAAAGCACATGCGCGACAGAATCTTTCCGGCGTCGGCAATTTTGGCGTCGGCCAACACAATCTTGTGCGGATACAGCGATTTCAAATCGCGCACGGCGCGCACGCCTTCGCCAACGCACAGGATGGTGCCGACTTCAATAATGTCCACCTCTTCGGCAATCAATCGGGTGGTCTGGTAAGCATCGGCCAGCGTCTGGTTATCCAGCGCCACTTGTAGCATCGGTAAATGAGACATCAATAAACTCCTTAATCAGCATGCCGCCTTAGCGGTCTGGTCAATCAAATCCAGTACGTCCTGTTCGGTGCGACAGGCGCGCAGGCGATCGAAATTGGCTTCGTCTTCAAAAAGTTGCACGATCTGCATGATGCCCACTTCCTGATGGGTATTGGCATCAATGGCCGCCATAGTGATCAGGATATCCACCGGGTCGTTATCTTCGTGGTTGAAAACCAGCGGCGTTTTCAACGTCACCAGCGCAAAGCCGGTTTTTTTAACCCCTTCTTCCGGGCGGCCATGGGGCATGGCGAGTCCTGGCGCGATGACAAAATAGGGGCCGAATTGTTTTACGCCGTCCAGAATCGCCTGGTAGTAGCGCGGTTCGACGACATCGGCTGCGACCAGCAGATCAACCCCGATTTTCACCGCCTCCTGCCAGGTGCCGGCTTCGGCCTGCAAACGGATGGAACGATTTTCCGCCAGCGAGTCACGTAGTTTCATGCGGGCTCCCTATTGTTTTAAGCCTTGTTTTAGATCCGCCGGAAAGTGCGCCTGGATGACGTCCAGCAATTTGGGGCCGAAATCCGCCGCGGAGAGCATATTGCGCACGCCCACCACATATTTGTTGCCGCTGACTGTGATCTCATCGGCAACATGGGTAGAGGCGATGATGATATCCGCCCCGCTCAGTTCAGCTTTGTATTCGCCCACCGCACAGCTATTCAGGCTGTGGTCGATTCCCTGTTCGGTCAGAAATTGGCCGACTTTCATTTTCATGATCATGGAGCTGCCTTGTCCGCAGCCGCATACCGCCAAAATTCGTACTGTCATGATGGTGTCTCCAAGTCAGTTCACGGGAGTTTCAGTAAGTTGCTTTTCCGCATCTTCTTCAGCGCGTAATGTCCGGCTGGCAAAGACCATGTAAATCAGTGCAATAACAATGACGACGCTCATAAACCACAGACCGAGCGTCAGCCCCTGCATCAACGGTGGGGCCAGAATCGACCAGTCCGCCATGCCCATCCATGCGCTCAGCCCGGTCAGTTTTACCGCCCAGACACAGCCAAAGATTTCGATCATGCCCATCACCAGACAGATCTTCAGCGCGGCGCGCCAGCCGCCGAAATGGTTGGCGAATACGCCGATGGTGGCGTTAGAGAAGAACATCGGTATAAATCCGGGGATGATCATGATAGGCGAGCCGATGCCGATCAGGATGCCGACAGCGATTAGCTGACCGATGGTGCCCCACATGAAGCCCCATACCACGGCATTGGGCGCGAAGCTGTAAATGGCGGCGCAGTCGATAGCCAGCACCGCGCCGGGAATCAATCTTTGGGAAATCCCGTTAAAGGCTTCGGAAAGTTCGGCGACGAACATCCGCACGCCTTGCACAATGATGAAAATGGCGACGGCGAATTGAAAACCGGTTTGCAGGATATAAATCGACCAGTGCACTTTGCCTGCCATTTGTTGCACGGTGTCCAGCCCGAAGGAGAGCAGGATCGCGCCAAAAAATACCGTCATGACAATGGCGGTGGAGACGATGTTGTCATGGAAGATATTCAGCCAGCCAGGGAGTTTCAGATTTTCCACGCTCTCTTCTTTTTTCCCCAGATAAGGCGCGAGCTTATAAGCCAGCCAGGAAGCAAACTGTTGCTGGTGGCCGATGGAGAAGCCGCAGCCATCGGTGACCGCCTGCGTGGGTTTGTACATCATGTTGGAGGTAATGCCCCAGTACAGGGACACCAGCACCGCGCTACAGATGATGGTGGTCCACATGGGATAACCGAGAATATAGAAGAAAACCGCGAGCAGACCGGCCTGCTGAAACATGATATGGCCGGTCAGCATGATGGTGCGGATACCGGTGATTCGGCGCAGCAGCACATAAATAATATTAAGGGCCAGCGCCAGCAGCACGGCGTAGCCCACCCAACTGTAGGCATCGCCCATGCGTTCGATGGTCGCCATCATGGAAGCATAGGTGTCTGATATCGCGCCATTGATGCCATAAACTTCGGACATTTTGGCCACGACGGGTTTGAACGTACCGGTCAGAATCCCGGAGCCTGCCTGTAATAGCATAAAACCGATAATGGTTTTAATGGTTCCTTTAATAATAACGGTAGCGGTTTTGCGTAGTAGTAAATAACCAATAAACGTCACAATCCCCAGCAACAAGGGGGCATTGGTCATGACCTGATTAAAGAAAATCGTGAAAACGTTATAGATGGTTTCCATAAGCACTCCGTTCGGCTTTTGGTCATCCTGTTACGCGGCACCGTCGAATGCGCTGACGCGATCAGGCCTTTTTTGTAGACGCAATCACTCTATCAATCACAAATAATCATAAAAAGATATTTTTTGATTATTTGTGAGCGGTGTCGCAATTATCTTTTTTAAACGCCGATATCTTGATGAATAAAAATTTTATTTATTAATTATCATTATAATTCAATATATTATGTTGTTTATTGAAATGATTTAAACCATGTCCATCAGTGAGATTTCACCTGCGGTATGATGATTTTTGTAAAATAACCTGATTGTTATCATGCTTTAATAGTGATAAATTTTCAATAAATAATCAATTGTTGTCATTTTATGATTTTATTTTGATAACGCACCAATATGTCGATGATGAGGTTCACACTATGAGTAAAATCGAGAGTATTACCCGCGAGTCATGGATCCTGAATACCTTCCCGGAGTGGGGGACCTGGCTGAATGAAGAGATAGAACAAGAGCAGGTGGCGCCAGGCTCATTCGCCATGTGGTGGCTGGGCTGCACCGGCATCTGGCTGAAATCGGAAGAGGGCGCGAATCTGTGTGTGGATTTCTGGTGCGGCACCGGCAAGCAAAGCCACGCCAATCCGCTGATGAAGTCAGGCCACCAGATGCAGCGCATGGCGGGGGTGAAAAAATTGCAGCCTAATCTGCGCACCACGCCATTTGTCCTTGATCCGTTCGCCATTCGTCAGATTGATGCGGTACTGGCGACACATGATCATAACGACCATATTGATGTGAATGTGGCGGCGGCGGTGCTGAAAAACTGTGACGGCAATGTGCCGTTCATCGGGCCGCAAAGCTGTGTGGATTTGTGGATCGGTTGGGGGGTGCCGCAGGCGCGTTGCATCGTCGTGAAACCCGGTGATGTCATCGCCATCAAGGACGTTGAAATTCATGCGCTGGATGCATTCGACCGCACGGCATTGATTACGTTGCCTGCGGAAGAGAAGGCGGCTGGCGTTTTGCCGGATGGCATGGATAAGCGGGCGGTAAATTATTTGTTCAAAACGCCGGGCGGTAATCTTTATCACAGCGGCGATTCGCATTACTCAAACTATTACGCCAAACATGGCAATGAGCACCACATTGATGTGGCGCTGGGGTCTTATGGCGAGAATCCGCGCGGCATCACCGATAAAATGACCAGCGCGGATATATTGCGTATGGCCGAAGCGCTGAACACTAAAGTGGTGATCCCTTTCCATCATGATATCTGGTCGAATTTTCAGGCTGATCCGCAGGAAATCCGCGTGCTATGGGAAATGAAGAAAGATCGGCTGAAATATGGCTTTAAGCCTTTTATCTGGCAGGTCGGCGGCAAATTCACCTGGCCGCAGGACAAGGATAATCTGGAATATCACTATCCGCGCGGATTTGACGATTGTTTTACCATGGAGCCGGATCTGCCGTTCAAGTCGTTCCTGTGAGACTGCCGAAAGGGGCATGGCATCATGCCCCATCATCGTCTGGATACATCCGCCGTGCGAACTTTTGACAAGTTATGATTCAAATTATTAAAAGTGCTCATTATAATCGGCATTCAGAATCCATTTAACGGGGCCAGCATGACTGAATCTCAGCGCCATAATGCCATCATTGATTTTCTGCAACGACAAGGGCAACTGACGGTTGCCGATCTGATCAAGCACTTTGATGTTTCTCCAGCTACGGCAAGACGCGATATCAACAAGCTTGATGAATCCGGTAAGTTGCGGAAAGTGCGTAACGGCGCTGAAGCGGTGAATACCCCGCGTGCGGCCTGGACGCCGCTGAATATTTATCAGGCGCAGAATCTGGATGAGAAAATGCGTATCGCCAAAGCCGCGGCGCAATTGTGTCGTCCCGGCGAAAGCGTGGTGATTAACTGCGGTTCAACCGCTTTTTTGCTCGGACAGGAGATTTGCGGCAAAGACGTGCAGGTGATAACCAACTATCTGCCACTGGCGAATTACCTGATCGAACAGGAGCACGACAGCGTGGTGATCATGGGCGGGCAATACAATAAAAGCCAATCCATCACGTTGGCGCCGCAGGAAGGCGACGCCAGCCTGTATGCCGGACACTGGATGTTCACCAGCGGCAAAGGGCTGACGGCGGAAGGGTTGTATAAAACCGATATGCTGACCGCGATGGCGGAGCAGAAGATGTTGCGTTATGTCGGCAAGCTGGCGGTGGTGGTGGACAGCAGCAAGATTGGCGAACGCGCCGGGATGCTGTTCAGCCGGGTCGAACAGATTGATGTGGTGATCACCGGCAAGCTGGCCAATACACAGATTATCGCGCAACTGCGTGAGCAAGGCGTCGAGGTGATATTGGTGTGATGGCGCGGATTTTCGCTGCTGTCCGGGGAGTTGTCAGGTTTACTCCGCGCTGGTTCAGGTTACAATAATGCTCTTTGTCATTACTGTGGTTGTAACCTCTGATGGAACAATTTGAAGCGCTAGACATCGAGCAGGCGTATGCCCGCTGGCAGCAGGGCGGGATTATCGCCGATATCCGCGATCCACAGAGCTTCGCGGCGGCGCATGTACCCGGCGCGCGACACCTCACCAACGACACGCTGTCAGATTTTGTTCGGGACGCCGATTTTGATACGCCCGTGATGGTGATTTGCTATCACGGCATCAGCAGCCGCAATGCGGCGCAGTACCTGATCAGTCTGGGTTTTGAATCAGTGTATAGCATTGATGGCGGTTTTGAAGCCTGGCGACATCGCTATCCGCAGGCTGTTCAGGCGCAGGGGTGACGAGCGTCGGGCCTGACGCTTCAGGCCCCTTCTCGTGTTCATTGTTGTTTATCCGCGGCTGTTTTTAAATACCTGAATGATGCTTTTGGCCTGCATGACCATCACCATTAAAAACAGCACGGCAAGGAAAGCCGAGATCGGGCGCTCCACAAAGGCTAGCAAATTGCCATCGGATTTCAGCAAGGAAGAGAGCAGACTTTTCTCAAACATCGGCCCCAGTACCATGCCCAGGATCACTGGCGCTATCGGGTATTTATGTTTTTGCAGGAAATAACCCACAATCCCCATCGCCAACATCACCACCACCGACGCCATTGAGTTATTCATCGCAAAGGCGCCGACGATGCTGAACACAATCACCACCGGATACACGATATCCTTGTTCACGGAGATCAGGCGCTTGAGGAAGTTCACCACGATCATCGCCAGCGGCAGCAACGCGAGGTTGGCGATAAAAAACAGCATGAAGATGGCGTAAAGTTTCTCCGGGTGGAAGATGAACAGGGACGGCCCCGGCTGCATATCTTTCATATACAACACGCCGATCACAATGGCGGCCACGGAATCGCCGGGAATGCCGAAGACCAGCGTGGGAATGTAACTCCCCGCCAGACTCGCGTTATTGCTTGACGAGGCGTTAATAACGGCTTCTTCCGAGCCTTTGCCATATTTTTCCGGCTGACGGGAGAATTTTTTCGCCACCGCATAGGAAATCCACGCGGCTATATCAGCGCCTGCGCCGGGCAATACGCCGATCAATGTGCCGATGGCGCTGCTGCGGACAATGCCTGTCCGGTTCTTTTTCAGCGCGGGACGTATGCCGGACAGGATATTAAACGACGATTTTTCAGCGGGCGGCGGCGCGGCGGCGGCTTGTTGCACCTTGTCGCGGTGACGATTGGCGTAATATTCAATCGCATTGGCGATAGCGAACATCCCTATCATGGCTGGAATAAAACTGATCCCTTCCAGTAGCGCCACCTGACCAAAGGTGAAACGCGGCTGTCCGGTGAACTCGTCATAACCGATGGTGGCGAGAACCAGCCCCAGCAGGAGCGCCATCAGGCTTTTGACGATATATTGTCCTGAAATCAATGTTGAGCAACTGAGCCCTAGTAACGCCAGCCAGGTGTATTCAAACGAACTGAATTTCAAGGCGAAGGAGGCCAGGATCGGCGAGGCGAACGTGAGCACAATCGCGCCGATGATGCCGCCAATCACCGAGGTGCTCAGGCCGAGGCCGAGTACGTAGTTGGTTTTCCCTTGTTGGCTTAGCGCATAGCTGTCATCCACATAGGCGGCAGAGGCGGGCGTCCCCGGAATACGCAGCAGCACGCCAGGGATATCCCCGGCGTAGATGGTGGATGCGCCCACCGAGATCATCATGGCCAGCGCGGGGATCGGGTCCATGAAAAAGGTGAAAGGAACCAGCAGGGCGACCGCCATGGTAGCCGTCAGGCCCGGTATCGCGCCGACAAACAACCCGAACAGGCCCGCGGCGAAAATGGCGATGATGGCATTGAGGGTAATGTATTCACTGGCGTTGATCAGGATATCCATCGTCACGCTTCCTTAAAAAAGACTGCCTGAGGGAAGTGGCACTAATAAGAGTTTGGAAAACAAGTAGTAAATGCCGCTCGACAGCCCCACGGCGGACAGTGCGGCAATCAGCTTGTTTTTGGGCAGGAAGAACACCAGCAGGCCAGCCATGATGAGGCTGGTCGTCAGAATAAAGCCAAGTAATTCAACAAAATAAATATAGAAAATCACTGTGAGCGCCACCAGGCACACGCTGATGATCTCCCGTTTTCCGTTGTCTGAAGCCGGGTTATCCTCTTTTTTTAGCCGTATCGTGGTCAGGTCGAGAATCGACAGCAAAACCATCAGGCAACCGAGGATGGCAGGCATAAATCCCGCGCCAAACTCGGCTACATCACCGAGTTGGATAAAGGCGTAAGCGGCGACGCCAGCACCGAACAGCAGGAAAATCAGCGGGAGTAACAAAGATAGCTTCGGCATGTTGTTCAGGCGTCATTTGCATGACGCCTGCCTGTTTTATTGGGCGTCGGAAAGTAGGCTTCCAAACTGAGCATCTTCATCCTTCATGAATTGATAAAGTTCGTCGCCGTATAACGCGCTGACTTCAAATCCCTGATTGTTGGCGAATTTCTGTAGCTCACCGGAGTCATAGACTTTTTTCATCGCGGCGGTCAGTTTATCGGCGATCTCAGGCGACAGCCCTTTCGGGGCGGACAGCACGTTCCATGTGGTCAGCGACCAGTCGTACGGCGTCGCCTGATTGAAAATGGGGATATTGGCGTACAGCGCCGAGGCTTGATCGGACATAATAGCCAGATGGCGCACCATACCGGCATCGACCATGCTTTTGGCTTCGCCAGGGGAAGAGGTGACAAAATCAACGCCGCCGGAAACCAACTCTTGCAGCGCGGCGCTGGCGCCCTGAGATGGAATATAGCGGACGGCGTTTTCCGGTAGGTCGGCGCTTCTCAGCATCCCCAGGGTATTAAGATGCCAGACGGATTTCAGACCGCTGCCTGATGCGCGCAATTTACCCGGTTGCTGCTTAATGGCGTCGATTAACTGGTTGGCATCCTGATAAGGGGAATCTTTGGCGACCTGCAATCCGCCGTAAATCACCGCCAGCCGACTGATGGGGGTGTAATCCTGATAGCTGAGATGGGTCATTTTCTGGTGGTGCATCATGGCGATTTCCACCGTCACAATCCCCAGCGTATAACCATCCGGTTTGGCGCGATTGATCGCATCATGGCCGACAACGCCGCTACCGCCGGTGCGGTTGACCACATTGACGTTTACGCCCAGTTCTTTTTGCAACCCTTGAGCAACCAGACGCGCCACCGTGTCGGTATTCCCGCCCGCGCCCCAGGGAACGATGATGGTGATAGGTTTTTCCGGCCATGCCGCCAGCGCGGAGCAGGAGAGTAAAAGCGTACTTAACGCCGTCAACCGAATGAGTTTCATAATCGGTGTTTCCTTCTTGTAGGGGTATGAGGAAAAAGGTAACTAGTTCATGAGATTTATTTTGTTTTGATAATGAGCCGTGCCGTTGCGGATTTGCTCAAGGATCACCGCCAATCCCCAATACTTTTCCAGCACGTCGTCTTTATTGACCCGGCAGTAAGCACTGCTGAAGGTTGCCAGGCGTTGGTGATAAATTTTGGCATTCTTAGGATAGCCCAGCGTTTCCGTCACGGCGGCGAGTGAAAGAAACGTCGCCAGTTCCTGCGCCAGTGCCGGGTTGCTGTGATGGTGATGGTAAAGCCAACCATATAACTCAGGATGGAAGTTGGTGAACACGCCGCTGAAACCTTTTGAACCGGCTTTCATCGCATCAAAGGCGATGGCGGCATTCGCATTGATGATATTCAGCGGGGTATCGGCGACCAGCTTCACCCGGCGTGTCACGGTAGGCAGATCGCAACTCACATCTTTCAGCACCACAAAACGTCCGGTATTGGCGCAGTAGCTCAGTTCTTCATCGCTCAGCAAGCGACGGTAAGGCGCCGGGCATTCATAAAGTCCCAACGGCATTGAGGCGGGCAGGGCGGCCAGCAACTGATTCAACGTGGCGTAAAAGACGTCGCTGCCCTGATTGTTCGGGTCCAGATGGTTGGTGACCAGCACCAGCGCGTCAATGTCGGTTTCGGCCATGGCGCGGAGTTCGCCGATCTGCTCATCCAGATCGTCGCTGATATGGCCTGATGCAATGACCGGAATGCGGCCAGCCACGTTTTCGACCACGAAACGCGCCAGTTCCACACGTTCCGCCAGACTGAGAAACAGCATCTCGCTTGACTGGCAGACGGCGAACAATGCATCGACGCCTTTGGCGAGATACCAGTCGATAAGCTTTTCCAGTCCGGGATAATCAATGTCGTTATTTTCGGTAAACGGGGTCAGCATGACCGGGACAATGCCGTCGATTTGTTTCATTGTTTACTCCTGGCGGAATGACATGATGGATAAATGTGGTCAGTCAGCGCTGTGACAACCGCAGCCTGACCTGTCGATGCTCCGGCATATTCGCCGCCCCTTCGCGCTCCACCGCTAGCGAAGCGAAAGCGGAGGCGTAAGTCGCGGCCTGAAGCAGAGTCTGTCCGTTGGCGATGGCGGCGGCCAGCGCGCCGTTAAACGCGTCGCCTGCGCCGGTGGTATCGATGCTGAGCGCCGGAAAAGCCGGGATGTGCTGGAACTGATTGCCTTCAAACAGCAGCGCGCCGCGTGCTCCCATCGTGATAATCACGCAGCGGGCGCCCAGTGCGGCGATTTTCTGCGCCGCCCGTTTCGCGCTGTCCACATCGTGGACATCGATCCCCGACAGCAAGGACGCCTCCGTTTCATTCGGCGTGATGACATCGAGATAGTCCAGATAAGGCAAGATGTCGCTGGCGTAGGGCGCCGGGTTGAGAATAACTTTTTTACCCAGCGCGTTAGCCAGCTTCATGGCGTTTAATGTGGCGGAAAAATTGTTTTCCAACTGGAGCAACAGCACGTCGGCATGGGAGAGTTCCGGCGTGATGGCGGCGACTTCGTCTTCATTAATCGTCTGATTGGCGCCGGGATGAATGGCAATCATATTTTCGCCGTTCTGTTGCGAAACATAGATGATGGCGTTGCCTGTCGGCTCCGTTTCGGACTGATAAAGCGTAAAAGAGAGGATCTCCGACGAGGCGAGATGGTCATAGGCGAACTGGCTAAACTGATCTTTGCCCACCTTGGAGACGAAGTGGACGCGCGATCCCGCTCGACTGGCGGCCATGGCCTGATTCGCCCCTTTTCCGCCCGGCCCCAGCGTGCTGCCCTGCGCCATCAGCGATTCGCCGCCTTTCGGGAAACGCGCGACTTTGGCGACGATATCGACGTTAAACGAACCCAGAATACAAACCTTACCGGTCATTCTGTTTCCTTTGTTTTTTACGCCTGACGATCGGGGTTGTTTGCCCAGCCGTTTCAGCAAAACTTCAAAGTTCTCGCCACTGGTGGTGATGAGTTCGGACTGTAAGTTGCGACGTATAACAATAGCGCCGCCGTGACAGCGTTGGATCAGGTTCATATGCGCCAGCGCGTTCAAATCGCTGCGTATCGTTTCTCTGGTCACGGCAAACTCTCTGGCCAGAAACTCCACGCTTGCCCGCCCGTGCCGATCCAGGTAGGTAAGGATCCGATTTCGCCTTTCTTCGAGAAACATAGTCCCTCCCGTTATATGACGAAGAGTAAAATAGTCCCGTTGCTTAAAAAGTGACTGATGTCATAGGAAACAAGCTGAAACGGAAGTAAACAAAAATAATCAGATTGGTTACCAAAAAGAAAATTAAGTTGCTTGGTATTGTTTTGATATTGTTACGCTGGGCGGGTTTTCATGGCCTGACATAACGCATTCAGGCGGTTGAAAGTCGATTCACGCGCACTCATTTTGCGGATATGTGATATTTTTACGCACAATCCGCCCATGAAACTCTGATAAAGCAAACTATGGCAATTCGAGTTATCGCGCTATCCAACCCACGTCTGGCTCAGGCTTTCGTGGATTACATGCATACGCAGCACGTCAGCCTGGAAATGCGAACCACGGGACAGGAAGCTGAACTGTGGCTGGCAGACGATGCGCAACTAACGCAAGTACAGGCGGCGCTGGAGATTTTTCTGCATGATCCGTCCAATCCCCGCTATCAGGCGGCAAGCTGGCAGACCGGCTCGACCGATGCCGGTATTCAGTACCGATCGTTTTCTTATCTGCAAACCCTTAAACAGCAGGCGGGGCCGCTGACGCTGTTGATCATGATCGCGTCGATTGCGGTTTTCGTACTGATGAAGCTGGCGGGCTATGAGAGCGTGATGACGCTGCTCGCTTACCCGGACGCCGGACAGGAATGGCAACTCTGGCGTTGGTTCAGTCATGCCTTGTTGCATTTTTCCGTTTTGCATATTTTATTCAATCTGATGTGGTGGTGGTATCTGGGCGGGCCGGTGGAAAAAGTGTTAGGCGCCCGTAAGTTACTGATGATCACCCTCATTGCCGCGCTGGTCAGCGGTTGGGTGCAGTCACGGTTCAGCGGCATCTACTTTGGCGGATTGTCCGGCGTGGTGTATGCGCTGATGGGGTATGTCTGGCTGCGGGGAGAGAGAGAGCCTGATGGTTATTTATCCATGCCGCGCAGCCTGATGGCGTTTGCGTTGCTGTGGCTGATCGCCGGATATTTCGATATTTTAGGCATGTCGATAGCTAACGCGGCCCACGTGACGGGGTTGGTGATCGGGTTATTGATGGCCTTCTGGGATACGTCTAATAAAACCAACTCCCGGTAAATCGGGACATGTTAGGGGATGAACGTGAAGCAAACACAACGGCATGACGCCATTATCGAATTGGTGCGTCGTCAAGGCTATGTCAGCACCGAAGAACTGGTTGAACATTTTGCGGTCAGTCCACAAACGATTCGTCGTGATCTCAACGATTTGGCGGAGCAGAATAAAATCCACCGTCACCACGGCGGGGCGGCGTTGCCATCAAGTTCGGTGAATACCGCCTATCATGACCGTAAAATGATGTGGTCCGATGAAAAGGCCCGTATCGCCCGCCGGGTGGCGAGCCAGATCCCGGATGGCGCCACGTTGTTCATTGATATCGGCACCACGCCGGAAGCGGTGGCCTATGCGTTGATGCAGCATAAGGGGCTGCGAGTGGTCACCAATAACCTGAATGTGGCGACGTTGCTGACGTCAAAAGAGGATTTCCGTCTGATCCTGGCGGGCGGTGAAGTGCGTACCCGTGATGGCGGCATCATGGGCGAAGCGACATTGGATTTTATCTCTCAGTTTCGACTGGATTTCGGTATCTTGGGTATCAGCGGCATTGACATGGATGGTTCGTTGCTGGAATTTGACTACCATGAAGTGCGAACCAAGCGTGCGATTATTGAGAACTCGCGCTGTGTCATGTTGGTGACGGACCATTCCAAGTTTGGTCGCAATGCGATGGTAAATCTGGGCAATATGGATTTGATCGACTATCTTTTTACCGATCAACTACCACCGCCGAGTGTGCAAAAAATTATCGAACAACATAAGGTGCAGTTGGAGTTGTGTTGAGCCAGACGTGCCTTTTTCCGTGACGGACGACAGGGGGAGGCATCATGTCATCATATTCATCCACACACGCTTTTTCATTCAACACATCCCAATTTGCCGCCGCCTTACTGCGCCAGCGGCAATATTTCGGGGTCGCTTCCCTTACTTTGCTGACACCGGAACAGCGCTGGCGCGCCGTCAGCGCGGCGCTGGCTGAACAACTGGCCGCGCCGCCCACTGCCCCGGCGCAGCACACCGCTTCGCGCCATGTCAATTACCTGTCGATGGAGTTTCTCCCCGGTCGTCTGACGGGCAATAATCTGCTGAATCTAGGCTGGTACGATGATGCCGCCACGGTACTGGCCGAGCAGGGGATTAGCCTGAGCGACGTATTGGAGCAGGAGAGCGATCCCGGTCTGGGCAACGGCGGCCTGGGACGGTTGGCCGCCTGCTTTCTGGATTCTATGGCGACAGTCGGGCAGGCTGCCACGGGCTATGGCCTGAATTATCAGTACGGGCTGTTCCGTCAGCATTTCTCGCAAGGGCAACAGCAGGAAACGCCGGATGACTGGCAGCGTGATGATTATCCGTGGTTCTTCCAGCGGCCCGGACTGGCTGTGGATGTCGGCTTTGGCGGCAAACTGCAAGAGCACGACGACGGCGGCAAATCATGGCTGCCTGAGGTCGTTTTTCGCGGTGAGGCTTGCGATTTACCGGTGATTGGCTATCGCAATAGCGTCATCCAGCCGTTGCGCCTGTGGCGGGCCACCCATCCTCACCCGTTTGACCTGACGTTGTTCAACGAAGGGCGCTACCTCAAAGCGGCGCAGGCCGGTATTATGGCCGCCAGCCTGACTAAAGTGCTGTATCCGAATGATAACCATACGGCGGGTAAACGCTTACGGCTGATGCAGCAATATTTTCAATGCGCCTGTTCGGTGGCCGATATTTTGCGCCGACATCTGGACGCGGGTCGAGGGTTGTCCGAACTGCCAGATTACGAGGTAATTCAACTTAACGACACCCATCCGACACTGGCTATTCCTGAGTTGATGCGTTTGCTGTTGGACGAACACCGGCTGAGTTGGGATCAAGCCTGGTCGATAACCGGACGTACTTTTGCCTATACCAATCATACGCTGATGCCGGAGGCGCTGGAGCGATGGGATGAGCGCCTGTTTGGTCGGCTGCTGCCTCGCCATCTCTCCCTTATCCGGCAAATTGATGCATGGTTTAAAACGCAGGTGGACGCGGTGTGGCCGGGCGACAGGCAGGTCTGGGCGAAAGTCGCCATTCGTCATCAGCGGCAAATCCGCATGGCTAATCTGTGTGTGGTGAGTTGCTTTGCGGTTAATGGCGTGGCGGCGTTGCACTCCGAACTGGTGGTAAAAGACCTGTTCCCGGAATATCACCACCTGTGGCCGAAAAAATTCCATAACGTCACCAACGGCATTACGCCGCGACGCTGGTTGAAGCAGTGTAATCCGGCGCTGTCAGCGCTGATTGACGAGACGTTGCAGAAGGAGTGGATCAATGAGTTGCCGGTCTTGCAGGGGCTGGAGCCTTATGCGCGGGATACCGGATTCCTTGAACGTTACCGGCAGATCAAATACGACAACAAGGCGCGGCTGGCCGCTCATCTCAAACAACATTATGGCGTCATGCTCGATCCGAACGCGCTATTTGACGTGCAGATTAAGCGGCTGCACGAATATAAGCGCCAGCACTTGAACTTATTGCATATTCTTGCGCTGTATCGTCAATTGCGCGATAACCCGCATCTGGATATAGTTCCGCGCGTCTTTCTGTTTGGCGCGAAAGCCGCGCCGGGGTATGTGCTGGCAAAGAATATTATTTATGCCATCAACCTGGTTGCGGAAAAAATTAATCATGACCGCCGCTGCCATGAGCGCCTTAAGGTGGTATTTCTTCCCGATTACCGCGTGTCGCTGGCCGAACGTATGATCCCGGCCACTGATGTGTCTGAGCAAATTTCGACGGCGGGTAAAGAAGCGTCCGGTACAGGCAATATGAAACTGGCGCTGAATGGCGCGCTGACGGTAGGAACGCTGGATGGCGCCAACATTGAAATGGCGCAGCAGGTCGGCGCGGAGAATATGTTCATCTTCGGTCATACGGTGGAGCAGATAAAAACCATGTGGGCCAAAGGCTATGCGCCATCGGACTACGTGGCGAAAACGCCGCTGTTGGGTGAAATATTGGCTGAACTGGCCAGCGGCGCTTTTAGTCAAGGAGATAAGCAAGCATTTGCTCCACTATTGAATAGTCTGCTGAAGGCGGGCGATCCCTATATGTTAATGGCTGATTTTGCGCCGTATTGCCAGGTGCAGCAGGACGTGGATGCGCGTTACCGTGAACCGGATGAGTGGACGCGGCGTTGCGTGCTGAACACCGCCAGAATGGGAATGTTCAGTTCGGACAGGGCAATTCGTGACTACCAGAAACGCATTTGGCAAGTGCGACGTTAAGCAAAAGGAGAGGGCGTTCAAGGTGGATAAAGCGGCAATCCAGCAGACAGGTATTGCAGAAAAATATACCGATGCTTACGGCAAGGAACAGCTTGTCGAGGCATCGATCAGGGATAAGCTTCTGGCGATGATGGATGCGTCGGGGAGTGAAGACGCGCCCTTGCCTCCGGTGAAAGTATTTCTTCAGGGACGGGATGCGACCATTACGCTGACTGGCAGCGGCGAATTTGCCTGGACGCTGGTGTATGAAAACGGCGGACAGGTTCAGGGGCAGATGACCGGCGGCATGGTGCTGACGCTTCCTTCCGCTCTGCCGCTGGGCTATCACCATCTGACCTTGACTCAGGCTGATCGGCGTTGGTCGTGCCGCATTATTGTCGCGCCGCCGCGTTGCTATGAACCGGATGCCATCTTGCAGGGTAAGCGCTGGTGGGGCGTTACCGTCCAGCTTTACACCTTGCGTTCACAAAATAATTGGGGCGTGGGTGATTTTGGCGATTTGCGCCAGTTGGTCGAGCAGATAGCCCGCCGCGGTGGTGTGTTTATCGGACTCAATCCGCTGCACTCCTTGTATCCGGCCAATCCTGACGCCGCAAGCCCTTACAGCCCCTCTTCCCGTCACTGGCTGAACGTAATTTACATTGATGTCAACCGGGTGGACGATTTTCAGCAGAGCGCGGAGGCACAACAATGGTGGCTGCGCGACGATACGCAGCATGCGGTAACGACGCTGCGTGCCGAGCGCTGGGTCAACTATGAACCAGTAATGGCGCTGAAACTTACGGCGTTGCGGCTGGCCTTCCGTTATTTTAATCATCGCAGTTCACTGGACCCGCGCATCAACGCATTCCGTCAGTTTGTGTTCAACGGGGGACAAAGTTTGCAATTGCAGGCCACGTTTGATGCATTGCAGGCTTACCTGAAACGTCAGGGCGAGAATTATGCCGACTGGCATCAGTGGCCCGCCCGCTATCATGATGTGCATGGCGAAGCGGTGAAGGCGTTTCGTCACGAACAGGCTGACGAGATCACGTTTTATTGTTGGTTGCAGTGGCTGGCTTACGAGCAGTTGGCGGAGTGCTTTGCTCACAGTAAACAGCTTGGTCTGCCCATCGGCCTGTATCGTGATTTGGCCGTCGGCGTGGCGCGCGGCGGTGCGGAAACCTGGGATGAGCGCCAACTGTACTGTCTGGACGCCTCCATCGGCGCGCCGCCGGATCCGCTGGGGCCGCAGGGACAAAACTGGCAACTGGCGCCGATGAATCCCTCTATGCTGCGCATGCGCGGCTATCAGCCTTTTATTGATGTGTTGCGCAGCAATATGGCGCATTGCGGCGCGTTGCGTATCGATCATGTGATGGCGCTGCTGCGGTTGTGGTGGATACCTGAAGCGGAATCGGCGGTGAACGGGGCGTATGTCCATTATCCGGTGGATGAACTGTTGGCTGTGCTGGCGCTGGAGAGTCAGCGGCACCGCTGTTTGGTGATTGGCGAGGATTTGGGGACGGTGCCGCGAGAAATTGTCAGCAAATTGCAGGACTTCGGGGTGTATTCCTACAAAGTGCTGTTTTTTGAAAAGGATGACAAAAACGCCTTCCGCCCGCCCGCGGATTACCCGCGTCAGGCGATGGCCACCATCACCACGCATGATCTGCCTACGCTGCGCGGTTACTGGCAGGCGGTGGATTTATCGCTGGGCAAGGATCTGGGGCTGTACCCGAATCCGGGATTATTGCAACAGCAGATCCAACAGCGTGAAAAAGCCAAACAAGGGTTATTGAATGCGCTGCATCAGCACGGCCTGCTGCCGCAGCGGGTGGGGCGAAATTCGGCGTTGACGACCATGGGCGCTCCGCTTAACCGTGGGGTTCAGCGTTACCTCGCCGATAGCGCCAGTGCGCTGGTGGGTTTTCAACTGGAAGACTGGCTGGATATGGCGACGCCGGTCAATGTCCCCGGCACCAGCCGGGAATATCCCAACTGGCGACGAAAGCTGACGCGCACGTTGGAATCCATCTTTTCCGATTGTTATCTGGAACGGTTGATCCGCGATATTGATTTACGGCGCGGGGCGCCGGTGAAGTGAGCGCATTTGACCAGCATCCCAGATCTGGGATGCTGGCGGGAAATCAACAGGCGGGCAGCAATCAGTAGTAGGAATGTTCGCCGCGTTGATGCTCAGTGAGGTCGCGCACGCCTTTCAGTTCAGGGAATTTTTGCAGCAATTCTTTCTCAATGCCTTCTTTCAGCGTGTAGTCAACCATGGAACAACCGTTACAGCCGCCGCCAAATTGCAGGATCGCCAGACCATCGTCGGTAATTTCCATCAGCGTGACTTTACCGCCGTGACCAGCCAACTGCGGATTGATTTGTGATTGCAGTACGTATTCTACGCGCTCTATCAGCGGCGCGTCGTCATCCACTTTACGCATTTTGGCGTTCGGCGCTTTCAGCGTCAGTTGAGAGCCCAACTGGTCGGTAACGAAGTCGATTTCAGCGTCTTCCAGATAAGGGGCGCTGAGTTCATCCACATAGGCGGAAATTTTCTCAAACTTCAGTTCGGTGTCGCTGGCTTCCACGGCGTCCGGCGGACAGTAGGAAACCCCGCACTCTGCGTTTGGCGTGCCGGGATTGATGACGAAAACACGAATTTGCGTGCCTTCTTCCTGTTTTGCCAACAGTTTCAGAAAGTGTTCCTGAGCAGCGTCAGTAATACGGATCATAAGGGTAAACTCGATAGTTGACTGCACTTATCGGTTATAATACGCCCATCCTCCCCTGAACTACAAGGTTCGGCACAAACACCATACCTGAACGCTGACTGCGCCGCGCGCCAGCAGCAGACGGCTGATTTCCGCGGCGGTGCAGCCGGTGGTGACTACATCGTCCAGCAACGCGACCGTCCTGCCTGCCAGTGATGCCGGGCAGACAAACGCGCCGGCAAGATTTTTACGGCGGGCGCTGGCGCTGAGTGTTTGTTGAATGCGGGTTTGACGCAGACGATGGATCGCCCGCGGCGAATATTCACAGCCAAGCCAATGCGCCAGCGGACGCGCTAACCGTTCGGTCTGGTTGAAACCCCGCCGCCACTGACGCTGTTTGTGTAATGGAACGGTAAACAGAACATCGGGACGACATTGCGGCCCGGTTTCCCGCAGCGCGTACTCCCGATAGGCGCTCAGCCAGGCGAATAAAATCTGGCGCGCCAGGACGGTGGCCAGCTCCGTTTTTCCATGAAACTTAAACAATTTCAGTAGGATATTGAAGGGCGCACGGTAATCGCTGACAAAAATTATCGATTGCCACGGCGGGGGATGTTGCACGCAACGGCCACATTGCCGGGTTGGATCGCTGGTGGATAAACCGCAGCGCGGACAGCAGCGGGGCCGGGGCGGTAAATGACGCTGACAAGATGAGCAAATACCCTGTTGGCTATGATAAAGCGGCAATCGGCATAGCCAGCAGTGGGCGGCGATGGTTAACATAGCGTTTTCCCTCAAATGAACAAGCATGTATGACGAAAGCAGGAAGATAACCGATGGCAACGTTGTATTGGCACACGGAAGGCACAGGAAAAACGGAACTTGTGCTGTTGCACGGCTGGGGGCTGAATGCTGGGGTATGGCATGGCATTTCATCGCGGCTGGCGTCGCATTTTCGTCTGCATCTGGTGGACTTGCCTGGTTATGGCAGAAGTCAGGGGTTTGGTCCTGTGTCGCTGGCAGCGATGGCGGACATGGTTCTGAGGCAGGCGCCGGCGCGCGCTATCTGGCTGGGATGGTCACTCGGCGGGCTGGTTGCCAGTCAGGTGGCGTTAAGTGCGCCGCAGCGGGTAAAGGGACTGATTACGCTGGCCTCTTCCCCTTGTTTCCGCGCCCAGAATGACTGGCCGGGCATCAAGCCGGAGGTGCTGCATGGATTTCAGCAGCAACTCCGCGATGATTTTCAGCGTACGGTTGAGCGCTTTCTGGCGTTGCAAACGTTGGGAACGGCGAGCGCGCGGCAAGATGTCCGTTTATTGAAAAACGTAGTGTTGGAGCAACCTATGCCGCCGGTCGAGGTGCTGAATGGCGGTCTGGCTATTTTGCGTCAGGCGGACTTGCGTCAACCTCTGGCTTCGCTGACGCTGCCTTTCCTGCGGCTGTATGGCGCGCTGGATGGATTGGTGCCGCGTAAGGTGGCCGGGTTGCTGGATGAACGGTGGCCTGACTCGTCATCGTTAGTGATCCCCAAAGCGGCGCATGCTCCGTTTATTTCTCACCCGGCGGCGGTTGTTGAGGCGATAATGGCATTCGCCGACCTGTAAACGACGATAATTTACATTTTCTCCTCAATTTCTCCACGATTTCGACCGCTCTGACAGGTAAGGTGAGTTAGCGCCCTGTGGCAAGGGGTTGACCTGCCGATACCCTATGTAGATTGTTCATAGATTCACCACTTCGGAATATGGCTGAGGAGTCTGTAAGCGATGGCGAGTTTTTTTATCGACCGCCCGATTTTTGCCTGGGTGTTGGCTATTCTTCTCAGCCTGTGCGGAATACTGGCGATTAAATCGTTG
Organism: Brenneria izbisi; assembly: GCF_025840185.1. Classification (GTDB taxonomy): domain Bacteria; phylum Pseudomonadota; class Gammaproteobacteria; order Enterobacterales; family Enterobacteriaceae; genus Brenneria; species Brenneria izbisi. Next base: position 136,618 of record NZ_JAMPJU010000006.1, read on the forward strand.
CCGCTGGAACAATATCCCGATCTCGCGCCACCCAGCGTGCGTATCACCGCCAACTATCCGGGGGCGTCGGCGCAGACGCTGGAAAATACCGTTACGCAGGTTATCGAGCAGAGTATGACCGGTCTGGATAACCTGATGTACATGGCTTCCGACAGCAGCGGCACCGGGCAGGTCAGAGTCACGTTGACGTTTGAGGCGGGCACTGATCCTGATGAAGCCCGGCAACAGGTGCAAAACCAGCTTCAGTCCGCCATTCGTAAACTGCCGCAGGATGTGCAGCAGCAAGGGGTGACGGTCAGTAAGACCGGCGATACCAATATTCTGATGATTGCGTTTGTATCTACCGACGGCAGCATGGAAAGACAGGATATCGCCGATTACGTCGCCACCAATATTCAGGAGCCCATCAGCCGCATCAGCGGCGTGGGGGAAGTGGATGCCTATGGCTCGCAGTATGCGATGCGCATCTGGCTTGATCCGCTCAAACTGGTGGATTACGCGCTGACCACGGAAGATGTGGTGAACGCCATCGAATCACAGAACAGCCAGGTTTCGGTAGGACAGGTGGGCGGCGTGCCATCGGTGGATGATCAGGCGCTTAATGCCGCTATCAACGCCCAGTCGCTGCTCCAGACGCCGCAGCAGTTCCGCGATATCACTCTGCGTGTGAATCCAGAGGGTTCCGCTGTGTCATTGGGCGATATCGCCACCGTGGAGTTGGGTGCGGAGCGTTATGATTTCCTGACTCGCTATAACGGTCAGGCTGCCTCCGGGCTGGGAGTTAAGCTGGCCTCCGGCGCCAATGAACTGGAAACCGATAAACGCGTCCGAGAGCGTATCGCGGAACTGGCGCCGTATTTTCCACGTGGGCTGGAGGCCAGAGTCGCCTTTGAAACCTCACCCTTTGTCAAAGCCTCGATTACCGATGTGGTAAAAACGCTGCTCGAAGCGATTGTGCTGGTTTTTCTGGTGATGTATCTGTTCCTGCAAAATTTTCGCGCCACGCTGATCCCGACTATCGCGGTGCCGGTGGTGTTGCTCGGTACATTTGCCGTGCTTTACGCTTTTGGCTTCAGCCTGAATACCCTGACCATGTTTGCAATGGTGCTGGCGATCGGTTTGCTGGTGGATGATGCCATCGTGGTGGTGGAAAACGTCGAGCGGGTAATGAGTGAGGAAGGGCTGTCGCCAAGAGACGCCACACGTAAATCGATGGTGCAGGTGCAAGGCGCGTTGGTGGGGATTGCGCTGGTGCTGTCGGCGGTGTTTGTGCCGATGGCGTTTTTTGGCGGCACCACCGGTGCAATCTATCGCCAGTTCTCCATTACCATCGTCACCGCCATGATCCTGTCGGTGCTGGTGGCGATGATCCTGACGCCCGCGCTGTGCGCCACGCTGCTCAAGCCGCTTGCCAAAGGGCAGCATCATGGACGCAAGGGATTTTTTGGCTGGTTTAACCGCTATTTCACCCATCATTCGCTGCGCTATGAACGCGGCGTAGGTAAAATTCTGCTGAACAGCGGGCGCTGGCTGCTGCTTTATCTGGGTATTATCGGCATCATGGCTTTCCTGTTCCTTAAACTGCCGACCTCTTTTCTGCCGCAGGAGGATCGGGGCGTTTTTTCCACCCAGGTACAACTGCCGCCGGGCGCGACCCAGCAGCAGACATTGCGGGTGGTCAACAAGGTCGAACAGTATTATCTCACCCAGGAAAAAGATAACGTGACATCGGTCTTTTCCATTATCGGCGCGGGGCCAGGCGGCAACGGGCAGAATGTGGCCCGACTGTTTGTGCGGCTTAAGGATTGGAGCGCGCGCGCTGCTGCTGAAAACAGTTCTTTTGCCATTATCGAACGGGCGACGAAAGCTTTTAGCGACATCAACGAAGCGCGCGTGTTCGCCACCAGTCCGCCGTCCATCAACGGGTTGGGCAGCGCGGCGGGATTCGCCATGCAGCTACAGGACCATGCCGGGATGGGGCATGAACAGTTTATGCAGATACGCAATCAGTTGCTGGCGATGGCCGGGGACAATCCCGATCTGACGCGGGTACGCCATAACGGTCTGGATGATAACGCGCAGTTACGGATCCAGATTGATCAACGTAAGGCGCAGGCGTTAGGCGTTTCGATTGACGATATCAACAACACGCTGAAAACCGGCTGGGGTTCCACCTATGTGAATGATTTCCTTGATCGTGGGCGGGTGAAGAAGGTCTATGTGCAGGCCGCGGCGAAGTACCGCATGTTGCCGGATGATATCAACCGCTGGTACGTGCGCAACAACGATGGCGGTATGGTGCCTTTCAGCGCGTTTGCGCAAACGGCGTGGGAGACGGGTTCCCCGCGTCTGGAACGTTATAATGGCTACGCTTCGCTGGAGATTGTCGGGGAAGCCGCGCCGGGCGTCAGTACGGGTACGGCCATGAATCTGATGGAATCACTGGTGGCCAGGCTGCCGCCGGGCATCGGGTTGCAGTGGACGGGGATGTCCTTTCAGGAGCGGCTGACCGGGGCGCAAGCGCCGGCATTATATGTCATTTCGTTGCTGGCGGTGTTCCTGTGTCTGGCCGCGCTGTATGAAAGCTGGACCGTGCCTTTTTCGGTGATGCTGGTCGTGCCGCTGGGAGTGCTGGGCGCGCTGGTCGCAACCTGGGCGCGGGGGCTGGAAAACGATGTCTATTTTCAGGTGGGGCTGTTGACGGTGGTCGGGCTTTCGGCGAAGAACGCCATTCTGATTGTGGAATTTGCTAATGAGATGAACCAAAAAGGTAAGGATCTGGTGGAGGCGACGCTGGAGGCTTCCCGTCAGCGATTACGGCCAATACTGATGACGTCGCTGGCGTTTATTTTTGGCGTATTGCCGATGGCGACCAGCGGCGGCGCGGGATCAGCCAGTCAACACGCGGTTGGCACTGGCGTGATCGGCGGCATGGTATCCGCGACATTCCTCGCCATCTTTTTTGTCCCGCTGTTTTTCGTCGTGGTGCGTCGGCGTTTTCCGTTAAAAGAGAAAGTGGATTAGCCGCCCGGAAGAAATGATGCGGCAATTCATCAAACTGTAAGAAAAAATAACTACGTTATGTCCTGCTAATTTTGCAATCAAGGACATCACGATGAAAGCTCGCTGGTTACTGCCTTTGCTGTTTGCCGCCGCCCTGCCGGGAATGGCGCAGGCACAGGCCATTTATCCTATCGACCGCGCCACCATGCTGGCGGGTGGCAAATTCGATTTTAAAGTTGAGTTTGATGAAGTTCTCAAACCGGAAGATATTCGCATTCTGATAAATGGTAAGGATTATCAGCAAGTGCTGGGAAAACCGGCCACCTTTGTTGAACGTGAAGACGGCGCGAATGCCTCGACGGTGTGGCTACGGGATGTGCAGTTGTCTGCCGCCGGAAAATATGTGGTAGAGGCGCAGGCCAGAGGCAAAAAAACACAGGTGACCTGGGACGTTTACCAAACGCCGGAAACGCGCAAAGCCAAAAACGTGATTCTGTTTATCGGTGATGGTCTGTCGGTGGTTCACCGTACCGGAGCGCGCATTCTGTCCAAAGGTGTTACCGAAGGGAAAGCCGACGGGCGTCTGGCGATTGACGATCTGCAATACATGGCGTTCGCCGGTACATCCAGTACTGATTCCATTGCCGCCGACAGCGCCAATACCATGAGCGCCTACATGACAGGGCATAAGTCCGGCGTGAACGCGCTGGGTGTTTACGTCAGCCGGAGTAAAAACTCGCTGGAGCACCCGAAGCAGGAGACGCTGGGCGAGTTGATTAGCCGTTCAACGAAGATGTCCGTCGGTGTGGTCAGCGACGCCGAGATTGAAGATGCGACGCCAGCTGCGGTGGTATCCCATACCCGTCGTCGGGCGGACAAATCTGAGATCGTCGGCATGTTTTATAACGTGCAACCCAGCGTGATCCTGGGGGGCGGTTCGGCCTATTTCCTGCCCAAGAGCGCGCCGGGTTCCAAGCGTAAAGACGAAACCAACTACCTCGAAAAATTCCAGCAGGCGGGTTATACGCTGGCAACCGATGCCGATACCCTGAAGAAAAATGCGGCGCAGGCCACCAAACTGCTGGGGCTGTTTCATAGCGGCAATATGGACGGGGTACTGGATCGCCGTTTTCTGAAAAACGACGTCACCAAAAAATTCCCCAATCAACCGGATCTGACCGAAATGACGCAGGCGGCGTTGGACGTGCTGTCTAAAAATAAAGACGGCTTCTTCCTGATGGTGGAATCGGCGCTGATCGACAAAGCGTCGCATCCGTTGGACTGGGAGCGAGCGTTCTATAACACCATCATGCTCGATCAGTCGGTGGCGCTGGCGCAGAAGTTTGCCGAGAAAAACCCGGACACCATGATCATCGTAACGGGCGACCATACGCACGGTATCTCCATTATCGGCACGGTGGATGACAATAAACCGGGCGCCGACATGCGTGAGAAGGTGGGCGTGTATGAAGAGGCGGGCTTCCCGAATTATCAGGATGCCAATAAAGATGGCTACCCGGACGATGTGAATGTTTCCAAACGTCTGGCGGTGTTCTTCAATAATTTCCCTGACTACTACGAAACTTTCCGGCCTAAACTGGCAGGCACCTTTGTGCCAGCCGTTGAGAATGACAAAAAAGAGTATGTGGCGAACAAAGCCTATGAAAGCGTACCGGGCGCCGTGTTTCGCGAAGGCAACCTGCCACGCGCTTCCGATGGCGGCGTGCATTCCGTGGACGATATGGTGATTCAGGCCAGCGGGCCGGGAGCCGAACGGATCCGCGGTTATATGGAAAACACGGGTCTGTTCCGAGTGATTGTGGATGCCCTGGCGGTAAAACCGCAGGATCAGAAATAATTTCCTCATATGAATAGCGTGAAATACGCTCAAGCGGGGGTAACCCCGCTTGAGGTTAATGACAAACCCATCGTAGTGAGCGCGAGGCATCCCTACGGGAACCTCATCACCGTGTTTCCCCTAATATCTGACTGTGTCAACAGTCTGAAGCGAACGTAGTTCACCTTGCTGCATCTTACGCTATCGGCATAACGCCAGAGGGGATTAGCGTAAATCCAGCATCGCGATATGATCCATATCGTCAAACGTCAGATTTTCGCCGATCATGCCCCAAATAAAGGCATAGTTTTGTGTGCCGACGCCGGTGTGAATCGACCAACTGGGGGAGATCACCGCCTGTTCGTTATGCATCACCAGATGACGTGTTTCATGTGGCTCACCCATCATATGGAAAATAATGGTGTCTTCCTTCATGTCAAAATAGAAGTAAACTTCCATTCGGCGTTCATGAGTATGCGTCGGCATTGAATTCCAGTTGCTGCCTTCCGCCAGACGCGTTAACCCCATGCTCAGTTGGCAGGTTTCCACCACTTCCGGCACCAGATATTTGCAAATAGTCCGTTTGTTGCAGGTCTTGATATCTCCCAACGGTGCTTTGATCGCATCATTCTGTGTAATGATGCGTGTCGGGTAAACGGCATGCGCGGGGGCGCTGTTATAATACAGTTTTGCCGGTTTAGCCTTGTCCAGGCTACTAAATGCTAAGGCTTTGGCTCCTTTTCCGACATAGAGCGCTTCCTCATTGCCAATCTGGTAGCGTGTGCCGTCGATAACGATTTTTGCCGGGCCGCCGATATTGATAAGCCCCAGTTCGCGCCGCTCAAGAAAATAGTTCACGCCAAATTGTTTGCCGATGCCGTCATCAAACGTTATCTCGGCATCCACCGGCATGATCCCGCCCACAACAATACGATCGATATGGCTGTAAGTCATAGTGTATTGGTTTGGCGTAAATATCTTCTCAATGAGAAATTTCTTTCTCAGATCGGTTGTATCAAGCGTTTTCGCATGTTCACTGTGTACACTTTGTCGTACGTCCATTTTGTAACCTTTTTATGCGTTTTGAGGTGAAAAGCGTTTTGCCCATAATGCCGTAATGATGGGCACCAATATTGAAGTCACGATGACACTGGTGGCGACTAACGCTGTCGCCTGTTGAGCGACCGGTGCGAATTCCGGAGCCATATTCGCGATCAGCAGGGGGGTTGCGACGGCGGCGCCCGCGCTGCTGGATGCGGCCACGCCCGCGGTTCCATTACCGCCGCCAATAAACTTATCCGCTATAATCAATGGGATACCAGTAACAACGATCACCAATACGCCGAGGAAAATACCCGCGAAGCCAGTTTGGAGGATCACCGATAAATTAATGGTGTTGCCCAACGCAAAAGCGAAGAAAGGAATCAGGGTTTGGACTGAATTACCGAACAGCTTTCTCAAGTCTGGGTCCAGGTTGCCCAGTAAAAAACCAATCACGAAAGGAAGGACGGCGCCCAAAAATAACTGAGGTTCAAAGGTGGCGATACCGCTGGCGCCCAGAATGACCATGGTCATCAACGGACCGGATTCCAGCGACATCAGCACGAAGGCGCCCGCTTCTTCTTTTGAACCGTATTGGTTCATCAATGCGGCGTACAAACCGCCGTTAGTCATGTCCATTGCCGCGACTAGCGCAAGAACGGAGATCCCAGCCAGCAAACCATTTTGGATGCCATCCCCCGGTAAGAATGCGCCAGCGATCAGCGCTACAACCCAGGCAGTGGCGATTTTGGTCGCTACCAGGACACCTGATTTTCTCAACATTGTACCTGTCGCTTTAAGTTCAATGGACGCGCCCATGCAGAAAAACCATACTGCCAGAATAGGAATAGTCCCCGTAATAAGGCCGTTGCTGAAAGAACCTAAAAATTTCCCAGCCCCTGGCGTAAAGGTATTACAGAATGCGCCCAAAAAGAGCGGAACCAGCATTAATCCGCCAGGGATTTTATCAATGGCTTGTTTGATTTTCATAAAAATTCTCATTTTAAAAAATAGAAATATATTCAACCTGCCTTCAGTGAAAGCAGATATACCCGTCATACTTCAAGCTGCATGTGTGTTGTTCAAAACGATAACGTTTTGTCCGGTAATTCGAATTATTTATGGTGTCGATTTTTTGTATAAAATAGTCAGTAGACGGTAATAAAATCCAAGGTGTTATTATCTGGTTTTATTGGTTATTGAAGATGGTCGTCCTGATTATAAAGTTGATAATTAATATTTATCATCATCTTGATGTTTATGATCTTTGTAATATATTTTTAGTGATAGATAGCCTTCCCGTAATGCTTAATGAGCTTTTACAGGTAATGAGGCTGTGACATATCACTCACGATGATTTTTGCACTGCTATTTTCGATTTCTTCAATAGCATCAACGTGCTAATGCGAAATGATTAAGCATTATTTATCTATCCTGAATAATTCGAGTTGTGAATAGACGAGCGCAGTCAACGCATACACGACTTGAAGTATGGCGGGTATAAATAAAAATGTTCTTCTTTATTAATTATGTCGGTGTTGGCCTCTTAAGGTTCAATTAATTATCATTAAAATCACTATAGCTATTTACGAATAATATATTACCTAATATCAATATGCCGACTGTTAATATGAGCGGTGATAGCTTTACTGGCTTTAATCAGGCTTGCCAGATGCTTCTCTTTTTTCCCATTAGCATATTGCGATTGCATACCGTTAACGCCGATGGCTGCGATGACTTCACCGTCTTGGTTAAAAATCGGGGCGGCCATACAGCAGATTTCTTCTATATCTTCGCCGTCGTCTATTGCCCAGCCCTGTTCTTTAACCGTTTTCAGGTGTTGTAGGAAATCTTCTCTGTTCGTAATTGTCCGAGGGGTGAAATACTCAAAAGTACAATCGGCAACCAGCGATTCAATTCTTTCCTGCGGTAACCAGGCTAATAGCACTTTTCCCAGAGACATGCGGTTAAAAATGATTTTCTTACCTTCCCAGGATGTTTTTACAATGGCTTTGGGCGATTCCACTTTGCTCAGGAAGAAACCGTTATCGCCGTCAAGAATGCCAAGATGACAAGTCAACTCCGTCTCTTTGACCAACTCATGCATAAAGTTAATCGTATCTTTACGCAGATCAATATTCTTTATTACCAGACCGCCCAGTTCAAACAGTCTCATCCCCAAAACATAACGCCCGTCGGCGCGCTGGCACAACAGTTGCGCTACCACCAGCACTTCCAGTAGATGATGTACGCTGCTTTTGGGTATAGACAAGTCAGTACACATCTCAGTGAAGCTGGCTTCGTCACGTTTGGCGATATAGTCAATAATCATCACTAAGCGGACTGCCGCCGGCGCTTTACTGTGTTCGAGTTGTCGGAATATATTCATATCTGTTCTATATATAAAACTTTAGTTTCCTATATAGAACAATAATAACGTAACGGTAATTTATTTACCTAGATGCAGATCACAAAACAATCGTAAAATGGTTGATAATTTCAATATAAATGAAATGTAGTTTCATTAGTGAAACAGAAGGGCGATATTTTGACAGGATAGATTCCTGATCTTGTGAAAACGAGGTCAGGAATCTTTTAAATAAGATACCCGCCACACTTCAAGTGACATTGTGGCCGCGTTACGAGGCACATAAATAAACCCCGTAATGCGGCCAATACTTTGCGTGGTTCAAAACGATAACGTTTTGTCCTGCAACGCGAATTATTTAAGGTATAGCACGGCGATTAGCGCTTCTTAAACGCCGCCGCCAGCGCATCGCTCATGGCGCTGTTGCCTGCTGATGACGTGCTGGCTGGACGAGCGGGGCGGGGTTTACCCGCGCCTGGACGCGCAGACGTGTTATTGTCACGTGCGTTGCCGTTGCTGCCGCGTCTTACCGCCGTTTCACCCGGCTGCTCATCGAGGCGCATGGTCAGCGCGATACGTTTGCGTTGCAGATCCACTTCCATCACCTTGACTTTGACGATATCGCCAGCTTTCACCACTTTGTGCGGATCATCGACGAAATGGTCGGCAAGCGACGAAATATGTACCAAGCCGTCCTGATGTACGCCGATATCCACGAATGCTCCGAAGTTGGTCACGTTAGTGACCGCGCCTTCCAGAATCATGCCCGGCACCAGATCGTTCATGGTTTCCACGCCATCGGCAAAGTTGGCGGTTTTGAACTCAGGTCGCGGATCACGCCCCGGTTTTTCCAGTTCTTTGATGATGTCAGTCACCGTCGGCAGGCCAAAACGCGCATCGGTAAAATCTGCCGGTTTCAGGTTGCGCAGGGCGGCGGGGTTGCCCATCAGATCCTGTAACGCTTGTTCCGTGGCGGCCAGAATTCGCTCCACGACAGGGTAGGCTTCCGGGTGAACGGTCGAGGCATCCAGTGGGTTATCCCCATGATTGATGCGCAGGAAGCCCGCGCACTGTTCAAATGCTTTCGGCCCCAGGCGACTGACTTTCAACAGTTGTTCCCGGCTGCGGAAGCGGCCATTTTCGTCACGCCAGGCGACCACGTTCTGCGCCATCATCCGCGTCAGCCCCGCCACCCGTGTCAATAGCGGGACGGAGGCGGTATTCAGATCAACGCCGACGGCGTTGACACAGTCCTCAACCACCGCATCCAGTTTTTTCGCCAGCAGGCTCTGGCTGACGTCATGTTGATACTGACCGACACCAATGGATTTGGGGTCGATTTTCACCAGTTCAGCCAGCGGATCCTGTAAGCGGCGGGCGATGGACACCGCGCCGCGCAGCGAGACATCCAGATCGGGAAACTCCAGCGCGGCCAGTTCGGACGCTGAATAGACCGATGCCCCGGCTTCGCTCACGATCACTTTTTGCGCTTTGATATCGGGAAACTGTTTTTGCGTATCGAGGAAGAAACGCTCGGTTTCCCGCGACGCGGTGCCGTTGCCGATCGCCACCAGTTCAACCTGATGTTTGATGCACAAGGCGGCAACGATGGCGGCGGCTTTCGCGGCCTGTCCGGTATGAGGATAAATTGTGTCGGTGGCTACCACCTTGCCGGTGGCGTCCACCACCGCGACTTTCACACCGGTACGCAGACCGGGATCGAGCCCCATAGTGGCGCGCATGCCCGCTGGCGCCGCCATCAGCAGATCGTGCAGGTTACGGGCGAACACATTGATCGCTTCGTCTTCGGCTTTCTCCCGCACGCTGCCCATCAGTTCGGTTTCGAGGTGCAGCAGGACTTTGACGCGCCATGTCCAGTTGATGACCGCTTTACGCCAGCTATCCGCGGGCTCATTGCCCAAACGCAGGTTCAGGTGATCGATAATAATCTGTTCGCAATGGCTTTCACGCGGCGCTTCTTCAAACTGCGGATCGGCGTTCAGCGATAGTTGCAGGAACCCTTCGTTTCGACCGCGGAACATGGCGAGCGCCCGGTGAGAAGGCACCTGAGCAATCGGTTCGTGATGGTCGAAATAGTCGCGGAATTTCGCCCCTTCGTCCTCTTTGCCTTCCACCACGCGGGATACCAGATGAGCGTTTTTCCACAGATAGTGACGTACTTTCGCCAGCAGCGCGGCGTCTTCCGCGAAACGTTCCATCAGAATATAGCGTGCGCCATCCAGCGCCGCTTTGGTGTCCGCCACGCCCTTTTCTGCATCGACATAATGCTGTGCGGCAAGTTCCGGCATCTGGGCGGGATCTTGCCACAGGCTGTCCGCCAGCGGTTCAAGACCGGCTTCAATGGCGATCTGTCCGCGAGTACGGCGTTTAGGCTTATACGGCAGATAAAGATCTTCCAGTTCGGTCTTGCTCAGCGTGCTGTTGATGGCGCTGGCGAGCGCTTCAGTCAGTTTTCCCTGTTCCTCGATTGATTTCAGAATAGTCTGTCGGCGATCGTCCAGTTCCCGCAGGTAACTCAGACGCGTTTCCAGCAGACGCAATTGGGTATCATCCAACCCGCCAGTGACTTCTTTACGGTAACGTGCGATAAAAGGGACAGTGTTGCCTTCGTCCAGCAGGCGCACGGCGGCATCTACTTGCTCCGTTCGAGCCTGCAATTCGCGGGCAATAATCTGGCTTAATGAATCATTCATAGGTCTGATATCGATGGTCATCAATTAATGGATTAAATGGCAAGGGGACAGTTATACGGACTGAGCGCGAAAAATGCCAGCCCATCCCTTTGAGCCTGCGGCGGCGTTGCGCTCTTATGCGTACCTGGCAGGCGGCAAACTTTACCTGAATCAATATTACGTCAGATTCTTGCAATTCCGCGGCGATTTTAGCGTATTAAATAAGCAGGGTAGGCGTCGTGACGACAGGCTGTATGGCCGTCCTACTGATAACAATGAGAGATATATTGGCGCGATAGTGAACATTTATTCTTTATTCGGCAGGAGAAAGATTCATGACAGCAAGACAGTCTGCGTTGGTAATAGACGGCAAAGAAAAACTCACGTTGGAGATGCGTTCCGGCGTGATGGGAAAAGATGCTGTGGATATCCGTCCGTTTGGTGCTCAGGGGCTGCGCAGCTACGATCCCGGATTTGCCAACACCGCCGGGTGTGAATCTGCCATTACCTACATTGATGCGGTGAATAGTGTGCTCCTGCATCGTGGGTTTCCTGTTGAACAACTGGCGGAGCAGTGCGATTTCATCGAGGTCTGTTTTATTCTTCTGCACGGCGATGCGCCTACGGCGGAAGAATATGAGAAATTCACCAGCGACATTACCCGCCACACTCTGATCCACGAACAGATGGCGCGCATGTTCAGCGGATTTCGGCGCGACGCGCACCCAATGGCGCTGATGTGTGCGGTCGTGGGGGCGCTTGCCGCGTTCTATCATGATGTGCTGGATATTAATAATGCGGAGCATCGTGAATTGGCGGCGGTTCGCCTGTTGTCCAAAATGCCGACGCTGGCGGCGATGTGTTATAAATATTCCATCGAACAGCCTGCGGTTTATCCTCGTAACGCTTTATCTTATACCGGTAATTTCCTGCATATGTTGTTTTCTGTGCCGGCGGAGAAATATGAGGTGAACCCGGTGCTGGAACGCGCCATGAACCGCATTCTTATCTTGCATGCCGATCACGGTCAGTGTCCGTCGACCATGGCGGTAAGAGCGTCCGGCTCGTCCGGCGCCAATCCGTTTGCTTGTATCGCCGCAGGACTGGCGTCCATGTGGGGGCCGATGCATGGCGGCGCGAATGAAGCCTGCATGCGTATGCTGGAAGAGATTAAAACCGTGGATCGGATCCCGGCGTTTTTGAAACGCGCGAAAGATGAACGCAATTCGTTGCGTCTGATGGGATTCGGCAACTCGGTGTATCAGCATTTCGATCCGCGTGCGGCGATCCTGCGTAAAACCTGTTATGAGGTGCTGGCTGAACTGGGTATGGAGGACAGTCTGCTTCAGGTGGCGATTGAACTGGAACATATCGCCATTACCGATCCCTATTTTCTGGAAAACAAACTTTACCCCAGCGCCGATTTTTACACGGCGGTGATCCTCAAAGCGATGGGACTGCCGCCATCAATGTTCACGGTTATTTCCACCGTGGGCCGCACCATCGGGTGGATTGCGCACTGGAATGAAATGCATAACCAGCCGGAAATGAAGATCTATCGTCCTTGTCAAATCTATATCGGTGAGCCGCGCCGGGACTATGCGTCAAAACGGCAGATCTGACGGTTTTTTATCTTTATTATAATAAAAGCTTATAACCTGAATCTGAACGGATGGAATTTATCTTACGAGGACATCAAGCGACATGAGTACTGAACAGCAGGGATGGCCAGCCGGTTATTATATCGCTCCGCGCCAGTGCAATATCAGCGCGGAACTGGTTGCGGCCTATCGGGATATACCGGCTGCCGTGATTGGCGACTGTCTGGGGAGAAGTACGGGAACCATCGGGTTGCAGCGTTATCATCAGGACGTAAATAGAATAATTTGCGGCCCCGCCATGACGGTTCGTGTCTGCCCTGGGGATAATCTGATGATCCATAAAGCGCTCTTTATGGCGCAACCCGGCGATATCATCGTTATTGACGGCGGCGGCGATGTAACGCAGGCGCTGATTGGCGGATTGATAAAAACCACCGCCATCACGCGCAACATCGCGGGTTTTATCGTGGATGGCGCGATAAGGGATCTGGCGGAATGGGCCAGCGGCGAAATACCGGTTTACGCCAAAGGTCATACTCATCGCGGCCCCAGCAAAACCGGCCCAGGAGAGATCAATGTCCCGGTTTGTTGCGCTGGGATGGTGGTCAATCCAGGGGATATCGTTATCGCCGACAGTGACGGCGCTGTGGCCGTTCCTGCCGCACAAGCGACGGACATCCTTGTCAAGGCGAGAGAACAATTGGAAAAAGAACACCTCATCCGGCGCCATAATCAGGCTGGCACTGCGGACCCTGAACGCTTTGACGCTATCCTGCGCAAATTGGGTTGCCCGTTATAATCATAAAAACTATCCACCCGTACCTTGTACGGGCTGGTTATGTGTTTATCGCTACGCTGTTGTTTATATTCACTCATTTGGTGCGTTTTCACTCATGAACGGCGCAATATAGCGCTGGTAGCGGGATGTTTTAAGCTGCTGTAAATCCACCAGCACCAGCCCGTCGATACAGTTGTTGAAGTCGGGATCGATACCGAAATCAATAAATCTGACGCCGCCTGGCTCGCAGATTTCCGAGTACTGTTTATACAGCGTAGGAATAGCGCAGCCCATGTTATTCAGCATGCTTTTCAGGCGCATCAGATCCTGCTGATAATCCGTACCTTCAAATTGTTTCAGTACGTCGGGCAGTGACGCCGGATAAGGGCGGCGCGATTGGGCCAGGGGCTGGCCGGGGGCGAAGTGCAGACGATAAAAAGCGATCAGCAAATCGCGTGCAGTTGGCGGTAATGCGCCGGACAGCGAAACCGGGCCGAACAGATAGCGATATGCCGGGTAACGCGCCAGATAAGCGCCAATGCCCAACCAGAGATAGTCCAGTCCACGTTTGCCCCAGTATTTCGGCTGAATGAAACTGCGCCCCAGTTCGATCCCGGATGCCAGTATCGGGTTCATCTCTTCACCGTAGTGAAACAGGCTGTGGCTATAGAGGCCATTTTTCCCTTTCTCGGCGATCTGGCGAGCGGTCGGAATAAAACGATAAGCGCCGACAATTTCCAGATCGTGCTCATCCCATAGAATCAGGTGCAGGTAGTCATCATCATAGCTGTCCAGATCGCGGCGCTGACCGGAACCTTCGCCGACGGCACGGAAGGCAATTTCCCGCAGACGTCCCAATTCGCGCAGGATCGGCACATAATCTTCGGCGCCGCGTTGATACAGATAGACCATTTTCCCATCGGGCGTGGTGCCGAGCATTTCACAGTCAGACAAGGCTCGTTTCAACATCACCCGGTCTTCGGCCAGCGCGATGGGCTTTTCGCCAGAAAAGCAACCGGGTTTCCCCTGTCCTAATCGATAAACGTGACGGCGAAAACGGGCGGCAAGATCGTTGGCCTGCCAGTCGCCCTGACTCCAGGTGGCATAAGGAATGCGCGCGCCAATGCGCAACTTGAGCCGGTTGCCTTGCTGACGAAACATTTCCCTGACCAGCAGCAGGGTGGAGAACGGTCGATAAATCAGTGAAGAGAGATAAAACAGGCTGCTATTGCGCCCGCTGATATGGATCGGGACGATGGGCGCTCGCGCTTTGCTGGCCATACGAATAAAACCATTGCGCCAGTGTCCGTCGCGGATACCTTTCAGGCTGATGCGGGAGACTTCCCCGGCCGGAAAAACAATGATCGCTCCATCATTATTCAGATATTGCTGGATGGCGGTAACTTGCTGGCGATTGGTACTATGATTAAAGTTATCCACGGAAAAAAACAGACTCTTCAGCGGTACAATATAAGAAAGCAATTGACTCGCTACGATACGTACATCCGGTCTGATGCTGGCGACTGTGCGTAACAGCGCCAGTCCATCCAGCGAACCAATCGGATGATTGGCAACCAGCACCACCGGGCCCTGGCTGGGGATGTTTTCCAAATCACCTTCCACCATTTCACAGTTGAGATGAAAGTGATCCAGAATTTGCTCGACCAGATCCAACCCCTTCAAATGGGGATAACGCTGGGCAAAC
This sequence comes from Brenneria izbisi, assembly GCF_025840185.1. Lineage (GTDB taxonomy): Bacteria > Pseudomonadota > Gammaproteobacteria > Enterobacterales > Enterobacteriaceae > Brenneria > Brenneria izbisi. The sequence goes on from NZ_JAMPJU010000006.1 coordinate 151,644, forward strand.
TGCTGGATTTCATTTTCGAATAACAATGTTCGCAACAGGGTTCTCTGCCAGGAGGGGGGCTGACGGTGCGGAGCAAGGTCTTGCAGAATGGCATCTAAGCTAAACATTAGTCGTTCTCCGTAGCTTAACTGAAGGCAAAGGTAAGGGATGGAAGTGACACATTTATGTCAACCTGAATATAAGCGATGAAAATATCAGCAGGTTTGAAGAACCCGGTCGCTTTTGTCAGATGTTGATGTCTGTCACATTTTTTTCACGAATACACTTTTCAAGCAATCTGATGGCACGTCTCAGATAATGCGCGTTCATTCATTTTTGGTATAGTTAATTGAGTGTTAATTACGTTAAATATATTGACGTTATGGGCAATTTTTATGATTGTGACTAAGGGTTTTTCTTCTGGTATTTAATGAGTCGTAGCTGTTGATCATCTGTTCGAAATGAACCTATATGCATTGGAGATGGCATAATGTCAGGTAAAAATGACTATGATGTGATCGTGGTAGGCGGTGGCGCGGCTGGATGCGTCGTCGCGGGTAAGTTAGCGACAAAAACGGATTTGAAAATACTTCTGTTGGAGGCCGGTGATGATGATAATGATATGCTGATCCACATCCCCGCCGGTTTTGCCAAGCTCCTGCAACAGGATAAACATGTCTGGCCCTATAACACCATTCCACAAGTGCAACTCACGAACGAGCCTAAACGCTACCGCTCAGCAAAAGTCATTGGCGGCGGCAGTTCCATTAACGCGATGTGTTATGTGCGCGGGCAAGCAAGAGATTATCAACAATGGCAGGAGGCCGTGGGTGATGAAGGTAAATGGTCATGGCAGGCTATTCTGCCGCATTTTATCGCCCAGGAAGGCAATGATACATTCCACAATGAATATCATGGCACGTTCGGGCCATTAAAAGTCTCGCTCGCCAAAAATATCAATAAACTGAATCAGGGGTGTTTGCGGGCATTCCAGGAGTATGGTTTACCTTATAACCCGGACTATAACGGAAAAACGCAATTAGGCGTTTCGCCTGTACAAGGGAATTTTTCCGATGCCAGACGGTGCAGCGCCGCCGTAGCCTATCTGAATCCCGTGCGCGGCAATGCCAATTTGGAGATTAAAACCCGCTGCCCGGTCAGCAGGATACTGATTGAAAAAGGTGTGGCGACGGGGGTTGAGTTTAAGGAAGGAGGCCAGTTACGTCAGGTTCGTGCCGGACACGTCATATTATCAGGCGGCGCGATACACTCACCCAAAATCCTGATGCATTCTGGAGTAGGCCCTGCCGAACACTTAACCGCATTGGGTATACCGGTTTTGGTCGATTCACCTGATGTGGGAAAAAACTTACAGGATCATCCGATTGTACCGGTAAAAGCCTACTGCAAGGGAGAGTTAGGCTATCAAAAGGCTGCCCAGGGGATTGGCGCGCTGAAATCAGGGTTGAAATATCTTATCAGCAAGGACGGACCGGCAGCAGGCAACGGTGTGGAAACGGTTTCCTATTTTAATCCCGACGATTTGACCGCGGAACCAACTATCCAGTGTTATCACGTCCCGATTATCTCAGAGGACGGCCTTAGCCCGTCAGGGAACCAATCGGGGATCACCTTCGAACTCGTGGTGCTGCGGCCTAAAAGCCGGGGTGAAATTATGCTTCGCGACACGAATCCTTTTTCGGAACCCCTGATCAATCCTAATTTTATGGCTGATGAATATGATCTCACTACCGCGATAAAATCTGTGAAGGCGATGAGAGAAGTTATGAATCAACCTTCTTTGGCCGCATATCTTGAAAGTGAGATTGCGCCGGGGCCACAGATCCAGACCGATGAACAAATCGGCGCATGGATTAAGCAAACTGTGACAACCATGTGGCATCCGGTTGGCACATGCCGTATGGGGAAAGATGAGAAGGCTGTTGTCGATGCACGTCTACGTGTTAAGGGCGTCGAAAATCTGCGGATTATTGATGCTTCCATTATGCCCAATATTATCAGCGGTAATACGAATGCGCCGACCCAGGCGCTTGCCAATTATGGTGTAGAGATGTTTATCGAAGATCTAAAACATTAGTTGACGCCTGTTTATCCGGTTTCCAATAATCCGATTTTAAAAGACAGAGAGGATATAAATCATGACTGCTTCTGAACGCATACTATCCGTGTTTAAATCGCAACAAGAGTTTTTTTCATCTTACCAGACCAGAGATATTGAATTCAGAAAGGCGGCATTGCAAAAACTAAAAAAGACTATTCTGGCGAATAAGGAATTAATTTACGACGCGCTGGACAAAGATCTGGGGAAACCCAGAGAGGTTGTAGATCTGGCTGAAATAGGTGCGGCTATACGCGAGATCGATACTGCTTTGAGCTATATTGATCAATGGAGTGAGGATGAGGAGATAAAGATCGAGTTCAGTGAGATGTTAAACCCCTCACGTTGTGTGGTACGGCATGAACCATTGGGGGTTTGCTATATCGTTGGGCCGTTTAATTATCCGTTCAATCTCACATTATGCCCGATTATCGGCGCCATAGCCGCCGGGAACACCGTCATTTTGAAACCATCCGAATTAACGCCTCATTGCGCCCGCGTGATAGAAAAAGTGCTCACAGAGACGTTTTCAGATAACTACGTCGCCGTTATTCAGGGAGGTAAGGAAGAAAATACACAACTGCTTACTCTGCCGTTTGATCTTATCTTTTTTACAGGCAGCCCCGGTGTCGGCAAAATAGTGATGGAAGCGGCGGCCAAACATCTCACGCCGGTGGTGCTGGAATTGGGAGGGAAATGTCCGGTGATTGCGTGTGAAGACGCGGATATCGATCAATTAATTGAAAGCCTGGCATTTTCTAAATTCATCAGCAGCGGACAAACCTGTATCGCGCCTGATTATTTGCTGGTGGATCGGCGAATCCACTCCTCGCTTATGGAAAAACTGCTTCCCTATATTCAAAATAAGTATCCCGATTTGGCCTCGAATGGGAAAGTCGTTTCTGAAAAACAGATATCAGTCCTGAATAATTACCTCGATAAAACGCAAGGGAAAATTGTGTCCGGCGGGAATAGCGATCCTGAAAAAAGACATTTTCAGGCTACTATTATTGATGATGTCTCCTGGTCGGATGCATTAATGGAGCATGAAATATTCGGCCCGTTATTGCCGGTAATAATTTTTGATGATCTCGATACAGTCATTAAACAGATCAACGAAAATCATCCCAAACCGTTGGCGCTGTATGTGTTCACTAAAAATGAACAGCAGGGCAGCCATATTATTAACCAGATCCAGTCAGGGGATGCGCAGGTCAATGGTATTTTAACCCATGCGATGTCTTCGGAGTTGCCGTTTGGCGGTATTGGCCCATCAGGAATGGGGGAATATCACGGTAAATACAGTTTTGAAGCATTTAGCCATCGTAAGTCAATTCGCTTTGTGGCATGAACATACGGAATAATAAATTGATATACCTGCTTAAGGCAGGTATATCAACTTAAGAGCAAGGACTATGTTGGGTTAATTTTATCCCGCGAACGATATTGGCTGGCATTTCTACCATAGTGTTTCTTATACAAGTGGCAAAAATATGATTGACTGACAAAATCACACTGCCAGACTATTTCACCAATTTATTCCTGTTCCGAATCGAGGTATTCAATGGCGTTCACAAACCACGTTTTATCGCCATCCGGGGTGGCGACGATAAATTCCTGATCGACCTCTTTTTTCAGCAAGGCGCGCGCCATAGGGGAATCAATGGAGATGTAATCTTTCACGTCACCATAAATTTCATCCGGCCCGACAATACGAAAGCGCTTGCGCTGGCCCTCTTCATTTTCAATTTCAACCCAGGCGCCAAAGAAAACCTTGCCATCCTGCTGGGGAGAATAATCGACAATTTGCAGTTCGCTCAGACATTTCCTCAGATAGCGAACACGGCGATCAATCTGGCGTAATAAGCGCTTGTTATAGGTGTAGTCGGCGTTTTCCGAACGATCTCCCAGGCTGGCGGCCCATGACACGATTTTAGTGATCTCCGGTCGTTTTATATTCCACAGATGATCGTGTTCCGCTTTGAGTTTATTGTATCCTTCCCTGGTGATCAGATTCGTTTTCACGCATTTGTACTCTTATGGTCGTGGATATGGTCGTGGGGAAATAGTTTGGCTGACATTATATCAATGATCCTTTGCGGGAGGTCAATCTGGCCGGGTGGTGATAAAGCGACGGCTGATCGCGATCTTTATTGCAACGGTGCGGCGAATCACGATTGATTTATTCCAGAACGACTATAATGGCAAGCGGAACTGGTTGATTACACGTATTTTAATATGCTTTGTAACAATTTGCCTCGAATGTATACCAGAAACGGCTGTCAGTAATTCGTATGATTCTGAACAATAGCGGCATCGGCGGCTATTACGCCTTTGGAGAAAGAGAATGCAAGAGAACTATAAAATTCTGGTTGTAGATGACGACATGCGTTTGCGTGCGCTACTGGAACGTTATCTGACCGAACAGGGTTTTCAGGTGCGTAGCGTTGCCAATGCTGAGCAAATGGATCGTTTGCTGACTCGCGAATCATTTCACCTGATGGTGCTGGATCTGATGTTGCCGGGTGAAGATGGTTTATCCATTTGCCGACGTTTGCGCAGTCAAAGTAACCCGATGCCCATCATCATGGTGACGGCCAAAGGGGAAGAAGTTGACCGTATCGTCGGGCTGGAAATTGGCGCGGATGACTATATTCCCAAGCCATTCAACCCGCGAGAACTGTTGGCCCGTATCCGTGCGGTATTGCGTCGTCAGGCGAATGAACTGCCCGGCGCGCCATCGCAGGAGGAAGCCATCATCGCGTTCGGTAAATTCAAACTGAATCTGGGTACGCGTGAAATGTTCCGCGATGACGAACCGATGCCGCTAACCAGCGGAGAGTTTGCGGTGCTGAAAGCGCTGGTCAGTCATCCGCGAGAGCCGTTGTCACGCGACAAGCTGATGAATCTGGCGCGTGGACGTGAATACAGTGCGATGGAGCGCTCCATCGATGTGCAGATTTCCCGTCTGCGGCGCATGGTGGAAGAGGATCCGGCGCATCCGCGTTATATCCAGACCGTGTGGGGCCTTGGCTACGTCTTTGTACCGGACGGCAGTAAGGCATGACGCGATGGCGCTTTTCTCCGCGTAGCGCATTTGCCCGGACGTTACTGCTGATTGTCACGTTGTTGTTTGTCAGTTTGGTCACCACCTATCTGGTGGTGCTAAACTTCGCGATCCTACCGAGTTTACAGCAGTTTAATAAGGTACTCGCCTACGAAGTCAGAATGCTGATGACCGACAGCCTGCAATTGGAGGATGGCACCACGCTTGAGGTGCCGCCTGCGTTCCGGCGTGAGATTTACCGTGAGTTGGGGATTTCGTTATATACCAACGCGGCGGCGGAGGAGAGCGGCCTGCGATGGGCGCAGCACTATAAGTTTCTGAGCGATCAGATGGCGCAGCAGTTGGGCGGCCCGACGGATGTTCGGGTCGAAGTCAGTAAAAATACCCCGGTGGTATGGCTGAAAACCTGGTTGTCGCCGGATATCTGGGTGCGCGTGCCGCTAACGGAAATTCATCAGGGCGATTTTTCGCCGCTGTTCCGCTATACGCTGGCGATCATGCTGCTGGTGATAGGCGGCGCCTGGCTTTTTATCCGGGTCCAGAATCGTCCGTTGGTCGAACTGGAGCATGCGGCTTTGCAGGTCGGTAAAGGCATTATTCCCCCGCCGCTACGTGAATACGGCGCTTCCGAGGTGCGCTCCGTGACCCGCGCTTTTAACCAGATGGCTTCCGGCGTGAAGTTGCTGGCTGACGATCGTACCTTGCTGATGGCTGGCGTGAGCCATGATTTGCGCACGCCATTGACGCGTATCCGCCTGGCGACGGAGATGATGAGCAAGGAAGATGACTATCTGGCGGAGTCGATCAATAAAGATATTGAAGAGTGTAATGCCATTATCGAGCAGTTTATCGACTACCTGCGCACTGGTCAGGAGATGCAGACCGAAGTGGCCGATCTGAATGCGATTATGGGTGAAGTGGTGGCCGCTGAAAGTGGTTATGAACGCCAGATCGACAGCGATTTTTCCGCCGGTGAGTTGTTGGTGCGCGTGAGTCCGTTATCCATTAAGCGTGCGGCGCTGAATCTGGTGGTTAACGCGGCGCGTTATGGCAATGGTTGGATTAAGGTCAGTACCGGACGAGAACTACAGCGCGTCTGGTTTCAGGTGGAAGACGATGGCGAGGGTATCGATCCTGCACAGTTAAAGCACCTGTTCCAGCCTTTTGTGCGCGGCGACAGCGCGCGTACCACCAGCGGCACCGGCCTGGGGCTGGCGATTGTACAGCGAATTATTGATGCCCATGACGGCGTGCTGGATGTTTGCACCAGCGAACGCGGCGGGTTATGTGTCCGCGCTTATCTGCCGTTGCCGTATGATGTTGTCGGTGCCGATAGCAGCGCCGTGAAAGAGTGATGTTTCCTGATAAATGAAAAGGCGCGGAGAACCGCGCCTTTCGTTTAATTACCGCTGGGGACCGGCGGTTACCAGCGCGGCGCCTGCCGGCGTATCAGTGTATTTATCAAAGTTGGTGATAAAACGCTGAGCCAGATCGTCGGCTTTTTCCTGCCACTGCGCGATATCGGCATAGGTATCACGCGGATCAAGGATCGCGGGATCCACGCCCGGCAGCGAGGTGGGGATCGCCAGATTGAAGATCGGCAACGTCTTCATTTCCACATCATCAATGCTGCCGTTCAAAATGGCGTCGATAATTCCGCGCGTATCTTTAATGGAGATACGTTTCCCCGTCCCGTTCCAGCCGGTGTTGACCAGATAAGCCTGCGCGCCTGCGGCCTTCATTCGCTTAACCAACACTTCCGCGTACTGCGTTGGGTGCAGCGACAGGAATGCCGCGCCAAAGCAGGCGGAGAATGTTGGCGTCGGCTCCGTGATGCCCCGCTCCGTACCGGCCAGTTTAGCGGTGAAGCCAGACAGGAAATGGTACTGCGTTTGATCTGACGTCAGACGGGAAACCGGCGGTAATACGCCGAACGCATCCGCGGTCAGGAAAATCACTTTGGTCGCATGTCCGGCTTTGGATACCGGTTTAACGATATTTTGAATGTGATAGATCGGATAGGAAACGCGGGTATTCTCGGTTTTTGAACCGTCGTTAAAATCCACGCTGCCGTCGGCCAGCACAGTGACGTTTTCCAACAGAGCATCCCGCTTGATCGCGCCATAAATGTCCGGCTCCGCTTCCCTGGACAACTTGATGGTTTTGGCGTAACAGCCGCCTTCAAAGTTGAACACGCCGTCATCATCCCATCCGTGCTCATCGTCACCAATCAACTGCCGTTTGGGATCGGTCGACAAGGTGGTTTTCCCGGTGCCGGATAAACCGAAGAAGACCGCCACATCGCCTTTTTCACCAACGTTCGCCGAACAGTGCATGGAAGCGATGCCTTTCAGCGGCAGCAGGTAGTTCATTATGGAGAACATCCCTTTCTTCATTTCGCCGCCGTACCAGGTGCCGCCGATCAACTGGATGCGCTCGGTCAGGTTGAAAGCGATGAAATTCTCGGAGTTCAGCCCTTGTTCCCGCCATTGCGGGTTAGTGCATTTGGCGCCATTCATCACGATGAAATCAGGTTCAAAATCCTGTAATTCGTCATCGGTCGGACGAATGAACATATTTTTGACGAAGTGTGCCTGCCAAGCGACTTCGGTGATAAAGCGGACTTTCAGACGGCTGTCCGGGTTGGCGCCGCAAAAGGCATCAACGATGAACAGACGCTTATCAGAAAGCTGTTGGGTGACAAGCTGTTTCAGGTGAGTCCAGACTTCCTGGCTCAACGGATGGTTGTCATTCTTGCCGTTTCCTTTATCGGACCACCATACCGTGTCGCGGGTGATATCATCACGAACGATATATTTATCCTTGGGAGAGCGGCCGGTAAAGATACCGGTATCGACGGCAATGGCGCCCAGATTGGTTTCCACGCCACGTTCATAGCCTTGTAAGGTAGGTGAGAGTTCTTCCTTGTAAAGTAATTCGTAGCTGGGGTTATAAATGATATCGCGGACATCCTGGATTCCATAAGCAGCGAGTGCTTGCGGGGGTATACCTTTGACAGACATAGAGCTACTCCTTAAGTGTTATATGCGTAAAATGTGATATTCGTACTGATAATTATTGTAGGAGAGCGAGCTTATTTTAACCGCGATAGCAATCATAAAGTTAAATAAATTTATTAATAACTTTGCTTGCGTGGGGTGTTGAAAAAATAACCACTTTGGTCTAGCGCGCATGATGAGACGGGTACAACGTACCCGTAAAATGATCAATGCAGATGATTATCTGATGAATTTTGTCGCAGAGCGTACACGTCATGAGCGTTAAAAATATAATGATTTCCGCAATAATCACAGTGCATGTCGATCTCGCCATCCTGTTCCAAAATATCGTTCACTTCCTGATCGGACAGAGTGATTAATGCATCCGCGCAACGTTCGCGTGAGCAATGGCATTGAAAAGAAACCGGTTGAGGCTCATATACCGTGACCTGTTCCTGATGATACAAACGGTACAGTACGTCGTTGGCTGACAGGGTAAACAATTCTTCCGCTTTGACCGTGGCGGTGAGTTGAGCGAGATGGTCGAAATCATCATGCCCGGCCTGTTGCGCCGGCAGCACTTGCAGCAGCATCCCCGCCGCGGCCATATGACCGTCATGCAGGCCGGTGCGGATAAACAGTCGAGTCGGAAGTTGCTCCGATTGCTGAAAATAGTTTTCCAGACAATCGGCAACGGTGTCGCCTTCTAACCCAACCACGCCTTGATAGCGCTCGCCTTCGGTCGGCGTAATGGTAATGACCAGATAGCCATTGCCTACCATTTCTTTGAGTGAACTCCCGGCGGCAATGTCACCCTGAAGACGCGCCACGCCGCGCATCTGTTGCAGATGATTACCGTTAATCACGGCCAGTTTGAGCGGACCATCTCCCTGAAGCTGGACGGTAATGTCACCGCTGAATTTCAGCGTTGCCGTCAACAAACTGGTCGCCACCAGCATTTCGCCCAGCAATGTTTGTACTTCCGCCGGATAATCATGGTTGGTCAGAATGTGCCGGCAGGTATCGCTTACGGTCGCCAACTCGCCCCGAACGGCGTAATGTTCAAACAGATAACGATGTAATTGGTCATGGTTGGCCATAGTCTTTTCTCGCTGTGGTGACCGTTATTCCTGATCACTGTATTTAAATTTAATCAGATCCCGGCGTTCTTTTTTGTCGGGACGACGATCCGGGTGCGGCATTGTCAGCACATTCATTTTTCGCGCTAAAGCCAGTTTTTCCCTTTTCTCAATGCTGCTGTCCGTTTCCCGATACAACGCCTGCGCCTCCGCCGCGGTTCTGCGTTGGCTGCTGAGCGCCAGCACCGTAACGGTTCGTTCTTCATTGCCCTGACGCAGTTTGATCTCGGCATTCAGTTCAACCTGTTTGCTTGGTTTGCCGCGCTGCCCGTTATAGTGCACTTTGCCGCCGTCGATCATTTCGCGGGCGATAGCCCGGGTTTTATAAAAGCGTGCGGCCCAAAGCCATTTATCCAGACGAACAGCATCGCCGGTGTTGTCGGTTGCTTTCATAATGAATCCTCCTGATGACGGCGCGGTGACGTCATTGCCTGCTGGTTATCCAAGACGCGCCGAACGATGCAGTGACGGTAACAGCCCAAGATAATCACTCATGGATGGATATTGCCGGAATGATTTTTCCTGCTGGCTGGAGTCAGGATTGCTAACGCCCAGACAGTAACGAATACCGAAGGTTTTCGCCGCATCCAGAATCGGCTCGCTGTCATCAACAAATAATGTTCTGGCCGGATCGAAGCCAGTGTGTTGTTGTACGGCTTGCCATAGCTGCTGATGCTCTTTCGGATACCCATAAGTGTGGGTGGAAAGCAATAAATCAAGGTGCTGATCCAACCCGGTATGCTTAATTTTAACCGCCAGACTATGCGGATGAGCATTTGTCAGCAGTATGGTCTGCTTCCCGCTTTCGCGCAGGGCCGTCAGAAACGGCGCCGTATCTTCACGCAGGCGGGCGCGAGCGCCGATATCCGTCGTCATCTGATGGATATCCAACCCCAACCGCTCACTCCAGTAATCAAAACAGTACCAGTTCAGGGTATGTTGTACAGCCTGATATTCCTGTGTAATCAGTTGCCTGGCCTGTTCAAAGCTGATGCCGCGTTTGTCGCTGAGGGACTGTGGCACAAGCTGCAACCAGAAGTAACTGTCAAAGGCCAGATCCAGCAGAGTGCCATCCATGTCCAGAATGACGGTATCAATGTTGGGCCAGTCGAAGTCGGGACTCATAAATACTCCAGATACAGAACGATTGCGCATGCCTTTCAGCGTAACATAACCATTGACGATAGCTGGCAGGATGATGCTCAGGAATGGCGTGGGCGATGGTCTGGTAACGTCCCGCCCGCATTAAAGCGTTCGGTATAGTAACGCTGGATGCCGATTATCCGCTGTCGGCTCTTGCGTATTTTGATGCCGAGAAGCGCCAGATTGACGATCAGAATGATGGAGAACAACATTAAAAGCAGGCAACTGCCGAGATAGCGCCATAGCGTAATCACATCCGGTTCGCTGTGAATGCTGATGTGCCGCGTACCGTTGGCATCGATGCTGATCCTGGTAATGACGCCGGTGGCGTTAAACGGCGTGTGCAACAACATGGCGGATAGCCGTTGAAGCTCTTGCCACTGGTCTGAAGCCCGGTACTCGCTCAGCGGCATCGGCGGTAAAGGATGGCTCACCAACTGGCGGCCTTCATCACTGCGTATCAGGAAACCGCCCGGCGGTGGGCTGTTCAGTGAGTTTGCCGCGTTATTGATTTCCTGAGTAAAAAAGAATTCGGTTGAACTGTTGACCAGCGATTCCAGCGTCTCCGCACTGACCGGGCGCAGTATCACGTTCATGCCTTTCAGCGCGCCAGAATTAGCCCGTCTTACCAGAATATCCCAGCTTTTAACGTTGCCCAGATTGATGAGCGCATTTTTCAGCCGGGCGCAATGCCCTTCCTGTTCACAAAGCGCCTGGGTTTTCAGCACGATATCGGAAAAATTATTCAACAGAATCATGCCTGATTTCTGAACGGCGGAGGCCAACTGCGAATTTATCTGACCGCTTTCATCCGTTTGCGGATGCAACTGACTATTCACGGTCTTGCGCAAGTCGGCAGCTTTTTCAACAATGTCGGATTCCGGCAACGGCAAGGGCACCGCGTTATTCCAGTAAATGGCGGAACAATCAAACGGGGAAAACGCCGAGTTTTGCACCATCGTCGCGGGAGGGGGGCCGGCGGCAACATAGCACATCCCCGATCCTTGCACTTCCAGCGTATCACCGATTTTGAGCGGCATCTTTTCCAACTCATCCACCTCGACCACTTTAATATGCTGTGCGCCCTGAAGCCAGGCCATGCTGAGTTTCAACGGCAATTCCAGCGGCACTTGGGTGATTAACAGGATTAGGCTGAGCAGAGAACCTGCCGCAAGCAGCAGGTTTCTTCCCCATTGCTGCAACGGAAAGTGCTTCACTTCGTCATGCAACGACAAGTGTTCGCCTTGTCGGATGACCTGACGATCCAGGTAGATATCGACATCGGTCTTGCGGCCAAGATCGTGGCCGATATAGGGCTGCCAATGCGACGGATAAATCAGATCGATATTACCGAGCGAGACATTGCCTATCTGTCCCTGATTGGATTCGCCAAAAAGTCCGAGGCTTTGCGGTGTACCGTGCAGGCAATGGACATCCTGTAGCTCCTTGCAGGAAGGCGCGCGAAAAAGTTGCCAGAGGCTCCAGGCCGCCAGCAAAGCGGCGGTTCCGGTAAGCCAGGGCAGCAGGACAATGGGGCTGTTCAGACTAATGAACAACAGCAAAAAAGACAGGCATAGCACGGCGGCTTCTTTCAGTCCGCGGGAATGGTGGATGGCGTGCTCTTCTTTGGTTTCCTTGCGAATGGTAATCAACTCAGCATGTTCATTCCCTGCCTGACTGATAGACGCGTTAGGCACCGGAATATTGGGTACCGACATAACCTCATGATTGTCTATGCACTCCGCCAGCGAGTGTCCATTCAGAGAAATGACTAAAGGAATGGAACGGGTTTTGATCAGTTCAACGCTGTTATTCTCGGTAATATATTGTTCCCAGGCGGGCGGCAGGTGAATTTCCTGCGTATCAATATAGTAACGCCATTTATTTTGTGAATCGGTACTTAGACCGTAACGTGTGATGGTGTGAGCTATCGGATAAACGCGATCGCTTTGTAATGAACGGGGAAGTCGCGGTTGTGGGTTAGGCGTATCAAGCGGCGTCGTTTTCTGCGCGCTTTCCTGAGCGAGATATTGTTCCACCGCCACGCGTTCTTCCGGGGTCAATTGGCGGGGTAACGATTGCGTTACTGGCAGTGGTTTAACTAACGGTAAGCGTTCACGCATACGGTAGACAATAAAAACACCAACGGCGATCAGACAGGCTAACAATATCGCCAGGATGGTAAATATTGTGCTCATCTTATCTCCATTCCAAAGCAATTTGCTCCTTGTCTTCGTTGGAGTTTAACAAACTTATCCAATCGATGATAACCCGTATATTGTTGTTTTCTCAGATTAATAACTAAAAAACCACATAAATTAATTGCGCAAGGAGATAATCGTAACAAGTACAGGATGCCGCTGAAATAAGGATCATCTGATTTTCAATCGATATATTGACTTTTATTGATCGATTTAAATTCACACATATTAATGTGAATTGCATGTTGCAAAAAAGTAATTCGAGATCGCAGTAGTTGCAGCGAAGGGCGTTGTTAACGCACAATGTGAGCAAGATCAAAAAAGAAAATTAACAATCCCTTTTCTTCATTAATAATTAGCGGTATGCCGATATAAGCGATGAAGACAGCGGCTACCAGTCATTGAGTTGGATGAGGGAGGCTAATATTTCCAGAGGCCATTATGAGTCATAACCTGCAAAAACCTAAAATCCTGAAGGTAGAAACGGTTGCGCGTTCACGCCTGTTCAATGTTGAATCCATCGATCTGGAGTTTAGTAACGGCGCGCGTCGGGTTTATGAGCGGATGCGGCCTTCCGAACGTCAGGCTGTGATGATTGTGCCGATTATTGATGACGAACTGCTGTTGATCCGCGAATATGCCGTAGGGATTGAACAGTATGAACTGGGATTTCCCAAGGGATTGATTGATCCCGGTGAAACGGTATTTGAGGCCGCCAATCGTGAGTTGATGGAAGAAGTCGGCTTTGGCGCGGAGCACATGGAACTGCTGGCAACATTAACGATGGCGCCTTCTTATTTTTCCAGCCAGATGAATATCGTGGTGGCCCGCGGTCTGTATCCGCAGAGTCTGGAAGGTGATGAACCGGAGCCGATGCCGAAGGTGCGCTGGCCGTTAAGCGACATGATGTCGTTGTTGCAGGACGCCGATTTTCGTGAAGCGCGTAATGTGAGCGCGCTGTTTCTGACGCAGGATTGGTTAAATCGTTCGTCGCGTTGATGAACAGACACAAGGCGCGGATTTCCGCGCCTTGTGTCTTTAGTATCCCGACTGCGTTGTCAGAATGATTCTTCGATCAAAACGATTCCTCTATCAAAACAATTCTTCGCTTTGTCCGTTATCCATCAGCGTTGTACCGACTTCACGCACTGCATATTCGTTCGGTTGCGTTCCTTCGATAAAGTATTCGGAACGACTGTTCCCGCCGCCGTTGGACAACTTACCGCTGTTGCGGTCGATAGTGACGCTGACGATACCAGGCGGCGGCGTCAGCGGTTGTTCCGGCACGCCTTCCAGCGCCACTTTCATAAACTCGTCCCAGGCTGGCTGAGCGGATTTTGCGCCGCCTTCGTAACCTGAAATCTGATCCTTAATCACACCGGAAGCGCTGCTGGCGCCGAGGTTTCGCCGATGGTCATCGAAACCGATCCAGACGGAGGTGACCAGGTTCGGGCCGTAACCAGAAAACCAGGCGTCTTTGGAACTGTTGGTTGTACCGGTTTTTCCGCCAATGTCACGGCGCTTCAGGTCACGTCCTGCTCGCCAGCCTGTACCCATCCAGCCCGGTTCGCCAAAGATGTTGCTGTTCAGTGCGTCTTTGATCAGGAAGGCCAGCGGCGTACTGATGACATGCGGCGCATAAGGTTGCGCGCTTTGCCGCGCCTCTTGCGGCGTCACCGGTTCAAGTTGCGGCATTGGCGGCACACCCTGCCGGTTTTCCTGAGAAGTGGCGACGTTTTCCATACTGTCGGCGGACAATGTCGCGGAACGCGGTGTTTCTCCATACACTAACGGCAAATTACAGGTATCGCAGACCACTTTCGGCGTGGCGGTAAAGACGGCGCCGCCGGCTTCGCTCTCGATTCGGGTAATGAAATAGGGATCAACCAGATAGCCGCCGTTAGACATCACCGCATAACCGCGCACCACCTGCAACGGAGTGAACGAGGCCGCGCCCAGCGCCAACGATTCGGTATGCACGATATTCTGCTCCGGGAAGCCGAAACGCTGTAGGTAATCTGCCGCATAATCGACGCCCATCGCTCTCATGGCGCGCACCATCACCACGTTTTTGGATTGCCCCAGGCCCTGACGCAAGCGGATTGGACCATCATAAGTCGCGGGTGAGTTTTTAGGACGCCAGTCCGAACCTGCGCCCGCATCCCAACGGGTAATGGGAACGTCGTTGAGGATGGTCGCCAGGGTCAGGCCTTTATCCATAGCGGCGGTATAAAGGAACGGCTTAATGTTGGAACCAATCTGGCGCAGCGCCTGCGTCGCGCGGTTGAACTTGCTTTGGTTAAAGTCGAAACCGCCAACCAGCGCTTCAACCGCGCCGTTGGTTGGATTGAGCGAAACCAGCGCAGAGTTGACATCCGGCACCTGTCCCAGCCACCAGTCATTATCAACCTTACGAACCCACACTTGTTGACCGGTTTGCACCACGTCTGTTACGCGTCTGGGCGTCGGCCCTTGTTGGGTATCGGAGCGATAAGGCCGAGCCCAGCGCATGCCCGCCATCGGCAGGGCAATGTTGCTGCCGTCCGACAGAACCGCAATCGCTTGATCGGCGGCGGTGCTGGTGATGACCGCGGGGAACAACGGACCGTAAACCGGCAACGTTTTCAACGTGGCGACGATTTTTGCCTGATCCCAGGCACGTTCGCCCACTTTCCACAGTACATCGCCCGGACCACGGTAACCGTGGCGCATATCGTATGCCATAACGTTATTACGTAAAGCATCCTGGGCCGCCAACTGTAATTTTCGGGTAATGGTGGTGTAGACCTTGTAGCCGTCGTTATAAGCGCCATCGCCATACCGTTTCACCATTTCCTGACGCACCATCTCGGCGATATACGGCGCGGAGAAGGCAATCTGCGGCGTATGGTAGTTCGCCACCAGTTTTTCGTTACGCGCCTCATCATACTGAGCCTGAGTGATGTAGCTTTCATCTCTCATACGAGTCAGCACGACATTACGACGAGCAATCGCCCGGTCGTAGGAATAGAGCGGGTTAAAGGTTGACGGCGCTTTCGGTAAACCGGCAATCATTGCCATTTCACTCAGCGTTAATTGATCAACGGAACGGCCAAAGTAAACGTGAGCCGCAGCGCCGATGCCATAAGCGCGATAGCCGAGATAAATCTTGTTCAGATAAAGCTCAAGAATTTCATCTTTGGTGAGCAATTGCTCAATACGAATAGCCAGGAAGACTTCCTTGATCTTACGTATCAGCGTGCGTTCCGGGGTCAGAAAGAAGTTTCTGGCAAGCTGCTGCGTAATGGTGCTGGCGCCCTGAGACGCGCGACCGGATGTCAACGCAATAGAGGCGGCACGGATAATTCCCACCGGATCGACGCCGTGGTGCTCATAGAAGCGGCTATCTTCCGTTGCAATAAAGGCTTGCACCATCACCGGGGGAATTTGATCCAGCGTCAACGGGATACGGCGTTTTTCGCCAAATTGAGCGATTAACTCACCCTCGGCGCTGTATACCTGCATTGGCGTTTGCAGCCGAATGTCTTTCAGCGTGGCGACATCGGGCAATTGTGGTTCGATATAACGGTACAAACCATATATCGAGGCGGCTCCCAACAGGATGCAAGTCACTGCAAGGATGAGTAAATACTTTACGAACTTCACCTGAGATTTTCCATTCAGTAGCGTTTGGGCAGTTTATAAACAATCGCGCGCTAGTATAAAGGTAAGCCAGCACTGTGGATACGTTCTTTTATTAGATAAGGATATCGGGTTGAACATGGCTTATCACATCTGGCGGGTTGGGTTAGATATACAAAATGGTTTCATGCGTGCGCTGGCGGTTCAGCAGCGTCGCAACGGCTGGCAGCTTCGTCACTGGTGGCAGTTTCCTTTACCGGACGACACATTGCACTTGGGTAGTTTACACCATACGGAAGCACTTTGTGAGGTCTTGCGACAATGGCGTCGGTTATTGCCTCGCCATATTTCCCTGCGTGTCGCCTTTCCCGCGCAACAGGTGTTGCAGCAACGCCTGCCCGCGCCGGACAGTCGATTACGGGAGCCGGAACGTAGCAGGTACATTGAAAGCATGGCGGCCCGCAAGCTGCCGATAAGCAGCGATTCGCTGTCAATGGATTACCGTGCGGACCCGCACGCGCCCGATGCTTTATTGATTACCGCCGCACGGCGAAGTGAACTGGCGCGCTGGATCGCGTGTCTGCAAGCCGCGGATCTGCATCCTGACGTCGTTGATATTTCAGCATGCGCCATTCGCTGTATGGCGCGCCTGGCCGGACTTGAAAGCAACCGGGTTTTCCTGCATCGATCAATTGATGGATGGCTGTGGGTATCGCCACTCAATCATGCTTTTCATTTCGGCATGATCCATGGTGATGAATGGGGCGAGGAGTCGGCGATCCTACCAGTGATCCGCGCCCGGTATGGACAGGATATTGGCGATATCGCTTACTACAGCAGTACATCTTCTTCTTTTTCCTGTTCGCGGGAAAAATTTGACGAATTACTGCCCTGGTCGCCGCTGGTGGCGTTTAGCCACATGCAAGCGCCTGTGCCGGATTTTCCGCCCGCTTTTGTTATTGCGAGCGGTCTGGCCCTGCGTCCCGGAGATGCCTGAGTATGCTGCTGGTTAACCTTTTACCCTGGCGCCAGCGCCGCTTGCGGCGGCGTGCGCGTCATTGGCTGCTGGCTTTGCTGCTGCACCTGTTGTTGGCCGGACTGCTGCTCGGCATGATTTACTCGCGCTGGCACCGGCAATATGCAGGGTTACGCGGCGAGTTCAGCGAGGTATCCACACAGCGGCAACAACTGGCGGCACACTATCAACAAACCCGCCGGATATGGGGCCAGTTGCAACGTTATCAGGCGCAACAGCAGGCTGATGCCGCAGGATCACGTCACAATCAACGTTATCTCGGCCTGCTGGAACAGCTTTCGTACATGATGCCGGAACGTCTTTGGCTGACGGAGATCGCCGATCGTGGAGCTTATCTGTCGATCGTCGGGATGAGTGAAAACTATACCGACATTGTCTCGTTAAACCATGCGTTGGGCCGCCATCCGGCCATGGCGCGGGTGCGGGTTCTCAATGCGTTCAGGCAGCAGAATGCGCGCTCGCTGTTGCGTTTTTCTCTTCAGGCTGACTGGAAAAACGATGAGTCCATCGACAGTGGGGGCGATCGTGATCAACCCGATGATTAACTGGGCTTTGTGGATAGGCCAGCCATTGTGGAAACTGGCGCTGGCGCAGGTTGTGCTGATAACGGCTTTCATTTGGCTGGGGAACAGGCTGGTATTGGAGGAACTCAGACGGGAGATCGCGGTTATCGAACAGCAGATTGGCGAACAATCACGCGGCATACGAAATATTCAGCAGCAACTGACAACCATGCCGGCACTTGCCGAAATGCAAACCCAATTAACCGCATGGACAAAAGACAAGACGCCATTTCTTGTGGACAAGGCGGCGCAATGGGTGACGGAGCCGCTATCCCAATCTGGCGCGCTGCTGCTTTCCTGGCAGCCTGTCCAGCAGAATACGCCGGCCACCGCTGAGGACAGCGCCTGGAACCTGAGCTTCAATGCAGACTATCCGGGACTGATAAACGTAGTTCGTCACGTTATTTCGCTTCCCTATGTGTTGCGCCTGGAGCAGTTGATGGTGAAATCAACGGCGCAAGTATCGAATGCGGACAGAAGGTTACGCGTCGAAATGATCGTAATGAGGCCGACCGTCGGGCGGAGTCAGAGCGTTGAATAGCGTGAACAATGGCGTGCGCATGATGCTGGCGTCCGCGGCCTGGTTTGCTTTCGCCGCTGCGCAGGGCAACGCGACAGGCATCCCGCGCGATCCTTTTCACCCTTCATCCTCTGTGGTCTGTTCCCCGTTGAATGTGACGCGGCACTGGCAACTGAAAGGCGTGATAGGCGCCGGTAACCATTGGGTGGGGTGGCTGGCGCAGTCAGATGCGCTGTGGCTGAAACTGAAACAGGGTGAAGTGATCCCGCCGGGGCGTTGGCAGGTTAGCCAACTGGATAGCGCGGGGATGCGATTAACGACGGTGACACAAGCCGGAGCCTGCGATGGCTCGCCAATGACGGTTTCTCTGGCATCACCGTTTATGAATAAGCATGTTGCGCAATAGGAACACAAGGAAAGTTATGGAGCGTTGGCTGGTAGGGAAAGTCATGGCACGAATGTTACTGTTGGTCTGTCTGGCGGTTCCCGCCAGGGCGGAAGAACCGATATCCATGGCGTTTGAGGATTCTCCTGTTCAGCGGGTACTTCAGGCATTGGCAGACCATCAGCAATTGAATCTGGTGGTTGCCCCCGGCGTTGCAGGCAAACTGAGCGTGCGACTGGTGGATGTCCCCTGGCGGCAGGCGTTGGATATCGTGTTGCGCATGGGGCAGTTGACGATGGAGCGTGATGGCGGTGTGTTGCTGATCTATCCTGCGGCACATCTCGAAACCGTCGAGCGTCAAAAAGAGGAACGGTTGGCCCGACAAACGCAACAGCAACCGTTGCAGAATCTCTCTGTCACGCTGAAGTATGCACAAGCCGACGAAGTGGCAGGCAGCGTGCTGGCGCAACGTGGCACGTTGCTGACGGAGCGCGGTAGTGTGACGGTGGACAAGCGAACCAATACGTTGCTGATTCGCGATACCGAGGCGGTATTGGCGCAGATCAAGCCCTGGATAAATGAACTGGATTTGCCGTTATCACAAGTGCAATTGGCGGCGCATATCGTGACGATCAGCAGTGAGAATCTGCAAGAACTGGGCGTCAATTGGGGGCTGGGAACCGGTGAAGCGACAAACAGGGCGTTGCGGCTGAATAATTTCAACGTCGGTCTGCCTGTTGATACGCCAGCAATAAAGGCCGGGTTTCATCTGGCGCGGTTGAATGGGCGCTTGCTTGATTTGGAGTTAATGGCGCTGGAACAGGAAAATCAGGTTGAAATCATTGCCAGCCCACGGCTTTTTACCGCTCATCAGCAGACGGCCAGCATTAAACAGGGAACAGAAATTCCTTATCAGGTTTCCAGCGGCGCCAGTGGATCGACATCAATTGAGTTTAAGGAAGCCGTGCTGGGGATGGAGGTGACGCCCAGTGTCCAGCGGACCGGACGCATCACGCTAAATTTGAAAATCAGTCAGAATATGCCGGGACAGACGATAAAGCAGAGTGACAACGGCGAAGCGCTGGCGATCGATAAGCAGGAAATACAAACGCAAGTCACGGTGGCCGATGGCGAAACCATTGTTTTGGGAGGGATCTTCCAGCAGCAGAAGAAGCACCGTTATCGTCAGGTGCCAGCGTTAGGGAAGATTCCCGTAGTGGGGAATTTATTCAAAAATAATGCTCAGCAACGCACCCGGCGGGAATTGGTTATTTTTATCACGCCAACCTTAATCCCGCCGTTGTCGTAAAAAAACCGTTTTATTCTCCGTTTGTAAGGGACATTTTCATGAAAGCGGCGCAATATTTTGATTGATTCATGCCTTCTAAGTTTGACGCTGCGGCGGATTTAGCTTACAAGGGTTAGCGAATTGAGCACAGAAGTGTTGTTCCACCGAAAATGTCGATAAAACACACGATATTATCCGCCTGGATAATGTGTGACATTTTATTCGGTTGCCAAACCACCCTGAGTATTGAGATAATTTTTTGTCTGATTCTCGCACTATCGCTCATGAGGTTTCAGTTTAGGTCCCGTCGCTGGGTTGATTGGCGGGGCGGGTTATCATTAACGAATTGTCTTAGTAATACCAAAAAACATGGCAGAGAAACGCAATATCTTTCTGGTTGGGCCTATGGGTGCCGGCAAAAGCACTATTGGCCGTCAGTTAGCTCAGCAACTCAATATGGAGTTTTTCGACTCCGATCAAGAAATTGAGCGACGCACCGGGGCTGATGTGGGCTGGGTATTCGATGTGGAAGGCGAAGAAGGTTTCCGCGATCGTGAAGAGAAAGTCATTAATGAATTGACGGAGAAACAAGGTATTGTCCTGGCGACAGGGGGCGGTTCGGTTAAATCACGTGAGACGCGCAATCGTCTTTCCGCGCGTGGTGTTGTCGTGTATCTGGAAACGACGATCGAAAAGCAACTTGCCCGCACTCAGCGCGATAAAAAGCGTCCGTTGCTTCAGGTTGAAACACCGCCGCGTGAAGTTCTGGAAGAGTTGGCGAGAGAGCGGAATCCGTTGTACGAGGAAATCGCGGATGTCACTATCCGAACTGACGAACAGAGCGCCAAGGTAGTTGCCAACCAGATCATCAATATGCTGGAAAGTAACTGATTTTATTGCATGATTTTTTGTATCATGCTGATTCTAAACAGGCTATTGAACGAGCATGGAAAGAATTACCGTAACATTAGCGGAACGTAGTTATCCCATTACGATAGCCGCCGGATTGTTTGATGATTCGGCTTCTTTTATGCCGTTGCAGGCCGGGGAACAGGCCATGCTGGTAACCAACCAGACGTTGGCCCCTCTTTATCTTGAACGTGTCCGCCGTGTGCTTGAGCAAAACGGGGTGCATGTTGATCAGGTCATTTTGCCAGATGGCGAGAAATACAAATCCCTGACCGTATTAGATCAGGTATTTACCGCATTGCTCGCCAAGCCGCACGGTCGCGACACCACCATCGTTGCCCTGGGCGGCGGTGTGATTGGCGATCTTGCCGGTTTCGCGGCCGCGAGCTATCAGCGCGGCGTTCGTTTTATCCAGGTGCCGACCACGCTGCTGGCGCAGGTGGACTCCTCTGTCGGTGGTAAAACCGCGGTGAATCATCCGCTGGGTAAAAACATGATCGGCGCGTTCTACCAACCGGCATCGGTGGTTATCGATCTGGATTGCCTGAATACCTTGCCTGCCCGCGAATTGTCGTCAGGACTGGCGGAAGTCATTAAGTACGGCATTATTCTGGATGGCGATTTTTTTGTCTGGCTGGAAGAGAACATTGAAGCGGTTCGTTCACTGCAACCTGATGCGTTGGCCTACTGTATCCGCTGTTGTTGCGAACTAAAGGCCGCCGTTGTCGCCGCCGATGAACGAGAGAGCGACATGCGGGCGTTGCTTAACCTTGGGCATACCTACGGCCACGCGATTGAAGCGGAAATGGGATACGGCAATTGGCTGCATGGCGAAGCGGTTGCCGCCGGTATGGTAATGGCGGCCCAAACTGCCCGTCGTCTCGGACAGTTTGCCGTCGGTGATATCGAACGTATCAAATCGTTGCTGGTTCGCGCTGGTTTGCCGGTCAATGGGCCGCAACAGATGACGCCGGAATCTTATCTTCCCCATATGATGCGTGATAAAAAGGTGCTTGCGGGTGAACTGCGTCTGGTGCTGCCGACGGCTATTGGTCGTTCCGAAGTTCGTGGCGGCGTGGCGCATGACACTGTGCTGGCGTCGATAGCGGATTGTCTTGCCTGAGAAGCTCTCTGGGATGTTAACGAAATAACAAGTGTTAACGACAGATGAGCGACGATGGTTTATGGTTAATAAAATACAATGCATTATGATTTAACAATTCGTGACGGCGAGCATGTCGCGAGTTTTAGCCTTTCAGTTGGAGGGTTGTAAATGGATGAGTTTAAACCGGAAGATGAGCTGAAGCCTGACGCCAGTGACCGTCGGCCCACACGTCAGCAAAAAAACAGCCGTTTTTCCGTACCGAAAATCACGCTTTCCAGACAACACCTGATGATCGGTATCGGGATTTTGGTGCTGGTATTGCTGATTATTGGGATTGGTTCCGCTTTACAGGCGCCTTCTCGTCCAGAAACGCCTCAGGTTCAAGGACAATCTCACACTCAAGGTCAAAGCGGCGCTGAAAAACGTATCGACCTCTCCTCGTCGACTACCATGACGTCAGACTCACCGACTGCCACGTCAACGGAAACCCCGGCGGCGGGTGCCGGCGATGCCGCCGCGCCTGCGCCGCAAACGCTGAGTGCGCCGCCTATTGCCGGTACGCCAACGCAAGCCGCCATACAGCCGACGCCGAGCGGTCAGCAGCGCATTGAATTGCCGGGTAATATGACGGACGCGCTTACCCAGCAGCAGGATCGCGTCAACGCATTATCCCAGGGCGCGGGCACCTCGTTGCCTACGGCTCCGGCGACGCTCGCTCCTGCCGCAAAGACGCCTGCGCGCGCACCTGCGGAAAAAAATACTCACAGTACCAGCAAGCCTGCGACGACGAGCACGCCGAAAGCGGCGACCAGCAAGTCGGCAAATGCGGGGAGCACATCTTCCGCATCGGGCAGCGCGATCCAAAACGCGCCGGCCAGTCACTTTACTTTGCAACTGAGTAGCGCATCCCGTTCAGATACGCTGAAAGCCTACGCCAGACAGCATAACCTGACCCATTCGTGGGTTTATGAAACTAAACGTGATGGAAAATCCTGGTATGTGTTAGTCACTGGAGTCTATGCTTCCTCCGCTGAAGCAAAACGGGCTATTGCTACATTGCCTGCTGATGTACAAGCGAAAAAACCATGGGTTAAGCCGATCCGTCAGGTGAAGCAGGACTTGAATAAGTAACACCAATTTTAGCCCTGATGTGCTGTCTGACACAGAGTACAATCCGCGGCTCTGACACGTATGAGTAACTAACGACGGCATGAAGAAAAACCGCGCTTTTTTAAAATGGGCTGGTGGTAAGTATCCGCTGGTAGAAGAGATTCGTCGCTATTTACCCGCAGGAGACTGCCTTATCGAGCCCTTTGTTGGTGCGGGTTCTGTGTTTCTGAATACAGAATACGACAACTACATATTGGCCGATATCAATAGCGATTTGATCAATCTGTATAACATCGTCAAGTCAAATACTGACGAGTTTGTACGTGACTCTCGCAAGTTGTTTACCGAGGAAGTCAATACCTCCACGACGTTTTACCTGCTGCGCGAAGAGTTTAATCTTTGTCGAGACGCTTATCGTCGCGCGGTATTGTTCCTTTATCTGAACCGCCATTGTTATAACGGCCTGTGCCGTTATAACATGCGCGGCGAATTCAATGTTCCGTTCGGACGTTACAAAAAGCCTTATTTTCCAGAAGAGGAAATTCGCTGGTTTGCATTCAAAGCCAAAAGTGCGACCTTTGTCTGTGAACATTATCAGCAAACGCTGAACAAGGCGGCGCCGGGTTCAGTCGTGTATTGCGATCCGCCTTATGCGCCTTTGTCGGCGACTGCGAATTTTACGGCGTATCACACCAATAATTTCAACCATGTCGATCAGAAGAATCTGGCTAGGTTGGCGCATCGCTTGTCGGTTGAAAACCAGATCCCGGTGCTCATTTCCAATCATGATACGGTACTGACCCGTGAATGGTATCAGGATGCCTCACTTTATGTGGTCAAAGCGCGTCGGACGATTAGCAGTAATATTCTTGGTCGTAGTAAAGTAAACGAATTATTAGCCCTGTATTGTTAATTGATCGGCAGTAAGCGGGGTTAAAACCAACGAAAGATGATTGGCTGTTAATAACCATTGCTGATCGGAAGGTGGGTAAACGCAAGCGCCGACAGCAGAGATTCGGACTTTATCGTTTGGAGAAGCGAATGAAATCATTTTTAATCGCCCCGTCTATTCTGTCGGCGGATTTTGCCCGGCTTGGCGAGGATACCGCCAACGTATTGTCCGCCGGGGCTGATGTGGTGCACTTTGATGTGATGGACAATCACTATGTGCCTAATCTGACCATCGGCCCGCAGGTGCTAAAAGCGTTGCGCGATTACGGCATTACCGCCCCGATTGATGTGCATCTGATGGTGAAACCGGTTGATCGCATTATTCCCGATTTCGCCCAGGCGGGCGCGAGTTTCATTACTTTTCACCCGGAAGCCTCGGAACATATCGATCGTTCCCTGCAATTGATTAAAGATCATGGCTGTAAAGCGGGGCTGGTTTTCAATCCGGCAACGCCGCTCAGCTATCTCGATTACGTGATGGATAAACTGGACATCATTCTGTTGATGTCCGTCAACCCAGGCTTTGGCGGCCAATCCTTTATTCCGGGAACCCTGGATAAACTGCGTCAGGTACGCAAGCGGATTGACGACAGCGGTTATGACATTCGCCTTGAGGTGGATGGCGGCGTCAAAGTGGATAACATCGGCGATATCGCCGCGGCTGGCGCGGATATGTTTGTGGCGGGTTCGGCTATTTTTGGCGCAGCGGATTACCGGGACGTCATTGAGCGGATGCGCGCTGAAGTCGCCAGGGTGAATCATGGCTGACATGACGTCGATCCGCGGGCTGGCGTTTGATTTGGACGGCACGTTGATCAATAGCGCGCCAGGACTGGCTGCCGCGATGGATCTCGCTTTGCTGGCGCAATCTTTGTCGGCGGCAGGCGAGGCGCGGGTTGCAACCTGGATTGGCAATGGCGCGGATATGTTGGTTGAGCGAGCGCTGCGTTGGGCGGGCGTTGAACCGACCGCGCAGCGGCGTAGTGAAACGCGTAAACAGTTTGACCACTATTATGCTGAAACCGTGGAGCGCGGCAGCGCGCTCTTTCCTCAGGTGAAAGAAACGCTGGCGACCCTGGCGCAACGTGGTTTTCCAATGGCTGTCGTGACCAACAAACCTACGCCATTCGTCGCGCCGTTACTGACGTCGCTGGGTATTGGCGAATACTTTTCGCTGATTATCGGCGGCGACGATGTGGTGGTGAAAAAGCCGCACCCCGCGCCGTTGTATCTGGTTCTGGGGACGTTGGGGTTACGCGCCGACGAGTTACTGTTTGTTGGCGATTCGCGTAATGATATTCAGGCATCTCAGGCTGCCGGCTGCCCCTGCGTCGGTATGACTTATGGATATAACTATGGCGAAGCGATCGAATTGAGTCGTCCAGACATCGTGCTGGATCGTTTTGCCGATCTCTTGCCCCTTGTCGGGCCGTCATCTTCAAAAAATCAGGAAGCATTAGCATGAGTAAACCCATTGTATTTAGCGGTGCACAACCGTCAGGGGAATTGACCATTGGTAACTACATGGGTGCGTTACGTCAGTGGGTGAATATGCAGGATGACTACGATTGCATCTATTGCATCGTTGACTTGCACGCCATTACGGTACGTCAGGATGCGCAACAGTTGCGCAAAGCGACGCTGGATACGCTGGCGCTTTATCTTGCTTGTGGGATCGACCCGAAGAAGAGCACCATTTTTGTTCAGTCTCATGTACCGGAACATAGTCAACTGAGTTGGGTGCTGAACTGTTATGCGTATTTCGGCGAATTGAGCCGTATGACGCAATTTAAAGATAAATCAGCGCGTTACGAAGAAAACATTAACGCGGGGCTATTTGATTATCCGGTTTTGATGGCGGCGGATATCCTGTTGTACCAAACCACTCAGGTGCCAGTGGGCGAAGATCAGAAACAGCATCTGGAACTGAGCCGCGATATCGCGCAGCGTTTCAACAGTTTGTATGGTGAAAACATTTTTAAAGTACCGGAACCGTTTATACCGAAATCCGGTGCTCGCGTAATGTCGCTGCTGGACCCGACCAGGAAGATGTCCAAGTCGGACGATAATCGTAACAATGTGATTGGTCTGCTGGAAGAGCCGAAATCGGTGGTGAAGAAGATCAAACGCGCGGTAACGGATTCCGATGAGCCGCCAGTTGTTCGCTACGATATCGTCAATAAAGCCGGTGTATCCAACTTGTTGGATATGCTGTCTGGCGTGACGGGAAAAACCATTGCCGAACTGGAGCAGGAGTTCAGCGGTCAAATGTATGGTCACCTGAAAGGCGCCGTCGCTGAGGCGGTGTCAGGGATGTTGACGGAATTGCAGGCGCGTTATCATCGTTTCCGCACTGACGAAGCCTTTTTACAGCAGGTGATGCGTGAGGGAGCGGAAAAAGCCAGCGCTCGCGCGCAGGTAACGTTGAAAAAAGTATATGACGCGGTTGGATTTGTTTCCCGTCCGTAAACGTTAAAAATCAGGAGGCGCTGGCCTCCTGATTTAATTACTCGTCTTCAAGACGCTGACTGCTTTATTCCAATCATTGCGGCAGTGGTGGAAACACGTCATCCGGGATTGGGTTCTCGAACGGCGTTTTCTGGAGCCAGGCCTGATGGTCTGCTTTGGCCTGAGCGATCAAATCCGGCGTCAACATCAGATCGATAGCCAGCGATGCCATCGCTTTAGCCGCATATTCCATCCCTTTGTGCGCTGCTGCCGTTTTACCCTGCGCAACCAATTGCCATGAGTGGGCCGGTGTGCCGATCGCATAGGTCGCACTGCGGATCTGTACGGTTGGCACCACCCAGCTTACGGTTCCCACATCGGTAGAGCCGATAAAGGCTTCATTAGGGCTGTAAAGCGGATAGATGCCATCGTGCAACGCCAGATCCGGCTGCGGTTCTACCCCAAACCGCGCGTAAGAGTTCGCAATGTCTTCCGCGGTCATCGCGGCCTGAAATTTAGCGGCGAGTTGGCGATCGTGTTCATCAAACTCAATCGGCCCCAGCGTCAGCAAATGTTCATGCATACGCTGTTCCAGCGGCGGATTGCCGATCAGGTTGGCGTCACCGCTAATCACTTCGTGGCTGACTTCGGTTTCCGTCATCAACGCGGCGCCTTCGGCGATCTTTTTCACCCGTTTGACCAACTGATGCAATTCCGGCAACTGACGCGCCCGCACCAGATATCTGACGGTGGCATTCGCCTGCACTACGTTGGGCGCGTGACCGCCGCTATCGGTGATGGCGTAATGTACGCGGGCGGAAGAGGGCATATGCTCGCGCATATAGTTAACGCCGACATTCATCAACTCGACGGCATCAAGCGCGCTGCGTCCAAGATGCGGACTGCTGGCGGCATGCGATGCCCGCCCTTTAAAGTGAAAATTCAGTTCGTTGCAGGCCAGCGATACCGGGCTGTTGACGCCGGTAAAGGTCGCCGGGTGCCAGCAGATCGCGATATCCACATCGTCAAATACGCCGGCCTTGACCATAAAGCCTTTCGACGACCCGCCTTCTTCCGCCGGGCAGCCATAGAAACGAACGGTTCCTTGCATCGCGTGCTTTTGCAGGTAATCCTTGACGGCTGTCGCGGCCTGTAATGCGGCGGTGCCTAACAGGTTATGTCCGCAGCCGTGTCCGTTGCCGCCGTTTTCCAGCGGCGCGGGTTCTGCGACATTCGCCTGCTGACTTAATCCTGGCAGCGCATCATACTCGCCGAGGATTGCGATGACGGGCTTTCCTGCGCCAAATTCACCCAATAATGCGGTGGGCATACCGGCAATGCCTTGCGTCAGGCGAAAACCTTCTGCTTTCAGCGTCGCCTCATGTTGTGCGGCAGAACGATATTCCTGATAGTTCAACTCCGGCGTGTCCCATATGCCATCACTCAGGGTAAAAAACTGCTGCCGTTTAGCCGCAATTAATCCGCAAAGTTCTTCCACGGTTTGCCGATTGACTGGCGGCAATCTCTTTTCAGTCGGTACTGGGTTCATGCGCTAGATGCTCTTCATTTTGTCATGACAAGGAAATGGGGATTCATGTTCTGAGAGACTCAGAGTGGTGATGTATCCATGCCAAACCATTTTTCACTTAGTTTTTTCAGCGTGCCGTCGTTTTTAGCTTTCTCAATGGCGGCGTTAAACATCGCTTTTAATTCAGGATCGCTCTTACGCAAGCCGACGGAAGATCCGCTTCCCAGAATGCCGCCGATAAACTGCGGACCCGGCGTAACGATGTCGGCGTTACCAGGTTTTTCAGTAATGCCTTTCAGGTAGGCGGCGGAGGCAATAACCAGATCGACACGCCCGGCTTTCAGATCCAGATCGTGTTCCTGCGTGGTTTTGTATTCACGCACGGTCATAACGCCCTTGAGATATTTATCCAGAAACGTACTGGCGATTGAGGCGGATTGCACGCCGATAGTTTTACCTTTCAGCAGTGGTTTCAACTTCTCGACTTCTGCTAATGCGGCGGCTTCGTCAGCCGGTTTGAGAGAGAAACGTTTTCCGCCGTCAGGCAATGCTTTGGCCAGTTCGCTGGAAGCCAGAACCGCGAAAGTCTGCCCCGTCTGTGTATAAGGCTGGCTGAAATCGATAATCTGGCGGCGTTTCTCGGTAGCGGACATACCGGAAATAATGGCGTCAAACTTACCGGCGTTCAGTGCCGGGATGGTACTGGTAAAGGGCTGCACGATGATCTCGCACTTCACCTGCATGCTGTCACACAGAATTTTATACATATCGATCTCAAAGCCATCCAGCGTTCCATCCGGCTTGGTAAAATTATAAGGATGGAAAGCGCCTTCGGTGGCGATGCGTACTGTGGTCCATTTCTTCCCTTCCGCCGAGGCGGTAAAAGACGCGGCCAGCGTGCTTGCCAGACACAGTGAACAGGCGATCATTTTTAATTTTGACTTCAACATAAGGGTATTCTCCCGGTGTTATATTTTAATTTTCTAGCAAATAGATGGCTTACCAACTGGCAATAAATTGCCTGAAGCGGGCCGATTGACTGGCGGTGAAAACCTGCTCCGGGGTGCCTTGTTCTTCAATTTCTCCCTGATGCAGGAACACCACGCGGTTAGAGACTTCGCGGGCGAAATCCATTTCGTGGGTGACCACCAGCATGGTCATCCCCTCGTCGGCCAGCGTGCGCATGACGCGCAGCACTTCGCCGACCAGTTCGGGATCGAGCGCCGATGTCGGTTCGTCGAACAGCATCACTCTGGGCGCCATCGCCAGTGCGCGGGCAATCGCAGCGCGCTGCTGCTGACCGCCGGAAAGCTGAGAAGGGTAGTAATGCCGCTTCTCCGCCAGACCGACTTTTTCCAGCAATTGCTCGGCGTGTTCCACGCATTCAGCCGGCGGGCGTTTTAACACATGTACCGGCGCTTCAATGATATTTTCCAGTACCGTTTTATGTGACCACAGGTTGAAGTTTTGAAAGACCATACCAAGCTGACTGCGTATGCGATCAATCTGTTTCGGATTTGATGGCCGGTTTTGCCCTTTGCGGTTAGGCTTCATGTCGATGGATTCGCCTGCGACGATGATCTCTCCCTGATCGGGAAGCTCCAGCATATTAATGCAGCGCAGCAGGGTGGATTTCCCGGAGCCGGATGAACCGAGAATGGAAATCACCTCTCCTTGACTGGCTTCAAGCGAGATCCCCTTCAGCACTTCCAGAGAACCAAAGCGTTTATGAATATTGTGCAGGCGGATTGCTGGCGTGGTCATTGAAGATCTCCCAGTTTCTTAATTTTTTTTGCCGTCGTCAGTGCGACGGGCGCACGCAAATGCGGGGTCATTTTGAATTCGGCCCACATCAGCAAACGTGTCAGGACAAGATTGATAGACAGATAGATAGCGCCGGCAATCAGGAAAACCTCCAACGCCCGGTAAGTTTCCGCAATGATGCGCGCCGCGATGCCGGTAATTTCCATCAGCGTGATAATGGATGCCAGTGAGGTTGATTTGATCATCGAGATCAATTCATTACCGTAAGCGGGCAGCGCCTGACGGATCGCCAATGGGAAAATAATGCGTCTGAAAATCATGTGCCGAGACATGCCGCAGGCGCGGGCCGCTTCGATTTGCCCTGCGGGGACGGATTGTAATCCGCCGCGGATGATTTCGCTGGCATAAGCGCCGGTACATAAACTGAGTGACAGCAGCGCGCACCAATAAGGTTCACGCAGCAGCGGCCACAGCATACTTTCCCGCACCCAGACAAATTGGCCCAATCCGTAATAGATGAGAAACAGTTGCACCAGCAGCGGCGTACCGCGGAAGAACAGCACATAGGTTCGCGCAAAGGCTTGCAACAACCGGTAAGAAGAAAGCTGCATCAATGCCAGCCCCAACGCCAGAAAGAAACCGAACGATACCGAGCCGATGGCGAGTTGCAACGTGAGCGGAATACCGGGAATAATTTCCAGAAACGTTGCGTAAATAAAAGGAAAATCCATCAGCGTTTCACACCCCGGGAATAATAGGACTCCGCCCGACGCATGATCCAGCCGGAGCAGATAGAGATAATCAGGTACAGCAAGGCCGCGGCCATAAAGAAATCAAACGGTTTGCCCGTTGAGCCGGCGCCGGTCTGCGCTTGTGTCAGCAGTTCCGCGACGCCGGTAACCGAAACCAGCGCGGAGGCTTTCAGTACTAATTGCCAGACATTGCCCAGCGATGGAATGGCATGACGCAGCAAAAGCGGCGCAATGATACGCCGTAGGCGCAGCAGCGTGGACATGCCGCAGGCTTTGGCAGCTTCGATTTCACCGCGAGAAACGGCGTAGAACGCGCCGCGAAAGACTTCCGTTTGTTGTGCGCCTGAAGAGATGCCGACGGCCACAATCCCAGCGAGAAAACCGGGGAAACCGATAAACCCCTGGCTGCCAAAAAGTTTGGCTATTAGGGTTAAAGCGGAACTGCCGCCAAAATATAGCAGGTAGATAATCAGCAAATCCGGGATGCCGCGGATGATGGTGGTATAGCCGTCAGCCAGATAGCGAATCGGACGATTGCCGCAGATTTTTGACCAGGCGCCGAGGGTGCCGATGAGTGCGCCAAGCAGAAAACCGCCGCTTGCCAGCCCAAGCGTCATACCTGTGCCGATCAGTAATAATTTCCCCCAGCCATTTTCACCAAAACTGATGAGTTGCCAGAAAGTCATGTCTTCCACAAATAGCTCCCAACTTCTTATTGTTCTGTCATGAAAACGAGATGAACAGAACGATTTTTGTGATCAGAGGACCGCACACCCTGTTCGGGAACGATGATGTAGAGGTATAACGACGCGTTGTGAATCATTCAGACGCCTACCGCCAGTTGATTAACAACCTAATCAATGGTTGGCCACGTTTTACGTCAGGATGATTGACTAATTATTCATATAGCCTGCTTATTAATGAATTTGCGTTTAGTCAAAATAAGACAGATACCGCCTAGGGTAAAGCACTAAAATAATGCCTGGGCAGGCAAGGAAGTGAAAAAAGCGCATTGTTATGCCATTACAGAAAACGTTGTGCTGTGTGCGTGCGCGAGATCAACGGCGACCTGATATCAGGTCGCGTTCGATTGACGAGGCGGGACGGCGTTATTTCGTCTGATGAGCAAACCAGTTCAGTTTTTCCCGCAGGCCGACAACGCTCCCTACGATAATCAGACTTGGGCTTACCGCCTGTTTCGCCAGTTCGCCAAGTTGTGATAGTTGGCCGGTAAAAACCCGCTGCGTGGTTGAGGTGCCGTTTTCGATCAGCGCAACCGGTACGGTGGCAGGTAGCTGCTGTTCCAGCAGTTTGCTCTGGATGTATTCCGCCTGCTGAAGCCCCATGTAGAACACCAGGGTCTGTTTTTCGCCCGCCAGACTGGACCAGTCGAGTTCGCTATCATGCCGGACATGGCCGGTTATCAGTCGCACTCCTTGCGAATGATAGCGGTGAGTGAGGGGAATGCCGCTGTAGGCCGCACAGCCAGAGGCGGCGGTGATGCCGGGTACGACGGAAAACGGGATACCCGCTTGTTGCAGGTGCTCCAGTTCTTCGGCGCCGCGGCCAAAAATAAAGGGATCGCCGCCTTTCAGCCGCACGACCCGTTTACCGGCCAGCGCTTTTTCTTTCAGTAACTGGTTAATCTGTTCCTGGGCAATGGTGTGGCAGCCAGACGCTTTACCCACAAAGATACGTTCGGCATCACGTCTGCTCAGATTCAGAACTTCGTCGGAAACCAGCCGATCATAGACCACAATATCCGCCTGTTGCAGATGCTGTAAGGCTTTCAGCGTTAGCAATCCCGCATCCCCCGGACCGGCGCCGACCAGCACCACTTCGCCTCTGTCATCCAGCGGCGCGGAAAAAAGCTGCTCGGTCAGTTGTTGTGCGCTGATGCTGTCGTGATTCGCCAACGCCTGGGCCAGTCTGTCGTGAATGAACAGTTTTTCCCAGAAGCGGCGGCGTGTGCCTGAATGCCGGAAACGACTTTTTACGCGTTGGCGTAGTTCACCCGCCAGCGTCGCCAGTTTGCCAAGGTGCTGGGGCAGGATGCTTTCCAGCTTTTCCCGCAGCAGACGCGCCAAAACCGGCGCCGTGCCGCCGGACGATATGGCGACGATCAGCGGCGAGCGATCAACAATCGACGGCATGATAAAACTGGCGTTCCGGGGATCGTCGACCACATTGCAGAAGATCCGCAACCGGCTGGCGTGTTCGTAAACCTGCCTGTTGATATCCTGATCGTCAGCGGCGGCAATAACCAGCCATGCGCACTCCAGTAATTCAGGATCGAAACTACCCTGCACCAGCGTGACCTGGCTGGCTTCCCGCCAGACCATAAACTGTTCATTGAAGCTGATGGCGTTTACCGTAAGCATCGCTCCGGCATTGAGCAGCAGGCGCGCTTTCCGTTCTGCGATTTCGCCGCCGCCGACCAACAGACAATGTTTACCGCGTAACTGGCAGAATATTGGCAGGTAATCCATGTGATGCCTCTTTATACTCGTGATCAACCCAAACTAAAGAATATCCCGCCTGACGGCAGGATGCGTCGCGTGATGTCAATGACAGTCCGTTATCAACGGCAATCCATTATCAACGGTAAGGGCGCGCCCGGCGATGAATAAATGCTTCCTTGGTGTCTTATTTGCCGTAGGGAGGCGGCTGATAGGTATTGGCGGGGATTTTATCGACAAAGATTTTGTATATCTGTGATTTTAAGAGTTATTTAAGAATCTGCTTTTGTTAAGTATTAATCATTTGGCGCTGGCTAGGCGCGATATCGGTCTTCATCAACGCATCAACGCCTGTTCATGCCGGTTTCAGATTTCTCCAGTGATAATGCTCACAAGAAGGTGGGCATTTGCCCAATAATCCGCGCCATAATTTCTTCATATGAAAGAAAATGCCTAATGACTAACCGGCTAATAACCGGAATAATTAAAAATAAAACGCCATTTTTCTTTAATTAACACGTAATTTCTTTTTCTGTGATATTGATCGCGCTGATGCAATGGCAGAGCGGCAACGCAGAGATATCATGTCCTTATCCACACAGAATATCGTTTTTAACGGCCAAATTTTGTACATGTGTTGTGTTAAATATCAAGGCAGGTAACAACGTGAAAATAGAATCAATTGATGTCACCGTCTTTACTTATCCTACGCGCCGGGTATCCGACAGCGCGGGGCATTCACATCCGGGGGAGGAAAATCAGGCGAAAATGGCCCTGCTGACCATGCGCTCAGGCGATGGGCAGGAAGGTTATGCCTTCGCGCCGCCGGAAGTGATCCGTCCGCATATTGTGAATGCGTTTTTCCGTAAGGTCCTGATCGGACAAAACCCGTTTGATCGTGAGCGCCTGTGGCAGGATCTGGTGCATTGGCAGCGCGGCAGCGCCAACCAGTTGACCGATCGCGCATTGTCGATTGTCGAATCGGCGCTGTGGGATCTGCAAGGGCGCGTGCTGAATATGCCGGTTCATAAGCTACTGGGCGGATACCGCGAAAAAGTGCCGGCCTATGGCAGCACCATGTGCGGCGATGAACTGGAAGGCGGTTTGTCCACCCCGGACGAGTATGGCCAGTTCGCCGAAAAACTGGTGCGGCGCGGTTATAAAGCGATCAAGCTGCACACCTGGATGCCGCCGGTATCTTTCGCGCCTAGCCCGAAAATGGATGTGAAAGCGTGCGCCGCGGTGCGTGAAGCCGTCGGTCCGGATATTTGTCTGATGCTGGATGGCTACCACTGGTACAGCCGCAGCGATGCGCTGTATATCGGTCGTGAGCTACAGAAGCTGGACTTCGCCTGGTTTGAAGAGCCGATGGAGGAGCAGAGCATGGCGTCTTACCGCTGGCTGAGCAAACGTCTGGATATTGATGTGATTGGGCCGGAAAGTCTGTCAGGCAAGTACTTCAGCCGTGCGGATTGGGTGAAAGAGGGGGCATGCGATATTTTACGCGCGGGCGTACAGGGTGTCGGCGGTCTTGCGCCGTGTATGAAAGTCGCCAGTCTTGCTGAAGCCTTTGGTATGGATTGCGAAATTCATGGCAACGGGGCGCCCAATCTGGCCGTGGTCGGCGCCATCAAGAACTGCCGCTGGTACGAACGCGGCCTGTTGCACCCCTTCCTCAATTACGATGAACCCGCAGCCTATCTGAATACGATTGTCGATCCGATGGATGACGAGGGTTTTGTGCATCTGCCTCAGCGACCGGGATTAGGTGAGGATATCAATTTTGACTGGATTGAGGAGCATACGCTAAGTAAAGCATAGAACGTCAGGTCTGAAAGAAAATACCCTTAAAAAATAAAAAGTTGTCGTCTTCCATCCTTCCACATCAGGAGAAGAGTAATGAAAGCACGCGCAATACTACGTACCCTGCTATTAAGTACCCTGTGTATGACCGTAACACCGGCCATGCTGTCAGCCAAAACGCCGGATGATCAACTGATCGTCGGTATGAATATGAACAACATGCTCTCGCTCGATCCGGCGGCAATGACCGGCAATGAAGTGGTGGGCATTATCGTCAATCTGTATGACTCGCTGGTGGTGCTCGATCCGGCCAACCTGAACAATGTTCTGCCGTCTCTGGCGAAAAGCTGGAGCGTGAGTGATGACGGCAACGTCATTACGTTTAATCTGGTGGACAATGCAACGTTTCATTCCGGTAATCCGGTGACGGCGCAAGATTTCGTCTGGTCGATGAAACGCTTGCTCAACCTCAATATGGCGCAGGCCACAACCTGGAAATCCTATGGGTTTACGGCGCAGAACGTGGAGAAAATGATCCGCGCCAAAGACCCCCATACGGTGGAAATCGAACTGCCCAAACCGAACGATCCCAAACTGGTTATCTATTCGCTGGCGACGCTTGGCAGCGGATCGGTGCTGGACAGCAAAACCGTCATGCAGCACGAAAAAAACGGCGATTGGGGCAACGGCTGGCTGACCACCAACGAGGCGGGTTCCGGTCCGTTTAAGCTGGATGTCTGGCAGGCGAAAGATGTGCTGCGCATCAGCCGGGTGGAAGGCAACTGGCATGGCGACGCCAAAATGAAACGCGTCATTTTCCGCCATATGACCGAGTCACAGGCGCTGCGCCTGATGATTGAAAAGGGCGATATTGATGTGGCTTCCGGCATGTCGGTGCCGGATATCAATGCGCTAAAGCGGGACAAAGACGTTGTCGTTGATGAGGTGAAAAAAGGCTCAATGTATTATGTGGCGATGAGTCTGAAGAATGAGTACTTCGCAAAACCCAAAGTGCGCGAAGCGGTTCGTTATCTCATTGACTACGACGGCATCAATAACACCGTGATGCCCGGCTACGGCTTCTATCATCAACGCCCGATCCAGGCAGGGATGGATGCGACGTTACCCAATCCGGGTTACCAGTTGGATGTGGCGCGGGCGAAAGCGCTGCTGGCGGAGGCGGGCTACCCGAACGGATTTGAAACCACGCTGCGCGTGCTGTCGGATCAGCCTTTCCTGAATCTGGCTACCTCGGTGCAGTCAACGTTGGCGCAGGCTGGTATCAAAGCCAGAATTCTCTCCGGCACCGGTAATCAGGTTTACGGCGCGATGCGCGATCGTAAATTCGACATGCTGGTTGGGCGCGGCGGCGGCGGCGTCGATCCGCATCCTCACTCCAGCCTGCGATCGGTGGTCTACAACCCGAATAACAGCGACGAAGCCAAACTGACCAACTTTCAGGGCTGGCGTACGTCTTTCTACGATAAACCCTTGAACGACATGATCGATCAGGCGCTGTTGGAGAAAGATCCGCAGAAACAGAAGCAGATGTATATCGACATCCAGAATCGTTATGACGCACTGTTCCCGGCCATCATTCCGGTGTCACAGATGGTCGATTCCGTGGTGTTGCGCAAAGACGTGAAAGGTTATGTGCCGCATCCGTCCTCCACCACACAACTGCGCGAGGTCTATAAACAGCGTTAGCTTTCTCGCTCAGGTTACGCGGGTGATTGGCTTGCATCTAATCACCCGCCAGAAACGTCAAACACGACATAACCGCGTTAGTAGTGGTTTAACGTCGCTGCTAACCGGGGTATCAGGAGAAAGAACATATGGTTTTCTCTGATTGGATCAAGCCGGGCGGCGTAGCGCGCCGGTTGGCAAAACGTCTGTTTCAGGTTGCCGTCACGTTATTCGGGTTATTGATCCTGACTTTTGTGATTGGCCGCGTGATGCCTATCGATCCGGTGCTGGCGATTGTCGGACAGGATGCCGACCAAAGTACCTATCAACAGGTTTATCAGCAACTGGGGCTGGATAAACCATTGTATATACAATTTTTTATTTACTTCAATGCGCTCATGCAGGGAGATTTGGGCAATGCGCTGCTGACCGGACGACCGGTGATGGACGATATTATCCGGGTTTTCCCCGCCACTGTTGAGCTTGCGACGCTGGCGATTATCGTCGGCGCCGGTTTAGGCGTGCCGCTGGGCGTGCTGGCGGCGGCACGGCGCGGCAAATGGGCGGATTACGTGGTGCGTTTTATCAGTCTGGCTGGCTATTCCACACCGATATTCTGGGTCGGGATGATGGGATTGCTGGTGTTTTATGCCTGGCTCAACTGGGTCGGCGGCGCCGGACGCGTGGACATGGCGTATGACGGTCTGGTGGAGAAGCGCACCGGCCTGTTGTTGTTGGATTCCATGCTGGCAGGGAACTGGGAGGTATTTCGCAGCGCCCTGAACCATCTGCTGCTGCCCGCCACCATTTTGGGGTTTCACTCTCTGGCGTATATCAGCCGTATGACGCGCAGCTTTATGCTGGCGCAACTTTCGCAGGAGTACATTATTACCGCGCGAGTTAAAGGCTTGTCTGAATTCCGGGTCGTCTGGGCTCACGCGTTCCGCAATATTCTGGTGCAACTGCTGACCGTAGTGGCGCTGGCTTATGGTTCGCTGCTGGAAGGCGCGGTGCTGATAGAAACGGTATTCTCGTGGCCGGGTTTTGGCTCTTATCTTACCAGCAGCCTGCTGCTGGGCGATATGAACGCGGTGATGGGATGTGTCCTGCTGGTGGGGTTGATTTTCGTCACTCTCAATCTGCTGTCGGACATGTTGTATCAACTCTTTGATCCGAGGACGAACGCATGAATCTTTCCTCTGAACCGCCGATTGCCGGTGGATCAATCGTTCGCACGCCGCCGGAAAAGCGTGTGAATCGTCTGAAACAGCGTGGTGCGCGGATCGCCGGGTTCCTGCTGCTGATGGCGCGTAACCCGCTGACGGCGATAGGTTCCGCGATTGTGCTGATGTTAATGTTGGTGGCGGTTTTCGCGCCGTGGATCGCCACGCACGATCCGCTAGCGCAGGATCTGGCCAATGCATTACAGGCGCCCGGCACCGCCCATTGGTTCGGCACCGATGAGTTTGGCCGGGATGTGTTTAGCCGACTGGTTTATGGTTCGCGCATTACGTTGTATATCGTGGCGTTGGTGTCGGTAACGGTCGGGCCGATCGGCCTGTTGCTTGGCGTGGTCGCGGGGTATTACGGCGGTATCGTCGATACCATTCTGATGCGCATCACCGATATCTTCATTTCTTTCCCCAGTCTGGTGTTGGCGCTGGCCTTTGTCGCGGCGCTGGGGCCGGGGCTGGAACATGTGGTGATCGCGATTACGCTCACGGCCTGGCCGCCGATTGCGCGCCTGGCAAGGGCGGAAACGCTGTCGTTGCGCCACGCCGATTTTGTGTGCGCCGTGAAACTGCAAGGCGCTTCTTCCGCGCGCATCTTGTTGCATCATATTGTGCCGCTGTGCCTGCCATCGGTGATTATCCGTATCACTATGAATATGGCGGGTATCATTCTGACGGCCGCCGGACTGGGCTTCCTGGGGTTAGGCGCTCAGCCGCCCGATCCTGAATGGGGCGCGATGATTTCAGCCGGGCGTCGTTACATGATGGAGTGCTGGTGGTTGGTGACTATTCCGGGGCTGGCGATTTTGATCAACAGCCTGGCGTTCAATTTCCTTGGAGACGGCCTACGTGACATCCTTGATCCCAGAACCGAATAATCTTTCCCACCTTACGCCGCAGGCGAAACCGCTGCTGGATGTTGAAAATCTGCGGGTTGGTTTCGTCAATGGCGGCGTGGTTACCGATGCTGTGCGCGGCGTCTCTTTTACCCTGGGCTGTGAAAAACTGGCGATTGTCGGTGAATCCGGTTCCGGTAAATCCACGGTCGGCCGCGCGCTGTTGCGGTTGCATCCTCATAGCGCCCGTATCACCGCGAATAAATTGCGTTTCGGCGACACGGATTTGTTAACCGCGGACGAAGTCCGCATGCGTCAGATCCGCGGCAAGCGGATGTCGATGATTATGCAGGACCCGAAATATTCGCTGAATCCGGTGGTTTGCGTCGGCGATCAGATCGCCGAAGCTTATCTGGCTCATCACCGCGTTTCGCGCCAGGAAGCGAAGCAAAAAGTCATGACGATGCTGGAAGTGGTGCGTATCCGCCAGCCGGAACGGGTCTACCGTCTGTTTCCACATGAAATCTCCGGCGGGCAGGGACAACGTATCATGATCGCAATGATGTTGATTACCGAACCGGAAGTGGTGATTGCGGATGAACCGACGTCGGCGTTGGATGTTTCCGTGCGCTTGCAGGTGTTGGCGATGCTCGACGATCTGGTTGGCGAACGCGGTCTGGGGCTGATTTTCATCAGCCATGATATCAATCTGGTGCGCAGCTTTTGCGATCGGGTGCTGGTGATGTACGCCGGGCGAGTGGTGGAGTCCATTGCCGCCGCCGATCTGGATAACGCGCAGCATCCTTATACCCGAGGCTTACTGAATTCGTTACCGGATATTGATCACCCGCGTCCACGTTTACCGGTGATGAACCGCGATCCGGCCTGGCTCAATGGATAGGAGAATCATCATGACTGCTGAAGCGCTGAATCTGCACAAACCGATGATTGAAGTGAATAACCTTAATCTGTCGTTTGGTCAGGGAAGTACCCAAAATCAGGTGCTGTATGATGTGAACCTGACCGTTGACGATGGCGATATTTTTGGTCTGGTCGGCGAATCCGGTTCGGGGAAAACCACCGTGCTGAAATGTCTGGCCGGATTGTTCAATCATTGGCGGGGAAGTCTGCTGATTGATGGTCAGCAACTGGCGCACCGTATCGATCAGGCGCGTTGTCGTCAAGTGCAGATGGTCTTTCAGGATCCCTACGGTTCGCTGCATCCTCGTCATACGGTGGAGGCGATCCTGGAAGAACCGCTGTCCATCCACCGTTTTAACGATCGCGATGATCGTATCGATGCGTTGCTGGAGAAAGTAGGGTTGGGAACACATTTTCGCCGGCGTTATCCGCACCAGCTTTCGGGCGGTCAGCGTCAACGCGTGGCCATTGCCCGCGCGTTGATTCTGGAACCCAGGGTGCTATTGCTGGATGAACCGACCTCGGCGTTGGATGTTTCCGTGCAGGCGGAAATTCTGAATCTGCTGGCTGAATTGCAACAGCAGGAGAGATTAACGTATCTGTTGGTGACGCACGATCTTGGCGTTATTGCCCATTTATGCGATCGCGTCGCGGTGATGCAATACGGGCGAATACTCGAAACGCTGGAAACCGGCGATTTAACCCGCGATACGCCAAAGAACGTCTATACCACGATGCTGGTGGACGCCAGCCGCCAGTATAGCCGCGATCTGGCTGTGCGTTCGGAACGAATGGGATAGAATTGCGTTTCCCATTGTCGCTTTACAGCTGGTTACAAACAGAGTGTAGTACGTAAAAAAAGGTAAATGGGTGGCTTTGAAGTGTATGGATATTTACAATCATTACGCTTTCTGTAGTTGGCCTCTTCAAAAAGGAATTCTCATGTTTAAACGTACTCTGGTTGCTGCGGCGGCCTTTATTTCACTGGCTGCTTTTTCTCCGGTATCTGCCGCTTCCGGCATCACGAACGTCCTGCTGACCACCTCGTCCGGGGATATTGAACTGGCGTTGGATAATCAAAAAGCACCGGTTTCGGTGAAAAACTTTATCGAGTACGTTAACAGCGGCTTCTATAATGGTACGACGTTTCATCGTGTGATCCCCGGCTTTATGATCCAGGGCGGAGGCTTTAGCAGCGATATGAAGCAGAAAGCGCCTAATCCGCCGATCAAAAACGAAGCGGACAACGGTTTGCGTAACCTGCGCGGCACTATCGCCATGGCGCGCACGGCAGAAAAAGACAGCGCGACCAGCCAGTTCTTTATCAATGTGGCGGATAACGCGTTTCTCGATCATGGTCAACGTGACTTCGGCTATGCCGTCTTTGGCAAGGTGGTGAAGGGTATGGAAGTAGTGGATAAAATTTCGCAAGTGCAGACTGAAAATGTCGGCCCTTATCAGAACGTGCCGACCAAACCTATCATGATCCAATCGGCGAAAGTGCTGCCCTGATATCCCCTCCATTCGCCCCGGCCACCTCCTGATGGAGATGGCCGGGGTATTATTTGGCTTTTCCATCGTCGCACATCAGACAGACGAAAAAGTTGGTTTTCTGGCGCATCAGGTTAGCGTCAAGACAGTATCAAAAGGTTTCCCAGTTCGTGTTACCGTTGGCGACCGGCGTTTTTTTCGGCGCCAGAGCAGCCATTGGCTGGGTTGATTTGTGCGCAATATCGCTGGTTTTCGCTTCTGTCTCGGCAGACAGTTTAAAAATAGATACGACCTGTGTCAGATGGCGGGCCTGCTCTTCCAGCGACGCGGAGGCGGCGGTTGATTGCTCAACCAGCGCGGCGTTCTGCTGCGTCACGCTATCCATTTCCACAATAGCTTCGCCAACCTGACTAATGCCTTTACTTTGCTCGCTTGATGCCGAAGCGATTTCTCCCATGATGTCGGTAACGTTGGTGACGGCTTTCATGATGTTTTCCATCGCGTTGCCTGCAAGCGCCACCTGTTCTGAACCGACCTTGACGTTATTGACCGATTCGACAATCAGACCTTCAATCTCTTTCGCTGCCTGCGCACTGCGTTGAGCGAGGTTACGCACTTCGCTGGCGACCACGGCGAAACCGCGGCCTTGTTCACCCGCGCGCGCGGCTTCCACCGCGGCGTTCAATGCCAGAATATTGGTCTGGAAGGCGATACTGTTGATCACGCTGGTGATGTCGGAAATTTTCTGTGAACTCCCGGAGATATTGCTCATCGTTTTGACCACGCCGCCAACGATATCGCCGCCGTTATTAGCGGTTTTCGAGGCGTTCTGCGCCAGTACGCTTGCTTGACTGGCGTTGTCGGCGTTTTGTTTGACGACGGCGCTTAGCTCTTCCATGCTGGCGGCGGTCTGTTCAAGCGCGGAAGCCTGCTCTTCGGTACGAGAAGAAAGATCAGTGTTGCCAGTAGCGATTTCGCCCGAGCTACGGTAGATCTCCTCAGCGCTCATCCGAATTTCGGAAACGGTTTTGACCCAGTTTGCCTGCATCTGCTGCACGAACGGGATCAATTTGCCGACGCAATTCTTCCCAACTTCTTCCAGACGGGTATGCAACTGGCCGACAGAAAGGATCTGAAGGTGCTGTTGGATCAGTTCGAGTGGACGAACGACAAATTTCGCCAGATAGCGGTCCGTCAACAGGACGATGATCAAGCCGGCGATCAACGCGGCGATCAGCATTTTCTGACACAGGCTTACCCAATTATTAATGCGTGCCTGTGCTTCGCTCTTCAACTGAGCGATCACCCCGTTGTATTGGTCGATGGCAGTGGTGAAATTTCCGCGCAGATCGCGGTAGTCACGGTTGGAAAGCTGGAAAAACGTATCCAGACGCTCCGCTTTTATGGCGTCGTACATCGGCACGATAGCCTGACTGAACAACTGATAGGAGCTATTGTAGATAATATCGATAGTGGCCTGATCGATATTGGCGTGGTCGGTAACCTGGAACGCTTCCAGACCGGCCTTGAGGCCGGCGATTTCAGTAGCGGCGCTGCGCATTTCCTCATCGACGGCGGCAGCATTGTGTTGCTCCATGGCTTCAACCGCACGATCCAATGCACTTTTAGCGCGATAGTATTGCCCACTGGCGCCATTGATAATATCGCCATTATTTTGCTGAACGCCGGTCAGGTTCAGTTCTGTAGTCAGTTGGTTTAAGGAATATAAGGCAAATGCCGAGACGCCTCCCCATAGTAATGAAAACAGAATGAGGATAAGCACCATCATGGTTCTGATTTTGGTATTACGAATAAAATTCATGATTCAAGCCCTGGTAAATCTATAATTTCTATAATCTCTGACGAAGAGACCTCTGATTTAGCCTCCCTGCGTATAAGCCGGCAGGGAAAATGCGGGCTGATAGGTTGTCCATAAAAAAATGGGTGGTTCACTATATGTTATCGGCGTGTTACATAGGGGCTTGAGAACTTTTGGCTAAAATATGAATAAAATTTAATCGGCAAGCGAAGAGATAAAAGTTGTGATGGGTTTATGTCGGCGCCTGTTATTGTCTGTGAGTGAGCGCAATCGATAGCGCGTATTTGATCGATTTAAATAAATCCCAAAAAAATGGGCGAGATCCGAAGATCTCGCCCAAACGTGTTCCGTCTTTCCTCTCTGAGTGAGAGCAAAATGCGGTTGATTTTTAGTTACAGTCGGAAGAGGTCAGCACTGCCAGGTTTTTGCCTGCACCTGCGTAATCCGCTAGCTGATCTTTCACGCACTGCGCCGTTACCGGTGAGTAGCTGTAACGGACGGCAGGGAAAGTACCCGTGCTTTTCCAATCCTCGGCATTGACGTAGGGCTTGGAGTCTTTATCCCAGGTAATATTGTAGGTCGCGAAATCAGCAGGTTTCGTGATGTTGTTGTTACGCAATTCCCAGGTACCGAAGTTGGAACCATCGTAACGTGATGTCACCGGGTTTTTCGCATTTTCAAACCAGTTACGTTCAATCAGCGCGATACCGTTCTGACGAACGTTCAGACCGGAGCTGGTGATGCCGGTATACAAGTTGTTATAGGCGTGCACCTGGCCGCCACGCTGCAATGGAAGACGTGCATTCACATCGCTGTAAATATTGTGATGGTAAGTCAGGTTACGACCGGTATCGCTGGAGCTTGATCCGCTCAGACCCACTTTCTTGTAGCCGTGAATGTAGTTGTAAGAGACTGTGACATTGGTGGCTCCTTTCTTGATATCCACGGCTGATTCAAACGTGGTATCACCGTCCGGCGTACCGGAACATTCAAAGTTTTTGGCAAAAATCTCGTTGTGGTCGATCCAGACATTGGGTGAGTTATCGACGCGGATAGCATCTCCATCATTCGCCCCGCCAGGCATGTAGCCAAAACGCATATTGCGTACCACGACATCAGATGAATTGATAATCCAGATACCAAAGTTGG
The DNA here is from genome assembly GCF_025840185.1 of Brenneria izbisi. Taxonomy (GTDB): domain Bacteria; phylum Pseudomonadota; class Gammaproteobacteria; order Enterobacterales; family Enterobacteriaceae; genus Brenneria; species Brenneria izbisi. Next base: position 195,667 of record NZ_JAMPJU010000006.1, read on the forward strand.
CTGAAGAACCATTGGTGCCGATGATCGTGATCCCTTTGGTGAACTCCTTGATCGTAACGCTGCGGGTAGGCTTGCTCCATTGCCCGCAAATATCAGCTTCAGCGGCTTTGATCCGCGCATCTTCATTCCCGTTATAGGTAATAACCAGTGGATAGGCGCCTCCTTTGACTTTATTACCACTATCATTTTCTTTCGCCGCTTCAATGATATCGACGATATCTTGCAAAGAACGTGCGGTTTTTTTTACGGCGCCAGATACGTCGCCGCCATCTGTAGTCGCATAACCCCCCGTATTAGCCGCCATTGTCGGTTGGCAAGCTAACAATAGCAGCCCAGCGGCTGCTGAAGGCAATAGATATTTCATTTGGCTCATCTCCTTTGAGAATAACGCTCATATGGGCATTTATCATTATTTATGTCCAGCTTTCGGATTTTTGTTTCAAAAAAAATAAAACTTAATTTTGATTAAAACCCGAAAACAGTTTTATCAGAATTAAATAATATTGCAATAGTCGTTATTGAATATATTTAAAATAAAATTTTTTGAAGTTTATTAATTATTTTTATTTGTTTTTTTGGGGGAGGGTATTTCTATTTAAATTTTTTATAATCATATAGATGTGATTTATTTGGAGTTTAATGGTGGTGCTGTTTCTTTATTTGGTTTCCAGATAATATAATGTTATTTTTAATTTGATGTTATTGTTGTGATAAATGCTAATAATAATTTATAAATTAAATAAAATTTTAATTTCCAGGGTCGCAAACCTTCGATGCTGATCACCGTTTTTATCGAATGAAAAGCTCTTCAAGCGTTTATAAAGGGTTTTATATTTTAATGGACGTAAATAATAAATATCGCCTATTAATAATAAGGTTTTATTTGAAGAATGTATTATTGATGCCAGGATCATTATATGTCTGATAATAAATGTAGTGGCACACTGAATTTGGCCACCTGTATAGCGGTGATATCATTGCCTCATAGTCAAAAACAGGGACATTATGACCGGACGTAACAGCCGTAATTTTAGCCCCGAGTTTCGCCTTGAAGCTGCCCAGCTTGTTCTTGATCAGAACTACACCGTCGCCGCTGCTGCCACGGCAATGAATGTCGGTAAATCCACGATGGATAAGTGGGTCCGGCCGTTGAAAGAAGAGCGAGCGGGAAAATCACCTACAGCATCGCCGATGACACCTGAGCAAATTGAAATACGCAAACTGAAAAAGAGACTGCAACGCATTGAAATGGAAAGAGATATATTAAAAAAGGCTACCGCGCTCTTGATGTCAGACTCCCTGAACAGTTCTCATGAGTTGAGAAACTCAGGGCGCGGTTTCCTGTTGCCGTCATGTGCAATGTGTTTGGGGTTCATCGTAGTAGTTATAAATACTGGCGGCAGCCAAAGAAACCTGATGCTACAAGGGTGGAATTACTCAGCCTTGTTCGTGAAAGTTATCGCGAGAGTAATGGTTCTGCAGGCGCACGTCATATCACTGCCATGGTCACCACGAAAGGCGTAAAACTGAGCCGCTGGCGGGCAACAAAGTTGATGAAAGAGCTCAATCTCATCAGCTGTCAGCAACCCGGCCATCGATATAAGAAGGCGTCTAAGGAACATGTTGAGCTCCCCAACTACCTGGAACGCCAGTTTGCTGTAACAGAGCCCAATCAGGTGTGGTGCGGAGACGTCACGTATATCTGGACAGGTAAACGTTGGGCTTATTTAGCTGTCGTGCTTGATCTGTTTTCCCGTAAACCGGTTGGCTGGGCGATGTCATTTTTCCCGGACTCTGCACTGACAGGGAAAGCGCTGTCCATGGCCTGGGAAACGCGAGGGAAACCAGCTAACTGTATCACTCGGATCAAGGTAGCCACTATACCAGCAGGAATTTCAGGCAGTTACTGTGGAGATATCAGAGAAAGCAAAGCCTGAGTCGTCGGGGAAATTGTTGGGATAACAGTCCAATGGAACGGTTTTTCAGAAGCCAGAAAACAGAGTGGGTGCCGGATAATGGATATGCTAATTTTAGCGAGGCCAGCACAGCGATAACGAATTACATAACAGGATATTACAGCCAGCTCAGACCTCATCAATACAACGGTGGTTTGACGCCGAATGAATCAGAACGATTGTTCTGGGAAAACGCTAAAGCTGTGGCCAGTTTTTGTTGACCACTACAGACCGCTGTCAGTGCAGAATGTTGAAAGAATATAATTAATCTGCTCACTGGGGATTGGATCTATAGCTATGTAGCTACTGCGGAAATTCTCTATGATTTTAACCTTGGCAGCCTATCAGAGAAGTGGCTGAGTGTGACAATCAATGTGCTTGCAGTGTTGCTGGAAACGGCAGCACTCATCATTGCTAATCAAGCTTCGGCACTATAGCTGCTACTCACATGAGATCATTCTATGTCTCTACTCTTCCTCTTCACACAGCATTCTCATTATCTATACAGAATGGGCAGACAGACGCTGTGTCTGTATCCTGAGTTGACCAGGTAGGAAAGGGAACGCTTGATGCTTTGCTGGAGCATTGTGTGCGGTGCAATGTGTATAATGAAGGGAAATATGGGAGGTGCTTAATGATTATTATAAATAAAAACAATTTCTTATTATGTCAAAAATTCTGATTATCGATAACTACGACTCCTTTACCTACAACCTGTATCAGTATTTCTGCGAGTTGGGGGCGGACGTGCTGGTCAAACGTAATGATGAACTGCAACTGGCGGATATTGAACGGCTTGCACCTGATCGGCTGGTGATTTCTCCTGGCCCTTGTACCCCGGATGAGGCCGGTATTTCACTGGCGGCGATCCGCCATTTTGCTGATAAATTGCCTATTCTGGGCGTCTGTCTTGGCCATCAGGCGCTGGGACAGGCATTTGGCGCACGTGTGATACGCGCACGTCAGGTCATGCATGGAAAAACTTCCGTTATCACTCATGATGATACCGGGGTATTTTCCGGGTTATCTCAGCCGTTGACGGTGACGCGATACCATTCGCTGGTCATTGCAGCGGATTCTGTACCCGATTGCTTTGCGGTGACTGCCTGGAGTGAGCGTAACGGCGAACCTGATGAGATTATGGGGATTCGGCATCGCTCACTTCCATTGGAAGGGGTGCAGTTCCATCCTGAAAGCATACTTAGTCAGCAAGGACATCAGCTTCTTAATAATTTCCTTAAAATTTAACCAGATAAAAAGTAATTGTTTTGCACTGGTGATTTAATATTGCCTGAATTTGATTTTTTATGCATATTTGATGACTATGTTTTCATGCGGAATAATGGGATATCGGAGCGGGGCAGCAAATGGCAACCGAGAACAAAGCAGTAACAAGAGAAACTCACGATAAAGTGATTTTGCCGGTTTATGCACCAGCGCAGTTTGTGCCGGTAAAAGGTAAGGGAAGCCGGGTATGGGATCAGCAAGGACGAGAATATATAGATTTCTCTGGTGGTATTGCCGTTACCGCACTGGGGCATTGCCATCCTGCGCTGGTTGCCGCATTGAAACAGCAGGGCGAACAGTTGTGGCACACCAGTAATATCTATACCAATGAACCGGCGTTGCGTCTGGCCGGTAAACTGATTGATGCGACTTTTGCCGATCGCGTGTTCTTTGTGAACTCCGGGGCGGAAGCCAATGAAGCCGCGTTTAAGCTGGCGCGTCACTATGCCATTAAGCGCCACAGTCCGTATAAGACCAAGATCATCGCGTTTTATAACGCGTTTCATGGCAGAACCTTGTTCACGGTGTCCGTTGGCGGGCAGGCAAAATACGCTGATGGTTTTGGGCCTAAACCTGCGGATATCGTTCATGTGCCTTTCAACGATCTGGCGGCGGTCAAAGCGGTGATGGATGACCATACGTGTGCGGTGGTGCTGGAACCGGTGCAGGGCGAGGGCGGAATTACGTCGGCGACGCCCGCGTTTCTGCAAGGCGTGCGTGACCTGTGCGATCAGCATAATGCGTTGCTGGTGTTTGATGAAGTGCAAAGTGGCATGGGCAGAACGGGCAAACTGTTTACCTATATGCATTACGGAATTACGCCGGATATTCTGACCACGGCGAAAGCGCTGGGGGGCGGGTTTCCGATCAGCGCGATGCTGACCACCGAAGCTATTGCCTCAGTGATGACCGTGGGCGTGCACGGCACGACCTATGGGGGCAATCCGCTGGCTTGCGCGGTGGCAGAGGCCGCACTCGATACGATCAATACGCCGGAAGTGCTGTCGGGGGTGGCGGATCGCCATGATCGGTTCGTCAATGCGCTGGAAAAGATTAATCAGCAATATAATATTTTCGAGCAGATTCGCGGTATGGGGTTATTGTTGGGCGCTGAGTTGAAAGCTGAGTGGCATGGTCGCGCGAGTGACTTTTTAGCCGCGGCAACGGAGCACGGGGTGATGGTGCTGATGGCTGGTCCGAACGTGATTCGCTTCGTCCCGTCTCTGGTTATTGAGCCAAAAGATATCGATCAGGGAATGACCAAGTTTGCGAAAGCCGTTGCAGCGGTGGTTAACGCCGCCTGTTAATTCGTTATTGCCCTGAAATGATTAAAAAAGCGTGAAGATTACTTCACGCTTTTTGTAGGGTAGGAGAAGGGTTTAACGAGTGCCGTAAACGACGATCGTTTTGCCATGTGCGGAAATCAGATTCTGGTCTTCCAACATTTTAAGAATGCGGCCCACGGTTTCACGCGAACAGCCAACGATTTGTCCAATTTCCTGACGGGTGATTTTTATTTGCATACCATCCGGGTGAGTCATGGCATCAGGTTGTTTCGCCAGGTTGAGCAATGTTTGCGCAATACGACCAGTCACATCAAGAAAAGCCAGATTGCCGACTTTTTCCGACGTAACTTGCAGACGACTTGCCATCTGCGCGGACAGACGCATGAGGATATCTGGATTGACCTGAATGAGTTGCCGGAATTTCTTGTAAGAAATTTCAGCGACTTCACAAGCCGTTTTAGCCCGAACCCAGGCGCTACGTTCCTGACCTTCTTCAAACAGGCCAAGCTCGCCGATAAAATCGCCTTGATTGAGGTAAGAAAGAATCATTTCTTTGCCTTCTTCATCTTTGATCAGCACTGCGACAGAGCCTTTCACGATGTAGTAAAGCGTTTCTGCTTTTTCACCCTGGTGAATAAGCGTACTCTTCGATGGGTACTTATGGATATGGCAATGGGAAAGGAACCATTCGAGAGTGGGGTCTGTTTGCGGTTTGCCGAGAACCATTCGCTATTATCCTCTGTTGTAATTCACTGCGCAAATCACAGGGCTCAGAGTTCCCTGTACGGCGTATTTTACTGCTAAGAAATCAAATTCCATGTAGGCAGAGTGACGTCAGGGAATATACTGGAACCTACTATCTGGCGACGCCATCATCTTCCTTGTATCTGAGTTTGTCCAGTGTCTAGAAAACGTAGATTCTATTTTCGTTTTTAGCACAGCTTGAGGGACGTGTCTTGTGTTGTCTCGCTTCAGCATGACAAAGCGTCGGTTATCGGATTTTTTGTAGAGTAACCGTATAAATGTTCAAATATTTTTTAGTGGAGGCACCATGCAGGCACGGGTTAAATGGGTTGAGGGGTTAACGTTTCTTGGCGAGTCCTCATCAGGGCATCAGGTTCTGTTGGACGGCAATGCGGGTGATAAAGCGCCAAGCCCGATGGAAATGGTCTTAATGTCGGTTGGCGGTTGCAGCGCGATCGATGTGGTGTCGATTTTGCAGAAAGGACGTCACGATATCGTCGATTGTGAAGTGAAATTGACCTCTGAGCGGAGAACAGAAGCCCCTCGTCTGTTTACGCACATCAATCTGCATTTTATCGTCACGGGGAAAGGGCTGACCGATAAAGCGGTAGAGCGTGCGGTGGCGCTGTCAGCAGAGAAATATTGTTCGGTGGCGTTGATGCTGAGTAAGGCTGTTAAGGTTACGCACAGTCATGAAGTACGGGATTTGACGTAAGGCTTCCTGTCCGGCCTGACACAACGACTATCACCATGACTTACTCCCATCGTGACGCGACATGCTTTGTTTGTCGTGTCACGGCCAGGTTATTCAATGGTTTTCCCTTCAAGCAGCCGTTGCACCAGCGGCGCCATAATCAACTCCATCGCCAGCCCCATTTTTCCGCCGGGGACGACCAGCGTATTGATGTGAGAAATAAATGATCCTTGCAGCATGGCGAGCAGATAAGGGTAATCAATATTATCCAGCCCCTGGAAATGGATCACCACGAAGCTTTCATCCAGCGATGGAATGGATTTGGCCGCAAACGGATTGGACGTGTCCACGGTGGGGACGCGCTGGAAGTTAATGTGGGTGCGTGAAAACTGCGGCGTGATGTAGGTGATGTAGTCTTCCATGGAGCGCACGACGGAATCCATGACGGCTTCGCGTGAGTGTCCGCGTTCATTGATGTCACGGATCAGTTTTTGAATCCACTCCAGGTTGACGATAGGCACTACGCCCACCAGTAGATCAACGTGCTGCGCCACATTGTGCTGATCGGTGACTACGCCGCCATGCAAGCCCTCATAAAACAGCACATCGGTAGGGGATGGCATGGGTTCCCAGGGGGTGAAAGTACCGGGAACCTGATGGTAGGGGATCGCTTCGTCGTAAGTATGAAGATATTTGCGGGTCTGTCCTCGACCATGTTGGGCATATTCAATGAATGATTGTTCCAGCAGGCTGAAATCATTGGCTTCGGGGCCAAAGTAGCTGATGTGTCGGCCAAGATCGCGTGCTTTGCGAATCTCCATATCCATTTCAGGACGGGTATAGCGGTGGAAACTATCTCCTTCCAGTTGGGCCGCCCGTATCGTTAACTGCTGGAAAATTTTGCGGAATGCCAGACTGGTGGTGGTGGTTCCCGCCCCGCTGGAGCCAGTGACGGCAATAATCGGATGCTTTTGTGACATGAGACGCGTTACTCCGTGATGGCGGCGCGTATCCGCACTACCATCGCGGAGACTGAACGCCATCAGAAAAGGAAACAGATATGCATGGTGTCGTATGAATGGTTTTTTAACATGTTTAGTCGCTCAATACGAGTGATGCTCACCGGCGTTAAACTGGCTGCGGGGCATAATGTTGATGGTTTCATGCAATTCAGACCAGACCAGCACCACTTCGCCTGTTTCCAATTGACGCCGTACATCCGCGACTTTTTGCGCCAGCGTGCGTTCTTCCTCGCCGTAGTCGGTTCCTTCTCTCAGCACAAAAGATTCGATGAGGTTATCCAGCGTTTCAGGATCGAGTTGTTCCCAGGGAATAATCACGGTGTTTTTCCACAATAGAGAAAGTCGGAATGTTATTCAGAAATAACGTTATCCAGAAAAGGGGTAAGCCAGTGCGGAATACGTTGTTCAAGCCACATCTCCGGCTTTAGCAGCGATCCGCCGACAAAACCCACATGTCCGCCATAATCTGTCAGTTGATATTCAATATTAGCCGGTAAGCGGGAAAAGTCGGGAATGACATCGTTGGTCATGAACGGATCGTCTTTCGCATGAATAATCAGCAGTGGCCTACGTATCAGCGACAGCCTGGGCAGGGCGCTACAGCGGTGGTAATAATCGGCGGCATCGATGAAGCCGTGAGCCCGTGAGGTAATCACATCATCAAATTCGCGTAGCTGTTTAATTTTTTTCAACTGAGCCAATTGAACGGGCAGCGTGCCGGGGTAGGCGACCAGCTTTCGCATCGCATTTTGCTTCAGCAGATGCAGTAAATAGTGTTGATAAACGCGGGAGAAGCCCTGTTCCATCCGCCTGCTACACGGTTCCAGCATCAATGGGGCCGAAACAATCACGGCGGCGGACAACAGGCATTTATCACCTTGTTTTTCCAGCAGGCAGGCCAACATGTTTCCGCCCAGAGAAATACCAATCGCCGCGGTAGGGACATCGCCATAGGTGGTCTGTAACCAGCGCAGAAAGTAGCTGGCATCTTCCGTTTCACCGGAGTGATAGATGCGTTGCATGCGATTGGGCTTACCGCCGCATCCCCGAAAATGCATGATGACGGCCAGCCAGCCGTGTTGTCGGCAGGCATGTAATAGACCGTGCGCATACGGGCTATGGAAATTGCCCTCCAAACCGTGAAACAACACCACGCGCGGCTTATGACGGGCTTGCTCAGGAACTTCGCTCCAGGCGAGATCGACGAAGTCGCCGTCAGGCAGTTCAAGCGTCTGCCAGACTGGTTGCAACAATGCCTTGCGCCGCACCAGTCTGGGGAGCAGTGTCTGAATATGAGGATTGCTGGCGCCGATAAGCGGGCGAAAAACGTCATGCATCATATTGATAAAATTTTGTTGGCAGATCTTGTGCGATCAATATCACACTGTTAGCTTCGATGCCGCCAGTTAATCACTCTTTTTTGCAAACGACAAAATAGTATCAAATCAATACGGTCGGGCGAGGGGCGCCCACTTCATGGAACTGAGTTTATTTCTCTCAATGTTGGGTTTCCTGTGGGTTGCTGCGATCACGCCCGGACCTAATAACATGTTGCTCACCACGTCTGGCGCCAATTTTGGTTTTCTGCGTTCCTTGTGGCTGATGCTGGGGATTATGTTGGGGATGCAGAGTATTTTACTGATGGTGGCGTTTGGCGTTGGCAGCCTGATTCTGCTCTATCCCTCGTTGCATTTTATTCTTAAAGTACTCGGTAGTGCTTACCTGCTTTGGCTGGCGTGGAAAATTGCCACCGCTGCTTATGAGAAACTCGAAACATCCGTTGCACCGCCCCAGCCCGTGCGACTCTATCAGGGCTGGCTGCTACAGTTTCTGAACCCGAAAGCGTGGTTGATGGCGCTGGGGGCGGTCGCCAGTTTCAGTCTGGCGGGTGAGGGATATAGCCGGTCGGTCGTCGCGATAAGCATTGGCATGGTGCTGGTGAATGTGGTGGCGGGCATCATATGGCTGGGGTTCGGCGCTCTGATTGGCCGTTTGCTGCGCAGTAAACAAGCGTGGATTATCTTCAACGTTTCGATGGGGTTGCTGACCGCGGCGTGCGTGCTGTTGATTTGGCGTTAGCAGCCAGTTGCGCGTTGGTATCGCCTGCCAACCCGCAACCGGTATCCGTTACGCCAGAGATTGATTCATCCGCTCCAACTGCTCCTGCACGTCAAGCCAGGTCATTTCTGTTTCTTCCAGTTCGGTTTTGATTTTGGTCTGTTGTTGCAGGCAGTCGGTCAACTCCGCTTTGCGGCTGATATCGTAAAGTTCGCTGTCAGCCAGCCGTGTCTCAATTGTGCTTAACGCGGCGCCCAGCTTTTCCATCTGCTGCTCAAGTTTGGCGATCTGCTTACGCAACGGTTGCGTCTGCGCTCTCAGTTCGGCTTCCCGCCGCTTTTGTTCTTTCCGGGCCTGTGCGCTGTTGACTGTGTTCTCTTTTGACGTCTCATCCGACGCGTGATCCTGACGTTGCAGGCCGACCAGCCATTGCTGGTAGTCTTCCAGATCGCCATCGAAAGGCTCGACTTTGCGGTCATGCACCAGATAAAGATCGTCGGTTGTGGAACGGATCAAGTGGCGATCGTGCGATACCACCACCAACGCGCCTTCAAAATCGATCAACGCTTCGGTCAGCGCCTGACGCATATCCAGATCGAGATGGTTGGTCGGTTCATCCAGCAGCAACAGGTTCGGGCGCTGCCAGACAATCAGCGACAGAACCAGACGGGCTTTTTCGCCCCCGGAGAAACGCGCGGTGATCTCGGTGACTTTATCGCCCTGAAAACCAAAACCGCCGAGGTAATCACGCAGTTGTTGTTCGGTTTCCCGTTCGGCCAGCCGGACAAGGTGCTGTAACGGCGATTCGTCCGCCCGCAGAAACTCCAACTGATGCTGGGCGAAATATCCCAACTTCACCCCTTTGGCCAGGCCGATTTCACCTTGCATCGGCGCGAGCGTTCCCGCCAGCAGTTTAATCAGCGTGGATTTTCCCGCACCGTTATGTCCCAGCAAGCCGATACGCGAGCCAGGCACCAGATTCAGTTTGATCGACGCCAGAATCAGCTTATCGCCGTAGCCTGCGCTGACCTTCTCCATGCGCAGCAGCGGGTTGGGCAGCGATTCGGGCGGGCGGAAACTGAAACGGAAAGGATTATCCACATGGGCCGGGGCGATCAATTCCATGCGCTCCAGCATTTTTATCCGGCTTTGCGCCTGTTTTGCTTTGGTTGCTTTGGCGCGAAAACGGTCGATATAGTGCTGCAAATGCGCCACTCTTTCCTGCTGGTGTTCATACAGCGATTGTTGTTGCGCTAGCCGGGTTGCCCGCTGACGTTCAAATGAGGAGTAGTTGCCGGTGTACTCGTTCAGCGTCTGCTGTTCGATATGCAGGATTTTATTCACGACGGGATCGAGGAAATCGCGATCGTGCGAAATCAGCACCAATGTGCCTGAATAGCCTTTCAGCCATTTCTCCAGCCAGATGACGGCGTCAAGATCAAGGTGGTTGGTCGGTTCATCAAGCAACAACAAATCAGAGCGACAAAGCAGCGCCTGCGCCAGATTAAGACGCATACGCCAGCCGCCGGAAAATGCGCTGACGGGCTGCTGTAGCTGGTCTTGCGAGAAACCCAGTCCATGCAGCAAACTTGAGGCTCTGGCCTGGATGGTCCAGGCCTGAATGGTGTCCAGCTTGCCATGCAGCGTCGCGATGGCATGTCCGTTATTCTCTTCGTTGGCGGTTTGCAGTTCGGCTTCCAACTGACGAAATTCGCGATCGCCATCAATAACGTAATCAAGCGCCGGGACATCCAGCGCCGGGGTTTCCTGATTCACCCATGCCAGCGCCCAGTTTTGCGGAAAAGCGGCGCCGCCGCCATCGGCGCTGATTTCACCTTTCAGTAATGATAGCAGTGTAGACTTGCCACAACCGTTTTTACCGACCAAACCGACTTTCTGACCTGGATTAACCGTGGCTGTCGCGTTATCCAATAACACGCGCGCACCACGTCGAATTTGCAGCGAAGAGAAAACAATCATAAAGCGCCGTATGTTCAGAGTATGTTAAATTATGGACCTGATAGCAGGGCGTTGGGTGTCCTGCTTTTTTGTCGTTGCGCTGCATGGTAACGGAAAACGTCAACCATGACGACGCTTTGGAGGGGAATGATGTCGCAGCCGCCAAAGATTTTGCTGCTGTATGCCCACCCTGAATCCCAGGACTCAGTGGCGAACCGGGTTTTACTGCAATCGGCACAGCAGTTGGATAATGTCACGGTGCACGATCTGTACGCGCACTATCCTGATTTTTTTATTGATGCCCACCATGAACAGCAGTTGCTGCGTGAACATGACGTGATTGTTTTCCAACATCCGCTGTATACCTACAGTTGTCCGGCCTTGCTGAAAGAATGGCTTGATCGGGTGTTGTCGCGTGGATTTGCCAATGGTATTGGCGGCAATGCGCTGGAAGGAAAATACTGGCGTTCGGTGATTACCACGGGAGAGCCTGAATATGTCTATCAGACGGCAAGTAATAGCCGCTTCTCCATCGGGGATCTGTTGCGTCCATTTGAACTGACAGCGTCGATGTGCCGTATGCACTGGCTACAACCGATGGTGGTTTACTGGGCGCGCCGTCTGCAACCGGATGTTTTGGCAAGTTATGCCCAGGCTTATGGCGAATGGCTGGCATCTCCTTTCGATAAAGAGGAACGCTGATTATGGAGAGCTCTGCGCTACTGACCGCTGGCGTGCTGTTTCTATTTGTGGCGGTGGTTGCTGTGCCTATTGCCGCAAGATTAGGGATCGGCGCGGTATTGGGCTATTTGATCGCCGGGATCGCGATTGGACCGTGGGGGCTGGGGTTCATCCGGGACGTTGAGGCGATCCTGCATTTCTCCGAGCTTGGTGTGGTTTTTCTGATGTTTATCATCGGCCTGGAACTGAATCCCAAAAAATTGTGGACGCTGCGGCGTTCGATTTTCGGCGTGGGCGCCGCGCAGGTCGGGCTGAGTACGGTGATACTGGGCGGCGCACTCTATCTGACGGATTTCTCCTGGCAGTCGGCCTTGATTGGCGGTATAGGACTTGCCATGTCATCCACGGCGATGGCGCTGCAACTGATGCGTGAAAAAGGCATGAATCGCAGCGAATCAGGCCAGCTTGGTTTCTCTGTGCTGTTGTTTCAGGATTTGGCGGTGATCCCCGCACTGGCGTTGATCCCGATTCTGGCCGGGGTTCAGGGCGAGGTGGACGACTGGAGCCATATCGGACTGAAGGTGGCGGCGTTTATCGGGATGCTGATAGGCGGCCGTTATCTGGTGCGTCCGTTGTTCCGTTTCATCGCGGCATCCGGCGTGCGCGAGGTTTTTACCGCCGCCGCGCTGTTGCTGGTGCTGGGTTCGGCGCTCTTTATGGAAGCACTGGGTTTCTCCATGGCGCTTGGCACTTTTATCGCGGGCGTATTGCTGGCGGAAAGCGAGTACCGTCATGAACTGGAAATCGCGATTGAACCGTTTAAAGGACTGTTGCTGGGATTGTTCTTTATCTCCGTCGGGATGGCGCTGAATCTGGGGATCCTCTATACCCACATCATTAAGATACTGATCGCGGTATTGGTGTTGGTCGCGGTCAAAGGCACGGTGCTCTATGTTCTGGCGCGGCTCAATCGGATGCGTCGTTCGGAGCGTTTGCAGTTTGCCGGCGTGTTAAGCCAGGGCGGAGAGTTTGCGTTTGTCCTGTTTTCCGCGGCATCGACCTATAACGTCCTGCAAGGCGAACAATTACCGTTGCTGTTGGTGACGGTGACGTTATCCATGATGACGACGCCGTTGTTAATGCAGCTGATCGACCGCATCCTGGCGCGCCGTTATAACCAACAGGACGTTTCCGATGAGAAGCCCTATGTGGCCGACGATGAACCGCAGGTCATTATCGTGGGATTCGGGCGCTTCGGTCAGGTCATAGGTCGTTTGTTGATGGCAAACAAAATGCGGATCACAGTATTGGAACGCGATATCAGCGCCGTCAGCCTGATGAGACGCTATGGTTATAAAGTGTACTATGGCGATGCGACGGAACTGGAGTTATTGCGGGCGGCGGGGGCGGCGCAAGCGCAGTCGATCGTCATTACCTGTAATGCGCCGGAAGATACCATGGAGATTGTGCATCTGTGTCAACAGTATTTTCCGCATCTGGAAATTTTAGCGCGCGCGCGTGGGCGGGTTGAAGCGCATGAATTGTTGCAGGCCGGCGTAAGGCATTTCTCGCGTGAAACGTTTTCCAGTGCGCTGGAGTTGGGACGTAAGACGCTGATGACATTGGGGATGCACCCTCATCAGGCATTCCGCGCGCAACAGCATTTCCGGCGTCTGGATATGCGCATGCTGCGCGAACTGATGCCGCAGTTGTCGGGCGATGGCGCGCAGATCTCCCGTGTCAAAGAAGCGCGGCGTGAACTAGAGGATATTTTCCAGCGGGAAATGCAGCGTGAACGACGCCTACCGGATGACTGGGACGATCTTGACGACGCGGAAACAGAAAATAGGTCATGAACAATGCGTAAACGGTTTATTGCCGGGGCGGTCTGCCCCAAATGTCAGGCACAGGATACGCTGGCTGTCGGGCGTGAAAATGAAACTGAGGTTGTGATCTGCGTCAAATGCGGCTATCACCAACGCCAGTCGGATGAACCAACTGCGCCATCGGGACGCTCAACGGAAGACATTATCGGCATTTTTCACCCTGATTGAATTGGCGGACGGTACATGAGGATTTTTTTCAGCTACAATTTGCGCCAGTTTGATTTCCAACGGTAGGAGATATCATGAAAGTAGCAAAAGATCTGGTGGTCAGTTTGGCCTACCAGGTACGTACAGAAGACGGTGTATTGGTTGATGAGTCTCCGGTGAGTGCGCCGCTGGACTATCTGCATGGTCATGGCTCGCTGATTTCCGGTCTGGAAAATGCGTTGGAAGGCCGTGCTGTGGGTGAGCGTTTCGATGTGAATATTGCTTCCAACGATGCTTACGGCAACTATGACGAAAACCTGGTGCAGCGCGTGCCTAAAGATGTCTTTATGGGCGTGGATGAGCTTCAGGTCGGTATGCGTTTCCTGGCTGAAACCGACCAGGGACCTGTGCCTGTCGAGATCACCGAAGTGGAAGACGACCACGTGGTGGTTGATGGCAACCATATGCTGGCAGGTCAGAATCTGAGCTTCAATGTCGAAGTCATCGCGATCCGCGAAGCCTCCGAGGAAGAACTGGCGCATGGTCACGTTCATGGCGAACACGATCATGAACACGGCGATGGTTGCTGCGGCGGTCATGGTCATGAGCATGGTCACGAGCACGGTAAAGGCGGCTGTGGCGGAAACGGAGGCTGCGGTTGCCACTAATGCGTCTGGCCTGATGGCTAACGGAAATCGTTTTGCGGATAAACGTGAATGTTGTTCGCAAAGCGCAGTGTGGCGCGCGGTAGAGATAGATAACCTCAGAGCAATGGCTGTTGTTCTGAGGTTTCTTGTATGGGTACGACGCTAAGCGATCGGATATCAGTAGTGCGGCGGCGGCGTTTCTTCTGATTGTGGTGCGACTAACGAGGTTTGCTGAGTCCGTAATCTTTCCGTCAACAGACGCACCTGCTCACGTAACCGACTGATTTCCCGCTCGTGTTGAATAATAGTTTGATTCAGATCTTCTATCGTCAGTTCCTGAAAGGCCTGACGGCTTTCCAGTAGTTCGAGCCGCTCTTCAAATAAAGACGGTGACATGGTTTTTCCTCTTGACGCTGTTTCCCTCAGAGTTTGTCAGAAAGCGGAAACTTCTGGTAGTAAAAACGGTCGGAATAGGGACCAATAGGCTATCTGAAGATTTTTTATCAACAGTTTGTTATGCGTGTCGTTGTGTTGTCTTCGGACGCACAGTTATAGTAGGCGCGAATTTATTTTAATGATGGCTGGAGCGTGTTGTTCCAGATGCTGGAGAAATGGATGAAATCACTGTTTAAAGTAACGCTGTTAGCGACGACGATGGCACTCACTCTGAACGCTGGTCAGGCTCTGGCGGCAGAGACGGCGAGCGCCACGGCTAAATTCAAGAATGATGAACAGGCCGCAGCTTACGCATTAGGCGCCTCTTTGGGACGTTACATGGATAATTCGCTGAAAGAGCAGGAAAAGCTTGGCATCAAGCTGGATAAAGCTCAGCTGATTGCCGGCGTTCAGGACGCGTTTGCCGATAAGAGCAAATTGAGTGACGAAGAAATTGAAAAGACATTGCAAGGTTTTGAAGGCCGGGTAAAAGCAGCGGCAGAAACCAAGATGAAGCAGGACGCGAAAGACAACGCTGATAAAGGCACCAAGTATCGTGACGCTTTCGCCAAAGAAAAAGGCGTGAAGAAAACTGAATCCGGCCTGCTCTATCTGGTAGAGAAAGAGGGCAGCGGCAACGCGCCAAAAGACAGCGATACGGTGGTGGTTAACTACAAAGGTACGCTGGTAGACAATAACGAGTTTGATAATTCCTACAAACGCGGCGAACCGCTTTCCTTCCGTCTGGATGGCGTCATCCCTGGTTGGACGGAAGGTTTGAAACATGTGAAGAAAGGCGGAAAAATCAAACTGGTTATTCCACCAGAACTGGCGTACGGTGAAAACGGCGTACCTGGCATTCCCGCCAACTCCACGCTGGTATTCGACGTTGAACTGCTGGATATCAAATCTGAAGCTGACGTAAAAGCCGCGGATGCTGCTAAAGCAGAAAAGCCTGCCGCCAAGGAAAGCGCACAGTAACTCACATCAAGATAAGATGATGAGGTATCAACCGCAGGTCATCAACCTGCGGTTTTTTCTTTCTGATATATAGATATGAGCAAGTTCAACGTTCCGTGATGTAACCGTTAAATTCGGGGACGATAGAGTGGACATTTGCTAGAATATGTCTCCTGTCAATACAATAAATAAATGACGTTGAGGGTGGTGTCTGCCATGTCTAATTCGCTTGTATCCGGCGAATCTTATGACCTTGATTTGCTGGATGAACGTCCGTTTAGTCAGACGGATTATGAGATCCTGAAATCGTATGAAGCGGTGGTCGATGGTCTGGCCATGTTAATCGGCGAGCATTGCGAAATTGTTCTTCACTCGCTTGAAGATCTTAAATGTTCTGCCGTGCGGATTGCCAACGGTGAACATACCGGCAGGAAAATCGGCTCGCCCATCACTGATCTTGCATTACGCATGTTGCATGATATGGCCGGGGAGGATAGCAGCGTATCCAAGGCTTATTTCACCCGTGCTAAAAGCGGCGTACTGATGAAATCAGTTACGATTGCGATTCGCAACCGCGACCAGCGCGTTATTGGGCTGTTGTGTATTAACATGAATCTGGATGTCCCTTTTTCTCAGATTGTTCAGACCTTCATTCCGCCTGAAGCGCACGAGGTGGCGTCATCGGTCAACTTTGCTTCTTCGGTCGACGATCTGGTGGCGCAAACGTTGGAGTTTTCTATTGAGGAAGTCAATGCCGATCGAAATGTCTCAAACAATGCGAAGAACCGGCAAATTGTCCTGAGCCTGTATGAAAAAGGCATTTTTGATATCAAAGATGCGATCAACCAGGTCGCTGAACGTCTGAATATTTCCAAGCACACGGTGTATCTTTATATTCGCCAGTTTAAAAGCGGCGATTTCAGCGGACATGAGCGCGGATGCTGAGTTATTGTCTGTTGGTGACGGGGCCAGCCTACGGAACCCAGCAGGCGAGTAGCGCTTTTCAGTTCGCGCAAGCGCTATTAGCGGAAGGGCATCGGTTGGAAAGCGTTTTTTTCTACCGTGAAGGCGTACTTAATGCCAACCAGTTAACGTCACCGGCAAACGACGAATTTGATCTTGTCCGTGCCTGGCAGCGTTTGGGACAGGAGCATGATGTGGCCCTGAATGTCTGTATCGCCGCCGCATTGCGGCGCGGGATCGCTGATCAACAGCAGGCTGAGCAACTCAAATCGGGCAGCGCCAATTTACAGTCTGGTTTTACACTGAGCGGTTTGGGCGAGTTGGCCCAGTCGGTGCTGGCATGTGATCGGGTCATACAGTTTTAATGAGGTCTTGAAGGCAGAGTCATGAAGCATATTGCTTTTGTTTTTAGTCACGGGCCTCATGGCAACGCGTCGGGGCGCGAGGGATTGGATGCGCTTCTGGCGATGTCCGCGCTGACTGAAGAAATCGGCGTATTCTTTATTGGCGATGGCGTGTTGCAACTGTTGCCGGCGCAACAGCCTGAAAAAATTCTGATGCGCAACTATATCGCGACCTTTGGCGTACTGCCGTTGTATGACATTGAACATTGCTATGCGTGCGAAACATCAATCCGTCAGCGTGGCATCAATATGAATACGGATTGGGTTGTGGATATTGAACTGCTTGCTCCGGCGGCGTTGCGTGACAAGCTAGCCAGTTATCATTCGGTTCTCACATTTTAGCGACAGGCGTTTTATTTATGTTGCACACGCTTTCTCATTCCCCCTACCACAGCGATATGGATTCACTTCTACGCTGTCTGAAGTCTGGCGACGTGCTGGTTTTAATGCAGGACGGCGTGATTGCGGCGCTGGCTGAAACCGACATAGCGAAACGCCTCCTTGAAGCGCCTGTCTCTTTATATGTTATCCAGCATGATGCCGATGCCAGAGGTATTGCTGCACAAATTTTAGGCAGCGCCATATTAATTGGCTATAATCAGTTTGTTCAATTGACGGTGCAACATCCACAGCAGCTGGCGTGGTAACGCTGAATTTTTGTATATTTCTTGACTCCTTTCACCGCCAGCCCTAAAATTCTGCGTCCTCGTACTTTGCCTTGCGCAAGTACGAGACGATTTATTACGTGTTTACGAAGCAAAAACCAGGAGCTTTATTAATGGCAACAATTAACCAGCTGGTACGCAAACCGCGCGCTTTGAGGGTTGCGAAAAGCAACGTTCCGGCGCTGGAAGCCTGCCCGCAGAAACGTGGCGTATGTACGCGTGTATATACCACCACTCCGAAAAAACCGAACTCCGCACTGCGTAAAGTATGTCGTGTTCGTCTGACTAACGGTTTTGAAGTTACCTCCTATATCGGTGGTGAAGGTCATAACCTACAGGAGCACTCCGTGATCCTGATCCGCGGCGGTCGTGTTAAAGACCTGCCAGGTGTGCGTTACCACACCGTTCGTGGCGCGCTGGACTGCTCTGGTGTTAAAGACCGTAAGCAAGCCCGCTCCAAATACGGCGTGAAGAAGCCAAAGGCTTAATGGTTCTCCGTTAAGTAAGGCCAAACGTTTTAACTTAAATGTCAAACTAAACTCGTAGAGTTTTGGACAATCCTGAATTAACAACGGAGTATTTCCATGCCACGTCGTCGCGTCATTGGTCAACGTAAAATCCTGCCGGATCCGAAATTCGGATCAGAGTTGCTGGCCAAATTTGTCAATATCCTGATGGTAGATGGTAAAAAATCTACTGCTGAAGCAATTGTCTATACCGCGCTTGAGACCCTGGCTCAGCGTTCTGGTAAAGATCACCTGGAAGCTTTTGAAGTAGCGCTGGACAACGTTCGCCCGACTGTCGAAGTTAAGTCTCGCCGCGTTGGTGGTTCTACTTATCAGGTACCAGTTGAAGTCCGTCCGGTCCGTCGTAATGCCCTGGCAATGCGTTGGATCGTTGAAGCTGCTCGTAAACGCGGTGATAAATCCATGGCTCTGCGCCTGGCGAACGAACTTTCTGATGCAGCGGAAAACAAAGGTACTGCTGTCAAGAAACGTGAAGACGTTCACCGTATGGCTGAAGCCAACAAGGCGTTCGCTCACTACCGTTGGTAATTCCTTCGTTGTAGTTATGCTAACCAGGCGGGCGCTTCAAAAAGCCGACCCGTCTGGGTTAACTAAATTGAACGCCCTAGGATATAGAGGAAACAAATGGCTCGTACAACACCCATTGCACGCTACCGTAATATCGGTATCAGTGCACACATCGACGCCGGTAAAACCACCACGACAGAACGTATTCTGTTCTACACGGGTGTAAACCACAAAATCGGTGAAGTTCATGACGGCGCGGCCACCATGGACTGGATGGCGCAGGAGCAGGAACGTGGTATCACTATCACCTCCGCTGCTACCACCGCTTTCTGGTCTGGTATGGCCAAGCAGTTTGAGCCGCACCGCGTTAACATCATCGACACCCCGGGGCACGTTGACTTCACCATCGAAGTAGAACGTTCCATGCGTGTTCTTGACGGCGCAGTAATGGTTTACTGTGCGGTTGGTGGTGTTCAGCCCCAGTCTGAAACAGTATGGCGTCAGGCTAACAAATATAAAGTTCCGCGTATCGCGTTCGTTAACAAAATGGACCGCATGGGCGCGAACTTCCTGAAAGTCGTGGGACAGATCAAAACCCGTCTGGGTGCGACCCCTGTTCCGCTGCAATTGGCAATCGGCGCGGAAGACAGCTTCACTGGTATTATCGACCTGGTGAAGATGAAAGCCATCAACTGGAATGACGCCGATCAGGGCGTGACCTTCACTTATGAAGAGATTCCGGCTGATATGCAGGATCTGGCTGAGGAATGGCACCAGAACCTGATTGAGTCCGCGGCTGAAGCAAACGAAGAACTGATGGAAAAATATCTCGGCGGTGAAGAACTGTCCGAGCAAGAGATCAAATCCGCTCTGCGTCAACGCGTGCTGAACAACGAAATCATTTTGGTCACTTGTGGCTCTGCGTTCAAGAACAAGGGCGTACAGGCAATGCTGGATGCGGTTGTCGAATATCTGCCGGCGCCGACCGACGTCCCTGCGATCAAAGGCATTCTGGATGACGGTAAAGATACTCCGGCTGAGCGTCATTCCGACGACAAAGAGCCGTTCTCTGCACTGGCGTTCAAAATCGCTACCGACCCGTTTGTGGGTAACCTGACTTTCTTCCGCGTATACTCTGGCGTGGTGAACTCAGGCGACACGGTGTTGAACTCTGTGAAATCCGCACGTGAGCGTTTTGGTCGTATCGTTCAGATGCATGCCAACAAACGTGAAGAAATCAAAGAAGTTCGTGCTGGCGACATTGCTGCGGCAATCGGTCTGAAAGACGTGACGACAGGCGACACTCTGTGTGATCCAAACTCTCCGATTATTCTGGAGCGTATGGAGTTCCCAGAGCCGGTCATCTCTATCGCTGTTGAACCAAAAACCAAAGCTGACCAGGAAAAAATGGGGCTGGCTCTGGGGCGTCTGGCGAAAGAAGACCCGTCATTCCGCGTATGGACTGACGAAGAATCAAACCAGACGATCATCGCAGGTATGGGTGAACTGCACCTGGAAATCATCGTTGACCGTATGAAACGTGAATTCAACGTTGAAGCGAACATCGGTAAACCTCAGGTTGCCTACCGTGAAACGATCCGTGAAACGGTTAAAGACATTGAAGGTAAGCATGCCAAGCAATCTGGTGGTCGCGGTCAGTATGGTCACGTTGTGATCGACCTGTCTCCGCTGGAACCAGGCGGCCCGGGTTACACCTTTACCAATGACATCAAAGGTGGTGTGATTCCTGGCGAATATATCCCGGCTGTTGATAAAGGGATTCAAGAACAGTTGAAAGCGGGTCCTCTGGCGGGTTATCCGGTAGTGGATATCGCTGTGCGTCTGCACTTCGGTTCTTACCATGATGTCGACTCCTCGGAACTGGCGTTTAAACTGGCTGCTTCACTGGCGTTTAAAGACGGCTTTAAGAAAGCCAAACCTGTTCTGCTTGAGCCGATCATGAAAGTTGAAGTTGAAACGCCGGAAGACTACATGGGTGACGTAATCGGTGACCTTAACCGTCGTCGCGGTATCATCGAAGGTATGGAAGATACTGCAACTGGCAAGACTGTTCGCGCACAGGTTCCGTTGTCCGAAATGTTTGGTTATGCTACCGATCTGCGTTCGCAGACTCAGGGCCGCGCTTCATATTCCATGGAGTTCCTGAAGTACGCTGAAGCGCCGAACAACGTAGCTCAGGCCGTTATTGAAGCCCGTGGTAAATAATCCGGGTTTAACACATTGATCCCGTGCTCTCTCCATAGGGAGAGAGCATTTGAGTAAGGAATATCGCCGTGTCTAAAGAAAAATTTGAACGTACAAAACCCCATGTTAACGTCGGTACTATCGGCCACGTTGACCATGGTAAAACAACGCTGACCGCTGCTATCACTACCGTTCTGGCTAA
>NZ_JAMPJU010000060.1 GCF_025840185.1 Brenneria izbisi
CTACCATCGGCGCTACGGCGTTTCACTGCTGAGTTCGGCATGGGGTCAGGTGGGACCACCGCGCTATCGCCGCCAGGTAAATTCTTTTAAAGCCGAATCATTAACCCAATTATTACTGGTGCTGATACCCAGAGTCGAACTGGGGACCTCACCCTTACCAAGGGTGCGCTCTACCAACTGAGCCATATCAGCGCACCTGCTAATTTGATGCCTGGCAGTTCCCTACTCTCACATGGGGAGACCCCACACTACCATCGGCGCTACGGCGTTTCACTG
>NZ_JAMPJU010000061.1 GCF_025840185.1 Brenneria izbisi
ATAGCGTTTCATAACAGGCTCCGTTGCCCCCATAGAGATTTTCAGTATGGGGTGTCAACTATCCTGCCAGAGGGGGACCCCACACGCTCACGAAGTGAGTGTATAGGTGGACCATTGCTTTATTTTTATATCTCCTAAAGGAGCTAAAAATAACGACAATGTTTTATGTTTTTCTATAGTTAAATAATAACTCTAAATAACTTCGCAAAATAGTAGATCACCTGAAGGGAACTCAGTCCGAATTGTGCGATCTGATCAATCGCCAAACA
>NZ_JAMPJU010000062.1 GCF_025840185.1 Brenneria izbisi
CCGGTGACCGGCGCGCCCACGGTGGCGGTGACGGTAAAGGCGCTGCCTTCGGTCACCTGATTATCCGAACTCAGGGTGATGGCAGTGGTATCGACCGTATCCGTCACGGTGACGGTTGCGGTGTCGCTGCTGTCCAGTTGTTCAAAGTTATGCGCGCCACTGTCGGTTACACTCACGGTGTAACTTTCACTGTCCTGATAGGCATCATCGCCCTGCACCGCAAAGGCGGTTGAGGTGCCAACCGCGCTGTTGGCGGCAAAGGTGATGG
>NZ_JAMPJU010000007.1 GCF_025840185.1 Brenneria izbisi
GAGGCACCAGCGCGCCCCACATCATAATAGTGCCTGGCAGGACTGGAGAGGTTGATTTCCACACACCGGATTGGCAGTTTAGTCAGTATTTACGCCATATGATATTGTTCTTCGCTTTAGTTAGGGATAATTCCTATGGTTGTAAGAAAACGTATAAAGAAGATGGTGTTATCTAAGGCGTTGGATAAATATTATTCAACGGTTTCTATCCATAAGCGCGGCCAACTACAGGAGTTTTATCGAATAAATGTTATTCGGCGGTCTGAACTGGCGAAAAAAATGATGGATGAGATTTCATCAGTTGATATTGCTGAGTACAGGGATTTGAGACTCACTTCTGTTAATCCAATTACTGGAAAGACGATAAGTGCTAATACTGTTCGACTTGAGATGGCCTTATTGTCCGCGATGTACAATTTAGCGCGTATTGAATGGGGAACCTGCACTTCTAATCCTGTTGAGTATGTCCGCAAACCGCCAGTATCGGCAGGGAGAACCCGGAGGTTAACGTCAGCGGAGGAACGCCGATTAGCCCGGTATTTCAGAGGGAAAAATCCTGAGTTGCTCACCATTTTTTTGTTGGCGATCGAGACAGCCATGCGTCAGGGAGAAATCCTTTCACTTAGATGGGAGAACGTCGATTTACATTTAGGCGTGGCTCATCTACCGCTTACAAAGAATGGATCGACTCGCGATGTCCCACTTTCATCAAAAGCCCGTAAAACCCTGCGTGAATTTGTGGGGACGATTCCGGTGAATGGTGCTGTCTTCAGCTATACATCGAATGGATTTAAAAGCGCTTGGCGAGTCGCTTTACAGGAATTGGATATAAGTGACCTTCATTTCCATGATCTGAGGCACGAAGCGATAAGCCGTCTGTTTGAGTTGGGAACGCTTAACGTCATGGAGGTTGCTGCTATCTCTGGCCACAAATCAATGAATATGCTTAAACGCTATACCCACCTTCGTGCGACTCAATTAGTCAGCAAGCTGGATGTACGGAAAAAACAGGCCAAGAAGTTTGCAGCGCTATTTGTTCCATATCCGGCAGATATTTTGGAAAAACAAGGGAAGATAACTCTGTGCTTCAGTGATTTCGATAATCTCAGTGTCACAGCTGAGTCACACGATGATGCAATAAAAGCGGCATCAGTGGCACTGTTGCGGGCGCAGGCTATTGCAGCGAGAAATGGGGAGCGTTTACCGCCTCCTGGTCATGTGGTTGTCAATGCTGTAGATCGGGTGCTTATTAACCCACTGTAATTATAATTTTCGAGGGGCGATATTGAGTTAAGTATCGCCATCTTATCCCAGATTTTGCACCTTACTCCTTCATGATTAATTACAAGGATAATGTGCAGTGGCCGATGAAGTATTGCTCGATAAAAGCGTCAGTTCTGCAACTGGACAGTTAAATACAGAAGGTTCCTCTGTTGATAATACTGACGCTAAGACTCTTGGTTTACGCCGAGTTTTACTGAAACCTGTTATATACATTATTTCAGGCCTGATGGTTGTGGTGCCTGCTATAATGTGCACCATTTTTTTCATGCAAATTAATGAGATGGGTATTCGGCTTAACTCTCTTGAAGCAGCTTTTCGGAGTGGCCAACTTAGCCAGTTGTCATCTTCTGTTGCTACTCTTGAAAAACATGTTGCCGATCAAGAGTCTCGTTTTTCCACTAATGAGAAAGTTGATGCTGGCATGCAGGCGCTTTCTGCTCAATTTGAAGGAACTATCGTTCCGTTAGCGAAAAAAGCTGAGGAAAACCATCAGAGGTTGTTACAACACGAAGAACGGTTTGCAGTTCTTAAATCGGCCTTCGATCAATATTTATTGCGTCTTGATGCATTAAGTGAGTTCAAAGAGAAGTTTGAGAAGACGCTTACAAATATATCTTCTAGTTCCTCCAGTTTGCGTACTCAGCCCGCTAATTCTCCTACTAAAACAAAAAAGTCAACACGGTCAGCCAAGAGTGTGCCACTGGCTGCACCGTTTATTCTGGCGGGCATTGAACAGCGGGGAGGGCAAAGGTACGCCGTAGTTATGCGTCGTGGCGCGACAACACTATCAGAAATGCAATT
Organism: Brenneria izbisi; assembly: GCF_025840185.1. Classification (GTDB taxonomy): domain Bacteria; phylum Pseudomonadota; class Gammaproteobacteria; order Enterobacterales; family Enterobacteriaceae; genus Brenneria; species Brenneria izbisi. Next base: position 2,086 of record NZ_JAMPJU010000007.1, read on the forward strand.
GGTTACAGTGGGAGATTCCGCATGGGGATGGACACTACGAGATATGCAGGGCCATGAAGCGATATTTTCCGTCGGTGGCAGTCAACAGCGCCTTTCAGTTCAATAGGACTCTCTATGAAAAAAAGTAGCATTGCTATTTTGAGTTTATTTTTTGTTTATTCCCTTTCTAATGCGGCTCTTCCGGGGCCAGTGCAACAAAAAGAACTGCAACAGCGTGATATTCAGATCAAAGAAACTGAGCAGGAAGCACAGTGGTGGGGGTTGAGCCATTCTGAATGGGAAAAATACCAACAACTCAAGCAAGGCAAGCGTGGAATACAATCCCCTGGCTTGGATCCGCTGACGACTCTGGGGATTGAAAGTGACAGTTCAGCGGAACGACGTCGTATGGCTGAGCTTTGGGTTAAAGAAGAGTATCAACGTACGGAAAAAGAACTGGCTTTTCAGCGTGAAGTGAATGCTGCCTGGAATCGTCTGTACCCTAATGCTCTCTCTGTAAACATGGGTAACGCTGCCGGCATCGCTCATGATACCGATGGTCGGCTGGCGTTATTTGTTCGCGATAACTGTACCCGTTGCGATACCAGATTAGCGGCTGTTCTGGCTGATAACCGAGAGGTAGATATTTATTTGGTTGGCAGTGACGGAAAAGACGAAACAGTCCGACAGTGGGCAGTCAGCCATAGTATTCCTGTTGAGAGAGTCAGAAACCGACAGATAACGCTCAATCATGATCAGGGATTGTGGGCGCGTTATGGTCAAGGTCAAATGCCAGTCATCCTGCAACAAGGGGAAAATGGATGGCAAATCGCAGCATTTTAATCAGTATGTTCATCGTACTTGGGATAATGCATAGCGGTATTGTTAGCGGACAAAAACGACCTGTTGGCTTGCAACAAATCCCAGCGGCATACCGACAAATTGCTAAAGATGCGCGTGTGCCGGCTGAGTCACTTTATTCACTTGCACTAACGGAAAGCTCTCGTCGATTGCCTTACGGTGAGCGGCCATGGCCGTGGTCGATCAATGTTGCCGGAAAAACGTATCGGTATGAGACACGCGAATTGGCATGGCAGGCGTTACGCCAGTTTATTCGCCAGACACCGCTAAAGAATATTGATGTTGGGATCGCTCAGGTTAATTTGGGTTGGAACGGACATCGTTTTCGCTCTTTTTATGACGCATTTGAGCCGTTTACCAATTTACGTGTTGCTGCCCGAATCTTACGTGAGTGCTATGACGCAAAACCCGGTAGCTGGTTACGTGCCGCAGGATGTTATCACCGTCCTGCCGGCGGCCTACCGGCTGAAAGGTATATGGCGATTGTGCGCCAAAAGCTGAAGCTTATTTCTCCTGTTCAGGAGCCATTGGAATCATCATCTCCCATCCTGCTTGCCTCTTCCGAAGCAATTATTCCCAGCTACCAATTAACATGGATAGAGCCTGAATGAATACGTTACGTCCCTGCTTATTATTCGTATCGTCGATTATTTTTCCGGGTATTTTCTTATTGCCATCTTTCGCTTCAGCGGAACTGAATGTTGTAGCAGATCTTGGTGGAGAATCAACTGAACCGTATTTTGAGGCGATTAACGCACAAACGGATCCGAATTTTTCCGGTGCCATATTGCCACCAGAATTATCCTCTCCTGCCACAGGTCCGGGTTTGACAATAGCCTCCGTTCTTCCTGTTACGACGCCTGAGCTTACTCCTGGGAAGGTTGCACCCAGAGCGTTAAAACTCACTGGTATACCACCGATCTTCATTATTGGTGATGATCCCCTGTCTCGGGATTGGGTCGTGAAACGAACTGGGGAGTTGCAGCGTTTGAAAGCCACTGGGTTTGTGGTCAGCGTTTCTACAGAAGCGTCTCTGCGTGAGCTACAGGTTTTATTGCCTGAGAATGATATTGTTCCCGTATCAGGAAGTGACCTGGCGAAGCGTTTACAGCTATCCCACTACCCCGTACTGATAACTGAAACCGGATTGTCACAATGATAGGGTGCCAAAAGATGAAAATTAATTATCAATATGGGTTACGGACAGTAATGTCATTTATGGTCGAATTAATAACATTTATTTTTAGAGTGTTTTTTTATTGGCCATCCATATTTGTTGGCAGATTCGTCGTTGGATTTTTTTTATTGGGATTGCTATCTGGTGAAATTGCATCTGATTTGAATAATGCATTATCAGCCTTGCCTCCGGCGTATCAGTCTGTTTCCCCGGCTCAGGTTATTCAGTTCGCAAATAGCGTTTATTGTATGCTTGTTATGGTGGCGGGATGCATTGAAGCACTGATTCGCTATGTTTATCCTTTTACTCGCTTCAGTTCGCCAAGTCGTCGCTGTGAACCTGTAGTATGTGAGCATGGTTCATACCGAGCGAGACGGAATTATCCTCATAAAGGTGAGGATAAAGTGGATGAGTGACCGCTATGTTATGGAATCATTACTGCGTCCCGCTGTTGAGTTATATACGGCGACAACGGCGTGGAGTGCGACCTATATCTGTCTGACCGCCCCCTGGGCTGTTGCTCTTGCTCCATCCGTTAGCTGGGTTACGGCTGCTGGGTTTGGCGTGCTGGCATTGAAGCGCACGAGGCAAGGGTTGCGGATCCTTCGTTATCGTCGCAATATCCGGCGACTTCCCCGTTATGTGATGAGTAGCAAACAGATCCCCGTGAGTAACCGTTATCTGTTTCTCGGGAGGGGATTTCATTGGACGCAGAAACATACTCAGCGGCTCCTGGAAGCACGTCGGCCAGAGACTGAGTGCTATGTTCAGCCATCAGTCATTTATCGTATGGCGCGTGACCTGGAGAAAAAACTTGAATATAGCCTGCCATACCTCTGTCGGCTTACTCAATCCGACACCGTCTTTAATCCCCTCAGACCGTTACCTCCCGTGGGGGGGAGTCCCATCTATCACGGTGTTGAACCTGATGAATCCGATATTGGTTATGATCTGGGGGAACGTGTAGGGCACTCGTTAGTCATGGGAACAACGCGTGTTGGTAAAACCCGCCTGGCAGAATTATTGATCACGCAGGATATCCGGCGCGGTGATGTCACTATTGTATTTGACCCCAAAGGGGATGCTGATCTACTGAAACGGATGTGGGCGGAAGCGCGGAGAGCCGGAAGAGAAAGTGAGTTTCATGTTTTTCATCTTGGTTGGCCAGATATCAGTGCGCGTTATAACGCGATCGGGCGTTTTAGCCGTATCTCTGAAGTGGCTTCTCGTGTTGCCGGGCAGCTTTCCAGTGAAGGTAATTCGGCTGCTTTTAAGGAGTTTGCCTGGCGATTCGTCAATATCATTACACGAGCGCTGGTTGCCCTGGGCCAACGACCTGATTACAGCCTGATACTCCGTTATGTCACCAATATAGGAGACCTTTACGAAACCTATGTCGAAAACCTGTTAAGCACTCAGGCACCACAGCTGTGGGTCACGGTGGAGAACTTAATCAGCTCAGGCATGCTTAATGAACGTGATCTTCCCCGAAATATGCAGGGGCAAGCGAACGCGATGAAAGTGTGGGCCATCGAGACCGTTCTTGGCAGTGATGAAGGTAAAAAAATATGGGATCCGGTACTGGATGGATTGCGGTCAGCCGTACGTTATGACCGGACCTACTTCGATAAAATAGTGGCGTCGCTATTGCCCTTGCTGGAAAAGCTGACGACGGGGAAAACAGCGGCGTTGTTGGCACCTGATTACACCGATATGGATGATCCTCGCCCCATCTTTGACTGGCAGGAAGTCATTCGAAAACGGGGGATTGTGTATGTCGGACTCGATGCGCTGTCGGATGCGGAGGTCGCCTCAGCGGTAGGAAACAGCATGTTTGCTGACCTGGTATCAGTGGCGGGGTACATCTACAAGTTTGGTATTGGCGGTGAAGCTCCACAGAAAAAAACTCCCATTAACCTCCACTGCGATGAGTTTAACGAACTGATGGGTGAGGAGTTTATCCCGCTCATTAACAAAGGCGGCGGCGCGGGGATTCAGGTAACTGCCTACACACAGACCTTGTCGGATATTGAAGCCAGGATTGGCAGCAGTGCTAAGGCCAATCAGGTGATTGGTAACTTCAACTCGTTAATCATGCTACGGGTCAGAGAAAACAGTACAGCAGAGCTGCTGACCAGCCAGCTTCCTGAAGTGGATGTCTATACCAAGACGCTGGTTTCTGGTGTAACGGATATTACTAATCCTGACCAGGGTTCTGACTTTACGAGTAACGTTCAGGATCGCGTCAGTAATGTCAGGATGCCAATGATTACCCCAGCTGACATTATCAACTTGCCGAAAGGGCAGGCGTTTGCATTGCTTGAGGGGGGGCGGTTGTGGAAAATCCGTATGCCACTACCTGATAGCGCAAATGATCCGTTTATGCCGGAGAGTATCAGCCGCATTGCCGAGTACATGCAGCAGAATTACCGCACTGGTGAAACCTGGTGGACGGGGAGTACATTGCCTTCTGATAGCCTGACTGGATCTGCCTTTGGGCCAAAAGATGTGGTGGCGTAATGGCCGAACAGCCCTCGTCATCTCCACAGCATCAGGAGCCGCCTAAGAAGCCGGGTATGTTTCAAACGCTATTATGGGTTTGGCCATTGAAAGTTGTGGGGATTCTACTGGCGTCATTACTGGTCAGTTTGCTTATAGAATATATCGGCATGCTGTTTTTTTGGACTAATGAAGGCGCAGAACACAGCCGCCAGGTGATGTTGACGGAAAGTGGTTATCTGGCTGAAGGTTTTACTCAAAGTTTATTGATGTCTGAACCGGTTACTTTTATAAGCGGTATCGTTCACCAAGCCTATCAGTGGCTGTTTGTTGACAGCGGTTTTATCAGTTGGCTGCATCAGGCAAAACAGATGAAGCCAAAGGATGGGGCAGCGCAAATGTTCAATTGGGTTGGGAGCTGGCTAGCGCTTGCGCTGTGGGAATACTTACAGGCGACGGTTTATGTCACAGTCATTTTTGCGATACGGGTTGGCATTCTGGTGCTATCGATACCGCTTTTTATCATGGTTGCTGCGACAGGGATCGTTGATGGGCTGGTTCGTCGGGATTTACGGCGCTACGGCGCTGGCTATGAATCCAGTTTTATCTATCATCATGCGAAGCGGTTTGTGAAGCCTGCTATGTATGGCCCATGTATGCTGTATTTGTCCTGGCCAACTGCTGTGTGGCCTAATTTGTTGCTCTTACCCGCTGCGGTATTGCTGGGTATTGTGCTGTCGATCGTTACTGGTGCGTTTAAAAAATATCTTTAGTTGTACTGGTAAATCATGTCGGATGATATATATGCATAATAATTTTGTTGTCGTAGGATCTGTCCATCCACAAATTGGTTGTCTTTTTTTGGAAAGAATCCCAAATTGTGAAGTTGGTTACGTTGATATTTATCAGGTTACGGACTCACTTAGCCGTGCTGACGTACATACAGCTGGGTGGAGAGAGCATCTATCTTATGAGAGCCCTCCTTTTGATATAAGAGCTATTAGCGAACATATTAGTCGTGTTGACTGGTATGATAACAGCCATGTTCATGAAATTTGTTGGAAAAATAATCTTCCAATAAAAGAACTGAGAGAGTGGAGCCTTGATATCCGGCGTTGGCAGGATATTCCTGTTATCGCAAAACGAGATGGCCAGGGAAATGGCTACGAAGCAATCACAATCATCCGTTGCTAATCAAGATTGCCCTTTCTGGTGATCTAAATTTTCATCCTTTCATAAACAGTTTCCTGCTGTGCTTATCCCCCTGTTACGTCAGTCTTTCTCCTCGCCGTTATGCGCTACAGGAGAAGAGAGATGTGCCGATTTATTGGGCTGAGTGTACTGCTGGCTTCGGTTTGCGTAGTTCAGGCCCATGCTTCCGAAAAAGACGAACTTGCTCTGGTTATGCGTCAACTCGATCAGGTTCAGGCTGGATTAGATCGTGCCCGGGTGGTTGCCAATCAGAATGGTCAGGATGCGCGCTTTTATTTTGACTACAGCAGTGCTTCCCGAGACATATCCGCTATGCGGAAGGGTATTGAGCAATACCTTGAGCCCTCTCGTGCCCAACCTTCGGTACCGCTTTCCGTCAGTGGGCAATACCGCCAGGAGAGAGGGCAATGAATTCCGCACAGAAGGCCGCCTGGAGCGCAGCATCGGGTAATACCGATCCCTCTGTACTCAATCTACTGATCCTCGGTCTTCTCTTCTCCATTTTATTTCTATGGGCAACCTGGGCATTAGTTATGGCTTACAAGGGTTGGACTACGAAATCCATCGGTGCCGAATCCGTTGGAGTGTTTACGATCCGACTCATCCTTCTTTTGGTTATCTCGATTTTTCTCTTCGCAAGTTGATTTTCACTCTGAATAAAAAGGTTAACTCATGAAAATAGTCTCAATGATACGTTGTGCCACAGAACGTCTGACGGTGTTGGTTGTTCTTGGGGGGCTCTATTCTGGCCAGGCATTGGCAGATTTACCGGCTATTGAAGCGCCATCAAGTGGTGGCGGTGGCGGGTTATTCAATACACTGAAGGGATATATCAAAGACGGGGTATCTCTTGCTGGGCTCGTTGTTGCAGCGATCGCGTTCCTTGTCGTTGCTAAGGTCGCTGTATCCGCGTTTCATGATGTGAGGGCTGGTAAAGCCGACTGGGGGGCATTTACGGCATTTATCATTATCGGGGTTGTGCTGCTTGTTGCTGTTATCTGGCTGGCCACGAAGGCGCTGGACATTTTGTAAGGAGCTGCATCATGGCCGTGATTGAGTTTCTCCCCGACCGTCTAAATGTTGCTCCGGTAGCTTATCGTGGATTTACCACAGGGGAGCTGGGGCTGGCTGCGGGACTTGGGGTTGCATTGGGAATACCACTGGCGTTTCCACTGGCATTTGTCCCTTTTGTTGGTTGGATTGCTTTCCCTATCAGTATGTTGATAACACCGTTGTTCGTGGTGTTTTTTGGTGGTAAATGGATCAGTTCGTTTAAACGAGGAAAACCCGAAAACTATCTTTGGCGGCGGCTGGACGAGCTCAAAGCGACATGGGGCATGAGTCACGGCCTGATCCTGACTTCCCGCGCATGGGAGTTGAAACGTACTTGCTCCGTTTTTCAAAGGAGTTGGTCATGAGCCGCTTCCGTAATGCTGTCAGTGCTCGCGACAATCATATTTTTACCTTGCGAGCTATCGTTGCTGGCCTGTTTTTGTTGCTGATTTTCACTGCTTCGGGCTGGATGATGGCGCCAAGTAAACTGACGATCCACAATCCTCCAGACCTGCGTTCTGGTAGCACGCGCGAGTGGTGGCGGATCCCACCATCAACGGTATACAGTTTTGCCTTCTATATTTTTCAGCAACTCAATGCCTGGCCCAAAAATGGTGAAGTGGACTATCCCGCAAAAATCGCACAGTTGAGTCCCTACCTGACACCAGCGTGCCAGGATTTCCTGAACAAAGATGCCCGATTTCGCACGGACAATAGCGAACTGCGTGATCGCGTTCGTGTTGTGTATGAGATCCCTAAACGCGGTTATAGCAGTAAAAGCGTCGATGTTTTATCGGATGATGACTGGGTTGCCCGTCTGGATTTGGTCGCTGACGAGTATTACCACACCGAACCCGTAAAACGGGCAATGGTGCGTTATCCATTGAGAGTCATCCGCTGGGAAGGTGATCCAGAACGTAACCAATTTGGGTTGGCTCTCGATTGCTATGCCAGTACACCTCAACGGCTGGAAGCGATGCCGGTTACTGCTCCTGAGAAAAAATCGAGGGTATTCCAGTGAAGCTGAAGGCCTTATTGGCGATATGCGTGTCTCTCTTGTCATTACCTGCCAGCGCACTGGAACTCATGAAGTGGGAACGTATCCCACTCCAAATCCCTTTGAATGTAGGGCAAGAGCGTATTGTTTTTGTCGATAAAAACGTACGAGTCGGATTCCCCCCATCACTGAGCGGAAAACTGAGGATCCAGAGTAGTGGCGGATCGGTTTATCTCAGTGCCAGCGAGCCTTTTCCTTCCACTCGCCTGCAATTGCAGGATGTTGAGAATGGTGAGGTGATCCTCCTGGATATTAGCGCCGTAGAAGGGAAGAGCGTTCGTGAGCCTGTGCAGGTCGTTTATGCCGGAGAGGTCTCTTCTGTCTCTACCAATGATAATGCTAAGGTTAGCGGCAGTAGTAACAAAGCAAGCCATTCATCTTCCTCAAGTGAGTCAGCAGATAAGGCTGAACGGCATTCTCCCGTTTCTTCTGTCCCCGTTCCTGTCTTGTTGACACGCTATGCGGCACAAAGTTTGTATGCGCCATTGCGCACCGTTGAACCCGTTCTTGGGATTGGGACCGTATCCCTCAAGCTACCGAGCCCGATAACAACATTATTTCCTTCTGAGCCTGTTGTGGCCGTGCCATTGGCGGGATGGCGACTGAACAATTTTAGTGTTATCGCATTGCAAATACGTAATACCTCGTCCGGTAAGGTGATCTTGGATCCTCGCAGGCTACAGGGGGAATTTGTTAGCGCGACGTTTCAGCACCGTTGGTTGGGGAATGCCGGAACGCCAGAGGATACGACCGTCGCCTATCTGGTCATTGATGGTCAACCGGAAAGCGCGTTTCTGCCTGAACCTGTGCTACCTATCAAACCGGTCAAATCAACATCCAGGGGCGTGACAAAATGAAAATGCAGTCAAATATGCTCGTTAAACTGGCAGTACCGCTAACGTTGCTGGTGACGGTTTTTATTGGTTTGAAGGCATGTTCTTCCGACAAGTCGCAGCAACAGCCAGATACTGCGGCCAAAAATGATGCCACCCTGAACGATGTCACCCCTGAGCAGTTGAGGGCTCTGGGGATTGAAGGCGACACGCCTCAGGATACGCTACGTACATTGATTGGTCGTTTGAATACGGTCACAACCAAGCAAGATCGATTGGATGCAGAAAATAAGACGCTGGCTGAGGAGAATAAGCGTCTGAAACAAACCAATCAAAATGTGGATGAACGCATTGGTCAGGCGATTGAGAATGCAAAAACAGAAGAGAGTAGTGAGAAAAGCCAACTGAAATCTCAGGTGCAATCGTTAAGTTCTACTGTCAGTGATCTCGTGCAACAACTTAAAGAGGCAGGAACGCCAGGCTCGACGTCGTCAGCGTCTTCCGGCAATCATGTCGGACCGGGGAGTGATATCCCGATAGGGTTGGGGTTGGATGGCGGTTTTACCGAACAAGGAACGTCGTCTGGACCGTCTGGTACTGATGGATTTCGATGGATTGAACCAATAGATGCTGTTGCGGTGGATGCAAGTGGTAAACCCGTGACAGAGGGAAGCAGTAACAGAGCGGCGGGGTTTACCTTTGCCACTTCTTTTCTGGAAGAGAATCCAGTCACTCGGCAACAAGCTGAACTGGCCAGGCAAGCAGGGAATGGCCAAACGTTAAGTGGGAATAATGCCTCTGAAGGTCCTGTCGAGCCTGTTTATACCTTGCCCGAAAATTCAACGCTGATTGGCAGCCGTGCCATGACAGCTCTGTTGGGGCGGGTGCCTGTCGATGGGAAAGTGACAGATCCGTATCCATTCAAGGTTCTGATTGGCAAAGACAACCTGACTGCGAACGGTATGGACCTGCCAGATGTCCAGGGAGCGATTGTGTCCGGTACGGCGACTGGGGACTGGACACTATCATGTGTCCGCGGTTCGGTGACCAGTATAACGTTCGTCTTTAGCGACGGTACGGTACGTACGTTACCACGCCCGTCAGACCAAACAGAGGGTAACAGCAGCCAGAACAATAATAACGGGGGAAGTATTGGCTGGATTTCTGATGAAAACGGCATCCCGTGTCTTTCTGGTGAACGTAAATCTAACGCATCGACCTATCTTCCTACGTTATTTACGCTTTCAGCAGGTTCTGCTGCCGGTGAGTCGTTGGCGCAAAATCAGAATACCACACAGACGAATGGTTTTGGCGGCGTGACGTCTTCGCTGACCGGCGATGCCGGGCAGTCCGTAATGGGGAAAGCGATTTCAGGGGGGATGCAGGAAACCGTTGACTGGGTTAAGGCGCGTTATGGCCAGACGTTTGATGCTGTTTATGTGCCCCCGGGCATGAAAGTCGCTGTTCATATTACCCGTCAGTTGGCGATCGACTATGAAGAGAAAGGGCGGAAAGTGAAATATGACTTCAATCTTGGCCAATCAGGCACTGGGATGGATTAACCATGATGACTGAAAATTATCGTTTTGTTGAACAGGTACGATCTGCTCCGCCCTCGTGGGCTAATGATGAGATCCTTCGTTGGGATGATTCGTGTTTCCGTCGCGAGAGAGACTTCATTACCCGTCATTACTGGACGACACAGGGTAGCATCAACGTCTTTCGCATTATTGGTACTGATCACCCACAGTATGCCGGTATGAGTTGGCTGGAGCTGCTGGATCGTGGAAAGCGGATGGATATCAACATTCCTCTGCTGGAAAAGAACCCTGGCTATTACACGGAGCCAGGGCATAAACGGTCGAGCATGAATTTTAACAGTCTTGATGGAATTAATTGGTTTATCGGCTCAGATGGTAATCATCGCAGTTGTCTGGCGCGCTTTTATTTTCATGTCAATGGCCAAGGGGTAACGCAACTGCATGATGTGACGATGAATCACTATGATATCGATCACTCGTATTATGAAGCGTGCAGTGAGATGAGAAAAATTATCGACGCCATGGCTCAACTGGGCATCTATTTGGAGCTTGAGGTGCGGAACCAAGCTGTACATCGTGAAGATACGCCAGGATGGAAGCTGGATCATTTTCAGATAGAGGCGCAACTGCACCAACTCGGGGAGCATGATCTCCCTGAGCTATTCGCTGTCAGCTACATGCAAAATGCACAAGATGCCCGAACGTGTCTTTCTGTGCTGAAACAACGTTATGAAGAGCGCCTGAACTCGCAACAGGTAAAACCTGGACGAGCGAGATCGAGCTGGATGCGTTGGTTAGGACTGGGGACATCGCATGAAAGAAAATAACGGCAATCCCATTAGATGGACCACTAAGTGGTACTTCAGTGCTGGCTCTGGCTATTCTGTGGCGGTCAGTCATGGTGAGTTTGATCTCGAGTTGGCTCAACGTGTTGCGGCATTTCAACAGGCATCTTTGTTTTGGGTGCATAACGCATTAATTCTGATGCTGGGTCCTACCCGTATTGAGGTGCAAGACACTCAATTAACGATTGCCCGGTTGTTTCCTGAGGCGCTTGAAAGATGCAGGGTAGCTTGCTTTCTGGAGCACGTTTCTGCGAGTAATGGCGAGATCATATCGATGGCTCTGAAAAGATTACATGGTGAAGAGTACTGGCAGATGATGCCAGTTCATTTAAGTGAGATGCATCGTGTCCCTGAGCTGCAATCATTCTCCTATGTTTCCAGTCGCTGTGCGCTTTCAGATTCTTCAAAGGAAGGTGATCGGCATGAATAATAAAGCTCAATGCGCGATAGCCTCGCTTTTTTTCGCCGTAACACTTTCAGGATGCAGTACCAGCAAAGAGCAGATGCTGCCTCCGGGCGACAGCACCATGCTCGAGTTGTGGAATGGTGGGGCGTCAACGACTCAAGCCAGGCATGAAGGGCGCACTACTCTGCGGCGCACCCTGACGGATACTGACCAGGTCAATGTGCTGCGGGAGGCGGAAAACTATAGCCGCACTCAGGAGAATGAGATCCAGCAGTCGTTTCCTCGTTTGCCGAATCCTGACCTGGTGATGTATGTCTATCCCCATCTCAGTAAGGGTAATACTCCGGTGCCGGGGTATAGCACGGTATTCCCGTTCTACAGCCAGGTGCAGTATGCCCTACCGGGTGAACGGACGGAGGCATTTTAATGTTTTCACTGTTTCGTCGTAAAACGACGTCTTCAGATGAAAATCTGAAAGGGAATGGGCCATTTGCGATAAATGGCCATGAACCGCTTAGCCGTGATGGGCGATTAACTGAGAGGGATGAACAACAACTTTATGGCGTTGCGCCATCTATTATTGACTATATGCCCTGGGCGGAATACCTCTCTGCGGATCAATGCTTGTTGTTGGATGATGGCGTGTCTGTTGGCGCGGTTTATGAAATTACGCCAGTGGGTACGGAAGGGCGGCCGGCAGAGCGCCTGGAAGAAATCCGCGATGTGGTTGAAGATGCCTTGCAGGATAGCTTGCCTGAGTTGGATAGTCACCAGTGGGTCGTGCAGCTTTACTGCCAGGATGATACGGATGTGACGGCGTATATGGATAAGTTACGTGGTTATGTCAAACCCTGGGCGGAAGGGACGGCATTCACACAGGCCTGGCTGGCTGAAACCGATCGCCATATGAAAAGCATTTCGGCAGAGAAAGGCCTGTTTGACGATAAAATTGTCACGGGTGCACCCTGGCGCGGACAAACCCGCCGTACACGTATGGTGATTTACCGTTATGTTGAAAAGCAGTCCCGCGATCCGTTACCGCCGGCGACCATGCTGAACCAGGTCTGCGACCGTTTAACCTCAGCATTGTCCGGCGCCGGTATTCGTTGCCATCGGCAAAATGGTGAACAGATACATAACTGGCTGCTACGCTGGTTTAACCCTAAGCCGGAATGGGTTGCGCCCGAACTGCTGTACCGTACCGCGTCACATGACGACGGTGCGCCTGATTCTCTTCCTATATTGAACGATTTTAGCGAAACATTGTGGTTCACGCGGCCTCGTAGCGATGCTGAACGTGGGGTATGGTGGTTTGATAATGTGGCGCACAAAGCAGTACCAGTAGAACGACTGAGAAAAGCGCCGCAGACGGGGCACCTGACCGGCGAAGTCAAACGTGGAGAGAACATCAATACGCTGATGGATCTGATGCCGCAAGGAACGGTGATTGCGATGACATTGGTCGTTCAACCTCAGGATGTTTTGGAAGATGAGTTCGCCAGCCTGGGCAAAAATGCAATGGGCGAAAATGTTGAATCTCAGCGTGTACGCGCAGATGCGGCAACAGCAAAAGAATATCTGGGGGAGCGACATAAGCTCTATCGCTCATCGTTGACGTTTTTGATCAAAGCATCAGATCTGGATACGCTCGACAAACGCTATCTTGATATCAGTGCCAAGCTACTCAATGCTGGCCTTCAGCCGATCAACCCTGAACATGATGTCGCGCCACTCAATGGCTACCTGCGTGCTTTACCGATGTGTTTCAACCCTGAAACGGATAAAAACCACTGGTATACCCGGCTGACGTTTGTACAACATTTTGCCTGCCTGCTGCCGGTTTTTGGTCGTGATACGGGAACGGGTAATCCCGGCCTTTCCTTTTTCAATCGAGGGGGAGCGGCATTGTCATTTGATCCGATGAATAAGGCAGACAGGACACAGAATGCCCATCTGTTGTTGTTCGGACCGACAGGTTCGGGCAAGTCAGCGACATTGTGTAGTGTTTTAGCACAGGTGATGGCTATCCACCGTTCACGGCTGTTTTTACTGGAAGCGGGAAACTCGTTTGGGCTGCTTGGTGATTACTATGAATCACTAGGGTTGACGGTGAACAAGATCAGTATCAAGCCTGGGCGTGGTGTCTCTCTGGCACCGTTTGCCGATGCTCACCTGTTGTTACAAGCAGATCCCAGGGAACTCATTACTGATGAATTGTCTTTGCCTGAGCTGGATGATGATACGAAAGAGCCTGATGATGACGATGAGGAAAAGCGCGATATTCTGGGAGAAATGGAGATAGCTGCACGTCTTATGGTCACGGGGGGAGAGGCAGCCGAAGAAGCAAGAATGACGCGTGCCGATCGGGGCATGTTGCGTGAGGCTATTCTGGCGGCGGCGAAACAGTCGTATGAAGCCGGACACCAAATGTTGCCCTCGGATTTGATGTCGGCGTTGGAACATATTGCCCGGGATAACACCAAAGACAGCGAGGGGCGAGACCGCCGAACGGCGGCACGACGAGCGCGTGCGGAAGAAATGGCCGAAGCGTTACGCATGTTTACCGAAGGGTTTGAGGGGGAACTGTTTAACCGCCCAGGAACGCCCTGGCCAGAAGCGGATGTCACTATCATCGATCTCGGCACATTGGCGCGTGAGGGCTATGAAGCACAGATGGCCGTCGCCGTCATCGCACTGGTGAATACCGTCAATAACATCGCTGAACGTGATCAGTACCTGGATCGTGAAATCAACATGGTTATCGATGAAGCCCATATTGCGACGACGAACCCCCTGTTATCACCGTATATGACTAAAGTCGTGAAAATGTGGCGCAAATTAGGGGCGTGGCTTTGGCTGGCCACGCAGAACCTAGCGGATTATCCGGATACGTCGGAAAAAATGCTCAATATGGCAGAATGGTGGTTGTGTCTTACCATGCCGCCGGATGAAGTGGAGCAAATCTCGCGGTTCAAAAAGTTGAATGAAGAGCAAAAGGCAATGTTGCTTTCTGCGACAAAGCTACCCCGATGCTATACGGAAGGTGTGGTTCTGGCTAAACGGGTAGAAGCCTTATTCAGGGCCGTTCCTCCCAGCCTTTACCTGGCGTTGGGTATGACAGAAAAAGAAGAAAAAGCGGAACGCCGGCAACTGATGAACGAACATGGTTGTAGTGAGCTGGAAGCGGCTTTTCTGGTGGCGAAGAAGCTGGATAAGGCAAGAGGGATTATGACTGAAGCGGAGGCGGCGTGAAGCGATTAACGATGTCTAAACCTGAAGTGGTGCCGGATAATGCACTCCCGTTTTCAGTTCTGTTTGATGTACCTCCGCAAGGTGTTGCCCGTATTGGAGAAGGAGACGCTAGCCAGCTCGCGAAGTTGGGCGATGAGGTGCGAAAACGCCTGGCCTGCCCAGCTCAACTTTCTGTGTTACCTCATCGTGTAGGAAACCGTTGCTGTGTTTCGGTACATATTAGCGATCCGACAGGAAAGGCGCTTGATCTCCTGATTACGGTTGCCGGCAATACCGTATGGCCAGATGATAGTGAATATACCCGTGGCGTGCGTTGGTACATAAATGTCTCCGATGCGACAGACATGATGTGGTTGCTGAAGGCTATTGAGCAGGTGACAGGCGAAAAAGGGTAAATCGGGAACTGGTGCGGGATTCGCAAAAGCTTTTCTTTGCGGAGCCTGCGCCAGTTGAACAAGCCGCAGGCGCGTTAGTAGGGGGAGGTTGTTGGTACCATCCTGTTTTTTACGGTGGCGGTACATGCTATAACCACATGATTACTCAGTCCTATCGGTATTACTCACCATGAATGTTTACAAGCTTTCTGTAAAGACTCAGGCCTATTATCTGATTGAAAAGAATGACTATGAGCAACGTACCGCTCGTCGTCCTCCGTGGTACAAAACAAACGCCAGCGGTAATCCTCAATACTTTGCTGTTTGCCCAGCCTGCAATAACCCTATTCAGATAGTCGGCCTGTATAAAGCACTGGCGAATACCCCCAATCCCTATGGCAAGCATTGCGGCAGTTCCGTGTACGGTGTCGGTATTTATGACAAAGAGGCGTATCTGTGGTGCCCTTACTCCAATACTAAGCGCGATGATGGCGATGGCAGACCCAGACGTGCGCCAGGCATACTGACGCAGCAAATCCTGTCTATTCTGATTAATCATTTCGATAAAGTCGTCTGGTTACTCAGTCGGGCGACTGGAATAAAGATTGATGAAGGATTGGCCAAAAGTATGTTACAGCAATATCGTCGGGAGGAAGGATGGCTGTATGCGCGGGCGACATTGATGAATATCCCCTGGGTTTTTCTTTATATGACCGATTTTCAGGCGATTCTGTATAAAAAAGTGGATGCAGATCTGGCGAATGAACTGGTTAGTCGAACGTCAGGGCGTCTGCGCTATAGCGACAAAGGCTATGTGATCAAAGATGCAGCCTGTCGGGATTATATTGAGCTTGGCATTTACCAGACGCTGCACCGCTCTCGTGTGGAAGAGGATGAATTGGCTGAGATGATGGATATGGTGTTTACCCTGAAGGTGGGGAAAGAAGCGCCAACAGAAATCTATCGTCAGACGATTGGTTTTGACTTTAATTATTTCAATAACCTCGTCAATTTTAGTCATTGGAAACCTTCAGCATTCAATGACGCATTGCTGGCGCTGGCCAAAGAGACCTTGGGAGATTTGGTCAACAACCCGCAGGCATAATCATTATGACAAAAGATCAATTTCAAAAGGCGGCTAGCGAGCCTGAGAATAGCCGTTATAGGTGGCGACCTTCTCTCGGGCGGCTTTTCTGTGAGACAGGCTCACTTTCTAAAAGGTAAACGCTATGGAATTAAAAGATCCAGTCAAAAGGAAAAGATGGGGCGGCAGAGTCTACGTTATATCTGATGGCCGCAAGGTGAAAATAGGGGTGTCCACTAGGGGTAAGTGCGTTGGACGGTTTAGAGAAATAAAAAATACTTTGGAGTTTATTGTTAAAGATAGCTTTATTACTGATAGATGTCTCGACTAACGCAGGGAAGGGTATGTCCCCTGAAGCGTGATCCACCATTCGCTTTCCAGAGGAGGGACTTCGCCCTGTTTTTCTGCTTCTTGCAGGCAAAGCAATATGTTTTCCAGTGACACAAAAAATACATGATGATTGTCCTGCATCACAAAGTGTGTTGCGGGTAACTCGATAGAAGGTAACACGATCCCCTGCGGGTGAGCCTGAGAAGGATTTTTGTTGTCTGTCATGTGGGCTTTCCTGTCACGGTTTTACAGTGGAATACTGTGTCCGTTTTTGCCCTGGATTACAGCGCTAAACTCATTTTGCGCTGGATATAATTCCTTTCGGTAATTGTGAATATTTCGAACAGAGTTGTTGCTTCTCTCCCGTAGCTGGCTATCGAGAATGGTTGTTCACCGTATAAGGAGGACACATTCATGCGATACCCTTTCGAGCTCGATCCCCAGATTATTCATCACATTATATACAGCCAGGCCGGTTCCCTGGGAAAAGCCCTGATAGAGCTGCTCATGAACAGCGTTGATGCGCAGGCGTCTTCAGTATTATTGACGGTGTCCCAGGAGGGATTTACCTGTACCGATGATGGCCATGGTTTTGCATCAAGAGACGATGTGGTGAATTACTTCGGTCGTTTCGGCACACCGCATATCGAGGGGGATGCGACCTATGGTCGCTTCCGGTTGGGACGTGGGCAGATTATGGCGCACGCCAGAACACTGTGGCGCTCACAGTCCTGGCAAATGAATGTCGATACTCGCCTCTTGGGTTATCACTATGATCTGGACGATCTGGGGGAAGGATTATCTGGCTGTCAAATCACTGGCGAATGGTATGAACCATTGAGTGAGGCCGAATTAATGTCAGCCATTCAGGAAATCCGCGATTTGGTTCGCTATACCCCGATTCGTGTAAAGCTCAATGGACGGTTGATCACCCGTAATCCGGCTACGGAGAAATGGGATGCTGAAGATGAGTTCGCCTGGTATCGCGTACGTGAAGAGGGTGCTGTATCCATCTATAATCAGGGCGTGCTGGTACGTCATGATCCCGGACATATGTGGGGTGTTGGCGGCCTGATCGTCAGTAAACGTGCTATCGGACTTAATGTCTCCCGAACAGAGATCCTCCGTAAAACCTGCCCGGTATGGCAAGGTATCGCTAAACGCTTTGGTGAGTTGGCTGCCGCGCTAGCGAATCAGCTTGGGCACTACCGTAAAACAGAGTCCCGGAGAGAGAATGCAGCACGTTCTCTGATGGCAGGAAGTCGCTCACTGGTCACGTTGTATCGTGATGAAGAGGTCATAACGTTATTACCTGGGAAAAAGCATTTCACATTGGTCGATTTTCTGAACAAATGCCGGTGGCAGCGATCTGGAGGATATGAAGGATGTTTCACCATCGCCCGTAGCGAGGATATTCCCCGTGGAGAGTTGCTGGCCGGCGCCGATATTGTGGTGGTGATGCACCCCGTGACACTGACTCGGTTCGGTTGTTACAGCAACGATGAATTTATTGAATGCCTGTCTCAGATCCATAATAACTTACGCCTGCACGATCAGAGCGAGCGGAGCATGTGGTATGTCGAGAGAGCCTTTGAGCCTGCTGTCATTGATTTCAATACGCTGAGTAATGCTTTTGTCGAACGAACTCAACTGGTCAGGGAAAAAGATGCGCTGGATGCAGAAACCCTCCGTGCCTGGAGGTCGTTACGTTGGTGCCTGATTCAATATGCCCGTCGTTGCACCGGAGGTAAAGGTCGCTCGGCAAACTACACTCGTGGTGGAAAAATTTTTCATATCCTGTTAGGGGAATCGACGTCAGCTGAAGCCTGGACGGATGGTGAAAGCTATATCGCCTATAATATTAAAGTGGTTCAGCGATTACGTACTGATCCATTGCGTACTGCGAGTTACCTCTTTAGCCTGACGGAGCATGAGATTGCCCATGAAGGGGACAGTATGGACTGTGGTCATGATGAAGTATTCTATCAACGTTTCCACGATGTCAGCATCCGTATGGCGGAAGAGCGTCAGCGATACATGCACGTTTTTCTGATGAAATACACCACCAGTATGGAGCGTGAGGGTAAGAAAGCGGCAGGGAAAGCCTGGCAGGAACGCTTTCTGGTCGACCGGGTTGGCAGCGGTCGTGAGAAAAGGGGGTTACCCCGGCTCACCGATGAAACAAAAATAAGTGAAGAGATCAATAAGGTTGTTCCGGATGAACCTGCGTCGCTGATTCAGTTGATTAACCTGAAACTACGGCAACAGTGTGGCGCCAGGCCTGAACCTGATTGGAATGAGGTGATGTTGGCGGGTATCGTTTCTGAAATCAGGAAGTCCCAACAGAGAAGTGTGGAAGATGAAGGCGAGTGGCTTGATTGGATGCTTGGGGGGACAGAGGAGAAGGAACGTATTGATGACCGTGAATACCAAGAGTTTATGGAGCAGGTTAACCTGGATATGCATAAGCAGGACCAGGAGGAGAGAGCCAGAATGCTCTCTGTTCTCGGGATCAATTCAGTCCTTCTGACAGAGGATATTTTTTATTTTCTGTATTACGAAACATCAGATGACGATGATTTGCGGGCGGCATGGCAGGAAAAACGCTGGGAGCAGGAACAAGACCCTTATGATGAACCGGAACTGCTTATACCAGAGCAGTGGAAACCTTATATGCATCCTGAAGAAACACGCTGGATGATCGAAAGAAACGCTGCGGCGGCAGGGTTCTATGGCTGGCAGGCGGAGCTTAGCTATTTGCGCTGGCGAACTGAGCAAGAATAAGAACTGCTATTTTAGGACGCTGTATATGTAGGGATATAATGTGTATTAGCTCAGATTTGGCCTGACACAGCTATGGTACATAGCTAAACCTAATCTGAAAGTCCGCTCTGTGCCAGGAGCAGACATGCACAGAGCAAGGGCCGATACGCGCTACAAGCTGACATCTTGTACAAAACTAAACTTAAAATGGTGCTATATTAGCCCTATATAGTAGCTATATAATTCCAGATACAGAAGCTGAATATTTAAAAAAATTTAATTAACGTCATTGAAGAGGGTATACATGGATCACGATACTTTAGTTAACCATATTCGCGGACTAAGTAAGAATTTCTTTGATGTAGCCTGTAAAATAGTCCTTAAAGATTATTTTAAAATTAACGCTATAAATGTTGATGGTGCTAATGACGGCGGCGCTGACTTTATAAGTGTATCTAATGATGGAATTAGAAATAATACTATATACCAACTAACCACACAAAAAGACAAAATCCCTCAAAAACTCGGCCGTGATGTTTTAAAGGCAATTGAAAAGCTTTCAGCTAAAAGATTTTATTTTTTTACAACAAACAACGTTAGTGAAGTTGAGTGCAGAAAGTATGAAAGAAAATACAATGATGAGCTAGAAATTCAAGTTTCTTTTTTTAGCGCTAGGCACATTGCCGAGTTTTTACTCGATGGAAATCTTCTTAATAAATTCTTGGACCAAACCAATTATCCCCTTCCCAGATCATTTCAAAGTAATCCAGACTACAAAGAAATGGCGCTTCATAGTTATACTGTGATGTCAAATGAAGCCAAAGGCATGCGAGATGGGGTATATGATGATACAATACTCTTTATTTTATCTGACTCCACAAACCTACATGAAGATGAATTAGTTGAGGAGGTTATCAGATTCCTTAATATAGAATCAGATAAAGATTTATATTTAAGGAAACGTATAGGAGCTTTATTCTCAAAATCCCTATTACAGCGTACTGACGAAGGATTAATAGTACTTTCTCAAGAATCAAGTCAAGACATCGAAGCTAGAAAAAGAATTTACGAAAAAGAGCTAAGTGATCTCGCTGCAGTTCAAATAGATATTATGCGTGAAGACTTTCAAGTTAATTGGACTTTGGAAGAGTCAAAAGAAATAAGTATTTATATTGCTGATTCATATATTTCAAACCAGCTTGATCTTTTGTCAGATGTTAAGGCCAAGATTAGCATTGAGTCATTCTTCAATCACAGAAATAGAGACAGAAACAGCATTAGAGACTATATAAAAAACAAATCCGGCCTAACAAACAAAAAAGCTAATGAAGCTGCTCTAGCTATACTTGAAAGCGCATCGAATCATCCTCTAATAATCAAATTAGCCAGAGCATCTATATATGTGGCCTTAGAAGGTAAAAATGCAATAACCTCTGCAAAAGCTCTAGGAGCAAGTAGGTGGAGTGATTTTAAAATATTAGTCGAACCTACAGTAGCTATCCATTGGATATGTTCTTTCCTATACAATGGAGATGTCGATGGATTTTATAATATAAGTAAAAAAGCCATAAGACGCGCATTGAAACTAGATGCAATACCTTTTATACCATTTTATTATATTAACGAGTGCGCCTCTCATTTGTTAAAGGCTCGAAAATATGCATTCCTACAAGGTTATGAGAACCCCGAAGAACTACAATACTCAAAAAATGCTTTTATTGCCAATTATTACGCACTTAAAATACAAGGAATTAAGGTTCCTGATAATATTTTTGATTATTTAAAAACCTTTAGTTCCGCCGTACTCATTGAACGTAATAGCTGGAAGGATTGGGTAAGAGTTGTTATGACTGACATCCAATCAATTTTGAATAAATCAGGCGTCCAATTTATAGACACGCCATTCTATCAGAATGGGGATTGCGTCCAATTTGAGCGTGAATATAACATCCACCTAGAATCACGCAACCAAACTAAATCGCCTTATCTTATGGATCACGATTTATGGGCTTTACAATTCACCCATAACGAAATAACTGATTTGAATGCTCACTGGATAATCTTAACTTTTGACAATGCTATGATAAAAGTTAGCAAAGAAGCGCGTCACTCCGGATGGGTTGTATCTCCTTATAAATTTCTGGATATAACAGCATCATCGCAATCATTATCAGACACACAATACTTTTCACTTGTGCATTCTTTAGCTGTGTCAAGTACAAAAACATTATCAATTGGAGCAAGAATAATTGACAGAGTAATTAGTTATGCCTCTGAACAATTCCAGAACTGGGAGTTTAAGCGCGACTTTGAAACATTTAAAAGCAATTTAATATCTGAATTAGATGATAATGATGTGAGCTTTGAAGATGAAGATAGCGAGTTAAACAAAAAGGTTGATGAGTTCTTAAGAACTAAAGGAATTGTTATACATAATGAAGAAGACAGTGAATAATGCCAGCTTAAATAATGTTAATTAGTAATACTATACTTAATAAAAGACACCTTCAAATGAAGGTGTCTTTTTCAATTCTAGCTAATAAAACAGCTACGTCTGCTTCTCGCTCAAACCTGACAGTCAAATTTGGTTGTGTTCTGCCTACGAAACCTGCTAGCTCAAGTCTGAGCTAATACAACTTATCGATGTCAACAATTGCTAGCTCTGCAAAATTTCACTATTCAATATAGAGTTGTTTACTGACGTATTGCATTGATGATCGCACCTTAGACGAGTATCTGCCTAAGGAGTGTTCACTATGATAAGAGTTATCAGCGTGCTGCCGGTCATGTGTTTTGCTTTGAACGCATTCGCCGGCACGGTGATTTATACCGACAGCACGCACCCCGTTTCCTCAGTGTCTTCAGATATCCCCGTTATTTATCTCGATGCGGTTGCAAAAGCAGAGCAGGATCTGTTTGGTCAGTTGCCCACTGACGCTAAGCAGGCTGAAAAACAAGCGCGAGAGATTGTGGGATCGCCTGCCTTTATTCAACAACAGCAAAAGATTCAGGATGCTTACCAGGGCGTTGTCCGGGCATGGTCATTGGGCGTAAAAAAATACCCGGCCATTGTGTTTGATGATCGCTGGGTGGTGTACGGTACCACCGATATCAACCAGGCTCGTCAATACCTGACGAACGTGCAGGAGGCGAAGCCGTGAAACTTTCTTCTCCTCGTAGTCGGCGACTGCTTTTGGCTGTCTTGCTCACCGGCAGTGGCTTATGTACCGCCAGTGTCAATACCGCCAGTCTGATGGCCAGTGCAACATCGGTGTCTTGTATTAGCTGGCGTGTAAAAGGGATTTGTTACTGGCTCCTTTGTACCCCATTTGGTTGCTCGATTAAGACGTCGGTAAAAGTGGAACACTTTATTCCTGAAGCGGTGGTTTCTGCCTACGCCAATGAGGGAGAAAATCCCTGGGTAGAAATGGCGACAGTGAGCCAGGCCGCGGGAAGTGGTGAAAGTGCGCTTGTCGGCTCACTATCCGGCGTTGCGACTGGCGGCGGAAATCAGGAACTGAAAGCGCCAGGGTTACGCAAGAAAAATCTCCATTTCTACTATGCAGATGCGTATGGTCATCCTGCAACCTCAGCGATCGGCGGTATGGTGCCTGGCTATTCATGCCAGACGGCTGCCACGCCGTTCATTCCGTACTTTATGAGCTCACTTGATGCGCTGGTCTGGCGCAGCGGTATTCCTGAATCGCTTTATCCTGAAGCATTGATCCCCGGGCAACGTGAACTAGGGAGCCAGGCATCAGCGAATATGTGGGGGAATGTTTATCCACGTAGTGGATTTGTAACGCAGCATGACGGGTATAAGTCTGCTGCTTTAGTCGCACAGCGTGTTGCTGATGTCATTACGCGCAATGGGCAGCTTCATGTCTATCAACCTCTGGTTGGACAACGTTCTCCTGGCTACTGGCCTCCTGACCCGGTTCGTGAAAATACCGGGACGCAAAATCATAAATGGCAGCGCTTATCCCCTCAGTTATCCAATTCATGTGCGGTTTTTCCTGACAGTGGTGCCGTTGCACAGAATGGCCAGTATGCCTGGGCATTGTGGCAACCCTATAGCTGTTGCAAACGGCGTGGCCAGACTTTCCTTTACAGCTCCGATTTTTAAGCAGGCAGAATACCAATGAAAACACAGCAAACGCGCTATTCCCCGTCCGTCTCTATTTTATCCGGCATTCTGGCCATCACGATCCTCGGCACTGCAACTCATGTAGGAGCGGAAATTACTACTTCACCATCTGGGGCATCTGTCAGCGGTGCTGTCAGTGACGGGCTGTTCTATTCGATCGGTGGCGGTACGGTGATATCTCCTCCGTCATCACGAAACAGCATGACGCGTCTGGGCGTTACCGGCGGTTGGAGCAGTGACCTGATGTGCGGTAATTTCGATATGAAAACGACGGTCGGTAATCAGCTTAACGGTATTACCAGTGGTTTTAAGGATCTGATGGGAACCGTTATTCAGGGCGCTACCGGTGCGGTAGCCAGTATGCCGGCGATGGTCATCCAGCGAGCCAATCCTGCGCTGTATGAAATGCTGACCAATGGCGTGTTGCAGGCCGGACTCAGCTTCGACAAGGCCAAACTGAGTTGCCAGAGCATGGCCAACAAAATGGCCGATTATACCGTGGGTAACAAATGGACTCAGGCGGCGGTTGTTGAGGAATACAAGGATATTGTGGCATCCAGTAACGGCGATGCAGTCAGTAGTGACCAGAAGTTGCAGAAAGCAACAGGGGAAGAAGGGGCAACCTGGATTGGTGGCCAAAAACGCGGAGGAAAGGGACAGACAGCTATCAGACCCACCCGGGATTTGGCGAAAGCAGGCTTCAATATGATGAACAACCTGCCAGTGACGAGTAACAGCAGTGTTAGCTCATCAAGCTGCAATGGTACGTCATGCCAGCGTTTCCCTTCTTCTGAAAAAGCGGCTGAAGCGGTAGTCAAGGTGCTCGGCGATCGTTCTATTCGTACCTGCCGGGATGCCAGCCAGTGTTCAAGTGGAGGTGTGGAGAACGAGCCCGGGAGCAGTGTTGCCGGCACGGGATTCTCCCCAATGCTGGAAGAGGCAACAAAAGAAAATACGGAACAGTTGGTAAAACTGGTTGGCGGTGCGGAAGCGCCGACGGCAAGCAACCTGGCCAAGCTCAAAACAGGCAGCATGGTTGTGACGCGTAGCGTTATCCAGTCCCTGAAAGATGATCCGGACAATAGCGCACTCATTCAGCGTTTAGCCGGTGAACTGGCGATGTCGGATACCGTTGAAACCGCACTGACAATGCGCAGGATGCTGACCACTGGACAATCCGAACCGAATGCAGCCGATCAACCAGAAGCGCTGGCTGAAGGTGACCGGCGTATTGATGCCCTGGACAGGGAATTGGCTGCATTGAAAAACGAAATGGATATTCGTAAAGCCATTAGCAATAACAGCTTGCTGACCACGTTGGAGCGTCAGGGAGTTCGCAATCAAGGCAACCGGTTCCAGCAAAAGAGCGGGAGTCAGGACCAGGGCTTTAATGGATTGAGCCAGAATCAGGGAGGGCAGTGACCGTGGCGAACTCTAAGACCAAACGTTATGGCTATTGGCGGCGCCATCTACTGATCTTCATTACCTGGTTGTTACTTATCACGCTATTGATGCTGCTGGCTGCCGTGCTGTTTGAGAACGATCCGGATGGTCAGGGCATAAAAGGCTGGTTGCATGATAGTCGTTATATCTTGCTGGCCTGGCGCATCATGGTGTACACCGGACTGGCGTGGCTATGGTTTTATGCTGTTCTTCCCAGGCTCATTGCTGCCACTGCATCGCCAGCTTATTTAAGGCGACTGGAATGGTTGGCCGCTGGCTTCTTACTCTTCATCGAGCTGGTCAACTTACGCGCCTTAGTGGCATAAGGAGCGATAGTGACAGCGAATAGTTTTCTTGAATATTTTCTGGTGCTTTTTGGCTGGATATTGAATAACGCCTTCTGGGACATACTGCTCAGTACCGGGCTCTTTGCTTTGCCGTTGGTGTTTAAAGTGCTAGGTATCTGGCTGAAGGTGAGGGAAGAGGGGGCTGATGAAGGAAACAAGGGCATACTGGCCTTACCACGGATGGAGCATGCTCTTTACATTGCGTTTTGTATGATGCTGTTTTGTTGCATTCCACTGCTGCCAGTCGATATCAACGCGATTAAGTTTGACAGTTCCCGGGCGAAACAGTGTGGCATAAACGTGCCGTCGCCGCAGAACTCTGGTTACAGAGGACTGGTGAATGACTTTGATGGCAGAACGGCTGAGGTACCGGTATGGTGGTATATGTTGCACCTGGTATCGAAGGGAACGACGCAGGCAATGATAGCGTCAATCCCCTGTGGCAATAATCTGCGTCAATTACGTTTCGAAGTGCAGAATACCAAGCTGCGAGACCCTGTGTTATTGGATGAAATCCAGGCATTTGCAGACCAATGCTATGCCCGGAGTTATTTTCGACTGAAGAGCACAAACAGCCAGTTAAGCGATGCGACGATTAACTCGGTGGGCTGGATAGGCAGCAGCTATTTTCTGAATACGCCTGGCTATTACGATACTTACACATCGACAGAGCCACGCAGCCAATGGCCGTATGACAGCCAGCGAGACAGTGGATATACCGACGTCGGTCGCGGAGGATATCCAACCTGTAAGCAATGGTGGTCTGATGGTGATAATGGGCTGAAGAGTCGGGTGATGACCAATATCGATGACAGTACCAAAAAAAATATGCGATATAACTTCCCTGATAAATGGGAAGAGATGGCATTACGTTGGTTGGTTAGCCCCCGAAATGTGGCGCTTTCCAGCAGTGGTGATTCTTATGCTGTTAGCGGTAATGACAGTACTACTGGAATCGTTGGAAATGTGACTCGTCTAGTATCTACCGTTGGTCTTGGGTTAAAGCAAGCGGAGGCACTACCTGGATTTGATGCCTTGAAGCAATCACTTCCGATGATCCAGGCGTTGCTGGAAATGATGGTCATTATTGTGATACCAGTCCTGATGATGTTCAGTGCCTATGAACCTAAGACGGTGATAACGATCTCGTTTGTGTTTTTCGCACTGATGTTTATTACATTTTGGTGGGAACTGGCGGGTTGGCTCGATGACAAGTTGATCACCATTCTTTATGACGGTATGGCGACTCAGGGGTTATCCAGTAGTGTCCCATTTGCGGATTTCATGAGCTCAACAAGAGATGGTTGGACCACGAATCTTGTTTTGGGAATGATGTATATCGTTTTCCCGATGTTTTGGATCGGGATGTTTAGCTGGATTGGCACTAACTTAGGAAGTGGTTTTCAAGCTGGACTTGAGAGTGGTAGCGCGCCAGCGCAACAAGCTGGAGAGAAAGCCGGCCGGGAAGCTCAAGGTGTGGTTACAGATAAAGCTACTGGTGCAATTAAAGGAATCGGTAAATAAGATAAGAAATGATGTGGCTGCAATGTTCATAAACTGCATTCAGCCACATTTTTTAGTTATGGTAATAATAGTAAAATTTTCGCGTACGTTCTCTTTCTTCCCATTCTTCTTCTAAACGATCGCTGCGTTTACTCTTTTGAGGGGAATCTGCGAGAACAGAAGCAATGGATGATAGGACAATAACACCTGCATCGTGAGTCGCGCTGGGTAGCGCACCTGTTTCCAGAGTCTTACGCTTTAGGTCGCTCTCATCAATGTGACGGCGTTTGCTGCAACGAGCAACAATGCTGTCGATGTCATCTGTGTTAAATCCGTCTTTGCTCATATCCTCATCCTCGGATAAAAAAAATGCCTAATTAATTGTACCATGCGTGTTTTTTGACCGCAATTGCCATGATGGTATATAAAACAATAAATTAAAAGAGGAGACATGGCTAAGAGCAAGGCGGCTATTTTTCGGCAACGATTCATTGGATTGGCCAATTCATCCCAGGGAAGCGAACAAGAAATCTGGTTTCGCAGGTGTATTGCCCGGGAGTTCATCAAATTCATGAGAGCCAGTGGAATAAATCTCCACCACATAAATAATGTCAAAATAAAATATATTGAAAGGTACTTTACTTATCGCTATCACCAGGGCGTAAAAGCGGTTGTGTTGCAACGGGAGCTATCTGCCTAACAGGCTATTCTTGCGGAAGCAGGGCAGTCTGTTAAAGCAGATCCAGAGCATCCACGATTAAATCCACAAGCTTTGGGTATCGCTGGCTCTCGCCCTGAGGTGATATGCCCCTATTGCAATTGTTCCGCTTCATTGGTGAAAGGCTGCGAAATTTACCCTCATCGGGCTGAGCTGGCAGAGCAGTTCTATTGGATATGCCCGCAATGCAAGGCATATTCTGGATGTCATAAAGGGCAAGGAAGGCCTCTTGGTACGTTAGCGAATGAAGAACTCAGGCAGTTGCGTAGAAAGGTACATTGGTTATTCGATCCCACGTGGAAAAATGCAGGTATCCAGAGAGAAGATGGATATGTTTGGCTTGCAAGAAAATTGAATATTCCCTTACACCGCTGCCATATTGGGTTATTTGATGTTGAGTTATGTCAAAGAGCTATTAAAGTATTGCAATCCAATAAGATTCCTTTGAATAATTAATTCATTTCTTATACGTTTATGCTGTCAGTTATCCACATATCCACGGGGAAATAAGCCAGTGAGCGAGCCCCAACCAAGGGGGCTGGCGAACGGGAGCGGTCGGCGAGAGTCGAGCCGACTTTCCCGGTGGGTATGTGGATAACTGATTCTTTAATTACGAGTGTTTTCCTTATTAACAGTTTTATTACGATAAACTATCATATTGATTTTATCACCAGGAATTAAACCTACAACATTTCCTTTCCTGAAAAATAGTGTTTTTGGTGTATGAAGTATGATTTTTACATTCTCACCAAATCTTGCTGACTGGTGGTATATTGTTGCTGGAATATTCCCTCCAACTGAAAATTCTTGTAATCCAATAGAAAATAATCGTGAGGCGAAATTATTTGGCATAACACACACGCTTGAAACGAAAATGATTAGCATTCCGTGTAGAAGTATTATGCTTGAGGTTTTTTCGGTCAGATGAACAATAGCGTGAAGTACTATGTAGAAAGTTGTCATTAATATGAATTGCTTGTTTGAGAGATATAGTTCATTTATCAGTTCATAGCTTAATATTTTGTTTTCTCTCATGAAGTTTATTAGCATGACATAAGATATTATTGGTAGGGTTATTAAATGTGATGCCAGCATAGCTACTAATGAGCCAATGATTTTTTTTAGCGTTTCTTTTGATATATTTATTTTGTTAGCAAAACTGGTTAGCTTTTTTTCATATTTTACTGAGATGTATCTACACATATTAGGGGCGACAACGCGGTCCATCTGAAGATCTCCTGTTGATCTCGTTAACTAATCGGATCTACTATACACGCGTTGTACCGTTGCTCGAATGCAACATGCCAATGTCCTGGTGATCAGAGAGGGACGCCTTCGGGTGATCACATTGCCAATGTCATCATGACCTGAGAGATGACGCCTGCGGGCGGTAAACCTGTTTAACCTTTGAAAACAGGGGCCGGTAACGGTTAAGGCTCACTTCAAACTTTACGTCTTGCGATATGCAGGCGCTTCTTTAGCAGACTTCTTGATGTCTGCGTACTAACGTCATTACGTCTTTAAGGCTTTTTTTGCTTTGCTTACTGGCTGCGAACTTTTCGACACGTGGTTATGCCAATTGGAACATTTGGCATCTTCCACGTCCGGATTGAGAGCAGAAGTATGCGCGCGTCACTTGTGTATGAGCATCGCGAATACCAAGTGACGCGCGCAGCGCGTATACGGTCAGAGCTTACGCACTGCCCGATAGACAGTTTCTATACCATCTGACCAGCACGTAGTAATGGTTTTACGGACGTATAAACGTCGAACAACCGTTAATGGTCATTAATTCAACAACCAATCCGAGTGTATGAAGGACATCATCATGAGGACATTTCAGTTAGTTAATAGGAGGTAATCAGCACGACATCGATGGCGACGCCAGTAATTCTGGCGTGTGGAGATAGGCTGACGAAAGTCAGGCCAGCATAAGCTGCAAATGGGGAACACCCATGGTATCTCGCATGAGTTGAACATTTCGCCCCTCGATGCACAGATGTCTGCTGAGACGCAGGAAGCGCAAAACCAAACCGTGCCATCGAGGATGAAATGTTTCAGGGAATTGGTAGTTAGGTGTTCCCGGTGAGTCAGGTATTCCGTTCACACGGACGGAATACCTGACTCACCTCATCCGAACAGGAGGGCTATATGGCCAAATTAAATAAAAGCCTGGTAACTCTGGCTCGGCATGGCGGCGGAAGTTTCAAGACCGTTCATGACCGTATGAAAATTGCAGATCGCGTTGCAGACAGGTTGAGAAGCTTAAATATTCAAATTCGTGATGCTAAAAATATCAAACCAAAACACGTCGAGATGTATATAAAGAGTCGACGTCTAGAAAATATATCTATACGGACTCTGCAAAATGAGATGTCTGCGATACGTTGTATTTTACGCGAGTGTGGTAAAACGATCATGGCTAATCCAGAACATGAAACGTTAAATAACCGGGCATTGGGTATTTCCGGAGCCAGCAGAGACGGGACGAAAGTGGCTATACCTGATAGTGTATATGAAAGTGTTTTGGAAAAAGTTAAAATTGTTGATCAAGGTGCAGCTGCTGTAATGGAATTATCACGACTTCTTGGTTTACGTAATGAAGAGGCTATTCAGTCTGTTAAATCACTTAAAACATGGCAGAAGGCTTTACAAAGAGGTGATGAGAAAGTGCGTGTGGTTTTCGGAACGAAAGGGGGGAGACCTAGAGATACCACTATTCTCGATAGAGAAAGGTTAATAATTGCAGTAAATAATGCAATCAGTATATCTAGTAAGAATAACGATCGTTTGATTGATAGTACTGCATTACATTTGGCTATTGAAAAATACCGTAATATTGTAAGAGGAGTTGGACTTGTTGGTAAGTATGCACCTCATAGCCTTCGATATGCGTATACTAACGATGTAACCAATCTTCATATTAAAAATGGCTTTAGCCAAAAAGAGGCTGAAGCATTAGCTTCTATGGATCTAGGCCATGGCGATGGTAGAGGGCATTATGTTGCTCGCGTCTATAACAAAGTTGACCAAGAATAACTCCAATCTATATTAATTTAGGAAATTAATTTTATGAAAAACTATGAGGGTAATAATACACATAACCAAGTCATTTCTATGTATGTAATCGATATATATGTTAAGCATAAATATGCGAAGTTATTTAGAGCGTTGTATGGGCTTGTCGACGTAGAAGATTTTGTGTACGATTACTTTGCAAACCGTTGTCTCTGACAACTGCCAATGTTCCGGTGATTTGAGAGGAACGCCTTCGGGTAATCACATGCCAATGCCATCATTAGCCTGGGAGATGGCGCTTTCGAGCGGCAACGAAAATCTGTTTAACCTTTGAAAACAGAGACCGAAAATTATCGGTTAAGGCTCACTTCACACAATTGGCTCTTTGCCATTCACTTTTCAGTCTAGCGTCGACTCGTTCTACAGTTGACAACCACCCGTGCGGGGAAGATTTCTTCCCGTGTGGGCAGAAATGTTCTCCGTTTTTCATTTGGAGAACATGATGCAAACTTTAACTACTCTACGTTTGATGGTTTTTGGTAAAGCAGTCTCTGCTTTACTGGGGCGAATGCATTTTCTTAAATGTTCCCCAACATTTGTTGAATCCGATTGGATCACGAATCGATCACGAAACATGAGTTTTCAAGCTCAGGTTGAACGAGATACTGATGGGTTTTGGTATTTTCGCATTTGTGCGCGTACTGGAACCCATCCAGGTAACTACCGATTTGAACATTTAAAGACGCCACACGAAGCTTTTATTAACGATCGCCTAGCGTTACAAGCTGGAGAATCTCTAGCTAAAGAACTGGCAACGCTGCGTTACCGATTCAAGTAATTTAACTCCTACCCACATGGGGATCTATCCCCGTATGGGAGATAAATCCCTTTTCGTTTTGATCTGAAAAAAGGATTTATCAATGTACGACTTCAACACGAAACCTTTCGTCTCTCGTCTGGCAATTCTGCGACGTGATGACGAATTTTTACAACGCTCCACAACAGACCTCATCAGAGTCGTCTCTGACATTGAGTCTGTATTGATGAAAGCGACTGCGCTCATGCGTCTCGGCATCGATACGATGGACTGGGATGACTTAGCGATGATGACGCTTAACCAGAAAGCGATAGCGTGGGTTGCACGACAGATCGGTGAAATTATCGGGCTGAATCTGTTGCCACCCATATTTATCGAAAAATACCTCACAGATGTTCTCAAACTAGGCCTCTCTGTTGATGCTATTTTCTGGCAACTCTATTTCAAGCAGGGGTTGAAAGATGCAGCGAAAGTACTTGAGAGCCCTGATGCCAGCATCTGGCTGATTGATTATTACCTTTATGCGCTCGGTTCAGATATCGATCGCAACTGGTATGACGGTCGAACGTTCTACTGACTGAACGCCATATTGTGACTTAACCCATGCGGGATTTATCCCATTGGGGATAAATCCCTTTCAACTCGAATTTAGAAGAGAGGATTTATCTATGACACAAGTCGTTTATGGCAATAGTGTTGAACCTGGGTATACGCTTGAAAGCGAATACGTCGACGGTGAGTGCGATGCATGTGGTAAAAGTGTGAGCATTCATTATTACGAGAGTTGCCACAGTGGCACTATCAATCAACAAAAAAGTTATAACTGTTCGTGTGGTTATCATTTCTCAGATGATGAACGCGACGATTATGACAGCTACGACCATGAAAAATATGACCAACTTGCTGCTGATATGTATGTTGAGGATTTTCTGGGCCTCAATTCTCGTACAGAACTGCTGGTTACACTTGCTGACATCGAAGGTCAAATTATGGGGGCTAAAATCCTCTTTGAACTTCACTGCCTGCCCTTGGCTGAGTTGAAAAAGATTTTGAAAGAATCGCGTTTTGTGGTTAAACAGGCGAAAAAATCATCATATGCTGCAAACTCATCACTGTGTGCTGAGCTTGTCCAGAACATACGGAAGGCATGCAAATTTCAATCTGAAGGCTGTTTGACGCACTAATAAGCTGTTTTACATCAATTATCGGTCCACGATAATTTTACCTTTCCCCCAGTGGCGAATGCTTTCCGCCACGTGGGGGAAAGCATTCGCCCGTAAAAGGTCTTTTATGCGCGAATTAATCTCATCTAACTGCACTGTTTACTCCGATCGTGAATCACGTTGTAGTTGGCCACGGTGAAATGGTGTCGTTCGCTAAACGTGGCTGGTTATAACTCGATAAACACTTTCGTCTAATTAGACGTTACCCCGCGGGGAGAGTCCTCTCCCATGGGATGACTCTCCCTTTTTATTTACCACCTGAAGGAGAGTTCATGTCCCACGTTACTCAAAATACCCCCACGCAACTGGCTGGGAGTGCATCGTTTACCCAAGAGCAGGAAGACGCATTGTGCCAGTTAATACGCCGAGAGTGTTTTCGGCGTGACCGCAATGCATTGCTGAAATTGCTCGGTTATCTCACGTTGTTAAAGGTGGCCGGTTCCCTGGTGCTTTTGACGCTTGTCCTGCTACTTCGCGGGTTGACTCACTGAGAGGATCTGTTATGCCAATGCCTTTACACATACTCATTGTACTGTCCACGGGGTTGTGGTTCATCCTGCGCTGGACGTGCAAGTTATTTGCCCGCGCCCTTGTCTGGCTCTATCAGGTATGGCGGCAACGCTCTCAACAAACGGAATCATCGGTTTGTCGAATAACGTATACCGGCAAATGGCTGTTAGCTGACGATCACCAATGTTGCGGTCGCGCTGTTGTACTGAGGCATCACCACGGTTATAAGCCAGGTGTTGAACTGTTGTACTTCAACGAGGAAGCCGCACACCCTTTTTACGGTGAACGCTATTTGGAGAATGAAGACGAAGCCATTGATATCGCGTTAGCGATGCATCAGAAATTGTTACGCAACATGCGTCAACGTTCCAAGTCAGAACGGTCAGAACGGATGCCCGCTGTCGTGACGATTTCGGCTCCGCATCAGGATGAAGCCGCATGATGAATGGAGAACAGTCATCTCCGGCCGTTGTCATCAATGAGGATGCATGGGCGCGTCTGGTTACATTTAGGCCGGATCCGTCATGTGAGACAGAACGGCTTCACCGTCTGGTTCGCCTTGCGTTGAAAACGTTGGCCGCCAGTACGCGTTCAGAAATAACGACCGGTTTTTTTTGTTTACCCGGTGACGGTAGTGTGACGACGCCGTTATGGCAGCAGTTTCACCTACGGCATGCGGACGGTGTTGTTCATATCAATCTGACAAATTAACACAGTTATTCATTAACCCTGACGGGGAAACCCGCAGGGGTGGACCCGTCTTTATTTTTCTGAGGAGCCCACAATGAGTCTACTTACCGTCAATGAAAACCATGATAGCGCGCAGGCGACCCGGCAGGCGATGCAGTCACTGACTCGTGAACCTAGCGCCATCGAACGCACCCGTAACCGTTTCTATGACTGGTTGCAGGCGGAGTTTGACCGGCACTATCACACGCTGAGGGACGGCGGCTATCGGCGTTTTCTTGAGCAGCGCCATCCGGCAGAACTGGAACGTTATGATGCGGCTTGTGATGCGTTGCGGCGTGAAGAGTTCAGCCGTTTTGCCGAACTGCAAACGCTGGGACTATTTCTGCACACCCAGGTCGCGGAGAAAGAAGCGCAGTTTCGCCGCCGGCGTAATCGCTTCCTGTTGGCCATGTCGGTGACGGGGATAATAACGTCCGGGGTCGTCTGGGCCCATTTACACCAGGCGCAATTTGATCTGTGGTGCCAGCAGGCATTGATTGCCGGCCGTGCAGTTCTGCAACTGTTTACGTCTTTACTTTGATTTTTCCCGAGGGCTGTTCCCTTGGGGGCAGTCCTCCTTTTTTTGATTATGGAGACTGTCATGAAAACTTTCACGTTACAGGATGCCGGTGATATTTGCCGGCTAATGACCGGGCGTTTGATGCAGAGTGTTAACGACGGTTTGACACCGTGGCGGCAGGACATTATTCGTCACGGCATACCTGTTCACGCACTTAGCGGGCACCTGTTTACTGGCATCAATGTATTGTTGCTCTGGCAAGCCGCGCTACGGTTCGGCCTGACATCAAACCGCTGGCTGACAGGTGATGACCTGCGCTCGATGGGGGGCAAGGTAAAGCAGGGACACAGTCCTACGACCGCTGTCCGGTATAAACCCACGTTGTCGCTGTTTCGGATTATTAATATCGAGCAGTGTGAAGGGTTACCCATGGAGTTGCAGGCAGGGTGGCCCTGGCTATCGTCTCCCATCCCAGGTCTTGAACGGGTAGGGGAATGGCAAGCTGCTTCGCAGGTTCCGATACTGTTCAGAGCACAATATCCAGCGGTTTATCTGCCAGAAAGCGATCGTATTGAGTTACCGGGGTCTGATCCGGACAGCCTGACTGCGTTGCTCATCAGGGCAACAGGGCATCCGGCTCGACTTGGTCGCTTTGATGTGACGAATGATTTACCTGAAATGAATGAGTCGCTCATCGCTGATGTGGGCCGCGCGTTTCTCTCTGCCCTGGCAGGATTACATCTTGCCGGCGAGCCGATGTGGAATGGCGAACTCGGTTCAGATCCGTGGTTACTGTTCAAATCCGCATCGGATGCGGGTAAGGCAGTGGGCTGGCTTGAGGCGCAACGGCAGGCAGGGCTGCGGTCCAGTGATATTCAACGCTGGCAGCAATATGCCGGTCAACTGATGGCGGAACATTATGGTCAACCGTTGAATGACACCACGTTGGTCTGTGAAAGCGTTGTTCGTCAGCATTTGCGTTACAACACATCACCGTGTAACGCTGTGAATGCGTTGGCGCGACTTTACGACTGGCCACGGAGTGATATGCCGTCGGCATTATTCACGCCCGAACTGAATAGCGTTGCTGACGCACTGGCACGTTTTTCACTGAATCCCGGGAGTCTGGCTGTTCATCGTGTCGCCAGCGACATTGAGGGCAACGAAGCGTTTCAGGACGCTCCAGAACTTGAAACCTTGTTGTTACCGCCACCGTCTGCCGCAGCACTTGAGAGTGTTGCAGCCAATGACGAGGGGGAAGGGGATGATCCGGACGACCCGGGGAATCTTGCTGCGCTTCCCTGGGTGGCCAACCTGGGACGGTCAAACCCGCATCGGGCAACATTTATCCGGCAGTTCAGGGAAATTGCACCCTATGAAAATCGCTGGACGGTATTCAGCGATTTTATTCATATGGCCGCAGCTGCGCTGCATAACCGGTGTCATTTCACTCAGGAAATCGAAGATGACTACATGCGACGAATCAGGAGTTATAAGAAAGCCGATCAGCATCGTTTCCCGGTGCTGTTCGACACACTGGTTGAGGGGATGGAGTTCAGCGCCACGGATTTTCTCGGTTCTGTGTTCATGGAATTGGAACTGGGCGATCAGTGCCGGGGGCAATATTTTACGCCGTATTCCGTTGCTTACATGATGGCGAAGATGCAACTGGCTGATGGTTTACCTGCACTACGTAGTGGGGAACGGGATTTTGTTACTGTCTCAGACCCTGCATGCGGTGCAGGTGGCCTGGTTGTCGCGATGGCTCAAGCCATGCTTGAAGCAGGATTCAATCCACAAAAACAGATGATGGCAGTTTGTGTCGATATCGATCCCGTCGCAGCAATGATGGCGTATGTGCAGCTTGCCCTCTATGGCATACCGGCCATGGTTATTGTCGGTGATACTTTGCGGATGGAATTTCACAAAACCTGGCGTACTCCGTTCTGGCTGATGTTTGGTTGGGAACGTAAATGGGCCAGAGAGCAGGAACGGCTGGCTGAACAAAAAGTCGCCTGATATGACAACTTAACCCCTACCGGGCGTTTCTCCCGGAAGGGGGAGCGCCCTTACTTTATCAGTAAGGAGCAGCATGCTGACAGAACGTTTTATTCAACAGGTGTACCTGAAACAGCTGAATCTATTCATCCATCCAGAGGAATGGCAGGCAGATATCAGTAACGATCTGCTGGACTACCTAAACACGGATATCGTGTTTCACGGCCAGCGGTTATTACCGGTC
Organism: Brenneria izbisi; assembly: GCF_025840185.1. Classification (GTDB taxonomy): domain Bacteria; phylum Pseudomonadota; class Gammaproteobacteria; order Enterobacterales; family Enterobacteriaceae; genus Brenneria; species Brenneria izbisi. The sequence goes on from NZ_JAMPJU010000007.1 coordinate 38,569, forward strand.
ATGCAGTTTATGCTCGATAATATTCCGGGTAATCGTCAGTTAAGGGCGCGTTGTCAACTGAGTGAGCGGATTCTGACCCTGTGGATTTTGGGGCTGGATGCGCTGGCCACGGCAAGCGGTAATACACGATTATTACCGCGGACGTCGCCGGAGAGCAGCGGGCGGGTGGATTGTCTGCTGCCTGGTGACCCGTCCGCGTTACTGGATTTGTCGGATAACGACTTTATCCGGTTGACGGCGCAGGGTGACCGGCATCCGGATGACGTTATTCCCCGCGAGCAACTTGCGATGACGATACGACACTGGGAGCGGTTTGAGTCATGGTTGAGCCGTTCGCTGGCGCAGACGGGGGAGCATTGCGTGGCGCAGTTGGCCACGTTGCAACGACGTTGTGACGTAGAACCCCAGGTTGTTCGACGTTTTGACACGGATTTCGGATTTATTACCGTGAATCTGAGTGCTAACGACCTCAATTATGCGGATGATACCGATGAACCGGTTGGATACGTGAAGCGCATTTGCCGCGGCGAAATATTACCCATAACGTTAGAAGCTCGAGTTCATTATCACAACGGCGCCATCCTGGGACGTTTCCCAGGACGAAAAGACGTGGTGAACGTGAACCGGTTGACAGTGATGGACTATGGTGACGTTGTGCGGCAGGCAATAGCCTGGCTGCGCGACGAACGCCACCGTTTTGACGACACACCGGCGCCGACTTTACGCCTGGTAGCCTGAAATTAACAAACCCGGCAGGGGGAACGCCCCTGCGGGCCTCCTGCCATCACTATTTTGACAGGAGTATACGATGTGCATTATTCATGAATACATTCAGCAAGCTTATCAGCGAACGTTAGGCTACGCGCCGGATTATGACGACATCTGCTGGCAGTTGGATGAGGGCGTAGGCCATACCTACGTTAACAGTCGCACGCTATTTGAAGCAGAACCGCTTACGGCCGTCATGGAGACCATGCTGGAGCGGCTAGATACTGACGAGGTTAAACGTGAACGCAGCCGGAAAGTGTTGGCGATGTGGATAAACGCCACTAACTGGCTGGCCAATGAAGTGGATGATGGCTATATGCATCTTCCTCGTGTGCATCCACAAATCAGCGGTCGTACCGACCAGCTGCTACGTGCTGACATTATACCACTCTATGAACTGGATGAAGAGATGTTCCGGGAGGCCTCCGGGCAGAACGATAACGCGCCAGAGGAATACATTACGCTTGCGCAGTTTCGGCAGAGCGAACGCTTCTGGTTCCGCTTTATGGATTACCTGGAGCGGTCGCTGCGAGATGTTTCCCATCAATGTGTTGAAACGCTGACGCAGTTTGTCAGCAACTGCACATTTGAGGAGCGCCAGATTCGCCGTTGGCGAGGACAGACTGGAGAGATACGTTTACACATGTCTCCGCAACCTATTGATGAAATTGACGTCATGGAGTTTGATTCAGAATTCCTGACGCAATATATCGATGGGGTGGCGGCAGGAATTAACGTGCCGGCCATCTTCCGCGCCGACGTTCACTATCGTAATGGCGCCGTGATGAGCAGTTTTACGGGAGACGCAGAGGTTAACGAACCGGAACACCCTAATGCATCGGATTATTGTGAAGTTGTTAATGACGCAATAGAGTGGATTCGGGAAGAGTTAGAACACGTTGTTTTGTTGAGTAATGCAACTAGTCAACCGGCTGCATTGGTTCAAAAACTGGCTGCTTAAAAAATAGAAAGTACCGTAACAGGTCAATACCGGTCACTTAAGGTGATCGGTATTTTTTTATGGATTTTTAGTTCGTATTTTTCTGGTTTCTCAGGGATAACACTATCCTACCGGCCTATTCCCTTTCAGCATGGCCACAGCATCCGTACCGGGCATCTGAAACTGCACCCGGTGCCGGGCTGCTACATCGAGCGCAAACACTTTCGTATAGACCTCCGTCGAGCTGATCGACTTATGCCCCATTAAACTCTGCAGTACCTTAAGCGGTATACCGGCATACAGCATGTGCATAGCGTAAGAGTGGCGAAACGTATGTGGTGTTACTGGCACAGAGAAGGTCACCCCATCGGCCACGGCGGCTTCCACTGCTTCATTCAGCCACGTCCGGACCGTCCGGTCGGTGATCTCCCAGATGCGCGCCTTCTCGGTTCTGCCAGTATGCTTGTTGCGTCTCTCCTGCGGTATTTTCAGCGTGGCCACCATCATCTCCAGTTGGCTGACATAGTTCGCATCGGAAAGCGGTACCAGCCGGTGAGCCTGGCTGCCGGCAGGCGCACGGCCGGCCGTTCTGGCCGCTTTCTCCGTTCGCTGCTTGAGGGTGGCCAGCTGTACGAACGGGTAGGGCGGCGCCAGGGAAAAATCACTCCGGGTCAGCGCCAGGGCTTCGTTAATGCGCGCGCCCGTGTTCCAGAGTGTCGCAAGAAGCATCTTGCGGTGAAGATCAGGCACGTAGTGGAGCAGGGCGCTCACCTCCGGCGCCAGCAGGTATTTCGGCAGTTTGTCCTTCACCAGCGCCATCTGGCGCAGCGCCAGCGCGGCCGGATAGTCGATGGACACAGGCAACTGATCTGCAGTTCCTGGCTGCGGCCCCAGGGTAACGAGTCCGGTCATCAGGATGACTCTCCGCCTGGAGATATGCGCAGTGCTGACGCGAGGATTTCCCGGTTTTCCTCATTACGCCAGTTACCGAAATAGTCCACTTCCAGGCGCAGGGACAGGTCTGCAGCCTCTATCAGGTCATACACTTTCTGCAGGGCATTCTGCAACTGCTGTGCTGATATCACTCGTGGCTCATCATGTTCATCCACGCCGTTGCGGTGTACCAGATCGTTTCGCCAGTCTGCGATGATGCCCAACGGCTTAATCGGCCAGATGGGCGGGATGTGGAGCACGATCCCGAAATAGCGCTCAATGGTTTTAACGTTATGAAATGTCATTCGGGAAACGAAGTTTCGCGCCGCAGGCCGGAACAGGGAAAGCGCCATCTCACGGGCAGCATGCTTTTCTGGATTTTTAATGCGTTCAGACTTCATGTAATACGCATCCCTGAAGCGTTTGAGAGGCCAGTCATGCTCAAGCAGTGCCCTGGCGCAGTACATCAGGTACGCCTCCATGACCGTAACGGCATGGACGAAAGACATCCTGTACACCAGTTGAGGCTGCTCTGTTTCGAGCAGGGCATATAGCTTCCTCAGCTCCTGTTTTGCATGCCGGTAACGCTGATGAATATTGTTCAGGGAAGCCACAAACAGCCCGTGTTCATGATCCCACTGAGCCTGATCGGCAAGCGTCTCCTGCTCCCAGTAATACAGGTTCGCGGCCTGCTCCCATTCTTCAGAGTCAGCTACAACATCCGGGTAATTTTCCGCGAGCCATTCATCAAATCGTTCCGCTTCAATATCCAGCATCGAGTCTTTCATGCTTCCCATAATACCAGAATTCGGATCTGCATAACCACAGAGAACAATAAACAATCAAATGAAGACGATTTTAATAATTGACTGCTATGGTTGTTTATTGACTACTATGTCGTATCATTAATGACTACACAGTAATGATTAATGCGAAAAAGCAAAAGGAAATGAACATGAACAATGCAGTGGCTAACCCGCCTAATGACGATGATGAGACCACAGTCTATACGATACGGGGCATCAAGAAGTCACTGGACCATACCATCAGTGAGCTGGCGACGTCCTACGGCAAGCCGAAGGCCACACTGCTGCGTGAATTTATCGAGATGTGGTTCAGCGACCATGTGCGGAATTTCGGGTTACATAATTCACTGGTCAAAACCTTTGATGCCGAGATCGCTGACTTTATTGGCGTGCCTCTCATGACAGAGCGAGTTGATGATTTTCATATTACCCGTCATAACCACGAATTCCTGCAATTGCTGGGGATCAGGGATGAAGAGGGGCTGAGAACCCTGCTGCTCAATAACGCTCCTTACCTGCGTCTGCGAGCCCGTCAGACGCTCGGTGGATGTACGCGAGTACCGCGAACGACGTCGCTGGCGTTTGCCATGTTTGCCGAGCTGGCCAGCCGTGATGCGGGGACGATCGGCGACGCGCATGCCCGGTTGTTTCCGTCCCTGAGCCAGGAAGGATATGACCGCTTCTACCGCCACATTAATGAGATCCGTGCAGAGATGAAACGTCCCGCCCTGCTGCCCGACACGGAGATCAGCGAGAAAGGGGAAAAAGTCATCGTCACCATTTACAGCCCGAAGGGCTATGCCGACGAGTGCTGGAAAGTACACATCAGCCTCAGGCAGGGCGTTCGTTCTCCAGGCTCCGCGTTTCGTTTTCCGCACCTGGAGCGTCGGCTGTTTAATCCTGATCCGCCGTATCGCAAAGTGGTGATCTCGGACAATGACGAGTGGGACATGGGTTTTTGTTTTACTGACGGAGTCTGCGAGCTGCATCTGTACTCCAACGGGATACCGGAAAGCGAGAATCCGGTCCCGCTGCCGATCGTGGCACAAAAATTGATTGCGGCCATCGAAAACCAGATGGGCCAATAATCCTGTCACGGATCATCCAGGCTCCCGCTACGGGAGCCTTTTTATTGTGCACAGAAAACCCCCAGCTAGGCTGGGGGTTCCGTAAAGCTTTCAGCTTTGGGCCAGTTATTAAAACCCCCTTTTGATTTGTTAAAACACCTTGCGGTCTGGCAACTGCAAGAGTCAAACAAGAAATCAAAAGGGGGTCCCAATGGGGGACGAAAAGAGCTTAGCGCACACCCGATGGAACTGTAAATATCACATAGTATTTGCGCCGAAATACCGCAGGCAGGTGTTCTATGGAGAAAAACGCAGGGCGATAGGTAGCATATTGAGAAAGCTATGTGAATGGAAAAAAGTGAACATCCTTGAAGCGGAGTGTTGTGTTGATCATATCCATATGCTTCTAGAGATCCCGCCTAAAATGAGCGTATCGGGTTTTATGGGATACCTGAAGGGAAAAAGTAGCCTGATGCTTTACGAATAGTTTGGGGATTTGAAGTTCAAATACCGAAATCGTGAATTCTGGTGCCGAGGGTATTATGTGGACACGGTAGGAAAAAATACATCGAAGATACAGGAGTATATAAAGCATCAGTTGGAGCAGGACAAGTTGGGAGAGCAACTGTCGATACCGTATCCGGGTAGCCCGTTTACGGGCCGTAAGTAACGAATTAGGATGCAAATGTCAGATCGCGATGCGCCTGTTAGGGCGCGGCTGGTAAGAGAGCCTTATAGGCGCATCTGAAAAACCCCCGGCTATGCCGGGGGATACTTATTTGCAGCGGATCCAAAGTCCCTCGCCCCAAATGCAGAGACCTGAGAAAGCAAAAAGCCCGCACATGGGCGGGCTTTTTGCTCTGTCGCCATGATGCTTCGCGGGCATCGGGCGTACAGCGTGGTGAAATTCTTCTTTTAGCGCGTTAATTATACGTCGAATGAGCCATATGATCAAACACGTATTCAATAAACGGTCGTTACCCTTTATAATGGCGCGGCTGAAGAAGTAAAACTCGTGAAACCGCTCCTGAACGAAGCCAGATCAATCTCTTCAAAACTGAATTTGGTAATAAACAGTACCTTTTCTGTCGGCAAGCAGGCAGGGAAGGTATAGCCCTCTTCCGGTTTCGCATCCGGAAGCCTGGGCGGCAGCGTGGTGAAATTCTTCTTTTAGCGAAGTGAATGGCATAGCCGGATGGGCGGATTAGTGGTAAGGGGACTGCCTAGTAACCTACGCGCCACAGAGATGGAGGTGCGGGTTATGTTAGAGCTTCTAATAGCAATACTTAACTTAGTTGCAGCAATACTGCAATTCATCAACTGGTTCCTTTAATGGTGCCGGAGCCTGCGCAGATGAAAGTCTGTGTGGGCAAAACTGCAAAGTTTATAGCCGTCCTTCGGGGCGGCTTTTTTTTCGGCAGAATTGGGGGGTTACCGAATTAGAAAAGTTATAAAAACGCCACTAACCAAACGATACGAACGTGATTACAAATACGGTATTCTGGACCATCTTTTCACGGTAGAGTTGAAGAATTCCGTTGGCTCTGTTCATCTCTGTTTGCGGCTCACCGTCGCCAGGGATGCCTTCTTGGGTGTCGCCCATGCCCCTGGATAGCTATCTTTATTCAGTCTGTGACGCAAGGTTTTAACCCTGTCCGCAGTGACAACCTCATCGAGATCGAGTGAAACCGTGGCCAGCGTCGCCAGACTGGCGTCGGAAAGGGTGAAGCCGGCTGGCAGCCTCCAGTGGCTGTTCCTGGCCGTTTCGATGCAGTCAAACAGCTTGCGCAGGAAGTCCGGTACGGCTTCCCCCCTACCGGCCGCGATCGCTTTTTCGCTCCGGTGCAAAAACTCTGCCTCTGGTGTTTCGAGCGCTGCCACCTGAAGGAGCTGCTGCAGCGAAGGCCAGTATTTACTGTCATACTGGTCGCGTAGGCCATCAAGCGGCTCACGCAGAAAAGAGCAATAGTGCCCATTCTGCTCTGAGGCCGCGTCAATTAGGTCGACGATATGGGTCGTGCGTTCAACTGAAAACGCGTTGCGGTTGAGAATGTCTTCCCGCTCCGTCAGCATCGTGGCGAGTTCAGTTGCCTTAACGGCAATGCTCACATTCAAGTCAACCAGTCTTCTGTGGTCATCTTTCAGGCGGGTATTCCGCTCCGGCGTGCCGTAGGCTCCCGCAAAGAAAATCTGCTCCAGCAGCGTATGACATTGCTCCCAGGTAAGCCCCTGCCGCGCAATATTTTCCCACACCGATGTCATTTCCGTTTCGCGGGATATGAGCCTATCCAGCAGGGGCCAGTGTGGCTGGCGCAGCGGGGGTTCCCGCAGGTCGTCGCGGTACGCTTTCAGCGTATCGAGTACGTCAGCGGCAGTACCGGTGCAGAAGTATTTCATGTCATTTCCTCAGAAGTTGGCTGTCAGCAGCATTATGTCCCGATGTGCAGGAAATGTCGGTAACGCAGAAGCGGAATTTTTTTGTAGCCACGTTACCTCTTTTCCGGCTTTGCCTTTTTTCGGATCTGCCGGCAAAAAATGCCCCCGCGCCCGTATTCTCTGTATTACCGGTATTGTATGTACGGATTGTACGATATGTATTGAATGTATTATCTGTATTGTATGTATCAAGTGTATTTTGTGTATTGTGTATTTTTTTGTTCCGGTTACACTCCGTTCATCAGCCCTGAACCCGGAGCATGCCTGTGAGTACCCTGATCCCTAACCCTAACATCATTCCTTTTTTGGATATATCACTGGAATGACACAGAATTTCTAACACTCCGGAAAAAACTCTTCAATTTTGACATGTACATCAGTCACTCTCTGTCTTTTTAAACACCATTTCTTTAGCGCGCCCAAGAGATGTTTTGAAACTTCCCATTGGCTCAAATGGTAGCCAATCGGCTTCATTACCTTCACATACGATTATTGACCCTTCACGAGTCAAACACCAATTTGCCAAGTGCTCATAATCGCTAATTTTTTTCCTATAATACTTCCCTTTGTCTACATAAGGAGGGTCGATGAACCAGGTAGCAGAAGTATTGTTTAGTTCATGATAAGAACAATTAGAAACCTTCCAGTTTTCGATGGCAAACAACTGTGAAGCGATACGTTCTTTAGCCTTAGGCCCCCAGTTTAGTTGAGCTCTATCGTTACGTGCAGAATATGCGGTTCTGGATTTTTTAGGAACAGCGCTTCCTCTGTTTAACCAAAAACCGATTAACCATTTTTGTTCCTCACAGAGATTGAAATCATCAACTGAATCGCCAACTTCCGGTAACTCGGGCAATGCCATAATTTCAGATGGTTTTGCTTTAATTAAATAAGACCATACTCCTGTAATAACAGGATCTAAATCAACGAGATGAACCTTATCACATGCATAATAAGTTGAATATCCAGCAGAACCAGCAAATGGTTCAATTACAATATTGTGCTTCGGTTCAAGATAGTAACGTGCCATATTCCATTTAGAACCATAATAGGGGAAAAATGGCCGTAATTGCTGCTTAACCTTCACTCCTTTTTTATTTCTCATTGATTATAGCCTTTTATACCATCTGCCTTGGTTAATCCGGTGTCAAAATCAGGAAAAGGTGATCTACTATGCATTATCCCTTTGTTTATGCTTTTCCAATCTGAACCTGGGATACACCATTCACAGCCTGATGCAATCTGGCTTCTTTCCCCGAATAGTACCCGGCCGAATATGCATCTTCATCCCCACGACAACTTTTCGCTTCACGGCTTTCCAGTTTGCTAAATTCCTCGGATATCTGCTTGTAATACAGCAACATTAGCTGTTGCTCTTCTGGTTCAACAGCAAATCGGCTGATGGCATTCCGGGCACCGCTCACCCAACCTGCACAAAATTGATCTGCACGATTGGTTTTAGTACTGCGTTTGATGCGTTTATTTTGTGAAGCAATAAACTCGCTACGGGCCTTAACTAGCTGGACACTCAATACATCGAATCCGTATGCTGCAATTTGCGGCCGTTCTGTCGGACCGTAGAATGCAACAGAACGTCGATGGTTCCGCGTCCATGTGTAATAACAACGCACACCGAATGCATAACAAAGCATGTTGGCCAGACTGACCACATATTCTGGGAGTTTGGTTGCATCTGACGGACAATGCTCACTCTGAAACTCTTTAATCGACTTCAGATCGATGTCCAACTCGCTCAGGCCAAATTTACGCATTAAATTCTGAGCCTGGTTGATAGCATTAGCCGCTTCATGCTCATTCGTACTGCGTTTTGCTAAATGGAAGAGTTTTTGAATTTTCTCCATGTATTTCTCTTTTTCTTCTTCATTCATACTATTTACCTTTGTTTTTTTAATAATCTAAAACGTTGCAACTCTCAGTTACAGGCGGTCAGTTATTCTCGTATCTTCTGAGATTTACAGGAGGGGCTATTGATTAGCCCCTTTACTCATCAATCAAAACGTGAACGCCAGTTGAGCAACGGCGCCATACGTTCTGTCCGTTCCTGCCATTCCGGTAATATCCAGGTGTACAACATCGAATGGGGACAACCCTATGCCGGCAGTAAAGACATTATTGCCACTGTCGTGAATATCGGCACGATACCCTGCACGCAGTTGCGCCCATTTCCAGGCATTAAGCTCGCCACCTACGCTGACGTATTGACTATCTTTGTCAGAGTTAAAACGGCTCGCCGGCGTCAGGTCAACATCAAGCGCGGCGGTAAAGAAACTGTTGCTGTATGCGGTTCCCAGTGTCGCCTGAGGCTTAATTTTAAACGTGTCTTTGACGCCGTTGACTTCTTTCGTATCGATACTGCGTGCAACCAGGTTCTGGCCGACAAGGCCCACAATCCAGTTATCGTTAAGGTTGGTTGAGAAACCGACATCTACGTTGGCGCCCGTTTTATCGTTACGGTAGTCACTGCCGCGGAAATCCGATCTGTCGTAGTTATTAATGGCAACGTTGTAATTGAACGTGTACACGCGCTGTACCTTTGGCGTGATGCCAGCAGAGAATTCGAATCCGCCAACATTGAACTCACGCGCCATCGCTACGCCTACATCTGCGACAACAGCCGCTCGACCATTTGCAGATGACGTCAGGGAACTCCGGTCAGAGCCGTCAGCCGTGCCGTTCGATACCGCATCCAGCCACTGAAGGTCACTGTCAGTCACGTTGGTTTTTACTGTCGCCGTTCCCCAGCCTTTTGCCACGACGGCAAACGGCAGAACGCTGTTGGGCACAGTGGCGGCTGTGGACGCCCCAGCCCAGGCTCGCGCATGACTGCCAGAAAGGTCCTGTAAAGATGAGCGTAAGGTTGCTGCCGCCAGACTGGCGTCACCGCCTGTAACCGTACGCTCAAACGATTTCCAGTCGGTATCGATGCGATCGACACCATCTTCCAGGTTATCCGGATCCGAAACCTGGGCGCCAACCGCAGGCAAGATCAGGCTAAAATCATCCGACTTATCGAATTTTGTCAGCAACGCAGGGTTAACCAGCGCAGCTGCGCTGTAGTGTGATGAAGCGACACCTGTTCCTCCCATCGCATCATTACGGGCTTCCGTCCATGTGCCAGCCGCATTAGCGGAAGCGGCAACGACGTTGATACCTGCAATAATAAAACTGCGTTTGATTAATGAATGTTTCATTATTTATTTCCTATATGGATGTTAAATAAATATTTATGATTATGTTTTCTTGGTATTCCCTGGTACTGGCGCAATATTCACTTCTGAATTTTTTGACAAAAAGCTCCCCTGATGCTGGCGCACCATAAAATACAAAGATGATTGATTAGTGTTACTTTGTTTTATTTGACAGTAGCGAGTTGTTTATCTTGTTTTCTTCAGAGAGAAACTCTGACACATCCCAGAGGGGACTTTCCTCTATAGTCTTTAGCAGCATAATAGGAAGTAGTTCCCCCGTAGATAGAAAGAACGCATGTTGCTTAGGAAGTAAAACTGCCTTCCATGTCAGTGTGTTATATTCACTGGCGCACTCACAGTAATTAATTAATTTGGCGATATTTTTCTTGCTTACGTCATCTACGTAATAGAAGTATGAAGCAAATACAGAATCAAATTTAACGCCATTAATGTTTCGCCGTTCTTTTATTATAATCCCGCATTTACGTGGATACGATACTTCTTCTGTGTGCCAGAATATCACCTCGTTAGTGCGAGATTTATCTCTGTATTCCTCACTGTTTTCTGCTTCCAGACATAATCCGTTAGTCAGTGGAACTGCTGGCGCACAGCCTGTGATGAAATGGCGACATATCGCTTCTGGCTCCACTTGCTCATACCAACTATAACTGGCACTTGGGACGATGAACCGTGATTCACCCGTTAACCATTCTGGCGATACCCGGAACCATTGCGCTACTGTGGTTAGTAAATCGCTGGTTAGATAGTCCATTGTTCTTTCACGGCTTTCCAGAATGCTAAGTTTCACATTCCAGGGGACCAGCAAGGCTGCAATATCGGTTACCCCTAACCCATGGGCATCCATTAGTAATTGAAATCGTTCATAGACGCTTGCAGCACGGTTTTCCAGAGGAAAAAAAGTGGAGCGAAACAACCCGTCGAGCATAATATTGGTCACCTCAGATGAGGTAATTCCCATACGCTCAGAAAGCACGTCCAGCACCGCTTTAACTTTAGGACGGTAACGGATGGATGTTGGCTGAAGAGGGAGTCCTTTACTGCTTTCCGCTTCTTCACGTAACATGCCTGCATCCACGTTGATTAACATACCGGCCATAATTGACGTGAATGTACTATTTGCGATCTTCATTTTACCTTTCCTGTCCATTCAGGCTCTGTTCTGGCCTCTGTATCCAGACTAATATTTCACCTGACGTATGTATAACGAGTAATTTCGATCATTCAGATCGACTACGTTTATGTATTGATTTTGAATACATGGGAATCCTGCGTGAAGCGTTAATTGTTTTCTGCCTGCTGAAAATTCTTTTTCCTTTTGATAACCACAATGGATCCTGTTGTTGCCGGATAAAACCAGCGCCATTCTTTCAGAAAGACCTCTATTTGCAGTCCGATTGCTTCAGTTACTCCGACCGTTCTCCGAATGACATGGAAGTGATAGTCCGGCCCGGGGAAACGTTGACGCAGTCGGGCTACCCTCCATGAATTCAGTAAGTGGGAGGACATCACTACGATGGCGTTCTCTTTTTCCAAAGTCGTTGATGTGATCGTCATCAACCCTGACCAGTAGAAATCGAGGCGATGCATTGTTAATCCGCCTGTTTTTGCCCAGGGATTCAGATGAATGTGATAACGGATCTGTCTCTTATTACATTGAAATGCTTGTGTTTTTAAACTACTGATGATGATTGAGATTGGTCGAAGGAGTAACGGGGAAAAGAACAAGGGGAGAAACAGAGCCACTACGACCAGCGAATGCGGTCTTTCTGTCAGATCTGTCATGGCTATAGTAACCAATTCGCATGCTATGCCCCAACATCCGAGAATTCCTGAAATGATAAGTTTATTTCTCATGACTTCTCCTTCTAAAAGGTCCGTATTCAGGCACGTTAGGCTCGTTGTTGCATTACGGAATTCTTCACGAGAAGTAAAAAGAAAACTTCAAGGTCTTAATGGATGTTGTTCTATATACACTTTTCGCTTGTGTAGTGAGGGATAAAACATAGCGTAATGCCACTTTCCCCCCCGATTAAACATAAGGTCTTGCATGTTAAAGTGGCTCAGAAGTAAGGCGGGTCATGGCCCGGAAACTAAGCCGATACCACTTCAACAGGTGGACGGGTGGTTTAATCCACAAAACGCGGATGAGCTATTGTCTACCCCAGAAAGGAAACGTGTACTCCAGCAACTGTGGGATAACAGTCCGTTTTCTCAGGAAGTGTGGGATGTTTACTGGCTCCAAATGGTGAAATCTCTGGCGGTTACGGTTCAGCAATTACCCCTCGACAACGAGGAGAAATACTGTCGTACGGGGGGGTTTTTGGACATGGCCCTGGACGTTTCTGTATGCGCAGTCAGGCTTTCCAGGGGATATATGCTTCCTCCTGGTGCGCAACCAGAAGAGCAGGCAGCGCAAAGTTCAGCCTGGGCCTCAGCGATTTTTTGGGCTGCGTTGCTGCATAACATGGAGCGATTATCGGGGTTGAAGGTTGTTGTGCAAAACGGAACGTGGATCCCTGGTCTGTCTGTTCCTGACGCTCCATGGCGGGTCAGATTTGAGGCGAATCCGTGCGATGCTTATGCCAGAAGTGCGGCGGTTGCGTTACGACTGATACCTTCTTCAGGCATAACATGGCTGGCTCGCTGGCCCCATATTCTGGATTTACTTCTGGTCTATTTGTCTGGAAGAAAAACTGAAGCAGGTATATTGAATGCGATTGTGCTAAACGCCAGGGGAAAGTGCGGCATCAATACGAATGATATTACGCTCCCGGTCGCTGCTGAACTGGCGATTTCTACTGTTACTATAGAACAAAATCCTCCTGTAATACACGTGGAGCAGAGTACTGTAACACCGACTTCACCACCCATTGATTCACATGATAATAATTATAATGATAATCAATTAGAGAAAGCACAACCTGTTGCTTCTGCGCTGGTATCTGCAATCGATCAGGATGATTTATCCGACAGTTCATTAGGGACTGATGAATCACAGATTCACTCCCCAGCTACTGTCGATTTACTGAGTGTTCTTGACCAACAATTAACTGCAACGGTACCAGTTACGTCGACTACAGATGTCAGTATCACTTCATCAAATGAAACGAATGAAGTAGAAGAAAAACCAGTCCCTCAGGAGGAACTATTTTGGGAGTGGCTGGTGAATGCTGTCAGGGATGGTTCATTGACGATAAATAACTCGGATAGTCTGGTTCATATTATGAGCCAGTATGTTTTCCTGCAAACGCCAGACTGTTTTTATCGTTTTGTTTCTATCTGTAATGATTCTTCTATCGATAAGGATACGCTTCAAAAGAATTTTGAAAGCCTTAATCGACATTATTCTCGAAGCGGAAAGGGAATTTATATTTATCGAAAATATGAAAATGAAAATAAAGAGGGTCGTTATACAAAAATGTCGGGGTATATGATTGCATCTGAATTGATTTTTGATAAGGGGGCATGTCCGCCAGATAGTAGCTGGCTATCGCCCAATAAGTGAGTTTTTTAATTTTAAATTAGTTTTTATAAGGAAATAAGATAATGACTGTAACCTATGAAGATATCATTCAGGATTACTTTTTTAGTAAGCCTTTACGACCTGCAACCGAAATAAGCTACAGGAAAGTCCTGAATCTTTTTTTACGATTTACGGGAGAGAAAGTCCTGCCGGCTGATGTAGATCGCCACATTGTACTTAGTTGGCGCAGGCATTTGTTGAATGAGCGCCAGCTCTCTACTATCACATGGAATAACCGCGTAGCTCATATGCGTGCCATTTTTAATCACGCGATGAAATATGATTTTGTACAAATGAAAGAGAATCCCTTTAACAGTGTGGTAGCCAGGCCTGATGTTAAGCGTAAAAAAACGCTATCAGAAGAACAGATCAGAAAAATCTATTTGGTGATGGAAGCCAGAGAAGAAAAAGAGTTAGAGGATTGTGATTTCCGAAGTGCGCTACGCCCAGCCTGGTTCTGGCTGACTGTCATCGATACGCTGCGCTATACGGGCATGAGGCAAAACCAGCTGCTACACATCCGTCTGGAGGACGTCAATCTGGACGAGGGCTGGATAAACCTGCGGCCAGAAGCGTCTAAAAATCATAAGGAGCATATTGTTCCCATTACAACACCGCTAAGACCACGTCTGGAGCGACTTTATAATGCCGCTCTTAATCAGGATGCGAACATGGGGGATCAGCTTTTCAATGTTCACCTGTTTAAAGGGCGGAAAAGCAATGTATCCAAAATATCCAAAAACATGGATCCTCCACCAATGCGGGCTTTTTTTCGTCGACTGTCTGTGGAATGTCGTTGCACGATAAGCCCACACAGATTCAGGCATACGATCGCAACCGAGATGATGAAATCACCGGATCGTAACCTCAAAATTGTTCAGACGCTCTTGGGACACTCGAATGTTAGCGTGACGTTGGAATACGTGGAAGGGAACATGGATATTGTCAGGAATGCACTGGAGCAAGAGTTTGGCAGTAAGGGTGTGCGTTTTACTGGTTTATGATGAAAATCTCGTAATTTTCTTTACACAAGATTGACACAACCGACGTGGCACTGTAAAAATTCATTTCGGAAAGACGAGAGAAACCAGAGGCATCTGGAAAATGCCTCTGGTTCTTAAGTCCCGTATGTTCAATCCACGATGTAAATGCTCCAACCATCTACATGAAGACGACTCGGGTACTTTTTTCATGCCCGTTAAGGATCTCATCTCTTAACGAACAGGCTCTGAAGAAGTGGTGCCCGGACTCGGAATCGAACCAAGGACACGAGGATTTTCAATCCTCTGCTCTACCGACTGAGCTATCCGGGCAACGGGGCGCATTAAACCGTATTGGGTGCGCGTCGTCAACGGGTTTCTGTCACAAAGCCGCGTGCTTGCTCTATTTTCAGGCAAAATGAGGTTCTTTCGTTGTTTCTCTTCTCTTTTTTGCTTATCAGGATGCGCATTATTTTATTTGTGCCGCGACCTTGAGGCTGCTCCATACTTCACTGAAAAAAGGTGGGCTGCCGTTTCTTGAATTTGATGAAAAATAATGCCAATATTGCGCGGTTTTTCACTTTCCGTTCGCTTGAACTCCCTGTTCACCTGAGGCTAAAAAGAGGGGCTGCCTGATATGTCGGATTCATTGTTCATGGTGCGAAATCAATGCGCCGGATCTTTGATGATGTCATGGCCTATTTCCCGTTTTAGTCGTGTCGTTCGCGTTTTTTCCTGTCGATTATCCCCTGCCACCATGCGGTGAGGCGTTCGTATGCTCACTGTTAGGCATGAGTAAAAATAGAGCTCCCCTCTGATTTTACTGATGTCTATCGGATGGTGCTGGCTTCAGCTTTTCCATTCTTAACCTACAGTCATGATTGTGGGAATCATACGTTTGTCGTAGTGATTGATATTGTGATTGGTCGGGATTGTTATCCCTGCGCTGTGTCTTCCAGGCACGTACACTCATCCTTAACCGTTTGGATTTGGTTAAATGAAACAGTTAAAAATTGCGGCGAATGGGGCGGTTGCCAGCCGTTTAATCACGACACGTGAAATTGTTGCGCTGAGTCAGACAGATTTTACTGATGTGGCGGCGGTGGTGGTTTCTATTGAAGAGGTCCGCATTGGGATTCTGTCGATATTGCATCACACCGGTTTTACTATTCCTGCTTTTGTTGTCAGGGATAATGATGCGGATTCACTGTCTGAAATGTTGCCGACAGGCAGCGAGTGGTTACTGTTGGATGATGCTGGCGAACATGCGGACGTGCTGGAACAAGCGGCGCAAGGTTATCAGGATGCGTTGCTGCCGCCATTTTTCGATACGTTGACCCGGTATGTCGAGATGAAGAATACGACCTTCGCCTGTCCGGGCCATCAGGGGGGGCAGTTTTTCCGCAAGCATCCTGCTGGTCGGCAATTTTTTGATTTTTATGGCGAAAATATTTTCCGTTCCGATATCTGCAATGCTGACGTCAAACTCGGCGATTTGCTGATCCACGAAGGTGCGGCGAAAAAGGCGCAGAAGTTTGCCGCGCGTGTTTTCAACGCCGATAAGACCTACTTTGTGCTGAATGGCACTTCGGCGGCGAATAAGGTAGTGACAAACGCGCTGCTGACCCGTGGCGATCTGGTTTTGTTCGATCGTAATAACCATAAGTCCAACCATCATGGTGCGCTGATTCAGGCTGGGGCCACGCCTGTTTACCTGGAAACGGCGCGTAACCCTTTCGGTTTTATCGGCGGTATTGATGCCCGCTGTTTCGATGAGGCCTATCTGCGTAATCTGGTGCGTGAAGTCGCGCCGCAACGCGCGGGTGAGCAGCGTCCGTTTCGTTTGGCGGTGATCCAGCTTGGCACCTATGACGGCACAATTTATAACGCGCGTCAGGTGGTGGACAGCATCGGCCATCTATGTGATTACATTCTGTTTGATTCCGCGTGGGTGGGGTATGAGCAGTTTATTCCGATGATGGAGCAGTGCTCGCCGCTTCTGCTTGAACTGAATGAAAACGATCCGGGGATCTTTGTTACGCAGTCGGTGCATAAGCAGCAGGCGGGCTTTTCCCAGACTTCGCAAGTGCATAAGAAAGATACCCACATCAAAGGACAAAAACGCTTCTGTAATCATAAGCGGTTCAATAATGCATTCATGTTGCATGCCTCGACCAGCCCGTTCTATCCGCTGTTCGCGGCGTTGGATGTGAATGCCAAAATGCACGAAGGCAACAGCGGGCGTCGTTTGTGGCTGGATTGCGTCAAACTCGGCATTGATGCGCGCAAGCAGTTGCTGTCGCGTTGTTCTTTGATTAAGCCGTTTGTTCCCACCACGGTGGCGGGGCTTCCCTGGCAGGATCATGAAACGGACGTGATTGCGCATGATGTGCGTTTCTTTAACTTCGAACCGGGCGAAAAGTGGCACTCATTTGCAGGATATGCGCAGGATCAGTATTTTATCGATCCTTGCAAGTTGCTGTTAACCACGCCGGGTATTGATGCGATCAGCGGCGAATATACCGATTTTGGTATTCCTGCCACCATTCTGGCGAATTACCTGCGCGAATACGGCATTATCCCGGAAAAATGCGATCTGAACTCGATCCTGTTCCTGCTGACACCTGCGGAAGACAGCCTGAAACTACAGCGTCTGGTGGACGCGCTGGTGCATTTTGAAGACATGGTTGTTCGCGATGCGCCGCTGAGCGAGGTGTTGCCAAGCCTGTATCAGAAATATGAGCAGCGCTATCGGGGTTATACGCTGCGGCAACTCTGTCAGGAAATGCATGATTTTTATGCCAGCCACAACGTGAAAGATTTGCAAAAAGCAATGTTCCGTAAAGCGGATTTCCCGCAGGCGGCGATGCTGCCGCAAGAAGCAAACAGCGCTTTTGTCCGGGGCGAGATAGAACTGGTGCCAATCGCGCAGGCCGCTGGCCGTATCGCGGCGGAAGGCGCGTTGCCTTATCCGCCGGGCGTGTTGTGTGTGGTGCCGGGAGAAATCTGGGGCGGGGCGGTTCAACGTTACTTCCTGGCGTTGGAAGCGGGGATCAATCTGCTGCCGGGGTTCTCTCCTGAGTTACAGGGCGTATACAGCGTCGCCGAAGAAGACGGCAGCAAACGTCTGTATGGTCATGTGATTGAGCGGTAATCATCCCAGGCCCGGTTATCCGGGCTTGTTTGTCTTGATGAGTCAGATGGCGGCGGATTGCCGTTCTTGCGTCTCATTTTGATGAAACTTGCCTGTCTATCTGTAGTTAATCATGTCTTATTTAATAATTCATTAAAGCTCAATCTTTTATTTCTTTGTTTTATATGGATTTCTTAAGCCGGTTTTGCCGATTAGAACGTAATGGCACAAAATGCCGCCAGGCTCCTGGTTCAAAATAAAAGGTACTAAATAGTGTTTTAGGTCGCTTCTGACGGTCATTCTCAGTAAAAAGGCGCCGTTCATTCCTATGCCTTGCATTTTTCACATCGCTGGCCTATTCGTCTTCTGTGCTGTGAGCTTTGTTGGGCTTCTGTCGGAGCTTTCAATTATGAAATTCTTATTTATCGTTTTTACCTGGAGTTGTCTGCTGTGTTTCCCGTTGCTGGCATCTTCATCCGTGGGGTATCGGCATCTGGACTTGGCCGACGAAAACAAGGGTCGGCCGCTCAGCGTGGCGGTGCTCTATCCGACCGATGCGGCCGGGGAAAGCGAATCTCTTGGCGAAAATCCCGCTTTCTTCGGCGTACCGGTGATTAAGCAGCCGCAACCGCAGGCCGGTTTACATCCTTTAGTGATTATTTCCCATGGTTATGGCGGAAGTTGGCGCAATCAGCTTTGGCTGGCCCATGCGCTGGCGCAAAAAGGGTATGTGGTTGCCGCGCCTAATCATCCCGGCACGACATCCTTTGATATGAAACCTGCGGCGGCGGCGAAACTTTGGCTGCGGCCTGACGATGTAAGCCGGGTGATTACCGCCTTACAGACGGATTCAGCCATCGCCGGTAATATTTCATCCGGGCAGATTGCCGTTGTCGGGCATTCGCTGGGCGGATGGACGGCATTAGCCATGGCTGGCGCGCGTTTTAACGCCGAACGGTTTGCAAAGGACTGCGTGACGCAAAAGCAACTCGCCTCCTGCAAGATCTATCTGACGATTGGCGCCGGAAAGGATGAAACGTCGAGAGCGCGGCTTGATGCGTCTGCGCGGGACCAACGGGTCAGCGCGGTCGTTGCGTTGGATCTGGGGCTGGCAAGAGGGTTTACCCCAATGAGTCTGGCGGCCATGCCGGTGCCGGTACTGGTTATCGCCGCCGGCGTTCCCGACCCGGCTTTGCCCGCCTCGCTCGAATCACGCTATCTGATGCGGTATTTGCCGGCGAATAAGGCGCAATATCAGGAAATCGCTGATGCCACGCACTTTAGCTTTATGCAACTCTGCAAGCCGGGCGCGGCAGCACTCATCAATGCTTCAGAACCGGGCGAAGGCATTATCTGCACGGATGGCGCAACGGGTTCTCGCGAGGCCATTCATCGTGCGCTGATCGAGAAGATCAACGGCTTTCTGACGCGGACGTGGCAGCAGAACTAGCGGATGTTGATGAGGTGTTGGCGCGTCGCCAGTGGCTGGGGGACATCCCCGTGAATTTTAAAAACTCCCGGTTGAAGTTTGATTTGGTCTGGAAGCCGCAGGCCAACATGATGTCGATGATGCGTGAATCGGTCTGGCTGAGTAACCGCCTGGCTTCATTAATACGATAGCCATTCATGATCTGAGAAATATTACGCCCGTAAACGCGATTAATGGCTTCCGATAGTTGCCGGGTGGGGATGCCCAGCCGTCGGGCAAGGCGTTGGATCGTCATCGTGGGATCGGTATAGAGATTGTGGGTACGGATCAATTGATCCAGTTTGTCTGCCAGCGCCCGATCTTCAGGGCTGGCAGGCTGTATTTCGACGCCGTCTCTATTTTTCTCAGCCGTTTCCGCCAGAGAAGGGTCCGTGGTCACAATAAGCAAAGTCAGAACAATCAGCGTGGCAATGTGGGCGGCGGCAATCATTCCCGGCGCCCGCCTGCCGCCAAAAATCTCCAGATCCAGCGCGATGGCGATATCGGCCATCCCCGAGCAGATGAAATAAACGCCCGCCAGAAAACGTATTTTTTTCCACCGGGGGGATGCCGATGGAATAGCGCATGACGAGTGAACCAACGCCGTGCCATAGCCGGCGTAAATCATCAGCAGCGATAAATCGAGCAGCGGCAAGTTGATGTGGGCTCTCATGGTGACCAGGAGAGCCACGCCGATCACGGGAAGCAGATGCCGAAAGTAGCGTACCAACGGTTTGCTGTCGTTATTGACTGGTTTGGCGCAAAGCCAAAACAGCGGCGGCACAGAGGCTGCGACAATCGGTTGAAAAAAGGCTGGCAGTGAAAGCGATGTTCCCCAGTGGAATCCGCACAGGGTGATAGTAAGACAACTGGCGGCAATAAACGCGGTTTCTGTTTTTGTCGAACGCGCCTTGCCGTTAATATGCCGAATTCGCAGGAAAAGGACGATTAACAGAAACGCGGTGATAAACGGTAGCGGTATCGCGGGCATGCCAGTTCCCTTATGCGGTCAGGTGGTTTTATGATACTGAGCCTTTGGTCATCCATGTCAGAGGCCCAGCCAGAATGATTGAAATAATCGCTAGCGACGATAATTTTTCTGCGCCGTATTCACTTTGTACAGATATCGTCGAGACTCGCCTGACGGATGTTTGGTGGTCAGCGTCTGATAAACATCGCTGGGCGACATGTTATTGATAATTCCCACCGCCCGATCCCGGTCGCTGGAGAACACCCGCAGGACACTGCCCGCGCCGCCGTTATAAGCGGTGATCACCGCATAACGCCGCGAGGTTGGGTCTGCAATTCCGGCCAGATAGTTGTTCTTCAGAATCGACAGATAGGCAGTACCGGCATCAATGTTGTTTTCTGGATCAAACAGATAACTACGGCTGGGCTGTCCCCACTTTCCTTTCATTTTGAATACATCACGGCCCGCGCTGTGCTGGACGACCTGCATCAGACCGAGTGCGTCGGAGCGGCTGACCGCATAGGGGTTGAAACTGGATTCCGTCTGCATGATCGCCAGAATAAGCGATTCTTCAATGCCGTAGCGCTCGGCAGCTTTACGCACCAGCGGCAGATATTTGTGCGCACGTTTGTCCAGATGGTTGGGAACCAACTGAATGGTGACGGACCAGATGACATGCAACCCGGAATTTCGTTTCTGCAAGCGGTTCTGGATCAGATAATCGGCAAAGCTGGCGGCGCGGCCTTCCCAGCGGATCGGCTGCCCGGTGTTGTCCAGCACCTGCCCATAAAGCATCGGTTCGCGGCTGATCTGAATATCATTGGCGTCGGAGTAAAGATCGGTGTTGGTGGCGTCGTCACCCATCAGCAAGGTGGTGATAATCGCCTGACGCAAGCTGGCGACGGAATTGGTCGCCGAAATAGTCTCAATGGTGATCGTACCGGCATCAAAATTGATATGGCTGCGTGTTTGATATTGGTCGCTATATTTTACGTAATCTTTCGGTCCGGCGATCAGGACTTCGTTCATACCCCAGATATTCTCAATGTTGTGGGCGAACTGCCCCATCAGAATATCGAACGCATTGGTATCCTTGATAAATTGTTCGTTGACGGCGTTATCTTTGCTCCCTGAGCAGGAGATGAGTAACGGCGCGATAACCAGCAAAGCTAAAGTTTTCTTCATATAAAAAGCCGTGTCGGAATGAAAGACGTAACAGGATCGTCGGACCCTGCGGTATCAATGACTCGGGGGCGTATAGCCTTCGATATGTACGTCCTTCCCCTCAAACAGGAATTTGATCATTTCCTGTTCCAGCAGTTTGCGATCGTCGACGTTCATCATGCTGAGTTTCTTTTCATTGATCAGCATGGTTTGCTTGGTTTGCCATTGCGCCCAGGCTTCTTTGGAGATCTCGTTATAGATGCGTTTCCCCAGTTCGCCCGGATAAAGCTGAAAATCCTGCCCTTCGGCATCACGTTGTAAAAAAGTACAAAAAATCGTTCTGCTCATGCTTGTTCCTCATTAATTACGCAGGCATTCAATCATCATGCTGACTGCGGCTGGGCCAATTCCCGCAGCAGGCGTTCAACCGGGGTTGCCAACCCGACAGCAGGCGGCTGCGCTAAGTTATACCAGAGACCTGCGCCTTCATCCATGCGGGACCTTTGTAGTGAACGATCCTGCTCGCCGACGTGCAACCAGAGCGGCACGATATCCAGATGGAAATGGCTGAATGTGTGACGAAACGCGTTCAGTTGCTGGAGTGCGTTAACGTTCAGACCGCGTTGTTGCACCCATTGTTCCAATTCATGGCGTGCGCTGAATTGCGGAAAGCAGAATAATCCGCCCCACAGACCCACGGCAGGGCGTTGTTGCAGCCATACTTTTGAGCCTTGTTGCAGCAACAGAAACCAGCCGGTTTTCTCCGGCAGCGTTTGTTTAGGCTTTTTGCCGGGATACTGCGCCCAGTTCTGGTTGACATAAGCGATACAGCCCTTATTGAGCGGACACAGTTCGCATTTGGGACGACTGCGGGTACACACCATTGCGCCCAAATCCATCATCGCCTGATTGAACTGGCTGACGCCGCCAGCTGGGGTTACCGCTTCGCTTAATGTCCACAGCCGTTTTTCGACCTCTTTTTTACCCGGCCAGCCATCAACCGCATAGCAGCGCGCCAGTACGCGTTTTACGTTGCCGTCCAGGATCGGGTAGTGCTGTCCCAGCGATAGAGACAGAATAGCGCCGGCGGTGGAGCGACCGACGCCGGGTAAATCGGCCACCTCATCAAATGTGGTGGGGAACACGCCGCCGTGTCGGGAAGCGATGGTTTGCGCGGCTTTGTGCAGATTGCGGGCGCGAGCGTAATAGCCCAGCCCGGTCCACAGGTGCAGCACTTCATCCAGCGGCGCATTCGCCAGAGCGTTAACATCAGGGAAGCGGGCCATGAAGCGCTGAAAATAGGGAATGACTGTGGCGACCTGAGTTTGTTGCAACATCACTTCGGACAGCCATACTTTATAGGGCGTTTTCTCAAGCTGCCATGGCAGGGTTTTGCGGCCATAACGCTGATACCAGTCCAGCACCTGGTGCGCGAACTGTTGCGCTTGCATCATAAAATGGGATCACTATCCGGCAGGTAAAAGTCTGACAGCGATTCCAGCACAGAGTCATGATGCTGTAAACCGGAACTTTCCGAGGCGGCGGACTTGCTAAACCACAGTATCCTTGCATAATGCGCGTTTCCTTAATGAAATCGGACAGCCAGTAAGCACGCTTTATGATTAACAATGTCATCTCGCCGGAATTTGATGAAAACGGGCGCCCACTGCGTCGGATACGCAGTTTTGTTCGTCGTCAGGGACGTCTGACCAACGGGCAACAATTAGCGCTGGATAACTATTGGCCGGTGATGGGCGTGGAATATCAGACGGAACCGCTGGTATTTAGCTCGCTGTTTGGTCGTGAAGCGCCGGTGGTGCTGGAAATTGGTTTTGGCATGGGCGCGTCGCTGGTGAGCATGGCCGCGCAACATCCAGAACAGAATTTCCTGGGAATTGAGGTGCATCTGCCCGGCGTGGGCGCCTGTCTTGCGTCAGCGCATGAGGCGGATATCGGCAACCTGCGCGTCATGTGCCATGACGCGGTGGAAGTGTTGGAAAACATGATCCCCGACGGTTCGCTGTCGATGGTGCAGCTTTTCTTCCCTGATCCGTGGCATAAAGCCCGGCATAACAAACGCCGCATCGTGCAGACGCCTTTTGTGGAACTGGTGCGACGCAAGTTAAACATCGGCGGCGTCTTCCATATGGCTACAGACTGGGAACCTTATGCGCAACATATGCTCGAAGTGATGAGCGCTGTCGCAGGCTATCGCAACCTTTCTGACAATAATGACTATGTTGAGCGGCCGCAATCACGTCCGCTGACGAAATTTGAAGCTCGCGGCCAGCGTTTGGGGCATGGCGTTTGGGATCTTATGTTTGAGAGGATGAATTAATATGGCACAAGCTCGTAGCCGTCGTTTACGGAAAAAATTGCACATTGATGAGTTTCAGGAACTAGGCTTTTCCGTTAGCTGGCGTTTCCCGCAAGGAACCAGCGTTGAAGATATCGATCGCATGATGGATAAATTCGTTGATGACGTCATTGAACCGAATGGCCTGGCGTTTGAAGGCAGCGGTTATCTGCAATGGGAAGGATTGATCTGTTTGCAGAAGATCGGCCATTGCACCGATGAACACCGTCAACTGGTCAGCCGCTGGCTGGAAGAGCAGAAACTGACTGATGTTAAAGTCAGCGATCTGTTTGACATCTGGTGGGACTTACCCGAACAACTGTTGTAAATCAGGGCGCGGCTGAGTAACGCCATCGTTATTCGGCCTTTTTCGTCCGGCTAGCGATTCTCCCCGCCTCCGTCGTTGTTTCTTCAGGAGAAAATATGTTGCGTAAAATGACTCTCGGTTTACTGATGTTAATGTCCTGGCAGGCTCAGGCCGCCTATCAGTGTAGCGTTAACCCGCAGGACGATATCATCATCAGTCCGCAGCAGGTGCAGGTGGTTGGCGCCAGTGGGAATTTACAGATTTCACCGCAGGGAGATATGGTACGTAACGGCACGTCCTTGACGTTGAATGCCGAGCAACGCCGGCAGTCTAAAGCCTATCAGGAAGATCTGCGCCAGCAGATCCCGTGGATCGATCAGGGGGCGAGGCAGCGTCTGGAAAAAGCGCGCGTCGCGCTGGATAAAATCATTGTGCAGGAGTTAGGCAGCGATAGTAATGTGCGTAACCGGTTGACGACGCTCGATAAGCAACTCAAGCAGCAGATGAACCGCATCATTGAACACCGCAGCGACGGATTGACCTTCCACCATCAGGCGATCAAACAGGTCGAGCAGGATGGCAAGCAACTGGTGCAGCAGAGCATGGGCGGCGTCTTGCAGGACAGTCTCAATGAAATGGGCGTAAAACAGATGTCCAGCGGCGGCAACCCGTTACAGGCGATGATGGGCAATCTCGGCGGTTTACAAAAAGCGATTCAGACTGAGTGGAACAATCAAGAAATGGAATTTCAACAGTTTGGCCGTGATGTGTGCCAGCGCGTCACTACATTGGAAAACAAACGTAACAATTTATTGCAGTCAATTAAGTAGATTATTGTAATCATTTTCAATCGATTATCAAAAGGCAGCATTTTCATATATTGCCTTTTGATTTTATTGGATCGTATTTTTTTACAATTATTATGGTTTCATAATTTTTTCTTTTCGTAATGCTAATAAGCTATAACGTAAGCCGTTAAGGACAGTCTTTATCTGTGATGTGAAATACTATGGAGGGTACATGGAAATTTTTTCCAGGGTTATTCCTGGCTTCGAGCATGGAACGCACACTTCATGTCAAAATGTCATCAGTCATAAAACGAGATTCAGTCAGTGGTCCCGGTGGTGGACGGGCGCACTATGGGTGATGGCTTGTTTTCCGGCTACGCCATTGCGGGCGGCTACCGCGGATGATTTTCGAACGCCGGAATATCTGAGCAACGGTGCGTCGCTGGATTCGATGCGGGCGGCGGATGCTTACGCACTGGGATTTAGTGGTCGGGGCGTAACGGTGGGGATTATTGATACCAGTGCCGATTTGTCAGGGGCGGAGTTTCTGGGCCGGGTGGATGACAGAACGCGCTGGATCAGCACTCCTGCCGATAGATCGCCGCACGGTCGCGCCGTTGCAGGGGTGATAGGCGAGGCGAAGAACGATGCCGGCGTACAGGGCGTTGCATACAATGCCAACCTGCTGGCGCTCGGCACCGATCTCAGCATTGGTAGTCTGGCGCAGGCGATGGGGGAAATCGCGGAATACCCGGATGTGAAAATCATCAATAACAGCTGGGGTTTTGAACTCTATTATGACAATATCGACAGCTATTCTCCCGAAATCAAGGACGAGATAGACAATATTTTGATTCCCGGTTTTACCGAGTTGGCGGAAGGTATCACATCACGCGGAAAATTGATGGTTGTCTCCGCAGGAAACGAGGGACATCTGACGCCCGCGTTGCTGGCCGGGTTGCCGACGTGGTTGGACGTCACTGGTCGGGAGAACCGAATTGGCAACAACTGGCTCAACGTGATGACGTATGATCCCCGGCAATCTTCAAATAGCGCGGCGTTTATCGCTTCGTTCAGTAACCTGGCTTTGGGGGCTAGCGAATACAGCCTGCTGGCGCCAGGGGTGGAAGTCTCCACCACCATAGGCGAGGACACGTATACCAGGTTGAGTGGCACCTCGTTTTCCGCACCTTACGTAGCGGGCGTCGGCGCGCTGGTTAGCGAAGCGTTTCCCTATCTGGACGGTAAACAGATTGCCGATGTCTTGCTTTCCACCGCGACGCCGTTGAGCGGCGATAATCGTCCTAAAGCGATAATGCTGACACGCAACGAATACGATGGCGATCTGAATCTGGTCGATATCACGCTGAAATTTTATTCAACCCAACGCGATGTCACAGTTACTGAAGATGAGATAAATGTTCTGCTTGGCTCATTAATCACAGAACAAACCCCCGAAGAAGTGAAGGAACGGTTGCGAGACATGATCCTCACCGCATCCAGCGAACAGAATATCACCGTGCTTCCTGAAAACGACTATCAATCGCTGTTCGGCCAGGGGATCGTGAACGCTTATAAAGCCGTGCAGGGGCCGGGCGCGCTGAATGCGCGGCGGCTGAGCGATGATGATATTGGCGGCGGGGCGACCGGCGGCGAGTATGCTTTGTATGGCGTTGATACCCAGGGTGTAGATAGCGCCTGGCGTAATG
Organism: Brenneria izbisi; assembly: GCF_025840185.1. GTDB lineage: Bacteria > Pseudomonadota > Gammaproteobacteria > Enterobacterales > Enterobacteriaceae > Brenneria > Brenneria izbisi. Next base: position 65,147 of record NZ_JAMPJU010000007.1, read on the forward strand.
ATATTGCTCAGGTTCGTAATCAAAATCCTGAAAGCACGCTGTTTGGACGTGACGTCGGTTTGCGTAAGCAAGGCGATGGCACGCTTTATCTGACGGGCGATAACCGCTATGCCGGGCCGACCATCATCCAGGGCGGCGAGATTGTGGTCGGCGCTGTCGCGGGGGGAACAGGCAGTCTGGCTGGCGATGTCTGGGTACAATCCGCCGCGACGCTGAGCGGTCACGGCAAGATTGCCGGCAGCGTGACGGTTGATGACGGCGCCACGCTCTCGCCCGGCACTTCCATTGGGACATTGACCGTAGGCAATGTGACTTTCCGGCAAGGCGGCATCTATGCGTTTGAGGTTGATGAACAGGGCAGAACGGATAGCCTGAGGGTCACGCAGGACGCGCATCTGGCGGGAAAGGTCATGCTGACAAGCGCTTATCCGCAGGCGTTTGGCGAGCGTTTTTCGCTGGTCAATGTGGGCGGTAAGCTAACCGGGGCCTTCGATCCGCTGACCTCGCCCCGCCAGACGCTTTTTCTGACCGATACGCTGAGCTACAGCGACCAGCAGGCTTATCTGGAGGTGGCGCGTAATAGTCGGCCATTCAACGACGTGGCGCAAAATCGTAATCAAAGCGCTGTCGCTCAGGCGATTGACAGTCAGAAGCGTGGTCGGGTTTTTGCGGTGATAGCCGACACAAGAAGTGAAGAAGCCGCCCGCGCCGCATTTGATAACCTCAACGGTGAGATTTATGCCGCGTCCCGTTCCGCCATGTTCCAGCGTAGCCGTTATATGCGCGACGTAATCAATAGCTCAATGCATGCAGGAAAAGCGGATGCCTTGTGGTTGAGTTCCTGGGCTAATGAAGGGCAGGTGGATAAACAGCCGGGGTTCGCCCAGGTGACGCACAGCGGTTATGGTTTTTTAATCGGTAATGGTAACGCAATCGGTGAAAACAGTACCCTGGGTTTTGCGCTCGGCAGTGAGAAAAGCAAAATCAAAATCGATGAACGTGCGTCCAGCACGGATGTCACCGCCTATCATCTCGCAGGTTTCTGGGGTAGCAAGCAGTGGGGGATGGATATCCGCAGCGGTATAACATATAGCTATCTGGATATGGCAAGCGAACGTTCGATCACCGTGCCGGGGCTGGAGAGTCGGGCGCGATCGAAATACCGCGCTCATTTGGCGCAGGGCTTTGCTGAGGGCAGTCATCGGTTTGCGTTTAACGATCATTTTAGCCTTGAGCCTTATGGCAACGCGGCTTATGTCTGGATGAGCATGCCCGGCGCACGGGAAAATGGCGGCGAGGCGGCGCTGAACTGGCGCAAACAGACTGGCGGCACAGCGTTTTCCACGCTGGGTCTACGCAGTGAATTGCGCTTTTCCTCCCCGCTGCCGGTCGCCTTTTACACGGATGCAGGCTACCAGCGCCGTATGATGGCTGATGATAATCAAATGCGGCTGCGTTTTGCGCGTGGCGACGAATTCACCATCAAGTCCGGCGCCGATCGCGATACCTTGCTGCTGCGTGCAGGGATGTCTTTGGGTCTGACGCAAAGCGGAAAACTGTCGCTGGGTTATCAGGGCATGTTGGGGAAAAATACGCGTGACGACAGCGTCAGGATGCAGTTCAGCGCGACATTCTGAGTGAGTATGGCGATACGCTGCTCCGTTAGGAACGGCGTATCAAACGATATGGGCGGAAATTACGGCGCCGGGATCGTAAAGCGGCGGTGGATCGCGTCCAGTTCGTCCAGAATCTCGCTATTTAACCGCAGATCCTGACTCGCCAGGTTGATCTTGAGTTGCTCCACCGAGGTGGCCCCCAGCAAGGTAGTGGCGACAAACGGTTGCTGGCGGACGAAAGCCAACGCCATCTGCGCCGGATCCAGTCCATGTTTCCGCGCCAGCGCGACGTATTCGGCGATTGCCGACTCAGTATGAGGCGCAGTGTAACGGGTAAAGCGGCTGAACAACGTATTACGGGCGCCGGCAGGTTTGGCGCCATTAAGGTATTTCCCTGTCAGCGTACCAAACGCTAACGACGAGTACGCCAGCAGTTCCACCCCTTCATGCTGACTGATTTCCGCCAACCCCACTTCAAAGCTGCGGTTAAGCAGACTGTATGGGTTTTGAATCGATACGATGCGCGGCAATTCGTGTTTCTCAGCCAGATGCAGATAGCGCATCACGCCCCAGGGCGTTTCGTTGGAAACGCCGATGTAACGAATCTTACCGGCTCTGACCTGCTCATTCAGCGCTTCCAACGTTTCCAGCAGGGTCACTGCCGGTTTGTCTTCGGTATACTGGTACCCCAGTTTACCGAAACAGTTGGTTTGGCGTTGCGGCCAGTGCAATTGGTACAAATCAATATAATCGGTGTTCAGGCGCTTAAGGCTGGCGTCCAGCGCGTCACGGATGTTTTTGCGATCCAACGCCTGTTGTGGACGAATAGCGTTATCATTGCCGCGGGCCGGACCGCTAACCTTGCTTGCCAGAATGAGTTTTTCACGTCCGCCGCGGGATTTCAGCCATGAACCGATATAACTTTCGGTCAGCCCCTGGGTTTCCGGTCGTGGCGGAACAGGATACATCTCTGCGGTATCAATCAGGTTAACGCCAGCGGCAATGGCGTGATCAAGCTGTGCATGCGCTTCAGCTTCACTGTTTTGTTCGCCAAAAGTCATCGTGCCAAGACCCAGCACACTGACTTCTAAAGCACTATGGGGAATACGGTGATATTGCATTGCCAGCTTCCTTGTATGTCTGAAAATAACCGATGCATCAATGCCCGGTGAGCTTGCAGGAAACAGGCGCGTTGGCGCTTTCCTGTAACCTGGCATTTTTGGGGATGACACACCTGAATTGACTATAACCAAGCCGCGCGATGGGGGAAAGCCTCTTTATTGTCTGGCGGCGTGGTAATGGTGTTCGGCTGGGAGAAGGGTATCCGGCAATCAGCGTTCGATAATCTGAGAAATATTATTACTGTTAATCTGTCTTTCGTTGCCTTGTTCATCAATGTAACTGAGCATTCCTGTTTCTTTATCCAGAACCGGCTTGCTTTGCGTCAACAGCATCTGTCCCTCTTTTGTCGCCATGACATACTGACTCGAACAGCCGCTAAGGGTGAATAATACCGCCAGTGTTGCCGCCATTTTTACCCGTACTTTCATTGTTATCTTTACCTGTTTTCGTCAGCAAAAAAATTGAATGTTATTCATTGAGTCTAGCAAAGAGTCTGTCGACATTAAGTAGGAATAATGGAAAAAATTAATGGAGAAAGCGTTAATTTTGGTTAACACGATCGAGAAAATGTGTCAGACGACATTAACGGTACAAGATGCGCAGATGACGCGGCGCGCTGATTCGACACCGCTTTTTCCCATTGCGCCCGCCGTGATTGACAGGCGCGAGGATTGAAACCGTTCAGTCCGTCACGTTGGCCTTTTTGCCACGTAGCAGATTCAGGGCTTCAACAGACATCGAGAAGAACATCGCAAAGTAGATATAGCCTTTCGGCACATGAACATCGAAACTTTCCAGAATCAGCGTGAAGCCGACCAGGATCAGGAACGATAGCGCCAGCATTTTGACGGACGGATGACGTTCGACAAACTCGCCGATAGTGCGGGCGGAAAACATCATCACACCGACGGCGATAATTACAGCCGCCATCATAATAAACAGATGGTCGGAAAGGCCCACCGCCGTGATCACCGAATCCAGACTGAAAATAATATCCAGCAGCATGATCTGTACGATCGCGCCAAAGAAAGAGTGTACCTGCGACACATGATCCACCGAGCTTCCTTCCACGGTTTCATGGATCTCTTTGCTCGATTTCCAGATCAGGAACAAGCCCCCGAAAAACAGGATCAGGTCGCGCGTGGAAATCTCATTGCCCAGCACGGTGAATAGGGGATGGGTCAGGCGGATCACCCAGGCAATCGAGGCTAGCAGCCCAAGACGCATCAGCATGGCGCCCATAAGACCGATACGGCGTGCTTTATTTTGTTGAGCTTTGGGGAGTTTGGCGACAACCAACGACAGGAAAATAATGTTGTCGATACCCAGAACGATCTCCAGAATGGTCAGCGTTCCCAGCGCTAACCAGGCATTCGGATCAACAATCCAATCAAACATGTATCAATACACCTTAAACGAAACGTAAACGACATTATACGCCGTTACATCAGTGAGTGGGCAAGTGAAAGTGTTGCTAACGAAACGCTTTATCTTTTTGCTATGTGCGGTTCCTGGTTTGATATTGTTACCGCTTTACTCCTGAAATCCATTGTGTGAAGACCGTCATAAAAAATGACGAGCAAGTAAAGGCGCGGTGAACGTTTTTTTCAGATAGAACCCACGGGGCAACGTCATGATGGGTTGCCCGAATTCACCGATTGCCTCCGTCAGTGCACGACTATTGGCGGCTTTCGGACGTAATTGCAGCACTTCGCCATGACGTGCGGTGATGCTTTCCACCTTACCGAGCACAATCAAGTCCATTAACTCTTCCCAGTCACGGCGCAGTTGCTCCTCTTCCTCTTCGTTGGGGCTCCAGATAAGGGGCGTACCAATCCGCCGTTCGCCTAAGGGGATCGGTCGTGAACCTTCCACCGGGATCCACAGTACACGCGCCAGTTTATGCCGAACGTGGCTGTTTTCCCAGGTAACGCCGCTATTGCCGGTCAAGGGGGCGACGCAGACGAATGTGGTTTCCAGCGGACGACCTTGCTCATCAATAGGAATGGTTTTCAGTTCAATACCGATATCGGGGAAATCCTGCTCAGGCTTGCTGCCCGCGCTGGCGCCCAGGAAACGCTCCAGCAGCACGCCTATCCAGCCTTTATCACGCTTCAGATTGGCGGGTAGCGGCAACTGCGCAATGCTGGCTAGTTCAGCCAGGTTATAGCCCGCGAGCGCCTGGGCGCGTTGCAGCAATGCCTGTTCGTTATGTGGTGGCGCGGTAAGTACGGACGGTGAATTCATGGCTGTCTGACCTGACGTTTGTCGCTCAAAAAAAACACAGCGGGTAAAAAACATTAACGCACAGCGTGCGAAGCTGTTAAAGAATTCAATAATAGCATGATTCGTAGAACTTTTTTTCGATACGAAAACCAACGTGAGATGCGCTTTTTTAAACTGTGCACGTATAGAAACCAACAATGAACAGGATCTTACACCAGGTTATCCACAGATTTCTTGGATAACCCGTGTGAAGATGGATTACTGGTTTGATTTACAGCCTTGACGTCACGGATTTTTGCTGTTTTTGCTTATTTATTGCCTGATGTTGTTGTTGCCTCTGTGGATAAAATCGACATAGAACGATCTTTCGCCAGCATCGCGTTGATAAGAATTCATACAGGATCCTTTGCAATGAGTTTTCAGTGCAGATGATAATTAATTTTATGAAAATAAAGGATTATTTTTTAATTAGTTCGATAATTCTTTATCTGAAAAAAATAAGTTTTACTCACTTTTTCATGGGTTCTGCACAAAGATGTCCACAGAAATAGTGAATAAACCGCCATTCTTTGGTTGCGCATGTTTATAACTTTGGTTCTATCTGTGGGTTATCTGCTTTTTATTAGAGTGATAACTGCGCTAAGCAGTGGTTTACCGCCTGCCGTGAGTGTGAAACAATCAGGTCATCTTTGCATTTAAAGTATATCGAGGTAGTCCGGTGATCGATGATGATGGCTACCGCCCGAACGTTGGTATCGTAATTTGTAATCGGCAGGGGCAGGTCTTATGGGCCCGTCGTTACGGTCAACACTCCTGGCAGTTTCCTCAAGGGGGGATCAACCCCGGTGAGAACGCAGAGCAGGCAATGTACCGTGAACTGTTTGAAGAGGTGGGTCTGAAGAAAAAAGATGTCCGCGTGTTGGCGTCTACCCGCAACTGGTTACGTTATAAATTACCGAAACGTTTGGTGCGTTGGGATACTAAACCGGTCTGTATCGGCCAAAAGCAAAAATGGTTTCTGCTACAGTTAATGTGTAATGAGTCTGATATCAATATGCAAAGCAGTGGCACGCCTGAGTTTGATGGCTGGCGTTGGGTCAGTTACTGGTATCCGGTTCGTCAGGTTGTATCTTTCAAACGCGATGTTTACCGTCGTGTAATGAAGGAATTTATCAGCCCGGTAATACAACTTCAGGAGAGTACGGCGACACGGTCGGCATCTCCGTCTGGCTCCCGACGAAAAAGAGGGTAATTCAGGCACATCATGCTCACGCGCTTGCGAGAAATTGTTGAAAAGGTAGCGGCGGCGGCTCGCCTTAATGATGCGCTGGAAATTCTGGTCAATGAAACCTGTCAGGCAATGGACACGGAGGTCTGTTCGATCTATCTGGCTGACCACGATCACCAATGCTACTACCTGATGGCGACGCGAGGTTTAAAAAAACCGCGCGGTCGAACCGTTACGTTGGCATTTGGGCAAGGCGTGGTCGGTCTGGTCGGCCAGCGCGCCGAACCGATTAATCTGGCTGATGCCCCGGCTCACCCCAGTTTCAAGTATATCCCCGCGGTAAAAGAGCAGCATTTCCGCTCTTTTCTGGGGGTTCCCATTATTCATCGTCGTCAGTTGTTAGGGGTATTGGTCGTCCAGCAGCGAGAGCATCGCCAGTTTAACAAGAATGAAGAATCCTTCATGGTCACGCTGGCGACGCAAATGGCCGCCATTTTTTCTCTGTCGCAGATCAAGACGCTGTTTGGCCAATACCGCCAGACGCGCATTAGCGCGCTGGTAGCCTCACCCGGCGTGGCGATCGCACCGGGATGGCAGGATTGCAGCCAGCCTTCCCTGGATCAAGTTTTTCCCGCATCGAGTCTGGATAACGAACGCGAACGTTCTCGTCTGATGCAGGCGTTAGAAGACGCGACAGCGGAGTTTCGGCGCTTCAGCAAACGGTTTAACGCCAGCGCCCAAAAAGAAAGCGCCGCGATTTTCGATTTGTATTCCCATCTGCTGAATGATGCGCACCTCAAGCGTGAATTGTTTCAGGAAGTGGACGCGGGCAACGCGGCGCAATGGGCGGTGAAACTGGTGATCGAACGCTTCGCGGCGCAGTTTTCCAATTTGCAGGACACCTATCTGCGTGAGCGTGCCGGGGATTTGCGGGCGCTTGGGCAACGATTGCTATTCCATCTTGACGACAATGCGCAAATTACCGGGCAGTGGCCTGAACGTTTCATTCTTGTCGCCGATGAACTGACCGCCACCTTGCTGGCGGAGCTTCCGCCGGAGCGTCTGGCCGGCGTGGTGGTGTATGACGGCGCCGCCAATTCTCATGCTGCGATCCTGGTGCGCGCCATGGGGCTGCCGACATTGGTCGGTGCGGATATTCAGCCTGATATGCTGCATCAACGTCTGCTGATTATCGATGGTTATCGTGGCGAACTGCTGGTGGACCCTGAACCAGTGCTGGTGCAGGAGTATCAGCGTCTGCTGATTGAAGAAAAGGAGCTTACCCGCCTGGTTGAAGATGATATGGAACGTCCTGCGATGCTGCAAAGCGGCGAACGCATCCAGATTATGTTGAATGCGGGGTTGAGCGCCGATCATGAGAAACGTTTTATTAATCAGGTCGATGGCGTCGGTCTGTATCGCACTGAAATTCCCTTTATGCTGCAAAGCGGTTTTCCGTCGGAAGATGAACAACTGGCGCAATACCAAAGCATGTTGCAACTCTACCCGTCGCGTCAGGTAATGTTGCGAACGCTGGATATCGGCGCGGACAAACCATTGCCTTATCTGCCCATCAGCGAAGAGAATCCGTGCCTCGGCTGGCGCGGTATTCGTATTACCCTCGATCAGCCGGAAATCTTTCTGATTCAGATCCGCGCCATGCTGCGAGCGAATGCGTATCTCGGCAACCTGAATATTCTGCTGCCGATGATCAGTAGTCTGGATGAGATTGACGAAGCCCGCCGCCTTATCGATCAGGCGGCAGGTGAAGTGGAAGAGATGCTGGGTTTTCCGCAACCTAAACTGCGGATCGGCATCATGGTGGAAGTGCCGTCAATGATTTTCCTGTTGCAGCATCTGGCTTCCCGCATCGATTTTGTTTCGGTCGGCACCAATGATCTCACCCAGTATCTGCTGGCCGTCGATCGCAACAATGCTCATGTCGCTTCGCTGTATGACAGTCTGCACCCGGCTATGCTTCAGGCGCTCAATCTTATCGCCGTTGAGTGCCGACGACATGATCTTGCGCTTTCGGTATGCGGCGAGATGGCCGGAGAAGCGTTGGGGGCGCTGCTGCTGACCGGACTCGGATATCGCACGCTCAGTATGAATGGTCGCAGCGTTGCCCGCATCAAGTACCTGCTGCGCCAGATAGCGCTGCCTGATGCGCAATCTCTGGCGCAGCAACTGCTAAAAGCGCACACCGCTAGCGAGGTCAGGCAATCGGCCGCGCATTTTATGGAAGAACGCGGGCTGGGCGGATTGGTGCGTGGCGGACGCTGATTTTTTCGATTTTCAATAAAGGTTTACAGATCTTTTGCCGCACGGCAATCATCGAATTCGATGCGCTATGCTATGATGCGCAGCCGCGCCTGGCGGGAAAGGGGAAAGGATGATATTCCTGCCCTGGCCAGGGAATGCCCCGTTCGCGGGGGACATACAACAAAATATGTGGTGAACGATGACAACGAGCTATCTGGCGTTTCCTCAGTTTGATCCAGTGATTTTTTCAATCGGCCCGGTGGCGCTGCATTGGTATGGACTGATGTATTTGGTCGGTTTTGTGTTTGCCATGTGGCTGGCGGGACGCCGGGCTAACCAACCGGGCAGCGGCTGGAAGAAAGAAGAAGTCGAGAACCTGCTCTACATCGGCTTCCTCGGTGTTTTTGTCGGCGGGCGTCTGGGCTATGTTCTGTTCTATGCCTTCCCCTCCTTTCTGGAAAATCCGCTCTATCTGTTCAAAGTCTGGGATGGCGGCATGTCGTTCCACGGCGGTCTGGTCGGCGTTATCGTCGTAATGATGTGGTTTGCCCACAGGACCAAACGCCATTTCTTTCAGGTATCTGATTTTATTGCGCCGCTGATCCCATTCGGCTTGGGGGCGGGACGTCTGGGGAACTTTATCAACGGCGAACTGTGGGGACGTGTCACCACCAATACGCCCTGGGCCATGTTGTTTCCCGGCTCACGCGGCGAAGATCTCGAACTGGCGGCCAGCAATCCGCAATGGCTGGCGATTTTCAATCAATACGGCATGTTGCCGCGCCACCCATCCCAGTTGTATCAAATGCTGCTCGAAGGGGTATTGCTGTTTATCCTGTTGAATCTGTTTATTCGCAAACCCCGGCCTATGGGGAGTGTTTCGGGCCTGTTCCTGATGGGTTATGGCCTGTTTCGCATCATCAGCGAGTTTTTCCGTCAGCCGGACGCGCAACTGGGGCTGTTTGGCGGCGTATTCAGTATGGGGCAGATTCTTTCGTTGCCGATGGTGATCGCCGGTATCCTGATGATGGTCTGGGCCTACCGCCGTCAACCGGTACAATCCTAGTCCGGCATCATTCTTTAATTTTGTGGTGAGGTAGTATGAAACAGTATCTGGATCTGATGAAAAAAGTGCTTGATGAAGGCACGCCGAAAGCAGACCGTACCGGAACTGGCACCCGCTCTATTTTCGGTCATCAGATGCGTTTCAATTTGCAGGACGGTTTTCCGCTGGTCACAACCAAGCGTTGCCATCTGCGATCCATTATTCACGAACTGCTGTGGTTCCTGAATGGCGATACCAATGTTGGCTATCTGCATGACAACAACGTCAGCATCTGGGATGAGTGGGCGGATGAAAACGGCGATCTCGGCCCGGTATACGGTAAACAATGGCGCGCCTGGGGCGCGGCCGACGGACGTCAGATCGACCAGTTGAAAAACGTACTGACGCAGTTGAAACAGGATCCTGACTCCCGCCGCATTATTGTTTCGGCCTGGAACGTCGGGGAACTGGACAAAATGGCGCTGGCGCCTTGCCATGCCTTTTTCCAGTTCTATGTCGCCGATGGCAAATTATCCTGCCAGCTATACCAGCGTTCCTGCGATGTGTTTCTGGGACTGCCGTTCAACATCGCCAGTTATGCTTTGCTGGTGCATATGGTGGCGCAGCAGTGCGACCTTGACGTGGGCGATTTCGTCTGGACCGGCGGCGACACGCACCTTTACAATAATCATATGGAACAGACGCATCTGCAATTGAGCCGAGAACCGCGCGCGCTGCCGACACTGGTGATAAAACGCCGTCCTGATACGCTGTTTGATTACCGTTTTGAAGATTTCGAAATCGCAGGTTACGATCCGCATCCGCCAATCAAAGCGCCTGTGGCGATTTGATGCTATCTCCTCCCGGCATGGATGATCTTTAAGGGCCGCTTTTGCGGCCTTTTTAATTGGCGCATACCGCTTGCCTGTTTCCTGCGCTGGTGTATTGCCGCTTATTTTTTCCTGCCTTCCCGCAGATCTGTTCTGTCATTACATTGTTGCAATAAAACATTGCGTATCGGTATGCAAAAAAACGCTAATCCACTGTATTGCATGATAAAAATATCTACACTGCCGTCATGAACACAAACAATCGGCAACCGCGGGGGTTTACCTTGCTTGAGATACTGGTCATTTTGACTATTGTCGCGTTATTGGCCGGCGGCGGCATACAGACGTGGATAGGGTATCAGCAGGCGTTGCGTCTGGAGCAGAGCGCGCAACAACTGCTGGATTTTCTTAACCGGGTTCAGGCCAATGCCTATTGGCACAATCAAACTCGCACGGCGCAACTGGTACGTCAGAGAGAACGCTGGTGCATGGTTAGCGATGCCGAGCGTCGGGCGGAAAATATGTTGTGCCGTGAAGCAGGCAGCCAGCAATATGTCAGTCCCACCCAGGAAATTACGGTTGCGAATGCAACCAGCAATCGCTTTGTTTTTTATGGTTTGCGCAGCACGGCGCAGGCGGGGCATATCACGCTGATGAATCCGGCAGGAAGGCTACGCCTGATCATCTCCGTGCGTGGGCGCATGCGGCTGTGTAGTGAAGAACGGCAAGTTCTGGCGATCCCGCTATGCTGAGGCGTGCGCACCGGGGTTTCACCTTACCTGAAATTTTGCTGGCGTTGAGTCTGAGCAGCCTGATTATGTTGTCCGCCGCCCAGTGGTATCCCATTTTGCGCAGCCAGAGCCAAAATAGCGCGCAGTATTTCCGGCTCGAACAGCTATTTAGTCAGGTGATTTCCGGCATTGAAAAAAATATCCGCCGTGCGGGTTTTTGTGCGGGCGCGTGTCAGGGGGCGGCGATGACGCTGGCACGCTATCCGGGAGAAATGCCCAATAGTTGTCTGAACGTCTCTTATGATCTGAATCGCAACGGCGTCTGGGATGGAGGAGAGCAGGAACATGAATCGTTTGGCTATCGGCTGCGTGCCGGGGCGTTGGAGATCCAAAGCGGCGCGCATAACTGCCGAGGCGATCGTTGGGAGAAGCTCTTTGATCCACAGGAAGTGATGCTGACGCATTTCCGCATACAACCTGTGGCTGGCAAGGCGGGGGCTAAACTGTACCAATTGCAATTGACCGGATTCTGGACAAAACGTCCTGCCGTTCAGCGTACCGTTACGCGTTTGATCCTGGGACGCAATCAATGAACGGGAGAGAACAGTATGGCGGCGGCACGCTGGTCATGGTGATGTTGATTACGGTTATCGGGCTGTTGCTCATGTCTGGCCTGCAACGCCAGCTTGATGCGACTATACAAATGGGAAATGATGAGCGCCATTACCTGCGGGCGTTTAATCAGGCATTATCTTCGCTGAACTGGGGTATACATGTGGTCTGGCCTCGGTTACAGGACGACTGGTCATGCCAGACGCTGGCAAGCGACACGCTGAATGTCTGTTTAAAAAAAGCGTCTGACGAGGGGCTGGGGTTATTGCGGGGCGAAGGGCTGCTGCCATCCCAGCGTCGTCCGCTTTTCCTGTATCAGCGGGTGGTTTTCTCCGGGCTGGCATCCGAGCAGATCACGCTTAAGGCGGTATCCCGCGGCTGGCTGGATTTCTGCCCGGATAGCGAGGCCGAACGCTGCGCTGACTTGGAATAACGCCATGATGTTCAGGCCGTTCTATTCGCAAAGGGGCTTCAGCCTGACAGAAACGCTGGTTGCGGCATTATTGTTAACCATATCGCTGCTGGGTTTACTGCAATATCACCAGCTATTGCAACAGTCGTTTCTGCATCAGTGGCAACAACGGCAGGCATGGCGTCTGGTTGCGCAGCAATTGGACGCGTATGAGGCGGGAGTCACGAACACGGGGATACTCAATGATGGCACGGTGTCTGATGACAAGATTCATGACAAAACAGTGCTTGATCCCGCTACAGGAATCAGACGAAAGTGGCAGACCAGCTTGTCAGAGCAAAGACTGACGGCTGAGTGCAGGAAAGTGACGGCAACCGTCACGACGCCGACAAACTATCAGGCGCGGCTTACCCGCTGGTTTTGTCAGGCGGCGCAATCCATTCGTGGATAATTTGGTCACACTTAGCGGCATGACAGGAGCCAGGATGTTTACGGTTTATCATTCCAACCAGTTGGATATTTTGAAAAGACTGATGGTCGAACTGATTAAACGTCAGCCGCTTCAGGATCCTTTTCAGCAGGAAGTCATTCTGGTGCAAAGCCCTGGCATGGCTCAGTGGTTGCAGATTGAACTGGCCGGACATTTCGGCATCGCCGCCAATATCCATTTTCCGCTTCCCGGCGTTTTTTTGTGGGATATGTGCCGTCATATTTTTCCCGACATACCGAAAGAAAGCGCTTTCAGCAAAGAGATGATGACTTGGAAGCTGATGCATTTGCTGCCTGAACAATTGGAACAACCTGATTTTGCTCCACTACGCCATTATCTACAGGATGATGACGATCAGCGGAAGTTGCATCAACTTGCCGGACGTATCGCTGATCTCTTCGATCAGTATCTGATTTATCGTCCGCAGTGGATCGCGCAATGGCAAGCGGGCCGTCAGGTGGACGGTCTTGAGGGGAACCAACTCTGGCAGGCCGCCTTGTGGCGCGCATTGGTCGATTACACCAGGGAACGGCAACAACCCGAATGGCATCATGCGATGTTGTACCAACGTTTTATTCAAACGCTGGAACAGGCAAAAACCTGTCCGCCAGGATTACCGCCGCGGATTTTCATCTGCGGTATTTCCGCGTTGCCGCCGGTCCATTTACAGGCGCTGCATGCATTGGCTCGCCATATTGACGTGCATCTGCTGTTTACCAATCCTTGTCGTCACTACTGGAGCGACATTCAGGATTATAAATTTCTGTCCAGGCTGAAAAATCGTCATCGTCGGCTGCATTGCTGGGACAACGCTCAGCCTGAAAGCCACCGCGCCTTATTTCGTGATCCGCACCAGGCTGATGGGTTGTTCAACGCCGAGGGGGAACAGCGGATCAATAATCCGTTATTGGCGTCCTGGGGAAAGTTAGGTCGTGATCATCTGTATCTGCTGGCCGAACTCGATGCGCTACAGGAGGTGGATGCGTTCGTGGATCTGGATGCGGATAGCCTGTTGCGCACCCTGCAACGCGATATCCTGGAACTGGAAGATCATGCGGTGGTGGCCGTCAGCAAGGCATCGCTGGAAACCAGCATGAAGAAACGGCCATTAGATCGCCGTGATCGTTCCGTCGATATCCATGCTTGCCACAGTCCGCAACGTGAAGTTGAAGTGCTGCACGATCAGATTTTGTCCATGATGGCTGATGATCCGCAACTGACGCCGCGCGACATCATTGTCATGATGGCGGATATTGATGGTTATACGCCGTTTATTCAGGCCGTATTCGGTAATGCTCCGCCTGAGCGCTATTTGCCGTATGCAATCTCCGATCAGCGGGCACGCCGCGCTCATCCAGCTTTACAGGCGGTGATCAGCCTGCTGGATTTGCCTAATAGCCGCTTTACCGCCGAGCAGGTTCTGGCTTTGTTGGAAGTGCCTGCACTAGCGGCGCGTTTCGGCATCCAGGAGGAGGGGTTGCGCCGTTTACGTTTATGGGTCGTGGAGTCTGGTATTCGCTGGGGACTGGACGACGATAACGTTCGGGAACTGAAGCTTCCCGCTACCGGACAGCACACCTGGCGCTTTGGGCTGACGCGCATGTTGCTGGGCTACGCTATGGACAGTCAGGCCGGCGAGTGGCAAGGGGTACTGCCTTACGACGAATCCAGCGGTCTGGTGGCGGAACTCGCCGGACAATTGGCTGAATTGCTGATGCAGCTTCATGTGTGGCGTCAGCGTCTGAGCCAACCGCGCGAGTTGACGCAATGGTTGCCCTTGTGTCGCCAACTGTTGGAAACCTTTTTTGAGGCGGATAGCGATACGGAAGCTGCGTTGGCGTTGATTGAGAAACAGTGGCAACACGTGCTCGGCATGGGTGCGGCGTCCCAGTATCCCCAGGCGGTGCCGATATCAATCCTGCGTGATGAGCTTTCCCGCAGGCTGGATCAGGAGCGAATCAGCCAGCGATTTCTGGCTGGCGCCATTAATTTTTGTACCTTGATGCCCATGCGTTCGATTCCCTTCAAAGTAGTCTGCCTGCTGGGGATGAATGATGGCGTATACCCGCGCACGTTGCCGCCTCTGGGGTTCGATCTGATGGGAAAAAGCATCCGGCGGGGCGATCGCAGCCGTCGCGATGACGATCGCTACCTGTTTCTGGAAGCGATGCTGTCCGCTCAGAACAAGTTGTATATCAGCTATATCGGTCGTTCGATACAGGATAACACTCGCCGCTATCCTTCCGTGCTGGTCAGTGAACTGACTGAATACATTGCGCAAAGTCACTACCTGCCGGATGATGCGGCGCTTGATATTGATAGCAGCGCGGAGCGAGTTATTCGTCATTTGTGTCACGAACATAGCCGGATGCCGTTTGATGCAAAAAACTTTCTCGCGCAACCGGTGCCGCAAAGCTTTGCCGCAGAGTGGCTGGCGGCGGCCAACCGGCAGGGTCAACCAGCGCCTGATTTTGATCGTGAATTGCCTCAGGAGCGCTATACCGATATCAATCTGGACGATTTAAAACGTTTTTACCGGCATCCGGTGCGGGCGTTCTTTCAGCTTCGGTTGGGCGTGAGGTTTATGCTGCAAAATGACGAACTTCTTGATGAAGAACCTTTCACCCTCGACAACCTGAGCCGCTATCAACTGAATACTGAATTGCTTAATACGCTGATTGCCGAGGAAGATCCCGCACGATTATACCGGCGTGTTCGTGCTGCGGGCGGTTTGCCCTTCGGCGCGTTTGGCGAACTTTACTGGCAGGCGCAGCAAGAGGAAATGGCGGAACTGGCCGCACGCATACGTGAGGAAATGACGCCGGGTACGGCGGAAAGTATGGAAATTGATATCCGCGTTGATGACGTCCATCTCCGTGGCTGGCTGGCTCAGGTGCGGCACGATGGCCTGTTGCGCTGGCGTCCCGGAAAACTCGTCATGACGGACGGCATGATGTTGTGGCTGGAACATCTGGTCTATTGTCTTTCGGGAGGGCAGGGGGAAAGCCGGATGTTCGGGCGTGAAAAAACGGCCTGGCGATTCGCCCCTATACCGGAGAAACAGGCTTTGGCATGGTTGCAACAACTGCTGGATGGCTATCAGCAGGGGATGAATAAGCCGCTCCTGCTGCTCAACAAATCGGGCAGTGCGTGGTTGGCGCAGTGCTATGATCGCGAAAGTGATAGTATTCAATGGGATGATGAAACGCAGAACAAAGCTCGCGCCAAACTGTTATCGGCCTGGCAAGGGAATAAGGGAGCGCCAGGTGAGGGAGAGGACGACTATCTGCATAGAATTGTGCGCGAATTGGATGAAAAACGAATGAATGAAATCATTGAGGCGGCGCAAATCTGGCTGCTGCCGCCGATTCGTTCTAATCTGGCTTGATTCAGTGAAGTAAAGGCTATTGGAGAATTGCATGCGTAAACCGTTTGTCTGGATTACCGGATTGTTTTTTTTATTCACTTTCTGGCTTCCGTTGAGTTGGGCTGAAACGGGTTGGCAGCCTCTTGCTCAGACTATCCGTAAAAGTGAGAAGGATCCGCGTCAGTACCAGGCGATAAAACTGGACAATGGGATGACGGTACTGCTGGTTTCAGATCCGCAGGCGACTAAATCCCTGGCTTCATTGGCCTTGCCGGTAGGATCGCTTGACGATCCGAACAGTCAGTTGGGGTTGGCGCATTACCTTGAACATATGGTTTTAATGGGCTCCAAACGTTATCCAAAGCCTGAAGCGTTGTCCGAGTTTCTTAAAAAACATGGCGGCAGTTACAATGCCAGCACTGCGTCTTATCGCACGGCATTTTATCTGGAAGTGGAAAACGATGCGTTGCAACCGGCGGTGGATCGACTGGCCGATGCCATTGCCGACCCGTTGCTTGATCCGGTGAATGCCGATCGTGAACGTAATGCCGTCAATGCCGAAATGACCATGGCGCGCTCGCGTGATGGTCAACGCATGGGGCAGGTTGGCGCAGAAACGCTGAATCCCGCGCATCCCAGCGCGCGGTTTTCCGGCGGTAACCTGGAAACGCTCAGCGATAAGCCAGGCAGTAAATTGCATGATGAACTGGTGAAGTTTTATCAACGCTATTACTCGGCCAATCTGATGAAAGGGGTGATTTACAGCAATCAGCCTCTGCCTGCATTAGCAAAACTGGCTGCGGAGACATTTGGCCGCATTGCCGATCAGCAAGCCAGCGTCCCGGCCATTACGGTTCCGGTGACCACGCAAAAACAGCGTGGTTTAATGATTCACTATGTCCCGGCGCAGCCGAGAAAACAGTTGCGTATCGAATTCAGAGTCGATAACAACAGCCAGGCGTTCCGCAGCAAAACCGATACTTACATCAGCTATCTGCTGGGCAACCGTAGCCACAATACGTTATCCGATTGGCTGCAAAAGGAAGGGTTGGTGGAATCGATTGGCGCGGGCGCCGATCCGGTCATTGACCGTAACGGCGGTATCTTTGCGATCTCAGTCTCTCTGACGGATAAAGGGCTGGCGCAACGTGACGAAGTTATCGCCGCCATCTTCAGTTATTTGCGGCAGATCCGCCATGAAGGAATTCAACAGCGTTACTTTGACGAGATCGCCCGCGTATTGGATCTGGATTTCCGCTACCCCTCCATCAGCCGTGATATGGATTACATCGAGTGGCTGGTCGATACCATGTTGCGGGTGCCGGTCGAACATACGCTGGATGCGATGTACCTTGCTGATCAGTTCGATCCCGCGGCGATAGCGCAGCGTCTGGATGCTATGACGCCGCAGAATGCCCGTATCTGGATGATTAGCCCGAATGAGCCGCACAATAAAGTGGCTTACTTTGTCGATGCGCCTTATGAAGTGAAAAAAATTCCGGCAGCGACGTTTACCAAATGGCAAACGCTGGGAGAGAAAATTTCACTCTCGCTCCCCACCACCAACCCTTATATCCCGAATGATTTTTCTCTGATCAAGAGTGATACCCGCCTGACGCATCCGAAAATCCTGTTGCATGAACCGGGGTTACGTGTGCTGTATATGCCGAGCCGTTATTTTGCCGATGAACCTAAAGCCGAAATCACTTTGCTGCTGCGTAATCAGGATGCTCGTAATAGCGCGCGTAATCAGGTGTTGTTTGCGCTTAATGATTATCTGGCCGGTCTTGCGCTGGATGAACTGAGCTATCAGGCATCGGTTGGCGGGATTAGCTTTTCAACCAAAAGCAATGATGGCTTGGCGATTGATGCCGGCGGCTACACTCAGCGTCTGCCGCAGCTTTTGCTGGCGCTGGTTGATGGCTATTCTTCGTTTACTTCGACGGAAGAGCAACTGGAGCAAGCCAAATCCTGGTATCTGCAACAGTTGGAGGCGGCGGAAAAAGCAAAAGCGTTTGAACTGGCTATACAGCCAATCCAGTCTCTGTCGCAACTGCCATACAGCGAACGCGAAGAACGTCGTCAGTTGCTGAAAGACATCAAGTTGCAGGAACTGGTGAATTATCGCAGGGATTTACTGCAAAAGGCGACGCCGGAGATGCTGGTGGTCGGCAACTTGTCGCCAGAGAAGGTGAAAGAATTGGCGCAAGCGTTGAAAACCCGCCTGAACTGCGGTGGTAAAACGTTATGGCGCAGTAAAGAAGTGAGGATCGAGCAACCGCAGCGCGCGAATCTGCAACGTGCCGGCAGCAGCACGGACTCCGCATTGGCGGCGGTTTACATTCCCGCCGGCTATAGCGAAACGCAGGGAATGGCCTATAGCTCGGTGCTGGGGCAGATTATTCAACCCTGGTTCTATAACCAATTGAGAACGGAAGAACAACTTGGCTATGCGGTGTTTGCTTTCCCGATATCCATTGGGCGCCAATGGGGGATGGGTTTCCTGCTGCAAAGCAACAGCAAACAACCCGCCTACTTATACCAGCGCTATCAGGATTTTTATCAGAAAGCGCAAAAACGCCTGCGTGAGATGAAAAAAGAGGAGTTTGAGCAATACAAACAAGGCGTTATCAATGAGTTGAGTCAGCGCCCACAAACATTGGACGAAGAAATCAGCCGCTTGCGCAATGATCTGGATCGGGAAAATTTTGCCTTTGATACCCGTGAGAAACTGATTGCTGAAGTTAGACCGTTGACGGTGGAGCAACTGGCCGACTTCTTCCGGCAGGCGTTAAAACCAGAGGGGCTGGCCGTGCTGTCGCAAATTTCCGGTAGTCATCATGGCAAGGCGGATTATGTTGCTCCGCAGGGATGGCGGACCTACCCGAACGCGTCTTCGTTACAGAAAACGTTGCCGGTTGAGAACGCGCCGGCCATGAAAAGCGACGATGCTTTCGCCTCTGAAACTGATAACGCCGTCAATAAGGCAACGGTGAAATGAAACGCCCCGCGCCGCAATCACTCAACGTCATGACGTTGCCGCTCCTGGGGGAGCGGCTGATTGAGGCGTCGGCAGGAACGGGGAAAACCTATACGCTGGCGGCACTTTATCTGCGTTTGCTGCTGGGTTTGGGGCAGCAATCCGCTTATCCGCGCCCGTTGTTGGTCGAGGAAATTCTGGTGGTCACCTTTACTGAGGCGGCGACAGAAGAACTGCGCGAACGTATCCGGGAGAAAATCCATGTCTTGCGTATCGCCTGTATTCGTGGAGAAAGCGATGACCCGCTGCTGAATTTATTGCTGGCCGAAATCCCTGATTATCAGGCGGCGGCGGAAATCCTGTTGTCTGCCGAGCGGCAGATGGATGAAGCGGCGATCCACACTATTCACGGTTTTTGTCAGCGGATACTGAGCGCCAACGCATTTGAATCCGGCGTCCTGTTTGAGCAGGTGCTGATCGAGGATGAGCAACCATTACGCCGTCAGGCCTGCGCGGATTTCTGGCGTCGCTACTGTTATCCACTGCCTATGGATGTCGCCCGCGTCGTCGGTCTGGAGTGGAATGGGCCGGAGAGCCTGCTCGCTGATCTAAAGCCTTATCTGCAAGGCGAAAGTCCGGTTTTTCGTCATCCGCCAGAGGAGGAGGAAACGCTGCTTAGCCGGCATCAGAAAATTATTGCGCTTATTGATGCCTGCAAACAGCAGTGGCAGGCGTCAGCGGCGGAACTGGAAGGGCTGATTAACGCGTCTGGCGTGGATAAACGCAGCTATAGCAGCAAACACCTGCCTAACTGGTTGCAAAAAGTCACGCAGTGGGCGGCACAGCCAACGCAGGATTATCAACTGCCAAAAGAGTTGGAAAGATTTAGCCAGCAGGTGTTGGTGGAGAAAACTAAAAAAGGCGTGGCGCCTGAGCATCCGGTGTTTGCGGCGGTTGAGCGTTTGCTGGGGGAGTCGCTTTCGTTGCGCGATATCGTCATGGTGCGAGCGCTGAACGAGATTCGTCAGTCGATGCGTGAGGAAAAGCGGCGGCGTGCGGAGTTGGGATTTGACGATCTGCTTGGTCGGCTGGATGACGCGTTGCAACAGCCGGGGGGAGAACAGTTGGCCCATACCGTGCGGACGCGTTATCCCGTGGCGATGATCGACGAGTTTCAGGATACCGACCCTCAGCAATACCGTATTTTTCGCGCGTTGTATGGCGGGCAACCGCAGTGCGGCCTACTGTTGATCGGCGATCCCAAACAAGCGATCTATGCCTTTCGCGGCGCAGATATTTTTACTTATATGCGCGCCCGATCCGAAGTCAGCGCGCACTATACGTTAGGCACCAACTGGCGTTCATCTCATCAGATGGTGCGTGGCGTGAACCGTTTATTTCAGCGTCTTGAATATCCGTTTGTGTTTAAAGAGATTCCGTTTCTGGCGGTTGAACCGGCTGAATCTAAACGCGATCTGGTCTTTGAGATCGACGGTGCGCCGCAGCCCGCGCTACAGTTTTGGCTGACCGGCGAAGAACCCATTGGGGTTGGCGATTATCAGCAGTTAATGGCGCATCAATGTGCGCGACAGATCCGTGACTGGCTGGTCGCCAGCCAGCGTAAACAGGCTTGGCTGAGTACGGGTAAAGCACGACGTTTGGTTCAGGCGTCCGATATGAGTGTGCTGGTGCGCAGTCGTCATGAAGCCGCGCTGGTGCGGGAAGCATTAAGCCGTCTTGCTATCCCGTCGGTCTATCTGTCCAATCGCGACAGCGTGTTCACCACGCCGGAAGCGCGCGATATTCTGTGGATCTTGCAAGCAGTGCTGACGCCTGAGCAAGAGAGAACGTTACGCAGCGCGATGGCTACTTCGCTGATGGGATTGGATGCGCCGGGGTTGGATACGCTAAGCCGTAGCGAAGAGGCCTGGGATGCGCTGGTTGAAGAGTTTGCCAGCTATCGTTTGCTGTGGCGGCAGCGTGGGGTGTTGCCGATGCTGCGTGGGCTGATGAGTCGGCGTCAGTTGGCGGAAAACCTGCTTGCCAGCGGTGACGGTGAGCGACGGTTGACGGATGTGCTGCATATCGGTGAATTATTGCAGGATGCTTCATCGGCGCTGGATAGTGAGCACGCATTGGTGCGCTGGCTGTCGCAGCAAATTACCCAGCCCAATCCGCAAGCGGAGAATCAACAACTGCGTCTGGAAAGCGATCGCCATCTGGTGCAAATCGTGACGATCCATAAATCGAAAGGGCTTGAGTACCCGCTGGTCTGGCTGCCTTTTATCAGCAATTTCCGGGTGCAGGAGCAGGGCATTTATCATGACAGAAACAGCTACCAGGCGTTGCTTGATCTGAATAACAGCGAAGAAAGTCAGGCGCTGGCCGAAGAAGAGCGGTTGGCCGAGGATTTGCGGCTGCTTTATGTGGCGCTGACCCGCTCAATTTACCACTGTAGCGTTGGCGCTGCGCCGTTGCAACGTGCGCGCCGCAAAGGTGATGGCAGCGATATGCACCAGAGCGCGTTGGGTTATTTGCTCCAGCGCGGCAAAGAGGCGGAGGCGGCGACGCTGGTGGCTGAGCTTGAAGGGTTGGTCGGCGACGGCGTGGCGGTCACGCCGGTACAACCCGGCGATGAACAGCCCTGGCAACCCGACGAACTCGTTCAGTCGGTATTGCTGGCCCGCAACAGTGAGAGCGTATGGTTCAATGGTTGGCGAGTGACCAGCTATTCCGGTTTGCAGCAACACGGTTCCTCCGTCATGCACGAGTTGCTGCCTCGTCTGGATATAGAAGCGATGGGGGAGCGGCAGGAACAACCGGAAACGCAGTTTACCCCGCATACGTTTCCGCGAGGCACAAGCCCTGGGACGTTTTTGCACAGTTTGTTCGAGACGCTGGATTTCACTCAGCCGGTCAATGACGCATGGCTGGCGGAACGACTCCAACTGCACGGTCTGGATCCGGTCTGGCATCCGGTACTGCGATCGTGGATGGAGGTGATTTTGACCATCCCGCTCAACGATAACGGTATTACGTTGTCGGCGCTGGATACACAACATAAACGTGCGGAGTTGCAGTTTTATATGCCGATTGAGGCGCCGTTGCAGGCGGCGCAGCTTGATGTGCTGACAAAGCGCTATGATCCGTTATCCGCCCGATGTCCTCCGCTGTCGTTCCAGCAGGTACAAGGTATGCTGAAGGGGTTCATCGATCTGGTGTTCTGCTGGGAAGGACGTTATTTCCTGCTGGACTACAAATCCAATTGGCTGGGCGCCGATGCCGGCGCTTATACGCAGCCCGCCATGATACAGGCAATGGCCGAGCATCGCTATGATTTGCAATATCAGCTTTATAGTCTGGCGTTACACCGCTATTTACGCCATCGCGTGGCGAATTATGACTATGAGCAGCACTTCGGCGGCGTGTTCTATCTGTTTTTACGCGGTATCGACTGTCATTACCCCGGTAACGGGGTGTTTTATTGTCGGCCAGCGGCTGCTTTTGTCGCCGGGTTGGACCGGCTGTTTCAGGGAAACCAGGCAGATGGGGCCGATACGCCATGACCACCATGATTGACTTGCTCGACACGGCATTACAGCGCCGGTTGCTGCGGCCATTGGATATGCAGTTCGCCAGAATGTTGGCGGATGACGCACACCCTCACTTATTGCTGGCCGCAGCTTGTCTGAGCGCTCAGTCGGGCGCGGGCAACGTGTGCCTGCCGTTGGAGAGGTTGCATCCGCAATGTTTATTTGACGGGCGCGACCATCAGCTGGCCCATGAGATAGGGGAATTGGCGGGACAACCGGATGTTGCGGGCTGGCGGCGGTATTTACTTTCGTCGGAGGCAGTCAGCGACGGAAGTCGGCCAACGCCGTTGGTATTGCACCAAGACCGGCTGTATCTACAGCGTAGCTGGCAATATGAAGGACGTGTCGCGCATTTTATTGCTGGCAAGGGACAGGATTTGCCCCATGATGAATCGCAGATCCGCACTGTGCTCGATAGCCTGTTTTCCACGCCAGACCGTGATATTGACTGGCAGAAAATTGCTGCTGCGGTGGCGTTGACCCGACGTGTCACCATTATTTCCGGTGGGCCGGGAACCGGAAAAACCACGACTGTCGCCAAACTGCTGGCGGCGCTGATTCAGTTGAACAATCGCGGCGACGCATTACGGATTCAGTTGGCGGCGCCGACGGGGAAAGCGGCGGCCCGGCTGACCGAATCATTGGGGACGGCATTGAACACGCTTGCGCTGAGCAAGGCGCACCGCGATGCGTTTCCCCAGGAAGCGGCAACCTTGCACCGTTTATTGGGCGCGGTGCCGGATAGTCAGCGTTTACGTCATCATGCGGGCAATCCGCTGCATCTGGACGTGCTGGTGGTGGATGAAGCTTCCATGGTTGACCTGCCGATGATGGCTAACCTGATTGCCGCTTTACCCGAACAGGCCAGGCTTATCCTGTTGGGCGATCGTGACCAGCTTGCTTCGGTGGAAGCGGGCGCGGTACTGGGCGATATCTGTCGTTTTGCCGAATCAGGATATAGCCGTAACAGGGTACAGCAGCTACAACGGCTGACGGGTTGCCTGTTGGCGGAAACAGGCGTGGAAAGTCCGGTTACTGTAGCGGACAGCATCTGTCTGTTGCGCAGAAGCTATCGTTTTGACCAGCATTCAGGGATCGGCCAGCTGGCGCTGGCGGTGAATAACGGCGACGATCAACGTGTACGGGCGGTATTGAACGGCGCTTTTGCGGATATCGCCTGTTACCCGCTGGCAGAAACCGAGGATTATCAGCGTATTCTCACCGCAGGCGTTGAGGGATATCGTGACTATTTACAGCGTATTGCGGCCGGCGAAAGCCCTGACGCGGTATTGCTGGCGTTTCAGCGTTATCGCCAGTTGTGCGCGCTGCGTGAAGGACCGTTTGGCGTGGCGGGGTTGAATCAGCGGCTTGAGCAGGCCCTGCAACAAGCCGGGTTGATAAGCCGGAATCGCAATCCGCTCAACCGTTGGTACATTGGGCGACCGGTGATGATCGAACGTAATGATGCAGTGCTGGGGTTATTTAATGGCGATATCGGTATCGCGCTGATGAGTGAAAAAGGCGAATTACGCGTCTATTTCCAACTGCCTGACGGCAAACTGAAAGCGGTGGCGCCCAGCCGTTTACCGCCCCATGAAACCGCGTATGCCATGACGGTACATAAATCACAGGGATCGGAATTTGAGCATACGGCGCTGGTGTTGCCGAATCACTCTTTGCCGGTGTTAACGCGCGAACTGGTTTATACCGCCATCACACGCGCCCGTCAGCGTCTGTCTCTGTATACGGATATGAAAATACTGTATCGGGCGGTAAAAACGCCAACCCAACGGCATAGTGGGCTGGTGGAACGGATTACCGAATTAATGCGGGGTGAATAAGCGGTATAGTGTTTAAATATATCGAGAAACTTTTTTCAGAAAAAGTAAATTCAGATATAAGTCATATAACTGAAATAATGACTGTCCCGTCAAATTTAAATTTGCCTTTTTATTGGGTAGCATAATCATGATTTTTATTAATATTATATTTCTTTAAATTATATAATATAAGATGGCGTTTTTTTGTATTTTTTAATTAATAACACTTGTTTTTTGATCAGGATGATGGAATATTTTTGGGGCTTGTCTTTGTCTGGATATTATCATAAGGGAGTAAGAAAAATGTTTTTTTCCAAATCGCCTTTTAAAGGAAACCGGATGTCCTCGTTTTTTACCTTGAAGAAGTTTATTTTTACCGCGTTTTTATACAGTCTTTCCCATTACAGTTATGCGGATTCGCTTGATACGCTGTCTGACCTTAAGCAGGTACTGAATAAGGGCGAGCGAGTCAATATGACGGTTGATTTAACACAGTGCGCCAACCCCGAAACCGGCGCCACGGGGACGATGAAAGGAGGACTGGTGATTAATTCCTATCTGATCAGACCGGACGGTTCTCTGGCTTTTTCGGATACCCGCCAGACGGTGAGTAATGAAAGCAAACCAGTGGCGCAAATTCTGCGGTACCGGTCTAAGGATGAATATACAATAACCTTCTCAATGCGATTATTTTCTCTTCCAGACTGGCAACCTGTCGGCAATAGTGTGCAATATGACTGCCTGATTAATAAAGGTATCATATTTTATTCTCACGATTGATATTGCCCTGAGCACGCCACGCTTTGCCGTGGCGTTTTCGTTCAGCGTAACATCATTATGTTTTAAGATGATCAGGCCGATTCCCGCTCAATCAGTGAAAATCCAATATCGACGATGGGTTCGCTGACGGGTTTGCCTTCAATTTTATCCGCCAGCATCATGGCCGCATCGGTGCCGATTTTCCAGCGGTCAATTCTGATCGTGGTGATCGAAGGCGTATTATGAGCGGCAAAATTCAGATCGCCAAATCCGATCACCGCCAGTTTGTCCGGCACGTTCAATGCTCTTGTTTCTGCTTCCATAATGGCACCTTGCGCGAGGGTATCAGAACTGCAAATGATGGCATCGAACTGATTATCTTTCGCAAGCAGCGCACTCAATCCCTGGCGACCCAACGCCAGCGTCGCAGGCAAAGGCAACGTAATTTCCCGAACCTGGCAATCAGGTTTTTTTTGTATAATCTCATAAACTCCTTTTTTCCTCTGTCCTGCTCTTCTATCTTCTGTCCAAAGCAACCCGAATCGTGAATAGCCTTTATTTAACAGGTAGTAACCAATCGCATTGCCAATTTTTTCATGAGAAAACCCGACCAGCATATCAAGCGGTGTTGGCGTTAAATCCCAGATTTCAACGACGGGAAGATTGGCGTTAAGGATGATTTTCTTAAGTTCGGGGGAATGGTGAATACCGGTGAGAACAATACCATCCGGGCGACGAGAGAGGATCGTCGTAACGATATCGGCCTCGGATTCATGCGTATAGCCAGCAACACACAACAGCATGTGATAACCGCGCGTGGCCAGTTCGTCGCTGATGGCCTGAACCGTATCAACAAACATACTGTTATTGATTTGAGGAACAATAACCGCGATGAGTTTGCTGCGTTTCGACGCCAACCCGCCGGCCAACATGTTTGGAATGTAACCCGTCACACGCACCGCCTCCATGACGCGGGACACGGTTCCCGCACGAACGATTTTGGGATTGTTCAATGCCCGGCTGACAGTCATCGGAGAAAGTCCCGCGGCACGAGCCACATCTTCCAGCGTGGGGGGGCGGTTCGGGTTATTGACGGCGTGTTTATCACTCTTCACTCGATGTTCCCCAATATGTTACTGACTTCCTGTCTGTCAGATTATCGTTGAAGTAGGGTATTTTCCAGCCAAGATTGATGAATGGCGATAATGCAAGTCGGTACGCTTGCTTACGACAGGGTGCGCTTATTTCCCAAATGTGACTTTAGCGTGTTTTTTGTGCGTTTGCATAAATGATTGCGTTATCATTGTTGTTTTTTGTGAGAATTATTACCGTGGTTTTTATGTGTTTTTTAATGTTTAAATTTAATTATTGATTAATTTGTGATCTGTTTTGCATCCTTGTGTTCTTTTTCTGTTCATCTGCGGTGTTTGGGTTAAATATGTTAGCGCAATCATTTAAAAGGGGAAAACACATGACTCTTAGCGCTAATTCAGATGCTGTAAGCTACGCGAAAGCAACGAATGTCAAAACTGCCGCTGATACCGGCGATCGGATCGAGTGGGTAAAAATGTCATTGGCTTTTTTGCCGTTGGCGACGCCGGTCAGTGATGCCAAGGTTCTGACCGGACGACAAAAGCCGCTTACCGAAGTCGCTATCATTTTTGCTGAAGTCCGCACCAGAGAGGGGTTTGAAGGCGTCGGCTTCAGCTATTCGAAACGAGCGGGCGGGCAGGGCATTTATGCCCACGCCAAAGAAATTGCCGATAACCTGATCGGCGAGGATCCTAACGATATAGACAAAATTTACACCAAGCTGCTGTGGGCCGGCGCGTCTGTCGGTCGCAGCGGCATGGCGGTACAGGCGATTTCTTCCATCGATATCGCGTTGTGGGATATGAAAGCCAAACGCGCCGGGTTGCCGCTGGCGAAGCTGTTGGGATCGCACCGTGATTCCGTGCAGTGCTATAACACTTCCGGCGGATTCCTGCATACGCCACTGGAACAGGTTTTAAAAAATGTGGTGATTTCGCGTGAAAGCGGCATTGGCGGGATCAAACTGAAAGTCGGGCAACCCAATACGGCGGAAGATATCCGGCGCCTTACCGCCGTGCGCGAGGCATTGGGCGATGATTTCCCGTTGATGGTGGATGCGAATCAGCAATGGGATCGCGAAACCGCCATACGTATGGGACGGAAAATGGAAGCATTCAACCTAATCTGGATTGAGGAGCCGCTTGATGCTTACGATGTCGACGGTCACGCGGCGCTGGCCGCCGCCCTCGACACACCGATCGCCACCGGTGAGATGCTGACCAGTTTCCGTGAACATGAGCAGTTGATCCTCGGTAACGCCAGCGATTTTGTTCAGCCTGACGCGCCGCGCGTCGGCGGGATCTCGCCTTTCCTGAAAATCATGGATCTGGCGGCCAAGCATGGTCGTAAGCTCGCGCCTCATTTCGCGATGGAGGTGCATTTGCATCTGGCGGCGGCTTATCCGATTGAGCCCTGGCTGGAACATTTCGAATGGTTAAACCCACTGTTTAACGAGCAGCTTGAGTTACGTGATGGCCGCATGTGGGTTTCCGATCGTCTGGGGCTTGGTTTTACCCTGAGCGATCAGGCAAGAAAATGGACGGCATTGACCTGCGAGTTTGGTAAACATCCCTGATGTGTCCCGTGACTGATATTTTCTCTATCAGTCACGGTAATTAACTGTACCTCTACTTATCCAATTAAATGCAACCCTCGTTGACAGGAGTTGTCTACCATGAATACGTTAAAAAAACGCACAAATGTAAGATATACAATATTAATTTTTCTTTTTTTAGCCACGGTTTTTAATTATGCGGACCGTGCGACACTTTCCGTTGTCGCACCTTTTATGAGTAAGGAATTAGGCTTCGACCCGGAGGCTATGGGACTGGCGTTTTCTGCCTTTGGTATTTCCTACGTTATTATGCAAATTCCCGGCGGGTTACTACTTGATAAATTTGGTTCGCGGTTGGTATATGGTTTTGCTTTGATTGCCTGGTCTGTTGTTACGATGTTCCAGGGGACGATTTATCTATTTACTTCCCCTCTCGTGGCGCTGGTTATTCTGCGTTTGCTCATGGGCGCGATAGAAGCGCCCGCATTTCCGGCCAACAGCCGTCTCAGCGTTCAATGGTTCCCGAACAAAGAAAGAGGTTTCGTCACCTCGGTTTATCAGGCCGCCCAATATATTTCTCTGGGCGTGGTTACGCCTTTAATGACGGTGATTTTATATCATTTAAGCTGGCACTATGTATTTTATTATATTGGCGCCATTGGCGTCTTGCTGGGAGTATTTTGGTTTATCTACGTACAGGAACCGTTTAAACATAAAAAAATCAATCAGGAGGAGCTTGACTATATTCGTTCCGGCGGCGGGGAGCCCACTCTCGGCGTTAATAAAAAGAAAGAGAAAATCACTTTTTCACAAATAAAAACCGTCTGTGTTAACCGCATGATGATTGGCGTTTATATTGGTCAGTTTTGCGTTACCTCCATCACCTGGTTCTTTCTTACCTGGTTCCCTACTTATTTATATCAGGCCAAAGGGATGTCAATATTGAAAGTCGGTTTGGTCGCATCCATCCCCGCGATTGCCGGTTTTATCGGAGGGATCATCGGCGGCGTATTTTCTGATTATTTGTTGCGACGCGGCTATAGCCTGACGATATCGCGCAAACTGCCGATTATCTGCGGCATGTTGCTGTCATGTACCATTATTGCCGCGAATTACACCAGTTCAGAAGTCGTCGTTATAGCCGCGATGAGTCTGGCGTTTTTTGCCAAAGGGTTTGGTAATCTGGGATGGTGTGTCTTAAGCGATACCTCGCCCAAAGAAGTGCTGGGCATCGCGGGCGGCGTTTTTAACATGTGCGGCAATATGGCCAGCATCATTACGCCGCTGATCATTGGCTTTATCTTATCTTCCACCCAATCGTTTGATTACGCCATTTTGTACGTAGGTTCGATGGGGGGAATTGGGCTTATCGCTTACTTATTTATTGTCGGGCCGTTGGAGCGGATCACTATCACACCGGCGCCAGCCCAATAATCAGGGATTCGTGTCGCTGTGACACATTGCTGTTGCGTAGATTTGAACTCCTCCGGGGCAGCAATTTTTTATTCTTGTCGATGACAATGGTGTGTAGCGCCAGCACCATTGTCATGTGTCCGCTGAGTGTCACAGATCCAGCACCAGAATTTTTGAGCGGCGATGATAGTTGTACAGTTCCTGTTTTCTTTTCGGCAGCATTTCCACTTCCGCAGGTAAAAAACCACGCTCCTGAAACCAGTGGATACTATGGGTGGTCAACACAAACAGTTTGCTCAACCCTTGCTGACGTGCTTGCGCGGCAATTCTTTGCAACAACATATCGCCGCGTGAGGAACTGCGGTAGTCCGGGTGAACCGCGACGCAGGCCATTTCGCCGATACTCTCTTCCGGGAACGGGTAGAGCGCGGCGCAGGCGATAGTCAGGTTATCCCGCACTACCACGGTGAATTTATCGATTTCCATTTCCAACTGCTCACGCGAACGTCTGACCAGAATACCCTGCTGCTCCAGGGGACGAATCAGTTCCAGAATCCCGCCGATGTCGTTAATCGTTGCCCGGCGCACTTGCTCGGCGCTTTCCATCACGATCTGCGTGCCGATACCGTCGCGGGAGAACAGTTCTTGCAGTAGGGCGCCATCTTCCTGATAACTGATCAGATGGCTGCGGCGGACCCCGCTACGGCAGGCTTTAACCGCGCCACGCAGGAATCTGACCGTACCGGAGTGGTAATCACCTTCCGCTTCCATCGCTTCGATACGCCGTTGGGCATCGTCTGGAAACAATTCAGAGATAATGTTGCCTTTATCGTTGATCACGCCCTGTGAAGAACAGAAGCCAATCATTTTCTCGGCTTTCAGCTTGATCGCCAACTGGGTGGCGACTTCTTCCGACATCAGATTGAAGCTTTCGCCGGTAACGGAAACCGCGACCGGCCCCAGCAGAACAATCGCCCCGCTATCTAACTGGCGGTACAGCGCTTCTTCATCAATGCGGCGAATGCGTCCGCTATGGCAATAGTCCACGCCGTCATCAACGCCAAGCGGCTGAGCGATAATAAAGTTACCGCTGACGACATTAATATGCGCGCCCTGCAACGGCGTGTTATTCAGACTCATGGACAATCGGGCGGTAATGTCCAACTGCAACATACCGGCGGCCTGTTTGACCAGTTCCAGCGTAACGCTGTCCGTGATACGAGTATTTTTGTGATAGCGGGGCTCGTAGTGATGGGTTGTCAGGTTGGCATCGATCTGCGGGCGGGCGCCGTAAACCACGACCAGCTTGATGCCCAGACTATGCAATAGCCCGATATCGTTGACGATGTTGGCGAAGTTTTCATGTTCGATGGCTTCTCCACCCAGCATGATGACAAACGTTTTGCCGCGATGGGCATTGATATAAGGAACTGAATGGCGGAAGCCTTGAACCAGTTCTGTACTACGTTCCTTCACTGCGAGCCCTCTTTGAATTTTTATTCGTAATTTTTGTATTTTTATTCTTTGTGAGGTAAAAGGCAAGGGGTAAGACAAGCCCTTTCTTCGCCTCATTCAAGGCGCCAACAGGATTTTTGCATGACAGCGCAGGGGAGATTGGTTAAAGTTTTTGATAATTTTCATATTCCTGCTTTCAGCTTTTGGCAAGAGCACAGTAATCAGACCGGGGTTGCATGTCTTATTTGAATCACAATCTGACTCGGCGACGCCTGTTACAAAGCGCAGCGGCAACCTGGCTGTTAAGCGTCAGTGGCGTTGGGCTGGCTGCGACAGCGCAGATGATTGCCGTGCGTGTCTGGCCTTCCTCTTCTTATACTCGCGTCACGCTGGAATCAAATCTTGCGCTGAAATACAAGCAATTTACGCTCAGTGACCCGAACCGCATTGTGGTGGATATTGAAAATATTCATCTTAATAGCGTGTTGAAAAACATTCCCAGTCAGTTTCAACAAAATGATCCGTTAATCAAAGCGGCGCGTATTGGTCAGTTTGATAAAGATACGGTGCGCCTGGTGTTGGAACTGAAACAAAGCGCCAGCCCCAAGCTGTTTACATTAGCGCCGGTGGCGGAATTCAAACATCGTCTGGTGGTGGATCTCTACCCGGATGTCGGCAAGTATGACAACGAAGCAGATCCGCTGCTGGCGTTGCTGGAAGACTACAACAAGGGTGACCTTGAGCGTACCTTGCCGGCGGAAGCGCCGCAGCAAGGTAAGGCGGGACGCGATCGTCCGTTGGTGATTATGCTCGATCCCGGCCACGGCGGTGAAGATCCCGGTGCGATTGGTAAAAACAAGACGCGTGAGAAGGATATCGTTCTGCAAATCGCTCGCCGTCTTCGCACATTGATCGATCGCGAATCCAATATGAAAGCCTATATGACCCGCAATGAAGATGTGTTTATTCCTTTGCGCGTGCGGGTGGCGAAAGCGCGTAAACAGCGGGCCGATCTGTTTATCTCCATTCATGCGGACGCGTTTACCAATCGCGCGGCCAGAGGTTCATCGGTTTTCGCGCTTTCCAAGAAAGGCGCAACCAGCACCGCCGCCAGTTTTTTGGCGCAAACCCAGAATGAATCGGATTTGATCGGTGGGGTCAGCATGAGCGGCGATCGCTACCTCGACCATACTATGTTTGATCTGGTGCAGACGGTCACCATTAGCGACAGCCTGAAATTCGGCAAAGAAATCCTGACCCGGTTGGGCAAGGTGAACCGTTTGCATAAAAACCGTGTCGATCAGGCGGGTTTTGCCGTATTGAAAGCGCCCGATATTCCTTCCGTTCTGGTGGAAACCGCCTTTATCAGCAACCTTGAAGAAGAGCGCAAGCTGCGCACCAGTCATTTTCAGCAGCAGATCGCGGAATCCATTCTTGCCGGAATCAAAGCCTATTTCGCCAGTCGGTCGGGGCTATAAGCGTGGGCGCGTAGCAAGCGCAAGAGAGGGCGCGGGTTTTGAGGAATGAGATAGTGGGGAGAGATACGCCAGAAAGCAAAAAACACCCAGTAGGGTGTTTAATAGCTTGATAATCAATTGGTTGCGGGGGCCGGATTTGAACCGACGACCTTCGGGTTATGAGCCCGACGAGCTACCGGGCTGCTCCACCCCGCGTCCGTCTTGATATCTGGTTTTTTCTGATGGTTAGCACACATCAGTAATTGGTTGCGGGGGCCGGATTTGAACCGACGACCTTCGGGTTATGAGCCCGACGAGCTACCAGGCTGCTCCACCCCGCGTCCGTGGATGCGCACTATACTCCCCACGCGCTTCTATGCAACCTATTTCTGCAAAAAGTACGGGATCGCCGGTGCGGATGCTGAATTTACCGCCTGATAGTCTATTTTTTAAACGCGGTGTGACGGGTTTTATGGCGAGAAAGCCGTGCACGGCGTATAGCGGGCGCACCATTAAAAATCGCGGGCGCGATTTTTAGGCCGGCGCATTCCTTTATCTATAGCCGTTTGTTATCGTTCGGCAGTGGATCTACATGATGTCAAAAGAGAGCGCAACGAAGATGAAAGGAAGTTGGGGAAAATACGTGCTGACCGGCCTGGTGATTGCGATTCTGGCAGGTTGTCAGTCCAGACCGACCGATCGCGGACAGCAATATAAAGACGGGCGTCTCAATCAGCCTCTGGAACTGGTGAATGAACCTAACGCCAAGGGAAAACCGGTCAATGCGCGCGATTTTATCACCCAGGTTGCGGAAATCAGAAACGCTTCCCCAAACCTCTATGCCCGCAATACCAACACCTTTCAGGCGATTGAAAACTGGATGATGTCTGGCGCCGATACACGCGAGTTGAGCAAATTCGGTTTAAGCGCCTGGCAAATGGAAGGCGTGGATAACTTCGGCAACGTTCAGTTCACGGGTTATTATACGCCGGTGCTGCAAGCGCGTTATACCCGTCAGGGAGAATTCCGCTATCCGCTGTATGCCATGCCGTCACGCGGCAAGAATAATCGTCGCCTGCCGGATCGCGCCGCGATTTATGCTGGCGCATTGGACGAGCGTCTGGTGCTGGCCTGGAGCAATTCGCTGGTGGATAACTTCATGATGGAAGTGCAAGGCAGCGCCTACATCGATTTCGGGGATGGACGCCCGCTCACGTTCTTTGGTTATGCCGGTAAAAATGGTCATGCCTATCGCAGCATAGGCAAGGTGTTGATCGATCGTGGCGAAGTGGCGCGTGAGGATATGTCCATGCAGGCTATCCGCAAGTGGGCGGCGGAACATAGCGAATATGAAGTTCGTGAACTGCTGGAACAAAATCCATCTTTTGTGTTCTTCAAACCCATGATGTCCTCGCCCGTTAAAGGCGCCAGCGCGGTGCCGCTGGTGGCGAAAGCCTCTGTCGCCTCCGACCGTTCGCTGATCCCGCCGGGAACCAGCATACTGGCGGAAGTGCCGTTGCTGGATAATCAAGGCAAGTTTACCGGTCAGTATGAAATGCGGCTGATGATTGCGCTGGATGTCGGCGGGGCGATTAAAGGCCAGCACTTCGATATCTATCAAGGGATTGGTCAAGATGCCGGACATACGGCTGGTTACTATAATCACTATGGTCGGGTATGGGTGCTGAAAAATAATCAGAACGACGGGACGCTCTTCAATTCAGGTTCATTACTGGTCAATAATCCGCAAAATTAATTTTACCTTCCTGATATCCCAGCTAACGCTGGGATAAATGTTATCTCCGATTTATTATTTATTCTGCTAACTATTTACCCTGAGATTGTCATGTCGATTAAACGTTATCCACATCTTGCGCATTGGGGCGCGTTTACCGCTGTAGTTGAGAATGGGAAATTGATTCGCTGTGAACCCTTTGCCGATGATCCTTCTCCTTCCGCCATGCTCGATTCGATTGTGCCGCTGGTCTATTCCGAACGACGGATCCGGCGTCCCGCGGTGCGCCGTTCGTGGCTGCATAAGCGTGAGAACAGCGATCGCACGCTACGGGGCAAGGAAGATTTTGTTGAGGTCGACTGGGATGTTGCGCTGGATTTAATTGCCGTGGAGAATCGCCGCGTGCGCGATCAATACGGCGCCGACGGGCTGTTTGCCGGCTCTTATGGTTGGTCTTCCGCCGGACGTTTCCATCATGCCCGTTCGCAGGTGCGGCGCTTTTACTTTTCCGGCGGCGGCGCGGTCGATCAAGCCGGCAACTACAGTTGGGGCGCCGCGCAGTTTTTCCTGCCGTATGTCATTGGTACGTTTCATCCCCTGACCGGCAAAGTGACGGAATGGCGCAGCGTCGCCGAGCACGGTGAGATTTTCCTCGCTTTTGGTGGTCTGGCGCTGAAAAACGCGCAGGTCGCCTCCGGCGGCGCCGGACATCACACGCTCCGACCGGCGCTGGAGAAGCTGGTGGAGAAAGGCATTCCGGTGATAAACGTCAGCCCGATGCGCGATGATTGTCCGGCATTTGTTAACGCCGAATGGATACCCATTCGCCCGAATACCGATGTGGCGTTGATGTTGGCGCTGGGATACGAAATTCAGCAACTGGGCGCGGACGATAAAGCATTTCTACAACGCTACTGCGTGGGCTACGAGCAACTGACGGATTACCTGCAAGGACGCGGCGACGGTATTGCCAAAACCGCGGACTGGGCCAGCGCCATCACCGGCATTCCGGCGGCGCGTATTCAGCGTCTGGCGCGACAGCTTATCGGCGTGCGTAGTTTTATTACCTGTTCCTATTCCGTGCAGCGCGCGCACCGCGGCGAGCAGCCTTACTGGATGATGATTGCGCTCTCTTCCATGCTGGGACAGGTTGGCTTACCAGGCGGCGGTTTTTCGTTCGGACATGGCTCCATGAACAGTGTGGGCAACGAGCGTATTTCCACGCCCGCGCCTGCATCGCCCGCCAGCCTGAATGCGGGGCGGGCGATCCCGGTCGCGCGTATCGCCGACATGCTATTGAAGCCGGGCGAGCCCTATACTTTTCAGGGGGAAACGCACACCTATCCTGATATTCACCTGATTCACTGGGCCGGGGGCAATCCTTTCCATCACCATCAGCAGTTGAATCGATTGGTGGAAGGCTGGCGCAGGCCGGATACGGTCATCGTTCAGGATATCGTCTGGACGCCAGCGGCGCAGATGGCGGATATCGTTTTGCCGGTAACCACTTCGCTGGAACGTAATGATATCGGCGGTTCGTCGCGCGATCGGTTCATTTTTGCCATGCATCAGGCAATTGCGCCGCAGCATCAGGCCCGTCATGACGTTGATATCTTTAGTGAACTGGCCGAGCGACTGGGCTATCGGGAGGTGTTCACGCAGAACCGCGACGAGCGGCAATGGCTGGAAACACTTTATGATGATTGCCGGGCCAGACAGAAAGAGGCGGGGCAATCCTGGCCGTCATTTGATGCGTTCTGGCGGCAAGGGTATGTCGAGATCCCGATGGATGAGAAGCCGTTTGTGTTCTTTGAAGATTTCCGGCGCGATCCGCAGCAGCATGCGCTGCAAACGGCAAGCGGTAAGATCGAGTTGTTCAGTTCGACTATCGCCGGGTATCACTATCCCGATTTCGCGCCGCATCCTGAGTGGCGTCCGCCAGTGGAATGGCTGGGCGCGCCGGCGAGCAAAACATGGCCGCTGCACTTTATTTCTATCCAGCCCGCCGATCGACTGCATAGCCAACTGGCGACGACGCCGCAGGTTGCGGCCAACAAAACCGCAGGCAAGGAAACGCTGTATATGCATCCACAGGATGCGGCGGCGCGCGCGATCACCGACCGTTCCCTGGTGGAGGTCAGGAACGATCGCGGACGTATTTTGGCTGGCGTGCAGATTACCGACGGCGTAACGCCGGGTGTGGTGATTATGTCCACCGGCGCCTGGTTTGAACCGGGGTTTGGTCGTCAGCAATGGCATCCGGTGGAGCAATCCGGGAATGCGAACGTACTGACATTGGATATCGGCACTTCTCCACTGACTCAGGGACCCAATGCCATGAGTTGCCTGGTGGATGTCGTGCGGGTTTAGCGCTATCCTGTGGCGCTTTTATTTTCCTTGAGTGAAGGTTGGTTGTCATGAGTACGCAATTATCCGCAGCCTATTTACAACGTTTCGGCGGCACCGCGCGGTTGTATGGTCAGCAGGCGCTGGCGCTGTTTTCCCAGGCGCATGTCTGTGTGATCGGCATCGGCGGCGTCGGCTCATGGGCGGCGGAAGCCCTGGCGCGCACCGGTATCGGCGCGATCACGCTGATCGATATGGATGACGTGTGCGTCAGCAACACCAACCGACAGATCCATGCGCTGCGCCAGCATACCGGGCAGTCAAAAACGGAAGTGATGGCGCAACGCATTCTGGCGATTAACCCGGAATGTCAGGTTACCTGCGTGGATGATTTCATCAGTGCCGAAAATGTGGCGGAATTACTCGACCGCAATTTCAGCTATGTCATTGACGCGATTGATAGCGTGCGTCCCAAAGCCGCGCTGCTGTCATACTGCCGTCGCTATAAAATCCCGGTGATCACTACCGGCGGCGCGGGCGGGCAAATTGATCCGACGCGCATTGAAGTGGCGGATCTGGCGAAAACCATTCAGGACCCGTTGGCCGCCAAGCTGCGTGAGCGTTTAAAGCACGACTTCAACGTGGTGAAAAACAGCAAAGGAAAATTGGGGATTGATTGCGTGTTTTCCAGCGAACCGTTGGTTTACCCGCAGCCTGATGGTTCGGTGTGTGCGTCCCGCAACACCGCCGAAGGCGTGATGCGTATGGACTGCGCTTCAGGTTTTGGCGCCGCGACGATGGTAACCGCCACGTTTGGTTTTGTGGCGGTTTCTCATGTGCTGAAAAAGATGATGGCGAAGATGGCGCGGGGAACCGCGTCTCGCTAATTGTGTGACGCATTATTCGACGGGTTGTTACTCTCCCGCGGCGACCGACCCGGCAATGCTCCTGATCCTGGCCGACAGAGCGGCCAGACCGCTTGAACGCGAGGCGCTGAGTTGAGCGCGTAGCCCCAACTGTTCAAACAGCGCCAGCGGATCTTCCTGTAATAAAACATCAGCCGTTTTTCCTTCAGCGGCGGTAAGCAACACGGCCAGTAAACCGCGAACAATACGTCCGTCGCTGTCGCCGTAAAAGTGCAACGTGCCGTCTGCCTGACGCTGATAGCCCAACCAGACACGGTTTTCGCACCCTGACAGTGAAATAGCATCGTCTTTCAGCGCTTGCGGCAAAGGGGGCAAGGCTTTCGCCAGTAAAATCAACTGCCGGTAGCGCTCTTCCCATGACCGGCAGGCGGCGAAACGCGCCTGCAAATCTGTTGCGCGGATTTGGCGTCCGAAAGGGTGAGCGGTGTTTGTCGTATCAGTCATGACAGTGATGTCCGTTAATCTGCAAGAAGTTTAAGCGCATTGCCCATCGCCGTGACGAGCGAGGCAACATCCTGCTCGTTATTATATGGCGCGAATGAGGCGCGTAGCGTGCCGTTGATGCCCAATGCCGCCATCAACGGTTGCGCGCAATGATGGCCTGCTCGCAGCGCGATGCCGCTTTCCGCCAGCAACGTTACCAGATCGCTATGATGGACGCCCGCGAACTCGAAGGACAACAGACTGGCGTCAGCACAGCGGAAACTACGAAAGCCTGGGAACCGCGCTAACCGTGCTTCTGCAAGTCCCGCCAGATCCTGGCTGTGTTGCTCCGCGCCCGGCCAGTCCAGTTTTGACAACCACTCTATGGCCGCAGACAAACCAAGTACCCCGGCGATATGCGGCGTACCGGCTTCAAATCGATAAGGGATCGCCTGCGGCGTAAATCCGTCAAAAGAGACATGGCTCATCATCTTGCCGCCGCCGTGCCAGGGGGCCATCTGCTCCAGCAGTGCGGTTTTCCCATATAGCACGCCCAACCCGGTCGGCGCATACAGCTTATGTGCGGAAAACGCATAAAAATCAATATCCAGCGCCTGAACGTCAGGCGGGCAGTGCGCCATGCCTTGTGCGCCATCGACCATAACCACCGCGCCGTATTGATGGGCAAGCTGAATGGCTTTTGCCAGATCGGGCTGACCGCCCGTGACATTGGACATCTGGCCCAATGCCAGCAGCCGGGTTTTCGGCGTCAGTAAATCGGCAAGCTGAGTGATATCCGGTAACCAATCCGCGCCGATGGGCAGTTTTATTACACGTGCGCCGGTCTGTTGCGCCACCATCAACCAGGGAATCAAATTGGCATGGTGTTCCGTTTCGCTGACAATGATTTCGTCACCCGGTTGCAGACGCGGGCGGGCATAGCTTTGGGCAACCAGATTGATCGCTTCCGTGGCGCCTTTCGTCCAGACGATGGCGCGAGGATCTTGCGCATGCAGAAGAGTCGCCACCTGCTCCCGCGTATACTCAAAACGT
The DNA here is from genome assembly GCF_025840185.1 of Brenneria izbisi. Taxonomy (GTDB): domain Bacteria; phylum Pseudomonadota; class Gammaproteobacteria; order Enterobacterales; family Enterobacteriaceae; genus Brenneria; species Brenneria izbisi. The sequence continues at coordinate 103,695 of NZ_JAMPJU010000007.1, forward strand.
TGCGTCAGCGCCCGCGCAGCCTGATGCTGACTGCGGTGAACCGTCGCGTTTTCCGTGCTGTAAAACTGCTGTACGGTATCAATGACAGTCTGTGGTTTCAGGGTAGTAGCCGCGCTGTCCAGATAGACGGCGGCATCCCTGAGCGCGGGGAATTGCTGGCGGAACATTGTGGCGTTAAACAGTGTCATGATCGTCCTCTTTTGGGGAGCCAGATCCTGTCCCATTTTGCCGGGGGAAACAAGTTTAAGACTATGCTTAATACGACTTTATGGAAAAGTGGTGAAAGCTTGCTAAGCTTTAAAATGTTAAGTTTCAGTATTTCCTGATGTATAGGGTCAACAAAAAGACATTTTAATTCACATGGAGTTAACGATGAAGAATAAAATCTCTATTTTCGCCGCTGTTGTATTGGCCTTTTCTCTGGCAGGCTGTTCCAGTAATTACGTCATGCATACCAATGACGGACGCACTATCGTCGCTGATGGTAAGCCTAAAGTGGATAATGAAACCGGTATGATCAGTTATACCGATGCTTATGGTCAGAATCAGCAAATCAGCCGTGATAATGTGCGGGAGATGGTTGAAGCGAAGTAATTGTGATCGTCGCCATCATAATATGCGCAAATAAAATTCAGGTATAAAAAAAGCACCGCGATCGCGGTGCTACATATAAAAATCACTATGGACAGACAGGGTAATTGTACAATAAGTGAAATAAGGTAGACTCGCTACCGCGTCTGAAAAGGCAGACATTAAATAGCAAACACAACATCACAACCACAAGCCAAAAGCACCTCAGGTCACCCCTCCGCACTTTTCGTTCCGGCTCAGGAAGTTGCGTTAATATAGGTATTTGCTGGTACATCCTCAACGGACAAATTATAATGCCTCGGATTATAAAAACTAATAGTTAAATACACGGATTAACCGTGCTATTTACCGGTAAATAAAAGAATTTCACCCATGTCAAAACGTCTGCCTCCCCTTAATGCTTTGCGTGTATTTGATGCCGCCGCCCGTCACCTCAGTTTCACCAAAGCGGCGGAGGAGTTGTTCGTTACCCAGGCCGCGGTCAGTCATCAGATCAAGTCGCTTGAGGATTTTCTGGGGCTTAAGTTGTTTCGCCGCCGCAACCGTTCGCTGCTGCTGACGGAAGAAGGTCAAAGTTATTATCTTGATATTAAGGAAATCTTCTCATCGCTTAATGAAGCCACGCGAAAATTGCAATCGCGCAGCGCCAAAGGCGCGCTGACGGTCAGCCTGCTTCCCAGTTTTGCCATTCACTGGCTGGTTCCCCGGTTGTCGAGTTTTAATTCCGACTATCCGGGGATTGATGTGCGGATCCAGGCGGTTGATCGGGATGAAGACCGGCTATCGGATGATGTGGACGTCGCCATTTTTTATGGCCGTGGCAACTGGCCGGGGTTGCGAGTAGAAAAATTGTATGCCGAATATCTGTTGCCGGTCTGTTCGCCGGTGTTGTTGACGGGCAATCATCCGTTGAAAACCCCGAACGATTTGGCTGCGCACACCTTACTGCATGATGCGTCGCGCCGCGACTGGCTGGCTTATACACGTCAGCTTGGCGTGCAGATTAATGTCCAGCAGGGGCCGATTTTCAGTCATAGTGCGATGGTGCTCCAGGCGGCCATCCACGGTCAGGGCGTAGCGCTGGCCAATAATGTCATGGCGCAGACCGAAATTGAGGCCGGGCGGCTGGTCTGTCCGTTCAACGATGTTTTGGTCAGTAAAAATGCTTTTTATCTGGTATGTCATGACAGTCAGGCAGAACTGGGTAAAATAGCCGCCTTCCGGCACTGGATCCTGGCTCGTGCAGCCAGCGAGCAGGAAAAATTTCGTTTCCGCTATGATAACACTACACGTTGAGGCGAAGGTTATTGCGCCTCAGATATTCACAGATGATTTTATTGGATAACAACGATGAATAGTCGTTTCATGCTGGTGTTTTCCGCCGTCAGCGGTTTTGTTTTTGTTGCGCTGGGGGCATTTGGCAGCCATGTGTTAAGCAAAACCCTGGGACCGACCGAACTCGCCTGGTTGCAAACCGGGTTGCAATATCAGGCATTTCATACGCTGGCTATTCTGGCATTGTCTGTCGCCATGTATCAGCGCACTAATCTCTGGTTTTACTGGAGTAGCGTCTTTCTGGCTCTGGGAACTGTGTTGTTCAGCGGCAGTTTATACTGTCTGGCGCTTTCGCATCTGAAGCTTTGGGTTTATGTCACGCCGATTGGCGGATTCTGTTTTCTGGTTGGCTGGTTATTAATGTTGGTTGGCGCATTGCGCCTGAAGAGAAAGGCTGAACGCCATGAATAAAGTTATTTTGTACTGTCGTCCGGGATTTGAAAAAGAGTGTGCGGCGGAAATAACGGAAAAAGCAACGCACTATAATGCTTATGGTTTTGCCAGAGTAAAAGAAAACAGCGGCTATGTGATCTTTGAATGCTATCAGCATGAGGATGCTGAGCGACTGATAAAAGAATTGCCGTTTCATGAACTGATTTTCGCGCGTCAGATGTTCGTTAGCGGTGAGTTGCTGCGCGACCTGCCGCCGGAAGATCGTATTACGCCGATTGTCGGCATGCTGACAGGGGCGATTGAGGGCGCGGGCGAATTGCGCGTCGAAGTCCCGGACACCAATGAAAGCAAGGAACTGATGAAGTTCTGCCGCAAGTTTACCGTGCCGTTGCGTGCGGCGCTGCGCGAGAACAAGATCCTGTTAGGGTATGAGAAAGCTGATCGGCCTGTGTTGCATGTGCTGTTTATCGCGCCCGGTTGCTGTTATGTCGGCTACTCTTACAGCTTTAACCATTCACCGTTCTATATGGGGATTCCACGTCTGAAGTTTCCGTCAGATGCGCCCAGCCGCTCGACGTTGAAACTGGAAGAAGCTTTCCATGTTTTCATCCCGGCGGATGAGTGGGATGAGCGGCTTGCCAGCGGAATGTATGCGGTTGATTTGGGCGCATGTCCCGGTGGCTGGACTTATCAACTGGTGAAACGCGCCATGATGGTACACGCCGTGGATAATGGCCCGATGGCGCCCAGTTTGATGGACACCGGACAAGTTATGCATCATCAGGCCGACGGCTTTCGTTTTGAACCGCCGCGTAGCAACGTTTACTGGTTGGTGTGCGACATGGTGGAAAAACCGGCCAAGGTCACCAGTCTGGTTGCCGACTGGCTGGTAAAAGGCTGGTGCCGCGAGGCGATATTCAACCTGAAATTGCCGATGAAAAAGCGTTATGAGGAAGTATCGCAGAATCTGGCTTTGCTTAACGAACGGCTGGTCCAGAGCGGCATCAATGCACAGGTGCGCGCCAAACAGTTATACCACGATCGTGAAGAAGTAACGGTGCATGCGCGGCGCTTCTGGGCCGCGGTGCCGGGACGCCGCGACGAGCGCTAGAATATGTTTTCAGGGGCGATCTGTCAGCGGCAACCGTAACTGTTGCAGATTGCCATTCAGCGCCAGATCGGTGCTGAGAGTTGAGACTCGACGGCTGATAAACGCCATCTCTCGTTGTTGTTCAAGCTTATTTCGCCATTTCTCCGATACGCTCGCCAGATCCTGATACAACGTTTCCAGACTACCCGCCTGTTGCAATAACTGTACGGCGCTTTTGGGGCCGATACCGCTGACGCCTGGGATCTTGCTGCTGCTGATGCCCGCCAGTCCCCAATAATCGGTAAGCTGTTGCGGCAATACGCCAAACGCCTGCTCAACGAAAGGCAAATCCAACCAGCGTTTCTGAAAGTAATCACGGATCTGGATGGTTGGCGCCAGTAGCTGACAATAGCCTTTATCCGTTGATACGATTGTCGCCTGATGCCCGGAAGCCGCCACCTTGGTTGCCAATGTCGCGGCCAGATCGTCGGCTTCATTGCCCGGCGAGTGCCAACTTGCGACACCCATTTCGGCAAACGCGGCTTTGATCTGCGGCAGTTCCTGTTTGAGATCCTCCGGCATTGGGGGACGTCCGGCTTTGTAGTCAGGTAAAATCTGATGTCGCCAACTGGTCTCGCGCTCTTCGTCGTCAAAGACCGCAACGGCGTGGGTCGGCTGGCTGTGTTGCAATAATTGCTGCAATGCATGTTGGCTGGCCGGTACGCACGGAGAACCTTGTACCGCATGAATGCGGCGGATCAAATTAAGCGCATCGACAATCAGCAGATGGACAGGCATAGCGAACTTCCTGATGGCGGTTGTAGGGGGGAAGGCAGCCTTCCCCATTGGTAATGATGAATCGGATTGCGCGTTTTAAAAGCCCACCTGATTGCTCTACGCCGCTAGAGGCGCAGTTGCCTTAAGCGCAAATCTCGTAGCAAGGAATGTATGCGCTGCCGGGAAGCTTCATGCGTTGTTGCGCGACAAATCCCTGTAACAGTTTGTCCATGCTCTTCATGAGCGCGGTATCGCCGTGGATCTTATAAGGCCCTTGATCCTCTATTGCCTTGATCCCTACTTCCTTGACGTTCCCCGCCACGATGCCTGAAAACGCCCGGCGCAACGCTGCTGCCAGTTCTTCCGCCGGCTGATCGAGATGCAGATTCAGGTTAGCCATGTTTTCATGTGTGGGCTCAAAAGGCATCTGCAAATCGGGTGCAATCCGCAGTGACCAGTTAAAGCTATAGGCATCGCCCGTGTGTCTGCGGCTTTCTTTGACCAGCGGCATCGATTTCTTCATTTGGTGCGCCACTTCCGCGGCGTCATTAATGATGATGGAGTAGTAGCGTCGGGCCTGACGTCCCAACGTGCCGACAATAAATTCGTCCAGTACGCGGAAATAATCGGCGCTTTCTTGCGGGCCAGTCAGGATAATCGGCAGCACTTGCTCGCTGTTTTCCGGGTTCATCATAATGCCCAACAGATAAAGGAACTCTTCCGCGGTTCCCACCCCGCCGGGGAAAATGATGATGCCGTGACCGATACGTACAAACGCTTCCAGGCGTTTTTCAATATCCGGCATGATAATCAGTTCATTCACCAGCGGATTCGGCGGCTCGGCCGCAATAATGGAGGGCTCCGTCATTCCGATAAACCGGCCATCTTTGTAGCGTTGCTGCGCGTGTCCGACAGCGGCGCCTTTCATCGGCGCTTCCATTGCGCCGGGGCCGCAACCAGTGCAGATATTCAGTTCACGCAGACCAAGCTGGCTGCCGACTTTACGGGCATACAGATATTCGGTTTCGTTGATGGAATGACCGCCCCAGCACACCACCATATTCGGCTCTTCGCCGACATGCAGGGAACGGGCATTACGTAAAATGGAAAATACCAGATTAGTGATGTGCGCTGAGTTTTCCAGATTCAGATTCTGATAGCGGCCCGCGGTGGTAATCTCTCCGTTAACAAACAGAATATCGCGTAGCACGGCAAACAGATTGGCCTGTAATGAACGAATGAGGTAGCCGTCCACAAAGGCTTCTTCCGGCGGGTTGATCAACTCCAGTTTCACGCCGCGTTCGCGCCGCAGCACGTTGATGTCAAAGTTTTCAAAGCGCGAAAGCAGTTCCTTACTGTTGTCTGTCTGGCTGCCTGAGTTTAAGACGGCGAGGGAACAATTACGGAACAAACGGTAGAGATCGCTGCTGGCTGTGCTTTTCAGCATGTCCACTTCCAACTGCGATAACAAATCCATAGACCCTAATGGGCTGATATGTGTAATCAATTTTACTCCTTGAACGCAGTGTAATCCGCCATTTCGTCGATGGCTTAAATGAGCCGGGACAAATACTCTGGCTTTCCCGTGACTTCACCTTAACGTGCTGCCATCATTTTTTCCAATCATGGCGGTGGGGAAAAACATCATATTGCGTAACGTTTCGCAATTATTGACGCGGCAACCGCCCATTCGAGACGATAAACGCACCGTTGCTGCGCCACGGATTGATATCCAACCCGCCCCGACGCGTGTAACGGGCATAGACGCTGAGTGTTTCCGGTTGGTAATAACGCATCAGGTCGTTAAAAATACGCTCCACGCATTGCTCATGAAATTCATTATGATGGCGGAACGACACGATGTAGCGCAGCAGCGCTTCCCGGTTAATGCGCTTTCCTCGATAGCGGATCTGCACCGAGCCCCAATCGGGTTGATGGGTAATAAGACAGTTGGATTTCAACAAGTGGCTGACCAGCGTCTCTTCGACGATCTGACTCGCTTGCGCCGACGGACGCTCACCCTGTGAATCAGCGGCCAGATAATCCGCGTTAAACGCGTAGCTATCGATGTGGATATCCTGATCGTCGATACATTCCCCTGCAAATCCGGCGATTGGCTGACCTTCCAGTTCGCTGAGCTTAAACAGTGCGACGCTGACCCGGCCTTGCGCGCATTGACCGAGATCGTTTATCAAGGTCGTGCGAACCGCCTCCCAATTGGCAAAGTGGGTCTGGTTAAAACTGTTGAGATAAAGTTTAAAGCTTTTAGACTCAATCAGATTCAGGCTATTCGCATCCAGATGCATTTCACCAACGGCCACTTGAGGCACGCCGTTGGGGTTGAGCCAGGAAAGTTCGTAGAGTGTCCAGATATCGGCGCCATGGAATGGCAAACTATCCGGGAAAATACCGAGTGGCTCGCGGTTGAGGCTGCGCGGCACCGGTTGCAACAGTCCCGCATCGTAACGATCGTGATAAGGTGTGGGTTTACCCAGCGTCAGTGCGCTCAGGGCCTGATGCTTGTCATAGATGGACATGCCGTTACCTGATGTAAAAAGATATCATGGTGAGTAGTGTAACCTGACTAACAGAATGATGAGAAAAATTATGGATTGTGGCGTCACCCAGGCATTGGCGGCATTTACCCGGCGTTATGTCGATCTCTGGCAGCGGGAAACCGGCCATCCGCCAGCCAGTGACGCATTATATGGCGTGCCTTCGCCCTGCATTACCGAAACCGGGGAAGAGACGGTTTACTGGCTGCCGCAGCCGTTTTTACCCGCTGGCGCGCTGGAAGGCGTGGAGCGAGCATTGGATATCAGTCTGCACCCGGATATTCATGCGTTTTACACCGCGCAATATGCGGGGGATATGACGGCGCAATTCGATTCGCGTTCATATACCTTGTTACAAGTCTGGAGTGAAGACGATTTCATCCGCATGCAGGAAAATCTGATCGGGCATTTATTGACTCAGAAACGTCTGAAATTATCGCCGACGCTATTTTTAGCCACCACCGATTCTGAAATGACGATGCTCTCCCTGTGCAACGTTTCCGGGCAGGTTCTGCTGGAAGAGTTTGGTACGAAGCGAAATCAGGTAGTGGCGCCGACGCTGGCCGAATTTCTTTGTGCGCTTTGTCCGCAAATACGTTAATGATTAATCAGGTTTTACTTTTAGTTATGTAAGAGATCTCTCACATTTCCTGTGCGATATCTCTCATCTTTTATATGAAAGTTCAATTTCATTTTAATTTTTATACTATTAATCAGATAATTATCTTTAAGCTTTTCATTTTTTTTGTAGGCTAATCGATAAAGACTGTCAGTTACCTCTTGCTGAATACTAACAATTAATACATCTTATTACTTAATTTGGTAACCGGTTACATTGAGTGTTACGGTTACCATAGTAGTCGGCGGTCCATTCATCTTGTATTTGGTTTGCCGCTTTCTTTCAGGAAGAAACCCGTTTTCAGGATGAAATCATGGACACCTCCAGGACGGAGATTGAGAGCCGATTAGGAGCGTTGGTGGGGCAGGAGCCTAAAAGGATTGGATCATGGATGATATACAAGGATGGATAAGTCAGGAAGAAAGTTGGACGACAGCATGGATGGCAGGTTAGGAAGACCATCAAGGAAAAGTTTTCATGGATGAGCAGGGATGCAAAAGTGTAGCGGGATAGCTATAAAACGAATAGGGGGTACTGAGTGATCAGTACCCCCGTTTTTTTACTTTTTTTCGCGCCGCCGCCACGCTAAAGCGCGAATATTGGGCGAGACTGATATCAATGCTATGCTTTGCCGCCAATTGAACTGGCTTCCGTCGTGAGAAACCGCATGAGTATAGAGAATCAGGTTCGTCAGGCTTTATTTGATCTTGAACGTGCCTTAAGAGACAGCCCTTTCTGGGAACTATCGCCGCCGCAAACCGCTGCTTTTAACAGCGTTGAACCTTTCTGCGTGGATACCATGCCGGCAGCCCAATGGCTTCAGTGGGTGCTGTTGCCGCGTATGCACGCCTTGCTGGATAGCGCCGCGCCGCTACCTGAAAAATTCTCGCTATTGCCTTATTTTGAAGAAGCGCTGGATGGCGCGCCAGAAGAGGTCGAACCGGTTTTACGCTATATCGGACAACTTGATGCGCTGTTCATCCAGCATGCGCAAGATGGCTTTGATATGGATGACGATGAAACGCCTCGTGCAGATGAAAACCGCAATGCTTGAGATCATTTATCAGGATGAGCATCTGGTCGCGATCAACAAGCCTGCTGGTTGGCTGGTGCACCGCAGTTGGTTGGATCGTAAAGAAAAAGTGGTGGTGATGCAGACCTTGCGCGATCAGATCGGACAGCATGTTTATACGGTTCATCGTCTGGATCGCCCGACATCCGGCGTACTGTTGCTGGCGTTGTCCAGCGAGGTGGCGCGTTCATTGTCTCAGCAGTTTGAACAGCATCGGATGCGGAAAATCTATCATGCGGTGGTGCGTGGCTATATAGCGGATGACGGAGTGATTGATTATCCTCTGACGGAAGAACTGGATAAAATTGCGGATAAATTCGCTGCCCCTGATAAGGCGCCTCAACCGGCGGTCAGCTATTATCGCGTGTTGGCGCAGACGGAAATGCCCGTGCCGATAGGCCGTTATCCAACATCACGTTACAGCCTGCTGGAATTGACCCCGCAAACCGGGCGCAAGCATCAGTTGCGTCGTCATCTTTCGCATATTCGTCATCCGATTATCGGGGACAGCGCGCATGGCGATCTACGTCAGAACCGTGGGATGGCGGCGCATTTTGCCTGCGGCAGATTGATGTTGCATGCCAGCCAACTGAACTTGCCTCATCCGGTGAGTGGGGAGCAGCTGACTTTGCAAGCCCGTTGGGATGCGCCCTGGCAAGGCGTGATGTCGCAGTTTGGTTGGCAGGGTATTCTCCCTGACGTTGAAAGGGTTGAGTTTCCCGACGCATCAGGTCAGGATAGCGGGCGTTTGATTCAGTAGTCAATAAACCGCGCGTTGAATAAAAAGGGAGTGGGAAGCATGGCGCAGATTGGTATTTTTGTCGGTACAGTCTACGGGAATGCACTTCTGGTAGCTGAAGAAGCGGAGAATATCCTCAGAGAGCGTGGGCATGAGGTGAAGATTTTTGAGGATGCCTTGCTGGAGCAATGGCTTGATTACCGTGGGCACTATGCGCTGGTGGTGACGTCGACCACGGGACAAGGGCAGTTGCCGGACTCTATCGCGCCTCTGTATGTGGCGTTGCGCGAGAAAGGCGGTTATCAGCCCGACTTGCGCTATGGATTGATCGCTCTGGGCGATAGCAGCTATGAAAATTTTTGTGGCGGCGGTCATCAGTTTGATGAACTGTTGCAGGATATCGGCGCCAAACGCCTGGGTGATGTTCTGGACATTGATGTTATCGAAAGTCCTGAACCGGAAGTGCTCTCCTGCCCGTGGGTTGAACAGTGGGCGGGGATGGTGGAAGCGCAGTGATGCAGTGAGATGAAAAACGGGAGCGAGCGGCTCCCGTTTTCTCAGCAAGGCGAGTAAAACACAGTTAGCGATTTTTGGTCAGTTTTTCCAAATCGGCCTCAATCTCGGCGATTTTGTTGGAAACCACACTTTCAAGGTGGCGCAGATCGTCAAGGATCTTGCGCTTCAAATCCACTTCCACTTGTTCGTGTCGGCAGATTTGATCGAGTTCATCAATCACATAACGTAAATTAGGGCTGATTTCGTTGATCTCTTTATAACCCTGCCCTGAGTTGTCGGCCATGATGGTTTTGCGCTGACGCGGATACTTAAACTTTACGCTCTTGGCGAAGAATTCCCCTTTGTCCTTGTGGAAGTATATTTTCAGAATGTCGTTGCTGGCCTCCTGGCGCAAGCTATAGCGATCGATATCGTCGGGATTGGTGATCCCCAGGCTTTTCAGATTGTCATACATAGTGCCACCTCGTTATTTTTAAAATAGTAGTTTCTAAAATCGTGGTTTTTAAAATAGTGGTTTTTAGATAACTCAGTTTATTTTACTGATAAACGATCCGTTCCATCTGTGACAGCCCACCCTATTTGAACCGCCGTAAAAAAAATGGCGGGTTAAATAACCCGCCAGATGCCATTTAGTCAATGGTGCGCAATAACTCGTTAATGCCCACTTTACCGCGGGTTTTCGCATCCACTTTCTTCACAATCACGGCGCAATACAGGCTGTAACTGCCATCTTTGGACGGCAGGTTGCCGGACACCACCACCGAGCCGGCAGGGACTCGACCGTAATGAACTTCGCCTGTTTCACGATCATAAATCTTGGTGCTCTGGCCGATGAACACGCCCATAGAGATAACCGAACCTTCTTCGACGATCACCCCTTCAACGACTTCAGAACGGGCGCCGATGAAGCAGTTGTCTTCGATGATGGTCGGGTTGGCTTGCAGCGGTTCCAGAACACCGCCAATACCGACGCCGCCTGACAGGTGAACGTTTTTACCAATCTGGGCGCAGGAACCGACAGTGGCCCAGGTATCGACCATGGTGCCTTCATCAACATAAGCGCCGATATTGACATAAGAGGGCATCAGTACCGTATTACGTGCGATAAAGGCGCCCTGACGTACACTGGCTGGCGGTACAACGCGGAAACCTTCGCGTTGAAAACGTTCCGCATCATAATCAGCGAATTTCATCGGGACTTTATCGTAGTAGCGTGTTTCCGTGCCTTCCATCATCTGATTATCATTAATGCGGAAAGAGAGCAGCACAGCCTTTTTCAGCCACTGATGCGTGACCCACTGGCCGTCAATTTTTTCCGCGACACGCAACGCGCCGCTATCCAGCAGGCCGATAACCTGATTGACGGCTTCGCGCGTGACCGTGTCTGCGCTTGCCGGGGTGATCTCGGCGCGGCGCTCGAAAGCAGTTTCGATAACGTTTTGTAGTTGTTGGTGCATCCTGTTTTCTCTTTCCTGATAGTGAAAATTAACTCAATGGTACTTTATCGTTTGGGTTCAGGGCCTCTGTCAACCGTTCTTGCAATTTAAGGCGCAATTCCGGTTTGAGGGCCCGTCGGTCTTTGTCGGCGAGGATAAATAAATCTTCTACCCGCTCGCCAATGGTGGAAATGCGGGCGCCGTGCAAGGAGAGGTTCATATCGGCGAAAATTTCACCGATACGCGCCAGCAGACCTGGCTGATCAAGTGCGATGAGCTCCACATAGCTGCGTCGATCGGTATGCGTAGGCAAAAAATTGACTTCGGTCGGGACGCTGAAATGACGTAACTTCGGCGAAGGACGACGCCCGCGCGGGTGCTGATAATCACGCTGCGTCAGCGCTTGCTCCAACGCATGGCGGATCATCTCGTGACGATCCCGCGCCAGCGGGCTGCCGTCTGGCTCCAGCACGATAAAGGTATCCATCGCCATGCCGTCCCGACTGGTAAAAATCTGGGCATCGTGCACGCTCAAATTGCGGCGATCCAGTTCTCCGGCCACGGCTGCGAACAGGTAAGGTCTGTCCGGGCTCCAGATGAAGATCTCCGTACCGCCGCGACTTGCCTGGTGACTGATAAGCACCAGCGGTTTATTAACATCGTGCTCCAGCAGATGACGGGCATGCCACGCCAGTTGGTTGGGCGTATGACGCAGGAAGTAATCGGCGCGGCAGCGGCTCCAGATATGATGCAGCGCTTCTTCATCAATGTTGTCCATCCGCAGCAACGCCAACGCTTGCAGACGATGGTGACGCACGCGTTCACGCAGGTCCGGCGTATTTTGCATTCCCCGGCGCAACTGTTTTTCCGTGGCGAAATAGAGCTCACGCAACAGGCTTTGCTTCCAACTGTTCCACAGGGTTTCATTGGTCGCACAGATATCCGCGACGGTCAGGCTAACCAGATAACGCAGACGGGTTTCGCTTTGCACTTCGGTGGCGAATTGCTGAATGACGGTGGGGTCTTGGATGTCCCGACGCTGTGCGGTAACCGACATGAGCAGGTGGCAGCGCACCAGCCAGGAAACCAGTTGGGCTTCCCGTGAGTTCAAACCGTGCAACGCAGCGAATTCGAACACATCTTGTGCGCCAAGTTCTGAGTGATCGCCGCCGCGTCCTTTGGCGATATCGTGAAACAATGCGGCAAGCAGCAGCAATTCGGGCTGAGGCAAACGCGGGTAGAGTTCCACGCATAGCGGATGGTGCGGACGCGTTTCCTCATCGGCGAAGCTTTCCAGTTTCAGCAGCACCCGGATGGTGTGTTCGTCAACGGTGTAGGCATGGAATAAATCAAACTGCATCTGCCCGACGATATTTCCCCACAACGGCGTGTAGGCCGACAGAACGCTGTGACGATGCATGGGCAGCAGCGCACGGCTCACGGCATAGGGATGGCGCAGCATGTTCATAAACAGATGCCGGGCCTCAGGAATGGCGCAGAGTGGGCTGGCGAGGTGGCGACGGGCATGACGAAGCTGACGCACCGTGGTCGAGTAAATCCCTGTAATATCGCGGTTGCGCACCATCAGGTAAAACATGCGCATAATAGCTTCCGGCTTGTGGATGAACAGCGTCTCATCACGCAGATCGATCAGATTGCCGCGCAGTTGAAACTCTTCATCGATCATACGCGGCTTTTCATTGGCTTCCAGCGCGAGAATGGCTTCATCAAACAATTGCAGCAGCATCTGATTCAACTCGCTGACACGCAGCGTCATACGGAAGAAGTCTTTCATCATCCGTTCGACCGGGGCATTGCCTTCTCCCTGATACTGAAGTAATTGCGCGACGTTGAGTTGTCGGTCGAACAGCAACCGGTTATCGTAACGCGGCAGTAACAGATGCAGGGCGAATCGAATGCGCCACAGAAAGCTCTGACATTCTTTCAGTTCTTTATGTTCCGCTTCGGTCAAAAAGCCAAAGCCGACCATCTCATCAAGCGAGGTGGCGCCAAAATGACGGCGCGCTACCCACAGCAGGGTATGAATGTCGCGCAATCCCCCTGGGCTGCTTTTGATATCAGGCTCAAGATTGTAACTGGTGCCGTGGTAGCGCTGGTGACGCTCCTGTTGCTCGGCGATTTTGGCCGGAAAGAAGTCTGATGACGGCCAGAATGTATCGCTGAAAATGTGTTTTTGCAGATTAAGGAACAAGGCGACATCGCCGCATATCATGCGGGATTCGATCAGATTGGTTGCCACGGAAATGTCGGCACGACCTTCTTGCAGGCACTCTTCCAACGTTCTGACGCTGTGGCCGACTTCAAGCTTGATATCCCACATCAGGGTAATGAATTGACCAACGCGCTGTGATTCCTGCTCGCTGAGCTTATCCTGACTCAGAAACAGCACATCGATATCGGAAAGCGGATGCAATTCGCCGCGTCCGTAGCCACCAACGGCGATCAAGGCGGTATGGGCGATGGTTTCAAAGTCGTAGTAGAACCACAACCGTTGCAGCAGGCGATCGATGAAAAGCGTTCTGGCATCAATCAGCGTTTCCGCGCTGACGCCGGATTTGAATTCGCTGCCCAACCAGTTTTGAAATTGTTCCAGTTGCTGTTTCAGCGTCTGGCAGTTCAGCATATCGTCGCGGTAAGTCAACGGCGAGGCGGGCGGTTGTGCAACCACGCTGGGTTGCGCAGGCGTATCTGGCGAAGGATTTTTTGGGATCATATGCGCAACCCGTAACAAATCGCTGTGAGCGAGTTAAATGCCGAATTCAATGCCCTGAGGCGCGAAGCGTGGTGGGCTGGGATAGCCCGCCATAAAAGCCGACGGCTCGCTATCAACCTTGATGCACGATGATATTGGGGATGGTGTCATCCTTGTTCAATGTCATGATCTCGCAACCGTTTTCGGTGACCACAATCGTATGCTCGTATTGTGCCGACAAGCTGCGATCTTTGGTTTTGACCGTCCAACCATCTTTCATGGTGCGAATGCGATAATCGCCGGCGTTGACCATCGGTTCAATGGTGAACGCCATGCCAGGCTGTAGCACCACGCCGCCGTCATCCGCATCGTAGTGCAGGACCTGCGGTTCTTCGTGGAATCCTTCGCCGATGCCGTGTCCGCAATATTCACGGACGACGGAAAAGTTATTCGCTTCAACAAACTTCTGGATCTCTTTTCCCAGCGTGCGCAGACGAATGCCCGGTCTCACCATTTTCAATGCCAGATACAGACTTTCCAGGGTAATGCGGCACAGACGTTCGCCCAGAATAGTCGGTTTACCTGCAATGAACATCTTCGATGTGTCGCCATGAAAGCCATTTTTGATAACGGTAACGTCGATATTGACGATATCGCCGTCTTTCAGGATTTTTTCGTCGCTGGGAATACCGTGGCAAACCACTTCGTTAACGGAAATACAGACGGATTTCGGGAAACCGTGATAGCCCAGACACGCTGAAATGGCTTGCTGCTTATTAACGATATGATCGTGGCAGATTCTGTCCAGTTCCCCAGTACTCACGCCCGGAACAATATGAGGTTCGATAATTTCCAGCACTTCGGCGGCCAGACGTCCGGCCACGCGCATTTTCTCGATGTCTTCAGGAGTTTTGATTAATATTGCCATAAAATGATTGTCCGCAGAGCCCTGTGCCAGCCACAGGAAATTAAGGTCGGTGATAAGTAATAACTTATGTTATCAGCCCAGCCATTGGCTTGCCAAATTATCATTCCGGGCGGCGGCGTGGAACACAACAAAAGTTGGTGTCCCAGGGGGAATTATGGTATAAAGCGCGCCGATGATCCGGTTGGTTATTTCTGTATGATATTTGACCGCATCGACTAAACTCACTTTGTGTATATAACACACACATGTCGGCACGTTCGCCGGGGTGCTCCAACGGTTTCCGACCTGCGGAGTCGGCGCAATGGGACATGTGGAGGCATAACCCCATACTTAATTAATAGAGGTAATCATGGCAACTGTTTCCATGCGCGATATGCTCAAGGCTGGCGCACACTTTGGTCACCAGACCCGTTACTGGAACCCGAAAATGAAGCCGTTCATCTTCGGTGCTCGTAATAAAGTGCACATCATCAACCTTGAGAAAACCGTACCGATGTTCAACGATGCTCTGGCTGAACTGAGCAAAATTGCTTCTCGCAAGGGTAAAATTCTGTTCGTTGGTACGAAACGCGCAGCAAGCGAAGCGGTAAAAGACGCTGCCAACAGCTGTGATCAGTTTTTCGTGAATCATCGTTGGTTGGGCGGTATGCTGACTAACTGGAAAACGGTTCGTCAGTCAATCAAGCGTCTGAAAGATCTGGAGACTCAGTCCCAGGATGGTACTTTCGACAAGCTGACCAAGAAAGAAGCGCTGATGCGCACTCGTGAACTGGACAAGCTGGAAAACAGCCTGGGCGGTATCAAAGATATGGGCGGTCTGCCGGACGCGCTGTTCGTTGTTGATGCCGATCATGAACACATTGCAATCAAAGAAGCTAACAACCTGGGGATCCCGGTGTTCGCTATCGTTGATACCAACTCCGATCCAGATGGCGTTGACTTCATTATCCCTGGTAACGATGACGCAATCCGTGCAGTTAACCTGTACCTGAGCGCTGTATCGACTGCCATTCGCGAAGGCCGTTCTCAAGATTTGGCGGTGCAAGCGGAAGAAGGCTTAGTAGAAGCTGAATAATAAGGCTGGCTCATTGAGCCCTTATTAACCAGGTATTGACATATGTTGGTTAGAGGGGCCTGACAAGGCCCCTTTTTTACTTATCTCCCCGTGAGATAAACGAGGAAAAGATAATGGCTGAAATTACCGCTGCTCTGGTAAAAGAACTGCGTGAGCGTACTGGCGCAGGTATGATGGAATGTAAGAAAGCGCTGGTTGAAGCGAATGGCGACATTGAACTGGCTATCGACAACATGCGTAAATCCGGCCAGGCGAAAGCTGCCAAGAAAGCAGGCCGCGTTGCCGCTGAAGGCGTTATCCTGACTAAGATTTCTAATGACGGCAAATACGGCGTCATCGTTGAACTGAACTGCGAAACCGACTTCGTCGCCAAAGACGCCGGCTTCAAGGCATTCGGTGAAGAAGTCGCCGCTGCCGCTCTGAACGATCGCATTTCCGATGTTGAAGTGTTGAAAGCAAAATTTGAAGAACAGCGTACCGCGCTGGTGGCTAAAATTGGTGAAAACATCAATATTCGTCGCATCGCGGTTCAGGAAGGCGACGTGCTGGGTTCTTACCTGCACGGTGCGCGTATCGGCGTGATGGTCGCAGCGCAAGGCGCTGATGAAGAATTGATCAAGCACATCGCCATGCACATCGCCGCCAGCAAACCGGAATACGTTAAAGCTGAAGATGTTCCTGCCGATGTGGTTGCTCGTGAGCACCAGATCCAGTTGGATATCGCGATGCAGTCTGGCAAGCCGCGTGAAATTGCGGAGAAAATGGTTGAAGGTCGTATGCGTAAATTCACCGGTGAGATCTCTCTGACCGGTCAGCATTTCGTGATGGACCCAAGCAAAACCGTTGGCGCTCTGCTGAAAGAGCACAATGCCGACGTAATCAGCTTCATCCGCTTTGAAGTGGGTGAAGGCATTGAGAAAGCTGAAGTTGACTTTGCTGCTGAAGTTGCGGCAATGAGTAAGCCGTCTTAATCGAAAAATAAAGGGGCCGCCAGTTGGCGGTTCCTTTTTATCCAGCCAAAAAAAATTTCAGTACACTTAATCGTTCACCTTGTGGTGAAGGCGTGAAGTGTGACAGTAACGATTCCCAATACGACGACAGCCTGTAGGACAAGAACACCATGGCAACCAATGCAAAACCCGTATATCAACGCATCCTGCTTAAGCTGAGTGGCGAAGCTTTACAGGGAACCGAAGGTTTTGGTATCGATGCGAGCATTTTGGATCGCATGGCTCAGGAAGTAAAAGAACTGGTTGAGTTAGGCATTCAGGTCGGCGTGGTCATCGGCGGCGGCAACCTGTTTCGTGGCGCTGGTCTGGCGAAAGCGGGTATGAATCGTGTTGTAGGCGACCACATGGGAATGCTGGCGACAGTGATGAATGGCCTGGCGATGCGTGACGCGCTGCATCGCGCCTATGTGAACGCTCGCCTGATGTCGGCTATCCCGCTCAATGGCGTGTGTGACAATTATAGCTGGGCTGAGGCCATCAGTTTGTTGCGCAATAACCGTGTAGTGATCTTCTCCGCGGGTACGGGGAATCCTTTTTTTACGACGGATTCGGCTGCCTGTCTGCGCGGCATTGAAATTGAAGCCGATGTCGTATTGAAAGCGACGAAAGTTGATGGCGTCTATTCTGCCGATCCGGTGCAAGATCCTGCCGCGACGTTGTATGAAACATTAAGCTATCAGGAAGTATTGGAGCGTGAGTTAAAAGTCATGGACCTGGCCGCTTTCACGCTGGCGCGTGATCATAATTTGCCTATCCGGGTGTTCAACATGAACAAACCCGGCGCACTGCGCCGAGTCGTCATGGGTGAGAGAGAAGGGACGTTGATCAGTAATAACGGATAACCTTGAAAATAAGGTAATATCCTGTTTTGTTGACAGATATCGCCAGCCTGCGCTGGCGCTAATTATTCACCGGGTCACGCGGCGCGCGACCTGTCAGGCAACCAGTATTGAAGGGTTACAACGTGATTAATGAAATCAGAAAAGATGCTGAAACTCGCATGGAAAAATGTGTAGAGGTTTTCAAAAATCAGATCAGCAAAATTCGTACTGGCCGCGCATCACCCAGTATTCTTGACGGTATTCAGGTCGAGTACTATGGCAGCGCCACACCGCTGCGCCAGTTAGCCAATATCGTGGTGGAAGATTCCCGCACGCTGGCGATAACCGTCTTTGATCGCACCCTCGGTCCGGCTGTTGAGAAAGCGATTATGACGTCCGATTTGGGGTTGAACCCCTCTTCCGCCGGTACGGTCATCCGTGTTCCGTTGCCGCCGTTGACGGAAGAACGTCGTAAGGATCTGATTAAAGTGGTGCGCGGCGAAGCTGAACAAGGTCGTGTTTCCGTGCGCAACGTGCGTCGTGATGCCAACGATAAACTGAAAGCCCAACTGAAAGACAAAGCGATCAGCGAAGATGAAGAACGCCGCGCTCAGGATGAGATTCAGAAATTGACGGATGCTTTCATCAAGAAAGTGGATGTCGCGCTGGCAGAGAAAGAAGCGGAACTGATGGCGTTTTAATCCCATCGGCCTGAGAAGCGTCGCTGGAATAGCGGGAGTCTATTATTCCGCCTTTTCCGCGGCGCTTTTGTTTTTATCGGACGCGACGCCTTTGGGCGGTAAATCATCTTTTATTATTGATAATATGGACGCCTTATGGCAATCGTCTCAGATTGGTGTACCGTCCTGTAATCAAATCCAGTTATTCAGAGCACTTCAATGAAGCAACTGACAATTCTTGGTTCTACTGGTTCTATTGGCGTCAGTACACTGGCGGTCATTCAGGCGCACCCAGACAAATTCGCCGTTAAAGCGCTGTCGGCCGGGCGCAATGTCGAGCGTATGCTGGAACAATGTCTGGCATTCCGTCCAGCCTACGCGTCAATGGCGGATGAAGCGTCCGCCAAAAAATTACGCGTGAGTTTGGCGCGGCATGGATGCGGGACTGAAGTGTTATCCGGCGAGCAGGCCGCTTGTGAATTGGCCGCGCTGGATGATGTCGATCAGGTGATGGCGGCGATTGTCGGCGCAGCTGGACTGTTGCCGACACTGGCGGCGATTCGGGCGGGCAAGCAGGTTTTGCTGGCTAACAAGGAGTCTTTGGTTACCTGCGGACGCCTGTTTATTGAGGCTGTCGCACAGAGCAACGCAAGAATTTTGCCGATAGATAGTGAACATAATGCGATTTTTCAGAGTTTACCTGAGCAAATTCAGCGGCAATTAGGCTACGCTTCATTAGCGCAGTACGGTGTTGAGCGCATTGTTCTGACTGGTTCCGGCGGGCCATTTCGCGAGACGGCGATATCGGCGTTGGCGGAGATGACGCCCGATCAGGCTTGTGCGCACCCGAACTGGTCAATGGGAAGCAAGATTTCCGTCGATTCCGCCACCATGATGAACAAGGGGTTGGAGTATATTGAAGCGCGCTGGTTGTTTAATGCCTCTGCGGAACAAATGGAAGTCATCATTCATCCCCAATCAATTATTCATTCAATGGTGCGCTATCGGGATGGCAGCGTGTTGGCGCAGTTAGGTTCGCCGGATATGAGGATCCCGATTGCCCATGCGATGGCTTACCCTGAGCGTGTCACATCAGGGGCCAGGACATTGGATTTCTGTCAGTTGGGCGCGCTAACGTTTTCCGCGCCGGATTATGCGCGTTATCCGTGTTTAAAACTGGCGATTGACGCCTGTAATCATGGGCAGGCCGCGACGACGGCGCTAAACGCCGCCAACGAAATCGCGGTGGCTGCATTTTTACAGGCGCAGGTTCGTTTTACCGATATTGCTGCGATTAATCAGCATGTGATTGAGCAACTGACATTGCCTGAGCCGGCAAGTGTCGATGAGGTTCTTTCTATCGATCTCTGGGCGCGGGAGGCCGCGAAGCAGGCGCTTATACATTACGGATATGCCCGATAATGTGTGCGGAAGGCGCAATTTGTTCATGTACGGTTGAGGTGGTATAGTCTGCGCCACTCAATGGTCGGCTCTGCGACACGCTTCGCGCCGGCGGTGACGTTAAGCCGTGATCGTTCACGGCTTTTTACGTTAACGGGATCCGATGTTATGGAAGGACTGTTGTATTTCTTACTTGAGGAAATAAGTACGCGTTATGCCGTCCGATAATCAAAAAAATGCCGATAATCTGTCGTTTGCCAGGCCGCGGCATGTTGCCATCATTATGGATGGGAATGGCCGCTGGGCGAAAAACCGAGGAAAACTACGGATATTCGGCCATCAGGCTGGTGTGAAATCTGTACGTCGGGCGGTGAGTTTCGCCGTTAGCCATGAACTTGATGCATTAACGCTTTACGCGTTCAGCAGTGAAAACTGGAACCGTCCCGCCCAGGAAGTGACCGCATTGATGGAACTTTTCGTCCGGGCGCTGGATAGTGAAGTAAAAAGTCTGCATAAACATAATGTTCGCTTGCGTATCATTGGCGATATCAGCCGGTTTGGTCCGCGTTTACAAGAACGTATTCGCCGTTCGCAAGCGCTGACAGAAAATAATCAGGGCCTCACACTGAATATTGCCGCGAATTATGGCGGCCGTTGGGATATCATTCAGGGAGTAAGGCGGCTTGCAGAGCAGGTGCAGGAAGGCGCATTACGTCCTGACAGCATTGATGAAGAGTCTTTATGCCAATATATTTGCCTGAATGAACTGGCCCCGGTCGATTTGGTAATCAGAACCGGTGGAGAACATCGCATAAGTAACTTTTTACTGTGGCAGATCGCTTACGCCGAGCTTTATTTTACTGATGTCCTCTGGCCTGATTTCGATGAACAAGTTTTTGAAGGTGCGCTGAATGCATTTGCACAACGCGAGCGTCGCTTCGGGAGAACAACACCTATCGATGCGGATGCATCCTAGGGGGAACTTTTGCTGAAGTATCGCCTGATTACTGCTTTAATTTTAATTCCGATCGTTATTGCGGCATTGTTTTTGCTGCCCCCGCTTGGATTTACGCTGGTTACGCTGGCCGTCTGTATGCTGGCCGCCTGGGAATGGGGACAACTGTCAGGGTTTGTGTCCTATAGTCAGCGGCTCTGGCTGGCTATTTTGTGTGGTTTCTTACTGGCGCTAATGCTGCTGACCCTTCCCGCCTATCATTATTCGGTTTATGTTCTGCAAATCAGCGCGGCGCTCTGGATAGCGTTGATCTGGTGGAGCGTTGCGTTATTTCTGGTGCTGTTTTATCCCGCTTCCGCATCGTTGTGGCGGCACTCACGCATTTTGCGGCTGGTATTCGGGCTTGTTACGATCGTGCCTTTTTTCTGGGGCATGGTCGCGCTGCGCCAATATAACTATGATGTTAATCCTTTTACCGGCGCATGGTGGTTGTTGTACGTTATGTTGCTGGTGTGGGGGGCGGACAGCGGCGCCTACCTGTTCGGCAAACTGTTTGGCAAACGTAAGCTGGCGCCAAAAGTTTCGCCGGGAAAAACCTGGGAAGGTCTTATCGGCGGGCTGGTCACATCGGCGGTGATTTCCCTGTTGTTCAGCCGTTATGCGCCATTGACGGTATCGTCATCAACGTTGCTGATCTGTTCTATTGTAGCGGCGTTGGCTTCGGTGCTGGGTGATTTGACCGAAAGTATGTTCAAGCGAGAGGCCGGGATTAAAGACAGCAGTCATTTGATTCCCGGACACGGCGGCGTATTGGATCGCATTGATAGCCTGACTGCGGCCGTACCGGTGTTCTCCTGCCTGATGTTGTTGATATTTAAAGCTGTTTAGGATGAAACGGTAAAATATGATGAATTTCCTCTGGAGTCTGGCCGCCTTTATCATCGCACTGGGTGTGTTGATTACCGTGCATGAATTTGGTCACTTCTGGGTAGCTCGTCGGTGTGGCGTCAAGGTTGAGCGTTTTTCTGTCGGCTTTGGCCGGGCCTTGTGGCGTCGTCGGGATAGACTCGGCACAGAATATGTCATCGCCCTGATCCCGCTTGGCGGCTATGTCAAAATGCTTGATGAGCGCGTCGATACCGTAGCGCCAGAGCTTCGCCATCAATCATTTAATAGCAAGACTGTCTGGCAACGTGCCGCTATTGTCAGCGCGGGGCCTGTTGCCAATTTCCTTTTTGCCATCGTTGCGTATTGGCTGGTATTTATTATCGGCGTCCCCGGCGTTAAGCCAGTGGTTGGTGAAATATTGCCCAACTCCATCGCTTCCCAGGCGGAAATGTCGGCAGGAATTGAACTAAAGTCGGTTGACGGCATCGAAACGCCTGACTGGGATACGGCGCGTCTGGCGCTGTTAGGCAAGATTGGCAGCCAGGAAGTGGTGATTGATGCCGCGCCGTTAGGTTCCAGTCAAATCGTGCGGAAAACGCTGGATTTGCGTGACTGGCAGTTCGAGCCGGATAAACAGGATCCGGTGATGTCGCTGGGGATGGTGCCTCGCGGACCGCAGATTGAAGCGGTGCTGACTCAGATCCAACCTGGGTCGGCGGCGGAAAAAGCGGGTTTGCAAGTTGGAGACAGGATAGTTAAAGTCGGCGGGCAGGATTTAACGCGTTGGCGTGATTTTGTCGCCGCCGTGCGTGATAATCCGGGGCAGCCTATTGCGTTGGATGTCGAAAGGGACGGATCAACGTTACCTCTGACGCTGACGCCGGACAGTAAATCTGTCGGCAATGGCAAGGTCGAAGGACTGGCGGGCGTGTTGCCGAGCGTGGCGCCGCTGCCTGAAGAATATAAAACGGTGCGTCAGTACGGGCCGTTTAGCGCCATCTATCAGGCGACGGATAAAACCTGGCAATTGATGAGATTGACCGTCAGTATGTTGGGCAAACTGGTAACGGGTGATGTTAAGCTGAATAACCTGAGCGGTCCGATTTCGATTGCGCAGGGGGCGGGAATGTCAGCGGATTACGGATTAATCTATTACCTGATGTTTTTGGCCTTGATCAGCGTCAATCTGGGGATCATCAATCTGTTCCCTCTGCCGGTGTTGGATGGTGGACACCTGCTCTTTCTTGCCGTTGAAAAAGTGAAGGGCAGGCCGGTTTCTGAGCGTGTGCAGGATTTTAGTTACCGCATCGGCGCTGTATTGCTGATGTTGTTAATGGGGTTCGCACTTTTCAATGATTTCTCTCGCCTCTAGGCGCGGGATTAGGTTAGGAAAAACGCATAACAACGATGGCGATGAAAAAGTTGCTCATAGCGTCGCTGCTGTTTAGCAGCGCCACCGTATACGGTGCAGACGGGTTCGTAGTGAAGGACATTCATTTCGAGGGCCTGCAACGGGTTGCCGTCGGGGCGGCATTACTCAGTATGCCGGTCCGCGTTGGCGATACCATCAGCGATGATGATATCGGTAATACCATCCGTGCCTTGTTCGCTACCGGAAATTTCGAAGATGTCCGCGTCCTGCGTGATGGCGAAACGCTGATCGTGCAGGTGAAGGAGCGGCCGACCATCGCCAGCGTCACTTTCTCCGGCAACAAGTCGGTAAAAGACGACATGCTGAAGGAGAATCTGGAAGCATCCGGCGTGCGGGTTGGCGAAGCGCTGGATCGGACGGCGCTTTCCAGCATCGAGAAAGGTCTGGAGGATTTCTACTACAGCGTGGGCAAATACAGCGCGTCGGTGAAGGCCGTCGTCACGCCGTTGCCCCGTAACCGCGTCGACCTGAAATTGGTGTTCACGGAAGGCGTTTCCGCCAAGATTCAGCAAATCAATATTGTCGGTAATAAAGCCTTCAGTTCCGATGAACTGATTTCCCAGTTCCAACTGCGTGATGAAGTGCCGTGGTGGAACGTGGTGGGTGATCGCAAATACCAGAAACAGAAACTGTCCGGTGATTTGGAAACGCTGCGGAGTTTCTACCTTGATCGCGGTTATGCCCGTTTCAATATTGATTCGACACAGGTCAGCCTGACGCCTGACAAAAAAGGCATCTACATCACCATCAACATGACGGAAGGCGATAAATACACGCTTTCCGGCGTGGTTGTTAACGGCAACCTGGCCGGTCACTCCGCGGAAATTGAAGGATTAACGAAAATCGAGCCGGGCGAGTTGTATAACGGCGCCAAAGTGACCCGAATGGAAGAAGACATCAAAAAGCTTCTGGGCCGCTATGGTTACGCTTATCCGCGCGTTGTCACTCAGCCGGAAATCAATGATGCCGATAAGAGCGTGAAACTGAACATCAACGTTGATGCCGGTAACCGCTTTTATGTTCGTCGCGTCCGTTTCGAAGGCAACGATACTTCCAAAGATTCCGTCTTGCGCCGTGAAATGCGTCAGATGGAAGGCGGCTGGCTAGGTAACGATCTG
This sequence comes from Brenneria izbisi, assembly GCF_025840185.1. GTDB lineage: Bacteria > Pseudomonadota > Gammaproteobacteria > Enterobacterales > Enterobacteriaceae > Brenneria > Brenneria izbisi. The sequence goes on from NZ_JAMPJU010000007.1 coordinate 127,839, forward strand.
GTTGAGCAGGGTAAAGAGCGTCTTAACCGTCTGGGGTACTTTGAAAGCGTTGACGTGGAAACGCAGCGCGTGCCGGGGACCGCCGATCAGGTGGATGTGACCTATAAAGTCAAAGAGCGTAACACCGGTACATTTAATTTTGGCGTAGGTTTCGGTACGGAAAGCGGCGTCAGCTTCCAGGCGGGCGTCCAGCAGGATAACTGGCTGGGTACGGGTAACTCCGTGGGCATCAGCGGTACGAAAAACGATTACCAGACCTATGTTGAATTGTCGCTGACCGATCCGTATTTCACGGTCGATGGCGTCAGCCTCGGCGGTCGTATTTTCTACAACAAATTTGAAGCCTATGATGCGGATCTGTCCGACTATACCAACGTCAGCTATGGCATTGGCAGTACGTTGGGCTTCCCGATCAACGAGAATAACTCGCTGCGCTTAGGGCTGGATTATATCCACAATGACCTGTCGGACATGAAACCGCAGGTTGCTATGTGGCGTTATCTGGATTCCGTCGGCGTTAACCCGGATGTGGTTACCGAAAACGACAAATCCAGCGCTGACTTCAAAGCGGATGATTTCTTCCTGAATACCGGTTGGTCGTACAACAATCTGGATCGCGGTTATTTCCCGACCAAGGGGACGCGTGCTTCCGCCAACGCCAAAGTGACGGTTCCGGGATCGGATAACGAATATTACAAGCTGACGTTTGACTCGGCGACCTATTATCCGTTAAGCGAGAGCGGACAATGGGTCATTATGGGACGCACCCGCGCGGGTTACGCCGATGGTTTGGGCGGTAAAGAAGTGCCGTTCTACGATAACTTCTACGCGGGTGGTTCGAGCACGGTGCGCGGCTTCCAGTCAAATACCATCGGTCCTAAAGCGGCGTATTATCAGTGCGCTGCCGGCGCGACTTCTTACGCTAATTGTCCGATTGATAAAGAGAATCTGGATGATGCGGTCGGCGGTAACGCGATGGCGGTCGTCAGTGCCGAACTGATCGTGCCGACGCCGTTTATCAGCGACAAGTATGCCAACTCGGTTCGAACTTCATTCTTTATTGATGGCGGTACCGTTTGGGATACCAACTGGGAAAACACCCAGGCCACGATTGATGCGGGCGTGCCTGATTACAGCAAGCCGGGCAATTTCCGTGTATCCAGCGGGATCGCCTTGCAATGGATGTCTCCGCTTGGGCCATTGGTGTTCTCCTATGCCCAGCCGGTTAAAAAATACGATGGAGACAAGTCGGAACAGTTCCAGTTTAATATTGGCAAAACCTGGTAATGTGACGTCGGCAGGTCGTATGCAAGACAAATCGTATGGCGGAAATAGCCAGGGATCCTGATAATGCTATGACGTTATACACATTGAATGTGTCAAGACACAAATTAGGTTAGGTTGAGGAGTTTATAGTGAAAAAGTGGTTGTGTGCCGCAGGCCTCGGTTTAGCAATGGCTGCCTCTGCAAGCGTTCAGGCTGCTGACAAGATCGCGGTTGTTAACGTATCCAGTATTTTCCAGCAGTTACCGCAGCGTGAAACGGTCGCCAAACAACTTGAGAACGAGTTCAAAGGCCGCGCTTCCGAGTTGCAGACAATGGAAAACAGTTTACAGACCAAAATGCAGAAGTTGCAGCGTGATGGTTCTACCATGAAAGCGAGCGATCGCAGCAAAATGGAAAAAGACATCATGGCGCAACGGGAGCAGTTCTCTACAAAAGCGCAGGCTTTTGATCAGGACAACCGTCGTCGCCAGATGGAAGAGCGTAATAAAATCCTGAGCCGTATTCAGGATGCGGTAAAATCGGTTGCCAGCAAAGAAGGTTATGATGTTGTGATTGACGCCAACGCCGTTGCGTATGCCGCCAATGCAAAAGACATTACTGCCGATGTGCTGAAACAGGTTAAATAATACATGTATTCAATTCGACTGGACGCGTTAGCCCAACAGTTGGATGCACAATTACACGGTGATGGCGATCTCGTCATCACCGGCGTTGCTTCTATGCATTCGGCAAAAGCAGGACAGATTACGTTTCTGTCTGACAGCCGCTATCGTGAGCAATTGACGGGGACTAAGGCTTCCGCCGTGGTGCTGACGGAAGCGGATTTACCTTACTGTCAGGTTGCTGCGCTGGTAGTGAAAAATCCTTATCTGACTTATGCGCGCATGGCGCAGTTGATGGATACCACGCCACTGCCGGCAGCGGATATCGCGCCCAGCGCGGTGATTGCGCCAGACGTCGCATTAGGCAGACAAGTGGCGATCGGCGCAAACGCGGTGATTGAATCCGGCGCACAACTGGGAGATGGCGTGATCATCGGTCCGGGTTGCTTCATTGGTAAAAATGCCCGTATTGGCGCTGGCACCCGGCTTTGGGCGAATGTCACGGTTTATCACAATGTTGAACTGGGTGAACAGTGTCTGATTCAGTCTGGTGCGGTGATCGGCGCTGACGGCTTTGGTTATGCCAACGATCGCGGCAACTGGATCAAAATCCCGCAACTGGGTACGGTCAGAATTGGCGACCGGGTTGAAATCGGCGCCAGCACCACGATCGATCGCGGCGCGCTGGACGATACCATCATCGGTAATGGCGTCATCATTGATAATCAGTGTCAGATTGCGCACAACGTTGTGATTGGCGACAATACGGCGGTCGCGGGCGGCGTCATTATGGCGGGCAGCCTGAAGATTGGTCGTTATTGCATGATTGGCGGCGCCAGTGTGATTAACGGACACATGGAAATCTGCGATAAAGTGACCGTGACGGGGATGGGAATGGTCATGCGACCAATTACCGAACCTGGAGTATACTCTTCAGGTATTCCGCTACAACCCAATAAAGTTTGGCGTAAAACTGCGGCGCTGGTGATGAATATTGATGATATAAGCAAACGGTTGAAAGCCGTTGAACGAAAAGTCGATAACCAGTAATCATTAGCGTTCTCTTATTTGCGGCCTGCCTGAAGAACCCCCCTTTTTAGGGTCTGAGCAGGCCGTGTTGTTGATGGCATCATTTTTTTTGGACAGGAAGAGTATTTTGACTACTGACACTCATACTCTGCATATTGAAGAGATCTTGGAATTATTACCGCACCGTTTCCCATTTTTACTGGTTGATCGTGTATTGGATTTTGAAGAAGGGAAGTTTTTGCGGGCAGTGAAAAACGTCTCTTTCAATGAGCCTTTCTTTCAGGGCCATTTCCCAGGGAAACCGATTTTTCCTGGCGTGCTGATTCTCGAAGCCATGGCGCAGGCGACAGGGATTCTGGCGTTTAAAAGCGTCGGCAGACTGGAGCCAGGTGAGCTTTATTATTTTGCGGCAATTGATGAGGCGCGCTTTAAGCGCCCTGTGCAGCCAGGGGATCAAATGATCCTGGAGGTTGAATTCATTAAAGAGCGTCGCGGTGTTGCACGCTTTAAAGGTGTAGCCAAAGTTGATGGTGAAGTGGCCTGTGAAGCGTCAATGATGTGTGCTCGTCGTCGGGAGGCCTGATATCGTGATTGATCAAACCGCCTTTATTCACCCCAGTTCCATTGTTGAAGACGGCGCCATTATTGGTGCCGATGTTCATATTGGCCCATTCTGCCATATCGGTGCTCAGGTTGAGATCGGTGCGGGGACGGTGCTGAAATCGCATATTGTGGTCAACGGTATTACCCGGATTGGCCGCGATAACCAAATCTACCAATTCGTCTCCATTGGCGAAGTGAATCAGGATTTGAAATACGCAGGAGAACCGACTCGCGTTGAGATCGGCGATCGCAACCGTATTCGCGAAAGCGTCACCATCCACCGTGGCACGGAGCAGGGCGGCGGGTTGACTAAAGTCGGTAGCGATAATCTGCTGATGGTCAATGCCCATATCGCGCACGACTGCGTCGTTGGCGACCGTTGTATTTTTGCTAATAACGCGACATTGGGCGGCCATGTTTCCGTTGATGATTTCGCCATCATCGGCGGTATGACGGCGGTGCATCAGTTCTGTATTATCGGCGCGCATGTGATGGTCGGCGGTTGCTCTGGCGTCGTACAGGATGTTCCTCCTTATGTGATTGCGCAAGGCAACCATGCCACCCCGTTTGGTTTGAACATTGAAGGGCTGAAACGGCGTGGTTTTGACAAAGAAACCCTGCATGCGATCCGTAATGCTTACAAACTGCTTTACCGCAGCGGGAAAACGCTGGATGAGGTGAAACCGGAGATCGAAGCGCTGGCGGTGCAGTATCCCGCGGTTCAGGCGTTTACCAATTTCTTCGCGCGTTCTACCCGCGGCATTATTCGTTAATCTATGTCGAAACGTCCTTTAGTGATCGGATTAGTCGCCGGAGAAACCTCCGGCGATATTCTTGGCGCGGGCTTGATCCGCGCCCTGAAAGCACGGGCGCCGGATGCGCGTTTTGTCGGCGTCGCCGGGCCGCGTATGCAGGATGAAGGTTGCGAAGCCTGGTACGAAATGGAAGAACTGGCTGTCATGGGCATCGTTGAGGTGCTTGAGCGGTTGCCGCGTCTGCTCAAAATACGCCGGGATTTGACCCAACGTTTCACTGAGCTCAAGCCAGATGTTTTTGTCGGGATTGACGCGCCCGATTTTAATATCACGCTGGAAGGTAAGCTGAAACAGCGCGGCATCAGTACGATCCACTATGTCAGCCCGTCGGTCTGGGCCTGGCGTCAAAAGCGCGTTTTCAAAATAGGTAAAGCGACCAATCTGGTTCTGGCCTTTCTTCCTTTTGAAAAAGCGTTTTATGATCGTTTCAATGTTCCCTGCCGTTTTATCGGCCATACCATGGCGGACGCGATGCCGCTGCACCCGGATAAAATGGCGGCGCGAGCCACATTGGGCATTGAGCCGGACGCCTTGTGTCTGGCGTTGTTGCCGGGTAGCCGCGGTGCTGAAGTTGAAATGCTGAGCGCGGATTTTCTTCATACGGCAGCGCTGCTGAGGCAGCGGTTTCCGGCGCTGGAAATTGTGGCGCCGCTGGTTAACAGTAAACGGCGCGAACAGTTTGAACGTATAAAACAGGCGGTTGCCCCTGATTTGCTGGTGCATATGCTGGATGGTCAGGCGCGGGAAGCGATGATCGCCAGCGATGCCGCATTACTGGCGTCAGGCACGGCGGCGCTGGAGTGCATGTTAGCTAAATGTCCGATGGTGGTGGGCTATCGCATGAAGCCCTTCACTTTCTGGTTGGCGCGGAAACTGGTGAAAACGCCGTGGGTGTCCTTGCCGAATCTATTAGCCGGACGCGAACTGGTGAAGGAACTACTACAAACTGATTGCACGCCGGATAAACTGGCTGAAGCGTTACTGCCCTGGTTGACGGATGCCGCCAAGACAGCGGAGCTACAGACAACGTTTTTGGCGCTGCACCAGCAAATTCGTTGTAATGCGGACGAGCAGGCGGCCCAGGCGGTACTGGAATTGGTAAAATCATGAATGAGGCGTTTCTCTACCCGCAGGCGCACTGTATTGCGGGAGTTGATGAAGTCGGGCGCGGGCCGTTGGTTGGCGCGGTGGTGACTGCTGCGGTTATCCTTGACCCGGCCCGACCGATTATCGGTTTGGCTGATTCAAAGCAGCTAAGCGAAAAACGACGGCTGGCGCTTTATGATGAAATCAAAGAGAAGGCGCTATCCTGGAGCCTGGGTCGCGCCGAGCCTGAAGAAATCGATCAACTGAATATTCTGCATGCTACCATGTTGGCGATGCAGCGTGCGGTTGCCGGACTGACAATCACGCCTGATTTTGTGCTGATCGATGGTAATCGCTGTCCGGCTTTGCCAATGCCGGCGCAAGCGGTGGTGAAAGGCGATAGTCGTGTGGCGGAAATCAGCGCGGCTTCCATCATGGCGAAGGTCACGCGCGATCGTGAAATGGTGGCGTTGGATAAACTTTTTCCCGCGTACGGTTTTGCGCAGCACAAAGGTTATCCGACCGCTTTTCATTTAGAGAAACTGGCGTTGTTCGGCGCCACCGCGTTCCACCGTCGGAGTTTCGCGCCGGTTAAACGGGTGTTGGGGCTGGCGTAAAACGCCGTCATCATTAACTCTCAATGCTGTGATGCTATTATTGATTGCAGCGCTGTCTAATCGATAAATTCTGGGATCTGGCGATGGCCGAACCACGTTTTGTTCACCTGCGTGTTCACAGTGACTATTCCATGATCGATGGGCTGGCAAAGATCGGGCCGCTGGTCAAAAAAGCAGCGGCGCTGGATATGCCGGCGCTGGCGATTACCGATTTCACCAACCTGTGCGGACTGGTGAAATTTTATGGCGGCGCGCACGGCGCGGGCATCAAGCCCATTATCGGCGCCGATGTGTTGGTCGCCAGTGAAGAACTGGGTGATGAACTGGCGCAGCTTACGATACTGGCCATGAACAATGAGGGATACCAGAATTTAACCCTGCTGATTTCACGCGCTTATCAGCGTGGTTATGGCGCGGCTGGCCCGACAATCGATCGCGCCTGGCTCATTGAGCATCAGCACGGTCTGATTCTGTTATCCGGCGGGCGTCATGGCGATGTCGGCAAGTTCATGTTACGTGGCAACCAGATGCAGGCCGAGCAGTGTCTGGCCTTTTATCAACACTACTTCCCTGATCGTTATTATCTGGAATTGATCCGCACCGGTCGCCCCGACGAAGAAAGTTATCTGCATTCCGCTGTTGCGCTGGCGACCAAACACGGCATTCCAGTGGTGGCTACCAACGATGTGCGTTTTATCAGTGAAGAAGATTTTGATGCGCACGAAATTCGGGTCGCCATCCACGATGGCTATACACTCGACGATCCCAAACGTCCTCGCAATTACAGTCCGCAGCAATATATGCGCACGGCAGATGAAATGTGCGAGCTCTTTGCCGATGTGCCGGAAGCATTAATCAACAGCGTCGAAATCGCCAAACGCTGTAACGTCACTATCCGATTGGGCGAATACTTTTTGCCGCAGTTCCCCACCGGGGACATGAGCACCGAAGATTATCTGGTCAAACGTGCAAAAGAAGGACTGGAAGCGCGCCTCGAATTTCTGTTTCCTGAACCGGAAGTACGCGCACAAAGACGCCCCGAATATGATGAACGTCTGGATATCGAGCTGGGCGTTATCAACCAGATGGGATTCCCCGGTTACTTCCTGATCGTTATGGAGTTTATCCAGTGGTCCAAGGATAACAATGTCCCGGTGGGGCCGGGACGAGGTTCCGGCGCTGGATCGCTGGTGGCTTATGCGTTGAAAATTACCGATCTGGATCCGCTGGCATTCGACCTGCTGTTTGAACGTTTCCTTAATCCTGAACGTGTCTCAATGCCTGACTTTGACGTCGATTTCTGCATGGAAAAACGCGATCTGGTGATTGAACATGTTGCGGAAATGTATGGTCGGGATGCGGTTTCGCAGATTATTACGTTCGGTACGATGGCGGCGAAAGCGGTTATCCGCGATGTGGGCCGGGTACTGGGCCATCCCTACGGTTTTGTCGATCGTATTTCCAAACTGGTGCCGCCCGATCCGGGAATGACGCTGGAAAAAGCCTTTGCCGCCGAACCTCAGTTGCCTGAAATTTATGAGGCTGACGAGGAAGTCAAAGCCCTGATCGATATGGCGCGTAAGCTGGAAGGCGTGACGCGCAATGCCGGGAAACATGCCGGCGGGGTAGTGATATCGCCCACCAAAATCACCGATTTCGCGCCGTTGTATTGCGATGCGGAAGGTAATCATCCGGTTACTCAGTTTGATAAGAGCGATGTGGAATACGCCGGACTGGTTAAGTTCGATTTTCTTGGCCTGCGAACGCTGACCATCATCGACTGGGCGCTGGAAATGATCAATGCCCGGCGAGCGAAACAAGGACTGGAGCCGATAGATATCGCGGCGATCCCGCTTGACGACAAGAAGAGTTTTGACATGTTGCAGCGTTCGGAAACCACAGCGGTATTCCAGCTTGAATCGCGCGGCATGAAAGATTTGATCAAACGTCTGAAGCCCGACTGCTTCGAAGATATGATCGCATTGGTGGCGTTGTTCCGTCCCGGTCCGTTGCAGTCCGGCATGGTGGATAACTTTATCGACCGTAAGCATGGGCGTGAGGCGATCTCCTACCCTGATATCGAGTGGCAGCACGAATCGCTCAAACCTGTGCTGGAACCAACCTATGGTATTATTCTGTATCAGGAACAGGTAATGCAGATTGCTCAGGTTCTGGCTGGCTATACGCTGGGCGGCGCTGACATGTTGCGGCGAGCGATGGGTAAAAAGAACCCGGTTGAAATGGCCAAACAGCGCGGCGGTTTCGAAGAAGGCGCTAAATCGCGCGGTGTGGATGGTGAACTGGCGGTTAAAATTTTCGACCTGGTGGAGAAATTCGCGGGTTACGGCTTTAATAAATCGCACTCGGCGGCCTATGCTCTGGTTTCCTATCAAACCTTATGGCTGAAAGCGCACTATCCCGCGGAATTTATGGCGGCGGTAATGACCGCCGATATGGATAACACCGATAAGGTAGTCGGATTGGTTGATGAATGCTGGCGGATGGGGTTGAAAATCCTGCCGCCGGATATCAACAGCGGGCTTTACCATTTTCACGTCAATGATGAAGGTGAAATCGTTTACGGTATCGGGGCGATCAAAGGCGTAGGCGAAGGCCCGATCGAAGCCATTATCGAGGCGCGTAACCGGGACGGTTATTTCAAAGAACTGTTTGATCTCTGCGCCCGGACGGACATCAAGAAGCTTAACCGTCGGGTATTGGAAAAGCTGATTATGTCCGGGGCATTTGATCGTCTTGGCCCGCACCGCGCCGCGCTGATGAATTCGCTGGGCGATGCGCTGAAAGCGGCTGATCAGCATGCCAAAGCGGAAGCGATCGGTCAGGTCGATATGTTTGGCGTGCTGGCGGACGCGCCCGAACAGATTGAACAATCCTACAGTACGGTTCCGCCGTGGCCGGAACAGGTGGTGCTGGATGGCGAGCGGGAGACGCTGGGGCTTTATCTGACCGGCCACCCGATCACGCAGTATCTCAAGGAGATCGAACGCTATGCCGCCGGCTTGCGTTTGAAAGATATGCACCCGACGGAGCGGGGCAAAATGACCACTGCCGTCGGGCTGGTTTTGGCAGCCCGCGTCATGGTGACCAAGCGGGGAAACCGCATTGGCGTTTGTACGCTGGACGATCGTTCCGGTCGCCTTGAAATTATGCTGTTTACCGATGCATTGGAAAAATATCAGCATTTATTGGAAAAAGACCGTATTCTGATCGCCAGTGGACAGGTCAGCTTTGATGACTTCAGCGGCGGACTTAAAATGACCGTCCGCGAGTTAATGGATATCAGCGAAGCGCGGGAAAAATATGCGCGCGGGCTTGCTATCTCGCTGACTGACAGGCAAATTGATGACCAGCTATTAAACCGTCTTCGTCAATCGTTGGAACCCCATCGTTCGGGGACGATCCCAGTGCATCTCTACTACCAGCGGGAAGATGCGCGCGCCCGGTTACGTTTCGGCGCCGCATGGCGTATAACGCCAACGGACATGTTACTCAATGAGTTGCGTACATTAGTGGGTAATGAGCAGGTGGAACTGGAATTTGACTAATATAGGAATACTATGAGTCTGAATTTTCTTGATTTTGAGCAGCCGATTGCAGAGTTGGAAGCGAAAATTGACTCGCTGACCGCAGTCAGCCGTCAAGACGAAAAATTAGATATTAATCTGGACGAAGAAGTACAGCGTCTGCGTGAAAAGAGCGTTGAACTGACGCGTAAAATCTTCTCCGATCTGGGCGCCTGGCAAGTCGCGCAATTAGCGCGTCACCCGCAACGTCCGTACACGCTTGATTATATTAAGCATATCTTTACCGACTTTGATGAATTAGCGGGCGATCGCGCTTATGCAGACGATAAAGCGATTGTCGGCGGCATTGCGCGGCTGGATGGGCGTCCGGTAATGATCATTGGTCATCAGAAAGGACGCGAAACCAAAGAAAAAATTCGTCGCAACTTCGGTATGCCAGCGCCGGAAGGTTACCGCAAAGCGTTGCGCCTGATGGAAATGGCCGAACGTTTCAAAATGCCGATTATCACCTTTATTGATACGCCGGGCGCTTATCCTGGCGTTGGCGCGGAAGAGCGTGGTCAGTCCGAGGCGATTGCGCGTAACCTGCGTGAAATGTCGACGCTGCGGGTGCCTATTGTCTGTACCGTGATTGGCGAGGGGGGGTCTGGCGGCGCGCTGGCCATCGGTGTCGGCGATAAGGTGAATATGTTGCAATACAGCACCTATTCCGTGATTTCCCCGGAAGGTTGTGCCTCAATCCTGTGGAAAAGCGCGGACAAAGCGCCATTAGCCGCGGAAGCGATGGGCATTACGGCGCCGCGTCTGAAAGAACTGAAACTGATTGATTCGGTTATCCCTGAACCATTGGGATCGGCGCACCGGAATGTTGCTGCGATGGCGGTGTCCTTGAAAGCACAACTGCTGGCCGACCTGCTCGATCTGGATAGCCTGAGCGAAGAAGAATTGTTGAACCGTCGTTATCAGCGGCTGATGAATTACGGCTACTGCTGATTTTATTCATAATGCCGTCATTCAAAAGTCCGCTGTCAGCAATGAGAGCGGACTTTTTGCTATGCTGACGACGATCTGAGACGGCGCGGGAAGGCGCGTCCGGCAACGAGTCTACGATTATCACTAAATTTGTCATATACCGTACAAACAGGTGCTCATGCTAAAAATACTCGATATCCATCATGTGGCGATTATTTGCGCTGACTATCCGCGCAGTAAGGCATTTTACTGTGATGTGCTGGGTTTTTCGCTGAAAAACGAGGTATATCGCGCCGGGAGAGATTCGTGGAAAGGCGATTTGTCGTTGAACGACCGTTACGTCATCGAACTGTTTTCCTTTCCTTCTCCACCGCCGCGGGTCAGTCAGCCTGAGGCGTGTGGCTTGCGACATCTGGCCTTTGCTGTTGAGAATGTTGAGCAGGCGATGGCTTCGCTGGCTGATGCCGGTGTGAACTGCGAACCCGTGCGTATCGATCCTGAAACGCAGCGGCGGTTTACTTTTTTCTGCGATCCCGATGGATTGCCCTTAGAACTGTATGAGGTTTAACCCGTGAAGATCACGGAAACCTTGCTCAATGCGGTAGCTGAATGTATCGCAGGCCATCGACAGATCCTGGTGGCGTATAGCGGCGGATTAGATTCCAGCGTGTTATTGCATCTTCTGGTTACGTTACGCCAGCGCGATAAGCAGGTGATCCGTGCCGCGTATGTGCATCACGGCCTGAATCCGTTGGCGGATAGTTGGGCGGAACATTGCCGGCAATGCTGTCAGCAGTGGCAGGTGCCGTTTGCTTCATTGCCTGTCGCCGTGGATGCGCAAAACGGGGGCATTGAAGCGGCGGCGAGAACGGCGCGTTATCAGGCGTTGAGCGCACATTTGCACCGCGATGAGATCTTGCTGACGGCGCAGCATCTTGATGATCAGTGCGAGACTTTTATGCTGGCGCTCAAACGCGGCAGCGGGCCAGCCGGTCTTTCCGCCATGGCCGTTAGCGCGCCGCTTGCTACACGCCGGTTATTACGACCATTGTTAGGTTTCTCCCGTCAACAGTTGGAACAATATGCCACGCGGCATCAACTAAGCTGGATTGAAGATGACAGTAATCAGGACGAACGCTTTGACCGGAATTTTTTGCGGCGTCAGATCCTGCCGCTGCTGGCAGCGCGTTGGCCGCATTTTCCCTCCGCCGTGGCGCGTAGTGCGCAACTGTGCGCCGAGCAGGAACAATTGCTGGATGAACTGTTGGCTGAGTCGCTGCATGCATTATGTCGCTCTGACGGGGCGCTGAGTATTGAGGGATTACGTCCGCTGAGCACGGCGCGGCGCGGCGCATTACTGCGTCGCTGGCTATCGGAGCATGACGTGCCGATGCCGACACGCGACCAATTACACCGATTATGGCATGAGGTGGCGGTTAGTCGTCAGGATGCCGAGCCGGTGCTACAGTTTGGTCGATGGCAAATCCGGCGTTTTCGTCAGCATCTTTATGTATTGCCGCTGATGTTATCGCTGAAAGGCTGTGTTTTACCGTGGCAACCGCTATTGGGGCCGTTGACCTTGCCGGATGGATTGGGATCGCTGGCATTGGCGGAACACGGAACCGCGATGCGTCCGCCGCGTGCGGATGAGCCTGTCAGCATCCGCTTTACGGTCACTGGCATGATCCATATGGTTGGCCGATCGCGTGGGCGTCAGATCAAAAAGCTCTGGCAAGAACTGGAAGTGCCGCCGTGGTGCCGCGACAGAACGCCGTTGGTGTTTTATGGCGATCAACTAATCGCCGCACTGGGTCGATTCGTCACCTGGGAAGGTCAGGCGGAAGAACCGGGTACCTGCTGGCATATTGTCTGGCGAAAAAATTGAATCCTTTTTGCTAAGGACTGAAATGAAAACGGACAACCAGGGGCGTATTCACAGGTTGTCCGTTTTGCAGGAAAGCGGGTGGGGCGTCAGGGTTCGCTGACGACGACTTTTCCTATTTCGGGATGGCTGAAGCTGACAATGTGATCGAGTCGCAGTTCGCGTGTCGAGCCCGCCTCTTCGATCACCAGGTATTCCACATGTTTACGCGAGATCATATCACTGGCTTTGCCGGTAACGATCTCGCCATTACGTAGTTCCAGCGTCAGCGTTAAATTCTGCTGACAGGTCGCTTCCAGGTTGTCGTAATCATCACAGTTGATGGGTTGATATTCGTTACTCATTGACATAATCGCTCACCAATAAGTTAGCGGCGGCATAGGCCGCCTGTTCCCTGACAGAGGATGGCAATGCCGTATTCGCGGCGATTTCATCCAGGGTTTTCAATACACAACCCAGCGCGTCGGGTATATAGCCCAGATCGCCACTGGCGATCTCTGCGTATAAGCGGCGTACTAATTCACAGTATTGCTGCATTATATCCTCCCTTCAAAGCTTAACCCGGTAGACATTCATGCATCATCACTTTGACGGCACCTGATGTTGTAAGCCCTCACAGATAAACTCTATTTATCTAAGCGACTATAGCATAGGCTCCGGCAGGATATCAGTATTCCTCAGATACCTTATCCACGCATTATGGGGCGAATATCACCATTACTGTGAGGATAGTCCGAACTCAAGTACACTGTGGGCGAATAAATACGAGGTAACAGATGGCATTAAAAGCAACGGTTTACAAAGCAACCATTAATATCGCGGATATGGATCGCCATTTTTTCCATGATGCCAGCTTGACTATCGCCCAACATCCCTCAGAAACTGAGCAACGCATGATGCTGCGCTTGTTGGCCTGGATCTGTCATGCGGATGAACATTTGCGTTTCACCAAAGGCTTGAGTGCCGACGATGAACCTGAAATCTGGTTGCGTAACGACACGATGGAACTTGAATTATGGATTGAGTTGGGGTTACCGGATGAGCGGCGTTTGAAAAAAGCCTGCAATCAATCCCGTTCGGTGGTGTTGTACGCCTACAGTGAGCGTGCCGGGCAGGTGTGGTGGCAAAATATCGCCGATAACGTTGCCGGATATAAAAACCTGACTATCCGTTTTCTTGATGATCGCCAGTTAGCTCAGCTTGCTACTCTGGCCCAACGCAATATGACATTACAGGCGACCTTGCAGGAAGGTACGATCTGGCTGTCGGATGAAAAGAATAGTCTGGAAATCACATTTGCCGACTGGCAAATCGCCCGCATATAACAAGGATAAAATCAAGGCGCAGATAGGCACGGCGCCTTGATTTCTCTTCGTCCCGCTTACAGCATTTTCTTCAATTGATACAACCAGTCCAGTGCCTGACGTGGCGTGAGCGCATCGGGATCGATTGATTCCAACGCATCCAGCGCCGGTGAAGACGCTTCTTGCTCCAGCAAGGCCAGTTGCGCGCCGTCAATATGGCTGGCGGACGCGTTGTTGGATAGCGTTTCCAACTCTTTGAGCTTTTGGCGCGCTCGCTTGATGACATCTTTCGGGACACCGGCTAAGGCCGCGACCGCCAACCCATAACTTTTGCTGGCGGCGCCGTCCTGAACGCTGTGCATAAATGCGATGGTATCCCCATGCTCGCGCGCATCCAGGTGCACATTGAAAACACCTTCCATTTTTTCAGGCAGATTGGTCAATTCGAAATAGTGGGTTGCGAACAGCGTCATGGCTTTGATGCGGTTAGCCAGATTTTCAGCGCAGGCCCAGGCTAAGGATAAACCGTCATAGGTTGAGGTTCCGCGACCGATCTCGTCCATCAGCACCAGACTGTTTTCCGTGGCGTTATGCAGAATATTGGCAGTTTCCGTCATTTCCACCATGAAGGTTGAACGACCGGAGGCCAGATCGTCCGCGGCGCCAACGCGGGTGAAGATGCGATCCACCGGGCCGATAACGGCCTGATCAGCAGGAACGAAGCAGCCAATATGCGCCATCAGTACGATCAGCGCCGCCTGACGCATGTAAGTGCTTTTCCCGCCCATATTCGGGCCGGTCACGATCAGCATGCGACGCTGTGGGGAGAGCGCCAGCGGATTCGAGATAAAGGGTTCGCTGAGAACCTGTTCCACCACCGGATGACGACCGCCGCTAATCTTGAGGCCGGGTTTATCGCTGAGCGTCGGACATACATAGTTCAACGTATCCGCGCGTTCCGCCAGATTTGCCAGCACATCCAACTTGGCGAGGGCCGCCGCACTTTGCTGAAGTTCAGCCAGATGGGGCAGCAGCAGGTCGAACAGTTCATCATAAAGGGCTTTTTCCAATGCCAGCGCTTTGCCTTTGGATGTCAGCACCTTATCTTCATATTCTTTCAGTTCAGGAATGATATAGCGTTCGGCATTTTTCAGCGTTTGGCGTCGCACATAATGTATTGGCACCTGATGGCTTTGGCCGCGACTGACCTGAATATAATAGCCATGTACGCCATTAAAACCGACCTTGAGCGTATCCAGTCCCAGCTTTTCACGTTCACGGATTTCCAGCTTGTCCAGATAATCGCTGGCGCCGTCAGCCAACGCCCGCCATTCATCCAGTTCGGCATGATAACCCGGCGCGATGACGCCACCGTCACGCACCAGTACCGGCGGCGTTTCGACGACGGCGCGCTCAAGCAGATCCTGTAACGCGTCGAATTGACCAATCTGATCCTCCAACTGTCGGATAGCGTCGCTTTCCAGCGGGGCCAGTTGCGCCCGAATAGCAGGAAATTGCTGAAAAGCATGACGCATACGCGCCAGATCGCGCGGACGGGCAGTGCGCAGCGCCAGACGCGCCAGAATTCGCTCCAGATCGCCGACCTGCCGTAGATAAGGCTGCAAATCAGGCGCGATATCCCGCAACGTGCTGATAGCCTGCTGACGCCGCGTCAACGCGGCGATATCACGGACCGGCATATGGATCCAGCGTTTCAACATCCGGCTGCCCATGGGCGTTACGGTGCGATCGAGCACCGCTGCCAGCGTATTTTCTGTTCCGCCGGACAGATTCTGCGTCAGTTCCAGATTACGCCGGGTGGCGGCGTCCATGATGATACCGTCCTGCTGACGTTCCATGGTGATGCCGCGAATATGCGGCAGAGACGTGCGCTGGGTATCTTTGGCGTATTGCAGCAGGCAACCGGCTGCTCTCAGCGCCAGCTTCGCCTGTTCAACGCCAAATCCGCTGAGATCGCGCGTACCAAATTGCAGATTGAGTTGCTGACGGGCGGTATCCAGTTCAAATTCCCATAATGGGCGGCGGCGCAGACCGTGACGATGTTCAATCAACGGCATGGCTTCAAACGATTCGGGATAAAGCAGTTCGGCTGGATTGGTGCGTTGCAACTCGGCAGCCATGGTTTCCTGATCGCCCGGTTCGGCAACCCGGAAACGACCGGAACTGATATCCAGCGTGGCATAGCCGAATCCACGGCCATCCTGCCAAATAGCGGCCAACAGGTTGTCCTGTTTTTCCTGCAATAGGGCTTCGTCGCTGATGGTGCCGGGGGTCACGATACGCACCACTTTGCGTTCCACCGGTCCTTTGCTGGTGGCCGGATCGCCGATCTGTTCGCAAATAGCGACCGATTCGCCCAGTTGCACCAGCTTGGCAAGATAGTTCTCAACGGCATGGTGCGGGACACCGGCCATAGGAATCGGCTCGCCGGCGGAAGCGCCGCGTTTGGTCAGGGAGATATCCAGAAGCTGAGAAGCGCGTTTGGCGTCGTCATAGAATAGCTCATAGAAGTCGCCCATACGGTAGAACAGCAGAATTTCCGGGTGTTGTGATTTCAGCTTGAAGTACTGCTGCATCATGGGCGTGTGGGCGGTGAAGTCCTTGTCTGTGGCTTCATTCATATTGATTTTACTCGTTTTTCAGTCTTTCAGTAGGAGCAGGCGGCTGCTTGTAAAAGAGCTAAAACCTACCTGAATCCATAAATTCGTATACCAGAATAGAAGTGATAATGATCTTTTCCGGCGGATATATATTGGGCTGCATTGATGTAGATGACACTTAATCAGTCTAAAGCCCGTCTTCGATCCCGAAGGGCCTATCATCCATGTTCCCCATCCGGGGCGAAAACCCTATCTTATCACTGATAATAAGCGCGCTTCACCCGTAGGTTTGGGGTACAGCGTCACGAAAAACCTCTATCATCCAACGACAGGTGGATTACGGCTAACCAATGGCAACCGAAGAGAAAGTACCACAGGAAGTTATCAGAGCTACGATTGGAAATGTATCTGATTTTGCCGATATTGGTCAGGCTCGCGAAGCGGCTCGCAACTTTGCCCAGACGATGAAGCAAACGAAGTGAAGCCCGAATGCGATTAGGAAAGAAATCAACTTGGCTGAACTGACCATCAGTGAAGTGTTCGCTCAATACCGTCATCATCTGTTAGGAAGAACCAAACCTGCTAAACTCAATGTGTTGAACTAGAAGGGAATTGCTAAACTTGCTGATAGACATATCGTTAACGCCATAACGGTGCGGTCAGCCCCTGTCTGGTAGTGCAATAATTTTCAGGGGCGATTGGTGATGAGATGCTTTTGTGATAGGGTACGTACCTAGTGAGTTCGTCATAATTATAAGGTACGTATATGTCAACGATTAAACGCGATACAAAAAAATCTTCATCAGCAGGTAAATCTCCGACCTTCCAGATACGCATCTCGCCTGAGCTACGCGAACAACTTGATGAAGTCGTAGCAAAAGAAGGTGTCAGTCTCGGCAATTGGCTCAAGGAACTGGCCCGTAAAGAGCTTCGCAGTCAGGGGATTGAGCCGAAGGGATAATATTTAGCTGATTAGCAAAACAGATAACCAAGGGAATGGATGATGGATAAAAGAATACGAATCTTAAAATCAGGGTTGACTGTCAGAGAGCTACTTCGCCTGAAAAATAATTACGTCTATGTCAAAAGCGATGATTTTAAATTTAATACCTCTACGAAGAAAGCCGAGTCCTTTGCAGACTATATTTTTATAGTCGCACGTTTATGCTGGGAAGCAATGTATCTTCCTGCCTTCATTAGTCTCTTTTTTTCAATTTACGCTTATTATTATGGTGGCAATATGACTGCCAGTATAAAAGTTTTTTCTATTATTTTTCCTATGGCGATTTTTTTGAAAGTTAAAAGCGATTACTATAATATACGTATGGTTACGGTTCTAAAGTTAATTAGATTTAGACTGGTTGTTCTATAAGATGAGTTGTCCATCTTGATTTTTTTCAATACAATAGGTAGTAAAAGATTTAGTGTCTCAGTTTGCAGAATTAACTAATGAATGTTTTACAATCAATGATGTTTTCGTAACAAAGGTGTGGATGGAGTGAAATCGTTGATAGAGTGCTTAGGGCAGTCTTTCTTTTATCTGGTCCCCATTATCGCCATTCTTCTCGGTGGTGTGTTTTTTGTTAGTTTTTTCCCTGATTATGGTTTCTTTCTTACCGTGGCATGGGTATTTATTATTATGTTTTTATATATAAAATATACTAAATGGTATTGATGATTCTCAGTACTCTTTAACGTCAAGGATGCGAAATATGGACAATTACCTAAATAGAAATAGTATTAATAATCAATATTTTTTGGCTATAGCTC
The DNA here is from genome assembly GCF_025840185.1 of Brenneria izbisi. GTDB lineage: Bacteria > Pseudomonadota > Gammaproteobacteria > Enterobacterales > Enterobacteriaceae > Brenneria > Brenneria izbisi. The sequence continues at coordinate 145,972 of NZ_JAMPJU010000007.1, forward strand.
AGGCTGCCGCGTTTGATCTAATAAAAACAGCCAGAATTGTCTCCTCTCGTCATATTAACGATCTCTTTCTTAAAGCAAAATTTGAAGACGAAATTCGGCGGTTTTCTAATGGAAATCTGGACATCGTTAGAAATGCCAGTAGTTCATCGGAATGTCAGATTGCTATTAATAATATCAGGGAAGAATGTGCCAATATTGAAAAACAAGGAACGATGCTTTCTCTTGAAAAAGCCAAGGTATTTATTACCATCAACATGGAAAAAAGAGAGAAGGAGATTGGTTATACAATAAATGCTATCGGCGTTATTGTGGGTGGTGCTCAGATTATTTCTGGTGTGGGCATTGCTTATAGTGCGACTGGTTATTTAGGTCGATTCGTTGGTGCTCATATTGCTTTAAATGGTGCAAGTTCATCCATTGAGAGTTTTTTACAACTTATCGGACGTAATGATGAAACTGGATTTATGAAATCTGGTTATATGTATACTGCTGAATTTTTAGGATTTGATAAAAAATCAGGCCTATTGGCTTATCATTCAGTAGATCTTGTCACCTCGTTTTATGGCATCGTTAAATTAACACTGAAACCGGATGCCTGGCGACTCTTCAGATATATCCCCAGCGATTATTATAGAAAGATAAATACGATGAGCAGAGCATCGCTTATGTTGAAGATGGTTGGGGCTGGAAATAAGATACGGATCATGTCTGACATATATAAAGATGACTCTTTTTAATTTAATGGGCTGAATCAGCCCATCTTATCTTTTCCCTTTAGGTAGGAGTATGATTTATATGCCAAGTTAATTGGTCCTATGTAGTAAACAATAAAAAGAGAAAATATCATAAAAAACAAATACACCAAAGTTTCAATTAAATCAGCGGGTGTGTTAAAAATAAAATTAATGATAAATACAGTGATTATAATAACAAATAAAAAACACCCGTTATGAAACCGAGCTCTTAACGTATGAGTCAGGCTCTGTAGCGTCTCTTCACTATCCCCACCACGAGAAATTATTTTTCTCATATGGGAGATATCATTTTCTGTGAACCCATTTTCCAATAGTTCTTTTTCCACGTCTTGGTCATTCATTGTTTTTTCTCCTGACTTTTATTGTATTCTATAAGGCGTATCGATATCTAAACACTATCGCCCATCAGTAATGTATTTAGTAAGTTGAGTCAGTCCATAAGAGGAAAGAACTGGTACGAGCCATGACATGTTCAAATGTGATTGATGCAAATTTGAACGAAATACTTTCCTGTGGCTGGGTTTCGTTATGTGTCAATGAGTTAGGATAGAAAAACTGAATATCGTTGATAATGGCATCTCTTAACACCATTTTAAAATAGAGTTCGTTGCCACCGGACTGTGACGTCCTGTAAAACAGGAATTCACATTCAAGTTTTTCATTATCACTTAGTGCCTGTGCCAGAAGCGGAGTTGCCTTGTCTATCGGTTTTCTGATTTCTACGGGGTTGAGGGCAACATTATCCTGCCGGGTTATTCTATTCATTAACTCATAAACAAAAATCTCATCTTCATGGGTGGCCTGATATTTGTTGCCGATGGAGTCTGCACTTGAACAGCCCGCAGAGATAAGACCTTGCTTGATGCCAGTGAGTTTCAGGTAGATTAAATTTGCCATTATTTATTCCTGAATGTTGTCCATAATCCTGCCCATAAATCCTTTTTCCTTATGGGAGAGATAATTTCTGCATTTTTTGATGGATGAGTCAATAGCCGTCATCGTGAAATGCGTATGATTTTAAATGATTATTTTGATTATAATGATCTAGGATCAGGCGGCTGCTTGTAAAAGAGCTAAAACCTACCTGAATCCATAAATTCGTATACCAGAATAGAAGTGATAATGATCTTTTCCGGCGGATATATATTGGGCTGCATTGATGTAAATGACACTTAATCAGTCTAAAGCCCGTCTTCGATCCCGAAGGGCGTATCGTCCATGTTCCCCATCCGGGGCGAAAACCCTATCTTATCACTGATAATAAGCGCGCTTCACCCGTAGGTTTGGGGTACAGCGTCACGAAAAACCTCTATCATCCAACGACAGGTGGATTACGGCTAACCAATGGCAACCGAAGAGAAAGTACCACAGGAAGTTATCAGAGCTACGATTGGAAATGTATCTGATTTTGCCGATATTGGTCAGGCTCGCGAAGCGGCTCGCAACTTTGCCTGTAGTGATCAACGAAAACCGGACACTGATTTAGGCACATTGTTGTAATCGGCGTTCATATTCGTCCGGCGATATAGTTCCTAACAGACTGCGGAAAACCTCTCTGTAACGGCATTAGATTGATTTCGGAATTGACATAGCACCAATCAGATGGTTTATTATTTTGGTTATTGTTTCACTAATGGTGATTGTATGTCATCAAAAATAAACTGGCTTTTGCAAAACACATCGCCGGGAACTTTGGTATTGCAGTCTTGGTTGACAAAAAACGCTATCAGCCCCTCTTTAGCCAATAAGTATATGCACAGTAACTGGTTGCAAAAACTACGCGCCGGTGTATATGTGCGGACTGGGCGTGAACCTCAGTGGAGTGATGCAGTTTTGTGTCTGCAAAATCAACTCGGAGTTTCTGTGCATTTAGCAGGGCTGACGAGTTTGGCATATCAAGGGCGTTCTCATTATCTTCAATTTATACGCCAGAGTATTTGGCTCTGTGTAGAAGATAAAACTGCATTGCCAAAGTGGTTCAAAGAATTTCCCGGTATTGAGTGGTTTTTGCTTTCTAACCAGAAGCTCGCTGCGCATGACGAAAAATATCTCACCGAGATAGAAATTAAGGGAGAGTATTTGAGGGCTAGTGTGCCGGAGTTAGCGGCTTACGAGATTGCTAATGCCGTTCCCCGATCGCTTTCATTTGAGCACGCTGCGGAACTGTTTCAGGGATTGGTAAACCTGAGTCCACGTAAAGTAGAAGTGTTGTTACAATCCAGTCGAGCAGTGCAAACTAACCGCCTTTACTTGTTTCTGGCCGATCACTATGCCCATGCATGGGTTAAGCGAATAGATAAAGCCAGCATTGATTTGGGGGCAGGGAAACGGCAGATCGTATCTGGTGGCAAGTTGGACCAAAAATATCAGATCACTGTTCCAGAGAGTTTTGTTAGCAAAGGGAACTCACATGGATAAGCAATCACCTTATTATCGACAAGTTGCGTTGCTGCTCAGTGTATTACCTGTTGTCTCATCTGAGCGATGCTTTGCATTAAAAGGTGGAACGGCCATAAATTTGTTTGTCCGTGATTTTCCGCGTTTATCGGTTGATATCGATTTGGCTTACATCCCGCTGGAAAGTAGAAATGAGGCATTGCCAAACATTCGCCAGTGAGGTAGGTTTCTTCCACCGACAACCCGGCCACCGGTTCGTCGAGCAGCAGCAGCGCCGGGCGCAACGACACGGCCATGGCGATTTCCAGCCACTGTTTTTTGCCGTGCGACAAGTTTCCCGCCAACTGGCGTTTTTCCGCGCTGAGCTTGAAACGTTGTAGCAGTTCATCAATGCCGGCGGCCTCATGCCGAACTTGTGGTCTGAGGTGACTCAACGACAGTCGCAAATGTTGTTCCACACTGAGATCGGGAAAAATCCCCGGAATTTGAAATTTAATGCTCATGCCCATCTGGATGCGTTGGAAAGGCGCCAGAGAGTTGAGCCGATGTTCAAAGAAACGGATCTCGCCGCCGCTTGGCGTATGCTCACCGGTGAGCAATTTGAAAAATGTGCTTTTCCCCGCCCCGTTTGGGCCAATGACGCAGCGCACTTCGCCGCGATGGATTTGCATATCCACCTGATTAATGACCTGAGCGCCGCCGAAGCGTTTACTTAGCCCTTTGGTTTCAAGGATCAGATCCTGACGGTTCTGGTTCATGGTCTGGCCCCTTTATGTTGCACATTAGGTTTGGTTTGATGTCTGGCGGTCAGGCGGCGAATTTTTTCCGCCAGCCACGGCAGTAATCCGTTTGGCGCGGCCAGAACCACAAACAGCAGGATAAAACCCAGCAGGATCATGGCGTATTCGCTGCCGTAAACCGCCAGCCACTGCGACAGCCATACCATCAGCGCGGTGATGACCACGGTGCCGAAGATATTTTTCCGTCCTGCGGTGGCGACCCAGATAACCGGCATCGCGGCGGCGGTTAATCCCATCGATGACGGCGTGATGTAAGATCCCCAGATGGTGTACAGCGCGCCAGATAAACCGGACAGCGCGCCCCCCAGCACGAACACCAGCAACTGATACCGGCGGATATCTATGCCAAGCATTTCCGCCCGCCGGGGATTCTCACGAATGGAGGCCAGCGTTAAGCCAAAATTGGAGCGCAGCAGACGGCGAACGCCCCAATAAACCACCGCCAGCAGCAGGATAATCAGGTAATAAAAGGCGTTTCCTTCCAACGTAAACAGTTCGCCATTCACGCCGGGCAACGAGAGCGGCGGCATGCCGGACATGCCATTGAAACCGTTGAGGCGCGCGCTGCCAATCGTCCACTGCGGCCCCGCCGTTTGCGACATGAACGTTTCGAGCACCAGGGTAAAAGAGAGGGTGACGATGCCGATGAAAATCCCGGTGACGCCGCCGTAGAACATCAGGTAACCCAACGCGGTGGCGACAGCGGCGGCCAGCAATAATGCGAACAACAGCCCGGACCAGGTGGATAGCACGCCATCGCCAAAATTGAGCGTCATCACGCCGTAGGTATAGCCGGCCAGCCCGAAGAAAGCGGTTTGGCCAAAAGAAAGAATACCGCCGTGGCCCCACATGGCGGCCAGTCCGATGGCGCAAAAGGTCCACAACAGAAAATAGGCGAAGTCGCCAATCAACGCGCTATCCAGCACCAGCGGCAACAGCAGGGCGACGGCCAGAATAATCCCGCTTATCACAATGCTGTTGTTCAGACCGCGTTTGGGCGCACTGCCAGTGGAAACATTAACTGAAGTCATCGTCACGTTGCTCTCCTAGCGGTTGCGGGTAAACAGGCTGCCCACGCCGTTGGGCAATAAACGGATCACCAATACCGCCGTCAGCAGCAGACCAATCTGTCCGGCCAACTGCCCGTACCAGGCGTTGAGTCCGGTCTGGATGGCGCCTAAAGCCATGGCTGCGGGAATAGTGCCGACCAGTACATTTGCGCCGCCAACCACCACCGATACAAAGGCCTGCACAATAAAGCTGCTTCCCATGGTGGGAACAGCCGTCAATGTTGGGGCGTAGATTGCGCCGGCTAATCCGGCAAGGCCGGCGCCGAGGGCGAAGGTCAGCGTATAGATGCGATCGGTTTCCAGTCCGAGGCAGGCGGCCATCTTCGCGTTTTGAATGGTGGCGCGGGCGCACACGCCGTAATTGGTGTGGAAGAACAACCAATATAGCGCCGCCAATACCGCAATCGCGATCAACGGCAGGATGGCCCGATAAGTGGCGAAAGAGTAATCGCCGAGGGTAAATGATCCGAACGGGGTGGAAAGCCCTTCCAGCGAGGGACCGGCAATCAGCAGCATACTTTGCTGCACAATCAGGCTGATCGCCCAGGTAGCGACGACGGAGTCATACAATCGGCCATAGAGATGGCGTACCACCAGACGCTCCACCACGCCGCCGGCAAAGGCGACGGCCAGTGTGCCGGTCAGCATGGCGAACGGCAGCGGCAGGCCCGCTTTGTTCATCAGAATGGTGACGTAAGCGCCGCACATAATGAATTCACCGTGTGCGAGGTTGATTACGCCCATCATGCCGAAGATCACGGCCAGACCGAGCGCGGCCAGCACCAGATAGGCGACGTTATCGCCGAACGGGTAAATCACGGAATAAAGAAAGGATAGCGTTAACATCTGCGGGCAATCCTCAGTGTCCTGACTGACACAGCAAATAAACCGATGACGTCAGAGAGGATACGGCTTCTCTCTGACGCAGAACGTACATCAGGCTTTCGGCGGATTAGACGGGGTGTACTGGCTGGTATCCGGTTTAACCGGCAGATTGCAGCCTGCTTCACCCAACCAGTATGGCTTGATGTCGTCCCATACCTTCGGTATTTCGATGGCGTGGTCGTCTTTCACATGGGCCAGATAGATGGTGTGGCTCAGGTGATGACTTTTCGGATCGATACAGACTTTTCCTGACGGGCCGTCCGTACAGATATCCCCGGCTTCCAGAGCGTTGCGCACGGCGACCATATCGGTGCTGCCCGCTTTTTCTACCGCCAACTTGTACAGATAAACCGCGTCATAGGCATTGGCTGCTTCCTGATTGATATACGGCTCGTTAGGGAATTTGGCGCGGAAACGCTGTTTGAAGTCGTTACTGGCTGGCGTATCCACTTCTTCAATGTAGTTGGCGGTGATATACATGTCTTTCAGCGCGGGCGGCTTGAAGCGTTTGTGCTCGTAAGCCTGACCGACGTTAACGGAACTGCCCATTGGCAGGCCGAGTTTAGCGGCGGCGGCTTGCTCGTAGTAGGAGGATTGGTTGGCCCCCACCAATAACGTCATCACAAAGTCAGGTTTGGCTTTCTGAATATTTTGGATGGTTTGACCGAACTGCGACACGCTGAGCGGAATAAACTCTTCCCCCACCATGACGCCGCCATTCTCTGTCACAATCTTACGTACCCATTCGGCGGAGATCTGACCAAAGTTATAATCAGCCGCGATGGTGTACACTTTCTTGCCGTATTTCTCCATCATCCACGGGATCAGCGTGGAAAACTGTTGTTCCGGCACCGCGCCGGTCACAAAGACGTTACTGTCGCACACGCCGCCTTCATACTGGTTGTTGTACCAGTACATCTGCTTTTCGCGATCCATGATGGGACGAATAGCTTCGCGCGAGGCGCTGGAAAATGCGCCGAATATGACGTCGACTTTGTCGTTTTTAATCAAACGCCGCGCCATTTGCTGGAAGCGGGTGTTATCGGATTGCGTATCGTATTTCACCAGTTCAATTGGACGACCGAGGATGCCGCCTTTGGCATTGATCTCTTCAACGGCGAGTTCTGTCGCATGGATCTTGGGTATGACGGGTAAGGCAAAATTACCTGATGCATCTTCCAGCAAACCTATTTTTACCGGTTTTTCCGCCGCGCCAGCCAGACCTGAGTAGGTCACGGCAAATGCGGCTGCCAGTGCGAGCGGTAACGCGGCGTAATGACATTTCATTCTGGACATAAATACCCCTGGCGTTGGTGTGAAGAATGGATGCGAAAAATGGGTCTGAAAAAAAAGCAAAAAAAAAGCCCGGCAAAGTCAGATGACATTGCGAGGGCTCTATTGCCATAACCACAAGCCGACAGCGTTGGCGTTCTTGCGGATAAGTCCCGGTCACTATAAAAAGCGATTCAAAGCGTTGTCAATGATAAATTTTCCAATAAAAATCAAATGGTAAATTATAATGTCGCTGCACTGAATCGGGGCGTTGCGCGCACAAAAAATGAACAGGTTGTTTGCGGCGCTCCGGCGCTCGCTAACTTACGGAACATCATCATAACGAGGGCCGATCCCGGATGGTGTATTCACTATCGATGTCAGCGGCTGCGGAATAATTGTTAATCAATTGCACCATTTGTGGGGCGAAAAAAATAATTGCTGGAAGAGAACGATTAGGCCGAAAGGTCGAATTAAGCCATTAGATCGCACCTGGATGCCGGGTACAAAAGGTAAAAAACTGTTTCCGATGTCAGAAATGCGTCAGGCTTGGGTAAATCATCGTTAATAAAGGATTTTTTAAGATATTTCGTTATTTCAGTCGGCGGCGCGGTCAACGATAGTGCCTTCAATAGCCGGGTATAGCTGACGATAAATGGGAGTCGATGATGAATAAAAAAATATTAGCGCTGGCGGCGGCGATGTTTACCGTAAGCAGTGGTTTTTCGACCGTATCCTGGGCGGAAGGACCGGGTGGGCGGCAGGGAGAGCAGCGGCAACTCAGCCAACCGGGGCAGCAAAAACAGCAGGTTAAGCGTGAGGGTGAAAGAAATCAGCGGCAATCGGTCAGAACCGGCGCAAACGCTAATGATGTAAATGGCAGAGATAACCGTGGCCGTGCCGGGGCGCAACGTGATCATTTTTCCTGGAACGGGCGTGATTTCAGAAAAGGACATGCGGTTCCCAAACGTTTCCGGGGCGATGATTATCGCGTTGCTGACTGGCGCGATCGCGGTTTATATCAACCGCCGTCAGGTCAACATTGGGCGTATATTGACGGAAACTATGTGTTGATTGCGGCGGCGACGGGGATAATCACCACGATCCTGCTAAACAGCATGTTGAATAACTAGTCGGCCTGCAATGTGTCGATACGCAGTCCCGCATCGACACATTCTTCTCAATCCGCATCCTCAATTTTCATTCTCAATCCTCAATCCCGTTGCGGCGCGCTCAGCCATAAAAATGCTATAAATATGGCATCACTATCAAAAAATACCAGAAAAAGGTAAAATCACGTCTATATGGTAATTAATCTATGATTTTACTTATCTTTGTTATTATTTTTTCAGGAGTTTAATGATGCAGCCATTACCTAATTGCCCAAAATGCAGTTCTGAATATACCTGGCAGGACGGTGAATTACTTAACTGCCCTGAATGTGGTCATGAATGGGCCGCTGGCGCTGAGGCGGCGACCCAGGAAGAAGGATTGATCGTCAGAGACGCCAACGGTAATTTGCTGGCCGATGGCGATACCGTTACAGTGATTAAGGATCTAAAAGTAAAAGGCAGTTCTTCCTCGTTGAAGATTGGTACGCGCGTAAAAGGCATTCGTTTGGTGGAAGGCGACCATAACATTGATTGCAAGATTGATGGCTTTGGCGCGATGAAATTGAAATCCGAATTTGTGAAGAAAAACTGATGCGCCGCGCCCTGGACTCAGACGGGGCAGGGCGCAACAATAAGCGCATATTCCGGTGTTCTCCCGTCAAACAATGCTTTAACATAGTCATAACCTTTTCCCTGGCTGGTAATACGGATATCTGATGCGTCATTTGGTGATCCTCCTTCCGCTGTTTGCCGTGCTCTGTGCCTGTAGCAGCAAACCGGCGCCTTCCCTGGCGGCGCCCCAGAGCGCTGCGGTGGTGAAAGGTGGTTTTTTGCTTCAGCCCGCGCATGCGCAGCATTTGCAAGATGGTGATTTTGCTTTTAATCCGGCAACGGCGGCCTTTGTCGACAAAATGGTGAGAGAACATGGTTTCGATCGCCAGCAATTGCATGAAGTGCTGGGTCAGACAAAGCGGCTAGACTGGGTGATTCGCCTGATGGACCGGCAGGCGCCGAGCAGCGGTGTTCCGTCAGGGCCGAACGGTGCGTGGCTCCGTTACCGCAATCAATTTATTACCCCGGATAACGTACAGAATGGCGTGGCGTTCTGGGATCAATATCAGGCTGCATTGCAGCGCGCCTGGCAAATCTATGGCGTGCCGCCGGAGATTATCGTCGGTATTATCGGCGTGGAAACCCGTTGGGGCCGCATCATGGGCAAAACCCGCATCATTGATGCGCTGGCGACCTTGTCTTTCGCTTATCCGCGTCGCGCCACGTACTTTACCGGCGAACTGGAAACTTTTCTGTTGATGTCGCGCGCCGAAGACAATGATCCCCTCAGCCTGCGCGGTTCCTATGCCGGGGCGATGGGTTACGGTCAGTTTATGCCGTCCTCGTTCAAGAATTATGCGGTGGATTTCGATGGCAACGGTCATATCAATCTGTGGGACCCGGTTGATGCCATCGGCAGCGTGGCCAATTACTTCAAGGCGCACGGTTGGGTGAGCGGGGGCGCGATCGCGGTTCCGGCCAGCGGGCAGGCGCCGTCATTGAGTACGGGGTTCAATACGCGCTACTCCATTGCCACGTTACAGGCCGCCGGGTTACGGCCACAGACTACACTGGGCGGTTATCAAGAAGCCAGTTTATTGCGTCTTGATATCGGTAGCGGCTACCAATACTGGTATGGGCTGCCGAACTTCTATGTCATTACCCGTTACAACCATAGCTCTCACTACGCCATGGCTGTGTGGCAACTGGGTGAAGCGGTTGGCCGGGCGCGACAAGGAGATTGATTTCGCGCAACAGGGCCTGACAGGTTGCGTCTCAGTCTGCTCGCCGCGGTGATGATAAATAATGTAAACATGGGCGCTATTGATATTCAACCCGGTTTCTGCCCTGATTTTTGGCCCGGTACAAGGCGATATCGGCGCAGCCATAGAGCGCGTCGAACCTGGTTTTGGGCGGCGCCCAACTGACGCCAAAGCTGGCGGTGATCAACTGCTGCGGCAAGACCTCGATTGGCGTGCTGTTGAGGCTCTGGTGAATATCTTCGGCAATCTTCACGGCTTGTCGCAGCGTAAAGCCATCCAGTAAAATCGTGAACTCTTCGCCGCCGACTCTGCCGATGCTTCCCGTCTCTGACAGCACTCTTTGTACCCGCGCCATTAACGCGCAGATGACGCGGTCGCCGGTGGGGTGACCGTAGGCATCATTGATTCGTTTGAAGTTATCGATATCCAGAACAATCAGCCCGGCCTGATTCTGTTCCAACGTCTGATTGATACGCTCAATAATGGCGCCGCGATTATAGACGTCGGTCAGCGGATCGTGCGTGGCTTTGTATTCCAGTTCGATGGCCAGCTTGTGTAATTGATGGTTCAGGCGATTCAGTTCTTTTTCCGCGCGATCGCTGCGCGAGATCAACCGATGGGATTCTCTGACTAATCGCTGGTAGTGCTCGGCGAGCGTCAGCAACGTATCCCGATACACCTCCGCCGGCATATCCTGCTGGTTGGCGACCCGGCGGGCCGCGAGCAAAATGTCATATTCCGGTGTAAATAATTCAAAAGTACTCATGGCGTATTTACTCCAGAATCTGGCTGTGGAAAGTGAGTGCCGGAAAATCGATATGCAGTTCTTCGCCAAATTCCGCCGCGATATCATCATCCTTGTCATAGTACCAATACAAGATCACTTCCAGCCCCTGTTCAGCCGCCTGGTTCAAGGTATCGAACAGACTGAAAAGCATCTTGGTACTGGAACTGTTGAAATAAACCAGCGACACATGAATCTCGATAGCCATCGGGGAAAGCGACGTATCCCCCTTGTCGGTGGCGAGTAGCTGATGGAGATAATTTTCGATTTGCGTAATCAGAGGACGATAAAACGCGGCCGCATTTTCAGGATAGGATTCACCTGATAAAGCAAGACGGTGAAGCGTAAAGTCGAAATCCACGGTCGGCGTACAAGGCGTTCCTGCGATATTGAGATTGTCCATGTTGGTTATGTTTGTCATTTCAAATAATCGCCTTCAGATAAAACGTAGGCAGGCCTGTTGATGCATCCGCCTGAAAGGTGAACTGAAGCGGTTCACTGGCATCGCGCGCGACGGTCAGTAACCCGATATCGGCGCCTTTGCTCCAGGGCGGCGCCTGGGCGCGCAGAGAGGCTTTGTAAGCAAGCCTGATTTCTTCGATGGTCATATAACGCAGCGGTTCAAGGCGCCCCCGCAGTTTCTCAATGTCTTCCGGGGTGACCTGATTGGCGGAAAGTAAAAAATATTTCCCGTTTTCATAACCGATGCATACGGCGCCGTGGCGAACTTCATGCGCTTGATCGACGATGGCGAGATCGGCGGCGGAATAGCGGATGATGTTCTGCACCATTTCAATAAAAGCCGAAAAGAGTTTGCGGCGGATGCCCGCCGGCACCTGTTTTTTTTCAAGCTGCAACCGTACCGTTTCAGCCAATGAGCTAATGATGTTTTGTGAGAAATACCCTACGTAATACAAGGTGATGTCATGCTGATGTGTGGTGTCGAAGAACTCGGTGTACTTAGTCTCTGACATAGTCGCGCTTCGCCTGATTAAGAAAATATCGAAAGCCCCAAAAGGTTAAATCATCCCTTCTGATCTGATGTCCCTGATAGGTTTTATGTTCTTGTAATAATTGGCTGGCGAGTTCGCGCATTGGCTGTGTCTGGTGACGCAGCAAAAATGCCTGTAACCGGCGCTTGCCGAACATAATCCGTCGTTCGCCGCCAATTTGATCCGTCAGCCCGTCCGTGGCGGTAAAAACGAGATCGCCGTCATTTAGCTTCAATTGGTGGTTCGGCCATTGATAATGGTACGGCGTATCCGTATAGCCGACGCCCATGCGATCAGTGTCAAGCGCGCTTATCTGGGCGGTGTGCCGCGCCACGCTGAACGCGGTCATACGGGCATTGGCCCAGGCGAGGGTATTGGCGGTGACGTCGCAAAACATCACTATCGCATCGCAACCATCGTTGGAAGCGGCGGACTGGTGTGTCTCACCACGCTGGCCAAGCGTATCCTTGATGTGTTGATTAATTGCCTGGAGCAACAGCGACGGTGTCTGCGGACCATGTTGCGTCAGCGCTTGTTCCAGCGCCGAGGAAAAAATCAGGGTCATAAACGCACCGGGTACGCCGTGGCCGGTGCAATCCGCAATGACGGCCAGCCAGCCCTGTTGGTAGGTTTTGAAATAGTAGCTGTCGCCGCCGACGCAATCGCGTGGTTCCCAGGTCAGACACCAGTCTGTCAGTGAACGCGACATGGCTTGCCGTGAGGTGGTCAGCATCGCTTCCTGGATCACCCGCGCATACTCAATGCTTTGCATGATCTGCTGGTGCTGATGGACATGCATGGCGGACACCGCTTTGATTAGGTCAATCCCTAAACCGATGCCGATATAACGGCCATTTTGGGTCACGATAAAGCCATCGGTCAGCGATTTATCGCCATTCGTCACCGTCTGATCCGCGACGTTGTTCAGTGATGCCGAGGAATCAATGATCAGCGGATTTTTATCCATAAAAGCAATGCAACTTTTTTTATCATAAAGTTCGCGGTAAAAAGGCCGCGACATCTGCGACATGAAAATATGGCGATTAATCAGCCCGAACGGGCGGCCATCCTCTACTACCGGCAGGCTGACCAACGCTTTGTTCTTGCCGAAAATCTCTAATACCGTAGCGTTATTGGTATTGGGGGATACATCCGGCGTCGGGATGCAAAGATCCAGTGCTGTGGGGGAGGACCAGATGCTTTTTTGAATGCACGGAGCAGATATGGTGGCCATAAGTCCCTTAGTGGCTGACAGATTTGGTGGTCATGGTAGACGATGTTGATGACCAAATAGTGACAACCACCCATGAGCATATTACGGCTCAACCATCCGCCAGCACCTCATTCATGATCTGGGTTTGCCAGTCGAAATAGGGATTGAAGGTCAGCCGTATGTGGGTTTTTCCCTCTTCCTGATAGCCCCAATCGGAGTACCAAAGTGAACGCCGGTCCTGGCACTGTTGCGGGCTGATACTGGTTTCCCCGTTGGCGCAAATAACCACCACGCCTGCCGGACCATATGTTTCATTCTCTGGCGAGAACAGGATCGACATATGTGAAAACTGGCTGATACGCCATTCTGGTAGACGATCGCTGCGAATGAGTACCCGTGAAGAAGCGGTATCGGCAGGCGGATTGCCATACCAGATGAGTCGGCTACGCGAGTTGGTGAATTTTCTGTCGAACAGATTAAACAGGTAAGCGCTATCCAATACTGAATCATGCTCGGTCAGCACCATGAATACCGGTTTATCGTAGGCGCTCTCCGCCAGACGTGAACGTACTGCCCGACTGGAATAATAGAACTGGGCGAAACCGTTGGTTGGCACCACCATATAGCGTGTCGCCAGTTGATCCGGCTCTCCGGGGCGAGGTTTCAGCAGCCAGTCGGTGAACACCGACAGCAGCGGCGTGAGGAAAGCGTACTTTTCGTCGGATTTAATGGCGGGAGAGAACAATAGCAGCCCCTGGATTTCGGGATGTTGCATGGCGTATTCCAACACCAGGTTGCCGCCGGTGGAAAATCCGCCCAGATAGACTTCATCCACGTCTTTACTGAGGATCGCCGCTTGCTCCGCCACCACTCTGCGCCAATCGTCAACGGAAATGTACAACAGATCCGTCGGACGCGTGCCATGTCCAGGCAGCAGGACGGTTCTGACCAGAAATCCTTGTTCCGCCAGCCGCGGAGTAATATCGGAGAAGGAGCCGGGCGAATCCCCCAACCCATGAACCAACAGAATGCCTTTGGTGGGTTTACCGGCGGGACGCATTTCCTGCGGCGTGTTCCAGATCAACTCCATACGTTTGTCATCGGTCTGGAATACCCTATTTTGCTCCACCCACCGTGTCGTTTCCTGTTGGTAACGGGCAAATGAGGTTTGCCCAAGCGGTGTGATGTCATAGGATTTTGCCTTGCAACCGGCGATAAACAGCAGGGCAACAGCGACAATCAGGTTGGCCAGGATTGTCGGGGCTAAGAAGAAAGCTGGCTTTTCCTTTGATGATAGTTTCATCCGTCGTCTGTTTCCTTCTATCTAAACGTCATGTGACGCATTGGCGGCGAGCAGGGAAGTTATCGATGATAATATAGCGTTGATCCATGATCTGTAACCTGTATGAGCTTAAAAACGCGGGTAAAAAGCGAGCAGGGAAATCGGTACGGTATATTGAATGAAGAGGATAATAGAATGAAACAGACCGTGCGAATAACACAGTCTGTTTAAAAATAATGATGATGGCTCAGAAATCACAGGACTGATTCATCCTTTAATACAGCATGAAGAGATTATAACTTGTGTATATTGGCAGGGCTGACCTTGCATGAGGTGGTGTTCCATTTTTCACCGAATTTCTCCTCCTTACCCTTGCCTTTTTCCACGCCTTTATACTCTTCACAAATTGGCGGTTTGCCGGATTGGTAGTTTTTGATTCTCAGATCACGAATTTCAGCGACATCGCCATAATTGCGGTTTACGCCAGCAATGCTGTCAATGACGCCATTGATGGTTGCGCTGACGATAGTGAGTTTACGCGGGCCGCCATTATTGGTGCAATCGCCGCATGAACGCCACAATTTCCCATGTTCGCCCGTTAGGGTGAAGTTGCCCTGCACGATGGTATGGCTATTTTTGGTATTCTGCTGCAACACTTTATCTGGCTTGCCGCCAGGACCATTTTGGGTGTTATGCGCGACGCCGCCCACGATCGTCATGGTTTTGCCATTATTGGTGGCGGCATCTTCGCAGATATCTTCCCAGATCACATTTTCAATGCGGCAATCGCCGCTTGCGCAGTGAATGCCATCTGAACCGCCTTTGGCGGAGATGCGCAGGTTTTTAATGCTGGCGTTTTCCAGGGTGATCACCGCAGGTTGTTTGTCGCTGTCGCCTCTACAGCTTAGCCCAACGGTTATTCCGTCGCAGTCCACCGTTTTGTTTTGAATAACCGCCCCGGCTTTACACTCGGAACTGGCTGCCAACGCATTTGCTCGCAGTAACGCACTAGCATTGTTAGTGATGGTTGTCGCCGCATTGGATTGCTGGATGTTGTTGCTGCTGTCCACGGTATCGACCCAATACCAATAGTCGGTATCCGCTTTGGCCGTATCATCAGTAAAAGTACGGTCATTGGGATTTAATTCGGCAATTTTTTCACGACTTTCCTGGATATTGCCGGTGCTGCGATAAACCTCCTGCCTGACCAGATTGCCGGTATCGGTAGACCAGCTTAAGTGGGTGGCATTATCTTTCTTGAGCAGCATAAGCATGGTATCTGTGGCCTGAGAAGAAAAAGCCGCCATAAATAAAAATAGTGATGTTAGATACTTAAACATAAGTTTACTCCTTGTATATCACACGAATATTATTCCCTCTACAGCAGAGGAGAATATTGGGTGATTCCTGAAGCACATCAACGCGATAATATAATAAAAAAATTCGATAGCTAATAATAAAATGAAACTAATGGCGGCATTGATATATTTTTTCTGATTGTTGTTTCCGTCTCCTTTTGTTTATTATTTTCTTTTTACATAAGAAAATATTTTATTAGTTTTGGACGAGATATTCAGATTGTTGACCTGAAAAAAAAGAAATGCGGGACTCAGTCGTATTCAGTTTTTTCTGCATATTGCATTCCTCCCCAGCGTCAGCTATGGCGGCGTGCCGATGGGTAATATGCAATCATCAATGATGCGATAACGGACGCTATACAGTCAGCAATGGCTGGGGCATCATACGGGCCGATGTCAGCGTTCCTCTGACAGAAGCATACGTCATCCACTCACGGACAGTCGTTCCGGGCAGCGCGGTTCGGCTTGTCGGTAAGACCTGTAGGTTGGTATAGATTATGGAAAGGATGTTTAAATCATGGTTTGTGATCGTTGTGGTGTGTTTTTCTGCGCTGGTCAGCGCGGCTGAAAGCCGGCCCAACATTGTGATTTTGGCGACGGGCGGCACCATTGCCGGTTCTGCGGCGGCGAATACGCAAACAACAGGTTACCAGGCCGGGACGTTGGGCGTGGATACGCTGATCAATGCCGTACCGGAATTGAAAACGCTGGCCAATATTACAGGCGAGCAGGTGGTCAATATCGGTAGTGAAAACATGACCAGCGATGTGCTGTTGAAGCTCAGTAAAAAGGTTAATGCACTGCTGGCGCGTGAGGATGTTGACGGCGTGGTCATCACCCATGGTACGGATACGTTGGATGAGTCGCCTTACTTTCTCAACCTGACGGTAAAAAGCGACAAACCGGTTGTTTTTGCAGCGGCTATGCGGCCAGCCACCTCGATCAGCGCCGATGGGCCGATGAACCTATACGGCGCGGTGAAGGTTGCGGCGGATAAAAACGCGCGTGGCCGCGGAGTGATGGTGGTGATGAACGATCGTATCGGATCGGCGCGTTTTATCAGTAAAACCAATGCATCGACCCTGGACACGTTCAAGGCGCCGGAAGAGGGCTACCTCGGCGTGATGATCGGCGACAGGATCTATTACCAAAACCGTCTGGACAAGATCCACACCACCCGTTCGGTTTTTGACGTAAGCCAACTGGAAAAACTGCCGCCAGTCGATATTATTTATGGCTATCAGGATGATCCTGAATACATGTATGATGCGGCGATAACACATGGCGTAAAAGGGATCGTCTATGCGGGTATGGGTGCGGGCAGCGTTTCCAAACGCAGTAATGCCGGTATCCGCAAGGCGGAAAGCAAAGGCATTGTCGTGGTTCGTTCCAGCCGTACCGGTAGTGGCATTGTTCCGCCGGATGCAGGTCAACCGGGGCTGGTGTCGGATTCACTCAATCCGGCCAAATCACGTATTCTGCTGATGCTGGCGTTGACAAAAACCACGAATCCGGCTGTGATTCAGGAATATTTCCATACTTATTAACCGACGCTGCAACGTGCGCGCAAGCCGTTGTATCTTGCAAGTTGGCGGCTATTTATAACGAAGTGCGACGGCCCCGTTATTTATCGCGGGGCTGTTTTCTGTGGCAATGGCTGATGATAAAAGCAGCGCATGGCTGTTACATCACAAGATATTGCCGATGGGTTTAACCAACGTTGATGACCTGATCGTATCATGATGCTGTCAAAACGGGTTTGGTAAAAATAAGGATACGTCATTAGATGACACAACCCATTTTTATGGTTGGCGCCAGAGGCTGTGGGAAAACCACGGTCGGGGAGCAACTATCGCGGGCGTTAGGATATGACTTTGTCGATACTGACGTGTTTATGCAACAGAGCAGTAAAATGACGGTGGCCGAGGTGGTGGCGCAGGAAGGGTGGCAGGGTTTTCGGCAACGAGAGAGTCTGGCATTGCAGCATGTTACGTCTAATCGCCGCGTCATCGCCACTGGCGGCGGTATGGTGTTGGCGGAAGCCAACCGGCGCTTTATGCATGAACGCGGTATTGTGATTTATCTGCACGCCAGTGCTGAGCTACTGGCACAACGCATTGAGGTAAATCCACTGGATCAGCAGCGACCCACGCTCACCGGACGACCTATCGCCGAAGAGATGGCGGATGTGCTGGCCGCACGTGAAGTGCTTTACCGTGGCGTCGCGCATCATATTGTGGATGCGGCGCAAGCGCCGGCGATGATTGTGGCGGATGTGATGCAGGTGCTGCGCCTGTCGGCCGCATAACGCGACGGGCAAAATAATCATCAGTTGGTGTTACCGATAGCGCACTTTTATTGAATAGATAGTGACAGTGCCTCGGTTCTCCTTTTAAGATGAATTTTCTTGATTTTTTCCGACGATAGGTGCCGCGTTATGCTGAAGGTAAACGAGTATTTTGCAGGGAAAGTGAAATCCATTGGCTTTGATAGCGGCAGCATTGGCCGCGCCAGTGTTGGTGTGATGGACGCAGGAGAGTATACGTTTGCTACGGGGAGTGCGGAAGAAATGACGGTGATTACCGGCGCGCTGAAAGTCCTGTTGCCGGGAGCACCAGACTGGCAGGTATTTATGCCGGGCGATTCGTTTTTTGTTCCCGCGCACAGTGAATTCAATTTGCAGGTGGTGGAAGCCTCCTCTTATTTATGTAAATACCTGTAATGCTGCTCTTCTGCTAAAGTTGGTTATTCCGCGTCGCTTTTGTGTTTATGAAAAGCGGCGTTTTTATTTATTGTCGTTCCCATAGTGTTTTTTAGCGTATAAACTGCGATCAGCAATATATAATATGGGTTGTCAGTTCTTTTAATTATCAGATAATATATTTTTTTCTTATTGCCTGAGTGTGGTTTTATCTGCTGTTCGTTTCATTGTTTTTAATAATTTAATTCGTCATGTTCTTAATTGTTAATATTAATATCTTGTTTTTATTAAAAAGCTAGTTGAAGCTGTTTGTTTATTTTTGTGGGCGCCTCAGTAAATTAACACCGCTTAATGCGATCTGGCTCAAGTTTTATTTTATGATGCCGTTATGAAAGATATTACAATTCCATGCTAAGAGTCTCCTATGTTGAAAACAACACGTGGCCGCATTTTGGCGGCTTGTACGACAATCGTTGTGCTTTCTCTCGCCATTAATACTTTTCTTAATTACACCATAGCAAATAACTCTAATGAGGAGTCCATCGATAACATGCTGAATGCGGTAGCGACCAGCCACAGCATGGCGATTGGCGAATGGGTGCAATCTAAAACCCTGATGGTTACCGCACTCAACGATAACGTGCTGACCAATGACGATCCTATTCCTCTGTTTAAACAGGTCGCCGCTTCTGGCGGGTTCATTAATGTTTATATGGGATATGAGGATAAAACCGCGAAATTTTCCGATCCTGCGGGTATCCCCGCGGATTATGACCCGACGATCCGTCCCTGGTATCAACAGGCGGTGAAAGCAGGCAAACCGATTGCCACCGCGCCTTATGTCGATGTTTCGACCAAAGAACTGATTGTTTCTTTCGCCGCGCCAGTGTTGGATGGCGGTACGCTCAAAGGGGTGCTGGGCAGCGATGTGACCATGCAGAGCGTGATTGAGAACGTGAAGTCAATCAATCCAACGCCTGCCAGCTTCGGCGTGTTGATCGCGCGTGACGGCACGATTATCGCGCATCCTGATGAAAAGCTCACATTGAAGAATATTGCCGAGATCGCGCCGGGTATTGATCTGAGTGCGTTAATAGCGGCAACACGTCCGCTTGCTATTGATGTCGCGGGCGCGACAAAACTGGTGCTTGCCCAGCCGATCCGCGGTACGGACTGGTATATGCTGGTGGCGCTGGATAGAGCCGAAGCTACCGAAGGCATGCGTTCTTTACTGTTCACCTCCGTCGGTACGCTGCTGGTGATTGCATTAATTGGTTCGCTGGTGGTTGGATTCATCATTACGTCAACGCTGAAGCGTTTGCTGTTGATTCGTGATGCGATGGACGATATCAGTCATGGCAATAACGATCTGACGCAGCGTCTGCCGGATGAAGGACATGATGAGGTCGCGCAGATCGCGCGTTCATTTAATATCTTTATCGATAAGCTCGGCCAGGTGATGTCTCAGATCCGTGATATCAGCGCCTCGTTACAGATGGCGGCGGATGAAATCTCGGCGGGAAATAATGACCTGTCGTCGCGAACCGAGTCTGCGGCGTCAAGCATTCAGCAAACGGCGGCAGCGTTGGAGCAGATTTCCGCGACCGTTACGCAGTCTGCCGGTTCTGCGCAGCAGGTGAATGAAAAAGCCCTGACCCTGGCGAAGGATGCCGGGGTGGGCGGAAAGGTCGTGTCTGATGTGATTGTCACAATGGAAGATATTGTGACCGCATCCGGCAAAATTGGCGATATTATCGGCGTGATTGACGGCATCGCTTTCCAGACGAATATCCTGGCGCTGAATGCGGCGGTGGAAGCGGCGCGGGCTGGCGAGCAGGGGCGCGGTTTCGCGGTGGTCGCGGGTGAAGTGCGTAATCTGGCGCAGCGCAGCGCGCAGGCGGCGAAAGAGATTAAAGAACTGATTGAATCGACCGTTGCCAGCGTCACATCCGGTTCGACGCAGGTGCGCCAGGCCAGCAGTACCATGAATGAAATTGTTGGCGGGGTTTCGACGGTCACGACGGTGATGTCTGAGATCACTCATGCGGCTGATGAACAGATGCGCGGCATCCATGAAATCAATAAAGCGGTCGCGCAGTTGGATTCGATGGTGCAGCAGAATGCGGCGTTGGTTCAGGAGTCTGCGGCGGCATCCGCGGCATTGCAGTCACAGGCCGACGATTTGACGAAGGTAATCGGACACTTCAAAGTGTAGGCATGATGCCCGTCGCAACGATGTTGGTTAACGGCGGGCATCATTCAGGCGCGTACATTCATCGCGAGATTAGCGCTGCGCCTCGCCGCCCAGCGCTTCAATCAGATTACTGATCAGGGCAGCGAGTTCGCTGGTCATCAGAATAAAATCGGCATCGAAACGCTGCGCAAAATCATCCCGGTCAATGTCATCATTCTGCTCACGCAACGTATCTGAAAATTTCAATCGTTTCAGTGAACCGTCGTCTGATAGCACCAGTTGCAGACGTTCCTGCCAGTCCAACGCCAGTTTAGTGACCAACTTACCAGCTTCAATATGGACGGTTATCTCGTCGCTCACCAGATCCTGCTTCTTACAGCGAATAACCCCGCCATCCTCCAGAATGGCTTTCAACTCGGCCTCATCCTGCAAGGTGAAACCCGCCGGCGGCTCGCCGGAACGCACCCATTCGGTCAACGTCAGTGCTATCGGATTTTCCATGGTAAGCGGCACGACAGGCAGCGAACCGAGCGTTTTACGCAACAGCGCCAGCGTATCCTCGGCTTTTTTAGCGCTGGCCGCATCTACCATGATCAGGCCATTTACCGTATCAATCCATAACCAGATCTGACTGAATCGGCTGAAAGCGCGCGGCAGCAGACTGTGCAGCACTTCGTCTTTCAGAGAATCTTTCTCGGTCTTTTTCAGCTTGCGGTGTTGCTCCGCCTCCAGCCGCTCGATTTTGGCTTGCAGCGTTTGTTTAATCACCGGAGAAGGCAGAATTTTCTCTTCTTTGCGGGCGCAGAGAACGATCTGTCCATTCACGCTATGCGTCAATGCATCACTGTGAGAACCCATGGGCGATACCCAACCGGTTTTCATCATGTCCTGACTGCCGCAAGGCGTAAAAGCAAAGCTGACAAGCTGTTTTTCCAGTTCATCCGCTGATAAAACGTTCCCTTTGGATAAAACAGCGTCCCGGCTTAAGCGGTAAATCATTAAGTTTTTAAACCACAGCATGGTGTTATCCCTGACTGGGCGCGCAGGTTTGCACGCGGGTTTATTGATGCAGCGCGCATGATAACCAATTCGGCGGGCTTATGTAGCATAAAATGAGATCATTCAGCGCCGCCGCGCCGTGTGAACTAAACGGCAAACTGTGGCGCCAGACGGCTGAGTCCCAAACCGTTGACTTTTTCCACTTTGATCTGCACCGGAATGCGCTCTTTCATCGCCTCGACATGACTGATGACGCCGATCGTCTTACCGGAGGCGTTAAGATTATCCAGCGCATCCAACGCGGTATCGAGGGTTTCGGCATCCAGCGTACCGAAGCCTTCATCCAGAAACAGCGAATCAATACTGGTTTTATTACTCACCAGATCGGAAAGCGCCAACGCCAGCGCCAAACTGACCAGAAAGCTCTCGCCGCCAGACAAGGTACGAGTATCCCTGATGGCGTCGGCCTGCCAGGTATCCACCACCTGAAGCTCCAGTTCTTCGCTGGTTTTCCGCTGTAGCTGATAGCGGCCATGCAAGCGGGAAAGCTGCCGATTAGCCAGATACACCAGATGATCCAGCGTCAGACCTTGAGCGAAACGGCGGAATTTATCGCCTTTCTGTGAGCCAATCAGATCATTGAGGCAACTCCAGTCGTCATAGTGTTGCTGACTTTGTGCGATTTCGGCCAATAGCGCCTGCTGGTTTTGCCGATGCCGTTGATCGTCATTGAGCCGCTGGCGGATTTCACCCTGCTGTTGATGGTTTGCTTTCAGGTTTTCCTGATGCACGGCCAACGCTTGTTCAATAATGGGCCGCGTGGCGTCCTCGGCGAGCGCGGCGGGTCGCTGTTGCCGGTGGGTCAGTAATTGCTGTTCTGCCTGCTGATATAAGGCCATGGCCTGCTGGCGCGCCTGAGACAGCGTTTCTTTCCACGCCTGTAATTGGTAACGCTCTTGCTCATCAAGCAAGGCGTGGTTGAAGGCTGTTTCATCGGGGAAGCCGCTTTGTCGCAACGCTTGCGCGAAGCGCTGTTCGGCCTGTTGAGTCAACGCGGCAACGCGGGTTTGCTGCTGTATGACGCTGCTTAGCTCACCGTTCAGACGACTGAGGGTTGACTCGGTCTGTTGACGTTGTTGCTGTGCCTGCTGACAGGCTTGTTCATATTGCTGGCTGAGTTGACGCAGCCGGTTGCTGACTTCCGTTGTCTGTTGGCGGCCAAAAAGCTGCCGCCGTTGCTGTCGGCGTGTCTCCAACTCTTTGCATAGCAAGGCCTGTTGCTGGGTCAGCGCCTGCGCCTGTTGCGTCGTTTCCGCCAGCGTATTGGTCAGATGTTGGTATTGCGTCTCTAATGCCGTTAGTTGGTTTGCGCTCTGTTGCAGCGCCTGCTCGCTATTTTTCCAGCATTGCCATTCTTCCGTTCGCAGCGCCAGCCAGTCCGCTTGTTCCGTTATGGCTGGCAGGGGTAGGGCGAATGTCTTTAACGTATTCTCCAATGACTGTTGATGCCGCGTTTGCTGGGTGTGCATTTGTTGCAGCGATTGCTGAACCTCATCCTGGGCCTGTCGCAGCGTCTGCTGCTGTTGATTATTCAAGGCGATCGCTTGTTGGGTATTTTGCAGCGCGGCATTGGTGTTGGTCAGTGAATCCTTACTTTCCTGCCACTGCTTTTGTGCCTGCTCCCGGATGACGATCTGCCGTTGAATCTGTTGCTCCCTGATTTCACTTTGCGTCAGCCAGTCGGTCACTTCAGCGGCTTGCTCGGGGGGAAAGTCCACTTGTAAGCGCTTACTGACCTCTTGCCACTGTTGCAGCAGCGTCTGGTATGTATCAGCCAGCCGGGAAGCCTCCTCGGATTGTTGCTGAACCTGTTGATTTAATGAGATCAGTCGGGCATCGCCATGCGTCAGCGCGTTTTCCAACTGCCCGGTTTCCTGTCGCAATTGAAGCAGGCGTTGCTCGGTTTGTGATGGTTGCAGCGCCTGGTAGCTGACAATCGCCGGGTGATGGGTAGAGCCGCACAGCGGACATGCTTCGCCCGGCTGTAAGCGGTCCCGCTCGGCTTCCAGTTGAACAATGCGCAATTCCAACTGATAACGTTTTTCCAGATCGGCCAGACGATCGCGCCGTTGTTCCCATGTTTGCCGCTGTTGTTTCTGCTCTGCTTCCAACAGTTGGATCGCTTCCCGCAACGGGTTCTGCTGCTTTTCCACCTGTTGCCGACGCAGTGTTAACTGTTGAAACAACGCCAATGTGGTTGCCAGTTGCTGACGCTCAGGGCGCAGGGCGATGGACTGACTTAGCTGCTGATGCAATGCATCGAGAGGCTGTGCGGCCTCCTGAGCGTCCAGTGTCTGCTGATGGTGTGTGAACTGCCGTTGCGCTTCCTCGACGGTAGCCTGCCGCGCACGCTGCTGTGCGGTTAACGTTGCGGCGGTTTGTCTTAACTGTTCCGCTTGTCCGGCAAAGGTGGTCTGCTTTTCCCACAGGCTGGTTGCTTCATCCTGCAATTGTTTCTGTTGCTGAAATTGCGCGCGCCACAGCGAGAGATGTTCTCCCCAATGCTGATGATGGACATGCTGCTGTTGATAGGCGGTAAGCTGTTCAATCTGTTGCCGGATCGCTTGCCGTTGCTGTTCGGTTTGGGCCTGTCGGTGTTGCGTCGCTTGTTGATGCGCCACGGCCTGTTCCCGCTCCTGCCGTTGTTTCTCCGCCTGCTGTTGCAGCGTCTTGATCTGATGATCGAGTGGGATCACTTGCTCATTAATCAGCGTTTCTTGCTGTTGCCGAAAATTTGCATGTTCGCGCAGTGTCTGAACGGCTTGCTCTTCTTGTTCACGTCGCGCGGTGAGCATGGTGGTTTGGGTTTGCTGCTGTTCCGTCAGACGGGCAACCTGCTGCGTCAGGTCGGCGGATTCGCGTTGATAGCGTTCCCGCTCCTGTTGGAGCGGACGGAGTTTTTCCGCCGGCTCGCTTTGCGCCAGCTTTGCCAATTGCGGTTGCGCCTGCAACATGGCGGTTTCAGCCGCATCATGCTGTGTTTTTGCCGTGGCGAGAGATGACTGACGCTGCGCCAGCAGATCAAACCAACGTTGATGAGTCAGCGCTTGCTCACGTTCTGCGTTAACGTTTTGCTCCTGCCTGAGCAGGGCGGCAAGCTCGTTTTCCAGTTGCTGACGCTGTTCGTCATTGAGCAGTTCAATACCGGCGGCTTTTACCTGTAAGGTATCCAGCGCGTTTCTGGCCTGCTTGTGTTTGTCGAACACACGCTCGGAAATCAGGCCGTAAATATCTGTGCCCGTGAGTTCTTCCAGCAGTTCCGCCCGATCATTCGCATTTGCATGAAGAAAAGCGGCGAACTGCCCCTGCGACAGCATCATGGAGCGGGTAAACCGGTCAAAATTCAGACCGGTGATGTCCGCGGTCATCGCCAGTTTGTCCGTCAGTTTCTCACTCAGGATCTTGCCGTTCTCTATCAGGGCCAATTCCGCTTTCGGCGTTTGCAAATTGCCTTCCGCCACGTTTCTGGCCCGTCGCTGACTCCAGAAGGCGCGATAGCCGACGCCTCTGACCTCGAATTCCACCTCGGCCAGACATTCCGCCGTACCGCGCGTCATCAGTTCGTTGTGGCTGGCGGAAATGTTTTTGAGCCGCGGCGTTTCGTGGTAGAGCGCCAGACAAATGGCGTCCAGCAGCGTGGTTTTCCCGGCGCCGGTCGGCCCGGTAATGGCAAACAGGCCGTTACTGGAGAACGGCTCCTGGGTGAAGTCGATTTTCCATTCCCCTTGCAGGGCATTGAGATTTTTTAAGCGCAGGCTGAGGATTTTCATTCGGCGAGTTCACTCTGTTCCAATTCATTAATCACCTGTCCGAACAACGTGCGTACCCGCTGCCGTCGGGGTTCCTCCAGATCAACGGCGGTCGCCAGCCGACGTTCAAACACGTCGTGTACGGTC
Organism: Brenneria izbisi; assembly: GCF_025840185.1. Classification (GTDB taxonomy): domain Bacteria; phylum Pseudomonadota; class Gammaproteobacteria; order Enterobacterales; family Enterobacteriaceae; genus Brenneria; species Brenneria izbisi. The sequence goes on from NZ_JAMPJU010000007.1 coordinate 171,556, forward strand.
AGTTCATCCAGCGTCTCTTTTTCCTGTCGGGCGATGGCTGGCTGATGTTGTTCACGGTTGCGGCGCAGCAGCAACACCTCAACGGCTAAGCCATCGGTCAGCGCCTGAATGCGTTTCTGGATATCGCTCAGATAAGCCTGCGTGGTGATTTCAATATCCAGCCAGACCGGTTTTTCCCCTTGATAATCGGCAAAGGCGGTCAGTTGGCGCTCTATGTCCGTCAAGTTGCCTTTGATAAGTTGCATCGGCTGGGTGACCGGCACCGGCAGCGTGTCAATGTTCGGCGGGCTGTTTGGTTCGAATGTCACCAGATAAACGGATTTTTCGCTGCCCAGTTCATCAAAGCTCAACGGAATGGGCGAGCCGCTATAACGTATATGCGCGCTTTGCGTCACGCGTTGCGGGCGATGGATATGGCCGAGCGCGATATAGTCGGCGGGGGGAAACGACTGGGCCGGGAATGCATCCAGGGTGCCGATGTAAATATCCCGCACCGAGTCGGAGGCGGTGACGCCGACGGTGGTCAGATGGCCGGTGGCGATGATGGGCAATGGCAGCCCCAGCGCAACACGCTGCCGGCACGCCAGCTGATAACACTGTTGGTAGTGTGCGGCGATGGCATTCAGCAAGGTCAGTTGCTTTTCCTCACCGGATTGTCCGGCCTGACTGGTCATCAGATCTCGCGGACGTAAAAACGGGATAGCACAGAGGATGGCGCCGGGCTGATGCTGACGGTTTTCCAGCACCATCACCTGCTTGCCGGGATCGCCATCGGTACTGGCGATGACGCGCGTATTCAGGCAAGCCAGCAGATCCCGTGATTCGTTCAGGGTGGCGACGGAATCATGATTACCGCCCAACACCACCAGTTGGCAGCCTGTGCGTTGCAGTTCGACCACGAAACGGTAATACATTTCTCTGGCGTAACTGGGCGGCGAACCATTATCAAAGATGTCGCCCGCCACGATGACGGCATCTACCTGATGCCGCACAACCTGATTGATAAGCCAGTGCAGGAAAGCCTGATGCTCGGCGGCACGGCTTTTGGTATAAAAATACTGTCCCAGATGCCAGTCGGCGGTGTGAATAATACGCATGGAACTCCCTGAATGGCTGTCATTGCAATGCCGGTGATTATAAACAGCCACCGTGACGGCTGTCGCCGCGAAAACCTGTTTTTGGAAAGCGGCTCGAAAATATGTTGTTGAGTAGAGGCCGGGCCGTCACTATGTGACGTTGAAAATCGCTTCCGCGATTTTTTATTCGCCCAGTTCCTGGGGCTCACCCTGCGGGCCGTCACTATGTGACGTTGAAAATCGCTTCCGCGATTTTTTAATAAAAATGTCACAAAACTGACGCATAATGCTCGGCGTATGCTAACAGCGACGATGACTAACGACAGGATTAACCATGGCAAGACGCATATTGGTCGTAGAAGATGAAGCACCGATTCGTGAAATGGTCTGCTTCGTTTTGGAGCAGAATGGCTATCAGCCAGTCGAAGCTGAAGATTATGACAGTGCGGTTAAGCGGCTTGCGGAGCCGTTTCCAGAACTGGTGTTGTTGGATTGGATGCTGCCCGGCGGATCAGGGCTGCAATTCATTAAGCATATGAAGCGGGAAGCGCTTACCCGCGATATCCCCGTGATGATGTTGACCGCGCGTGGCGAGGAAGAGGATCGTGTCCGTGGTCTTGAAGTCGGGGCGGATGATTACATTATCAAACCGTTTTCGCCAAAAGAGTTGGTTGCGCGCATCAAGGCCGTGATGCGGCGAATTTCACCGATGGCGGTGGAAGAAGTCATTGAAATGCGCGGTTTGAGCCTGGATCCGACTTCCCACCGGGTGACGACCGAAGAACACGCGCTGGATATGGGGCCGACGGAGTTTAAGTTGCTGCATTTCTTTATGACTCACCCGGAGCGGGTGTACAGTAGGGAACAGTTGCTGAATAACGTTTGGGGCACTAACGTTTATGTCGAAGATCGTACCGTTGATGTGCATATCCGGCGGTTGCGTAAAGCTCTGGAAACCAGCGGTCATGAAAAAATGGTGCAGACCGTTCGGGGAACGGGATATCGTTTTTCAACGCGTTACTGAAGGTAGTTGTGCCGGAGAAACATTAACGTGCTAGAACGTCTATCGTGGAAAAGGCTGGCATTGGAGCTGGCTTTTTTTTGCTTGCCCGCTTTCTTGCTGGGGCTGGTTTTTGGTTATTTGCCCTGGTTTTTACTGACCGCAGTTTTGGCCGTCCTGTGCTGGAACTTTTATAATCAACTAAAACTGTCCCACTGGCTGTGGGTCGACCGCAGTATGACCCCGCCGTCTGGCCGCTGGAGTTGGGAGCCGTTGTTTTATGGCCTGTATCAGATGCAATTGCGTAATCGCCGGCGTCGACGTGAGTTGGCGCTGTTGATTAAACGCTTTCGCAGCGGCGCCGAATCCCTGCCGGATGCGTTGGTCATCACCACCGAAGTGGGTTCCATCTTCTGGTGTAATCATCTGGCGCAGCATCTGTTGAACTTCCGTTGGCCGGAAGATAATGGCCAGAATATCCTTAACCTGCTGCGCTACCCGGAATTTGCCCGCTATATGAAAGCGCGTGATTTCAGCAAGCCGCTGACCTTGCAATTGAACAACGGTCACCATGTTGAATTTCGCGTGATGCCGTATTCGGAAGGGCAGTTACTGATGGTGGTGCGTGATATTACGCAGATGCATCAGCTTGAAGGGGCCAGACGCAACTTTTTTGCCAATGTCAGTCATGAATTACGTACTCCCCTGACGGTGTTGCAAGGCTATCTGGAGATGATGCAGGATGAAACGCTGGATCGCTCGCTGCGCAATAAGGCGCTGAACACCATGCAGGAGCAGACGCGCCGCATGGAAGGATTGGTGAAGCAACTGCTGACGCTCTCAAGAATTGAAGCGGCCTCGGCCATTGATTTGAATGAGAAAGTCGATATGCCGCGGATATTGCGTGTCTTGCAGCGCGAAGCGCAAACCCTGAGTCAAGGGCGTCATGAGGTGGTATTCCGCGTAAATGATAATCTTCAGGTCTTTGGTAATGAAGAGCAGTTGCGTAGTGCGGCGTCGAATCTGGTGTATAACGCAGTCAACCATACGCCTGCCGGGACGCGCATTGAAGTGTGTTGGCAGAAGAGTCCGCAAGGGGCGCAGTTTCAGGTCAGCGATAATGGGCCGGGCATTGCGCCTGAGCATCTTCCTCGCCTGACTGAGCGCTTCTATCGCGTTGATAAAGCGCGTTCGCGACAGACAGGCGGCAGTGGATTGGGGCTGGCGATTGTGAAACATGCGCTTAGCCACCATGATTCCCGGTTAGACATCATAAGCGAAGAAGCTTTGGGTTCCCGCTTTGGGTTTACACTTCCCAACCGGTTGGTCGTTCCTGTCTCGCTGGCTGAAAACACCATGAAACCCTCTGTGTAACGGAAAATACGCTACATGAAATTTGCCGTTAACGTTGCAGACGTTTACGACGTGCAAGCTGACCTGCCATGAAAAAAATTCATGGCAGGTGAAAAATCTTCTATTGCTCCATTTTCCCATGCATGAAAGTATACGAGTATATTTAGACGTCCAGATGGCTATAAATCGCGACGTAACTATTTAACCAGGCAACTATTTAATCCGGTAATTCTTTCATAATAAGACCATCTGGCAGCCGCTGTTAGTGGCATAGGGGTGGTAAGGAGCGACATATGGCGAAAACACTTCCTCCTTTTCGTGCGGATGTAGTCGGCAGTTTACTACGCCCGGAAGCACTCAAGCAGGCCCGTATTCAGTTTCAGGCGGGTGATATTAATGCCGCCCAACTGCGCGACGTCGAGGATCGGGAGATCTTGCGGGTGGTTCAGTTACAGCGTCAGACCGGCCTGCAGGTGGTAACCGACGGCGAACTTCGCCGTGCCTGGTGGCATTTTGATTTCTTCGCCGGGTTGCATGGGGTGGAGCGCTATGAAGCGGAACAAGGTATTCAATTTAATGGCATCCAGACCAAATCTCATGCGATTCGTGTGGTTGATAAAGTCAGATTTAATCCGCAACACCCCATGCTGGACCATTTCCGCTATCTGAACCGCATCGCCGGTGATGCGGTGGCGAAAATGACCATCCCCAGTCCCAGCGTGATGCATTTCCGGGGCGGCCGCAAAGCGATTGATAAGCAGGTGTACCCGGATTTGGCCGCGTATTTTGACGATCTGGCGCAAACCTGGCGTGATGCGATTCATGCGTTCTATCAGGCAGGGTGTCGTTATCTGCAACTGGATGATACCGTCTGGGGGTATCTGTGTTCTGACGATCAGAAACGCCAAATCCGCGAACGGGGAGAAGATCCTGACCGGCTGGCGAGGACTTATGCCGATGTACTGAATAAAGCGCTGGCGGACAAACCTGATGATCTGACGATAGGGCTGCACGTATGCCGTGGGAATTTCCGCTCTACCTGGATTTCGGAAGGCGGTTATGAACCGGTGGCGGAAATACTGTTTGGCGAAGTCAATGTGGATGCGTTCTTCCTCGAATATGATACTGAACGTGCGGGAGGCTTCGAGCCGCTGCGGTTTATTAAACCGGGACATCAGCAAGTAGTGCTGGGATTAATCACCACCAAAACCGGCGCCCTGGAAAATGTGGAAACGGTAGAGGCGCGTATTGCTGAAGCGGCCAAATTTGTGGACATCAATCAAATTTGCCTCAGCCCGCAATGTGGATTTGCTTCGACTGAAGAGGGCAATTCCCTGACGGAAGCGCAGCAATGGGACAAACTGAAACGGGTGGTTGATATCGCCAGTCGCGTGTGGTGATGTTCACTAAAAGGCTAACCCCGGAGACTGGCGTTTCAGCGCCGGGGTTTATCCTCTTCTGCACTGCTTTTTTTTAATGCCTTCTCGACTAGTGCGCTTTCGACACGATGAAACAATGGCGAATTTCAGCCGCAATCAACATGGCGGTATGTTTTTTATGCAATAAGTTTTGTTTATGACCAATTTCACGCATCATTGATTAATTTGCATTAGTTTTATTGCGCTGATGTACTGATAAATGCACAAATCATGTGTCATCTGATTTGGGATTGATAACCTTATATGCCAGATTAAATCTATTATTTAGTTTAAAGTTCTGGTTTTTAGATCTCGCCTTGTCTTTTCTCGCTATAAACGGTTTACTTAGCCCCCAATATGGCTGCCAGCCAAAATGTAATGTCCAAACCTGCATATTGACCGTGCGACTGACTGCTCTGATGCACAGCGACCGCAGCACAGGTATTCCTTTTTTTCGATTGAAACAGGCAACACAACATCACTATGAGTCATCGTTTAACATCCAAAGATATCGTGGCATTGGGGTTTATGACCTTTGCCTTGTTTGTCGGCGCGGGGAATATTATTTTTCCGCCGATCGTCGGGTTGCAGGCCGGCGAACATGTGTGGAGCGCGGCAATGGGTTTCCTGCTGACTGCGGTGGGCTTGCCGGTGCTGACCGTGATTGCGCTGGCGCGTGTCGGCGGAGGCATTGACGCGCTCAGTTCGCCCATTGGCAAAAAAGCGGGCGTGCTGCTGGCAACGGTTTGTTATCTGGCTGTCGGCCCGTTGTTTGCCACGCCGCGCACGGCAACCGTTTCTTTTGAAGTGGGCCTTGCGCCGCTGGTGGGCAATGAGGCTTCTCCGTTACTGATTTATAGCCTGATTTACTTTGCGATTGTCATCGGGGTGTCGTTGTACCCAGGACGACTGCTGGACTCGGTCGGACATGTGCTGGCCCCGCTGAAAATCGCTGCGCTGACGGTACTTGGCATTGCCGCCGTGTTCCTGCCTGCCGGCACGCATGCTCCGGCGCTCGAAGCCTATGAGCAAGTGGCGTTTTCCAACGGTTTTGTGAACGGCTACCTCACTATGGATACCCTTGGGGCAATGGTGTTCGGGATTGTGATTGTCAATGCCGCGCGTTCGCGCGGGGTTGAAAGCGCAGCGCTGCTGACACGCTATACCGTATTGGCTGGTCTGATTGCGGGGATTGGTTTGACGCTGGTGTATCTCAGCCTGTTCCAGTTAGGTTCGGCCAGTGGCTCGCTGGTGCCGGAAGCGAGTAATGGAGCGGAAATTCTGCATGCCTATGTCCAGTATACCTCCGGCAATATGGGGAGCAGCTTCCTGGCATTGCTGATCTTCATCGCCTGTATGGTGACGGCGGTGGGCCTGACCTGCGCCTGTGCGGAGTTTTTCTCTCAATACCTGCCGTTCTCTTACCGTTCGCTGGTATTCGTGTTGGGCGTGTTTTCGATGGTGGTGTCGAATCTTGGCCTGAGCCACTTGATCCAACTGTCCATCCCGGTGCTGACCGCGATTTATCCGCCTTGTATCGTTCTGGTTCTGCTGAGTTTTACGTTGCGTTGGTGGAATAACCGTTCGCGTATCGTGGCGCCAGTGATGTTGATCAGTCTGTTGTTCGGCATCATTGATGGCATAAAATCCTCCGCTTTCAAAACAGGGTTGCCTGAGTGGGCCTTGAATCTGCCGCTGAGCGAACAAGGATTGGCGTGGGTGCCGCCATCTCTGCTGGTGTTGCTGGCGACCGTGATTTATGACCGCCTTTGCGGGCGTCAGGAAGTGACGGTACATCAATAATCGGGTTCGCTTTGATTTACGTACCACAGGCCGGCGCCTGTGGTTTTTCTTTTGGCAGACAGGTTACTTATCTATGGAACAACAATCCGCTAAGCTCAAACGTGGGTTAAGCACGCGGCATATTCGTTTTATCGCCCTGGGGTCGGCGATTGGCACCGGGCTTTTTTATGGTTCCGCCAGCGCCATTCAGATGGCGGGACCCAGCGTATTGCTGGCTTACCTGATCGGCGGGGTGGTGGCGTATATCATCATGCGGGCGCTGGGAGAGATGTCCGTCAATAACCCGCAGTCTAGTTCTTTCTCGCGTTATGCGCAGGATTATCTTGGCCCGTTGGCCGGCTATATCACCGGTTGGACCTACTGTTTCGAGATGCTGATTGTCGCCATCGCCGATGTGACCGCTTTCGGCATTTATATGGGCGTCTGGTTCCCGGCTGTACCGCATTGGGTGTGGGTGCTGAGTGTGGTGCTGATCATCGGCGCCATCAATCTGATGAATGTGAAAGCCTTCGGGGAATTGGAGTTTTGGCTCTCTTTCTTCAAAGTCGCCACCATTATCATCATGATCGTCGCTGGTTTCGGCATCATTATCTGGGGGATCGGCAACGGCGGAGAGCCGACCGGGATCCATAATCTGTGGACCAATGGCGGGTTCTTCAGCAATGGCGTGATGGGAATGATCCTTTCCCTGCAACTGGTGATGTTCGCTTATGGCGGCGTGGAAATCATCGGGATTACGGCAGGTGAAGCGCAGGACCCGAAGAAATCCATCCCGCGCGCCATTAACTCGGTGCCGTGGCGTATTCTGGTATTTTATGTCGGCACGTTGTTCGTCATCATGTCGATTTACCCGTGGGATCAGATTGGCGCCAACGGTAGTCCTTTTGTACTGACGTTCCAGAATATGGGCATTCCCGCCGCCGCCGGTATCCTGAATTTCGTCGTTATCACCGCTTCCCTTTCTGCTATCAATAGCGATGTGTTTGGCGTGGGACGTATGCTGCATGGTATGGCGCAGCAAGGGCATGCGCCGAAAGTGTTCAGCCGTATTTCGACGCGCGGTATTCCCTGGGTGACGGTCGTCGTCATGATGTTGGCATTGCTGGTGGCGGTATACCTGAACTACATCATGCCGGGGAAAGTGTTCCTGGTGATCGCGTCGCTGGCGACGTTCGCCACCGTCTGGGTGTGGATCATGATCCTGTTTTCCCAGATTGCTTTTCGCCTCGGTCTGAGCCGTGATGAAGTGAAGGCGCTGGCGTTCCCATTGCGTGGCGGCGTCATCACTTCAGCTTTCGGCATCCTGTTCCTGATCTTTATCATTGGCCTGATCGGTTACTTCCCGGATACGCGTGTTTCGCTTTATGTCGGCGTTATCTGGATTGTCCTGCTGCTGATTGGCTACATGATTAAGAAGCGATATCAGCGGCAATGATGTGAAAATCCGCTGATGCGGGGTGATGCGGGGATGAGGTAAACGCTTCATCCCCGTTTGTTTTTTAACGGGCTGAAATGACCTGCTGTGCCAGCGCTTGCATATCATGTCCTGTGGGCGTCTGATGCACGCGCAGATCGAATTCGGGCATCACCGCAAATAGGTGATCGAAGATATCAGCCTGTATGCCTTCGTACTCAACCCAGACGGTGGTATTGGTAAAGGCATAAATTTCCAGCGGCAGGCCTTCTGGCGTCGGCGCCAACTGACGCACCATCAGCATCATACCTTTATGGATCCCCGGATGCGCCCGCAGATAAGCCTGAAGATAAGCGCGGAAGGTGCCCAGATTGGTGAGCCGACGCCCGTTGAGCGGTGAATTGAGATCAACATTCGATTGCGTATTGTGCTGCTGCAATTCACTGGTTTTATTCTCGATATAGGGTGAAAGCAGCTTGCTGCGCAGTAGCCGCTCACGTTCGCTTTCGGTCATGAAATGTACGCTGGTGGTATCAATGTTGACGCTACGCTTGATGCGCCGTCCCCCTGATTCCGACATCGCGCGCCAGTTTTTGAATGAGTCCGATATCAAGGCATAGGTGGGAATGGTGGTGATGGTATTGTCCCAGTTTTTGACTTTAACCGTGGTCAGCCCGATATCGATTACCGCGCCATCAGCGCCGTATTTCGGCATTTCCAGCCAGTCCCCCAACAACAACATGTCGTTGGCTGAAAGCTGGATACCGGCCACCAGGCCCATAATCGGATCTTTGAAAATCAGCATCAGGACTGCGGTCATGGCGCCCAATCCACTGATGAGAATCAATGGCGATTTCCCAATCAGCAGTGACACCACCATGATGCCAATCACGATGGTGGCGATCAGTTTCAGACTTTGAAATATCCCCCGTAGCGGCAGTTGGGTGGCGGTTTTTGAACGCGCAGAGACGGCCAGCAGAATGTCAAGGAGCGAGAACAACACCAGCAACGCGAAAACCATGATCCAAACCTGGGAACAGATCACCAGCGCTTCACGGGTTTCACTCTGAGGCGGCAGCCATAGCACGACCTGAATATTGAGAATGACGCCCTGAAGCAGAAAAGCCAGACGATTAAACAGATTATGTTGCGTTAACGCCTGTTTCCAACCGGGCGCGCCGGTGTTTTCCGTGATGCGCAATGAGCGTAATACCATCTTTTTCAACACCACCTGATGAAGAATTAGATGGATGATGGCTGAAATCAGCAGGATCAGTCCGACGACAATCAGTAACGCAATGATGCTCGCGTGTTGCATCCCTTCATTTTCCAGCCACAGCGCCAGATTTTGTTGCATGTGCTCTCCTTTATTCCGGTCTGTGTTAATAGTGAGTCAACATAAGGCTAAGGGATTGCCGCATTCAGTCAACCTTTTGTTCTGAGAAGGGTTGTTTGGGGGGCGTTTGTTTCAGGGAAAGATGAAAAATAGCGTCATATCGCTTATGAGCGGAAATGAGGACGAGCGGGTGGGCGGATATTAAAAGTAAAAGCCGATTGTTTGAACCAACCGGCTTTTGGCTGTCGTACACTAAGCGGGAGTGCGCGGGGAATTACAATTTGTCTGCGTTTTCAGACAGATATTTCGCTACGCCGTCCGGCGATGCGCCCATGCCTGTTTTCCCTTTTTCCCACTGGGCAGGGCAGACTTCGCCGTGTTCCTCGTGGAATTGCAGCGCGTCAACCATACGCAGCATTTCATCAATGTTACGACCCAGCGGTAGATCATTAACGACCTGGTGGCGAACAATACCGTTTTTATCGATCAGGAAAGAACCACGTAGCGCCACGCCCGCTTCCGGGTGTTCGATGCCGTAGGCTTTCTGGATTTCACGCTTGATATCAGCAACCATGGCATATTTCACTTCACCAATGCCGCCTTTGTCTACCGGGGTTTTACGCCAGGCGTTATGAACGAATTCAGAGTCGAAGGAGACGCCGACTACTTCAACGCCGCGTTTTTGGAATTCAGCATAACGGTGATCGAAGGCGATCAATTCTGACGGACAAACAAAAGTGAAATCCATCGGCCAGAAGAAGATCACCGCCGGTTTACCGTTGATGTGTTTTTTCAGATTGAAATTTTCAACGATTTCGCCACTACCTAAAACAGCGGCAGCGGTGAAGTCAGGGGCTTCACGAGTTACCAGGACCATAATTACTCCTGTAAATTATTGTTAAAGATGGATGGATTACCGAAATCAACATTCAGTATAGGGATTTCAGCCGGGCGAATATAGTCAAAGCGACCAATCGATGAGATAGCTTTCAACGATTGAATAAATCGGCAGAACATATCAATGCCTTATACTAACCTGCTCCAATGATCGATCAGCCGACTTGCGATAAATCCTCAGGTTTATAATTGCCGTATCTTCGCCAGATGCATCATCCCCGGATAAAATTGCCAGAAGAGCGTTTCAAATTGAAGATAGTGCTGCTCAATATCGCTGAATGAACCTGACAAGGCTGCCAGTTTGGGGCGTCTTGCCGCCATTCGGTGCAGAACATCGGCGATAAACGGCAACTCCGCATACCGTTCCAGCCAACGCTCCGGCCAAAGATAGCGATTCAGATGCTGGAAGCCCTCAGGCGTTTGCGCCAAATGCGGCGTAATTTGCAACCGGGCCTGGTTGACGAACGCAGGCAGCGAAACCGCTGGCTCCACCTGGTGCCAATGTTTGGCCAGAAAATGATCCCACAGCACGTCAAGCGTGATCGGCGCGACCCGACGGTGAGCGTCACGGAAATACTGACGCGCCTGTCTGACTTCCGTCAGGCTATCGGTCAGGACATCAACCCGACGATGTAAACGGATGCCGGAGACAATCTCCGCGGCATAACTATCCTGGGGATCGCCGCGCACGAAATCCGCCATCAAATTGCCTAACAGCGAACTGTCGGCAAGCGTGGCTAAATGGAGGTGAGCTAGAAAATTCATTGCGCCAGTATAATGCATTCTGTGACTCAGTGCTTATTTCTTGCAGCCGGACGCGCACGGCTCTAGACTAGGCCGCCCATTTTTAATGTATGAAACAGCTAAGTGAATTGCCATGCGCGTTGCCGATTTTTCATTTGAACTTCCTGAATCACTGATTGCCCATTATCCGCAAGCGCAGCGCAGCGGTTGCCGCCTGTTGTCGCTGGATGGGCCGACGGGAAGTCTGACGCATGACATCTTTACCGACTTATTGGATAAACTGGATGCCGGCGATTTGCTGGTTTTCAACAATACGCGGGTGATCCCGGCCCGGCTGTTTGGCCGCAAAGCCAGCGGCGGCAAGCTCGAAGTGCTGGTTGAGCGCGTACTGGATGAGCGCCGCGTTCTGGCGCATGTTCGCGCGTCAAAAGCGCCGAAGCCCGGCGCTGCGCTGTTGCTGGGTGATGATGGAAGCGTCAGGGCAACGATGGCGGCGCGTCACGAGGCATTGTTTGAACTGCATTTTGATGATGCCCGCGACGTGTTGACGATCCTCAATGATATCGGTCATATCCCATTGCCTCCTTATATTGATCGGCCAGACGAGGAGTCTGACCGTGAACTCTATCAGACGGTCTACAGTCAGCGTCCGGGCGCGGTGGCGGCGCCCACTGCGGGGTTGCATTTCGATGAACCGATGCTGGCGGCGTTACGGGAAAAAGGCGTGCAGATGGCCTTCGTGACGCTGCACGTTGGCGCGGGCACCTTTCAGCCAGTGCGCGTTGAGACTATCGAGGATCATGTCATGCACGCTGAATACGCTGAAGTACCGCAGGATGTCGTCGATGCGGTGCTGGCGTGTAAAGCCCGCGGCAATCGGGTCATCGCGGTGGGCACTACCTCCGTCCGTTCGCTGGAGAGCGCGGCACAGGCCAGTCAGGACGCGCTGATCGCCCCGTTTTTTGGCGATACCCGCATCTTTATTTATCCCGGCTACCGCTATCAGGTGATCGACGCGCTCGTCACCAATTTCCATCTGCCTGAATCGACATTGATTATGCTGGTCGCGGCGTTCGCCGGATATCGGCACACGATGTCCGCCTACCGGCAAGCGGTGGCGGAGCAATATCGTTTTTTCAGCTATGGAGACGCGATGTTCATCACGCGAAATCCGCAGGCTGAACAGGAACAGGTCGAATCCTGAGTTACCTGATTGCGCCGCAGAATTGAAATTGATGGCGTAACATACTCCGGCGCTATGTCCGCGATTATTGCAGGGGCGATCGAGAGCGTAGAGCGGGCAAGGTGAAAAAAGTTAAATAGGCGCGATGGCTGGCTTGTGGTGCGGGTTTGATGGTTGTTAGAATGCGCCTCTTTTTGCTATCCATCAGACTGTTTTTCTGATGCCGGAGGCTAAGTGAAGTTCCAATTACAAACAACAGATGGCCGTGCTCGTCGCGGCAAATTGATTTTTGAACGTGGCGTGGTGGAAACCCCGGCTTTTATGCCGGTGGGGACTTACGGTACGGTCAAAGGCATGACGCCGGAAGAGGTTAAAGACACCGGTGCGCAGATCCTGCTCGGCAATACCTTCCACCTGTGGTTGCGTCCTGGTCAGGAAATTATGAAGCTGCACGGCGATTTGCATGATTTCATGCAGTGGCATGGTCCGATCCTCACCGATTCCGGCGGTTTTCAGGTTTTCAGCCTGGGCGATATCCGCAAAATTACGGAAGAGGGCGTTCACTTCCGTAATCCCATCAATGGCGATGCAATTTTTCTCAGCCCGGAAAAATCAATGGAGATTCAGTATGATCTCGGTTCCGACATCGTCATGATTTTCGATGAGTGTACGCCTTACCCCGCCGACTGGGATTACGCCAAACGCTCGATGGAAATGTCATTGCGTTGGGCCAGGCGCAGTCGTCAGCGTTTCAACGAATTGAATAATCACAACGCGCTGTTCGGCATTATTCAGGGCGGTGTTTACGAAGATTTACGAGATGTATCCGTAAAAGGGCTGGTAGACATTGGTTTTGATGGGTACGCTGTGGGCGGTTTGGCGGTCGGCGAACCGAAAGCGGACATGCATCGCATCCTGGAGCATGTCTGCCCGCAGATACCGGAAGACAAGCCGCGTTATCTGATGGGCGTCGGCAAGCCGGAAGATTTGGTGGAAGGCGTCCGGCGCGGCATTGATATGTTCGACTGTGTCATGCCGACGCGTAATGCGCGTAACGGCCATCTGTTTGTGACTGACGGTGTGGTGAAAATTCGTAATGCCAGACATAAGGATGATGTCAGCCCGCTTGATGAACATTGCGATTGTTATACGTGTCGCCATTATAGCCGCGCTTACTTGCATCATCTTGACCGTTGCAACGAAATACTCGGCGCGCGGCTCAATACCATTCATAATTTGCGTTATTATCAACGTTTGATGGCGGGTTTACGTCAGGCCATTGAAGAGGGTAAATTAGAGCACTTTGTGGTGGAGTTTTACCAACGGATAGGAAAACCCATTCCGCCGCTTGCTGAAAAAGACGTTGCACAGAGCAACTAATGGCTGGCTTTAATGTGGATCCTGTATTATTCAATTTCGTCGTCTTGACAACTTATCTTTTTGACAAAAAAGAGGAAATTTAAATGAGTCTTTTTATCTCCGATGCTGTGGCAGCAACTGGCGCTCCGGCTCAGGGAAGCCCGTACTCTCTGGTTATTATGTTGGCCGTTTTCGGTCTGATTTTCTACTTTATGATCCTGCGTCCTCAACAAAAGCGCGCCAAGGAACACAAAAAGTTAATGGATTCCATCAGCAAAGGCGATGAAGTTTTGACCACCGGCGGTCTGGTAGGCCGTGTGACCAAAGTTTCCGAGACAGGCTACATCGCCATTGCGCTGAACGAAACCAACGAAGTGGTCATCAAACGTGATTTCGTGGCTGCCGTGCTGCCGAAGGGCACTATCAAGGCCCTGTAATTTTTGATTTTCCCGAAGGGAACTGCCGTGTTAAACCGTTATCCTTTGTGGAAGTACCTGATGTTGACTGTGGCTTTGGTCATCGGTCTGCTTTATGCGCTTCCTAACCTATATGGTGAGGATCCGGCGGTACAAGTTACTGGCGCGCGGGGAACCGCCGCCAGCGAAACGACGCTGATCCAAGTCCAGAATGTCCTAAAAGAACAAAATATCACCAGTAAGTCAATTGCATTGGAAAATGGTGCGATTCTGGCTCGCTTCTCTAATCCAGACGTACAGATCCGTGCGCGCGAAGCCCTCCTGAGCGAATTGGGCGACAAGTTTGTGGTGGCGCTCAACCTGGCGCCGGCTACCCCGACCTGGCTGCGCGTTTTGGGCGCGGAGCCGATGAAACTCGGCCTTGATCTGCGCGGCGGCGTGCACTTCCTGATGGAAGTGGATATGGATACGGCGTTGGGTAAACTGCAAGAGCAGGCGATGGACTCTTTGCGCAGCGATCTGCGTGAGAAAAATATTCCTTACGCCGCGGTGCGTAAAACCGACAACTATGGCGTCGAAATCCGTTTCCGCGATGGGCAGACGCGTGATGAAGGCGTCAGCTACCTGACGCCCCGCCACCGTGATTTGGTTATCAGCGGCAGCAGCGGCAATCTACTGCGGGCGGTAATGAGTGATGAACGTCTGCGTGAAGCGCGTGAATATGCCGTTCAGCAGAACATCAATATCCTGCGTAACCGTGTAAACCAACTGGGGGTTGCCGAACCGCTGGTGCAACGTCAGGGCGCGGATCGTATCGTGGTTGAATTGCCGGGTATCCAGGACACCGCGCGGGCCAAAGAAATTTTGGGCGCGACGGCGACGCTGGAATTCAGACTGGTGAACAGCGATGCCGATGCGACCGCGGCGGCCAATGGCCGTGTGCCGGGCGATTCCGAAGTGAAAAACATGCGTGACGGTTCGCCGGTCGTGCTGTTCAAGCGTGTGATTCTGACGGGCGATCACATCACTGATTCAACGTCGAGCACGGATGAATACAACCGTCCGCAGGTGAATATTTCTCTGGACAGCGCCGGCGGCAACACCATGTCCAATTTCACCAAAGACAGCATCGGTAAACTGATGGCGACGCTGTTTGTCGAATACAAAGACAGCGGCAAGAAAGACGCCGCCGGACGTGCGATTCTGGAGAAACAGGAAGAAGTGATCAACGTGGCGACGATCCAGTCGCGTCTGGGGAACAGCTTCCGTATCACCGGCATCGACAATCCGAATGAAGCCCGTCAGCTTTCCCTGTTATTGCGCGCCGGCGCCTTGATTGCGCCTATCCAGATTGTGGAAGAGCGGACCATCGGGCCGACGCTGGGGATGCAGAACATTACTCAGGGTCTGGAAGCCTGTTTGTGGGGCTTGATCGCATCTATTGTCTTTATGGTGGTCTACTACCGTAAATTCGGCGTGATTGCGACAACCGCGCTGATAGCGAATCTGGTGATGATCGTCGGCATCATGTCGCTGTTGCCGGGGGCGACGTTAACCATGCCGGGTATTGCCGGTATTGTATTGACGCTGGCGGTAGCCGTTGATGCGAACGTATTGATAAACGAGCGTATTAAGGAAGAACTGAGAAACGGACGTTCAGTTCAGCAAGCGATTCACGAAGGTTACAAAGGCGCATTCTCCAGTATCGTGGATGCCAACCTGACGACCTTGATTACTGCCGTGATCCTTTACGCTGTGGGTACGGGTTCAATCAAAGGTTTTGCCATCACCACGGCAATCGGGGTTGCGACCTCGATGTTTACGGCGATCGTCGGTACTCGTGCCATCGTTAACCTGCTTTACGGCGGCAAACGCATTAATAAGCTGTCAATCTGAGGAGTGCGTTGTGGCACAGGATTATACTGTTGAACAACTAAACTACGGACGCAAGGTATATGACTTTATGCGTTGGGACAATGTGGCGTTCCTGATTTCAGGTTCGTTGTTGATCCTTTCGCTGATCGTCATGGGCGTGCGTGGTTTTAACTGGGGTTTGGACTTCACCGGCGGTACGGTGATTGAGATCAACCTCGAAAAACCCGCCGATCTGGATCAGATCCGTGATTCGCTGGAAAAGGCCGGTTTTAATGATCCGCTGATCCAGAATTTTGGCAGCAGCCGTGATGTTATGGTGCGTATGCCGCCAAGCGTAGGCACATCCGGTCAGGAGTTGGGTAGCCGGGTGTTGAGCGTGATCAACGCCGGGACGGAACAAAACGCGACGGTAAAACGTATCGAGTTTGTCGGCCCCAGCGTGGGCAACGATCTGGCGCAGGCCGGCGGCATGGCGCTGCTGAGCGCGTTGATCTGTATCCTGATCTATGTCGGCTTCCGCTTTGAGTGGCGTCTGGCGCTGGGGGCGGTGATTGCGCTGGCGCATGATGTGATTATCACGCTGGGGGTATTGTCGCTTTTCAAGATAGAGATTGATCTGACGATCGTCGCCTCGTTGATGTCGGTTATCGGCTACTCGCTGAACGACAGCATCGTGGTGTCGGACCGTATTCGTGAGAACTTCCGCAAGATCCGTCGCGGGACATCTTATGAAATCATGAATATCTCGCTGACCCAGACGCTGAGCCGTACCATCATGACCTCCGCCACCACGCTGGTGGTGGTGTTGATGCTGTATATCTTTGGCGGCGCGATGCTGGAAGGCTTCTCGCTGGCGATGCTGATCGGCGTGTCGATCGGTACGGTGTCTTCCATCTATGTCGCATCGGCATTAGCGTTGAAGCTGGGTATGAAGCGCGAACACTTGCTGATACAGAAGGTTGAAAAAGAGGGCGCGGATCAGCCTTCGATTCTGCCTTAATCAGTCAGAATGCAATTTAAACCCCGCCGCGCGCGGGGTTTTTTACGTCTGAAGTTAACCGGATCACGGTGCTTCGATGGCCGCGACGGGCGGCGGCGGCGGTACTTCTTCCAGACGATGTAAACGAATAAAGCCTAACTGTTCCGGTGACAATCCGCTGAGGCGTAGTTCAACCACCGCTTCAGGTTTTGGTAACAGCGTGGGTGTGACGATAAATGATTGCGTCTGTATATCACGGATTAATGGCTTGCCGCTGACGGGATCGATTTGTCCCCAGTCGAGTTGCGCGCTGAAGGCCGGAAGACCGATCGCGTCGCTGGTGCGAATATGCAGCAAGGCACGTGTGCCGTTGGCTTCGGGTTCGACATGGCTGAGTGAGATATTGAGTTTGCCAATGCTGCTCTGCAAAATCGCATGACTTTGCGCGGCTGGGAACAGATACACGCCGGAAGTCGACTGAATATTCAGTGAGTTCTGTTGTTCCAGCGCGATAGCCTGGTCAGTAAGTGTTTGCAACTGCTGATTTAACTGACTCAACTGAGTCTGTAATGCTGGCGCCTGGCGTTGTTGCGTGCAGCCAGCCAGGGTAAATAAAGCGGGTAAAATCGCCAACATACGATATCGGGTTCGGGTTCTCATCTCTGTTGTTCCCCTTGGATGTTTTATTAATACTAATCCTTGATTCCTTTTTCTGACAGTGTAGCTGTGATTACGGGCAAGTCATAGACGACCGGCTTGTTTCATGCTGTTGCCTGAGCATGCGAGTCCCTTCGCAACAACGCGCAGGAGTTTTGGTTACTCGCTTAATTCAGGGTAAACTATCTGTACGTAAAGGATTCCTGGTCAGAAAACATCATGCATTGCCCATTTTGTTCTGCTGTTGATACCAAAGTTATTGATTCCCGCCTGGTGGGTGAGGGCTCGCAGGTGCGCCGACGTCGGCAATGCCTGATGTGTAATGAGCGTTTTACCACATTCGAAATCGCGGAGTTGGTCATGCCCCGCATCATAAAAAGCAACGATGTGCGTGAGCCTTTCAACGAGGATAAATTACGTAGCGGTATGCTTAAGGCGCTGGAAAAACGGCCTGTCAGTTCCGATGATGTCGAGATGGCGATCAATCACATCAAATCTCACTTACGCGCCACGGGCGAGCGTGAAGTAACCGCCAAAATGGTGGGCAATCTGGTCATGGATGCGCTTAAAAAACTGGATAAGGTGGCTTATATCCGGTTTGCATCGGTGTATCGCAGCTTTGAGGATATTCGTGAATTTGGTGAAGAAATTGCCCGCTTGCAGGATTAAACCCGATGTAAAGGTTTATTGGTCGTCAAAAACAAGAGGTTCAGGGAATGGTTATTCCACAATGTAAAGCGATGCCGACGCACGATGAGCCATACATGGCCAGGGCGCTTGAACTGGCGCGTCTTGGCCGTTTTACCACTTCCCCAAATCCGAATGTCGGCTGTGTGATTGTGCGTGACGGCGAAATTGTCGGGGAGGGCTATCACCTGCGCGCGGGGGAGCCTCATGCGGAAGTGCATGCGCTGCGGATGGCGGGAGAGCGAGCACGTGGCGCGACCGCGTATGTCACGCTGGAGCCATGTAGTCATCATGGCAGAACCCCGCCTTGTGCTGATGCGTTGATCGCCGCAGGGGTCGCACGCGTTGTCGCCGCGATGCAGGACCCAAACCCACAGGTGGCGGGACGCGGTTTGCATCGTCTGCAACAGGCCGGTATCGAGGTGAGTCACGGCCTGATGATGTCTGAAGCGGAGAGCATTAATCCTGGTTTTCTGAAGCGAATGCGCACCGGACTGCCTTATGTGCGTTTGAAAATGGCGGCGTCGCTGGATGGACGAACGGCGATGGCGTCTGGCGAAAGCCAGTGGATCACCTCGGTGCAGGCACGGCATGACGTTCAGCGTTTTCGTGCCGAAAGCGCCGCAATTCTGAGCAGCAGCGCAACCGTACTGGCCGACGATCCCTCATTAACGGTGCGTTGGCCGGAACTGGATGCACAGACGCAGCGGGTTTACCTACCAGCGCATGTCCGTCAGCCTGTTCGTATTATTGTTGATAGCCAACAGCGTGTAACGCCACAGCATCGGGTTATTTCTCAGCCAGGTCAAACCTGGCTGGCGCGTCTTCAGCAGGATGAACAACGTTGGCCTGACAGTGTCGAACAATTGCGGTTGCCGCCGCACCACGGTGGTGTGGATTTGGTCGCATTAATGATGATCCTCGGTCAGCGACAGCTTAACTCGGTGTGGGTTGAGGCCGGGGCGACGCTGGCGGGCGCCTTACTTAACGCGGGCGTTGTCGACGAGCTTATCGTGTATCTCGCGCCGAAGCTTTTAGGCGATGGCGCCCGTCCGTTGTGCGTGTTGCCGGGATTGAGCGAACTGTCGCAGGCACCAGCGTTTACCATTAATGATGTCCGCCAGATAGGGCCGGACCTGCGTTTACGATTGATGCCGAAAACGTGACCGCCAGACAAAACCGGATACGTAATCGGAAGAATATGATAGAATCCGCCCCCCTGCGGGGTATAAGACCAGATAAAGGAAAGCTATGAACGTTATTGAAGGTGTTGTTGCTACTCCTGATGCCCGCGTGGCGATTGCAATTGCGCGTTTTAACCACTTCATTAATGACAGCCTGTTAGAAGGCGCGATCGATGCATTAAAGCGTATTGGCCAGGTGAAAGACGACAATATAACCGTGGTCTGGGTGCCAGGCGCCTATGAATTGCCTTTAGCCGTGCGTGCGTTGACCAAGAGTTCGGCAAATGGCGGCTATGATGCGGTGGTTGCGCTGGGAACGGTTATCCGTGGCGGAACCGCCCATTTTGAATTTGTTGCCGGCGAATGCAGTTCCGGTTTGTCTCAGGTTGCCATGAGCAGTGAAATCCCCGTTGCATTTGGGGTGCTGACCACGGAAAGCATTGAGCAGGCGATTGAACGTGCTGGCACGAAAGCGGGTAATAAAGGCGCAGAAGCCGCCTTGACCGCGCTGGAAATGATTAATGTATTAAAAGCGATATCTTGAATAATTCGAGTTGCAGGAAAGCCAACGCGCCTGCAACTTGGATATATCAAGTAAGCCTGATTATTAAGTTAAGGGGAAGTCCGTGAAACCTGCTGCTCGTCGCCGCGCCCGTGAATGTGCGGTTCAAGCGCTTTATTCCTGGCAGTTGTCTCAGAACGATATTGCCGATATTGAACACCAATTCCTGAGCGAGCAGGATGTCAAAGATGTCGACATCACCTATTTTCGTGAGTTGCTGGCAGGGGTGTCTACTCAGGCTGAGAAGCTTGATCTGTTGATGGCGCCTTTTCTGTCACGTCAGCTTGATGAACTGGGGCAGGTGGAAAGAGCTATTCTGCGTCTGGCGATGTTTGAACTCAGTAAGCGCGACGATGTTCCCTACAAGGTGGCGATTAATGAGGCCATCGAACTGGCTAAGGTGTTTGGTGCGGAGGATAGCCATAAGT
The DNA here is from genome assembly GCF_025840185.1 of Brenneria izbisi. Lineage (GTDB taxonomy): Bacteria > Pseudomonadota > Gammaproteobacteria > Enterobacterales > Enterobacteriaceae > Brenneria > Brenneria izbisi. The sequence continues at coordinate 191,927 of NZ_JAMPJU010000007.1, forward strand.
TTGTAAATGGCGTACTCGACAAAGCCGCGCCATCTGTAAGAAAAGTAAAGAAATAAGTGAGTCAGGGCCGGATATCCGGCCCTGATCTCGTGTGGATTAACGCTGGCTGGAAAGGTTATGGTTGAAGGTGAGTTTGACCTTATTGCCCGCTATTTCAATCGGGTCGGAAGTTCACGTCGGGATGTTGAATTAGGTATCGGTGATGATTGCGCATTGCTGACGGTGGCTGAAAAGCAATGGCTGGCGGTGAGTACCGATACGCTGGTATCAGGTATTCATTTTCTTCCCGGTATTAATCCCGCTGATTTGGGTTACAAATCATTAGCGGTGAATCTTAGCGATCTGGCCGCGATGGGAGCCGATCCCGCCTGGCTGTCTCTGGCCATCACTCTGCCTGAAAACAAAAGCGACTGGCTTTGTGCCTATAGCGATAGCCTGTTCGAGTTACTCGACTATTACGGTATGCAACTTATCGGCGGCGATACGACGCACGGCCCGTTAAGCCTGACGCTGACGGTTCACGGTCTGGTTCCTGCGGGACGGGCGCTAACCCGGCGGGGCGCGCGGATCGGCGATTGGATTTATGTGACGGGGTCATTGGGTGACAGCGCCGCTGGACTGGCGATCCTTCAGAACCGATTACATATTGCCGATAGCGAAACCCGGCAAGCGTTGCTTCAACGCCATTTACGCCCGCAACCAAGAATACTGCAAGGGCAGGCGCTGCGCGATCTGGCGAGTTCGGCGATTGATATTTCCGATGGTTTGATTTCTGATTTGCAACATATCCTGAAAGCCAGTGAATGTGGCGCACGCATTAATGTGGATGCACTCCCTCAATCTCCCTGGTTGCGCGGTTGTGTGGAGGAACGGCGCATTGATGCGGATCAGGCGCTGCGTTGGACCTTATCCGGTGGTGAGGATTACGAACTGTGCTTTACCGTACCTGAGATTAATCGCGGCGCTTTGGATATCGCGCTCGGACACGCTGGCGCGGACTATACGTGTATCGGGCAAATCGGGCCTTCATCTGAGGGATTACGATTCTTCCAGGGTGAGAAAGAAATTGAGTTTAACTGGAAGGGTTATGACCATTTTAGCGAGCAAAACTAAAGTGCCTGACACCGCCAGGCAACGGCTGCATCTGGCTAATCCATGGCATCTGTTGGCGACCGGATTCGGCAGCGGTTTGTCACCCTGGATGCCTGGCACAATGGGCTCGCTGGCGGCGATCCCATTGTGGTATCTGATATCATTTTTGCCACTTGAGCTTTACTCGCTGCTGGTGATGTTCAGCATCTGTATCGGCGTGTATCTGTGTCATCAGACGGCCAAAGATATGGGCGTGCACGATCACGGCAGCATCGTCTGGGACGAGTTTGTCGGCATGTGGATAACGTTGATGGCGCTGCCGGTGAATGAGTGGCAATGGGTTGCGGCGGGTTTTGTGGTATTTCGTGGCCTGGATATCTGGAAACCGTGGCCTATCCGCTGGTTTGATCGCAATGTTCACGGCGGCATGGGGATCATGATTGATGATATTGTCGCCGGCGTCATTGCCGCCGGGGTTCTGTATGGCATGGGATATTATTGGCTGTAATCAACAGCGGCGATGTGCCAGGAAAGCGTGCTTATTACCAGCGGTTAGGTAAATTATTCCAGACTTGCTGTGCTGCGAGTTGGTGGGATACGGTTGATTGCGCAATGTCATCCATCGTTCTGGCGTTGACGTTATCCGATGAATAGCGGGTGCTTGGGTCTTTAGCAACGATTTTCTCGTCGCTCATTCTGGCCACAATAATGGGTTGATAGAAACGTTGTAGAAGATTCGCGCCTATCTGGGGATATTGTCTCGCCGTGAGGAATTGGTCGACTTCCGCAGTGCTAATATGATTTATGCTATTCAATTCCTGAGCGATAGGTAAAGGCGCTGCGTTGGGCGCTCTTTGGTATTGAATGGTGCTGGAAGGATTGCGTTTGATGCTCTGATCCAGCGTCGTTGCCGCAGGATATCTGACCCAGGGATCGACGACCACCGTGTTTTTCTCTCCCCAGGTTTGATCGCGCGGATCGCCGATAAGGACATATATATGATCCCAATCATTGTCGTTTAGCAACAGCACTGGCGCATTGATTTGCTTTTGCGCCAGCAATGTGTAGCTCACATCGGCCATTTCGTTACAGTTACCAGCCTGATAACGAGCCGCCATTAATGCATTAGGGATGGCGGCGGCCTTTTCGGTTGTCTCTCTGTGCATTTTCACTCGCGCCGAACTTTCTCCGCCGGTATAAACCATTTCCACTTTTTGGTTCCCCGCGCCGTAAGGCATCATCATTTTGGTTTTACGTAACGTTTCCTGCGCCAGTTGCAGGTGCTCCATGGTGGATGAGTTCACGCGGATGTGTTTGCCTTCATAAGCGCCGATGCCCAATTCCTGGGCGCTGACGGCCTCATGTAATTTGACGACGGGCTCCTGATTGAAATGTTCCAGCGGATTTACTGTAACGCCACCGGGAAAATATCTGTTGTGTGAAGCGTTAATCATATGTTTCTCTTTTTAAATTCAAATAGCCGAAAATCTATTTAAAGTTCATCCCTGTATACGGTATGCCGCATGGCCTATTTCTTGGCGGAGATGGTTTCCATTTGTTGGTCTATCCACTCGTTCAACTTTAATGCTGTGTTGATAAAGGTGCCCACCAGTTGATAAGTCTCTGCCTGATCCAACTCAGCCAGTGCCTGCCGGCATGAAAGCATGATCTGCATCTTGTGGATGTCAAAGCCGATATTGAAAACCGGATGTTTAGTGTTCCACATGTTCATGGATAGCAGCGATAGCAGCACATGATGAGGGATCGTCTCTACTTCTGTGAATGTTGCTGCCGGGCTTAAGATATTCAGGTATTCCGGCTGATTGCCCAACAGAAAAACCTGCATCCCATTTTCCAGCGTAATGATATAGACGTCATGTCCGCTTTCCGCTGCCTTGGCTGCATTAATCTGGTACTGCTTCATTAATTTGGCTATGACGAAATGAAAGCCACGCATATTACTCATGCTGTCTCCCCTTTTTAATTCTGGGTGGCAAGGCAACGTTTGTGGTTCCGTCTGAATGATAAAAAATGGGAAGGGCGCGGAATAACGGAGATGTTAACGTTATTCCGCGATTGAGGCGGTGTTCAGGCCTGCCATGCCGCGATGCGGTTCTCAATGCCTGATGCATCCAGACCGAGATCGGCACGAATTTCTTCCTGACTGCCCTGTGGAATAAATGTATCCGGCAGACCAAGGTTAAGCACGCGGATAGCAAGACGTTTCGCCATCACGAGCTCGTTAACGCCGCTACCCGCGCCGCCCATCATGGCGTTTTCTTCCAGCGTGACAAACGATTGATGCGTCGCGGCCAGTTCCAGAATCAACGCTTCATCCAGTGGTTTGACAAAACGCATATCCACTAGCGTCGCGTTCAGTCTATCGGCCACTTTGTGCGCTTCGGGCAGCAGCGTGCCGAAGTTAAGGATGGCGAGATTTTCTCCCTGCCGCCGGACGATGCCTTTGCCAATCGGCAACTCAACCAACGGGGTCAGTTCCGCTCCCGTACCGCTGCCGCGCGGGTAGCGCACCGCCGTTGGGCCTTTCTGATAGTGATAGCCGGTGTGGAGCATCTGACGGCACTCGTTTTCGTCGCTGGGCGTCATGATGATCATATTCGGGATGCAGCGTAAAAAAGAAAGATCGAATGCGCCTTGATGGGTTTGTCCATCCGCACCGACAATACCGCCGCGATCGATGGCGAACATTACCGGTAAATTCTGAATGGCGACGTCATGGATGACTTGATCATAGGCGCGCTGCAAGAAGGTGGAGTAAATGGCGACAACCGGATTATAGCCGCCCACCGCCAGACCTGCGGCAAAAGTAACGGCGTGTTGTTCAGCAATCGCCACATCAAAGTATTGCTGTGGATAGTCTTTTGAGAATTGCACCATGCCTGAGCCTTCACGCATGGCCGGCGTGACGGCCATCAGTTTGCTGTCTTTGGCGGCGGTTTCCTGTAGCCATTGACCGAAAATCTGCGAATATGTCGGCAACGCGCCGTCTTTGCTTTTCGGTAAGATGCCGCTGGCAGGATCAAACTTCGGCACGGCATGCCAGCTAATCGGGTCCTGCTCGGCTGGCGCGTAGCCTTTGCCTTTTTTGGTCATGATATGCAGCAGTTGCGGACCTTTCAGACCGCGCATATTTTTCAAGGTCTGAGCCAGCGCCTGCACATCGTGACCGTCAACCGGGCCAATATAATTAAAGCCAAGCTCTTCAAACAGCGTACCCGGCACCACCATGCCTTTCAGGTGCTCTTCGGTGCGTTTCACCAGTTCCTTGATCGGCGGCAGGCCGGACAGCACTTTTTTACCGCTTTCGCGCAGGCTGGCGTAGAGCTTGCCGGACAGCAATTGCGCCAGGTGATTGTTCAGCGCCCCGACGTTTTCCGAAATTGACATTTCATTGTCGTTCAACACCACCAACAGATCAGAGCGGATATCACCCGCGTGGTTCATGGCTTCAAAAGCCATACCCGCGGTGATCGCGCCATCGCCGATAACACAGACGGTGCGACGGCCTTTTCCCTCACGCTCGGCGGCGACGGCCATCCCTAATCCGGCGCTGATGGAGGTTGATGAGTGACCGACGCTTAATACATCGTATTCGCTTTCATCGCGCCACGGGAAGGGATGCAGGCCGCCTTTCTGACGGATGGTGGAGATACGATCGCGGCGTCCGGTCAGGATCTTGTGCGGGTAGGCCTGATGTCCCACATCCCACACCAGATGATCGAAAGGCGTGTTGTAGACATAATGCAAGGCAACTGTGAGTTCAACCGTCCCTAATCCTGAGGCAAAATGACCGCTTGAACGGCTGACGCTGTCCAGCAAATATTGACGAAGTTCATCACACAGCTTCGGCAGACTTTCTTTCGGCAACAGGCGAAGTTCATCAGGTGTTTCCACTATCGCCAGAGTAGGATATTTCGCTGTATCAAAACGCATTAGAGACTCATTCAGAGGTTTTTATACCTTTTATTTTTCAAAATGTTGCGATACCGGCTGTTCCTGCTGTCTGATCGCATATCGAAAGCTATCGGGTATTAGGTTGATATTTATTACTTATCGCGCTCAACGATGAAATTCGCCAGCGCCTGTAATGGCGCGATGTCCAACGGTATCGGACTGGATGCCGCTAAATCATCTAAAGCGTCCAGTGATTCCCGATAGAGGTCCCGGGCTTTCTCACGCGCCTTCTCCAGCCCCAATAAGCCGGGATAAGTGCTTTTACCCAATTGTTGATCGGCACCCTGATGCTTGCCAAGCGTGGCGGTATCGCCCACCACATCCAAAATATCGTCCTGTACCTGAAAGGCCAGGCCGATAGCGTTGGCATAACGATCGAGATGGGGCAATGCGTCCCGACCCTTTTCGCCTGCCGCCAACGCGCCCAGCCTTACCGCCGCTCTGATCAAGGCGCCCGTCTTGTGACGGTGAATTTGCTCCAGCGCGGCTAAATCCACTTGATGGCCTTCCGCGGCCAGATCCAGCGCCTGTCCGCCACACATACCGGCCACGCCGCTGGCCTGCGCCAGTTCTGACAGCATCGCCAGCCGATCGCGATCGGCGACCTGCGGCATGGGGACATCGGCCAAAATAGAAAAGGCCAGCGTTTGCAGCGCATCGCCAGCCAGAATAGCGCTGGCTTCGCCAAATTTAATGTGGCAGGTCGGCTGACCGCGGCGCAGATCATCATCGTCCATTGCCGGCAGGTCATCATGGATTAACGAATAGGCATGAATACATTCCACCGCTGCGGCTGGCGCATCCAGGCTTGCCAAAGACACGCCGAACAGTTCACCCGTGCTATAGACCAGAAATGGCCGCAGCCGTTTGCCGCCTAACAATGCACCATAACCCATGGCGTTAACCAGTGGACTACTCTGAAAGGGAAGGGCGGCGAGATAGCGGCTTAATACACGGTTTGTACGCTGATAGTGAGCATTCAACTGCGTGGTGAAATCGATCATAGCGATTCACTATCCGGGCTAAACGGTGACAAAGTTGCATCAGGTTCGTCGCTCAGCAGGATCTGTACCCGTTGTTCCGCCTGCTGCAATGTTTGCTGACCCTGACGCGCCAACTGTATTCCATGCTCAAACGCATTTAGCGCCTCTTCCAACGGCAACTCGCCCGATTCGAGCCGGGTAACGATTTTTTCCAGTTCGCTCAGTGCGTTTTCAAAGCTGACTGGCAGCTCTGTTTTCTTGGGCATAGGTTTTGAGTCCTGGTTTATACACTGCGACCTTGATCGCGGCATAGCATTATTTTGCGTTTGATCACCCATGGATGACCATACGATTATACGGTGAAAGCGCACAGTATAGCTTCATATAATGATATACTCCGCGCCCTGGATGCTATGGGTAAAATCCTCCTTAGTGATGCTGATTTTACCGATAACGTGATTTTAGTGCTCAGCGGTGAATTTATTTACCTCTGTCTGACCAAGTAACGACAGCCACCATGAAGTTTATCATTAAATTGTTCCCGGAAATCACCATCAAAAGTCAATCCGTGCGGTTGCGCTTTATCAAAATTCTAACCGGTAACATTCGCAACATCTTAAAACACCATGATGAAACACTGGCGGTTGTCCGTCATTGGGATCATATCGAAGTTCGGGCAAAAGAAGAAAGCCAGCGCAAAGCCATCCTGGATGCACTGACGCGGATCCCTGGTATCCACCACATTCTTGATGTTGAGGAGCGAACCTATACCGATGTTCACGACATTTTTGAGCAGACGCTGGCGCTGTATCGTGAGCAACTGGTCGGAAAAACCTTCTGTGTGCGGGTAAAACGCCGCGGTAAGCATGAGTTTAGCTCTCAGGACGTAGAACGCTATGTCGGCGGCGGCCTTAATCAGCATATCGAAACGGCGCGAGTGAACCTCACATCGCCGCAGATGACGGTTCATCTGGAAATCGATCAGGATCGTCTGCTGCTGATTAACGCCCGCCATGAGGGACTCGGCGGCTTCCCTATCGGGACGCAAGAGGATGTGCTGTCGCTGATTTCGGGCGGTTTTGATTCGAGCGTATCCAGCTATATGTTGATGCGTCGCGGCTGCCGCGTACATTACTGCTTTTTTAATCTGGGCGGCGCGGCGCATGAAATTGGCGTTAAACAGGTGGCGCACTATTTATGGAATCGTTATGGCAGTTCGCACCGGGTGCGCTTTATCGCCATTGATTTTGAGCCGGTGGTCGGTGAGATCCTGGAGAAAGTCGACGATGGTCAGATGGGCGTGGTACTTAAACGCATGATGGTGCGTGCGGCGTCGCAGATGGCGGAACGCTATGGGGTGCAGGCGCTGGTGACGGGAGAAGCGCTTGGTCAGGTTTCCAGCCAGACGCTCACTAATCTGCGTTTGATTGATAACGCGTCAGATACGCTGATTTTGCGTCCGCTGATTTCCCATGACAAAGAGCACATCATCAAGCAAGCGCGTGAACTGGGTACGGAAGATTTCGCCAAAACGATGCCGGAATATTGTGGCGTGATCTCCAAAAGCCCGACGGTAAAAGCGGTGAGGTCGAAAATTGAAGAGGAAGAAAGCCACTTTGATTTTGCGATCCTGGAGCGTGTCGTCCGCGAAGCCCGCAATATTGATATCCGTGAAATTGCCGAGCAAACCCGGCAGGAAGTGGTTGAAGTGGAAACCGTGGTAGCATTTGCGCCGACAGATGTGCTGCTGGATATCCGCGCGCCCGATGAACAGGAAGATAAGCCGTTGTCACTGACGGAGGTTGAAGTCAAGGCGCTGCCGTTCTATAAGCTGAGCACGCAGTTCGGCTCTCTGGATCAGAATAAAACCTATCTGCTCTATTGCGAGCGCGGCGTGATGAGCCGCTTGCAGGCGCTTTATCTACGTGAGCAAGGGTTCACTAACGTAAAAGTGTATCGCCCGTAAGCGCACCGACCCGCCCTGATCATGGGATCTGGGCGCGGATTGTTTTATGCGCGATAAAGCTTTAGACATTTCACCCGATTTTCATACGCCTCAAGTCGCTGTTTAAGCTGTACTTTATTTTTAGAGGCGACACAATGCAGCAACGTTTTTCATAGCTATCCAGCCATTGCCCCAGCACGCCGCTGTATAAATCCAGAAATTCAACATCCGAGTGGACAAGGGACAAGCGATTGGAGAAATCCTCCACTATCCCGCGGATGGTCTGAAAACCACAGATAAACACTTTCTCCGCATGGCGGACGCGATCAACAATCTCCAGCCAATGCTGGCTGCCAAGCTGCTCCCAGAATTTCACCAGCGCATCGATCTCTTTATTGAGATGAATGCTCAAGTCATCCGATTGCTGCTCAACCCGTGACAGCAATGTGGTATTCAACAATGACTGAACCCGGACGTCATCACGCAGACCCTTTTTCAGTCCTTGTAATCCTTTATAGCCGAGGCGTCGTAGAAATCGGCTGACGGTATTGGGGCTAACGTCACTTATCAGCGGGGATCTGTCAGGCGCTTGATCCCCAAGCGCTTTACCGGCTGTTGAAAGCGGCGAACCCTGCCGTGGTTTGTTAACGGAGATGTATACTTCGGGATTGCCTGGTTTGATTGGAAGGGCGGCGATCAATCCCGATAGTTGTAAATACCGGGCGGCAGTACCAGTTGTGCGGCGACTTCCGCCGCTTTTTCCCTGCCCAGCAACAGGTCGATCAGTTTCAGCGCAAAATCCATGCTGGTTCCCGGCCCTTGGGTGGTTAAGAGATTGACGCGTGGATCGTAAACCACCCGTTTTTCCATCCATTTTTCGGCGGCGATCTTATCTTTTAAATCCGGGAAACCGGTCATGTTGCCGACTGGGAAAAGCTGATGGTATTCAAGCACCAGCGCGGGCGTTGCACACATCGCCGCCACAATTTTTCCATCCTGATGGGCCTGACGAATACACGCCACCAGAATTGGACTATCCCGAAAACATTCGGCTCCTTTTAGTCCGCCGGGTAACACCAGCGCATCAAAATGACGATCCGCAACTTTCACCAACGGCGCATCCGCCAGTAATCGCACGCCGCGAGAACAGGTGATTTCCAGGTTACCGTCATTGGCGACGCTGGCAAGCGTGACCTGAATTCCCGCTCTGACCAGCAGGTCGATAGTCGTGACGGCTTCGGTTTCTTCACTACCAGGCGCCAGACATACCAGTACCGATGCGCTCATATTCATTTTCCTTACGCTTGATTTGTTCAAAGAGGCGGTTGTTTTCGGGCAGCGTCAGGCCGTGGACGCGAGCTCGACGCAACAGATAACCGGTAATGTAGTCAATTTCGGTATGACGCTGCGCGATGATGTCTTGCAGCATTGATGACGTATTGGCTGCCGTATTCTGAATGATCTGGCCAATGTAGAGGTGCAAACTGTCGCGCGACGTATGGAATCCTTCGCGATCCATCACATCGGCAATTTCCTGACAAAGCGTTTGGATCTGCTCGGAATAAGCCTGTAATTCACCATTGGTGCAATGGTAGATGGCGGTCAACGGATTGATGACGCAGTTCGCGGCCAGTTTAAGCCAGCAAGTCGCCGTGATGTTATTGTGCCAGGCGACGTCAGGTAATGCCTGATGCAGAAGTTCGGCAAACTGGCTTTGCTGTTCGCCATTCTTCAGCGAACCGATATGGGTGGTGCCGGCGGCCACATGAACTACCGTGGTGGCATCGCGCCGCGCCGCGTGGGTGGTCACGCCGACAATCAATGGTTGCTGGTGTGCCGGCAATTCTTCAAGCGTACCCATGCCGTTATGCAACAGCAAAATGGTGCAACGCGGATTGAGTTGTGGCAACAATGCGGCGACGGCATTGGAAACCTGCCAGGCTTTCAGCGTTACCAGCAAGAGTTCGCTGTGCTTCAGATGATCGGGATCGTTCGCCGTCAGGTTCAGATTACAGTGATGACCATTCAGCATAGTCACATTAACGGGGCAAAAAGGTTGCGGAATACGTAGCCACCCCTGAACATCGTGTCCCTGTTGATGCAGGGCGGCAAGCCATAACTGACCGAGGGCGCCGCAACCAAGAACGGTTATTTTCATTGGACTCTCCCTTTGTAATTGATACGGGAACGGTCGTTTTTATGCCGGTCATACGCACACAGTGCGTTTTCCAATATCAGAGGCTATGGGCAAATCAGGTTAACAGAGTAAAATTTGAGCGCAATAAATCTGATCGCGACGCGCATATTGTTTATGCATATTGTTTATAACAACAGAGCGGTTATTATGCTCGCCGGATCAAACTTGTCAGGAGAACAATTATGCCATCTTTCGATATTGTTTCGGAAATTGATATGCAGGAAGTCCGCAATGCGGTGGAAAACGCGACGCGAGAGCTCAGCACCCGTTGGGATTTCCGAAATGTTCCAGCCAGCTTTGAACTGAATGAAAAATCACAGAGTATCAAGGCAGCCAGCGAGTCGGATTTTCAGGTGCAGCAATTGATCGATATCTTACGTGAGAAGTTGATGAAGCGCGGCATTGAAGGCGGATCTCTGGAAGTGCCTGAAGAAATGGATCATAGCGGGAAAACCTACAGTGTTGAGGCTAAACTGAAGCAGGGTATTGAAAGCTCGTTGGCGAAAAAGATTGTGAAACTGATTAAAGACAGCAAGCTGAAAGTACAGGCGCAGATTCAGGGTGAACAGATCCGCGTGACGGGGAAATCTCGTGACGATTTGCAAGGAGCAATGGCGTTGGTGCGTGGCGCCGATTTGGGCCAGCCGTTTCAGTTCACCAATTTCCGCGATTAACTGGTTTTCAGGTCAGCGTAAGCTGGCCAGTTTGATTTACCGGAGGCCGTTGCTTCGCAACATTGAAAATCGCTCCTGGCGATTTTTTATCGCGGGCTATCCCTGCCCGCTCCCCTTCGGGCCGTTGCTTCGCAACGTTAAAAATCGCTCCTGGCGATTTTTTATAACGGGCTGACCAATTGTTCCAGTTGTTTTCTGCTGGTTTTCTTGTTGTCGATTTTGACGTAAGCGCTGTACTCATCAGGCACGATGACCACTTCGGCCACGCCTGGTTGAGTGCGCATTTTCTGCTCAAGTGCGCTATCCCTTAATGCCAAATCGGAAAGCGTAATTCTGAGGCTGCTCAGGTAGGGCGGCTCCTGCATGGTAAATCCGATCAGTAACCAGATAACGGCAATTGCGGCGCCCGCGATAAATACCCAAGACGCCCCGTACAGTTCAAAAATTCCTCCACCCAGACTGCCGCCTAGCGCAACGCCAATAAATTGCGTGGTCGAGTAGACGCCCATCGCCGTACCTTTATAGCCCGCAGGGGATTCTTTACTGATGAGTGACGGCAGTAGGGCCTCCATCACATTGAAGGCCAGAAAGAACAACTGTACTCCGAAAATAATCTGCCAGAGATGGCTTCCCGCCTGCCATAGCACCAGTTCAGCCGCGATAAGGACGCCGATGCAACCGACAAAAACCTGCTTCATCCGCCGTTTTAATTCGGCATAAATGATAAACGGCACGACTCCGGCGAATGAGATCAGCATGGTAACCAGATAGACTTTCCAGTGGTCCTGCGCGGGCAAACCTGCTTGTTCAAGCACCCGTGGCAAGGCAACGAAACTGGACATCAGCAAGGTATGCAAACACATAATGCCGAAGTTCAGTTTTAGCAACCGGCTATTAGCCAACACCTTATGAAAACCGCCCTGAACAATGGCCGATTCCCGATTGAGGATATGTGCCGGCGCTGCGGGGATCATGGTGAGCGTGATGACGATCCCCAGCAGAGACAGAACCGCGATACCCCAGAAAAGCGCCTGCAAGCCAAATGCATGGGTGACGATAGGGCCGACAACCATGGCGATGGCAAAGGTGACGCCAAAGCTGACGCCAATAAACGCCATAGCTTTGGTGCGGTTCTGTTCGCGAGTCAGATCGGAAAGCAGAGCCATGACAGCCGCGGAAATCGCGCCTGAACCCTGTAAAGCCCGACCAAGAATAATCCCCCAGATTGAATCACTGAGGGCGGCAATAATGCTGCCCAGCGCGAAAATCAGCAATCCCCCGACGATTAACGGTTTTCTGCCCACCCGATCCGACAACAGTCCGAACGGGATCTGAAAAACCGCCTGCATCAGACCATAGATGCCGATCGCGATACCGATAAGCGTTTCACTGGCGCCTTGCAGCGCCATGCCATAGGTGGTCAGTACTGGCAACACCATAAACATGCCGAGCATACGCAGCGAAAATACCGTTCCCAAACCCCATGTGGCGCGCAACTCGCCTGACGTCATCTTGTTATCGTTCATTCATACCTCTGGAAAACTGTCGGCGCTATTCTAGTTCTTTATTCGGCATACCGTAAACGATATCCCTTTCATCGTTCAATTGGGCGGGACTGTTGGCTTCATTATCCGGCAAACGGCATTAAAACGGCGGGCCATAGCCTCACTGGGGCTGGCGCAAATCATTTGCGACTTATTCAGCGGCGATTAAGACGATGAATATTGGGTAGGGCATCACGGGTTGGTGATGGTCGGATCGGCTGGATGGCGTTTCTTTTATAATTTCTCCCAGTCAGAATCCAGAGAGTGAGGATACTTAACCATTTCCCAGGTTTGGTTATCCATTTCTGGCGCTTTCCCCGTTGTATATATTCGCGCTGCTTTTACGACACTGGCTTCGACGCCATAGAGTGAGTCAAATTTTTTTTTATCCGCTTCGATATTAAAACTATACAATTTATTCTGTTGTCCATCGATGACAATCCCGCCGCCGCTGTGATGCACAAAATTCATACAATGACTAAAGTTTCTGTTTTTTAGTGGTACGGCGATGATGGCCCTCTCGCCCTGTTTAATGTTGGATAAAAGTAATTTAGAAACAGAGGATTGTGCGGTAACGGCATGTTGTTGCATCATTGCGATGTCCTCGTCCAATGTTCCCGCCTCTGCTTTCTCTGCCACATAGAAGGTATTGTAATTATTGCTAACCATCGCATTGATATTCAGATCCACCGCTTTACTGCAATAAATACAATTACGATTAAAGGAAAAATTAGCATCCTTCATAAAAGCCGTAAGATTAGCCAACATTTTCCATTTTGTATGTGGGTTGACGTGTTTTGATATATAGTTAAACCCTTCCAACATGCTGTATTTTGCCTCGGATTCAAATTTTGCCGACAGGTGTGCATGTTCTGCTAAGCCAGCTTTAAAGTCAGGTTTATCAAGTATATTTTTATATAATGTCGAAACATAACTTGAAGAGGCTAACGATATTTCCTCGAAGTGTCCTGAGTCTTGATAAGCTGAAATGCCTTTCATTAATCCCCTCCTTGTTTTTCTTTCACCGTAGCAAAGAACCACGTTCATTTTCTCTGAGTGGCCCGGCGTAAAAGAAGTTCCCGACAGTAGATAATCGGTTATCGCTTTGTCGGATGATGTGGCAAGACGAGAAAAACGCGAACAGAAATAAAAAATCGCTGGGAGCGATTTTCAACGTTGCGAAGCAATGGCCCGAAGGGAAGCGGGCAGGGATAGCCCGCGATAAAAAATCGCTGGGAGCGATTTTCAACGTTGCGAAGCAATGGCCCGAAGGGAAGCGGGCAGGGATAGCCCGCGAT
>NZ_JAMPJU010000008.1 GCF_025840185.1 Brenneria izbisi
TTGGTGATTTGTTTTGATTTGGCGATTGATCAGATCGCACAACTCGGACTGAGTTCCCTTCGAGTGATCTACTATTTTGGCGAAGCTATTTAGGGCAGTACCTGTTTTCCTCGCTGGATGAATTGCAGGACTATGCCACACGCTGGCAATGGTTTTATAATCACGAGCGTCCGAATATGGCATTGAATGGCTACACGCCGATGCAGCATATTCAACGCATGACCTGATTCTACTTGTCACCTCCGTTAAAAATGGGAGGATTACCATCTCTGCTTGTTTTTTTGATATATATTAACCCGTAATCACCTCTAAATTCCTTATCAACTAGCCTAAAGTTATTCAGTTTTCTATCAAGCCAGTAAGACTCCTCGATATGTTCTAGCAATATTACTTGAAAACCACCATGAGATTTCATTTTATCAACAAATGAATTTATTTCATTGAGTGCAGCATCGAGGCTTGCAAAGTCATCAGTTTTTTTACCGCCAGTACTAAAATATGGAGTGCTAGGTTGGTCAATTACTAAGAATCGTGGAATCCACTGTACGTTTCTTTCTCTTACTAATTCATGAAATGCAAGGAAATAAGCCACGTGCACATACATATAGTTGGAGAAACTTCCAATATCAACCATCTTCTCCACTTGGTTTTTATTCACCAGATCGAGAGTTTTTTTACCTTTATTGAATATTGGAGTAGCATTCTCAAACCCTTTCAATGGCATTCTTGAAAGAATTTTTTTTATTTTTTCATTGATTAAACTTAGGGTATATTCTTTAAATATATTATTGTCCTTAATTTTTTCATCTAATTCATTTATTTTAGAATTTATTTTATCTATGTCTTCGCTGTAATCGTGTATTGGTAGAACATCTACTCGTTTTACTTCAGAGCTTAGTTCGCCTATAAAGCGATATAGAACACTTGGTGTTGTTTTTTCATTGCTGAATACTGAGAGCTTTTTATTTAAAATAGATATTTTAGATTCAATTTCCTTCTTCTTTTCTTGAGTTTTTGATATAAGAGAGTTTTTTCCTTTTTGTGCTATGGCTTTTTTGATCTCTAAGCTTTTATTTAATAGCGATTTAATTATTGAGTATATATTATCACTATACAAGATATTATTATAATTATCATCTAAATATTTAGCTATTAATAATGAATCTTGGTTTTCTTTTAGAAGTTTTTTGTATTCAGTGCTGGTTTCGATATAAATATTTATATCTGAAAGATCTTTTTTTAAAGTAAATATTTCTTTTTCTATATTAAGTCTTTCATTAATAATCGGAATATCATTTATATCTTTATAATTTGCAATGGTTTTTAAATAATCAAACTTATCACCTACAGGCATTTCCTGATTGTTGTTTTCCGTCGTTAAACCAAGTTGATATGACCTTTGATACAATGATTCTATTTCACTCTCAAAGTTAATATAAGACTCTTTACTCGCAGATTGTTTATACTCAACTCTCGCTAAGTTTCTCTGTAATTCCTCTAATCTGGTTCTTATTATCATTGTTTCGGCATTTTCGCTCCCCAATGCCATCTCAAAAGTTCTGTCAATGCGTTCTCTTGTCTTTAAATCCGAAATTTTCGAATAAAGATGTTCTGAAGATGTTAGCGTTGTCTGATCTATGGAGCAATGAGGAAGGAAATATCTATACGATACCTTCGAGCCTTGCTGAATAAATCTACCACCATAAGGAATTTTTAACGAACTATTAATACCAAATTCGTAATTTAAATGTTGTTTTAAAACATCTTTCTTTAAGTTATTTATTGGTGATATTGGTATCTCTCCATTTTTATCGAAATAGACAAAATCATCTTCTTCATAGTGAGTGGCTTTTCTACATATAGTATGGTATTTCCCATTTATATTAAATCTAATCCCATACCAATTGACATAATTATCGACATTTGTTTTAGAAATCCCGTCAGATGAAGAAGATAACAAACAGTAATCGATAATAGATAATATCGAAGATTTTCCTTTACCTGAATCACCTGTTATAACATTTACTTTGTTTTCTTCAAGCACAAAATTTCTTAAGGTTGAGTCAGTTTGCCATATTAATATGTTTGTAATCTGCATTATAATCTCACTCCACAAATGTCATATATATTATGTGGCTCATCTAATATTAAATCTGCAATATTTATAGATGCTGCCTGTATTTTTACAGATCTTTTTCCAATCAAAGATATTGCATCGTCTGTGATCAGCTTTTTTTTAAATACTAAATTGTCCTCAAATAATTCGGCTACACCATTTTCTATACATAGAGAAACACAGTTTATAGAAGATGGAAGGAAGTTATAGAATCTCTTATTTATAGATACTAATAGTTCTGGTTTGGTTAATAGTAGGTCTTGGAAAGATATAATATTAGTTCGCTTATGGGATAAATAGTCTAAACTTTTTTTATGGAATACTATCGGCAATACTAACATAATATTGCATAATGCCATTTTCTGTGTTCTTGATAATACTTCCTGCATAGAAAAAATGCCCAAAAGTTCATTATTATATGTTTTCATTTATAGATAGACTCCCAATTTTGAAGCCATCCGATTGTTGGTTTATCTGACAATAGCAAAAAAGCTCCAGTAGTCATAGATCTCGGTAATTTGTTATTTTCTAGTATAATATCACAATTCCCTGTTAGTTCTGAGTAAACATAAAATGCAATAGATAGATGAGCTTCATTTATTTCTGAATATCGACTTCTCATATATGCTATCAAGTGTCGAGATTGCCATTCATCAAACGCTTTCTTGTATATTAATTTTTCTTCCTGTGTTGTCAGATCACCACTACTTTTTAATTTTTGTATAAACGCATCAGTTTTTGCCATTTCATTGATGTATTTTATGATAGCATCAATATTTAAATCCAAATCTTGAAGTTGTTTATATGAAATTTTAGAGTCTATATCTGTAGGATATGCAGATTCAAAATCGTAGTATTGGTCAAAGTTATTGATGCAATTTCTTGATATTTGAATAATTCGATCTACGGCTAGTGTATTTCTAAAATATTCATAATTTATTATAACTTTACTATCTTTCTTGACTTGTTTATATTTATATTCAAAAAAAGCACCTGATATATTGTGAAATACATCATCTATTTTATCATCAGGAATGGAAAATGTTTTAAGCAACATTTTTATTTGTAAAATTATTTCATCTTCACTATGTTGAAAACTTATACTTCTAAATAAACGTTCGGAAACGTTATCAGGAAGATTCGAAATTGAATAAATATATTTATAGATGTCATCGCCATGATTTTTATGTGCTTGTAATATTTCTTTTATTTCATTATTTATTTTATTTATTTCTTTTGTATTACTGGATAATAGTTTTACAATACCACTCTCTAAAGTGAGTCCTTTATTAGTATAAAAAACAAGGCTAATATCTTTGTCGTTTATTATTTTTATTGCCTCTGACCAATTATATAAAGTTTTCCATAAATCAATATCCTTATTTGTAATGTTATTTGAATTTTTTATTGAGTGCTTAACTTGGATAAAAGTTTTTTGACCATTAATGTTTTCAAGATGAAGATCATCAAAAACTTCGATCCCTATACTTTCTTCAGGTTTAAGTTCTAATGCATGTTTTAGAGCCACATAATCCTGATAGGAAAATCCTATCGATTTCTTCTCTGCACTTGTTTTGTCAAAGATATCCATATGGCTGTCCATTGAGGTAACAAATAAGAGGTGCGTAATAAATTAGGTATAGTTTACAGTACCAAACACTAATAGTATTTGGAAGTAATAATATTGTTGCTTTATCACATAACCAAATGATTTTAACTGTTATTTAATACAGGTTATTTAAATTTACGCCCAAAATAATAAAGGTTATTAATTATTTACGTGCTAATTTTTACGTGCCGAGATGAGTTTTTATTAAAATATGGAAGTGTTTGAAGTGTAGTTACCAATTCCTCATTGGTCACTACACCTAAGGGATCTACGGATGAGTGTTTGAAAGTAAGAGATTGTAATTACTTCATATCATTGCTCTTGAACGACTTCTTCCGAATGAAAATCCTGATACAGACAGTCGAGTCTTTCCCAGAGGATGAACGTCAGGATCTCTTTAACCTGAGGCTGCTTGGTCTCGATCACGGCGTAGATCAACGCTCTGCACTGATCGATGATCTCTTCTTGTTCCAGAGGTGTGTTATCGAACATAAAACATCTCCACAGCCTCTTGATGGAACTGATTAAAATAACACTTACCTGACTGCTTAAAGTGCTGATCTTCCAGAAGGGAATTGCTAGACTTGCTGATAGCCATATCGTTAACCTCTTAACGTTGTGGTCAGCCCCTGTTTGGTAGGCCAATACCTTTCAGGGGCGAAACGGATGATGTGTATGAGATGCTTTTGTGATAGGGTACGTACCCATAAAACTCAGCATAGTTAAAAAGGTACGTGCATGTCAACGATTAAACGTGATACGAAAAAATCTTCATCAACAGGTAAATCTCCGACTTTCCAGATACGGATATCACCTGAATTGCGCGAACAGCTTGATGAGGTAGTTGCAAAAGAAGGTGTCAGTCTCGGAAACTGGTTCAAGGAACTTGCACGTAAAGAGCTTCGCAAGAAGGGAATTGAGCCGAAGGGGTGATGGTTTAGTTGATTTGTTATTAACTCAGTTGGAATAAAAATTTCATTTCGTTTTCTTAGTTATATAAGAGGTGTTTAAAAGCAATAGGGTTTTCACAGTAAGAAAGGAAATGAAATGGTTGATTGAGTGTTTAAGAGAGTCTTTCTTTTATCTGGTTCCAATTATAGCCATCGTTCTGGATGGCATTTTTTTTCGTTAGCATTTTCTCTGAGTATGGCTTATACCTTACCGTAATATAGGTTTTTATTGTTATGTACCTATATGTGAAATATACTAAATGGTATTGATGATTCTCAATATTCTCTAACGTCAAGGATGTGGCTGAAATATGGATATCTATCTCAATAGGAATAGTGCAAACAATCAGTATTTTTTTGCTATGGCTCAGGCAGCAGCGTTTGACCTAATGAAAACTGCCAGAATTGTCTCTTCTCGTCATATTAATGATCTATTTCTTAAGGCAAAATTCGAAGATGAAATCAGACGGTTTTCTAATGGAAATCTGGACGCTATTAGAAATGCCAGTAGTTCATCGGAATGCCAGATTGCTATTAATAACATTAGGGAGGAATGTGCCAATATTGAAAAACAAGGGACAATGCTTTCTCTTGAAAAAGCTAAGGTGTTCATCACCATCAACATGGAAAAAAGAGAGAAGGAGATTGGTTATACAATAAATGCTATCGGCGTTATTGTAGGCGGCGCTCAGATTTTTTCTGGTGTGGGAATTGCTTATAGTGCGACTGGTTATTTAGGTCGATTCGTTGGTGCGCATATTGCCCTCGCTGGTGCGAGTTCATCTATAGAGAGCTTTCTCCATCTTATTGGGCGTGATAATGAAGTTGGATTTATGAAGTCTGGTTATATGCATACTGCCGAATTCTTAGGTTTTGATAAAAAATCAGGCTTGCTGGCTTATCATTCAGTCGATCTTATTACTTCATTTTATGGCATAGTTAAACTAACACTGAAACCTGATGCCTGGCGGCTTTTTCGATATATTCCAAGTGATTATTATAGAAAAATAAATACAATGAGCAGAGCATCACTTATGTTAAAGATGGTTGGGGCTGGAAATAAAATACGGATAATGTCTGATATATATAAAGATGATTCTCTTTAATCTAATGGGCTGGCTCAGCCCATCTTACCCTTTCTCTTTAGATAGGAATACGATTTATACGTCAAATTCATCGGACCTATGTAATAAACAATGAAAAGCGAAATTATCATAAAAAATAAATACACTGAAGCTTCAATTAAATCAGAAGGGGTGTTAGAAATAAAATTAATGATAAATGCAATAATTATAATTATAAATAAAAAACACCCGTTATGAAAGCGTGATCTTAGCGTATGAGTCAGGCTCTCTAGTGTCTCTTCACTATCCCCACCACGGGAAATTATTTTTCTCATGAAGTTAATATCTTTCTGAGAAAAACCATTTTCTAAAAGTTCTTTTTCCATTTCCTGATCATTCATTTTTTTTCTCGGTTTTATTGCGTTTGATAGGGCGCAGAGACATTTTAGCACTATCGCCCATCGACTCTTAATTTAGTAAGCCGAATCAGTCCATAAGAGAAAAGAACTGGTTCTTGCTACTACATGCTCCCATTCGATTGATGCAAATTTGAACGAAATACTTTCCTGTGGCTGGGTTTCATTATGTGTCAATGAGTTAGGATAGAAAAACTGAATGTCTTTGATAATAGCGTCTCTCAGCACCATTTTAAAATAGAGTTCATTACCACCCGATTGAGAGGTTCTGTAAAATAGGAATTCACAGGTCAGTTTTTCATTATCGCCTAATGCCTGGGCAATAAGTGGGGTGGCTTTATCTATCGGTTTTCTGATTTCTACGGGGTTGAGTGCAACATTATCTTGTCGGGTGATTCTGTTCATTAACTCATAAACAAAAATCTCATCTTCATGGGAAGCCTGATATTTATTGCCGATGGAGTCTGCACTTGAACAGCCCGCAGAGATAAGACCTTGTTTGATGCCTGTGAGCTTTAGATAGATTAAATTTGCCATTATTTTTCCTTAATGTTATCCATAATCCTGCCCCATAAATCCTTTTTCCTTATGGGAGGGATAATTTCTGCATTTTTTAGCACATGAGTCAATAGCCGTTATCGTGCAATGTGTATGATTCTAAATGGTTATTTTGATAATAGTTATTTGGTTAATTATTTGTGTTAAAATTTATTCGATGAGAGAGAGAATCGGAAATGTAGCCATTGGCGTGTTAAAACACAGATTTTCGAAAAATCCTCAAATCAGTATCAATGGGCTAAAAAGGGCAAAGGTATTATTTTCTATTTGCAAACTCAAACGGACTAATCACGCCATCGCGGTTCGCGCCCAAGAAATCAGCCACAATTGTAGCATCAGTTTACGCTCATCGAGATGTTCATCCTGTTGCTCTCAGAAAGCAATACTAAGCAATAAGACTGAATTCAGAGATATTCCCCTTTCCCAGCTTATCAACATAATCCGCATACCATTGAAGCATTTCCCTCCGACCATCCAGATACAAAGCGTGATTATAAGTTGCACGGATAGAGTTTTTATCGACATGGGCTAACTGGAGTTCAATCCATGCACTATTAAAACCCTGCTCATGAAGGATGGTACTCATCGTATGGCGAAAACCGTGTCCGGTCAGCTTCTTATCGTATCCGACACGTTTGATGACCTGATTGATACTCGCTTCGCTCATTGATTTACTGGAATCGTTCCGACCCGGAAAAACCAACTGAAAACCACCAGTGATGTTTTGTAGTTCCGACAGCAGATCATAAACCTGAGTGGATAGGGGAACCAGATGGGGACGGCGCATTTTCATACGCTCTTTAGGGATCTGCCAGATCTTTTTCCCAAAATCAATTTCCTGCCATTCAGCAGAGCGTAGCTCGATGGTTCTCAGTCCGGTCAGCATCAGCAGGCGGGTGGCAATTTGAGTAATGCGACTACCACTATAGCCATTCAGGGCTTGAATAAAGGGACCAAGTTCATCAGCCAGCAGATGAGGGAAGTGTTTTTGCTTCGGCGCTTTCAATACCCCAGCCAAGTCCGTTACCGGATTATATTCTGCCCGACCGGATACGATGGCATAGGTGAAAATTTGTCGGCAAGCCTGCCGTGTCTTTTTCAGTTTGTCCAGCACGCCCCGTTGTTCCATTTTTCTCAGCACATCCAGCATATCTTTTGGCTTGATGTCAGTGATTGGCCGCTTACCAAGGTAGGGGAAGATGTCTTTTTTCAGATATTCAAGAATGTCTTCAGCATAACCCTTCGACCAGTTAGGGCGCTTATGTTCGTGCCACTCTAATGCGATAAGCTTAAAGCTGTTGTTGACCGATGCGATTTTTGCCTGTTTCTCAACCTGCTTTTCTTCGCTCGGATCGCCACCGTTCGCAAGAAGCTTTTTGGCTTCATCTCTTTTGCTTCTGGCTTCCGCTAATGTAATGGTAGGGTAGAGTCCAAAGACAACCCGCTTTTCTTTGCCCCCGACTCGGTATTTCATGCGCCAGCTTTTCGTGCCGTTAGGAAGGACTTCAAGATACATGCCTCCGCCATCAGCCAGTTTGTAGGATTTTTCTTTTGGCTTAGCGGCATTGATCTGACGGGCGGTTAGCTTCATATGGGGGCATCACCTTTATTGAACCTGAGAATGCCCCCTATCATGCCCCCAAGTGATGCTAGAACTCAAGAGACCACACTAGACCTTGGTAGCCCATGCTGTAGAGGATAATACTGATTTTAAAGGGGGTTGTAGACTTTAAGAGACGTCAAAAGACGAAATTATGGTACGCCCTACAGGATTCGAACCTGTGACCTACGGCTTAGAAGGCCGTTGCTCTATCCAGCTGAGCTAAGGGCGCGTTGTGAAGAGAGATGAAACTGCGCGTTAGTAAGATAACAGTGGGCTGGATTATACCCACACACCTCGGTGAGTCAACGGATTGGCGTGCGATTTACGCTATACGGTGAATCCCTGTACAGCATTGGCCTTTCTTACTATCGTTATGGCTTATGGGAGCATGATTGCGAGCTTGATTCACGATAAATGATGAAAAGAATATGCCTTTCAGCTTTCTCTGCTGGGCCGATTCGGAAATCCTTTGTAAGTTGTGTTCAGATGTATTCGCCACAACGTGACGTTGATACACTAGATTATAAGTGAAAGACAATATGGGTTGTCTGGTACGGTTACTGTTGTTGGTTACCCCTGCAATTTCTGTCGAACTGGGAATTTTTCGATTTATGCATACTTTGTTATCCGGGTTGTTGCGTATTTGTCTATTAGTGACGCTTATGTCGCCAGTTGTGTATCTGTCCGCGGCGGAATCGGATGCTAATCCGCAACCTGAGCAGTCTGAAGCGCCAGTGAAAATAAATATCGATGCGGAACTGGTGAAGTTGCAGAAGCAACTGGATAACATTAAGCAGCAGGTGTCTGGGGCTAACAACGATAGCATGTTCGGGGCGTTGAATGATACGACGCAGGAACTGGTACATAGTACGGATGAGCTTTCTGCCGCGGTAGCGCCATTGCGATCGCAGATTCAGGCGCAGTTGGATGTGTTGGGGCCGGCTCCGGCGGCTGGTTCTAATATCAATGAAACAGCGGAGGTGACGCGTAAGCGCAATAATCTGAATACGCAAAAGTCCAAAATGGATGCGCAGATTGAGCAAATTCAGGCGCTGCGCGCGAATGCGACTAACTTATCGGTACAGATTATCACTTTGCGGCGTAATGCGTTAAAAACGCAACTGGCATTAAACTCCGGCAGTATTCTTGGCGCGCGATTTTGGTCGCCGCTTGTGGCGCCTCAGGCAGAAGATCAACGGCGGTTGAGTGCTTTTCAAGAGCAACTGAACGATGCTTTTATGGCGTCATGGGCTCCTGACTGGCGTTATGGTTCAATGTTTTTATTTCTGTTGGCCGCCGCGTTGACGACGGCAGGGCGTCAGTTCCTTGAGAAATACCTGGCCTGGATCGGTATTCATTTATTGCCTGAAGGACGGTTGCGCCGGAGTTTTTTAGCAACGGCGGGTGTGATTTCGACCGTGCTGACGATCGGTATTGCCGCGAATCTGCTGGATTTTATGGTTACCCGACATGGAGGGGCGTCTGAGCGCGTGGCATCATTCCTCGATGTTCTGGTGCGACTGGCTATTTTTTGCGCCATGATCGCCGGGTTGGGACGTGCCTTTCTTTCAAATCAGCGACCTTCATGGCGCTTGCCGGCGATCTCGAATCCCGTCGCAAAGGCAATGACGCCTTTTCCGGTTGTCGCCGCCTTGTTTATTCTGTTTTTCGGTATAGTTGAGCAGATCACGGTGACGGTCGGGGCATCTGTCGCCGCCACCATCATGGTAAATGGATTATCAGCTTTATTCCTGGCCCTTACCACGGGAACGATTGCGCTTAAGAGCGATCAGATTCGTCGCCAGATGGTGCATTCGGGTGAGCAACCG
Organism: Brenneria izbisi; assembly: GCF_025840185.1. Lineage (GTDB taxonomy): Bacteria > Pseudomonadota > Gammaproteobacteria > Enterobacterales > Enterobacteriaceae > Brenneria > Brenneria izbisi. The sequence goes on from NZ_JAMPJU010000008.1 coordinate 10,146, forward strand.
GAAGCCCGTTCTACGCTGGCGGGGCTGATTCATCTGGCGGTGTTGGCAACGTCAATTGCGGTGTTGCTCTCGCTAGTCATCGGTTACATCTCGCTGGCTCGTTTTTTAATCTATGAACTGGTATGGATCGGCATGGTGTTTTCCTGCCTTTACCTGTTCTCAACGTTTATTACTGATATCTGCGAAAGCGTTTTCTCTCCCAATAATGCCAGCGGCAAGCGTATTAAGAATTCCCTTAATCTTGATGATCGGCATCTGGCGCAGGCTACGTCATTGCTTTCGGCCAGCAGTAAAGTCTTTTTGATATTGATGGCGGCGGTGGCGCTTCTCAATGGCACATTTGGCACTACCACGCCGCTCGAACTGGTAGAAAAAGCGGTTGAACTCTGGGGGGGTAAAGGACTTGAGACGCTGAGCATTGTACCTGCTCATTTAGTGAATGCGGTTTTGTTTCTGGTGGTTGGCATATATGTGCTACGTTCCTCGAAACGTTGGCTGGAGTATGAGTTTCTTCCTAAAACGACGCTTGAGCGTGGTATTCGAGCATCGCTGGTGACATTGTTCAGCAACATTGGCTACATTCTGATTATTTTACTGACGCTGGCAACGCTGGGTATTCAGTGGAATAAGCTGGCCTGGATTGTCAGTGCGCTTTCTGTCGGTATCGGTTTTGGTTTGCAAGAGATCGTGAAAAACTTTATTTCCGGCTTGATTTTGCTGACGGAGCGCCCGGTTAAGGTCGGCGATACGGTGAATATCAGTGGGGTAGAGGGCGATATTCGGCGAATTAATGTACGGGCGACGGAAATCCAACTGGGCGACCGTTCGACGGTGATTGTGCCGAACTCGCAGTTTATCTCGCAGAATGTACGTAATATCACAATGGGAAACCCTCTGGGCCTCGCGACGCTGGCGCTCACCTTTCCACTGGATATTGATCCTGAAGAAGCACGGTCTATTCTATTGGACGCTTATATCAATCATGAAGCCATTCTCGATGCGCCTGCGCCCACGGTTAAATTTAGCCAGCTAAATCCGACAGGTATGGTGCTGAGCGTTACGGGTTATGTCAGCAGTCCAAGAACGGTCGCCGATGCAAAAAGTGATTTGTTATTTGAAATCATCAAGCGGTTGCGGGCAGCCAATATTCCGTTGGCGGTGCCTCAGAAAATGGTGCTGGAAAATGGCGCAGCGTTGCCTGATGGGATTACCCTGGATGACAAGAGTCCAGCGTAAGTGATGTGATCCCATCATCTCTAAGGGATAAAGATGATGGGCGTTTCCAGCCGATGATAAGAATGGAACGGGATGCTTATCGGTTATTTAACTTGTTGATTCACCATATCGATATAAATTTCACGCAGGCGGCGAGTAACTGGTCCGGGTTTCCCGTCGCCAATGATTTGGTCATCCAGTGCTACGACAGGTAAGACGAAGGTGGTCGCGGAACTGATGAAGATCTCAGTCGCATGATAGGCCTCTTCCGGCGTAAACAAGCGCTCCTCCAGCTTGATGTCGTCGCTTGCCGCCAATTTCAACAGCGAATGACGTGTAATACCGTGCAGGATGTCATTACTTAGCGGACGAGTCACCACAGTGTTGTCATGTAGAACGATATAGCAGTTGCATGAACTGCCTTCAGTGATGAAGCCGTTTTCCACCATAAACGCATCGTCTGCGCTGTGACTATGGGCATATTCTTTCGCCATGCATGCCGCAAGCAGGCCAACGGTTTTAATATCCCGGCGATGCCAGCGTATATCCGGGCTGGTGACAACGCGCAGACCGGTTTCCGTTTTTGGATTGTCAATAATGGCGCGTGCCTGAGTGAACAGTACCAGCGTGGGTTTTACATCGGCGGGGGGGAAATAAAAATCACGATCGCCAGCGTTACCCCGGCTTAACTGCAAGTAGATCGCCCCTTCCTTTAGATTGTTTTTCTCAATCATGGCTTGGTGAATATTCTTCAATTCAGCCGGAGTGACGGGTAGTGTAAGAGACAGTTCGCGACAGGAGCGTTGCAGACGCTCGATATGACCATCAAATTCCGCCAGTTTGCCGTTAACGACGGCAGTCACTTCATAGACGGCATCGGCGAAGAGAAAACCGCGGTCAAAAATCGACACTTTCGCTTCATTCTCTTCAACATACTGTCCATCAACATAAACAAGACGTTGCATCAAAACACTCCTTAATCGTTGTTCAATGCAGATTAACTATTTAAGCCCCGTAGCGCCTTAGCCCCACAGCGCCGCTTCTGGCGGATATATTTCGCTGCCGTTATAACGCAATCCTTCAGTACGGTCGCGCTGTAATAACAGCGGGCCATCCAGATCGACAACGTTTGCTCCTTGTGCCACGATAAAAGCGGGAGCCATAGATAATGACGTACCCACCATACAACCGACCATAATCTGCAAACCTGCCTGCAATGCGCTGGCGCGCAGCCGTAATGCTTCGGTCAATCCACCGGTTTTATCCAGTTTGATGTTTATCATGTCATAACATCCGGCGATTGCCTCTAATGAATGGCTGTCATGGCAGGATTCATCGGCGCAGATCGGTATCGGACGCGGCAGTTCGGCCAGTACCCTGTCTTTTCCGGCAGGCAAGGGCTGTTCAATCATGGTGACGCCCAGCGCAGCCAGTTCCGGCACCAGTTTTAAATACAGATCCGTATCCCAGCCTTCGTTCGCATCCACGATTAAACGCGCGGCGGGCGCACCTTTGCGTACCGCTGCGACTCTGGCCAGATCGTCTTTGTCCGCCAGTTTCAGCTTGAGCAAGGGGCGGCTGGCGTTATTTTGCGCCGCCAGATGCATGCGTTCCGGGGTATCCAGTGAGAGCGTATAAGCGCTTTCCAGCATCGTTGGCGCGGGGTGATTCAGGCGTTGCCAAATACGCTGGCGCTGCTGTTTGCACTCCAGATCCCAGAATGCGCAGTCAATCGCGTTACGTGCCGCGCCCGCGGGTAAACAGTTCTGGAGCGCGGCGCGATCAAGTCCATTGCGGATATCACCGCTTAACGCCGCAATTTGCTCCATCACGCTTTCGATGGATTCTCCGTAGCGTGCGTAGGGTACGCATTCGCCATAACCGGTGGCTTCGTCGGATCGCAAGGTGACGACTACCACGTCGGCCTGGGTTTTGCTGCCGCGCGAGATGGTGAATGTACCCTGTAGCGGCCAGCTTTCATGGGATAATTGAATGTCGGTCATAGGTCTGCCAATTGGTCAATAATACGTCCGACTCCCTGGCGGAACGGGTCCACGACAGGCAGGCCAAATTTCTTCTCAAGATCGGCCATTAATTGTAATGATTCTTCTTCGCTGAGCGCGGCGCTATTGATTGAAATCCCGACAAAGCGCGCATTCGGGTTGGTCAATTTCGCCATTGACAAATTCAGGGCCATGCAATCGGCGATATCAGGAATAGGATAGTCGACGCCGCGCATGGTTTTACGTGTCGGTTCATGGCACAGCACCAGCGCATCCGGTTGCGCGCCGTGGATAATACCGGTTGTGACACCAGCAAAAGAGGGGTGGAACAGCGAGCCCTGGCCTTCGATGATATCCCAATGATTTTCATCATTGGCAGGGGAGAGGGTTTCAACCGCACCGGCGATGAAATCGGATACCACCGCATCAATACTCACGCCGGAACCGCTGATCAGAATCCCGGTTTGCCCGGTTGCCCGGAATGTTGCGTTGCCGCCGCGGGAGAGAATTTCTCTTTCGATCGCCAGCGCGGTATACATCTTGCCGCAGGAGCAGTCGGTTCCGACAGGCAGCAGACGTTTGCCTGAACGTTTGCGTCCGTTAGCAACCGGGAAGGTTTGGGAAGGGTGGCGCACATCGAACAATGAACGACCAAGTTTAGCGGCCAATTCTCGGAGCTCTGGCACATCAGATAAACGATTGTGCAGACCAGCCGCGAGATCCATGCCGCTTTCCAGCGCCTGGCTCAGTACGGCAATCCACTGTTGCGAAATAATGCCGCCGCGGTTGGCTACGCCAATCACCAACGTTTTCGCGCCTGCTGCGCGTGCGGCGCTGATATCCATATCGGGCAAATCGCAATCGGCCTGACAGCCATCCATTCTGTACTGTCCCACACAGTATTCCGGGTGCCATTGCTTAATTCCGATCGCAACTTTGGCCGCTAACTGATCGTGTGCATCCCCCAGAAATAACAAATAAGGTTTTTTGATATCCATTACTCATCCTCATGAAAATAGAAAAACATTGATTGAAAGAGTGCTTTTGGGAAAATAAATTAGATAAATAGTGTAGGTTTACAGCTGATAATAATGATGAATATATTATTGTCAATATCAATGTTTATTAAGTTATAGGGACTGTAATTTAAGTGTTTTATTGAAATTAAAATCTGTTAGGTTGGCTTAATCAAGCATTAAATTTTGCAACTGATGTTTGTTTTTAAATGTGACGGTTTTTTATAAAAACAAAATGTTTTGTTTTTATTAATCATATGATTTTATTGAATTATTGTTTTTTGTGTTGATAGCGCCAATGCGCTAATTTGGTGATCTGGCTTATTATGGGGCCCCAAAATAAAGCAAGGCGCATTTTTGTTTTGGATTTGTTAATCAGAAATAGATTTTCTCTCATCAATATCAATAATTCTAATATTTTTATAGTCAGTTAAAAGAATGATTAATATCCCGTTGAATGAAAGATATAAATTAAACTGATGGAAATTATTTTTTTATACATGGTATAGCCAGGTGTTGAAAGAGGGGGCCGGTACGATCTTTCATCGGACTGGTAGTGATACGCTTAACGTAGTGTGGTACGACTCACATGCGGATTAATTCGATTTCCGCGCCATAAAAATTTATCGGTTGCCATATCGACAGATTCCATAATCTGGGATAGCTTGAATGACTGGTCCGCAATGCGGAACCAGGCGTCGCTCGGACGGTCCGGGCGCTCACGTTACTTTGAGGATGCTATGGCTGATTCTAATTCTTCGCGCCGTTTTACGCGCATTGATCGTCTCCCCCCTTATGTATTTAACATCACGGCTGAATTAAAAATGGCGGCTCGTCGTCGTGGCGAAGATATCATTGATTTCAGCATGGGTAACCCAGACGGCCCGACACCGCCCCATATCGTGGAAAAACTCTGCACTGTCGCTCAACGTGATGACACGCATGGTTACTCAACCTCCAAAGGCATTCCGCGGTTACGTCGCGCCATTTCGCGCTGGTATGCCGATCGTTATCAGGTGGATATTGACCCGGAAAGTGAAGCGATCGTCACCATCGGTTCCAAAGAGGGGTTGGCGCATTTGATGCTGGCAACGTTGGATCATGGCGATACGGTGCTGGTGCCTAACCCAAGCTACCCGATTCATATTTACGGGGCGGTGATTGCCGGAGCTCAGGTGCGGTCTGTTCCGCTGGTTGAAGGCGTGGATTTCTTCAATGAACTGGAGCGGGCGATCCGTGAAAGTATTCCGAAACCAAAAATGATGATTCTTGGTTTTCCTTCAAATCCGACCGCGCAGTGTGTCGAACTGGATTTCTTCGAGCGTGTGGTGGCATTGGCAAAACAGTATGGCGTGCTGGTGATCCACGATCTGGCTTATGCCGACATCGTGTATGACGGTTGGAAAGCGCCATCGATTATGCAGGTGCCTGGCGCGAAAGATATCGCCGTCGAGTTTTTCACGTTGTCGAAAAGCTACAACATGGCGGGTTGGCGTATTGGTTTTATGGTGGGTAACCAGGAATTGGTCAACGCGCTGGCCCGTATCAAGAGTTATCACGACTACGGCACGTTTACGCCATTGCAGGTGGCGGCGATTGCGGCGCTGGAAGGTGATCAGCAATGTGTTCGGGATATTGCCGAACAGTATCGCCAGCGACGCAATGTGTTGGTGCGCGGTCTGCATGAAGCCGGCTGGATGGTGGATGAACCGAAAGCCTCGATGTATGTTTGGGCCAAAATTCCTGACGCGTATGCGCATTTGGGATCGCTGGAATTCGCCAAACGTCTGCTGGCTGATGCGAAAGTGTGTGTATCGCCGGGGATCGGCTTCGGGGACTATGGCGATACGCATGTTCGGTTCGCTTTGATCGAAAATCAGGATCGTATCCGTCAGGCGGTACGCGGTATCAAGGCCATGTTCCGTGCCGATGGTATTTTAGCCCCGTCGAAAACGGCGATAGGTAAAGTTTCTGCTTCCTGAGTCCTGTCAATGTTCCCGGCCACTGGCCGGGAACGTGTTCTGCTGGCGAGATCTTCTTTATTCCCGCGATATTCCCGCGATCGATAAGTGACAGTCGCCGAACATTTGTTAGAATGCCTGCCGTTAATCTCAATCAGGATGAGGCGTGTCATGTCATTATCTCTTATCAAATTTTCTGTTTTCACCCTTTTTTTTATCGGTCTGGCTGGTTGCCAGCAGACGGGGATGTCTGTCAATAAAGGAAATGGTGCCGATAAAACTGGGACGGTATCTGTTAACGATCAACTTAATCAACTGTCGTCTCTGGTGGCGGCCACTCGGTATCTGAAATCGCAATGCAACCGCAGCGACCTTCCCGATGAGTCGACGATCAATAATGTCGCGCTGGACGTGGCGAAGCAGAGAGGATGGGATATTTCAAACTATCAGGCTTTACCGCAACGCAGTGAAAGCCTGTATCAGGGATTGTTGAAGGACAGCACCCCGCAGGAAGCACAGTGCTCAGAGTTTAACCGAACACTGGCGCCTTTCATTGATGCGTTACGCCGTCAGCGTTAAGCATCAGCACATCATCCGGCGGAATTGGCGTTGTCATTAAATTTTCCGTCGGGCCAGTCTTGCAACGCATCCAGAACCAACATTTTCCCCTCTGCGCTGACACGTAGCGGCTGATATGTGACCGAAACTTCATTTTGATGAAAATTCATTAAATTCATAATAATTGCAAATGAAACTTTGACACGGCTCGCAAAAAAATAACAGGGATGTGATTTAATGAAATAATGTTTTATTATTAATGGGTTTGTATTTCTTTTTTGATTATTTATTTAACAAAAGAGACGGGTGAAAGGTGGGTGTTTGTTACCAGTCTAAAAGTAATATTGGTAATTATATGGTGAAATATTTATATTTCTTCTCTCTTTAAATATTTTTATTAAATTGGTTTTATTTTTTTAACTGGCGATCCTTTACAAAAAAGAGGTATAAAAAACATATAATTAACTATCAGGCGTTTTAATTTGTTTGCTAATGATAAAATATTATGAAGTGTTTGATGAAATATACTGTGCGTAAAAATAGCCCCTGTTATTGGATAGGAGATTCAATGGCAGGGGATAAATCATTTTTTAACCGTTACGTGTAAAACAATATAGGAAATGATGATATGGTTTATTTTTTATCCCGCGCCAGAATGACACTGAGCGTCACTCTGGTATTAAGTGGTTTATTGGCAGGCAGTGGAGATGTTTATGCCGCCATTGACGTCACGACAGGCCTGGCGCCCGCGCCGCGGAATGTGAAAGTTCCCGCGCTTGCCTATGATGATTCAAGCGTTGTCCTGGTCTGGGAGAAGCCGGTCCAGGCACCTTCCGCCATTAAGGATTACCATGTCTATATGAATGGAAAACTGTTGGGGGGAACCCTTGATAACCAGAATATCCATTCACCGGCCAAGCCTTATATTGATAATTTTTATCGTGTTATCGATACGACGGGTTGGCATACCCGTATCGGTTTCCAAAACTTCAAGGTAACGGGTCTGTCGCCGGATACGGAATATCGGTTCACCGTGCGTGCGGTTTATGCCGACGGTAACGAATCGGCGGACAGTGAAACAATCGTCCAGAAAACCACGCCGACGCCGCAGACGCTGAACGTGACCAATTACGGCGCCAAAGGCGACGGAGTCACCAACGATACTCAGGCGATTCAGAAAGCCATTGATGACTGCACGATAGCGACTTATCCGCAAGGATGTAAGGTGGTGGTCACGGGCGGCGAGTTTAAGACCGGCGCGTTGTTCCTACACAGCGATATGACGTTTGAAGTGGCTGAAGGCGCGATACTGCGCGGTTCGCAAAGCGGCGATGATTATCCGCTGGCGCGCGGTTATTACCTCTATCCTTATAGCAATCCACCGTTGCCGAAACGTCCGCCGTCACTGATTAATGTTTTAGAAAGCAATGATAAAGGCAGTACCCACGCCGGCACGTTTAAAAATATCCGTATCGTGGGTAAAGGCACTATTGATGGTAATGGCTGGAAGCGCGGCCTCAAGGCGGGCGGCGCGGCGACCATTACGGATGAATTGGGGAAAACGCTGCCGCAATACCGGGCAAGTAAAGCTGGCAAGGTGTCCGATGATGGGATTCTGGCGAAAGATCAAACTGAAAAAGCGGTAGCGCAAGGGATGTCGCGTAATGAGGCTTACAAGAATCGTCGCTCCAGTCTGATGACGCTGCGTGGCGTCCGCAATCTGTATCTGGAAGGGCTGACCATCCTCAATCCGGCTTATCATGGCGTGATGGTGCTGGAATCCGAAAATGTGGCGATGAATGCGTTGGTGCATACCACTTATGATGCGAATAACGCCGATGGTATCGAGTTCGGCAACAGTCAGAATGCGATGGTATTCAATAACTTTTTTGATACCGGCGACGACAGTATCAATTTCGCCGCGGGTTATGGCGCGGAAGTGGCGGCAAAACAGCAGAAAACGCAAAGCGGCGCGTGGATTTTCAATAACTACTTCCGTAAAGGTCATGGCGCTGTCGTTACCGGTAGTCATACCGGGGCCTGGATTGAGAAAATCGTTGCCGAAGATAATGTCATGAATTTGACGGATGTCGGGTTGCGTATGAAAAGTCGCCCGTATTATGGCGGAGGCGCACGTGACGTGGTCTTTCGCAACAACGCAATGCGTGGTATTGTCAAACAGCCGTTTGTATTTACCATCAAATATAAAGCGGATGTGAACGATACCCAGCCTGCGGCTGAACCGGCTCAGTTCCGTGATGTGACGGTTTCTGACGTCACAGTTGATGGTACAGCGAAAGAAAACAGCATTCTGGTTGATGGAATGACAGTAGCTGAAATGTCGGCGGCGTATGGATTTTCTTTCAGTCGTGATGCCTATCACCAAGGCTTGAATTTTGAAAGAGTAAAATTCAAAAATACCCAAGCCACTGACATTACTTTCCTGCGAGACAGCGTGTTCAAAAATGTGATTTTTGAAAATGTTTCAGCGGCCTGGAAATTTGGGTATAGCAAAAATATCAAACTGGAAGATCGGGTTAATCGAGAGGCTTCCCTGACGACGACGGGGGATGAGGTCATCATCCGCGAAGCCGCGACGGAATAAGGATTGACGCCCACGCGAAAGGCGTGGGCTATATTATGGACGATATGCAATGCCACAATCTCAATCATGGTCCTTTAAAGCGTTTTCATTAAATACGCTGCGGGTAAAATTCCAATCCTTACCATTACCTCTGATTCGACGTGTTCTTCTGGGGTGCGTTTGGCTGCTGATTTGCCAGCAACTGGCGGTCATCACCTGGCGAGTGCTACAGCCTGAAGATCCTCGTTCCGTCAATATCTCCGTCAAGCCGACTCAGGCTAAAGTAAAACCGGTTATATCGAGTGAGTTTACATTGTTCGGTCGCTCGCCTGACGTCATTACCCCGACGGCGCCAGGCGCGCTAAGCGGGGATATCCCGCTTTCCACATTAGGCATCAGTCTTACCGGTATTTTGGCGAGTGAGGATGATGGTCGATCCATTGCCATTATCGCCAAAGATAGTCAGCAATACAGCCGTGGCGAAGGGGACGCGGTGCCGGGCTACGAAGCCAAAATTGTGACTATCTTTGCCGATCGAGTGGTATTGCAATATCAAGGGCGTTATGAAGCGCTGCATTTATATCGAAATGATGCCGAAGGCGATAACACCGGCGCGTTGAGCCAGTCTCAAGCGCAGGAAAAGACACCGCAACAACCGCTAAGCACCCTGGATTACTTCACCTTTTCTCCCGTTATGGAAGAGGAGGTTTTGAAGGGATATCTGCTTAATCCCGGTAAACAGCCGGATTTATTTTATCGTGCGGGCTTACAGGATAACGATCTGGTGGTGGCGTTAAACGGCATCAATTTGCAGGATGTCGAGCAAGCGCAACAAGCAGTAACGCAGTTGCCTGGCATGAGCGAAATCAATTTGACTGTGGAGCGCGACGGTCAACAACAGGATATTTATTTGCTACTGGATGGAGACGACTAATTTGTTTAGTAAAGGACAACCGTTTTCTAAGCGAAAATGGTTTAGCAGCACACGACGGAAAGGATTGTGCCTGTTGGGAAGCAGCATGCTTCTGGTGATTTCTTCACTGGCATGGAGCGCTGAGTTTTCCGCCAGTTTTAAAGGCACGGATATTCAGGAATTCATCAATACCGTCAGTAAAAATCTGAATAAAACCGTAATCATCGATCCTTCCGTCAGAGGCAATATTACCGTGCGCAGTTATGACGTGATGAATGAAGAACAGTATTACCAGTTCTTTCTCAGCGTGTTGGATGTGTATGGCTTCACCGTGGTGCCGATGGATAATAACGTATTGAAAGTTATCTCATCAAAAGAGGCGAAATCCACCTCGATGCCACTGGCCAGTGATGACGAACCCGGCATTGGCGATGAAGTGGTGACGCGCGTGGTGCCGGTCAATAACGTTGCGGCGCGTGATTTGGCGCCGTTGCTGCGCCAGTTGAATGACAATGCCGGCGCCGGGAGCGTGGTGCATTACGAGCCGTCCAACGTGCTGCTGATGACCGGGCGCGCCGCCGTCATCAAACGACTGATGGCGATTGTTGAGCGGGTGGATAAAACCGGCGATCGCAATGTCACCACGGTTCCGCTTTCCTACGCTTCCTCGCTGGAAGTGGTGAAGTTGGTGAACGAGTTGAATAAAACCGACGAGAAAACGGCGTTGCCGGGCATGATGACCGCCAATGTCGTCGCCGATGAGCGAACCAACTCCGTGCTGGTTCGCGGCGAGCCGAATTCCCGTCAGCGGGTGATCGATATGATCAAACAACTCGATCGGCAGCAGGCAGTCCAGGGCAACACTAAAGTTATCTATCTTAAATACGCCAAAGCCACCGATTTGGTCGAAGTGCTGACGGGCGTGGGCGATAGCATCAAAACCGAACAACAGAACGCGTTACCGGCGCTACGCAAAGAAATATCCATTAAAGCGCATGAACAGACGAACTCATTGATTGTAAATGCCGCGCCGGATGTGATGCGCGATCTGGAACAAGTGATCGCGCAATTGGATATTCGCCGGCCTCAGGTGTTGGTGGAAGCGGTTATTGCGGAGGTACAAGACGCCGACGGCATGAATCTGGGTATTCAATGGTCCAATAAAAATGCCGGGATGACACAATTCACCAACACCGGCCTGCCGATTTCCACGATGGTCGCGGGCGCGGATCAGTACAAAAGAGACGGCACGCTCACGACCTCCGCCACGAGTGCGCTCAACAGCTTTAACGGTATTGCCGCCGGCTTCTACCAGGGCAACTGGTCAATGCTGCTCACCGCGCTGTCGAGCAACAGCAAGAACGATATTCTGGCGACGCCGAGCATCGTGACGCTGGACAATATGGAAGCTACTTTCAATGTCGGGCAGGAAGTGCCGGTTTTGGCGGGTTCCCAGACGACCTCCGGCGACAATATCTTCAATACGGTGGAACGTAAAACCGTCGGCATCAAGCTGAAGGTGAAGCCACAAATTAATGAAGGCGATTCCGTATTGCTGGAGATTGAACAGGAAGTCTCCAGCGTGGCCGACTCCGCATCCAGTAGCAGTGCGGAGCTTGGCGCCACGTTTAACACGCGCACCGTCAACAATGCCGTTCTGGTGAGCAGCGGTGAAACGGTGGTCGTCGGCGGCTTGTTGGATAAAAGTACGCGGGAAAGCATGGATAAAGTCCCGGTATTGGGCGACATTCCGCTGTTGGGATACCTATTCCGCTCCAATAGCCGACAGGTTTCAAAACGTAATCTGATGTTGTTTATTCGTCCTTCTATTATTCGCGATCGCAATCAGTATCAGAGCGCTTCTTCGGAAAAATACCATTCGTTTAGCGAGGAGCAGGAGCGGCAGCGGGATGTCAAGCGCGGCGAAGGCTTATTGAGCAACGACCTCCTGAATCTACCGCCGACCGGCAACGCCTACACGTTCCGCCAGGTGCAATCCTCCATCGTGGCGTTTTATCCCGCGGAGGGGCGATGAGCGACATTTCTCCGCGCATGATTGAATTACGTCCGGTATTGCCTTTTGCCTATGCCAAAGGACAACAGATTCTGTTGTTGCAAGGCGAGGGAGACGGCAATCAACAGGCGATCTGTGTGGCGCGGACGCCAGCCTTCGCGCTGCTGGAAGCGCGCCGCGTGGCGGGTTATCCGCTCAAGATCCAACGTGTGACGGAAGCGGAATTCGAGCGGCAACTGGTTGTCAGCTATCAGCGTGATTCCGAGGAGGCGCGGCGTCTGATGGAAGACATCGGTAATGAAATGGATTTCTATACGCTGGCTGAAGAGTTGCCGGACAGCGACGATCTGCTGGATACCGACGATGACGCGCCGATTATCCGCTTGATCAATGCCATGCTCACCGAAGCCATTAAAAACAAGGCGTCGGATATTCACATTGAAACCTATGAGCGTTATCTGCAAATTCGTTTCCGCGTGGACGGCGTGCTGCGCGAAATTCTGCGACCGCAACGTAAGCTGGCGTCGCTTCTGGTATCGCGTATCAAGGTGATGGCGAAGCTGGATATTGCTGAAAAGCGCATACCGCAAGATGGCCGCATGGCGCTGCGTATCGGCGGTCGGGCGATTGACGTGCGGGTATCGACGTTGCCTTCCAGTCATGGGGAGCGCGTAGTCTTGCGTTTGCTGGATAAAAACAGCGTTCAGTTGGATCTGGCCACGCTGGGGATGTCGTCCGCCCATCGTCAGCAACTGGATACGCTGATCCACCGTCCGCACGGCATTATTCTGGTAACCGGGCCAACCGGATCGGGGAAAAGCACCACCCTCTATGCCGCGCTCAGTCGGCTGAATGCGGCGGAGCGCAATATCATGACGGTGGAAGATCCCATCGAATATGAACTGGCGGGGATTGGGCAAACGCAGGTTAACGTCAAAGTGGACATGACCTTTGCCCGTGGCTTGCGGGCGATTTTGCGTCAGGACCCGGATGTCGTGCTGGTGGGCGAGATTCGTGACGGTGAAACCGCGCAGATTGCGGTACAGGCTTCACTCACCGGCCACCTGGTGCTCTCCACGCTGCATACCAACAGTGCGTTAGGGGCGCTGTCGCGCTTGCAGGACATGGGGGTGGAGCCTTTTCTGTTGTCGACATCGCTGCTGGGGGTGTTGGCGCAACGTCTGGTACGCACGTTGTGCCCTGAGTGCAGCCAACCGCAGCAGGTTGATGCCGTTCATGCGGAACAAATGGGCGTGCCGCCGGACACAATGCTGCGTCATCCCGTCGGCTGTGCGCAATGTAACTTTACCGGCTATCGGGGCCGCATCGGGATTCATGAACTGGTACTGATTGATGATCGGGTACGGACGGCCATTCACCGCTGTGAGGGGGAAATGGCGATCGCGCAAATACTGGGGGCTGATAGAAAGACGATCCGACAAGACGGTCTGGAGAAAGTGCTGGCCGGGATCACGACCTGGGAAGAAGTGATCCGCGTAACCAAAGAGGAGTGATATGGCGCAGTACCACTATCAGGCACTGGATGCTCAGGGGAAAAAATGTCGCGGCACGCAGGAGGCGGATTCAGCCAGACAAGCGCGTCAGTTGCTGCGTGAGCGTGGTCTGCTACCCGTGGCATTGAGCGAAAACCACAGTAGACAGCAAAAATCCGCTTCAACCGGTTTTTCTCTGCGGCGAAAACACCGTATCAGCGCGTCCGATTTGGCGCTACTCACCCGGCAACTGGCGACGCTGGTGGCGGCCTCCCTGCCGTTGGAAGAAGCGCTGGATGCGGTCGCCAGGCAGAGCGAAAAACCGCATTTAAGCCAGTTGATGGCGGCGGTTCGCGGCAAAGTCATGGAAGGCCATTCGTTGGCGGATGCCATGAAATGTTTTCCCGGCAGTTTTGAACGTCTGTATTGCGCGATGGTGGCAGCGGGGGAAACCTCCGGCCATCTCGATGCGGTGCTTAATCGGCTGGCGGACTATACCGAGCAGCGTCAGCAGATGCGCAGCCGGATACAACAAGCCATGATTTATCCCTGCATGTTGACCGTGGTGGCGATTGCCGTTGTCAGCATTCTGCTGTCAGCCGTGGTTCCCAAAGTGGTCGAACAGTTTATCCATATGAAACAGACGCTGCCGTTGTCAACGCGGATATTGATGGGAATAAGCGATGCGGTGCGTATGGCGGGGCCTTGGATTGCTCTGGCGTTGCTGGCGGGCTTCATCGTGCTGAGGGGGCTGTTGCGTCAGGAAAAACGGCGCATTGTTTTTCATCGACGATTGCTGTTTTTGCCGCTGCTAGGGCGTATCGCCAGAGGCTTGAATACTGCGCGTTACGCCCGCACGCTGAGCATTCTGAACGCCAGCGCCGTGCCCTTGTTGCAGGCCATGCGCATCAGCGGCGACGTCATGACCAATGACTACGCCCGTCATCGGCTGGCGTTGGCGGCGGATGCGGTGCGGGAAGGCGTCAGTTTGCACAAAGCATTAGAGCAGACGGCGCTGTTTCCCCCCATGATGCGCCACATGATCGCCAGCGGCGAACGCAGCGGCGAACTGGACAGTATGCTGGAGCGGGCGGCGGATAATCAGGATCGTGAATTCAACGCGCAGATGACGCTGGCGCTGGGACTGTTTGAACCTTTGCTGGTGGTGAGTATGGCGGCGATTGTGCTGTTTATCGTCCTCGCCATTCTACAGCCGATCCTGCAACTGAATACGTTAATGAGTTCGTAACATTTAAGTGAGGAAAAGTAAGGATGCAACAACGTCAACGTGGTTTTACCCTGTTGGAAATTATGGTGGTTATCGTCATTCTCGGCGTATTGGCGAGTCTGGTCGTGCCGAACCTGATGGGGAACAAGGAAAAGGCGGATCGGCAAAAAGCCATTAGCGATATTGTATCGCTGGAAAGTGCATTGGATATGTACAAACTCGACAACAATCGCTATCCGACAACAGAACAGGGATTGCCAGCGCTGGTGAAAAAACCAACGGTGCAACCGGAACCGCGCAATTACTCTCAGGATGGCTATATCCGGCGTCTGCCGCAGGATCCGTGGGGCGCGGAATATCAACTCATGAACCCCGGCCAGCATAGCAAGCTGGATATCTTCTCATTCGGGCCGGATGGCATGCCGGACACGGAAGATGATATCGGCAACTGGAATCTCAACAGCAAATAAGCGGGTTATTGCGCTCGTCATATCAACCGGAGCAGGGAAGTCAGGTGTCATGACAACAACACGGTCAACGAGACGCTATCAGCGAGGGTTCACCTTGCTGGAAATGATGTTGGTCGTTTTGCTGGCGGGGGTGGCCGCCACCCTGGTGGTCATGGCGTTCCCAGCCGAGCGGCAGAATGACAGCGCCTGGCAGTTGGCCCGTTTCCAGACCCAACTGGCGTTTGCCGCGGAAACCAGTCAAATCAATGAGTTGATGTTGGGAGTACGGATATACCCTGACCGTTGGCAGTTTTATCAATTACAACGGGAAACCTTATCTGGCGCCGGGGGCGATGCCAACGGGAAAGGCTATCAATGGCGCCCCTGGCGGCCTTACCGTGTTAATCCTTCCGCCGCCGTGCCGGATGCATTGCGTTTTGAACTGTTGCAATTAAATGGCAAAAAAGCGCAAAAAAGGCGTGAAAAAGATAACGATGAACCCGACATCCTGATCCTCCCCGGCGGAGAAATCACCCCTTTCAGACTGTTGCTGAACGCTGAGAACGACAAATCCCTGTCGAACTGGCTGGAGGTGGACGGCAACGGCATGATGCGAACGTCATTCAAACAGGGAGAGATGCCATGAACAGACAGCAAGGCATGACGTTAATGGAGGTGCTGGTGGCGCTAACGGTTTTTGCGCTGGCGGGGGTTGCGGTTTTGCAGACTACGGCAAAGCAGGCGGCAAGCCTGAGCCGACTGGAAGAGAAAACCTTTGCTGGCTGGATTGCGGAAAACCAACAGGTGCGGCTGCGCCTTGAACAGCAATGGCCTGAAACTCGCTGGATAAAAGGAGAAACGCAGTTCGCCGGTCAACGCTGGTATTGGCGTTGGCAAGGGGTGGAAATGGATGATCCCCAGTTCCGGGCGCTGGATGTTGAAGTGCGGCGGGATAAAGACGCATTGGCTGCCGACGGCACGCTACGCACTTATGTGGTGAAACCGTGATATCGGTGAAAACAGTACCGGGAAAACCCTCAGAACGTGCGCGCCAGCAGGGTTTTACGTTGCTGGAAATGCTGCTGGCGTTGGCTATCTTCGCCGCATTGAGTCTCAGCGCTTTTCAGGTGTTGAATGGCGTCATACGTAACGATGAAATTTCCCAACGCAAGGCGCAGCGGCTGGGTGAACTGCAACGCGCTTTCACGCAGATGGATAACGATTTCTCGCAGATGATTGCCCGTGGTAGTCGCGGCGGTTCGTCCCTGTTTTACGCCGGCAGGGATCAACGGAAAAGCGACGACTGGAGCGTCAGTTTTATGCGTAGCGGCTGGCAGAATCCGTTCGGTCTGTTGCCTCGATCTGAACTTCAGCCTGTGGCTTACCGGTTGCGTAATAACCTGCTGGAGCGTCTTACCTATCCGCATCCCGATCCCATCGACGGCGTGGAGCCGTGGGTAACGCCGTTGCTGACGCAGGTTGATGGATTCCGCCTGCGTTTCTTCACTAATAAAACCTGGCGGGATCGCTGGGAAAATAAGACTCAGCTTCCACAAGGAATCGAAGTCATCCTGACGTTAAGGGACTACGGTGAAATGTCGCGTATCTACTTTATTACCACCGGGCCGGTTAAATGATGTCGTCTCGTCAGCGTGGCGTCGCGCTACTGGTGGTCTTGCTGATACTGGCACTGATGGTGACGATAGCCGCGGTGATTACCGAGCGCAGCGGCAAGACGTTTTTGCGCATGGACAGTCAGCTTGGCCGCCAGCAGGCCAAATGGTATGCCCTGGGTACGGAAGCGCTGGCGGGCAAACTCTTGCAGCGTGATGCCCTGAGCGAACCGGGCATCACGCATCTGGCGCAAAACTGGGCGCAACCGGGCCGCAAGTTTCCGGTTGACGGGGGGGAGGTGTCCGTACAGCTACAGGATGCCGGCGCCTGTTTTAATCTCAATGCGATCAATCAAGGCAGCGGTAATACCAATACGCCGTCAACCATACCTTACCCTGCCCAGGTTTTGCGCATGCTATTGCAGCATCTGGGTGTGGAAACGACGCGAGCGGAACAGATTGTGGCCGCCGCGCGCGACTGGGTTGACAATGATAGTCATCCGCTGACGAACGGCGCCGAGGATGAAGTTTATGCCTCGCTACCCGTGCCCTATCAGACGGGAAACCGGGACATGAGCGAGATCAGCGAATTGCGTGCGGTATATGGCATGGACGCTGATCTCTATCAGCGCTTGTTGCCCTATGTCTGTGTATTGCCGGTCGAAACGCTGTTGGTCAATATCAATACGCTGACGGAGGCGCAGGCGCCGCTGCTGGCGGCGCTTTTTCTGAAGGAAATGACGGTGCCGCAAGCTGTGGCGTTGATACAGAAAAGACCGCGTACTGGCTGGGAGAGTTTGTCTGTGCTTCAGCAAACGGGATTATTGCCTGAAAATAGTAAAAATACCCTGCAAAGCATACTGACTGTGAAAAGTGAATGGTTCTTCGCGCAACTGCATGTGCGCGTTGGTGACAGTGACTTTTATCAACGTAGTTTAATTCAACTCAGTGGGCAAAAAGCATTGGTCGTGCAGCGGCAATACGGAGGATATAGGACGGTGAATCCATGAATCAATCCCAGCACAGCAGAAAAACCGGTCTGATTGTTCGGCTGCCCTCTGAAGAGGGGGACGCCATTGAATGGCAGATGAGAACAAACGACGGCGATCAGATTGTGGCGCAGGGGAGCGGCAGTGCGGAACAGGTGCGTGAATCATTAGCTGGCTATCCGGCTCCGGCGTTTACCCGCGTGTTGGTGCCAGCCACGGATGTGACTGTACATACGCTGACGCTTCCTGCTCAGGCTCGGCGGCAGTTGGCGCAAGTGGTGCCGTTTATGCTGGAAGATCAACTGGCTACCGATATTGAAAAACTGCACTTTGCTTTACTGGAACGACAAGGGGAGACGGGCGCGGTTGCCGTGGTGGAAAAAAGGCGTATGCGTCATTGGTTATCGCAGTGTGCGAAGTCAGGGATTGCGGTGGATTCGCTGCTACCCGATGCGCAGATATTGCCACGGCATAAAGACGGCTGGAGCGCGCTGAATCACAACGGGACATGGCTGTTTCGACAGGAAAATGGTCATGCCATGGCTGCGGAGTCTTCGTGGTTCGCCGAACTACTGATCGCATGCGCGCCGTTGCCCGTCATCTACTGCTATAGCGCGGCGCCGGCCACTGGCGAGGGACTCTCGCTGAGCGAATGGCAAACTCTGCCTGAAACGGATTTATTTGCGCTGGCGGCGAAGGGCACGCTGTCGCCTTCAGCCGATTTGCGGCAGGGCGAGTTTGCGTCGGTTAAAACGTGGTGTCATACCTTGCTTCCCTGGCGGGGAGTCGCCCTCGCGCTATTATGTTACTTGCTGCTATTGATTGGCGAAATGGGATGGACGCATTATCAGCTTTACCGGCAAGCGGCATACTGGCGTCAGGAAAGCATCCGCGTCTATCGGCAGCTATTCCCGTCAGAAACCGCGGTGATTAATCCCCGACTGCAAATGCAGCAGCGGTTGCAACGCGCGTCCGCGGCAAAGGGGACGCAGGGGTTACTCAGCCAACTCACGGCGTTGCAGCAGATCGTCACGCGCAATAGCGATGTACAGATTGAATCCCTGTCTTATGAGGCGTCAGGCACCGAACTGCGAGTAGCGTTGAAAGCAACGTCATATCAGGCGCTGGAACAACTGCAACAACAGGCGGCGGTGTACTACCAGGTTCAGGCGGGCGAGATGCGGCAGGAAGAAGGCTATGTTGAAGGACGATTAACATTAAGGAGTCGGCCATGAACGCATTGCGGCAACGCTGGCGCGCCATGAACCCACGTGAGCGGCAGTTGCTGTTGGTTTGTGCCGGTATGCTATTACTTTGTCTGGGGTATTACGCGATATGGCAGCCCTGGCAGACCCGCGAGCACCAATGGCAACGCATCATTTCCCGCGAACAACAGACGGTTGAGTGGATACAAAAGCAGGCGGTGAACTTGCCGGAAGACGAGCAGGCGCAACAAGACGTCCAGGGGCGCGATATCAGCCTGCCCATTCTGGTATCGCAAAGCTCCGGGCGTTACGGCCTGACGGTAGTGCGATTGCAACCACAAGGCAACCAGATTACGGTGGCGTTGGCGCGCAGTGATTTCAATGTGCTAATCCGTTGGTTGAACGAGTTGGAGCAGAAATATGGCGTCAGGGTGCTGGCGCTGGATGTCGCCGCCGTGGATCAAAGTCCCGGCAGTGTCGATATCAGCAGATTATTACTGGCGAGGCCGGATGAAGAGTAACGCCGTCTGGCCTTTTGCCTGAGTTTTCAGACGATTTTTCAGCAATAATTGCGCAGCGATTCGCAATAACCAAACCCTCCGGCCTGACGCCATTGGCGTATCGTACAGACTATGAAAATATGCCTGTGGCTTAAGCGGGGAGAGCGTTTATTCAAGGTCATTATTGAGTATCAGGATGGAATTGACATGGAAGGGATATTGGCATTTGCCGAGGGATTTCCCGCAGGGTGGCTGGCTGCGTTAGCATTGGCTGGCTTGATGGTGGGCAGTTTTCTGAATGTGGTGATTTACCGGTTGCCGCTCATGCTGGAGCGGCGCTGGCATTGGGATGCCTGCGCGCAACTTGGGTTGCCGCTGCCTGTTGATGAACCGCGTTATAATCTCTGGTGGCCGCCCTCTGGTTGTCCGCACTGCCGCCATGCCATCGCGATAAAAGACAATATTCCGATAGTTAGCTGGCTATGGTTGCGTGGTCGCTCGCGATGCTGCCAGCGACCGATTTCCGCGCAATATCCACTGATTGAAGCGCTGTCCATGTTGTTCTTCATGGCCGCCGGGTTACTGTGGCCGCCCGGTATGACGCTATGGGGCGCGTTGATCCTGCTATCGTTCCTGTTGGCGTTGACGGTCATTGATATGAATACATGGCTGCTGCCCGATGCGCTGACGCTGCCTTTACTCTGGCTGGGCCTGATGTTTAACCTGTCGGGTACGTTTGTTTCCCTGGATGATGCGGTGATTGGGGCGATTGCCGGTTATCTGTCTCTCTGGTTGCTGTACTGGGGATTTAAATTACTCACAGGCAAAGACGCGCTGGGATATGGCGATTTTAAACTATTGGCGGCACTGGGCGGGTGGCTGGGCTGGCGCGCATTACCCAATCTGGTGCTTATCGCCGCCTTGAGCGGATTGATTGCTACGTTAGCGTGGCGTTGGGTGCGGCGGAAAAAGGCGGATCAACCGTTGGCATTCGGCCCCTGGCTGGCTGTCGGCGGCGGCATTAGCATCCTGATTAACGGGATAGGCGCATAGCAAACGTATCTTGTAAAAACAGGCTGAGGGTATTTACACCATCAGCCTGCGCTTTGTTCATCTCTGTTCCGCGCCTTTCAGGAGATTTGTTCCGTCAGGCAAAATGACTGGTTATTCCACCATCAGTATAAAAGTACTCACCCAAACAACCAGACAGAATGAGATACCCATAAAAAAATACTTCACCGATATATTCTCCAGCAGAAACCACGCCAGCAACGATCCCGATTGTGCGTTTTATTATGGAAGGGAATGCGTTCCGTTTGCTTTTGCGTAGCGGGAAAACACTTCCCCGTTGTCATCACCAGAGGTCACACTAGTTATGACGGGATCGGCGCTCAATCTACGCTGAGTGAGGGACATAATTCAAGAGGGTTGGGACACTATATTTACCGAAATAGCATTAAAAAGCGTTCAGCGCCGATAGCCGCTAAAGAGTGAAACCGCTCAATCTCGGCTCCTGTCTTTATTCGTCAGTCTGGTTAATCTCGATATCAGGCCGGTTCTGGATCTGCCGCTGGCAATATTATCAGGTAAATCGGGCAACCGTGGCCATCTCTGTTATTATTGCCACTCATCATGCGCCGTCAGTGGACTGGCGTAAGCTCTCGTCGTGTCACTGTTGGTAATAAGAGTAATTATTGTGATTACAACCGCATTTTCTTCCCTTGCTCTGCCTGCCGAGCAGTTATCTAATCTTAATGAACTGGGCTACGCCGCAATGACCCCTGTTCAGGCCGCTGCGTTACCGGCCATCCTGCGTGGCGCCGATGTGCGCGCCAGGGCGAAAACCGGCAGCGGTAAAACGGCGGCTTTCGGTATTGGCCTGCTCAATCAGATTGTTGTCGAGGCGTTTGTTACTCAGGCGTTGGTGCTGTGTCCAACGCGTGAACTGGCGGATCAGGTGAGTAAGGAACTACGTCGTTTGGCGCGTTTTGCGCAGAATATCAAAATTCTGACACTGTGCGGCGGCCAGCCTATGGGCCATCAGTTGGATTCGTTGGTTCATGCACCGCATATTGTGGTAGGTACGCCGGGGCGCGTTCAGGATCATTTGCGTAAGCAATCGCTGTCGCTTGATGCATTGAAAGTGCTGGTGCTGGATGAAGCGGATCGCATGCTGGATATGGGGTTTACGGACGCGATTGATGATGTGATCAGTTATACGCCTTCAACTCGTCAGACATTGCTGTTTTCCGCCACCTATCCGAATGAAATCGAACAGATTAGCGCCCGCGTTCAGCGTCAGCCATTGAGCGTCGACGTGGTTGATGAAAATGCTGAACCGGCCATCGAACAGCGTTTTTATGAAACCACCAGAGAGCAGCGTTTACCGCTGTTGATCGCTATTCTGAACCATTATCAGCCAGCGTCATGCGTGGTGTTCTGTAACACAAAACGTGATTGCCAGAGCGTATTTGACGCATTGGATTCACGTGGTATCAGTGTGTCGGCGCTACATGGCGATCTGGAACAGCGCGATCGCGATCAAGTATTGGTACGCTTTTCCAATCGCAGTTGCCGCGTGTTGGTGGCGACTGATGTGGCTGCTCGCGGTCTGGACATAAAAGAACTGGAACTGGTCGTGAATTTCGAACTGGCTTTCGATCCAGAAGTGCATGTTCACCGTATTGGCCGCACCGGACGGGCGGGAATGCAAGGGCTGGCCGTCAGTTTATGTGTACCGCAGGAGATGAATCGCGCTCATTTGCTCGAAGATTATCTGGGTATACCAATCAATTGGTCATCAACTGCTGAAATCAGTCGCAGTGGCGTCGCTGAACTGGCGCCGGAAATGATGACGCTGTGCATCGATGGTGGTCGTAAAGCCAAAATTCGTCCGGGTGATATTCTGGGCGCATTGACCGGTGAAGCGGGTTTGACCGCAGCGGACGTCGGCAAAATCGATATGTTTCCCATGCATGCTTATGTGGCTATCCGCAAAGCCAGTGCGAAGCGGGCGCTGCAACAACTTCAACAAGGCAAGATAAAAGGGAAAAGCTGCAAAGTGAGATTGTTGAAATAATGACGTGCCTGATACGCCGGCCTTGTGTAATGGTAGCGGTCACACAAGGTCAGCGTTATCAATAAGGTGCGTTTGTCGTGCAGTCTGAGTCTGTAAACCAATATCTGTAAATCAATAAACGAAAATGATCATTGTTCAACGGCTAAAGAATAAAAATAAGATTCTATTTTTAATTAAAAGAAACAGCATAGTTATAACGATAAAAAGTTAACTTGATAACAGTTTCCTGTGAAAATTAAGATGATGCATTTTATTCTGGATTGTTGTGCAGCATTTCCTGAATCTGCTGATAAATTTCAGCGGCGGACATATTGCTGTACGATGTGGCGCTTTCAAAGGTTAATACCTGTTCTTTTCCCGGCCCTTGCAGGAAACTCACTAAGGCGAGATCTTCTTGCGTGATTCGTTTTCCGGTAAACGCATCAAACATTTCGGATTGTCCATTCGGATATTTAATAACAGAAATCAGCTTACCGTCATACAAGGGGATCCCTTGCATGGCGATCTTATGTTCGGAAGCGGCTTTCTGCTGATTATCCTGCTGATCTTTATCGGGTTTCCTTTCCGCATTCTCTTCCTCGGCCATACGTTTTTTATCGGATGACAGTGTGACTAGCGTACTCGTCCCATTTTGGAATGTCATTGAAGGGGATGAGTCAGAATTTGTGAATGTGTCGGTTTTATTGCCCGTGCCGATAGCAGTAACGGCATCCGCATTGGTCGGAACGCCAACCGTAGGCATATTGGGTTGGAGATTTACATTCAGGGGCTGAATATCTGGTATAACCACAATATAACTCCTTCTTATATCTATTTAATACTGACAATTTTCATGCCAGTGAGACACTTCAATGTATTAAGGCCAAATGATTGATATAAGATCATTATTAATAACCGGATTGATTATTATAACTAACGGTAGAATGCTCCCTTTACGGAAAACACTGCCCCTTCTCCAGTTTCATGATATCAACGACGCGGCCCAGCAATGATGTAAATAGTGACAAGCGGAGTAACACGGTAAAAGAATGTGTTATCGTAAAATAGATCGGCTAATTTATTTTTTTCATTAATACTTAAAAGTTATATATTTTGTTTTTTTATAACTAAAAGTGTATCCGGATTTCTACTGGAACGGAAAAGGCGCATGACAGAAGGAAACGCGATTTGTCAGTGGGGAATGGGATTCTGGCGGGATTCCGTCTATGCTGATGTCTGAAATACAGGTATATACCCTGTCGTTAACATCATGAACCCGAATAAGGAAAGATACTTTGGCTGGAGCAAGTTTACTGACGCTGTTGGATGATATCGCCATGTTGCTGGACGATATTTCTGTCATGGGGAAGATGGCTGTTAAAAAAACGGCTGGGGTACTGGGCGACGATCTGTCGCTGAACGCGCAGCAGGTAAGCGGGGTAAAGGCGAATCGTGAACTGCCCGTGGTCTGGCGGGTAGCAAAAGGTTCGTTTCTGAATAAAGTTTTTCTGGTGCCGATGGCATTACTTATCAGTGCATTTCTCCCCTGGGCGATCACGCCGTTGTTGATGATTGGGGGGGCCTACCTCTGCTATGAAGGGGTGGAAAAAGTGATGCACAGTCTGCACCCCGATAAAAACCAGAAAACCCCGGAAGCCCGACAGCAGCGATTATTGGCCGCTGCTCAGGCGGACTCTTCAGAGTATGAAACCGATAAAGTGAAAGGGGCGATCCGTACCGACTTTATTCTTTCGGCCGAGATTATCGCGATCACGCTGGGGATCGTGTCTGAGGCGCCGCTGCTTAATCAGGTGCTTGTGTTGTCGGGGATTGCAATTCTGGTGACGGTTGGGGTGTATGGCATTGTGGCCGGCATCGTCAAACTGGATGACCTGGGGATGTGGTTAGAACAGCGTGCCTCCATTGTGGCGCAAAAAGTGGGAGCCGGACTCCTGGTTGCCGCGCCCTGGTTGATGAAAGTGCTGTCCGTCGTCGGGACGCTGGCGATGTTTTTGGTCGGTGGGGGTATTGTGGTACACGGCGTGCCACGCCTTTATCATGCCATCACCGTTTTTGGCGAACGTTTTGGCACACTTGGCGCCATGCTGGTGGCAAATCTGGCTAATCTGGTGGTGGGTGTTATCCTTGGCGCTATTGTGCTGTTTGTCGTCAACCAGATTGGTCGACTGTGGGGGAAAAAAGCGTAACCACAATGTGCGGGACGGGCAATGTCGCCATCGGGAAGTTGGCATCGATGTTGCCCGTTCATGGCAAATTTGATTATTTCGTCATATTAAGCCGCGCCACCTATCGCCAACAATCCATCCATCGTTCTTCTTTCTGCTCTCCATGCTTTTTAGTCCGCTTTGGTTGGCGTATCAAGACCCTGATGCTAAGTTCATTGCTGTTTATTACGGTCTAACAGGGTTTTGATTATCTTGCTTGTTTTAAAGGGTTTTTTAGACGATTGGGGAGCGTGTAAGAGCGTGTTCTGGCGTCCCCAGCAGGAATCGAACCTACAACTAGCCCTTAGGAGGGGCTCGTTATATCCATTTAACTATGGGGACGTGCGGCGCGGTCATTATACTCATTTTCGTTCTGAAAATAAGTACTTAACCGCGCGTTTGCTTAAACTGTCAGCAATCGGACTCTTTTTCTTATTCTCTCTGCCTTGTTTTCTTTTTTCGTTTTTCTGCTTCAAGTCTGGCGTTGTCGCTCATGTCGTTGCGGATCTGGGCATGACTCATCAACGCGAAAATAAAGGTGCCGCCGATGATGTTACCCGCCAGCGTCGGCAGGGCGAAGGGCCAGATAAAGTTTTGCCAGGTGATTTCGCCGATAAAGATGAGGTAGAAAATCTCTGACGCGCCCGCAACAATATGCGTGAGATTACTGAAGGCAATCATCCAGGTCATGATGATGATAACGACTATCTTGGCCGCTCCTGCGTGTGGCAGCATCCAGACCATGGTGGCGATGATCCAGCCGGAAACCACCGCGTTGGCGAACATTTCCGTAGGTGAGTTTTTCATGACTTTCATGGATATTTCGAGCAGCGCTTTCCGCGTTTCACCATCAAACACCGGCATGTAGGTGAAGGCGAGGGCAGCCAGTGCGGTGCCAATTAAATTGCCCATCAGCACAATGCTCCACAATCGGAACAACAGATAAAAATTATGACCGACTGGCTTATGCATCACTGGCAGTACGGCTGTTACGGTATTCTCGGTAAACAATTGCTGGCGGGCCATAATGACGATGACAAAACCGATGGTATAGCCGAAGCTTTCCAGTAAAAATCCGCCAGGAACGCCAACCAGATTGATATGCAGCATACCGATAGCCATAAAGGATGTTCCCATCGACAGGCCCGCAGCGATAGCTGACCACAACAATGCCATCGCATCGCGTTGCAGTTCTTTTTGTCCTTCCTGACGCAGCGCCTCGTGAATGGCGGCGGCGGGAGAGGGCAATATTTTTTCATTTACCTCAATATCTTGACCGCGGGTATTTTCTTCGCTTTCTACCTCTCTGTTTTCATCGTAGGCATCCGTTTTTTCTTCATCAACATTGTTATTCTTCTCAGAAGATTGATTCATCAGGTTCTCGCTATGTTCTTTTTCCTTATGGTAAGCGTAGTTGCTTTCAAAACATATGGTACCGCCTGCTTCGACATCTGTTCTTGCAGCCCTATGCTATGATCTGTCATGCCGGTTAGCGTTATTGCCCTCGGCACAGAGAATTATCTGGCAAACCTCTGAAAAAGGTAGGGATGCATAAGCCAAAGTAGAAGCTAAACCATAAAATGGTAAACTGTTGGCAGTAAGCGCTCTGGCTTGCCATTTGGTTGGGCGCACACGCGCTGGGAATGCCTATTCTCAGCTGCGGCGCACAACGCAACATAATCAGGGAGAACAGATATGAATTACCGCCTGAGCGGGGTGGTGTTTGCCAGCGTGTTACTCGTCGGCTGCGCCAGTTCCGGGGATCAGTCTCAAGAAGGGCGTTCTGATCCGCTTGAAGGCTTTAACCGTACCATGTTCAGTTTTAACTACGATGTGCTGGATCCTTATCTGGTACGACCGGCAGCGGTTGCCTGGCGTGACTATGTACCCACACCAGCGCGCAATGGCCTGAGCAACTTTTTTAGTAACCTGGAAGAACCTGCTTCCATGGTGAACTATTTTGTTGAGGGCAAGCCGTATAAAGCGATGATTCATTTTAACCGCTTTTTCCTGAATACCCTGCTGGGTATGGGCGGTTTGATTGATGTGGCATCCATGGCCAACCCCAAACTGGCGAAAGAGGAATCGCGTCGGTTCGGCAATACATTGGGCAGCTATGGTATGGGCTATGGGCCTTATGTGGTGTTGCCGGGTTACGGCAGCGCGACGTTGCGTGAAGATGGCGGCGGCGTCGTGGATACGCTGTATCCGGTATTGAGCTATCTGACGTTCTGGATGTCCGCGGGCAAATGGGCGATTGAAGGGCTGGAGACGCGAGCCCAGTTGCTTGATTCCGATGGCCTGCTGCGCAACTCTTCCGATCCCTATATGATGATGCGCGAGGCGTATTTCCAGCGACATGATTTTCTGGCCAGCGACGGACAGATTACGCCGCAAGCTCACCCCAATGACTCGGCGATACAAGATTCGCTCGGCGAAATTGATGCTGACCAGTAAGCGTAGTGGACAAGGCACCTCTGAGTGCCTTTAGCTTTTATAAAATACTGCTAAGCTTACATTTATGTTGGCATTTGTTTTGTTTCTTAAAAGTTACTATATTGTTTTCATTTTTTTAATTACAAAAATTTATTTTCCTTCGTCAGATAAGAATAATATTACGGCATTAGCGTATAGCCTTAGCGCGCATCTGAGTCAGT
This sequence comes from Brenneria izbisi, assembly GCF_025840185.1. Lineage (GTDB taxonomy): Bacteria > Pseudomonadota > Gammaproteobacteria > Enterobacterales > Enterobacteriaceae > Brenneria > Brenneria izbisi. The sequence continues at coordinate 37,827 of NZ_JAMPJU010000008.1, forward strand.
AGGCTGATTTTTTTGTTAAAAAAACTGATTAACAAAAAGGTTATAACAACGATTTTTTGATATGCGTTAAGGGACAACATTGTCGCTAACGATGGGATGGGGCTATTCAACTGCAACAATAAAAAATTCCATAAATCGAGAGATAAGAATGAAGAAACTACTTACTACGATCCTCTGTTTGAGTGTATTAGGGATCACCCAACTTGCTCAAGCTGAAGATAATCAACCTGCCGATAAAACGACCGATGTGGTGTTGATCGGCGGCGGCGTCATGAGCTCTACACTGGGTGTCTATCTGCAAGAGCTACAGCCAGACTGGTCAATCGATATGGTTGAGCGTATGGATAATGTGGCGCAGGAGAGTTCGAATGGCTGGAATAACGCGGGGACGGGGCACTCTGCGTTTATGGAGCTTAACTATACGCCGGATAATCCCGACGGCCCGATAGAAATCAGCAAAGCGATCGAGATCACCGAAGCTTTTGAGGTGTCACGCCAGTTCTGGTCCTACCAGGTTAAAAACGGCGTTCTTCACGATCCGCAGTCCTTTATCAACAACGTACCGCATATCAGCTTTGTCTGGGGCGATGAAAATACACGTTTTATGAGCCGCCGCTTCGAAGCGATGCAACATAGCACGCTATATCGTGGCATGGAGTTCTCGGAAGATCCCAACGTTATTAAAGAATGGGCGCCATTGGTGATGGAGGGGCGTGATCCGACACAGAAAGTTGCCGCTACCCGTATGCCGATCGGGACGGACGTGAACTATGGCGAGCTCACCCGCCAGTTGGTGGACTCGCTAAAGAAAAAGCCGAATTTTGCATTGCACCTTAATTCTGAAGTTCGCGATATCAAGCGTAATGCGGACAACACCTGGAGCGTGACTTACGCCGATCTGAAGAACGGCGAGAAAAAAAGCGTGATCAAAGCCAAGTTTGTCTTTATCGGCGCGGGCGGTGCGGCATTGCAGTTGCTGCAAAAATCCGGCATTCCTGAGGCGGATGGTTATGGCGGTTTTCCGGTGGGAGGAGAGTTCCTGGTATCGGACAATCCTGAAGTCGTGAAACGTCATTTGGCGAAGGTCTATGGTAAAGCCTCGGTAGGCGCGCCGCCGATGTCTGTTCCGCATCTGGATACTCGAATTTTTGACGGTAAACCGGTGGTGCTGTTTGGGCCATTCGCCACATTCTCCAGTAAATTCCTGAAAAATGGTTCGCTGTGGGATCTGTTTGATTCCGTCACGCTGTCCAATGTCTGGCCGATGACGCGTGTGGGTCTGGATAATTTCGATCTGGTTAAGTATCTGATAAGCCAGGTGATGATGGACGATGATGACCGTTTCACCGCGTTACAGGAATATTTCCCCAACGCGAAGAAAGAAGACTGGAAACTGACTATCGCGGGTCAGCGTGTACAGGTTATCAAAAAAGATAAAGATAAAGGCGGCGTACTGAAACTCGGCACCGAAATCGTCAGTTCGGAAGATGGTTCTATTGCCGCGCTGTTGGGCGCTTCTCCTGGGGCGTCCACGGCTGCGCCAATTATGCTGAGCCTGATGAAAAAAGTGTTCAAAGATCAGATGGCCACACCAGAGTGGCAGAGCAAGCTGAAAGAGATCATTCCTTCTTATGATCAGAAGCTGGACGGTAATATTGAATTGACCAATAAAATCCGTCGCTACACCAGCAGCACGCTGAATTTGAATTATATCGAAGTGAAGCCTGAATAAGGGTTCAATTGCCGAAGGCCGCGCGAGCGGCCTTTTTTTCGGCTGCTGTTTATGCCGGGCGGGAGATGAGAGCGGCAATAAAAAGGCAGGTAAGATTGACTTACCTGCCGGTACTGAAAATCCAAACAAACGATATTAGAACGCGTAGTTGAAGTTTATGCCGTATAACCAGGCTTTCCCTTTTGAATTAAATTCATATCGCGGTGAACCAGCGTTATCGGAAATCGGTTCACTGATACTGACCTCTTTACCGTGCATGTAAGAAACGCCGACATCAACAGAAGCATCTTTGTTGAAAGTATAAGTTGTGCCTGCGCTCAACCAGAAACGATCCTGGTCTGGAATGGATATTGAGCGTTTATTGGCCGGAACCGGACTGTCATCGAAAGCGATACCGCCGCGGAAGGTCCAGTTCTCATCATGGTAGTAGGTGGTGCCGAACGCGATACGGTAGGCATCACGAAAGCCTTCCTCTTTCTGGAATAACGCCTGACCATTATTACCGGTGGCCTTCAGTTCCTGGAACTGGCTCCAACTGGTATAGGCAAGGCTATAGTGGACCGCCCATTTGGGGGCAACGCGATGGTAAGCGGACGCCTCCCACATTTCCGGCAGATTCAGCGTCAACTTGCCGGGGATGGTCGCGCCACCAGTGCCAACCGGTGCACCCTGCGCACCTGCCGGCAGGTCGCTGCGGTAGTCGCCGTCGAAGTCGATATCGACTTTGGAGCGATAGGTCAGACCGAAGCGATTGTTTTCGTCCACTTCATACAGGATGCCCGCATTCCAGCCGTAACCCCATTCTTTACCTTCCATATGGGCCAGTTCTGAGGAGGGGCCGGCGACAACGCCCTGTAACCCGCCTGCGGCAAGGGGAATGTTGGCTAACTCACCCGCGCGGCGAACAATTTTCGCATCGGCATAAACCGCATTCACCCCCAGCCCAAAGCTGAAGTGCTGATTCAGGCGATAGGCCGCGCTCAGGTTCAGGTTGGATGTCACCAGATCGGTCTGCCCGCCGATAGACCCCGCGGTATAGCTGTCATTGAACTCGGTAGCCAGACCATAGTTGGTGACGGCTGAAGCGCCAATAGCCCATTGTTCATTGAGCGGCATGATAAAATGCAAATTGGGTACCCAGGCATGGGGCGCAATATTTTTTGCGCTGCTATCCTGACCTGTCAGGGAGTTTTTCCCCTGAATATCAATATCCGGGTTGATATAAGTCACACCGCCGGAAAAGGACGGGCGATCAAACAGGGTCATGGTGGCAGGGTTACGGCTGCCTGAAGTTGCGTTGTCAGCTATCGCGCCTTCACCTGAAAACGCGCGTCCCAGGCCAGATGAGGAATATTCATTAAGCTGAAAGCCAGCAGCGGACGCATTTGCTGAAATCAGCGCCGCTGCAACAGCAATTGCGGATTGTTTTAACAGGTTTTTCTGGCTCATGGCCAAAGCCTCTTTAGGTGCTTGTTATTTAACTTTGTTACACGGAGTAACAAGGGACGCGCATTGTAGGGGGGCGCAGTCAGTCTGACAAATCAGACCAGTTGGCAAAGTATAAGTTGTGAATATGACAATGTTTCGTATATGTATAAAAAACGTATCCAAAATGATAAGGAATTTAGATCTACTTAACAGTTTGGTTGATTTTAATAAGGCCGGATTACCCTGGTTTTACTCTTTTCTAACAATAAGCTGTGATGAATATCACTAAATATCCCGGTAAACCGTAAGTTCTAGTGCGCAAGGGAGTCGGCAGGTAAAATAGAAGGGAATAGAAGATTTTGAACGGGATCAAATCTGTTATACCCAATAGGTTTCAACGTACCGATAGAAACCATTCCAAAGGCTGTTGCGGCTGACTAAATTATTTTGAGAGCTAACGGGTAGAAACAGGCTACTTGCACCATAGAGGAAAGAATGATGACAAACGCGATAAACAAATGTAGTGCTGAAGAAACGGCTGCCTGTTGCTGCGTCGATGTGGGTACGGTCATGGATAATACCGATTGTACCGCGTCTTACAGCAAAGTCTTCGCCGATCAAGCCGCGGCGGAAGCCACGTTAAATGTGCTGACGGAAAAAGCCCGTGCGGTAGAATCCGAACCTTGCCTGATTGAAAGTAAGATTGATGCGGTGGAAGGCGGGGTGAAGCTGGATATTGATTTTACCTTCAGTTGTCAGGCTGAAACGATGATTTTCCAACTCGGTCTGCGTTAATTTTTGCATCTTATCGGGGGCTGCACATCGGCCCCTGAAATAAGCGTCGTCACCACTATCGCCAGGATGCAGACGGTCAAATAGCGGTTTCCCTTCTTCGATGCGCTCTATCTCTTTCTTGTTAGTTCCGATTTACCGGATTGCCTCTATTAATAAGACGGCTTTTGTGCAGCACTCGTTTGCGTAATGTAACTATCTGGTTAACAATAAGATCAGGTCTGACCTGTTGTGCGCATGCTTAATTTCTCTGTTTAACAGGAGTTTTTATGAATGAGGTATTGCCACTGATAACGCATCGTGGTGATCGCGTAGCGATTGTTAACGGGTTACGTACTCCATTTGCTCGCCAGGCAACGGCATATCATGGCATCCCGGCGATGGATTTGGGGAAAATGGTGGTGAGTGAGCTCCTCATTCGTACCGGCGTGCCCTCTGAAATGGTGGAGCAACTGGTGTTCGGGCAGGTGGTCCAAATGCCGGAAGCGCCTAATATCGCGAGAGAAATTGTGCTGGGTACTGGTATGAGCGTTCATACCGATGCCTACAGCGTCTCACGCGCTTGCGCCACCAGCTTTCAGGCTGTCGCGAATATTGCGGAAAGCATTATGGTCGGAACGATTGATATCGGTATTGCCGGCGGGGCGGATTCTTCCTCGGTTCTGCCTATCGGCGTAAGCAAACAACTTGCCAGAACGCTGCTGGACTTGAGCAAAGCCCGTACATTCAGCCAGCGGCTTAAATTGTTGAGCCGATTGCGTCCCAGAGATTTGTTGCCTGTCGCTCCCCCTGTAGCGGAGTATTCCACTGGATTACGTATGGGCGATACCGCCGAGCAAATGGCGAAAACCTATGGCATTACGCGTGAGGAGCAGGATGCGCTGGCGCATCGTTCACATCGTTTAGCTGCCCGCGCCTGGGTGGAGGGCAAGTTACTTGACGAGGTGATGACCGCCTATATCCCGCCTTACCTGCAAGCTCTGCGCGAAGACAACAATGTCCGCCATGACTCGTCGCCGGAACATTACGCACGGTTGCGGCCTGCTTTTGACCGCAAGCACGGCAGCGTCACCGCCGCGAACAGTACGCCCTTGACTGATGGCGCCGCCGCCATTTTGCTGATGAGTGAATCCAAAGCGAAAAGTCTGGGCCTGACCCCGTTGGGTTTTCTGCGCAGCTACGCATTTAGCGCGATTGATGTGTGGCAGGATATGTTGCTGGGGCCGGCGTATGCGTCGCCACTGGCATTGGCGCGGGCGGGGATTACGCTTGCTGATCTGACGCTGATCGAGATGCATGAGGCGTTTGCCGCTCAGACGCTGGCAAACCTGAAGATGTTTGCCTGCGAAGATTTTGCGCGCAATAAACTGGGCCGCGCGTCGCCGTTGGGGGAAGTGGATATGGATAAATTTAATGTCCTTGGCGGCTCGATTGCTTATGGACATCCGTTTGCCGCGACTGGCGCACGGATGATCACTCAGACACTGCATGAATTACGTCGACGCGGCGGCGGATTGGGACTGACCACGGCCTGCGCCGCGGGCGGACTGGGGGCCGCGATGGTTCTGGAGGTGACGCCATGATCGATAAATCATCTTCGACAGAATTTTCAACAATGAATTTCGCGCAGGACGCGGCGTTTTCGCTGACCATGCGGCCAGACAATATCGGCATCATCACCATTGACGTACCCGGTGAAAAAGTGAATACGTTGAAGCGTGAGTTCGCCGCTCAAATCAAGCATATCTTTGAACAAGCCCAGCGGCACGCCGCGCTCAGAGGGCTGATTCTGGTATCTGCAAAATCCGATTCATTTATTGCCGGGGCGGATATCGCCATGCTGGATAAATGCACCAGCGCTGAGCAAGCCGAAAACCTGGCTACCGAGGGACAACAAATCTTTGCCAGTCTTGCCTCACTTCCTTTCCCAATTGTTTGCGCGATTCATGGCGCGTGTCTGGGCGGCGGGCTTGAATTGGCGCTGGCCTGTGATTATCGGGTGTGCTCGCTGGATGACAAAACCACGCTTGGCCTGCCGGAAGTTCAACTTGGCTTATTACCCGGTTCTGGCGGCACGCAGCGTCTGCCCCGCTTGATCGGCGTGGATAAAGCCCTGGATATGATCCTGACCGGACGCCGCGTCGGTGCGCGTCAGGCGCTAAAAATGGGACTGGTTGATGATGCCGTGCCGCCCAGTATTTTGCTGGAGACGGCAGTCGCCATGATTAAGAATGGCAAACGGAAAGTACAGCCACCGGGCTGGCGTGCGCGTGTGTTGGCAAGCCCAGGGATCCGGCATTGGTTGTTTAATCTTGTGAAAACGAAAACGCGCGCGAAAACTCACGGTAATTATCCGGCAGCCGATCGCATCATACATGTCATTCGCCGTGGCATGGAAAAAGGCATTGAGGAAGGCTATCGTCTGGAGGCCAGAGCGTTTGGCAAACTGGTGATGACGCCGGAGTCAGCCGCGCTGCGTCACCTGTTTTTTGCCTCGACTTCGCTAAAAAAAGAGTCCGGCGCATCGGCTGAGGTGCAACCGCTTCGTCGCGTCGGCATTCTGGGCGGTGGATTGATGGGCGGCGGCATTGCCAGCGTGACCGCGATGCGCGGCGGGTTACCGGTAAGGATCAAAGACATTAACGAGCAGGGAATTAACCATGCTCTGAAATATAGCTGGCAATTACTTGCCAAACGGGTGCAGCGTAAACGGATGAAACCGGCGGAGCGCCAGCGGCTGATGACCTTGATTTCCGGCAGCACCGACTATCGGGGATTTGAACACACCGATATTGTGATTGAAGCGGTATTCGAAACGTTGTCTCTGAAGCAGAAAATGGTTGCCGAGGTTGAACAGTACGCGGCGCCGCATACGATCTTTGCCTCAAACACCTCATCGCTGCCTATCCATCAGATCGCGGCGCATGCCCGCCGTGCGCAGCAGGTGATTGGACTGCATTATTTCAGTCCGGTGGAGAAAATGCCGCTGGTTGAGGTGATCCCGCATGCGCAAACCAGCGCGGAAACCATCGCGACGACGGTGTCGCTGGCAAAAAAACAGGGCAAAACCGCCATTGTGGTGGCGGACCGCGCCGGATTTTATGTTAACCGCATTCTGGCGCCGTACATTAATGAAGCGGCATATTGCCTGCTGGAAGGCGAACCGATTGAATCCATTGATGAAGCGCTGGTGCGTTTCGGTTTTCCTGTCGGCCCGCTGACCTTGCTGGATGAGGTAGGTATTGATGTCGCCACTAAGATCGTGCCGGTATTGAGCGAGGAGCTTGGTGAACGCTTTAAATCGCCGCCGACATTTGACGCTCTCCTGAACGATGGGCGTAAAGGCCGTAAAAATGCCAAAGGTTTTTATCTTTATGGGGAGAAACACCGTTTCTGGCAGCCGAAAAGAGTGGTGGACAGCACCATTTACCCTCTGCTGGCTGTTACGCCGAAAGCCCATATCGATCCGGCGTTGATTAGCCAACGCTGTGTGATGATGATGCTGAATGAAGCGGCGCGCTGTCTGGATGAAAAGGTGATCCGGTGTGTCCGTGACGGCGATATCGGGGCGGTGTTTGGCATCGGTTTCCCGCCTTTTCTGGGCGGCCCGTTTCACTATATGGATCGTCTTGGCATGGCGACGGTAGTGAAAACCATGCAGATATTGCAACAACAATACGGCGAACGCTTCGCGCCTTGCGAACGCTTGTTGAGAATGCTCGATAATCAGCAAACTTTTTACCCTGCGATACCGGATGATGAGGCCATTGATGCGCAACCAGAGCCGGACGCTGACGAGTCGTCTTCCGGGTAAACGCGACGCTATTTACTGATATGTCCGCCGTCAGGATACTTCCGCCAGTCTGTCCTGATGGCGCGAGTATTGATTGTTTGTCGCGTTCATCTGAAAACACGTTGTGGTTTTGTTTAAGTTTAAAGCAGCGATCTGTAATAATAGCGGCTTGCTTTGCCGGATGTGATGGCCAGCGAAGAGAGGCAATCAGCTAACCTATTGCTGATAAAACACTTTTATCACGATATTTCGTCAACATAGCGGTGTGATATGCAAGTTTTGATAATGCGTCATGGTGATGCCGTACCTGACGCCGCCAGTGATGCCCAGCGACCACTCAGCGGTCGTGGCTGTGATGAATCGCGTCAAATGGCGTTTTGGTTGAACGACCAACAAATCGATATTGACCGTGTTCTGGTCAGTCCCTATTTACGTGCGCAGCAAACGCTGAATGTGGTGCAGGCTGTTCTGCCCTTGCCGGAAGAAAATGATTGTCTGACGGAACTGACGCCGGGCGGCGATGCGCAGTTGGTTCGCTATTACCTGCAAACGCTGGCGAAAGAGGGAACCAATGCGGCGCTGGTGGTATCGCATCTTCCGCTGGTCGGCTATCTGGTGGCGTCGCTGTGTCCGGGCGAAAACGCACCGATGTTTGCCACCTCCGCCATTGCCTGTGTTACCGTCAATGCGCAATCAGGCAACGGCGTGCTGGATTGGCAGATCAGTCCGGCGCAGTTAACGCCGAAGCCTTAAGCTGCCATTGTTAAGCGCTCAGTTGGTCGCTATTGATGACCGGGCGCGTCCAACGCCACCAGCACCAGTAACGCCGCATCACCGCCGAATTCCTTCGGCGCCTGATGGAAAGCCAACACGTCTGGATGCTGCGCCAGCCATAATGGTGTTTGCTGCTTAAGAATATGTTTGCCATGACCGTGCATCACGCAGGCGCAGTAAACATGTTCGCGGCGGCAGGCCGCCAGCAGCGCGCCCAGTTCCTGTTTGGCCTGCAACTGGGTCAGTCCGTGCAAATCCAGAAACAGTTCCGGCGAGTAATCCCCGCGACGCAATTTCTTCAATTCGTAATGACTGACGCCGGGACGCACATAACGCGTCGGCCCTTCGCTCTCCAGTTGGGGCTGGAACTCATCTGAAAAATAAAAGCTGGCATCGACCTGTTCCTGTAGAACTCGTTTGGCTGGCAACTCGCCAATCTTTCTGCGCTGGGGTTTATGGGTATAAGTATCCTGGCGCAATTTTTTCGTACCAGAGATTGACGCGCGAAAAAGCTGTAAATCGTCGTCATCCAGTGAATATTTATTACTCATCGGTTATTCGTTCCCGCTTCAACATCCGGCCAGTTTACCTTGTCTCGGTTCGGTCGCTAAATAAAAGTCGCGCTAAGCATGGGTTCAACCGGTGATATCTGCTGATTTGTCGCGGGCTTCATGGCAAACTAAGCGCCAATTTTCTATTCCGATGTGTCTGCGGAGGCAGCTTTGGACAAAATTTTCGTCGATGAGGCCGTCAGCGATCTTCATACCATTCAGGATATGTTGCGTTGGGCGGTCAGCCGGTTTAACGCAGCCAATGTCTATTACGGCCACGGAACGGATAATCCCTGGGACGAAGCGGTGCAACTGGTGTTGCCCAGCCTGTTTCTGCCGCTCGATATTCCCGAAGATATGTATATTTCCCGCCTGACGTCCAGCGAACGGCATCGTATCGTCGAACGCGTCATCCGACGGGTTAATGAGCGTATTCCGGTGGCGTATCTGACCAATAAAGCCTGGTTCTGCGGCCTCGAATTCTATGTTGATGAGCGGGTTCTGGTGCCGCGCTCGCCGATCGGTGAATTAATCAGTGATTATTTCGCTGATCTGCTGCCCAAAGCGCCGACGCATATTCTGGATATGTGCACCGGCAGCGGTTGTATCGCCATCGCCTGCGCCCACGCCTTTCCCGAAGCCGAAGTCGATGCGGTGGATATTTCCGATGATGTGCTGGCGGTGACTGAACAAAATATTCAGCAACATACTGTGGAATATCGCGTTACCCCGATTCGTTCCGATCTGTTTCGCGAACTGCCCGCGATTCAGTACGACCTGATTGTGACCAATCCGCCATACGTCGATGCGGAGGATATGGCGGATTTGCCGCAGGAATTCCGCTATGAGCCGGAATTGGGGTTAGCGGCGGGCAACGATGGTTTGACGCTGGTAAAACGCATTCTGGCCTGTGCGCCGGATTACCTCAGTGATGATGGCGTGCTGATTTGCGAAGTCGGCAACAGCATGGTGCACCTGATGGATCAATACCCGGACATTCCCTTCGCCTGGCTGGCGTTTGAAAACGGCGGGGACGGGGTATTTATGCTGACCAAAGCGCAGTTGCTTAACTGTCACGCGCATTTCAGCATTTATCGTGATTAAGCGGCGTGGCGGGCGTATTCACCTTGATGCGACGCACACGCTAAAATTATAGGCTTACGCTAAAAATAGACGCATACGCTAAGGAGTCGTGATGGCAGGAAACAGTATTGGACAGTTTTTCCGCGTCACCACATTTGGTGAGTCACACGGTATTGCGCTGGGATGTATTGTTGACGGCGTACCGCCGGGGATCCCGTTGACGGAGGCCGATCTGCAACACGATCTGGATCGCCGTCGTCCGGGGACGTCCCGTTACACCACACAGCGTCGCGAACCCGATCAGGTGCGCATTCTGTCAGGGGTATTTGAAGGGGTGACCACCGGCACCAGTATTGGTTTACTGATTGAAAACACCGATCAGCGCTCGCAGGATTACAGCGCGATTAAAGCGGTGTTCCGTCCCGGTCACGCCGATTACACTTATGAACAAAAATACGGTCTGCGTGATTATCGTGGCGGCGGTCGCTCGTCCGCGCGTGAAACGGCGATGCGCGTCGCCGCCGGCGCCATTGCCAAAAAGTATCTGCAACAGCAATATGGCGTCAGGATCCGCGGTTATCTGTCGCAGATCGGCGATGTTGTCTGTGAGCTTAAGGATTGGGATTTGGTTGAGCAGAATCCGTTTTTCTGCCCGGATGCCGATAAGCTGGACGCGCTGGATGAACTGATGCGCGGGCTGAAAAAGGACGGAGATTCCATCGGGGCAAAAGTCAGTGTGGTGGCGGAGTCCGTCCCGGCGGGATTAGGCGAGCCGGTGTTCGATCGCCTGGATGCGGATTTGGCCCACGCGCTGATGAGCATCAACGCGGTGAAAGGCGTTGAGATTGGCGACGGTTTTGCCGTGGTGACCAAACGTGGTAGCGAGAACCGCGATGAAATCACGCCGGAAGGCTTCCAGAGCAATCACGCGGGGGGCATTTTGGGCGGCATCAGCAGCGGACAGCATATCGTCGCGCATCTGGCGCTTAAACCGACATCCAGCATTATGGTGCCCGGCAGGACGATCAATCGCCAGGGCGAAGCGACGGAAATGGTTACCCGTGGACGTCACGATCCCTGCGTGGGGATCCGTGCGGTGCCGATTGCCGAAGCGATGATGGCGATTGTGTTAATGGATCACCTGCTGCGCCAACGTGCGCAGTGTGGCGATGTGGTCAGTCAGGTTCCCCGCTGGTAAATAATGATGAAACACGGGTTAATTGGGGTTATCGCGTTGGCTTTGAGCGCGCCGCTGTGGGCGAAAACCCCGTGGCAGGAAATGACGCGCCCGGTAGCGGGTGCGCCGCAGGCCATCGGCAGTTTTTCCAATGGCTGTATTGTCGGCGCCCAGCCGCTGCCGTTGGATTCGGCAAATTATCAGGTGATGCGCGTCGATCAACGCCGCTATTACGGTCATCCTGATCTGTTGGCGTTTATTCATCGGCTGAGCGCGAATGTGAAGCGTCGCACCGCTGGCAATGTGTTGATTGGCGATATGGGGATGCCGGTCGGCGGACGCTTCAGCAGCGGTCATGCCAGCCATCAGTCCGGTCTGGATGTGGATATCTGGCTGCAATTGCCGAAACAGCGTTGGAGTCAGCAGCAATTGCTGAAACCGCAACCGATTGATCTGGTAACGGCAAATGGCCGTCAGGTCAATCCGCGCGTCTGGCTGCCAGAGGTCACCACGCTGGTGAAGCTGGCCGCACAGGATAGCGACGTTACCCGTATTTTTGTTAACCCGGCGATTAAAAAACAACTCTGTATTGATGCGGGTCACGATCGTGACTGGTTGAGCAAAGTCCGACCCTGGTTCGGGCATCGTGCGCATATGCACGTCCGCCTGCGCTGTCCGGCGGACAGTCTGGAGTGTCAGGATCAGGATCCGCCGCCCGCGGGTGATGGATGCGGGGCGGAGTTGACCAGTTGGTTCCAGCCGAAACAACCGGACGGCGAGTCGCCAGTGAAAACTTCGCCGCCGCCGTTGCCCCCGTCTTGTCAGGCTCTGGTTGACGAGCATTTTTCTGCGAGATAAATATGGATTGGTTTGTCCTCGAACCACAAATGCTGGTCGTGTTGTTTTTTGTCGGGACATTGGCCGGGTTTATTGATTCGATCGCTGGCGGCGGCGGATTATTGTCTATTCCGGCGTTACTCGCCGCGGGGCTTTCTCCCGCGCAGGCGTTGGCGACCAACAAGCTTCAGGCTGTGGGCGGTTCGTTTTCCGCCAGTTTGTACTTTATTCGTCGTCGGGCGGTCAACCTTGACGAGTTGAAGTTGCCCATATTGCTGACGTTTGCGGGCGCGACTTTTGGCGCCTGGCTGATTCAGCAGATCCATGCGGATTTCCTGCGGCAATTGCTGCCGGTGTTGATCATCGGTATCGGTCTGTACTTTCTGTTGTCGCCCAAAATTGGCGAAGAGGATCGCCAGCGTCGTCTTTCCGGTCTGCCTTTCGCGCTTATCGTGGGCGGCTGCGTGGGGTTCTATGACGGTTTCTTTGGGCCGGGAGCCGGTTCATTTTATGCGCTGGCGTTCGTCATGTTGAGTGGATTCAATCTGGCAAAAGCCACGGCAAGCGCCAAAATCCTGAATTTCACCTCCAATTTCGGCGGGCTGTTGTTTTTCATCCTGGGTGGGAAAGTGGTGTGGAGCGTTGGCGCGGTGATGTTGATCGGGCAGATCCTCGGTGCGCGCCTGGGCGCCAGAATGGTGTTGAATAAAGGGCAAAAGCTGATTCGCCCCATGTTGGTGATAGTTTCCGCCGTGATGAGCGGCAAGTTGATTTATGACAGTCATGGCGCGGCGATTGGCGTCTGGCTGGGACAGTTTTTCTGATGACGAATAACCTGATGGATACTCACCACTACCAGCACTTGATTGATATTTTCGACGCGTGTTTCAGCCGCGAATACAACACACGCCTGATTAAAGGCGATGATGAACCTGTCTACCTGCCCGCAGATGAGCAGACGCCGTATCACCGGATTGTTTTTGCCCACGGTTTTTACGCCAGCGCGTTGCATGAGATTTCCCACTGGTGTGTGGCGGGAGCTCAGCGGCGTTTGCTGGTTGATTTCGGCTACTGGTACTGTCCTGATGGCCGGGATGCGGCTACTCAACGCCAGTTTGAAGTGGTTGAGATCAAACCGCAGGCCCTTGAATGGCTGTTTTGCGTCGCGGCGGGTTTTCCGTTCAACGTCAGTTGCGACAATCTGAACGGCGACAGCGAACCGGATCGCATTGATTTCCAACGTCGAGTGCATGGACAGGTTATGACCTATCTGGAACAAGGGCTACCCGCGCGTCCCGCATGCTTTATTAACGCATTACAATCGTTTTACAATACGCCGCCGCTGACGGCGGAACGTTTTCCCTATCCCGCCGATCTCTGTTAAGTGCGACGGGAACCGATTAATCGAGGGTAATAAATGATCGCAGAATTTGAAGCGCGTATTCTGGCGCTGATTGACGATATGGTGGAGCACGCCAGCGATGATGAACTTTTTGCTGGCGGCTACTTGCGCGGTCATTTGACTGTGTCGGTGGCGGAAGCCGAGGAAGCGGGCGACCATTCACCGGAAGCATTGCATGAGCGAGTCAGCGTAAGTATTGCCAACGCGATAAAGAATGGCGAACTTTCACCGCCAGACCAGATTCTGGTGAACCGCATGTGGGACAATTTATTCCAGCAAGCGCAAAATCCGCAAACGCACTAAATATCACCGCAGGCTGACGCACCGGTTTATTGGTTCGTCAGCCGTTCTCTCATGCAGTGTTCTATACCCGCCTCTTGTTGTAGACCGGCTTATTACCTGCACATTGATACCCATCGGGTATAGAACACAATTGCTTTGGTTACGATTATTGCTTTGGTTACGATTAAAGTACGCCAGATAACTTTTCACTCATACCGGTCGGCCTTTTAATAATTTTCTGATCCAGAAACGGTTCGGACTCAGCGCGGCCAATGTTTCTCTGTCTAACGGCAATGGCTCGCCATAAATTTGCGAAGCCAGTATTTCCGCCGCCAGCGGCGCGGAGCAGAGTCCGCGTGATCCCAGCGCGCCAATGATGAACAGACCTGGATAGACGGGCGCTGGCGGCAGATGTTGCGCATCGTGCTGCTGATGGCGCAAATCCTGATAACTGTCGAGCGTCTGCTGATAATCCGGCACCGCGCCCAATAACGGCAGATGATCGCGCAATGCGCAACGCACGCCTTGACGCGCCATGTGACCACTGACATCAATCTGTGAGGCCCACGTCGCATCGGGCAGACAAGTTAACAGGCGCTGACGATTTTCCCATTGTTCCGTTTCCCGATATCCATTGCTGGTATCGCCACGCTGGTAGCTGGCGCCAATACAGTGTTGCTGATGTCGCGGGCTGACGGGGGTCAGATAGCCGTCATAGCACAACACCTGTTGCAGCCGCTGTAACGCCGGGGTGGTTGGAATATGACTTACCTGACCACGCACCGGATAGCAGGGCAACTGGCGGGTTTGCGGCCAGTCGGAAATCTGATGGCCATTCGCCAAAATCAGTGTGGAATGCATGGCCTGTTGTCCTTCGTTGAACGTTAATGTCCAGCCTTCAGCGGAGGGAGCGATGGCGGAAACCGGGGTGTTCATGTTGGCGACCAGCCCTTGCTTCTCTGCCAACGCCACTGCCGATGCGGTCAATTCCGCCGGACACAGCCAGCCGCCGTCAGGATAGGTCACGCCTCCCGCCCCCAGCGCCAGACCGTTGTGCGCTTCTAGTTGTTGGGCGGTGACCGCCGACACCAGTTCTGGCGGCCATTCTCCTTGTAATATTTGTGCGATCTTGCGCCTGCTCTTTTCATCATAAGCGAGTTGGCTCACGCCGCACCATTGATGTTCAAATGCCGCCCCCTGCGTCGCCAGCGCCGTATACTGACGACGGGCGAAGGTGAAAGCGGCGGCGAAAAAGCGGGAAAGCGCATCATGCCGGTTGTTCAGCAGCGGGTAGAGCGCGCCCTGACGGTTACCGGACGCGCCGGTGGCGGGCTGTGTTTCCGCGCAATAAAGTGTGACGCGGGCGCCGCGCCGTTGCAGAGCGAGCGCGGTTAACACGCTGGCGATACCGCCGCCAATGATGGCGACGTCATAAGGCGTGGTCGCCGCCGGACGTGCATACCACGGTGTGGGCGAAGGGGCGGGAAGGGCGGAGGCAAGGATGCCGCTCAACATCTCGCGCTTGCGCCCAAATCCTTTGATTTTACTGACGCAGAACCCCGCCTGCTGCAACCCGCGTCGCACGAATCCGGCAGCGGTAAACGTGGCAAAGGTGCCTTGTTCGCGGCACAGACGCGCCATGGACTGAAACAGATTATCCGTCCACATATCCGGGTTTTTGGCCGGGGCAAAGCCATCCAGAAACCAGGCGTCAACCTGATGAGTGAGCGAATCATCTAATGCGGGCAATAGCGCATTCACATCGCCAAACCATAGATCCAGCGTGATCCGCCCGTCAGCCAGAAGCAGACGATGGCAGCCAGACAGCGGCAGCGGCCATTGTTGGCGCAGCGCGTCCGCGTAGGGCGCCAGTTCGGGCCATGACGCATGGGCGACCTTCAGATCGTGGCATTGCAACGGGAATTTCTCAAAACTGATGAAATGCAGACGTTGTAACGTCGCGTCTGGCGACCGGGCGCGGAATTGGTCAAAAGCCTGCCATAGCGTCAGAAAATTAAGTCCGGTGCCGAACCCGGTTTCCGCAATGATGCAACTGGCGCGTGAGTGGGTAAGAAACCGATCGGGAAACTGATTGCCGCGTAAAAAGACATATTGGGTTTCCGCCAGCCCATCCTGATTGGAAAAATAGACGTCATCAAACTGTTGCGATACAGGTGTACCCTGTTCATTCCAGCTTAAGGACGCATGCTGGATAGGATGGTTGTTCACGACAAATGACTCATTATTCAAGCGATGCGGCGATTCTAACCAGCGGAATGTCGGGGTGCAAATTTAGTAAAAGTTCGGCTGATCGGACTTGTTCAGCTTACAACTGTACGCTAAAGTGCCATGCGAAATCCCAAAATTTATAAGTGGAAGAGGTATTAGAATGAAACGTGCAGTGATTACTGGTCTGGGGATCGTATCAAGCATAGGTAATAACCAGCAGGAAGTTCTGGCTTCTTTGCGTGAAGGACGTTCAGGTATTACTTTCTCTCAAGAGCTGAAAGATTCCGGCATGCGTAGTCACGTCTGGGGCAATGTCAAACTGGATACAACCGGACTGATTGAACGTAAAGTTGTACGTTTCATGAGTGATGCCTCTATCTATGCTTACCTGTCAATGGAACAGGCTGTTGAAGATGCGGGGCTGGCCCCGGAGACTTATCAGTGCAACCCGCGTGTGGGGTTGATTGCCGGTTCCGGCGGTTCGGCGCGTTATCAGGTATTTGGCGCCGACGCCATGCGCAGCCCGCGCGGTCTGAAAGCCGTTGGCCCTTATGTCGTGACCAAGGCGATGGGTTCCGGCGTGTCTGCTTGTCTGGCGACGCCGTTCAAAATCTACGGTGTTAACTACTCTATCAGTTCCGCCTGCGCCACTTCCGCCCACTGTATCGGCAATGCGGTCGAGCAAATTCAAATGGGCAAGCAGGACATTGTGTTCGCTGGCGGCGGTGAAGAATTGTGCTGGGAACTGGCCTGTGAATTTGACGCCATGGGCGCTCTGTCCACAAAATATAACGATACGCCGGAAAAAGCGTCCCGTACTTATGACGCAGGGCGCGATGGCTTTGTTATCGCGGGCGGCGGCGGCATGGTCGTCGTCGAGGAACTGGAGCACGCACTGGCGCGTGGCGCGCACATTTACGCTGAAATTATCGGCTACGGCGCGACGTCCGATGGCGCTGATATGGTCGCGCCTTCCGGCGAAGGCGCGGTGCGTTGTATGAGAATGGCGTTGCAGGATGTTAAAGCGCCGATCGATTACATCAATACGCACGGCACCTCTACCCCGGTGGGCGATGTGAAAGAACTGGGTGCGATTCGTGAAGTGTTCGGCGACAACGTCCCGGCCATTTCCGCCACCAAAGCGATGACCGGTCACTCTCTGGGCGCCGCGGGCGTGCAGGAAACGATTTATACCCTGCTGATGCTGGAGCATGGCTTTATTGCGCCAAGCATCAACATCGATACGCTGGATGAACATGCGGTGGGGATGAACATCATCACTGAACCAACCGAACGCAAGCTGACGACGGTCATGTCGAATGGTTTCGGCTTCGGCGGGACTAACGCCGCACTGGTGATGAGCAAATTCGAACAGTAGTCGTTATTGCCTGATGAATGAACGTAGCGGCGGTGATGTCAGTCGCTATGTTCAATATCCCGGCCCCTTTCTGATATTTCCCCGCCTGGTTTTACTTCGCTTAAACGCGGCATTTCGCCGTCGATCCACGCTCAGAGCAAAATCCATAACAGAAAACTGACGACACAGAGGCTGACAATCACCAGAAATAGCGGTCTGTGGAACAAGGCTTGCCAGTTGAGCGGCAACGACGCAATCAACGGGTTGAACAGCGGTGGCGGATACAACTGCGAGGTCGCGCCATCGCTTTCCTGTGCTCGCTGTAGGCGCTGAGTGAACAGGAACGTGAGAACATCATCAATCTGCATCGGCGTGAGCGGCGTCTGTAAGCCGGGGGCAAAACGCACCTGGGTGTAATCCAGCAGCATTTGCTGCTCTTGCGTCGAGAGGGGTTGCGGCAACGCGCCTTGCAGTACAGCAAGAGGGGAGGCGGCGAACGCGGTCGTCGTCGCTGCGCCGGATGATGCCGGGAGCGTCGCGTTGGTCATGGCGGGCGAATTGCTATTGGCCGGGGCGGGCTGTCCCGCGATGGCATTACCCGCTGCGTTAGGTTGCGCGGCTTGTTGCGACGTGGATGGCGATAATAATGACGACGCTTGCTGCGATTGACTCGCTTGTTGCAGCGTCACTTGCGTTTGCAGAAACTGAGTCAGCACTTGCAGATTTTTCAAGGGAATGGCGTCGCCCGTCGTTAAATTCTGCATGGTCATCAGCGTCGTCCAGATTCTGGCCGACGGTTCGCCGGTCTGGGCGGCCAGGCGGTTCACCAACTGATTCAAACTGTTCTGCTCGGCTGGGCGCAGTGGGCGATCAGGGGCATTAGCCGTCGCCTGAGCGCGACCTGTGGCGGTTGTCGAGAGCGGCATCTGCCCATGTTGTAACAACGTCACAACCTGTTTTAACTGCGCTTTGCTGAGTGAACCGAGTACCGTATGACCGAACTGCTGGCGAATAAAATCACTGACGGCCTGACGGTTATTACCCTGCGACAGCATGTCGGTCACGCGTTGCAGCAGTTGCTGGCGCTCGCCGTTATCCTGTGCTTGCGTTAATCGTGTTTGCAGCAATTGTTCGGCGGGCTGATAGTGACGAGATTGCAATTCCGCGTTTTCCGTCAATCCAAGCCCTTGCCTGACATTGCTCCAGACTTCCGCGGCTTTTGATGTCGTCAGCGCCGCCACTTTTAGCACCAGATTCTCAAGGGTGGTGCGTTGCGCCGGGGTGAGCGGCTGATCGCCGCTGCGGGCGGCGGCCAGGCTGGTAGTGACCGCAGGCGTCGTGGCGTTGGCTGAACGTTCGCCGGGCAGTGGGGCCCCAGGGCCGCTGACAGGTTGCATACTGGCTATCCTCACCGCGAGTTAATGAGCGAAATCATAGCAAGCTCTGCTCGTCTTCGATAGTTGCAAAACAGCCAAAACCCAGCGCCAATCGTGATGATTGCGCTGGACCGGCGGGATCATCAAAAGCCGATAGCGATGGGCTTCCCCCTCATTCAGTGGCAAAATAGCTTCCCTCTTTTTGACTGGGTAACAGATTGCCGGGAAAGGAAATGAAAATTCTGGTTGATGAAAATATGCCGTATGCCTGCGAACTGTTTAGCCGTTTGGGTGAGGTGCGGGCGGTTCCAGGGCGTCCGCTGCCGGTTGAAGCCCTGAAGGGCGCCGATGCGCTGATGGTGCGTTCAGTGACCAACGTTAATGCGGAACTGCTGAGCGGCGCAGCAGTGAAATTTGTCGGCAGCGCGACGGCGGGCACTGACCATGTTGACCAGAACTGGCTTGCGGCGAACGGTATCGGTTTTTCCGCCGCGCCAGGCTGTAATGCTATCGCGGTGGTCGAATATGTTTTTTCTTCCCTGCTGATGCTGGCTGAACGTGATGGCTTTCAACTGCGCGACAAAACGGTGGGGATTGTCGGCGTAGGCAATGTGGGCGGCAGGTTGAATGCCCGATTGCAGGCGTGGGGCGTAAAAACGCTGTTGTGTGATCCGCCCAGAGCGGCGCGTGGCGATGACGAAGCGTTTGTGCCATTGGAGACGTTGGTGCGGGATGCCGATATTTTAACCCTGCATACGCCGCTGTACGCGCAAGGCCCTTACCGGACGAAACATCTGATTGATGAAACCGTGCTGAATAACTTCGCCGATGGACGCATTCTGATTAATGCCTGCCGGGGGCCGGTGGTGGATAATGCGGCCTTGCTCGCCGTCCTGAAGCGCGGTAAGAAACTCAGCGTGATCCTTGATGTCTGGGAACCGGAGCCGGCGCTGTCCACCGAACTGCTGGCGCGGGTCGATATCGGTACGGCGCACATTGCCGGTTATACCCTCGAAGGCAAAGCCCGCGGCACCACACAGATTTTCGCAGCCTGGAGCGAGTTTATCGGTGAGCCGCAACAGGTTGCTCTGTCTTCATTATTGCCCGCGCCGGAATTCGCCACGCTAACGCTGACTTCGCCGCTGAACGAAGCGTTATTAAAGCGGCTGGTGCATCTGGTGTATGATGTGCGCCGGGATGATGCCCTGTTACGTCAGGTTGCCCATCAGGACGGCGGGTTTGATCGTCTGCGCAAACATTATCAGGAACGACGCGAATGGTCGTCGCTCCATGTCATCTGTACCGACAGCGCCAGCGCAGCGTGTCTGAATAAGCTGGGATTTTATGCAACGGTAGATCATCGTTAATTCATCCGCCCTTAAACACCATGCCCGCGCCTCTGTCATGCTGCGCAGGCTGGCGTCTTTTGTGTACGTGGATGTGTTATTTATCAATTTGGGAGAACAACCACATGTCTGACGGCTGGAATATTGCTCTGCTGGGCGCAACGGGCGCTGTGGGTTCAGCGTTACTGGAACTGTTGCAGGAACGTGAATTCCCGGTGGGTAAACTTTATCCGCTGGCCAGCGAACGCAGCGTGGGTGAAATCATACGTTTTAATGGAAAATCCTGTCCGGTCGAAGATGTTGCGGATTTTGACTGGGCGCAGGCGCAGCTGGCGTTTTTTGTTGCCGGTCAGGAAGCCAGCGAGCGCTATGCGGAGGAAGCCGGGAACGCCGGTTGTCTGGTGATAGACAGTAGCGGCCTGTTCGCGCTGGAGCCGGATGTGCCGTTGGTGGTGCCGGGCGTGAATACTCATGTGTTGGCGGATTACCGTAATCGCAACCTTGTCGCGGTGGCGGATAGTCTGACCAGCCAGCTGCTGGTGGCCATCAAGCCGCTGACGGAGGCCGCGGGCCTGTCCCGTTTGCACGTTACCGCCATGTTGTCGGTTTCCGCGCGCGGCAAGGCCGCAGTGAATGATTTAGCGGGACAAAGCGCGCGTCTGCTGAACGGCATTCCGCCAGAAACGGGTATATTCCCCAAACAGTTGGCGTTCAACTTGTTGCCACTGCTGCCGGATAACGAAGGCAGCGTGCGTGAGGAGCGTCGTTTAGTGGATGAAGTGCGCAAGGTGCTACAGGATGAGGGATTACCGCTTTCTGTTACCTGTATTCAGTCGCCGGTGTTCTACGGTCATGCTCAGGTCGTTCATCTGGAAGCCTTGCGCCCGCTGGCGGCGGAAGAAGCGCGTGACGAACTGTTGCAGGTGGATGAGGTTCAGATCAGCGATGAACAGGACTACCCGACGCAGGTGGACGACGCCTCTGGCAACATCCGCCTGAGCATCGGCTGTTTGCGCAATGATTACGGCATTCCGCAACAACTGCAATTCTGGTCGGTGGCGGATAACGTGCGTTTTGGCGGCGCGTTGATGGCATTGGAAACCGCGGAATGTCTGGTACGGGAGTATCTGGGGTAATGACGGAACCGATGTTGGCGCAGGCGGCCCCGGCAGGCGATCCTGCCGTGCTGAAAATTGCGCTGGGAATTGAATATGATGGCCACCGCTATTATGGCTGGCAGCGTCAGGCGGAAGTCGATAGCGTGCAAGGCTGTCTTGAACAGGCCCTGAGCAATGTGGCGGATGCGCCCATCACTGTCTTCTGTGCGGGCCGGACCGACGCGGGCGTGCATGCGACGGGGCAGGTGGTGCATTTTGTTACTCAGGCGGTGCGTAAAGACGCAGCCTGGACGATGGGAGTGAATGCGAATTTGCCGCCGGATATCGCCGTGCGTTGGGTGAAAACGGTGGATGACGATTTTCACGCCCGCTTCAGTGCGACGGCGCGCCGCTATCGTTATGTCATCTATAACCACCGCTATCGTCCGGCGGTACTGGCTCAGGGCGTCACGCATTGCTATCTGCCGCTCGATGAGCGGCGGATGGCGCGAGCGGGGCAATGCCTGCTGGGTGAAAACGATTTTACCTCGTTTCGCGCCGTGCAATGCCAGTCGCGCACGCCGTGGCGCAATGTAAATCATTTAAAGGTTACGCGTCATGGGGCTTATATCGTGGTAGATATTAAAGCCAATGCGTTTGTACACCATATGGTGCGCAACATTGTCGGCAGTCTGATGGAAGTCGGCTGCGGCAATCAGCCGGAAACATGGATAGCGGAGTTATTGGCGGCCAAAGATCGCACGCTGGCGGCAGCCACGGCCAAAGCGGAAGGATTGTATCTGGTTTCGGTGGATTATCCTGAGCGTTTTGCGTTGCCGCGGCCCCCGATGGGGCCGCTGTTTTTGCATGACGATTGATAAATGATGGGTTTTGCCGATATACCTTTGGGCGCGCTGTATATTGGCGCCACCTATCGAAAGAGACGTTTTTATGGAATTTATACAGTTTATTATTGATTTTATTCTACATATTGATGTGCATCTGGCGGAACTGGTCGCACAATATGGTGTCTGGATTTATGCCATTCTATTTCTTATCTTGTTTTGTGAAACCGGGCTGGTCGTCACTCCGTTTCTGCCGGGTGATTCTTTGCTGTTTGTGGCGGGCGCGTTGGCGGCGCTGCCATCGAATGACCTGAATGTGCATACGATGGTTTTCCTGATGATTACCGCGGCGATCCTGGGCGACGCGGTGAACTACACGATTGGCCGTTTGTTCGGTGATAAGCTGTTCAGTAACCCGAATTCAAAAATCTTCCGGCGCAGCTATCTGGATAAAACGCATCAGTTTTATGCGCGTCACGGCGGCAAAACAATAATTCTGGCGCGCTTTGTTCCTATTGTGAGAACATTTGCGCCGTTTGTCGCCGGGATGGGACATATGAGCTATCGTCATTTCGCAGCCTATAATGTTATTGGCGCGTTGCTGTGGGTTATTTTATTCACCTACGCGGGGTATCTGTTCGGTGACCTGCCGATTGTACAGGAAAACCTGAAGTTACTGATTGTCGCGATTATCTTTGTCTCAATCCTGCCGGGCGTGATCGAGATTATCCGGCACCGGCGAGCGGCGGCGCGCAGCAGTGCAAACAGCAGCGGTGTGAAATAAGTGAAACCCGTTTTTACATCCGGTTTGATCAGTTTTTTATCCACAGCGCTGGGTCGTTATGGTTTAATGGGCGGCATTTATGGTCTGTTCCTGGAACAATCCTTGATGCCAATGCCTCAGTATCGCGATTAACGCGGATCTCAGGCATTTTTTTAATTGGCAGTGTCGTCAGGGAATAAATGTTGTCAGGCAATAGTTGACGCATGAACAGCGGACTGGCATGTGCCAGGTTCAAGCAGAAAGGTTATCAATGAGCTGGATTGAACGAATTCTTAACAAAAGCAACATCACCCCGACTCGTAAAGCGAACATTCCTGAGGGTGTCTGGACGAAATGTGATAGTTGCGGTCAGGTTCTGTATCGTGCGGAACTGGAGCGTAATCTGGAGGTCTGCCCCAAGTGCGACCACCACATGCGTCTTTCCGCGCGTGCTCGCTTACAAGCTTTCCTGGATAAAGAAGGGACAGTGGAGCTAGGCAGCGAACTGGAACCGAAGGATATCCTGAAATTCCGGGATTCGAAAAAATATAAAGATCGTCTGGCTGCGGCACAAAAGCAGTCTGATGAAAAAGATGCCCTGATCGTGATGAAAGGGACATTATATGGTATGCCGGTGGTCGCGGCTTCTTTTGAGTTTGCGTTCATGGGCGGCTCTATGGCGTCTGTCGTCGGGGCGCGTTTTGTCCGTGCGGTTGAACAGGCGCTGGAAGACGGATGTCCGCTGGTCTGTTTCTCCGCCAGTGGCGGCGCCCGTATGCAGGAAGCGTTGATGTCGCTGATGCAGATGGCAAAAACCAGTGCGGCTCTGGCTAAAATGCGCGAACGTGGTTTGCCTTACCTCTCCGTTCTGACCGACCCGACCATGGGCGGCGTGTCTGCGAGTCTGGCGATGCTGGGGGATTTGAATATCGCTGAACCGAAAGCCCTGATCGGCTTTGCAGGGCCGCGTGTTATTGAGCAGACAGTACGAGAAAAACTGCCGCCGGGTTTCCAGCGTAGTGAGTTCTTGATTGAGAAAGGCGCTATCGACATGATCGTACGTCGTCCTGAAATGCGGTATAAACTGGCGACGATCCTGGCCAAATTGACCAATCAGCCGGAACCCGGTAGTGATGAGGTTGAAAACCACGTCGATGACGAGGCCAAATCACAGGATGCTGTGTAGCTGAACCGATGAACAGGAAGCGTGAGTCCGCCTCAGGCAATATTACGCTTCCTGTATAAAATGAACCGTAAGCCAGTGAACGGGACTCATGAATAATCTTCAAATACCCCAAGCCACGTCGCCTATGGTCACGTGGCTTCATTATCTGGAGCACCTGCACGCTCAGGCCATTGAGTTGGGACTGGATCGTATCAGGCAGGTTGCCGTACATCTTCAATTATTACAGCCTGCCAGGGTGGTCTTTACCGTCGCCGGCACCAACGGCAAGGGTACGACATGCTGTACGCTGGAATCGATATTGATCGCTGCCGGACTGCGTGTCGGCGTCTATAGCTCTCCGCACTTGCTGCGTTATACCGAGCGAGTGCGCATTCAGGGCGCGGAGTTACCCGAAACACGTCATTGTCAGGCGTTTGCAGATATCGAAGCGGGAAGAGGGGCGGTTTCTCTTACCTATTTCGAATTTGGCACGTTGGCGGCGTTGCAACTGTTCAGGCAGGCGAATCTGGATGTGGTCATTCTGGAAGTTGGCCTGGGGGGACGTCTCGATGCGACCAATATCGTGGATGCCGACGTCGCCGTTGTGACGAGTATCGCGCTCGATCATACTGACTGGCTGGGCAACGATCGTGACAGCATCGGCAGAGAAAAAGCCGGCATATTCCGCCGGAGTAAACCCGCGGTGGTGGGTGAGCCGAATATGCCGCCGTCAATCGCCGATGTCGCCTATGAAACCGGGGCGGTGCTGTTGCGCCGTGGTCGGGAGTGGGATTTCTCCATCCAGCGCGACAGTTGGAGCTGGCAGAACAAACAGCGCGAACTTTCAGGATTGCCAATGCCGAATGTGCCGCTGGCAAATGCGGCCACCGCGCTGACGGCGTTGAATTATTCGCCGCTCAATGTGAGCGAAGACGCCATTCGGCAGGGGATGAAACAGGCGACACTGCCTGGCCGGTTCCAGATTGTGCGCGAAAAACCAATGCTGATTCTGGATGTGGCGCACAACCCGCACGCTGCCGCATATCTCGCCAGCCGTCTGGCGGCCTTGCCGAAAGCGGGGAAAATCCGCGCCGTGACGGGCATGTTGGCGGACAAGGATATTCCCGGCACGTTGAGCCATTTACAACCGCTGGTGGATGAATGGTATTGCGCGCCGCTGGATGTCCCGCGTGGCGCTACCGTTGGGCAACTGACCGAGCATCTGCATCACAGCCAGTCGTTCTCTGATGTCGCCAGCGCCTGGCGCCAGGCGATGGCGGCATCGACGGAACAGGATATCGTCATTGTGTGCGGATCTTTTCATACGGTAGCGCAGGTGATGGAAGCGTTGGATGAGGAGAAAACCTATGGCGAGTAAATTTCAGAATCGCCTGGTAGGAACGATTATTATCGTCGCGTTGGGCGTGATTGTTTTGCCCGGCCTGCTGGATGGTGAAAAGAAACATTATGAGGATGATTTTGCCGCCATCCCGCTGATCCCCAAGCCGGGAGACAGCAATGAGATGGAGGCGTTGCCGCCGCTGAACCAGTCATTGTTGAGCCAACCCTCGGAAGGGGCTGAGGCGGCGATGGAGGATAAATCGTTGGCGCCTGACCTTGAGGATACGGCCTCGCCCACAGAAAACGCGCCCCCCGCCGCGAATCCGCCTGCGGGCGTGACGGCGCCGCCAGCCGTGGTTGAACGTCCGCCGGTTCAAGCCCCGGTCGCGCCCAAAGCGCCGCCGAAACCAGAGGCGAAGCCAAAGGCGGAAACCAGACCGGAACCGAAACCTGAAGCCAGAACGCAAACGCCCGCCGCAGAACAAGCGCCTGCCGGACAAGCTTATATCGTGCAACTGGGCGCGCTGAAAAATGCGGACAAGGTGAATGAAATTGTCGCCAAACTGCGTCTCTCCGGCTATCGCGCCTATACCGTGCCCGCCACGCCGGTTGCGGGGCAGATTACCCGTATTTATGTCGGCCCTGATGCGTCCAGACAGAAGTTGCAGGCATCATTGGGCGAGCTACAACGGCTGAGCGGATTGAGCGGTCAGGTGAGGTCGCATAGCGTGCGTTAAGGCGTTGCGCCAGTGTTTATCAGCTATTGATAAAATCGGCGGAAATACGCTACGCAAACGTTTTCTTTTTCTGTTAGAATTCGCCGCGAACAGGATGACGTCGCGGCTTACCGGTAATCTGGTTCATTATTAGGATCGTTCATGGTTTGGGTTGATTACGTCATTATTGGCATCATCGGATTTTCGGCTCTGGTTAGCTTGATTCGGGGATTTGTTCGTGAAGCGTTGTCGCTGGTGACCTGGGGTTGCGCATTTTTTGTCGCTAGCCAGTACTATGTTTATCTCGCGATTTATTTCACCCGTTTTGATGACGAACTGGTACGTAACGGTATCGCTATTGCCATTCTGTTTATTGCGACGTTGATTGTGGGTGCTATCGTCAACTATGTGATCGGTTCACTGGTTGAACGCACTGGATTATCGGGCACCGATCGTGTACTGGGCGTTTGCTTCGGTGCGTTACGTGGTGTATTGATTGTCTCCGCACTGCTATTTTTTCTGGATACCTTTACCGGTCTTTCACAGAGTGCCGACTGGAAGCAGTCCCAGTTAATCCCGCAGTTCAGTTATATTATCAGGTGGTTTTTTGACTACCTGCAAAGCACGTCAAGTTTCTTGCCGCAGCACATAACGCTGCGGTAGCGCTGATGAGGAAAAGACACCATGTGCGGTATTGTCGGTATCGCCGGTTTTACGCCGGTCAACCAGTCGATTTATGACGCGTTAACGGTGTTGCAACACCGTGGGCAGGATGCAGCAGGCATTGTCACCATTAATGACTTAAATTGTTTCCGCCTGCGTAAGGCCAATGGCCTGGTGAAGGATGTGTTTGAAGCCAGACATATGCAACGTTTACAAGGCAATATGGGTATTGGTCATGTGCGTTATCCCACCGCAGGCAGTTCCAGCGCATCGGAAGCGCAACCTTTTTACGTTAACTCGCCGTTCGGGATCACTCTGGCGCATAACGGCAACCTGACTAACGCGCACGAACTGCGTAAAAAGCTGTTCGAACAGGAGCGTCGTCATGTCAACACCACCTCTGATTCCGAAATTCTGTTAAACATTTTTGCCAGAGAGCTTGATCGTTTTCAGCACTATCCGCTGGAAGCGGATAATATTTTTGCGGCAGTTGCTGCGACGCACCAGCAAATTCGCGGTGCTTATGCTTGCGTCAGCATGATTATCGGTCACGGAATGGTTGCTTTCCGCGATCCGAATGGCATCCGTCCGCTGGTGATCGGTAAACGCGATCTGGAAGATGGACGCAGTGAATATATGGTCGCTTCGGAAAGCGTCGCACTGGATACGCTGGGTTTTGAATTTCTGCGTGATGTAGCGCCGGGAGAGGCGATTTATATCACGGAGAAAGGCCAGTTGTTTACCCGCCAGTGTGCTGAAAATCCGAAAAGCAATCCGTGTCTGTTCGAGTATGTTTACTTCGCGCGCCCGGATTCTTTCATCGACAAAATTTCCGTATATAGCGCTAGGGTACGGATGGGGCAGAAGCTCGGTGAAAAGATTGCACGTCAATGGGAAGATTTGGATATCGATGTGGTTATCCCCATCCCTGAAACGTCCTGTGATATCGCGCTGGAAATCGCGCGCATCATTAACAAGCCGTATCGCCAGGGCTTTGTGAAGAATCGTTATGTTGGTCGCACGTTTATCATGCCGGGCCAGCAGGCGCGTCGTAAATCGGTGCGCCGTAAGCTGAACGCTAACCGTGCGGAATTCCGCGATAAGAATGTGTTGCTGGTTGATGACTCCATCGTGCGTGGCACCACATCCGAACAGATCGTGGAAATGGCCCGCGAAGCGGGCGCCAGACGTGTGTATCTGGCTTCCGCGGCGCCGGAAATCCGTTTCCCTAACGTCTATGGTATCGATATGCCAAGCGTTAATGAGTTAATCGCCCACGGTCGCGAAGTGGAAGAGATTCGCCAACTTATCGGCGCCGATGCGTTGATTTTCCAGGATCTGGACGATTTGATCGCCGCGGCGCGTGAAGATAATCCCGACATCACCCAGTTTGAATGTTCTGTCTTCAATGGCATCTACGTGACCAAGGATGTCGATCAGGGTTACCTCGATTATCTGGAAATGTTGCGTAATGATGATGCCAAAGCATTACGTGGTCAGAGCGAAGTCGAGGATCTGGAATTACACAACGAAGGCTGAGCGCTATACTCCATCGATATCGGGATGTGCGGGAAGCCAACGCGTCCGCCGCTTGAAAGATGCTGGGGATAACGAGATGAGAAAGGGAGCACGCTGCGGCGTACTCCCTTTCTGCGTTTACCGGTTTCTTGTTCTTGCTTATCATTGATCATTACGGCAAAGTCAGCGCAAATCACTTATTCGTATCGGTGCATCACCAGCGATCAGCCAGAGGCAGTTTTGATGAAGCGACTCATTATAGGTATTTCCGGCGCCAGCGGTGTGCTTTATGGCATCCGCTTGTTGCAGGTTTTGCAGACCGTGGCGGAAATAGAGACTCACCTTATCATGAGCAATGCCGCCCGGCAGACGCTTTCCCTGGAGTCTGATGTCAGTCTGCGCGAAGTGCAGGCGCTGGCGGATGTGGTACATGACACCCGCGATATCGCCGCCAACATCTCTTCCGGTTCATTTAAAACCGATGGCATGGTCATATTGCCTTGTTCGATAAAAACGCTGTCAGGCATTGCACACAGCTACAGTGATAACTTGCTGACGCGCGCGGCGGATGTGGTGCTAAAAGAGCGTCGCCCGCTGGTGCTTTGCGTGCGTGAAACGCCATTGCATCTGGGGCATTTACGGATGATGACGACGGCTGTTGAGCTTGGGGCGATTATCATGCCGCCAGTGCCTGCTTTTTATCATCGCCCACAAAGTGTGCAGGATATTATCGATCAAACCGTCAACCGCGTGCTTGATCAGTTTGATATCGAACTGCCGCAAGATCTGTTTACCCGCTGGCAAGGCTCGTAATGACCAAAGGCTTTTCTGTCTGCAATAAATCAGATTCAATGCTCACTTGTGGGGCTTTTTTTTAACATTGCCCCATTATCGCACACGAAAGCGCTTTTATAGTGCGTGATGGTGATTGCCATTACGCCAACCGCCTTCGCGCATGCCCTGGCACTATAAATAGAAAGTAATAAAATCAATTAAATAGATTGCTTTTAATAAAAGTGGTTGCCTTTGGTTTTGTTCGTCTCGTTGCATTATAAACATGGCATGAAAACTGCTATGTTTCGTAACGACACATAAACAGCAATCCCGTCATTCATTTTTACATCGATAAAAACCGTTAATTAACGATGACTGACTTTTGACCTCAATCACTTATGGTAAGGGTAGCAATATGAAAAAACTGGTGAAAATTCTGCCGTTGGCATTCATTCTTGCCGCAGGCAGCGCGATGGCCGCCATTCCTAAAAATATTAAAATTGGTACTGATCCGACTTACGCACCTTTCGAATCTAAAAACGCCAGCGGCGAACTGGTTGGTTTTGATATCGATCTCGCCAAAGAATTATGTAAGCGTATTGAAGCCAACTGCACGTTTGTCGAGAGTGATTTTGATGCGTTGATCCCGTCCCTGAAAGCCAAAAAAATAGATGCCATTATTTCCTCACTTTCCATTACCGAAAAACGTCAGCAGGAAATTGCGTTCACTGAGAAATTGTATGCTGCTAATTCGCGTCTGATTGCTAAAAAAGGCGCGAACATTGAACCTAGCGTGGCGTCTTTAGGCGGCAAACGTGTTGGGGTATTGCAGGGAACGACGCAGGAATCCTTCGCGAATGCGCTCTGGCAGCCAAAAGGCGTTGAAGTCGTCGCTTATCAGAATCAGGAACTGGTCTATGCCGATTTAACGGCTGGCCGTATCGACGCGGCATTTCAGGATGAAGTGGCGGGCAGCGAAGGTTTCCTGAAACAAGACGCGGGTAAAGACTATGAATTTGCAGGCCCGGCGGTTAAAGACGACAAATTCTTTGGCGTAGGCACCGGCATGGGGTTGCGTAAAGCGGACACCGAACTGAAAGCCGCGCTGGACAAAGCGTTTGAAGAAATGCGCAAAGACGGCACCTACGATACCTTTGCGAAAAAATACTTCGACTTTGATGTTTACGGCGGCTAACCACCTCTGCATTGTCTGAATTCGGGGATGAGGCTTGTCGCTTCACCCCGATGTTTTTGTCTGGTCATCATATGTGATGTCATCAACCTCTCTTTTTACTCTGAACGGAAATGATTAATGCTTTATGGCTATTCCCAACTCATTCTGGATGGCGCCGTCATCACGCTGGAACTGGCGATTAGCTCACTGCTACTGGCATTGATCATCGGATTGATTGGCGCGGGGGCTAAGCTCTCCGCCAGCCGATTGTTATCAGGCTGTTTCTCCTGCTATACCACGCTGATCCGCGGCGTACCGGATCTGGTGCTGATGCTGTTGATTTTCTATGGATTACAGATCACCCTCAACAGCCTCACCGAGGCGGTGGGCATCAGCCAGATCGATATCGATCCGATGACGGCGGGGATTATTACCCTGGGATTCATCTACGGCGCGTATTTCACGGAAACGTTCCGTGGCGCTTTTCTGGCGGTGCCGCCTGGACAGATTGAAGCTGCCGTGGCTTTCGGTTTTTCACCGATGAAAGTGTTTCGCCGGATCATGTTTCCGGCCATGATGCGTTTTGCCTTGCCGGGGATCGGCAACAACTGGCAGGTTATTTTAAAGGCGACGGCGCTGGTGTCGTTACTGGGGCTGAATGACGTTATCAAGGCGACGCAACTGGCGGGTAAGGGCGCGCATGAACCCTTTTACTTTGCCATCGTCGCCGCCGCGCTGTACCTGATTTTTACCACTATATCCAACGGCGTCTTGTGGTGGTTGGAAAGACACTACTCGCAGGGAGTCAAAAAAGTAAACTATGAGTGAGATCCTACAACAATACTGGCAGCCGCTGCTGTGGAGCAACGGTTACCGCATGACCGGGTTGGCGATGACGTTATGGCTGCTGATTTCCTCGGTGACGATCGGCGGTATTCTGGCGTTGCCATTGGCGGTGGCGCGTGTGTCGCCGCGACGACGATTCCGCTTGCCTGTCTGGTTGTTTACCTATGTTTTTCGCGGTACACCGCTCTATGTTCAACTGTTGGTTTTTTATTCCGGTGTTTATAGCCTGGAAATTGTGCGTGGTACTGACCTGTTAAACGCGTTTTTCCGCAGCGGGCTGAATTGCGCGATCTTGGCGCTGGCGTTGAACACCTGTGCGTATACCACCGAGATTTTCGCCGGTGCGATTCGCTCGGTTCCTCATGGTGAAATCGAAGCGGCCAGGGCTTACGGCTTCTCACGCTTTAAACAATATCGTCATATCATTTTGCCGGGCGCGCTGCGTATTGCATTGCCCGCCTACAGTAACGAAGTGATATTGATGCTGCACTCCACCGCGTTGGCGTTTACCGTCACGGTGCCGGATATTCTGAAAGTCGCCCGTGATATTAATGCTGCCACGTATCAGCCGTTTCTGGCGTTTGGTATCGCGGCGGTGATCTATCTGGTGATCTCTTTTGTGTTAATCGGGTTGTTCAAAAAAGCGGAACAGCGCTGGTTACGTCATCTTAATACCCGTCCATCCCATTAAAAGCAGGAACCAAACATGTCGAATATTAAGCTAATGGTGACGGAACTGCGTAAACGTTATGGTCAGCATGAAGTGTTGAAAGGCATTTCATTGCAGGCTAAAGCCGGGGACGTGATTTCCATTATCGGATCATCCGGTTCCGGTAAAAGCACCTTGTTGCGCTGCATCAATTTTCTGGAAAAACCCTGCGAAGGGACGATTCACGTCAACGATCAGGAAATTCGGATGGTGCGTGACAATGATGGTCAGTTGAAAGTGTTTGATAAAAAACAACTTCAGTTGCTGCGTACTCGCCTGACCATGGTGTTTCAACACTTTAATCTGTGGAGCTTCATGACGGCGTTGGAAAACGTCATGGAAGCGCCGGTGCAGGTATTGGGGCTGAGCAAAGCGGAAGCTCGCGCACGCGCCGTTTTCTATCTGGATAAAGTGGGGATTACTGGCGCGGCGCAGGATAAATATCCGGCTGATCTGTCCGGCGGTCAGCAGCAGCGGGTATCCATTGCGCGCGCGTTGGCAATGGAGCCGGAAGTGTTGCTGTTTGATGAACCGACGTCGGCGCTCGATCCCGAACTGGTAGGTGAAGTGCTGCGGATCATGCAGCAATTAGCCGAAGAGGGAAAAACAATGGTGGTCGTGACGCACGAGATGGAGTTTGCCCGCCACGTCTCCAGCCATGTGATCTTTTTGCATCAAGGCTTGATTGAAGAGGAAGGGCCGCCTGACATGGTATTCGGCAACCCCAAAAGCCCGCGTTTGCAGCAGTTTCTGTCCGGCGCATTGAAGTAAATGTCTGGCTGGCTGTCCTGCGCGAGTCAGCCAGCTTGCGCGGCATCCTTTGTCGTCACCACCTCTCTCAACGCCTCTTCCAGATCAAAGAAACGAAAGCCGAACCCCGCGGCTTCAAGACGCTGTGGTAATGCGCGTTGTCCGCCCAGAACCAACGTTGAGGCTTCTCCCATCAGCAGTTTGATGGCGAAAGCGGGCGCACGCAGAAAACCGGGGCGATTGAGCACGCGTGCCAGCATAGCCGCAAACTGTTCATTACGCACCGGATAGGGCGAAACCATGTTAAAGGGGCCGCTAAGTATCGGGTTATCCAGCAAATAAAGGATCCCGTTCACCATGTCGTCAATATGAATCCACGGCATATACTGTTTCCCTGAACCCATTGGCCCGCCAAGCCCCAACCTGAAAATCGGCAGCATCCGGGACAAGGCGCCGCCCTGCGCGGAAAGCACAACGCCGGTACGCAACAGACAGACACGGGTTTTTTCACTCTCCGCGGATTGCGCCAGCGCTTCCCAGCGAGCGCACAGATGATGGGTAAACTCATTGGCGGGCGTTTCATCTTCGGTGACCAACGCCGCGCCCTGATCGCCGTAATAGCCCACCGCGGAACCGGAAATCAACACGGAAGGCGGTTCACTGCTGGCGTTGATCAGGTTGGCGATCTGTTCGGTAATGTTCCAGCGACTCTGGCTCAGGCGCTGTTTTTGCTGTGGCGTCCACCGCTTATCGGCAATCGGCTCGCCCGCCAGATTAATTACGCCGTCGAAAGCGTTAAGTGAGGTTTTATTGTTCAGCGTGGACCAGTATTCGACCTGATCGCCCAATATCCGCCGCGCCCGGTCGGGATCGCGGGTCAGCACGGTGACATGATGAGAAAGCAGTTGTAACCGCGGGATCAGATGACGTCCGATCAGACCGGTTCCACCGGTAATAAGTAATTGCATATCTGGCCTCGCTTTATTTTTTCATTGTTCCGCCAGCTTATAGGCGCGTTCCGTTGCCGGACGTTCGCTGATGCGCGCATACCAGCTTTTTACCGCCGGATAATCATCCAGATCGATACGTTGACGAGCGTAAGAGACAACCCACGGGTAAGTCGCGATATCGGCAATACTGTAGTGTTCCCCGGCCAGCCAGGTTTTTCCCTGTAACTGTTTGTTCAGTACACGATAAAGACGCTGTGTTTCTTGCTGGTAACGCTCAATCGCATAGGGAACCGGCTGAGGGGCATAGTGATTGAAATGGTGGTTCTGCCCCAGCATGGGACCAAATCCCGCCATTTGCCAGAACAGCCATTGCAGGGTTGCGGTGCGTTCACGTAGCGTTTTGCTGAGCAGAATGTCGTGTTTTTCGGCCAGATAAAGCAGGATGGCGCCGGATTCAAACAGACTGATGGCCTCGCCGCCGTCGGCTGGCTGGTGATCGACAATCGCTGGGATCTTGTTATTGGGCGAAATGGCGAGAAACTCCGGCCTGAATTGCTCACCCGTACCGATATTCACGTGGTGAAGTTGATAAGGCAGATTGGCTTCTTCCAGGAATAGGGTGATTTTATGGCCGTTAGGCGTCGGGGCGTAATAAAGATCGATCATGACAGGCTTCTCCGTTTCACTTCAGAAAAACGTTTCACTTCAGAAAAATACCGTGGCATGGCGTGACGATTGATCACGCCGATGTTCCGTCAAACTGTACTATTGGGTCAAGCGGGCGTTTCTGTATCGTCGGCAAATTACCCTACCATTTTCCCTCCTGAAACATAAGCGTAAGTGATGGCAACGGTTGTCACCTACATTGATCGTTTACTGTCGGGTCAATCATATAGTATAGGGCGATTAGGCTGATTATCGCCTTAATCTTGACCAAATGGCGTGGGGAATTGACGGGAAGTTGCGTTACATTTAGCTGGTACATTGGCGAAATGCCCTCAAAGTACGCATTAGTTGCCGCATAGCGGAGCAGGATGTCTCAAAACGGAGCAGCAGCGTATTCGGCGGCGTGGGAAAGAATCAATAGGTTGCCTGCGGTCAGCCCTTCTGGTCATCTGGTACAGTCTTTGCAATATCCCTGGATATTATATTGATATCAGGGGATGGCAGGATGGAAAACAATAAAGCAGAACCGGGATTAAAACGGACATTGGGCAGTTTCCATTTATGGGGCATTGCCGTAGGTCTGGTGATTTCCGGTGAGTATTTTGGCTGGAGTTATGGTTGGGCGCAGGCCGGGACATTAGGTTTCCTGATCACCGCGCTGGCCATTGCCGCGATGTATTGCGCGTTTATTTTCAGCTTCACCGAACTGAGTACGTCGATTCCCCACGCTGGCGGGCCGTTCGCTTACGCTTATCGCGCGTTTGGCCCGACCGGAGGCTTTATCGCCGGTTTTGCCACGCTGATTGAATTTGTGTTTGCGCCGCCAGCCATTTCAATGGCGATTGGCGCCTATCTGAATGTGCAGTTCCCGTCATTGGATCCGAAATGGGTGGCGGTCAGCGCTTATCTGATATTCATGGGACTCAATATTCTTGGCGTCGGCATTGCAGCAACGTTTGAGTTGTTGGTCACGTTGCTGGCGATCTTCGAGTTGCTGGTGTTTATGGGCGTGGTTGCGCCGGGTTTCGAATGGCGCAATTTCGCCAGCGGCGGATGGGCGGGTTCTGATGAATTCAGTTCGGCGGCGCTCTCCGGCATCTTTGCCGCGATCCCTTTTGCCATCTGGTTTTTTCTGGCGATCGAAGGCGCGGCGATGGCGGCTGAGGAAGCCAAGGATCCCCGCCGTACCATTCCCCGCGCTTTCATCTGCGGTATCCTGACCTTAACGATGTTGGCGATCGGCGTCATGCTTTTTGCTGGCGGCGTAGGCGATTGGCGTCAACTGTCGAATATCAACGATCCATTGCCTCAGGCGATGAAGCTGATTGTGGGCAGCAACAGCGGCTGGCTGCATATGCTGGTGTGGCTGGGGTTATTTGGTCTGGTGGCGTCATTCCACGGCATTATCATGGGCTACTCCCGTCAGATTTTTGCGCTGGCCCGCGCAGGCTATCTGCCTAAACCGTTGGCCCGCGTACATACGCGTTTCCGTACTCCGCATCGCGCTATTCTGGCGGGAGGCGTTGTCGGTATCGCCGCGATCTTCTCCGATTCGCTGGTGACCATCGGCGGTCAGCCGCTTACCGCCAATATTGTGACAATGTCGGTATTCGGTGCCATTGTTATGTATATCACGTCGATGGCGTCGCTGTTTAAACTGCGTCGTAGCGAACCGGATCTGGCGCGTCCGTTCCGTGCGCCGTTATATCCGTTCGCGCCGGCGTTCGCGCTGGTGATGGCGGTGATCTGCCTGGCTGCGATGGTGTATTACAACACGCTGCTGGCGATGATTTTTGCGGCCATGATGCTGTTGGGTTATGGCTGGTTCCGTCTGACTGGATCGTCGCGTGATACGGCGGCGTTTGATCCGCAGTTGACGGCGTCTAAGTAACCCACGGTTTTTCTTTCTGAAAATGACAGTCCGTTATCTGATTGCGGACTGTCGCCACTTACTGTTCGAGGCGAATGGATGTATCAGACAACGCTGAGTCACCGCAGCTATCGTTTTCACGATCTGCGTGAGCTAATGGCGAAAGCGTCTCCTGCCCGTTCCGGTGATTTTCTGGCGGGGGTGGCGGCGCAAAGCGCGGAAGAACGCATGGCTGCGCGCATGGCGCTGGCGAATTTGCCGTTGAAGACCTTTTTGCAGCAGACGCTTATTCCTTACGAACAGGATGAGGTCACACGGTTGATTGTGGACTCACATGATGAGGCGGCGTTTGCGCCGATTTCGCACCTGACCGTCGGGGATTTCCGCGACTGGTTGTTAAGCGAGCGAACGGACAGTGCTTTATTGGCGCGGGTGGCGAAGGGCATTACGCCGGAAATGGCGGCGGCCGTCAGTAAACTGATGCGCAATCAGGACTTGATTCTGGCGGCGAAGAAATGCCGGGTGATCACCAGGTTTCGCAATACACTTGGCTTGGCGGGGCATATCAGTGTACGGTTGCAGCCCAACCATCCGACTGACGATTTGAAAGGCATCGCCGCCAGCATGCTCGATGGGTTGCTGTATGGCAGCGGTGACGCCATGTTGGGGATCAATCCTGCCAGCGACAGTCTGCCGCTGCTGGAAAAGCTGAATTATATGCTGGACGATGTGATCAGTCGCTTTGACATTCCCACTCAATCCTGCGTGCTGACGCATATTACGAATACGCTGCAACTGATGGAGCGTGGCGCGCCGGTCGATCTGGTTTTTCAGTCCATCGCCGGTACGGAGGCGACCAATAGTAGCTTCGGCTTTAATCTGGCGACGCTGGAAGAAGCGCGTCAGGCGGCGTTAAGCCTGAAACGCGGTACGCTGGGCAACAACGTGATGTATTTTGAAACCGGGCAGGGGAGTTGTCTGTCGGCGAACGCCAATCATGGCGTCGATCAGCAAACCTGTGAAGCCCGCGCTTATGCGGTGGCGCGGCATTTTTCGCCTTTTCTGGTGAATACGGTGGTGGGTTTTATCGGTCCTGAATATCTGTACGACGGTAAACAAATCATCCGTGCCGGTCTGGAAGACCACTTCTGCGGCAAGCTGATGGGCGTTCCGCTGGGGTGCGACGTGTGTTATACCAACCATGCCGAGGCCGATCAGGATGACATGGATACGCTGCTGACATTGCTTGCCAATGCCGGGCTGACATTCCTGATGGGGGTGCCCGGCGCGGACGATATCATGCTGAATTATCAGAGCACGTCCTTCCATGATGCGCTTTATATCCGTGAGTTGCTGGGGTTGAAACATGCGCCTGAATTCGGGGAATGGCTGGAGAAAATGCGCATCATTGATGCTCAGGGACGCTTATGCGACACCAGCAGCCAACACCCGCTGTTGCAACATCAACCCTACCTGGAGGGGAGTTTATGAGTGAGGTGATTCATGACAACCCCTGGGAGACGCTGCGTGAATTTACCGCCGCGCGCATCGCGCTGGGGCGAACCGGCGCGAGTATGCCGACCCGCGAGCTATTAAAATTCGGCATGGCCCATGCGCAGGCGCGGGATTCGGTTCATCAGACTTTTGACAGCGAAACGCTGGCGAATGCGTTGGAGCAGGCCGGATTGAAAACACTGACGGTTCACAGCGCGGCGCCGACGCGGGAACAGTATCTGTGCCGACCGGATTTAGGTCGCAGGCTGTCGGAAACAAGTCGCACATTACTGATGAATTCATCCGCTCGGCAGGCGGATCTGCTGTTGGTAATCGGAGATGGTTTGTCTTCCAAAGCGGTGCATCGGCAGGCCGTGCCATTAATTCTGGCGCTACAGCCGTATCTGGAACTGTTGGGGCTTTCTTTGGCGCCCGTCGTGCTGGCCCATCAGTCCCGCGTCGCGTTGGGTGATGATATCGGTGAATGTATTCAGGCCAAAGCGGTAGCGATCCTGATTGGCGAACGGCCCGGTTTATCGTCGCCGGACAGCCTGAGTGTTTACATGACCTGGGGACCGCATACCCGTCGGCTTGAGTCGGAGCGTAATTGTATCTCGAACATTCGTCCTGAAGGATTGGATTATCCTCAGGCGGCATTCAAGCTGGCCTGGCTGCTGGAGCAATCTTTTCAGCGCCGCTTATCAGGCGTTCAACTTAAAGATGAAAGTGATAACCCAGCGCTGCAAGGACGGATTGCACCGCCACCGTCTTTACCGATATCGCGTCAATGATCCGATGTCGTTACGCACTTGAGGGCGGGGCGAATGTCGCGTGATTTATACTGAATTCATACTAAGCCCGCTTGCCCAACTTTGTTAAACTAGGCCCGATTGTTAATGACGACACGTTGGGGATAAACGATGAAGTTGATGTTTGCATCGGATCTGCACGGTTCTTTGAGTGCGACAGAACGGGTACTGAGCCACTTTGAACATAGCGGCGCAGACTGGCTAATCCTACTGGGCGATTTTCTGAATCATGGCCCGCGTAATCCGTTGCCGGACAACTACCAGCCTGCGGAAGTGGCGGCACGTCTGAATGGTTATGCCAGACATATTATCGCGGTGCGCGGCAATTGTGATAGTGAAGTGGATCAGATGCTGCTGACGTTTCCTGTTACCGCGCCTTGGCAACATGTGCTATTGCCGAAAAATCGCCTTTTCCTGACGCATGGTCACCTCTATCATCCTGACAACTTACCGCCGCTAAATGTTGGCGATGTGCTGGTTTATGGACATACTCATATCCCGGTCGCCGAACGACGCGGGGAGATATACCATTTTAATCCGGGTTCGGTTAGCCTGCCGAAAGGCGGCTACCCGGCGAGCTATGGGACACTGGAAGATGATATGTTGCGCGTTCTTTCGTTGTCAGATGGCGAGCCTATTGCACAGGTAGAAATTAGGCACTAATTTATCGGTCAGTAAAATCTATTATTTAAAACAGACGCGCGTAGCAACGCGCTAATAGAAAGGGTTTCAGAGGATGGCGGAACAAAGTCAGTCAGCAGGCACTGAATGGGTAGATATCGTCAATGAAAACAATGAGGTAATCGCTCAGTCGAGTCGTCAGCAGATGCGTGCTCAGAGTCTTCGTCATCGAGCTACCTACATTGTTGTACATGATGGCATGGGCAAGATCCTGGTACAGCGCCGTACCGAAAGCAAAGATTTTTATCCCGGCTGGTTAGACGCCACGGCGGGCGGCGTCGTGCAAAGCGGCGAGCAGATGCTCGAGTCAGCACGGCGTGAAGCCGAAGAAGAGCTTGGTATTGCTGGCGTGCCGTTTGCTGAACATGGTCTGTTTTATTACGAAGCCGAGAATTGCCGTGTATGGGGCGGACTTTTCAGTTGTGTTACGCATGGGCCGTTTGCGTTGCAGGAAGCTGAAATTGATGAAGTCAGTTGGTTATCGCCGGAAGAGATCACCGCACGCTGTGACGAGTTTACCCCTGATTCACTCAAAGCGTTGTCGCTGTGGTTAACGCGTTACAACGAGCAGGATTATGGTAAACCGGTGGTTCGCGAAACGCCGGCTAACGCAGAGCCTGAAAGTCGTCGGGCACCTGGTGACAGCGAAGCGGCTGAAACCGGGAAATAAGCGCTTTTTGTAACGCTTTTGCTGTTGTTCAAACATGACCGTTTGATTCAGTTCATCATCCCGGATCAAAAAACAAAGCGCCAACCGAAAGGTTGGCGCTTTGTTTGGCGACAGGTTGGTCAGTTAGAGCTGAGTTGCCTGGATCGCAGTCAGGGCAACCGTATAAACGATATCGTCTACCAGTGCGCCGCGAGACAGGTCGTTGACCGGTTTGCGCATACCTTGCAGCATCGGCCCGATGGAGATCAGGTCGGCTGAACGCTGTACCGCTTTGTAGGTGGTGTTGCCGGTGTTCAAATCAGGGAAGATGAACACGGTCGCTTTACCTGCAACCGGCGAATTCGGCGCTTTGGATTGGGCAACGTCCGCCATGATAGCCGCGTCATACTGCAATGGGCCGTCGATGATCAGATCAGGGCGTTTTTCCTGCGCCAGACGAGTTGCTTCCCGTACTTTTTCCACATCACTGCCAGCGCCGGAGTTGCCGGTAGAGTAGGAAATCATCGCCACGCGCGGGTCGATACCGAAAGCCAGGGCGGAATCCGCGGACTGAATGGCGATTTCAGCCAGTTGCTCTGCCGTTGGGTCCGGGTTGATAGCGCAGTCACCATAAACCAGAACCTGCTCCGGCAGCAACATGAAGAACACGGAAGAAACCAGAGAACTGCCCGGTGCGGTTTTGATCAACTGCAACGGCGGACGGATCGTGTTGGCCGTGGTGTGAACCGCGCCAGAAACCAGACCGTCAACTTCGCCCTGTTCCAGCATCAGCGTACCCAGAACCACGTTGTCTTCCAGTTGCTCGCGGGCAACCACTTCGGTCATGCCTTTGCTCTTACGCAGTTCAACCAGACGCGGAACATAACGTTCACGCACGGCAACCGGATCCACGATCTCGATGCCTTTACCCAGTTCTACGCCCTGAGCCGCCGCAACGCGCTGGATCTCTTCCGGGTTGCCTAACAGAACGCAGTGAGCGATTCCACGTTCAGCACAGATGGAGGCGGCTTTAACGGTACGCGGCTCATCACCTTCCGGCAGAACAATACGTTTACCGGCTTTACGCGCCAGTTCGGTCAACTGATAACGGAATGCTGGCGGCGACAAGCGACGTGAACGCTCGGATTGGGCGCTCAGTGAATCGATCCACTGTGTATCGATGTGACGAGCCACGTATTCCTGAACTTTTTCCACACGCTGGTGGTCGTCAGCCGGTACTTCGAGGTTGAAGCTTTGCAGGCTGAGCGAAGTCTGCCAGGTGTTGGTGTCAACCATAAACACCGGCAGGCCGGTCTGGAACGCACGTTCACACAGTTTGCTGATGCTGGGATCCATTTCATAACCGCCAGTCAGCAGCAGCGCGCCGATTTCCACGCCGTTCATGGCGGCCAGGCAAGCGGCAACCAACACGTCAGGACGGTCCGCGGACGTCACCAGCAGGGAGCCAGGACGAAAATGCTCCAGCATATGAGGGATGCTGCGTGCGCAGAACGTCACGGATTTAACGCGACGAGTCTGAATATCCCCTTCGTTGATGATACGGGCATTAAGGTGTTTTGCCATATCAATCGCACGCGTGGCAATCAGGTCAAAGCTCCACGGAATGCAACCCAGTATCGGTAACGGGCTGTTGGAAAACAGTTGTTTCGGATCGATATTGGCAATGTTGGCCTTGCTGGAATCATCAAAGATTTCAGACAGGTCAGGGCGGGTACGGCCTTGTTCATCCACTGGCGCATTCAGTTTGTTGATGATTACGCCAGTGATGTTTTTATTCTTGCTGCCGCCGAAGCTGGAACTGGCCAGTTCGATACTTTCTTTCAACTGTGCGGGGGAATCATTGCCCAGCGCCAGTACGAAGACAATTTCCGCATTCAGGGTTTTGGCGATTTCGTAGTTCAGCGCATTGGCGAACTGATGTTTACGTGTCGGAACCAGACCTTCAACCAGCACTACTTCGGCATCTTTGGTATTTTCATGGTAGCGGGCAATGATGTCTTCCATCAGTACATCCTGCTGGTTGGCGCTCAGCAGCGCTTCAACACGACTCATTTGCAGCGGTTCAGCCGCATTGATGGAGGAGTTGGCGCGAATGATGGTTGTGGTTTGATCGGGCGTGTTGTCGCCGGCGCGAGGCTGGGCGATAGGTTTGAACACGCTCAGGCGCACGCCTTTTTGTTCCATGGCGCGGATGACACCCAGGCTGACGCTAGTCAGACCAACGCTGGTGCCGGTTGGGATCAACATGATTATACGGGACACGGCTAAACCTCTTAACGGTTGCTCGTTAGTCAAAACAACACCGTCAGCCTGGGCTGACGGTGTTGACGTTCATTTTTATGCTGTCAGACGGAGGGCGTCTTGAGCGATAACCAATTCTTCATTGGTCGGAATGACCAGCGCCGGACGGGAACCGTCTTTCGCGATATTGCCGCCTTTACCGAAACGAGCGGCCAGGTTGCGTTCGTGGTCGACGTCAAAGCCCAGCAGACCCAGTTTTTTCAGCGTCAATTCACGCACCATTGCCGCATTTTCACCGATACCGCCGGTGAACACCACCGCATCCAGACGACCTTCCATCAGGGCGCTGTAAGAACCGATGTATTTAGCCAGACGATGGCAGTAAACGTCCATTGCACGTTTGGCGTCTTCTTTGGTCTGGTAGTTGTCTTCAACATAACGGCAATCGCTGGTGACTTCAGTCAGGCCCAGCAGACCGGATTCTTTGGTCAGCAGTTTATTGATGGCGTCAACGCTCATGCCTAGTGAATCATGCAGGTGGAAAACGATAGCCGGATCGATATCGCCGCTGCGCGTACCCATCACCAGACCTTCCAACGGCGTCAGACCCATTGAGGTGTCGACGCATTTGCCGTTACGCACCGCCGCCACAGAACCGCCGTTACCCAGATGGCAGGTAATGACATTCAGTTCATCAACCGGTTTGTTCAGAATTTCCGCCGCTTGCTGGGTCACAAAATAGTGGCTGGTGCCGTGTGCGCCGTAGCGACGGATGTGATGTTCTTTGTAGAGGTTGTACGGCAGCGCATAAAGATAGGACTCTTCCGGCATGGTCTGATGGAAAGCGGTGTCGAAGACAGCCACGTTCTTATCAGCCAGTTTCGGGAAAGATTTCAGCGCTTCGTCGATACCAATCAGGTGAGCCGGGTTATGCAAAGGTGCAAAAGGTATGGAATCTTTGATACCCTGAAGGACGTCAGCATTGATAATCGCGGACTGAGTGAATTTCTCGCCGCCATGAACGATACGGTGACCGATGGCAACCAGTTGCGCGGACAGTTCTGGTTTTTGCGCCAGAATGTTGCTAACGATGAAATTCAGCGCTTCGCTGTGAGCTGCGCCAGCACCTAATTCAGCTTCTTGTTTGTTGCCATCCATCTTCCATTTGATGCGGGCTTCGGGAAGGTGGAAACATTCGGCTAAACCGGACAGGTATTCTTCCCCGTTAACAGCATCGATGACGGCGAACTTCAGGGATGAACTACCACAGTTAAGAACCA
This sequence comes from Brenneria izbisi, assembly GCF_025840185.1. Classification (GTDB taxonomy): domain Bacteria; phylum Pseudomonadota; class Gammaproteobacteria; order Enterobacterales; family Enterobacteriaceae; genus Brenneria; species Brenneria izbisi. The sequence goes on from NZ_JAMPJU010000008.1 coordinate 81,008, forward strand.
GTACTAACTTACTCGACATGGAAGTACCTACTTGTTATACATGGTGAAAAGAATGCCATATCAAGGCAGCGTATCGCATACCGCTGTTGGCATTTATGATTAACATCATACCTTGGTGCGATACACCGGATATGACGATGAAAAAGTGTCGATATCGCTAATTCATGATACTGAATGAACAGTATACTGTTCATAATATCGACGCTATAAAGCCGCAGCTTATTAAAGCGATGAAATAACCGCGTTGTGGCTGTTGGCGACGCTTATTTGTATCGAGGGAGCGGACTCCCTGCGTGTAGTCATACTACTTTAGTATATATAGCGGCCAAAAGGCCGTTCTAGAATACCGATAGCGTCAGACAAACACAAAATATATTTTAACCTTGTCAAATTGAGTTGTTGATTTGTGCAAAAGTTTTATTTTTTATCTTTAAAGTTGAGGTGTGACTATGGCAACGAAACCCAGCGGTAGAATCAGTTGGCTACAGTTACTCCAACGTGGGCAGCATTATATGAAAACGTGGCCCGCTGATAAACGTCTGGCGCCCGTCTTTCCCGAAAACCGTGTCGCTCGCGCAACACAGTTTGCCGTTCGTTTTATGCCGCCGCTGGCGGTGTTTACCCTGACCTGGCAGATTGCCCTCGGCGGGCAGCTTGGTCCGGCCATCGCCACCACGTTATTTGCCTGTAGCTTGCCGATGCAAGGGTTGTGGTGGCTGGGACGCCGCTCCGTGACGCCGTTGCCGCCTACGCTATTGAACTGGTTCCATGATATCCGCCATAAGTTGCTTGAATCCGGCATGGCGCTGGCGCCGCTGGAGGAAGCTCCGACTTACCAGTCGTTGGCCGATGTGCTGAAGCGGGCGTTCAAACAGCTTGATAAAACCTTTTTGGACGATCTGTGATCTGAATCCAACACCGGGTGCGCGAGGAAGGCGATTTTTCTCCTCCCTGCTGTTTTAAATCAAAAAACAGTCCGCTAACGCTATCCCGAAACGATTCAGTATGCGATTGTGCTGTCAGTAACAGAGTAATCGGCGGTACGCCGGATGAAGTTCAGGAGAGCACGATGGAAATGACGAATGCCCAGAGATTGATCCTTTCAAATCAATACAAAATGATGACCATGCTTGATCCCGAAAACGCGGAGCGTTATCGCCGCCTGCAAACCATTATCGAACGAGGTTATGGGTTACAGATGCGAGAATTGGATCGTGAATTCGGTGAATTGAGCGAAGAGGTGTGCCGCACGATTATCAATATCATGGAAATGCACCATGCCTTGCAGGTGTCATGGGATAATCTGAAAGATAAACAGGATCTGGATCAACGCCGTTTGATGTTTCTGGGATTTGATGCGGCGACGGAAGCACGCTTTCTCGGTTTTGTTCGCTTTATGGTGCATGTGGAAGGACGTTATCCGCATTTTGATGCGGGTACGCATGGTTTTAATGCCCAGACCAAGATGTGGGACAAATATATCCGTATGCTGGCTATCTGGCAGTCCTGTCCGCGTCAATACCATTTGAGCGCGGTCGAAATCACCCAAATTATCAACGCCTGATTCTGAGCAAAGGGGCTTTCTGTGGAGTGTAAAGGTTTTCTGTTCGACCTGGATGGTACGCTGGTAGATTCGTTACCCACCGTGGAGCGCGCGTGGGCTAACTGGGCAAAGGCCCACTGTATCGCGCCACAGGAAGTGCTGGATTTTATTCACGGCAAGCAGGCGATGACTTCTCTGCGTCATTTCCTTCAGGGACAGAGCGAAGAGACGATTCAGCAAGAGTTCGATGCGCTGGAAAAAATTGAAGCGGCAGATACGCAGGGCGTTGTCGAAATGCCAGGGGCGAAAGCCTTGTTAGCGCGATTGGATGAACTGGACATTCCGTGGGCGATTGTCACATCGGGGACGGTGCCGATTGCCAGCGCGCGTCACCGGGCCGCCGGATTGCCCGCTCCGCGTGCGTTTATTACCGCGGAACAGGTTGCCAGGGGAAAGCCGCATCCTGACGCCTATTTGTTAGGCGCTCGGCAACTGGGCCTGCAACCTGCGGAGTGTGTGGTAGTCGAGGATGCGGCGGCGGGGATATTGTCCGGGCTGGCCGCGGGGTGTCAGGTTATTGCGGTAAAAGCTCCCTCGGATACGCCGAAACTGGATCAGGTTGCCCTGGTTTTAGATGCGCTGGAACAGATCCGCATTGAAAAATCTGAGCACGCGGCGATTATCATTCATGATCAATAAGTTTTTGTAATTGACTGACAAAAGTGTGACTAAAGATGATCAAACCTCGCATCTGCGAGGTTTTTTTATGGCAGACTATCCCTGTTTGCCATCCTAACGGTTAGCAGCAAAGCAGCATTAAAAAGCGGCGTTGAAATTGAAATAGTAAATATTGCATCAATGTTTTTCAGGCATTTTATCTCTATTCCTATCAATGAATACTTTGCGTCAGGGGAACCGTATTGAATAGCGAACTTCTCTGGGTTTTATCCCTGTTGCTGATCGCCATTGTGTTGTTTACCACCAATAAATTACGCATGGATGTCGTTGCGCTATTGGTCATTATCGCTTTTGTTTTGAGTGGAACGCTGACCTTGCCTCAGGCGCTGGTGGGCTTCAGCGATCCTAATGTGATCCTGATTGCCGCACTGTTTGTTATTGGCGAAGGGTTGGTGCGTACCGGCGTTGCCTACCAGGTGGGCGACTGGCTGGTACGGGTCGCGGGCAGTAGTGAAATCAAAATGTTGGTATTGCTGATGGTGACCGTTGCCATGTTGGGCGCATTTATGAGCTCAACCGGCGTGGTGGCAATCTTTATTCCTGTCGTGCTGAGCGTTTCCGCCCGGATGAAAACATCACCCGGCAGATTGATGATGCCGTTGAGCTTTGCCGGACTAATCAGCGGGATGATGACGCTGGTGGCTACACCACCCAATATGGTGGTCAGCAGCGAGTTGGTGCGTGAAGGCATCGAAGGATTTGGTTTTTTCAGCGTGACGCCAATCGGCATGGTGGTGTTATTGATTGGCGTGCTCTACATGATGGTGGCGCGCTATTGGCTCAGCGGTGCGGAAACGGCAGCGTCTAACGAATCCTGGAAAAGAAAAACATTCCGTGACCTGATTCGATATTACAAGCTAACGGGCAGGGCGCGCCGTCTGGCGATCCTTCCCGGTTCCCCACTGATTGGCCATCGTCTGGACGATCTGCGCCTGCGTCAGCGTTATGGCGCCAATGTCGTCGGGATTGAGCGCTGGCGGAAGTTCCGCCGTGTGATGGTCAGCGTGGCGGGCAATACCGAGCTTTATCTGAATGATGTCCTGTTGATCGATATGTCGACGTCGGATATTGATCTACGCGAATTCTGTACTTCACAGCATCTGGAACCGATGGTGCTGCGTGGGGAGTATTTCTCAGAGCAGGCGCGTGATGTCGGCATGGCGGAAGTATCCTTGATTCCCGATTCCGAACTGCTGGGAAAAACGCTCTATGAGGTGGGATTCCGCAGTCGTTATGGCTTGAGCGTGGTTGGCATTCGCCGTGCTGGGGAAGCGATAGAAGGGATTTTGGCGGATGAGCAACTGCAACTCGGCGACATCTTGCTGGTCATTGGCGACTGGCGAATGATCCGGCAATTACATACGCAGAAAAACGACTTTCTGTTGTTGAGTTTACCTGCGGAAGTGGATGATGTCGCCCCGGCGGTCAGTCAGGCGCCCCATGCGTTATTTTGTCTCGCGCTGATGGTCGCCATGATGCTGACGGATGAAATACCAAATGCAATTGCGGCGTTGATCGCCTGTTTATTGATGGGTAAGTTCCGCTGCATTGATATGGAAGCCGCCTATCGTGCAATCCACTGGCCCAGTATTATCCTGATTGTGGGTATGATGCCGTTTGCACTCGCTTTGCAGCAAACCGGTGGTGTGACATTGATCGTTAATGGATTGATGGATATTGCTGGTGCGGCAGGGCCTCATGTCATGCTGGTTTGTCTGTTTATACTTTGTGCGGTTATCGGATTGTTTATCTCAAATACCGCGACGGCGGTGTTAATGGCGCCGATTGCGATCGCCGCCGCGAAACAGATGGAGGTTTCGCCTTATCCGTTCGCCATGATTATTGCTATAGCCGCTTCCGCGGCGTTTATGACGCCGGTGTCATCGCCAGTCAATACGCTGGTGATGGTGCCGGGGGGATACAAATTTGGCGATTTTATCCGTATCGGGGTGCCGTTCACCATCCTGGTGATGATTGTCAGTGTGATGATGGTGCCGTGGCTATACCCTTTCTGATCTTACCGTATCAGAAAGGCGTAATCTGGCTCCTGGTAATGGGGGGCAATATAATAAGGTTACAGCGGAGAGTCCTGGCTGATTTCATCCAGAGACAGACTGAAGCTCGGAATGAATACGTTCATAAAATAGTCCATTTCCGGGCTGTGTCGTAGCTGCAAGGTTTTCTCTAACCGGGCTTTAGCCAGCGTAAATTCCGTGTTGCCCGCGGATAGTTCTTCCAGACACTTCAGATAGGCGCAAAGCGCATCGGCTTGTTTGACAATCGCCCGTTCGTGTTCGCTCATATAGTGTTCATCCAGCAGCGTTCGGTAATCCTGCTGTAATTCTTCCGGCAGCATGGCAATCAGTTTTTGCTGTGCGATCTTCTCAATTTTTTTGTATTCATGGGCAATCTGCGCATTGTAATACTTGATTGGCGTCGGCATATCCCCGGTCAACACTTCGCTGGCATCGTGGTACATCGCCAGCAGAGCAATCCGTTCCGCATTCAGGGCGCCATTGAACTTGCGGTTTTTAATCACTGCCAGAGCATGGGCGACAAAAGCCACCTGTAAACTATGTTCAGAGACATTTTCTGTGCGGACGTTTCGCATCAGCGGCCAGCGACTGATGAGTTTAAGGCGGGATAAATGAGCAAAAAAGTGACTCTGATTCATGACATCTCTCAGACAACAGCGCGATGGAAATTCATTGTGAGCACTTGGGCGCGATTATGCAATCAGCAAACTATCACCAGACAAACTATCGCCGGATAGCGCGCTATCCGGCGATAGGCACGGTTATTGATGATAACCTTCCAGAAAACGTCCGAGTTTATGGACGGCCATGTCCAGTTCGTCGATACGCGGCAATGTCACGATACGCACATGATCAGGATAAGGCCAGTTAAACGCGGTCCCCTGCACCAGCAGCACTTTCTCCTGCAACAGCAGATCCAGAACCAGCTTCTGGTCGTCGTGGATATTAAAGCGTTTGGCATCAATACGCGGGAACAGGTAGAGCGCGCCGCTGGGTTTGACGCAGGATACGCCGGGGATTTGATTGAGCAGTTCCCATGCGCGATGACGCTGTTCATACAACCGTCCGCCGGGTTGGATAAATTCGCTGATGCTCTGATAGCCGCCAAGCGCGGTTTGAATGGCGTGCTGCATCGGCACGTTGGCGCACAGCCGCATTGATGCGAGCATCTCCAACCCTTCAATGTAGCCTTTGGCATGCTTTTTCGGGCCATTCAATACCATCCAGCCTTGACGGAAACCGGCGACCCGGTAGGTTTTTGATAAGCCGTTAAAAGTAACGGTCAGCAGGTCGGGCGCCAATGCAGCGATAGAATGGTGTTGGGCATCATCATAAAGAATTTTGTCATAGATTTCGTCAGCGAAAATAATCAGGTTATGTTCGCGGGCGATGGCCACGATCTCAAGCAGCACTGCTTTGCTATACACCGCGCCGGTCGGGTTATTGGGATTGATGATAACAATACCACGGGTACGCGGCGTGATTTTTTGGCGAATGTCATCCAGATCGGGAAACCAGTCTGCTTGCTCATCGCAGAGATAATGCACGGCATGCCCGTTGGAAAGGGATACGGCAGCGGTCCACAGCGGATAGTCCGGCGCCGGGACCAGCATCTCGTCGCCGCTGTTGAGTAGCGCCTGCATGGATTGCACAATCAATTCGGAAACCCCGTTGCCGATATAAACGTCTTCTACCGTCAGATCGCGCATATCCCTGGCTTGATAGTGCTGGATGATGGCTTTACGCGCGGAATACAGACCTTTTGAGTCACAGTATCCTTGCGCTGTCGGTAAATTGCGGATAACGTCAACGAGGATTTCATCCGGGGCTTCAAAGCCGAAAGGCGCTGGATTGCCAATGTTCAGTTTGAGGACTTTGTTGCCTTCTTCTTCAAGTCGTTTGGCTTCCTTGAGAACTGGACCACGGATGTCATAGCAAACATTCTCCAGTTTCTTGGATTTTTCAATCGGGGACATAAATATCACAAACCTTTTGCGGGAAAAGCGTATTCCTGGGTGGAATAGCATAACCGGCTTAATGTACTCCTCCTGTAGTGCCTTTTGAAGAATGTTTATCGCTTTATCTGCAAATGTCAGCGCTATTGCACTATGGTATTGCGTGCTGGTTCGAGGGTGAGATAAGGTAAGTCTGAAGACGGATTTTAGACAGACTAAAAATCTTTTCTCTAAGACAACCGGTTTCAGGTTATTTAAATAACGGGAATTCTTTATTTTACAGGGTGAAAAAAGAAGATGTATTTTATTTTGTAAACATCAAAGTGGGTGAGTCATTTAAAATAAAGACGATCCATCAATTGAAAAAGACGATAGGAGTAACGAAATATAAGTATTTTTTTGCCCTTATGGTGCGTCTGCGATAGTGTCTTCAAGTGTATGGGCTGTTCCCAACATGTAATAAAACACCAGGAATGCTTTGTTAAAAATTAAAATAGATAAGTGAAAATCGTATGACCAATGCAAATCGACCAGTACTTAATCTCGATCTTGATCTATTGAGAACATTTGTCGCTGTTGCGGATTTAAACACCTTTGCCGCCGCCGCAGTTGCTGTAAGCCGGACACAATCGGCTGTCAGCCAGCAAATGCAACGTTTAGAACAACTCATCGGAAAGGAGTTGTTTGCCCGGCATGGACGTAATAAACAGCTAACCGAACATGGTATCCAGTTTTTGGGATACGCCAGAAAAATATTGCAATTCAATGATGAAGCTTGTACCTCATTAATGTATAGCGATATTCAGGGAACATTGACGATCGGCGCCTCTGATGACACTGCTGATACCATTCTCCCTTATATTCTGCATCGGGTGACTTCTGTTTTTCCCAAATTATCCATAGCGGTAAGTGTAAAGCGCAGTACGGAAATGTTGGAAATGCTACATGAGGGCGAAATTGATTTGGTGATTACCACGATGAATAGCGTTGGTTTTCCTCATATCTTATTACGCAGTTCGCCAACATTATGGTATTGCGCCGCGGATTATCAATTCAGACCGGAAGAACCGATTCCACTGGTGGTATTGGATGAACCGAGTCCTTTTCGGACATTAGCCCTGGAAAGCCTGAAAGCGGCAGGAATACCCTGGAAGATTTCTTATGTGGCATCCACGTTATCGGCGGTACGTGCTGCCGTTAAAGCAGGGCTTGGGGTGACGCTGCGTTCGGTGGAGATGATGAGCCCGGAATTGAAAGTGCTGGGGGAGGAGGAAGGATTACCTAAACTGCCTGAAACCCGTTATTTTCTGTGCAGAAACCCGCATCATGAAAATGATCTGGCATCCGCCATTTTCAGTGTGATTGAGTCAGGGAATAAATCGCATGTGATCCCGGCGATAACGACACAGGATAAGCTGTAAAGCATGACGTCTGTTCGTTTCCATCGCTGAAAAATGCTATCAAAATGTGACCATTATTCGGGCAACATGGATATCGCCCGGATGTATGGCGACGGATTGCTGATACGTGTAAACAGCAGTTATCCCGATTTTCTATCATTATTCTCGGTAGATGGATAAGCGCATAGATATGGGGTCGCAATATTTTATTTTTTATAAAACAATGGTTTTATTTTTTTAATTGGTTGTCTCCGAAATTCTCCTTCTGCCTCATGTTGACCCCGCTAATTTTTTTAATAACTAAACTGAAAAAAATGTGTGCTGGATCAAAAAATAACCCTATTAACCTTATGGGGGAACGGGCATTCCTTGCGGAAATGGTATAGTGACCCTTGCAAACTGGTATTGCGTTACAAGTCGCAAATTGTTAACGAACCGTCCGACTGACTCGATTTAGCGCAACATAAGGACATAAAGTGTTAACAAAAATGCGTGCATGTAAAGTAATGTACTGTTATTTTTAGTAAGGTTGTAAAAAAGGTTGCAAAATTAGGGGCTCAACCATATTGAATGCCGTAACCTGATACGTTTCCGTGCTTTCCATGTGGTTATTAATCCTTCCTTTTAATCGATGTGGTGTATTAACTGCCGGAAAAAGAGCAGATGTATTACTCGCCACTTTTGATGAGTAAGCAAAGAGTATGTCAACAACTACTGAAGTCCTCGCCCACCATTGGGCGTTTGCACTATTTCTTATCATTGCCGTGGGTCTGTGCGGTTTCATGCTGGCAGGGGGGTTCTTGCTGGGTGGGAGAGCAAGGGCCAGAGCTAAAAACACGCCTTATGAATCGGGTATTGATGCGGTGGGATCAGCGCGGTTGCGCCTGTCCGCGAAATTTTACCTGGTTGCCATGTTTTTTGTGATCTTCGATGTTGAAGCCTTGTATCTCTATGCCTGGGCCGTCTCTATTAAAGAGAGCGGCTGGATTGGCTTTATCGAAGCAACCATTTTCATTTTGGTGCTGTTGGCGGGTTTGATTTATCTGGTACGTATCGGGGCGCTGGACTGGACTCCTGTTCGTTCCAAACGACAAGTCGTTAAATCAGACATGATCAACACTACCGACACTCATCCGCAGTAACAGCGAGGCATTTTAAGATGGACTATACGCTCACCCGCATAGAGCCGGACGGCGAGAATGACCGTTATCCCCTGCAACGGCAGGAGATCGTTTCCGACCCTCTGGAGCAGCATGTTCACCGCAGTGTTTACATGGGCAAGCTGGAACATGCACTTCACGATACGGTGAACTGGGGTCGTAAAAACTCGCTTTGGCCCTATAACTTCGGTCTTTCCTGTTGTTACGTGGAAATGACAACCTCCTTTACTGCCGTACACGACGTTGCGCGTTTCGGTTCCGAAGTTATTCGCGCCTCGCCCCGCCAGGCGGACTTTATGGTTGTCGCCGGAACCGTCTTTACTAAAATGGCGCCGGTCATCCAGCGTCTGTATGAGCAAATGCTTGAGCCCAAATGGGTTATTTCCATGGGAGCCTGTGCGAATTCCGGCGGCATGTACGATATTTACTCCGTTGTACAGGGCGTTGATAAATTCCTTCCTGTCGACGTTTATATCCCCGGCTGTCCACCACGACCTGAAGCCTATATGCAAGCGCTGTTGCTATTACAGGAATCAATCGGCAAAGAACGTCGCCCTCTTTCATGGACGGTGGGAGAACAGGGGGTTTATCGTGCCAATATGCAGTCTGAACGGGAACGTAAACGCGGTGAGCGTATCGCAGTGACCAACCTGCGTTCTCCCGATGAGATTTGACCTGTTAATGACGAATTTTGCGGCCGCATAATATCTTGATAACAGAGTGCGACCTTAATTCAGATACAGAAATAGCACATTTAATGTGGTGACATATTTATGACAGATTTAACGACGCACGATCTCGCTCTGCCTGCCTGGCAAACTCGCGATCACCTCGATGATCCGGTTATCGGCGAACTGTGTAACCGTTTTGGGCCCGACTCTTTTACTGTGCAGGCCACGCGTACCGGGGTTCCCGTGGTGTGGATCAAGCGCGAGCAATTACTGGAAGTGGTGTCTTTTCTGAAAAAACAGCCTAAGCCTTATGTGATGCTGTTTGATTTACACGGCATGGACGAGCGTTTGCGAACCCATCGTGATGGTTTGCCTGCTGCTGATTTCTCTGTTTTTTACCATCTGATTTCCATCGATCGCAATCGCGATATCATGTTGAAAGTCGCTCTGGTCGAAAATGACATGCACTTGCCGACCATGACTAATCTGTTCCCCAATGCCAACTGGTATGAGCGGGAAACTTGGGAAATGTTCGGTATAACCTTTGATGGTCACCCGCATTTGACGCGCATCATGATGCCGCTTACCTGGGAAGGCCATCCGTTACGCAAAGACTATCCGGCGCGCGCCACTGAATTCGATCCTTTCGTGCTGACCAAGCAGAAAGAAGATCTGGAAATGGAGTCGCTGACGTTTAAGCCTGAAGACTGGGGTATGAAGCGCGGCACCGAAAACGAGGATTTCATGTTCCTCAACATGGGGCCGAACCACCCCTCGTCGCATGGCGCTTTCCGTCTGATTCTGCAATTGGACGGTGAAGAAATACTCGACTGCGTGCCGGATGTGGGATACCACCACCGCGGCGCGGAAAAAATGGGCGAGCGTCAATCCTGGCACAGCTATATTCCTTACACCGACCGCGTCGAATATCTGGGCGGCTGCGTCAATGAGATGCCTTATGTGTTGGCCGTGGAGAAACTGGCGGGTATTGAAGTGCCGGACCGTGTCAAGACGATCCGCGTCATGTTGTCCGAACTGTTCCGTATCAATAGCCACCTGTTGTATATCGGGACGTACATCCAGGACGTCGGCGCGATGACGCCGATCTTCTTCTTGTTCACCGATCGTCAGAAGATTTACGATCTGATTGAAGCGATTACCGGTTTTCGTATGCACCCGGCATGGTTCCGCATCGGTGGGGTAGCGCATGATCTGCCACGTGGCTGGGAGCGTTTGTTGCGTGAATTCCTCGACTGGATGCCCGCTCGTCTTAATACCTATGTCAAAGCTGCCTTGCAGAACACTATTCTGAAAGGTCGTACTCAGGGCGTTGGCGCCTACAATGCGAAAGAAGCATTGGAGTGGGGCGTCACCGGCGCGGGGCTACGCGCCACCGGTATTGATTTTGACATCCGTAAGCGCCGTCCGTATTCCGGCTACGAAAACTTTGACTTTGAAGTGCCGGTCGGCAATGGCATCAGTGACTGCTACAGCCGTGTGATGCTGAAAGTCGAAGAACTGCGTCAAAGTCTGCGCATTCTGGAACAGTGTCTGAATAACATGCCGGAAGGCCCGTTCAAGGCGGATCATCCGCTGACCACGCCGCCGCCGAAAGAACGCACGTTGCAGCATATTGATACCCTGATTAACCACTTCCTCCAAGTTTCGTGGGGGCCGGTAATGCCCGCCAATGAATCATTCCAGATGATTGAGGCAACTAAAGGCATCAATAGCTACTACCTGACCAGTGACGGCGGCACCATGAGCTACCGTACCCGTATTCGCACGCCGAGTTACGCGCATCTGCAACAGATTCCATCTGTCATCCGCGGATGTCTGGTATCCGACTTGATCGTTTACCTCGGCAGTATTGATTTTGTCATGTCAGATGTGGACCGCTAATTATGCATGATCACAACAACACTCACGATCATATCGACGCTCACGGGCAACCCGCCGCCGATTCACTGACGAAAGAAGACGTTTTTGTGTTGAGCGACGCTGAGCGTGACGCGATTGAACACGAAAAACACCATTATGAAGATGCTCGCGCGGCCTCCATTGAAGCGCTGAAAATCGTGCAGAAGCAGCGTGGTTGGGTACCTGATGGCGCCATCCATGCCATTGCCGATGTACTTGGCATTCCTGCCAGCGATGTTGAAGGTGTGGCGACATTCTATAGCCAGATTTTCCGTCAACCGGTTGGGCGTCACATTATCCGCTATTGCGACAGCGTGGTGTGCCATATCAATGGCTACCAGGGCGTTCAGGCCGCATTGGAGCGCAAGCTCAGCATCAAGCCGGGCCAGACGACCTTTGACGGACGTTTCACCTTATTGCCGACCTGCTGTCTGGGGAACTGTGACAAGGGGCCGTCAATGATGATTGACGAAGATACCCACAGCCAGGTGAAGCCTGAAGATATTGAATCGTTATTGGAGCAGTATCAATGAGTAAAAACATTGTCCTGACTGCTGAGCAGCATCCTCTGACCTGGCGTTTGCGTGAAGATAAACAGCCGGTATGGTTGGATGAATATCGCAGCAAAAACGGCTATGCCGGTGCGAAAAAAGTATTAGATGGTATGGCGCAGGATGAGGTGGTTTCTCTGGTTAAAGAGGCCGGGCTGAAAGGGCGCGGCGGTGCTGGCTTTTCGACAGGGCTGAAATGGAGCCTGATGCCGAAAGATGAAAGCATGAATATCCGTTATCTGCTGTGCAACGCGGATGAAATGGAGCCGGGAACATACAAAGACCGCCTTTTGATGGAGCAACTGCCGCACCTGCTGGTGGAAGGCATGCTAATTAGCGCGTTTGCGTTAAAAGCCTATCGTGGCTATATCTTCCTGCGCGGCGAGTATATTGAGGCGGCGGTGAATTTACGCCGTGCGATTGAAGAGGCGAAAGACGCGGGGTTGCTGGGAAAAAATATTCTGGGCAGCGGATTTGATTTCGAGTTGTTCGTCCACACCGGCGCGGGGCGTTATATCTGCGGCGAAGAAACAGCGCTGATCAATTCGCTGGAAGGCCGTCGCGCCAATCCGCGTTCCAAACCGCCTTTCCCGGCCTCCGCCGGCGCCTGGGGCAAGCCGACCTGCGTAAACAACGTTGAAACGCTATGTAATGTGCCGGCGATCATTGAGCATGGCGCAGCCTGGTATCAGGGGCTTTCGGCGGGCAAGAGTAAAGATGCTGGCACCAAGCTGATGGGATTTTCTGGCCGTGTCAAAAATCCCGGTTTATGGGAACTGCCATTCGGTACCACCGCCCGTGAAATCCTTGAAGATTATGCTGGCGGAATGCGGGATGGGTTAAAACTCAAAGCCTGGCAGCCAGGTGGCGCGGGAACGGATTTTCTGACGGAAAGCCACCTCGATCTGCCAATGGATTTCGAGAATATCGCGAAAGCGGGCAGTCGCCTGGGAACCGCGTTGGCGATGGCGGTTGATCATGAAATCAACATGGTGTCGCTCACTCGTAATCTGGAAGAGTTTTTCGCGCGCGAGTCCTGTGGCTGGTGTACGCCTTGCCGGGATGGTCTGCCGTGGAGCGTTAAGCTATTGCGTGCGTTGGAGCGTGGTGAAGGGCAACCGGGGGATATCGAAACGCTGGAGCAGTTATGCCGTTTTCTCGGTCCCGGCAATACCTTCTGCGCCCATGCGCCGGGCGCGGTTGAACCGCTACAAAGCGCCATTAAATATTTCCGGGAAGAATTTGAGGCGGGAATATCTCCACAATATCTGGGTAACCTTAAAACGATTGGCGGAATCCAACCCAACTTGTTGAAAGCGCGTTGGTGACAGGCCGCCTGATAAGCACTGGGCCTGATAAGTGTGAGATGCAATCAATGTATCCGCCGGGTGGCGCGAGCAAGCCACTCCGATAACAGAATTTTTGATTAGCGCCCGTGGCAACGCGGGCCATTATGGAAGCATGCTGACTATGGCTACTATTCATGTAGACGGCAAAGAGTATGAAGTAAACGGAGCGGACAATCTTCTTGAAGCATGTCTGTCTCTGGGACTTGATATTCCTTACTTTTGCTGGCACCCGGCGCTGGGAAGCGTTGGTTCCTGCCGCCTTTGTGCGGTGAAGCAATATCAGAACGCGGAGGATACCCGAGGTCGACTGGTGATGTCATGTATGACACCCGCCACAGAGGGAACGTTTATTGCGATTGAGGACGAAGAAGCGAAGCTATTCCGTAAAACGATAGTTGAATTTCTGATGACCAATCACCCACATGATTGCCCGGTGTGTGAGGAAGGCGGTAACTGTCATCTGCAAGATATGACGGTCATGACGGGACAGAACTTCCGTCGCTATCGTTTTACCAAACGTACTCACCGCAATCAGGATCTCGGCCCCTTCATTTCTCACGAAATGAACCGCTGCATCGCTTGTTATCGTTGCGTGCGTTATTACAAGGATTACGCGGACGGCAAAGATCTCGGCGTATACGGCGCGCATGACAACGTCTATTTCGGGCGTCCCGAAGATGGTACGTTGGAAAGCGAATTTTCCGGTAACCTGGTTGAAGTCTGTCCTACCGGCGTCTTTACTGACAAGACGCATTCCGAGCGCTATAACCGTAAATGGGATATGCAGTTTGCGCCGAGCATCTGCCAACAATGCAGCATCGGGTGCAACACCAGTCCCGGCGAGCGTTATGGCGAGTTGCGGCGCATCGAAAACCGTTTCAACGGCAGCGTAAACCACTACTTCTTATGTGACCGCGGTCGTTTTGGCTATGGTTACGTTAATCTGAAAGATCGTCCGCAACAGCCATTGCTGCGTCGTGGCGAAGACTGGGTTGCGTTGAATGCCGATCAAGCGCTGCAAAGCGCCGCCGATGTTCTGCGTCGAGCGAAGAAAACCATCGGTATCGGTTCGCCCCGCGCCAGCGTGGAAAGTAACTTTGCTTTACGCGAACTGGTGGGGGCGGAGAATTTCTATACCGGCATCGCGCAGGATGAACAAAATCGCCTACAACTGATGCTGAAGGTATTGCGCGAAAGCGGTGTGCGCACGCCTGCTCTGCGCGAGATAGAAAGTTACGATGCGGTTCTGGTTCTGGGCGAAGATTTAACCCAGACCGGCGCACGTATTGCGCTGGCCGTGCGTCAGGCGGTGAAAGGCAAGGCGCGTGAAATGGCGGCGGCCCAGAAAGTGGCTGACTGGCAAATCGCGGCCATCATGAATATCGGCCAGCATGCCAAGCATCCGTTGTTCATCACTAACGTGGATAGTACCCGTCTGGATGACATTGCCGCCTGGAATTATCGTGCGCCCGTCGCCGATCAAGCGCGGTTGGGGTTCGCCATCGCCCATGCGCTGGACGATAACGCGCCGGGCGTGAGTGATCTGGCATCTGATCTGGAGCAGAAGGTCGATATCATTGCGCAGGCGCTGGCCGGAGCGAAGAAACCGCTGATCATTTCAGGCACCAATTCCGGCAGTGAAGAGATTATCGCCGCCGCTGCCAATGTAGTGAAAGCGTTGAAAAATCGCGGTGCGGATGTCGGCATTACGTTTGTGGCTTCCGCCGCGAACAGTATCGGTCTGTCAATGATTGGCGGCGGTTCGCTGGATGAGGCGCTTGCCCAGTTGGAGAGCGGTGACGCCGACAGCGTGGTGGTGCTGGAGAACGATCTCTACCGTCATGCGCCAGCAGCGCGCGTTGACGCCGCGCTGGAAAAAGTGGCCAATCTGCTGGTTCTGGATCATCAACGTACTCCGATTATGGATAAAGCCAGCCTGATTTTCTCATCAGCCAGTTTCGCTGAAAGCGATGGGACGTTGGTTAATCAGGAAGGGCGCGCTCAACGTTTCTTCCAGGTTTATGACCCCGCTTACTACAACGATAACGTCGTGATGCTGGAAAGCTGGCGTTGGCTGCATTCCCTGTTTATTACCTATAGCCGCCGTCAGGCTGACTGGACTGCGCTTGATCATGTGATTGATGCCTGCGTTAGCGCGCTGCCGCAACTGGCGGCGATCAAACAGGCCGCACCGGATGCGTCTTTCCGTATTCGTGGACAAAAACTGGCCCGCTCGCCCAACCGCTCCAGCGGACGTACGGCGATGCGCGCCAATATCAGCGTGCATGAACCGCGTCAGCCGCAGGATAAGGACACCATGTTTGCTTTCTCAATGGAAGGAAACAACAGTCCGATCGCACAACGTCAGCAAATTCCGTTTGCCTGGGCGCCAGGCTGGAACTCACCGCAGGCCTGGAACAAATTCCAGGACGAAGTGGGCGGGCATCTGCGCCACGGCGATCCGGGGGTGCGTATTATTGAAGCCGGTGAAAGTGCGCTGGAGTACTTCGATACTATTCCATCCGCGTTTGCCGCCGCGTCAGGTCAGTGGCGGGTAGCGCCGTATTACCACCTGTTCGGCAGTGATGAAATGTCACAGCGTTCGGCGGTGATCCAGCAGCGTATGCCGGAACCTTATGTGATGGTTAATCCGTCCGATGCTGCGGCGCTTGGCGTCAATGCCGGCGCACTGGTGGAACTGACCTGTGAGGGTCAGACGCTGCGTTTACCGCTGCGTTTAAGTGCCGAACTGAGTCAGGGACAGGTTGGTTTACCGCTTGGATTGCCGGGTATCGCCCCGGTTCTGGTGGGCGCAACCGTTGAAAATCTGCGGGAGGCTGCGCAATGAGTTGGTTTACACCGGAAATTATCGAGATTCTGAGTTCAGTTGGGAAATCGATCGTCATCCTGTTGGTCGTCGTGACCTGCGGTGCATTCATGAGTATGGGCGAACGTAAGCTGCTGGGGCTGTTCCAGGGACGCTACGGGCCGAACCGGGTAGGTTGGGGCGGTTCGTTACAGCTTGTCGCCGATATGATCAAAATGTTCTTCAAAGAAGACTGGGTGCCGAAGTTTACTGACAAAGTCATCTTCACTCTGGCGCCGATGATCGCGTTTACCTCATTGCTGCTGGCTTTCGCCATTGTTCCGATCAGTCCCACCTGGGGCGTTTCCGATCTGAACATCGGTCTGCTGTTTTTCCTGATGATGGCGGGGTTGGCGGTTTATGCGGTGCTGTTTGCCGGCTGGTCAAGCAACAACAAATACTCATTGCTGGGTGCCGTCCGCGCATCCGCGCAAACCTTGAGTTATGAAGTGTTCCTTGGTTTATCCCTGATGGGGGTGGTGGCGCAGGCCGGCTCATTCAATATGCGCGATATTGTGGATTCACAGGCGCATTTGTGGAATGTGATCCCGCAATTCTTCGGCTTCATTACGTTTGCTATCGCGGGTGTCGCGGTATGTCACCGCCATCCATTTGACCAGCCGGAAGCGGAGCAGGAACTGGCCGATGGTTATCACATTGAATATTCCGGTATGAAGTTCGGTTTGTTCTTTGTCGGCGAATATATCGGTATCGTGACGGTTTCCGCACTGATTGTAACCCTGTTCTTTGGGGGCTGGCATGGTCCGTTGTTGCCGCCATTTATCTGGTTCGCACTGAAAACGGCATTCTTCATGATGATGTTCATTCTGATCCGTGCCGCGTTGCCCCGTCCGCGTTATGACCAGGTGATGGCTTTCGGCTGGAAAGTCTGTCTGCCGATAACGCTGCTGAACCTGCTGGCGACTGCCGCCGTCATTTTATACAACGCTTGAGAAGGGGTGAATAAACCATGACCTTAAAAGATTTAGTGGTTGGTTTCGGCACCCAGGTACGCAGTATCTGTATGGTGGGATCAAACGCTTTTAAAAAGCGTGAAACCAGAATGTATCCTGAGGAGCCGGTGAATCCGCCGCCACGTTATCGTGGGCGGATCGTGCTGACGCGCGATCCCGATGGCGAAGAGCGTTGCGTGGCTTGCAACCTGTGTGCGGTGGCTTGTCCGGTCGGCTGTATTTCGTTACAGAAAGCAGAAACCAAAG
Organism: Brenneria izbisi; assembly: GCF_025840185.1. Classification (GTDB taxonomy): domain Bacteria; phylum Pseudomonadota; class Gammaproteobacteria; order Enterobacterales; family Enterobacteriaceae; genus Brenneria; species Brenneria izbisi. Next base: position 98,417 of record NZ_JAMPJU010000008.1, read on the forward strand.
ATGGCCGCTGGTATCCCGAGTTTTTCCGCATCAACTTCTCGCGTTGTATTTTCTGCGGTTTTTGTGAGGAGGCCTGTCCGACCACCGCCATTCAGCTAACGCCGGATTTTGAGATGGGCGATTACAAACGTCAGGATCTGGTTTATGAAAAAGAAGATCTGCTGATATCGGGACCGGGTAAATATCCAGAGTACAACTTTTACCGGATGGCGGGCATGGCCATCGATGGGAAAGATAAAGGCGAAGCCGAAAACGAAGCCAAACCCATTGATGTTAAAGGTCTATTGCCTTAAGGAGCTAGCATGGAATTCGCTTTTTATATTACGGGTCTGGTGGCGGTACTGGCGACATTGCGCGTCATTACCCACACCAATCCGGTGCATGCGCTGTTATATCTGATAGTTTCCCTGCTGGCCGTCGCGGGCGTTTTTTTCTCGCTGGGCGCCTACTTTGCCGGCGCGTTGGAAATCATCGTTTACGCGGGCGCCATTATGGTGCTGTTCGTCTTCGTAGTCATGATGCTCAACCTCGGCAACGCCGTGGAGGAGCAGGAGCGCGTGTGGCTGAAGCCGGGCGTCTGGATTGGTCCCGGACTGCTGTCGCTGGTTTTACTGATCGTGGTGGTGAAGGCGATCCTAAGCCTGAGCGATCAGGGCATCACCGGTGAAATGGTGGATGCGAAAACGGTAGGCATCAGTCTGTTCGGGCCTTATGTCTTAGCGGTTGAGCTTGCCTCAATGCTGTTGCTGTCAGGGTTGGTCGTTGCTTTCCATATTGGTCGTGAAGACAAGCGTGGCGAGGTCATCAGTAATGAGAACCAGGATGTTGATAAGAAAATAGCGGGGGAACGCGCATGATTCCGTTAGAGCATGGCTTGATTTTAGCCGCCACGCTGTTTGTGTTAGGGCTGACCGGGCTAATAATTCGCCGTAATTTGCTGTTTATGCTGATTAGTCTTGAAATCATGATCAATGCCGCGGCGTTGGCATTTGTGGTGGCGGGGAGTTATTGGCAGCAGCCGGACGGTCAGGTGATGTACATTCTGGCGATTACGCTGGCGGCTGCCGAGGCAAGTATTGGTCTGGCGTTATTGCTACAGCTGTATCGTCGCCGTCAAACCCTGAATATTGATACAGTCAGTGAGATGCGCGGATGAACTTACTCTATTTAACCATATTATTTCCGCTGCTCGGATTTCTGTTGCTGGCTTTTTCCCGCGGTCGCTGGTCTGAGAATACTTCTGCAACCGTCGGAGTTGGCTCGATTGGTCTGGCAGCGTTAGTGACCGCCTGGGTTGTGGTCGATTTTATGGGCCAGCAACAAAGTGGCGCGACCATTTTTAACCAGCATTTGTGGACATGGATGGCGGTCGGCAATTTCAATATCGGCGTTACGCTGACGCTTGATGGCCTGTCTGTCACCATGCTGTCCGTTGTCATCGGCGTTGGCTTCTTTATCCATCTGTTTGCCTCATGGTACATGCGCGGCGAAGAAGGATATTCGCGCTTTTTTGCCTACACCAACCTGTTTATTGCGAGCATGGTGGTGCTGGTACTGGCGGATAACCTGTTGCTGATGTATCTCGGCTGGGAAGGCGTGGGGCTGTGCAGCTATCTGCTGATCGGTTTTTACTATACCAATCCGAAAAACGGCGCGGCGGCGATGAAAGCCTTCGTGGTAACCCGCGTGGGCGACGTATTTCTGGCATTCGCCTTGTTCATCCTTTACAACGAACTGGGCACGCTGAACTTCCGGGAACTGATGGTGCTGGCGCCGCAACAACTGGCGGAAGGTTCTCCGGCGATAACCTGGGCGACCTTGATGTTGCTTGGCGGCGCGGTAGGTAAATCCGCGCAGTTGCCGTTGCAGACCTGGCTGGCCGATGCGATGGCCGGTCCGACGCCGGTTTCCGCATTGATCCACGCCGCAACCATGGTAACCGCGGGCGTTTATCTGATCGCCCGTACTCACGGCCTGTTCCTGATGGCGCCGGATGTGCTGCATCTGGTCGGCATCATCGGTGCGGTTACGCTGGTATTGGCCGGATTCGCCGCCCTGGTGCAGACGGATATCAAACGTGTGCTTGCCTATTCCACCATGAGTCAGATTGGTTATATGTTTCTGGCGTTGGGCGTGCAGGCATGGGACGCGGCGATTTTCCACCTGATGACGCACGCGTTTTTCAAAGCGCTGCTGTTTCTGTCTTCTGGCTCGGTCATCCTGGCCTGTCATCATGAACAGAACATTTTCAAAATGGGTGGCCTGCGTAAAACCATCCCGTTGGTTTATGTCTGCTTCCTGGTTGGCGGCGCGGCGCTGTCGGCATTGCCGTTGCTGACGGCAGGCTTCTTCAGTAAAGACGAAATTCTGGCCGGGGCATGGGCGAATGGTCATCTCAACCTGATGGTGGCGGGATTGGCCGGGGCCTTTATGACCTCGTTGTACACCTTCCGTATGATTTTTATCGTGTTCCACGGCGAAGCAAAAACCAAGGCGCATGCGGGAAAAGGAATTTCTCATCATTTGCCGCTGATTGTGTTGATGGTGCTGTCGACGTTTATCGGCGCGATGATTGTTCCTCCTTTGCAGGGCGTACTGCCGCAAACAACAGAACTTGAGCATGGCCAGCTAATGACGTTGGAAATTGCTTCCGGCGTGGTTGCCGTCGCGGGCATCGTACTGGCTGCCATGTTGTGGCTGGGTAAACGTCAATTGGTGAACAATATTGCACAAAGCGCGCCCGGACGTTTCTTCTCGACCTGGTGGTTCCATGCCTGGGGTTTCGACTGGTTGTACGACAAAGTCTTTGTCAGACCTTACCTGGTTATTGCGAAGTTGCTGCGGCGTGATCCGCTGGACGCACTGATGAATATTCCAGCTTGCATTACCCGCTGGGGTAACCGTGGGTTGACAGTGAGCGAAAATGGTCAGGTGCGCTGGTACGTTGCCTCCATGGGGTTGGGCGCGGTCGTCGTGCTGGCGTTGTTATTGCTGGTTTAAGACGGTAGCCGGAAACGTATGATGGGTGGGACATTCCCGATGTGAATGTCCGCCCCGGCAAGTTTTCAGATTTCTTTAATTTAGGGACACAAAGCGCCATGCTACTACCTTGGCTAATTCTTATCCCCTTTATCGGCGGTCTGCTGTGCTGGCAGTCAGCGCGTTTGGGCACGAAAGTGCCGCGCTGGATCTCGTTGATTGCGATGGGGCTGACTCTGGTGCTATCTCTGCAACTGTGGTTGCAAGGTGGTTATTCTTTGGTAACGCCCAGCGGACTACCGCAATGGCAGGCCGAGTACAATGTTCCGTGGATCCCGCGTTTCGGCATTAATTTCCATCTCGCACTGGATGGACTTTCGGTGCTGATGGTGGTGTTGACCGCGTTACTTGGGGTGTTGGCGGTACTCTGCTCATGGAATGAAGAGCACCACAATCAGGGGCTTTTCCACCTGGGAATATTATGGACGCTGGTCGGGGTGATAGGCGTGTTCGTCGCCGTCGATCTGTTCCTGTTCTTTTTCTTCTGGGAAATGATGCTGGTGCCGATGTATTTCCTCATCGCCATCTGGGGACACAAAGGTTCTGACGACAAAACCCGCACCGCCGCCGCCACCAAGTTCATCATTTACACCCAGACCAGCGGCTTAATCATGTTGATCGCGATTCTGGCGCTGGCGTTTGTTCATTACGATGCGACCGGCGTCTGGACCTTCAGTTATGAAGCGTTGCTGAATACTGAAATGTCGTATGGCATTGAATACCTGCTGATGTTGGGATTCTTTGTCGCGTTCGCGGTGAAAATGCCATTGGTGCCGGTTCATGGCTGGTCGCCGGATGCGCATAGCCAGTCTCCGACCGCAGGTTCCGTCGATCTGGCCGGATTATTGATGAAAACGGCGGCCTATGGTCTGCTGCGCTTCAGTTTGCCGTTGTTTCCCAACGCGTCGCACGAATTTGCGCCGATTGCCATGTGGCTTGGGGTGATCAGCGTATTCTATGGCGCTTGGATGGCGTTTAATCAGACGGATATCAAGCGTCTGGTCGCCTATACTTCCGTTTCCCATATGGGATTCGTGATGATTGCGATCTACTCCGGCAACCAACAGGCTTTTCAGGGCGCGGTAATTCTGATGATTGCGCACGGTTTGTCGGCTGCGGGTCTTTTTATCCTGTGTGGTCAGCTATATGAGCGCTTACATACCTGGGATATGCGCCAGATGGGAGGGCTATGGGCTCGCCTGCGCTATTTACCGGCGCTGTCGCTCTTCTTTGCCGTCGCGACGTTAGGTATGCCGGGAACCGGAAATTTTGTCGGCGAGTTTAATATTCTGATCGGCAGTTATCAGGTTGTGCCGGTGATTACGGTGATTTCCACATTCGGCCTGGTGTTTGCGTCGGTTTATTCGCTGATGTTGATGCAGCGCGCTTATTATGGCGCCCCAAAATCGGAACAACCGCTGCCGGGTATGACGATGCGTGAATTGTCCGTCGTTATGCCGCTGGTGATATTACTGGTGTTGTTAGGGGTGTTCCCGCAGCCGATTCTGGATACGTCCAGCGCGGCGATGTCAGGTATCCAGCAGTGGTTTATGTCGTCTGCTCCAGATTCAATAATCTCAACAACAAGGCCGTAATTCGCCATGACAATAACTCCTCAACAACTAATCGCGCTATCGCCGCTGTTGATCGTAGGATTGACGGTAGTGGTTGTGATGCTGTGCATTGCGTGGCGACGCAACCATTTTTTCAACGCAACCCTGGCGGTTATCGGCCTGAGCATAGCTTTGCTGTCACTTTACTTCGTCGGCCAGGCAGGGCCAACCGATGTCACTCCGCTGTTACGGGTTGATGGTTTTTCCAGGCTTTATACCGGACTGGTGCTGGTCGCTAGTCTGGCAACCTGTACTTTTGCTTATTCGTGGCTGGAAGGTTATGCGGATAACCGTGATGAGTTCTATCTGCTGGTGCTGATTGCCGCGTTAGGTGGAATTGTATTGGCAAGCGCCAATCATCTTGCGTCGCTGTTTATCGGTATTGAATTGATTTCACTGCCGTTATTTGGGCTGGTCAGCTATGCCTACCACCAGGCGCGTTCGCTGGAGGCAGGCATCAAATACATGTTGCTATCGGCCGCATCGTCGTCTTTCCTGCTGTTCGGTATGGCGCTGGTGTATGCGGAGTCGGGCGATCTGACTTTTGCCAGTCTGGGGCAGAGTCTGAGCGACCAGCGCATCCATGAGCCGCTGTTGCTGGCTGGTTTGGGTATGATAATCGTCGGTGTGGGCTTTAAACTATCGCTGGTTCCTTTTCAACTGTGGACGCCGGACGTTTATCAGGGCGCGCCAGCGCCGGTTTCGACCTTCCTGGCAACCGCCAGCAAAATCGCCATTTTCGGCGCGGTGATGCGTTTGTTCCTCTATGCGCCGATGGTGGACAGCGATTCAGTCAGAATAGCGCTTGGCGTGATTGCGCTCGCTTCGATTGTGTTTGGTAACGTGATGGCGGTTTCGCAGAGCAGCATCAAACGTTTATTAGGTTACTCCTCTGTGGCGCACATGGGATATCTGCTGGTCGCGTTGATCGCGGTGCAGAGTCATCAGTTGGCGCTGGAAACCGTCGGCGTCTATCTGGTGGGCTATCTGTTCGCCAGCCTGGGCGCTTTTGGCGTCGTCAGTTTAATGTCCAGTCCGAGCAATGATCAGGAGGCGGATTCGCTGCTTTCCTACCGTGGGCTGTTCTGGCGCAAACCGGTATTGTCCGCGGTGATGACGGTGATGATGCTGTCACTGGCCGGTATCCCAATGACGCTGGGCTTCTTTGGTAAGTTTTATGTATTGGCGGTGGGCGTCAATGCTGAACTTTGGTGGCTGGCTGGCGCCGTTGTGCTGGGTAGCGCGATTGGTCTTTATTATTACCTGCGGCTGATGGTCAGTCTCTATCTGGATGCACCGCCGGTGTTAAATCGTGATGATGTGTCGGGAAGCTGGGCATTAACGGCTGGCGGCGCGGTAGTCGTGATTTCAGCAATAATGGTACTGATCCTGGGCTTTTACCCGCAACCGCTGATTTCGCTGGTGCAGTTGGCCCAGCCCATCATGTAAAACAGTAAACAGAGAGTTCTGGTGGATAAAAACGCCGCTGATGAGGATCAGCGGCGTTTTTTTATTTAGGAATGATCTGGTCGTCATTTGACAACGGAAGTGCTCAGAATTGTCTATAGTTACTCAGACAATCACTTTTTATAACAAGAGGGAAAACTTTATGGCAGCAGCAAAGCAACAGCCTGAAGAAATCCGTGTTGATGACGATCTGAAACTTTTGTCTGATACGCTGGATGAGTTATTGCGTTACTCAGGGGATCAGGCCGACAAAGCCTATCTTGACCTGAAGAAAGGAGCGGAAAAAGCCTTACAGGAAGTGAAGTCGCGCATTGGTGCAAGCGACAGTTACTATGCTCGGGCAAAAAAGGTTGCGGATAAAGCGGACGTTTATGTGCACGACAAACCCTGGCATGGTATCGGTATCGGCGCGACTGTCGGGCTGGTTATGGGGTTGCTGTTGGCCAAACGCTAGCTTGTGTATGTGATGAATCATTTGCGCCATAAGATAGCTGGTACAGGAATGTATAATCACCTGTTTTTGACTTGTTAATTCGGCAACATCAAAAGCAGGTGATTCATGTATGAAAAATCGTGCTGCTGGGTATTGGCGGAGTCTGTTTAAAAATTGATTTATATGACAATGTGATTGTCATCATTCTGACAAACCTTATGTGGCATCAAAATATATGAGCATTATCATATTTTTTTACACTGGAGGAAATAAATCTGGTTGTTTTTCCAGGGCAATGTTAAGTTGAATATAGCTATTTTCTAGGATTGTTACTGCTGAGCAGGCAAAACCTAAACATTTATCGTATTGGCAACAAGCGATAAATGTTTAGGTTTTTTTTTACCTGTTATTTATGAATAGAGGAGTGAATTACATCTATTATCCAAAATAGCGAGTCGCCGTTATATTTGTTCGACATAAAACGAAGCAAGGCGATTTTATATTGCCGCTCTATTGTTATGGGTATTAAAAATTTGACGTTCTTTTATTCAAAATAGCGGCTTAGCCAGAGTCAGCGCTGGAATGCGAATTTCTGCAACCGATGGATGTTACAGCGACTGGCAACAGAGTTGGGATGATCCATATGATAACAACATTAAAGAGGTAACCATGAATCTAATCAGTCGGTTAAGTCCATTGGCTGCTATCCTTGTTACAGCGATCTTCGTCGCCGGCAACAGTGAGGCGGCCGCAGATCTGACTGTTAAACCTGCGTCATCGGCGACGATTGCTGAGCAGATACGCATTAAATCCGCTTTGCCAAGTGATAACGGGCAAGATCTTGAATTTGCCACGCGTGGATTTATCGCTACCCGAAAGGATCCCATCATTCGTAATCAGAAAGGGGACGTTGCCTGGGATCTGTCTGCATTCGATTATGTAAAAGGCGATGCGCCAGCCTCAGTACATCCTGCTCTTTGGCGTCAGATGGGGTTGCTTCGTCACCATGGCCTTTATACCGTCGGGGAGGGCATATGGCAGGTTCGCGGGTTCGATGTGTCAAACATGACGATAGTGCGCGGCAAAACGGGATGGATCATTATCGATCCCCTGACGACGCGCGAGACGGCCGCCGCCGCCCTGCAACTGATTAACGATACGCTGGGACACCGGCCCGTGACGGCGGTAATGTACACGCATTCTCACGGCGATCACTTTGGCGGCGTGCGCTCGATTGTCGACGAAAATGACATTAAGTCCGGCAAAGTCAGGATCTATGCGCCCAAAGGTTTTACTGAAGAGAGCGCAAGCGAAAATATTATGGCTGCGCCGGTAACCGTCCGGCGCGGTGTATTTCAGTTTGGCATCGGCATCAAACCTGGCCCGTTGGGTAATATGGGAACCGGGCTGAGCGCGAGTGCGCCCGCCGGTGAATTAACGCTGATAACGCCAACCGATATCGTTGAACAGACCGGGGAAAAACGGACTATCGATGGCGTTTCGTTTGAATTTCAGATGGTTTCCGGCAGCGAGGCGCCAGCGGAATTCAACGTTTATATAGAGGTTCCCAAAGTTTTCCTTTCTGCCGAAATTTCAGTCTGCGCGATGCATAATATTCTGACGCCGCGCGGCGCAAAGGTTCGGGATGCGAAGCTCTGGGCGGGTTACCTGGACGAAGCGTTGCAACGGTATGGCAAGCGTAGTGATGCCCTCATCGCTAGCCACTGTTGGCCGCGTTATGGGCAGGACGAAATAAGCAATTTACTCGCATCCCAGCGAGATAATTACCGTTATCTCCATGACCAGACCGTCCGGCTGATGAATCGGGGGCAGACGCCGGCTGAAATCGCCGAAACGTTGACCCAGCCGGAGCAGTTATCGCGTGAATGGTTCAATCATGGTTTCTATGGCGCTTATAAACATAATGCGAAAGCAGTTTATCAGTATTACCTAGGATGGTACGACGCGGTGCCGGCCAATCTGGATCCGCTGCCGCCGGAAGAGCGCGCCAAACGAATGGTGGAAGTTATTGGCGGCGCCGGTAAGATCCTTGCTACTGCACGTAAGGCAATGGACGCGGGAGACTATCGCTGGTCATCAGACTTATTAAACCAACTGGTGTTCGCTGAACCTGAGAATACGGATGCCCGTGCGATGCTGGCTGACAGTTACGAACAACAAGGCTATCAAGCGGAGAGCGCTTTATGGCGCAATCAATTTCTTGCCGCCGCCAATGAACTGCGCAACGGACGGATAAAACCCATGCTGACTCAGAATCAGGACATGTTGGTGGGCGTACCGACGCAACTGCTGCTGGATTCGGTCGCCACGCGTTTTGCACCGGAAAGACTGGGTGACAAGCTGTATTTCAATATTGTCATGCCTGAGCGTGAAGAAACTATCAGCGTAGAGTTGACGGGAACGGTGATGTTAGTTCGTCCGGGAGCAAGCCCATCAGCCGCCGCGACCATTACCGGGCCGCGTACTGAGATCCTGGATATGTTGTTTCCAAAGAAACCGTTGGCGGAACTGGAAAAACAAGGGCTTAATGTGAAAGGTGATCGTGCTGCGGTACAGAGGTGGCTAGAGGCCATCGATCCTGAGTTCAATGACTTCAATATTGCGCTGCCTTAGGTTTAGCGCGCCCTTATCATGGTGACGAGAAACAGGTTATCGGGGGAGCCATTTGCCCCGGATACCGCCGGTAACCTGTTTTACTGACAAATGGTTAAAGCGCATGTGGCGGATTGCGGCAAGCCAACGCTAACCACTTAAACCTTATCCTCTTTTTCCGCGATGCCTTGCACCCAGTAAATCGCTTCAAAAGCGCGTAGCGTCAGTGTAGCGGGGTGGACGGCGGCATCGGCATAATTACTCATTAGCAACCGCCAACGGCGGCAGTCGGTGATGATAACTGGCGAGGGCTGCCAGTGTTGCGGTTGTTTGGCGAGATTCGCCAGAACCAATAGCCGCTGTCCGTTCCAGCACCGCTGATAGCACCAGATAGAGGGATGATCGGGCAGGAGATCCTGATAATTGCCATGCGTCACGAGCGGGAGCGTTTTACGCATCATGATCAATTGCTGATAGGTATAGAAGACCGAGTTTTGATCGGCCAGCGCCTGTTCGGTATTAATATGCGGGTAATTTTCGCAAGGTTGCAGCCAGGGGACGCCAGCGGTAAAACCGGCATTTTTACTGTTATTCCACTGCATCGGCGTGCGGCTGTTATCACACGAGGGGGCGGCGAGGATCGCCTGCGGTTGTTCATCCGACGGTGCGCCGTCGTGCCGTTCGGCAACCCTATTCAGACTTTCCGCTTCCTGATACTGGCTCAATGTCGTGTCGCCGGGATTGGTCATGCCGATTTCTTCTCCCTGATAAATATAGGGCGTTCCCTGCATACCGTGCAGTATCATCGCCAGCATTTTGGCCGACTGAACCCGGAATTCGCCTTCGTCGCCGAAACGTGAAACGATACGGGGATGATTGTGATTGCACCAGAAAAGCGAATTCCAGGCATGCTGGTGCATGCCCTGCTGCCATCGGTTCATTATCTGTTTCAGCTTAATGAAGTCCGGTTTTGTTAAGGCCTGCTTTTCACCATTGGCGTAATCAATTTCCAGATGCTGGAAATTGCAGATCATGGACAGTTCGCTGCCATCCAGCGCCGCGTAACGGCGAGCATGCTCAAGCGAAGCGGATAACATGTCTCCTGCGGTCATCAACCCACGTGGCTGGAATACCTCCTGACTGAATTCTTGCAGATAGTCATGGATGCGAGGGCCATCGGTATAGTAGCGCTCTCCGCCGCCTTGTTCATCGTCAGGGAAATCGGGGTGTTTGGAGATCAGATTGATTGCATTGAGGCGCAATCCGTCGATGCCTTTGTCCGCCCAGAATTCACACACTTTTTTCAATGCGCCGCGTACCCGCGGATGTTCCCAATTGAGGTCGGCCTGTTCGGTGGTAAAAAGATGCAGATAATATTGCTGGCTTGCGGCATGCCATTGCCAGGCCGAATCGCCGCATTTGGCGCGCCAGTTATTCGGCGGGGCTTTGTCGTCGCCATCGCCATCGCGCCAGATATAAAAATGGCGGTAGGCGCTGCGACGTTCTTGTGCCGCCTGAAACCAGCAGTGTTGTGTAGATGTGTGGTTAAACACCATATCCATCAGGATGCGAATACGGCGTTGGTGCGCCTCGGCAATTAATTTTTCCATATCCGCCATGGTGCCGTAAGCGGGATCGATAACGCAGTAGCCAGCGACATCATAACCGTTATCAACTTGCGGCGAGAGGTAAACCGGGGTGATCCAGATCGCATCAACGCCCAGCCGCCGCAGATAATCGAGACGTGAGATGATTCCCCTGATATCACCCACGCCATTGCCGGTACTGTCCTGAAAGCTCTTCGGATAGATTTGATAAATCACGCCATTTTGCCACCAGGGGACGGATGTCGTCATGAAGATCTCCTTTTTGAAATCAAACATTTGCCGGCGGTTCGCAACCAATGCCTTTTAGGGAGCCGGTGAGCGCCGGCGCGAATGAACGTCGCGGTCACCATCGCCAGATATAAAGAAAGCATAGCGCATTGTTGTGTTTTGATTGGGCAGCATTCAGCGGCATCAATCTGGCTGATCTTTCCGTCAAGGGAGGGGAAAATGCGGGGCAGCGGCGTTAAAAAAGTCGCCTGCGTTGAGGCGACTTTACCGAACGGTGTCAGTCGGGATAGTGATAGATGTTCTGGTCGAAATCACGATCGCCGATTCTTTCCGCCTTCTTATCCAGCCGATAAAAACCAAAGCCGAGTCGCCGGGCCAACGCATTGCTGCGTGAGTTTTCAACCGCCGCCTTGATGATACAGCGATCAACGATGCCAGCGGCGCGGTACGCTTCGATCATGGTGGTCACCGCCTGCGAAACGATACCTTTGCCTTCAAAGGATTGTGCAATCCAATAGCCAATCTCGCCGGTTTTATTCTGGATGCTATTAAAGGAAACGATACCAGCGATCACATCATCCCAGCGAATCACATATACCGCCGCAACTCTGGCCGCGAACGCCTCCCGGTTGGTTTTGATCGTCTTGAGTGAATCATCAACGCAGGTCACGGAATCAGGCCAGGGCAACGTTCTTCGCAGGCGCGGCTTCTCTTGTTGGATCAAGGCAAAAATTGCCGCGGCGTCGCGCTCATCCTGAATACTTAAATGCAGATGCGGCGGGTGATGTAATTCGGCGAGTGTCTCCATTGTAGCTCCTTCAATCAATGTTGTTGTCCTTCCGTATCATGATATTTACGCTTGCAGTGTACCGTCGATAATGGTCACGCTGTGTCCGCCCACCCAGGGTTCATTGTCCAGATAAGTGATGAACAGCCGACCATCACTGTGGCGCTTGACGCCCTGGCGGACGCTGTAGCCCAGTTTATCGGCAATGTTGTCCGGGTAAAGCTGATGCCGCAGAAGCGCGGCTATGCAGGCATTAGCGCTGCCGGTGACCGGATCTTCCTTTAACACATCCAACTCAGTATAAAAGGCACGTACTTCGTAATCTGCTGGCGTGGCATGATCATGAGGACCGTAAATGGCGATGCCGTCCGTGTGACAACGTTGCACTAACATTGCCAGCGATGAAGCGTCAGGCGTGATAGCCAGACAGGTCGTGGCGCAGTCCAGACGAATAACCAGCCAACGAATTCCCATATTGACGTTGGCTGGCGGATAGCGTTTATCGATTTTGCTGCTGCCGAGCGTGCGCTCCAGCAACGGATACAGTCCGCTGTCGAAGGGCTCGATAGCGGCTGGCGGCACATGAAAAGCCAACATGCCGTCATCCCCGATATTAACCGGCACCAGACCGATGCCGCATTGCTGGACGATCTGGCCGGGCGTTTTGGTCTGTAACCCGGATTCTAATAAAGCGTGTGCTGAACCGAGCGTCGGGTGACCGGCAAATGGAAATTCGGTTTCCGGGGTAAAGATCCGCACGCGATAATCGGCCATTGGATCGGTGGGGGGGAATAAAAATGTCGTTTCCGATAAGTTGATCCAGCGGGCGATCTGTTGCATTTGCTCGTCACTCAGCCCATCCGCCTCCATGATGACCGCCAGCGGATTGCCCTTGAAAGGCTGCCTGGTGAAAACATCGATTTGTTTAAAACGGCGAGTTAATGGCATAGGTTATTCTTCCTCTGTTTTTTATAGACTGTTTCTCATCGACCATTTTTATCAACCATTTCTCACCAATCGTTCGTCTCAATCCTGCATTGCCGGTTAAAGATTGCGCAAAACTAGCCGCGATTATGAGGCGCTTTTGTGGCATAATGCGTGCTAAATCACATTTTTTACTTGAGTAAGCGCTGTGTTAAGTACCAACAATATCACCATGCAGTTCGGCAGCAAGCCGTTGTTTGAGAACATTTCCGTTAAATTCGGCGGCGGTAACCGTTACGGTTTGATTGGCGCGAATGGTTGCGGCAAATCCACATTGATGAAAATTCTTGGCGGCGATTTGGCGCCGAGTTCCGGTAATGTATTCCTTGACCCTAATGAGCGTCTGGGCAAATTGCGTCAGGATCAGTTCGCCTTTGAGCAATACAGCGTGCTGGATACCGTGATCATGGGCCATGCGGAACTATGGGCGGTAAAAGAAGAGCGCGATCGCATTTATTCATTGGCGGAAATGAGCGAAGCGGACGGCTATAAAGTTGCCGATCTCGAAGTGCAATACGGTGAAATGGATGGTTACAGCGCTGAAGCGCGTGCTGGTGAATTGCTGCTGGGCGTCGGTATTCCGGTGGAGCAACACTATGGCCCGATGAGCGAAGTGGCCCCCGGTTGGAAACTGCGCGTACTGTTGGCGCAGGCGTTGTTTGCCAATCCAGATATCCTGCTGCTGGATGAACCGACCAACAACCTGGATATCGCTACCATCCGTTGGCTGGAGCAGGTGTTGAACGAGCGTAACAGCACCATGATCATCATTTCCCACGATCGTCACTTTCTCAATATGGTCTGCACCCACATGGCGGATCTGGATTATGGCGAACTGCGTATTTATCCCGGCAACTATGATGAATACATGACGGCGGCAACACAGGCGCGTGAACGTCTGCTGGCGGATAACGCCAAGAAAAAAGCCCAGATTTCCGAGTTACAGTCTTTCGTTAGCCGCTTCAGCGCCAATGCCTCCAAATCCAAACAGGCGACTTCCCGCGCTCGTCAGATTGATAAAATCCAGTTGGAAGAAGTGAAGGCCTCCAGTCGTCAGAATCCGTTCATCCGCTTTGAACAGGATAAGAAACTGTTCCGTAATGCGCTGGAAGTGGAAGCGCTGGCGAAAGGCTTTGATAACGGCCCGCTGTTTCACAAATTGAATCTGATGGTGGAAGTGGGTGAGAAGGTCGCTATTCTGGGGACCAACGGTATCGGTAAATCGACGTTGCTGAAAACGCTGGTCGGCGATATGCAGCCTGACAGCGGTACGGTGAAGTGGTCGGAAAATGTGAAAATCGGTTATTACGCGCAGGATCATGAATATGAATTCGACGATTCTCTGACCGTATTTGACTGGATGAGCCAGTGGAAACAGGCAAAGGATGACGAACAGGCGGTGCGTAGCGTGCTGGGGCGGTTACTGTTCAGTCAGGACGATATCAAGAAGAAAGTGAAAGTCCTGTCTGGTGGTGAGAAAGGCCGGATGCTGTTTGGTAAGTTGATGATGCAGCGTCCGAATGTTCTGGTGATGGATGAACCGACCAACCACCTTGACATGGAATCGATTGAATCGCTCAACATGGCGTTGGAATTATACGAGGGGACGCTGTTGTTTGTCTCTCACGACCGTGAGTTCGTCAGTTCGCTGGCGACCCGTATTCTGGAAATCACAGCAAATAACGTCATCGACTTTACGGGCAATTACGAAGATTACCTGCGCAGTCAGGGGATTCAGTAACCAATAGCTGAGAACGGCGCAATTTCTTATCCAGGGCAGCACGGTTGATCCGTCGCTGCCTTTTTATTTGGCCTCCAGCAACATGAATAGCCGTTGAAAGCCGTGTTTATTCTGTATTCCGCTAACAAAGATAACCAATATTTATTATGTCAGAGATTATTCGGTTATCTGGCATTTTCTTCCACCGTAATTCAGGGCGTTTGATATTATGTTTTTTAAACTAAAATACCTAAAGTAAGTAATTTTATTTAGGATTTTCAGATAGAAAAAATACCGCTACGTCCTTATGAATAAAATAAATATCGATAAAGAACTTTTTTAAAAAATCTTTTTATATCATATTGCTATTGGTTTTTATTTAGATGATTGCATAAGGTGATTAATCGATTTAGCTCATTAAATATAAATGAAATGATAATGTTCTGACGTTATTGCGATTATTTCTCATTTAAAAAATATCGCTGTACTTCTAAATAGACGCTGTGCGTATTAAGTCACAGTTATAACAGAAACAATAAATCTATTGTCCCAGCGATTGATAGAGATCAAGTCTGTTAACTTAAATTACTCCTTACCATACCCACACACATATTGTGTGTTACTCCGTTCAGGTACAGGAGAATAATAAAAATGAGTGGGGAAAATTTACTGCTTTCCCATCATGGCGTGAATCGCCGTGATTTTATGAAGTTATGTGCGGCACTGGCGGCATCAATGGGATTGGCGGATTCCGCGGTGGCGGATATTGCCCAGTCAATCAGTTCTCCACAGCGCCCGCCGGTTATCTGGATCGGCGCGCAGGAGTGCACTGGCTGTACGGAAAGCCTGTTGCGAGCAACGCATCCAACCATTGAAACTCTGTTGTTAAATACCATTTCGCTGGAATATCACGAAGTGCTTTCCGCCGCTTTCGGCGAACAGGCGGAAGAAAACAAACATCGGGCCGTTGAACAATATAAAGGGAAATTTGTTCTGGTGGTTGATGGTTCGATACCGATGAAGGATGGCGGTATCTATTGCATGGTGGCGGGCAAGCCGATTGTGGATCATATCCGCGAAGCGGCGGAACATGCCGCCGCTATTATCGCCATCGGTTCCTGTTCGGCCTGGGGCGGTGTACCGGCGGCAGGCGTCAACCCGACAGGCGCCGTCAGTTTGCAGGATGTGCTGCCCGGAAAGACGGTCATCAATATTCCCGGTTGTCCGCCGAATCCCCATAATTTCCTCGCCACCGTCGCCCACATCATCACTTACCAACGTCCGCCCGCCCTGGATGCCGAGGGACGGCCAACCTTTGCCTACGCGCGTTTGATCCATGAAAACTGCGAACGGCGTCCGCATTTTGACGCCGGACGTTTCGCCAAAGAGTTTGGTGATGAAGGCCATCGGCAAGGGTGGTGCCTCTACCACCTGGGCTGTAAAGGGCCGGAAACTTACGGCAACTGTCCGACGCTGGAATTTTGCGATGTGGGCGGCGGCATCTGGCCGGTGGGGATCGGACATCCCTGCTACGGCTGTAACGAGAAAGGGATCGGGTTTACCAAAGGTATCTTCCAACTGGCCAACGTTGAGAATCCCACGCCGCATGTTGAAAAACCGGACATCCACAGTCCCGAAGGCGGTGAGATATCGGCGACGGCTGTCGGGTTGATTGGCGGCATACTGGGTGTGGTGGGGGGCGTCAGTCTGATGACCGTGCGTGAGTTGGGGCGTCAGCAAAAGCAGAGCCAAGGCCAGCAAGACGCCGGAAACGGACCCCGGGAGGGTTAAGCCGTGAACAGACGCAATTTTTTCAAACTGGCTTCCGCCAGTGCGTTACTGGCCGGTAAGCCATTGACCAGCCAGGCCGCGGCGCAAAACAAACCGCCGATCCCCGGCGCGTTGGGTATGTTATATGACTCAACATTGTGCGTCGGCTGTCAGGCATGCGTGACAGAATGTCAATTGGTCAACCAATCGGCCTATAACCCTGACAGCAAGATCTATGCGGGCGGTTCGGCAATCTGGTCCAACAATGACAAGCTGAGTCCTTACACCAATAACATCATCCAGGTGTGGCGCTCCGGCGAAGGAAAAAACAAGGATCAGGCCGACAACGGCTACGCCTACATCAAGAAACAGTGCATGCATTGCGTCGATCCCAACTGCGTATCGGTCTGTCCGGTCACTGCTCTGAAGAAAGACGTCAAAACCGGCGTGGTGCACTATGACGCCAGCGTTTGCACCGGTTGTCGTTACTGCATGGTGGCCTGTCCGTTCAATATTCCCAAATATGACTACGAAAATCCGTTCGGCAAACTGCACAAATGCGAACTGTGTAATCAGCCGGGGCTGGAACGTCTGGATAAAGGCGGCCTGCCGGGTTGCGTGGATGTCTGTCCGACGGGCGCGGTGATTTTCGGCACGCGTGAAGAATTATTGGCTGAAGCGCGGCATCGTTTGTCATTGCAGGCGGGAGAGGAGTACCGCTATCCGCGTCAGACGCTGGCGAAAAAGGATACCTATCTCCACACCGTACCGAAATACGATCGGCATGTTTATGGCGAAAAAGAGGCTGGCGGTACGCAGGTGCTGGTGCTGGCGGGCGTGCCTTACCAGAATCTGGATCTGCCGGAACTGGCCGAGCTTTCCACCGGCGCCCGCTCCGAATATGTCCAGCACACACTCTACAAGGGCATGGTGTTGCCGCTGGCGGTGCTGGCCGGGCTATCTGTTCTGGTGCATCGCAACACCCGGTCTGACCGGGCGGATCACCGCCCGGAAGCCGACAGGAAACAGGAGGACAATCATGACGGCGCATAAAGCGAGTCCATTAGGCGGACGTCTGGTCAGTTGGCCGATCATGTTGCTGGCGCCGTTTATCGTGCTGTGCGCGCTGCTGATCGTAAAACGTCTGGTGTTTGGTATTGGCGATGTCGCGGCGCTCAATGGCGGCTATCCGTGGGGGATCTGGATCGCGTTCGATCTGCTGGTGGGTACCGGTTTTGCCTGCGGCGGCTGGGCGCTGGCCTGGGCGGTCTATGTGTTTAACCGCGGAGAATATCATCCGCTGGTGCGTCCGGCGCTGTTGGCCAGCTTGTTCGGTTATTCGCTCGGCGGGCTGTCGATCACTATTGATGTCGGACGTTACTGGAATCTGCCGTACTTTTTTATTCCGGGCTTTTTCAATACTTCATCGGTGCTGTTTGAAACCGCGGTCTGTATGACGATCTACATCGGCGTCATGGCGCTGGAGTTCGCGCCGGTGATCTGCGAACGCATGGGATGGAAAGTCTCGCTCAGGCGTCTGAACAAAGTGATGTTCTTTATCATTGCGTTGGGCGCGCTGTTGCCGACCATGCACCAGTCATCCATGGGTTCATTGATGATTTCCGCCGGTTATAAAGTTCATCCGCTGTGGCAGAGCTATGAGCTATTGCCGCTGTTCTCGCTGCTGACCGCCTTCATCATGGGTTTTTCCATCGTGATGTTTGAAGGTTCGCTGGCGCAGGCCGGATTAAAAGGGCGCGGGCCGAATGAAAAACACCTGTTTGCTCGTTTGACGCAAATCATTCAGGTTCTGCTGTTGTTGTTTGTGGTATTGCGGTTCGGCGAATTAAGCTGGAATGACAAACTGGGCTATCTGTTTAAAGGCGATCGTTTTGCGATAACGTTCTGGTGTGAAGCGGCGCTGATGATCTTCCCGTTGGTGGTGTTCCGTTTCCAACGCTTCCGCCACGATTCACGTCTGCTATTTGTGGGCGCGTTGAGCCTGTTGTTCGGCGCGGCCTTATGGCGGCTGAGCTATTCCCTGCTGGCTTTCAACCCCGGTGGCGGCTATCACTATTTCCCGGCGACGGCGGAAGTGCTGATCTCCATCGGTTTTGTGGCGATTGAAGTCTGCGCCTACATCTTGTTAATCCGGCTGTTGCCGGTACTTCCCGCGCTGGAAGGCGTTCATAAGAATTATCAGGCCGAGGTAAAGCATGAGCCAACGCATCACCATTGATCCTATTACCCGTATCGAGGGACACCTGCGCATTGACTGCGAAATTGAACAGGGGAAAGTCACCAAAGCCTGGTCATCCGGCACCATGTGGCGCGGTATGGAGGAAATTGTTAAAGGTCAGGACCCGCGCGATGCGTGGATGATTGTGCAGCGTATCTGCGGCGTCTGCACCACGGTGCACGCCATTGCTTCGGTGCGTGCGGTAGAAAATGCTCTGCAACTGAATGTGCCGGTCAATGCCCAATACATCCGTAACCTGATCCTGGCGGCGCACAGTATCCACGACCATATCGTGCATTTCTATCAGCTATCCGCGCTGGACTGGGTGGATGTGACCTCTGCTCTTGATGCCTCCCCGCAAAAAGCGGAAGCGTTACTGAAAGGGTTGTCCGACTGGTCGTTGAACAATGCGGCGGAATTCTCCAAGGTGCAGCAAAAGCTGAAAGATTTGGTCGCCAGCGGTCAACTGGGGATTTTCGCCAACGGCTATTGGGGACACCCGGCGATGGCGTTGCCGCCGGAAGTAAATCTGATTGCCGTCGCCCACTATTTGCAGGCGCTGGAGTGTCAGCGTGACGCGAACCGTATTGTGGCGATCCTCGGCGGCAAGACGCCGCACATCCAGAACCTGGCGGTAGGTGGCGTGGCGAATCCGATCAATCTGGATGCCCCCAGCGTGCTGAATCTGGAACGCCTGATGTACGTGAAATCGTTTATCGATCGGTTGAGCGACTTTATCGAACAGGTCTACAAAGTGGATTGCGCGGTGATCGCGGCGCACTATCCTGACTGGCTGAGTCTGGGTAAAGGCGCCGATCATTATCTCAGCGTCCCGGAACTGCCGACCGATAACCAGGGCGGCAGCTTCCTGTTGGCCGGCGGTTATCTGGAAAATGGCGACTTTGCCAACTATCGGCCGATTACCAGCCACACCGATCCGTTTCTGATCGACGGCATCAAGGAAAGCGGCAAACACGCCTGGTATCAGGACGATGAACCGTTGGCGCCGTGGGAGGGATTAACGCGCCCGAACTACACTGGTTGGCAGGATGAGGGCAAATACACCTGGGTGAAAGCGCCGACCTTCTACGGCAAGACGGTTGAGGTGGGGCCGCTGGCATGGCTGTTGTGCAGTCTGGCGGCCAAACATCAGGATACCGAAGCCCACTATGCGCAAGTGGCGGCGGCCTACCAGAAACTGACGGGACAAACACTGAAAGAGGAACACCTGCATTCCACATTGGGCCGGGTGATCGGTCGCACCGTGCATTGTTGCGTATTGAAGGATACGCTGGCGCAGCAATGGCAGGCGCTGGTCGCCAACATTGGCAACGGCGATCACCAGACGTTTATCAAACCTGATTTATCGCCGGATACTGAGTTCCGCGGCGTCGGGTTCGGGGAAATGCCGCGCGGCATGCTGTCGCATTGGATCGTCTTCAAAAACGGTAAAATCACCAACTATCAGGCCGTGGTGCCTTCAACCTGGACATCCGGGCCGCGTAACTTCGAGGGGGTCGCCGGCCCTTACGAACAGTCGTTGGTGGGTACGCCGATCGCCGATCCACATAAACCGCTGGAAGTGGTGCGAACCATCCACTCGTTTGATCCGTGCATGTCCTGTGCGGTGCATATCGTGGATATGGTTGATGGCAGCGAAGTGACGCGGGTTAAGGTGCTGTGATGAACATACTGGTGTTGGGGGTGGGCAATCTGCTGTTAAGTGATGAAGCCGTTGGGGTGCGGATCGTGGAAGCGTTGGAACAGCGTTATACCTTTGCGCCGCCAATCGACATCGTTGATGGCGGCACCTGCGGACTGGAACTGATGGACGCGATGGCAAAGCGCGATCACCTGATCGTGACCGATGCGGTGCTGACCGGACAAGCGCCAGGCACGGTGACGATACTGCGCGACAGCGAAGTCCCTGCGCTGTTTACCCGCAAAATTTCCCCGCACCAGTTGGGTTTAGCCGATGTGCTGATGGCATTGCAACTGACGGAGGAATTTCCGCGTCAACTGACGCTGATTGGCGTCGAGCCGGCTTCTCTGGCGGTGCATATCGGTTTGAGCGCAACGGTAAAACAGGCGCTTGAGCTTGCGTTACAACAGGTTGTGGCCGCATTGCGGCAAAGCGGCGTAACAGTGAGTGAACGAGGCGAGGCCGGCAGTAATGAGATCGATAGCGACAAGGTCGATAGTGAACAGCACATCTGATGTGACCGATGTGCACCGGATAACGGGTGAGCGCAATGCAGCGTCGTCCGTTGTTCGTCATGATGAACATCCGGCAGCGTGGCTGGAGCGGATGTTCATGACGATTGCCGATGAAAAAATGCGTTCGTTGCCGTTTTTCCGTGCGGACATCCCGGTGCGCGCCTGCGGTTTTACCCGGTTTGAGCAGCAGTGGGTCGGTTGTCTGCTGACGCCCTGGATGATGAGTTTGCTGGTTCTTCCGGGGCCGGGGCAGGTCTGGTCGGACAGGCCGTTAGCCGATCGTCTGGCGTTAGCCCTCCCTTGCGGTAATGTGACGTTTATCGTTGGCGAGATGGCGGGAAAACAATATCTGTCCTGCTCGCTGATGTCGCCCATCGATAGCCGACTACGCGGGAAGCAAGCGGTTTCACTGGCTGAGCAGAGTGCGAAAATGGCGCTGTCGTTGCCGGTGGCGGATGCCGATGCGCCGCGTAACCTACGTCGCCGCGAACTGTTTCGCCGAAACCGGAGTGAACCCCATGCATGAAATTTCCATGTGCTACAACGCGTTGGAATTGATTGAGCAGCAGGCGCGTCAACATCAGGCCCGTCGGGTCACCGAAGTCTGGCTGGAAGTGGGGGCGCTCTCCTGTATTGAAGAGAGCGCGCTGCGTTTTTGTTTCGAGTCCGTCTGTCGACAAACGCTGGCGGAAGGTTGTCGGTTGCATATCGCTATCCGCCCGGCCAAGGCCTGGTGCTGGGAATGCAGTGCGGTCATCGACGTGGTTGAGCACGGCGTCGGATGTCCGGTTTGCGGCAGTTACCATCTGCGCGTAGATGATGGCGACAGTCTGCAAATCAAACAGTTGGCGATCGAGTAACGGCTTTTTAAGCTTTCTGAAGATTGATAGCGGGAGGAGATCCCTATGTGTACCACATGCGGTTGCGGTGAAGGGGAGCGCAAAATCGAAGGTGACGAGCATTCTCATGATCATCATCACGAGCATCATCACAAAAACCATCACGATCACGGGCATGACCACGCGCATAGCCATGACCATCATCACGGCGGCAAGATCAAGGGTCGCTGCGTGATTATCCATCACCACCATTATCATGGCGATGTCCATAACCACTACTATGCTTTGCCGCCTAAGATCGTAAAGGGGGCGAAGCCGGTGAAAAAAAACGCCGCCGAAGAGGGCGAAGCGGCGTTTCAGCCAGAGGTCAATGAACAGGATCTGCATTACGGACAAGGCGCGGCGGGAACCCATGCGCCGGGGATCGGGCAGCAACGCCTGTTACAGATTGAAATGGACGTGCTGAGCAAAAATAACCATCTGGCGGAACATAACCGGGAACATTTTAACGCGCAGAACATTCTGGCGTTGAATCTGGTTTCCAGCCCCGGTTCAGGTAAAACCACGTTGTTGACGACAACGCTGAACCATATTGGTCCGCAGATGCCTTGCGCGGTGATCGAGGGCGATCAGCAAACCGCCCATGACGCGGAGCGCATCCGGGCAACGGGCGTGGCTGCTATTCAGGTGAATACCGGCAAGGGATGCCATCTGGATGCGCAGATGGTGCATGATGCGGCCCATCGTCTGCAACTGGCGGATAACAGCCTACTGTTTATCGAGAATGTCGGCAATCTGGTGTGTCCGGCAGGGTTTGATCTGGGCGAACGCGCGAAAGTCGCGGTGCTGTCAGTGACCGAAGGTGAAGATAAACCGCTGAAATATCCGCATATGTTTGCGGCGTCATCGCTGATGATTGTGAATAAAATCGATCTGCTGCCTTATCTGGATTTCAATCTGGAAGCGTGTGTCGCCAACGCCCGACGGGTCAACCCGGAAATTCAGATCATCGCGTTATCTGCCCGTACCGGCGAAGGGATGGATGCATGGCTTGGTTGGCTGGAGGCGCAACGATGTGCCTAGGCATTCCGGGAAAAGTGATATCTGTCGGCGATGATATTCACCAGCCAGCGTATGTTGATGTCTGCGGGGTACAGCGGGCGATCAATATCGCGCTGGTTTGTGAGGATTCTCCCGCCGATCTGGTGGGGCAATGGGTGTTGGTGCATGTCGGTTTCGCCATGAGCCTGCTGGATGAACAGGAGGCGCGGGATACGCTGGAAGCACTGCAATCCATGCGCGCCATCGGGCTGGAACTGGATGAATGGCGACAAAGCGGAGAGATTCATGCAATACGTTGATGAGTTCCGCGATCCCGAACTGGCGAAAGCCGTGTTGCAACGTATTCGGGCGCTGGTCACGGAGATGCCGCAGTTGCGGCAGCGCCCGTTGCAACTGATGGAAGTGTGCGGCGGCCATACCCATGCGATCTTCAAGTTTGGACTGGATCGGTTGTTGCCGCCGGAAATCGAATTTGTTCACGGTCCGGGCTGCCCGGTATGCGTATTGCCGATGGGACGAATTGATGCCTGTCTGGAGATTGCCGCGCATCCTGAGGTGATCTTTTGTACTTTCGGCGATGCCATGCGCGTGCCGGGGCGCAACGGATCGCTACAGGACGCGCGTCGTCACGGCGCCGATGTGCGCATGGTTTATTCGCCGCTGGATGCGTTGCTGCTGGCGGAGAAAAACCCTGATCGTCAGGTGGTGTTTTTCGGCCTGGGGTTTGAAACCACCATGCCGAGCACCGCGCTGACATTGCAACAGGCCAAACGCCGCCATATCAGCAATTTTTCCCTTTTCTGTCAGCATATTACCATTGTCCCCACGTTGAACAGCCTGCTGATGCAACCTGACCTGCGCATTGACGGTTTTCTGGCGCCGGGGCATGTCAGCATGGTGATTGGCGCGTATCCTTATCAGGCATTGTGTGACCGGTTCCATAAGCCGTTCGTGGTCACCGGGTTCGAACCGCTGGATATTTTGCAGGCATTGTTGATGCTGGTCAGCCAGATCCACGCTGGGCGTTGCGAGGTGGAAAACCAGTATCGACGCATTGTGCCGGATGGCGGCAACCCACTGGCCCAGCAAGCCATGCAAGACGTTTTTACCACCAAATCCAGCAGTGAATGGCGTGGTCTGGGGGAAATTGCCCAGTCTGGTATGCAACTGCGGGAAGCGTATGCCGATTTTGACGCTGAGCGCCGGTTCAAGCCCCAACAGCAGCGGGTGGCAGATGAGCCGGGATCGCGCTGCGGCGATGTTCTGACCGGGCGCTGCAAACCCGCGGATTGTCCGCTGTTTGCCCAGCGCTGCACGCCGCAGAATGCTATCGGAGCGCTGATGGTCTCCTCCGAGGGCGCGTGTGCGGCTTATTATCAATATCGGCGGGAATGTGCCTGAGGGGAGTGAGTCTGAATATGTCTGGAACAACAGTAGTGAGTACCACACAACCCTTGCCGGAACACATGCCCACAGAGATTACGCTGGCGCACGGCAGCGGTGGCCGGGCGATGCAGCAGTTGATTGAACAACTGTTTATCCAGTCGTTTGATAATCCGCTGCTGGGTCAGCGGGAAGATCAGGCCAGATTGCCGCTTGCCGCCTTGACGCGGCACGGTGATCGGCTGGCGTTCACCACCGACAGCTATGTGATTGATCCGATCTTTTTCCCCGGCGGCGATATCGGCAAGCTGGCGGTGTGTGGTACGGCGAACGATATCGCGGTCAGCGGCGCGCAGCCGCGTTATCTTTCCTGCGGTTTTATCATTGAAGAAGGTTTCTCCGGCGCAGATTTGCTGCGTATTGTTGAATCCATGGCGCGAACCGCCCGTGATGCCGGTATCGAGATAGTAACCGGCGATACCAAAGTGGTGCCGCGCGGCGCGGCTGACAAGATTTTTATCAATACCTCCGGTATGGGCGTTATCCCGACGACGGTGCATTGGGGGACGCGCGAGATCTGTCCTGGCGATAAAATTATTGTCAGCGGGACGCTGGGCGATCACGGCGCGACGATCCTCAACCTGCGCGAACAACTGGGGCTGGAAGCCGAGTTATCGAGTGATTGCGCGGTACTGGCGCCCTTGATTGCGCCGTTGCGTGAGATTGCGGGGGTACGTGCGCTGCGGGATGCGACGCGCGGGGGCGTGACCGCCATTTTGCATGAGTACGCGCAGGCCAGCGGCTACGGTATGGAAGTGAATGAAAGCGCGTTGCCGTTGAAACAGGCGGTGCGCGGCATCTGCGAAATTCTGGGGCTGGAGGCGCTGAACTTTGCCAATGAAGGCAAACTGGTGCTGGTGGTTTCGGCGCAAGCTGAGGCCGCGGTACTGGACGCGTTGCGGGCGCATCCGCTGGGGCGGGACGCCGCGACGATTGGCGTGGTGACCGCAACGCCGCAGATTCGCCTGTGCGGGGTATTTGGCGCGTCGAGGTTGCTGGATTTGCCGCATAATGAACCGATGCCGCGGATTTGCTAGGGGCCATTTTTCAGCTATATGCAAGCATAGGTGATCATTTCGTGCGTGGTAAGTATCGGTATTTCTCTGTGAATATCGCGCCACGCCCGACATCGGGCAGATCAAACGCCGCTTGCCCTATGAACCCAGGTTGGCGGCTGAAATTGTGTCGCTGACGCGATACCTTCGGCGCCAGTGAATGCTTATCGAGCCGCCAGTGACGCGCTCCCGGCGCGACACTGGCTTGCGCGAAGTCCTGTCGCTCACTCGGCATTCACTGCCACCTCAGCACAATTTCTTACGCCGTTAAACCCCAAACCTATGAGGTTAACGATAGAGAAGTGAACTCATGCTTTTCCCGGCATGAAAATACCTTTCTCTTCGCGCACGAAATAGCACTGAACTGACATAGAAATCTTTCTAAACAGGCAAGGATATCCTCCACGTGAGCGTGAACCATAACGGTATTCAGATCCGCATCAAAGGCAAAGTGCAGGGGGTAGGGTTTCGGCCCTATGTCTGGCAATTGGCGCATCGGTTCAAGCTGTGCGGTGATGTCAGTAATGACGGCGCGGGGGTGGTGATTCACCTCTACCAGTCGGCAAATATTGAACGCTTTATGGCTGAACTGCCCGCAATGTGTCCGCCGTTGGCGCATATCGATAGCATGACCTGCCAGCCGTGGCAGTGGGCTGCCATACCCAAGACATTTGTGATCGAACACAGCGGCGCCGGTCAGATGGATACGCAAGTCGTGCCGGATGCGGCAACCTGTGAAGCATGCCTGCACGAACTGAACGATCCGGCTAATCGCCGCTATCACTACCCGTTCATCAACTGTACCCACTGTGGTCCGCGCTTTACCATTATTCGCCGGATGCCATATGACCGCCCGTTCACCGCGATGGCGGATTTCCCGCTTTGTCCTCACTGTCTGGCCGAATATCAGCACCCGGCTGATCGCCGTTTTCATGCCCAACCCAATGCTTGTGTGCGATGCGGCCCGCAAGTCTGGCTGGTTGATGATCTGGCGACGCCGCGGGCAGAGGGGGATGAGGCGATCCGTCTGGCGGCCAATGTATTGTTGGCCGGGGATATCGTGGCGATTAAAGGGCTGGGCGGCTTTCATCTGGCCTGCGACGCCGCTAATACGCAGGCGGTTGAACGCTTGCGGCAGCGCAAACATCGCCCCGGCAAGCCGCTGGCGGTGATGCTGCCGGATGCCGGATGGCTTGAGCAATGCGCCGCCGTAGCGGATATCCCTGCCGCGTTACGATTATTAACCAGTACGGCAGCGCCGATTGTGTTGTTGCCGCTGCGACAAGATGGCCCGCTATCAGAGCAGATTGCGCCCGGCTTGGACGAAGTCGGGCTGATGCTGCCCGCCAATCCGCTGCAACATCTGTTGCTGGCACAGGTGGCGCGCCCATTGGTGATGACCTCCGGTAATGCCGGCGGCAAACCGCCGGCATTGACCAATGCACAGGCGACGACGCAGCTTGTCGGCATTGCCGACCGGTGGTTAATGCACAATCGCGAGATTGTGCAACGCGCCGACGACTCGTTGGTCAGGCTGCATAAAAACAGGGCGGAGATGTTGCGTCGGGCGCGGGGTTACGTGCCGGATGCCTTGCCGCTGCCGCCGGGGTTTAGCGCACAGCCTGCGTTGCTGGCGATGGGGGCGGATTTAAAGAATACCTTTTGTCTACTGCGTGATGAAAACGCCATTGTCAGCCAGCATCTTGGCGATCTGGCGGACAGCGACGTTGAGCGGCAATATCGTCATGCTATCGCCTTGTTTGAGGATATTTACCGTTTCATTCCTGATGCGGTAGTGGTTGACGCGCATCCCGGTTATATCAGTCATCGTCTGGGAAAACAGCTGGCTGAACAGCGGCAGATCCCCTGTATTGAGGTGTTGCACCATCATGCGCATATTGTGGCTTGTCTGGCCGAACATCAGTGGCCGCGAGATGCCGGGCCGGTTATCGGGCTGGCGCTGGATGGTATTGGTTATGGATCTGATGGACAGTGGTGGGGCGGAGAATGTCTGCTGGCGGATTATGCTCAATGCCGACGCATTGGCGGCCTTCCTGCGGTGGCTTTGCCCGGCGGCGATCTGGCTGCGCGTCAGCCGTGGCGTAATCTGCTGGCGCAGTGGCTGCGGTTTGTGCCTGACTGGGCCGCATTACCGCAAGCAACCGCCATCCCGACGGAACCCGCCAGGCTACTTGGTAAAGCGATCGAGCGCGGCATCAATGCGCCGTTGGCATCATCAACCGGGCGCTTATTTGATGCGGTGGCGGCGGCCAACGGATTTGCCGCCCTCAGCCAAAGTTGGGAGGGGGAAGCCGCCTGCTGGCTGGAATCGCTGGCGTGGCAAAGTACGCTTCACCACGCGCCCGTGGCGAGTATTGCCGTAACCATGCCATTGCGCGAGGATAATCAGCTTGATTTACACACGTTCTGGCGGCAGTGGCTGACATGGCGGGCCAATCCCGCAGACAAAGCGTATGCCTTTCATGCTGCGCTGGCGCAAGGGCTGGCGGCATTAGCCAGACGTAGCGCGATGCGTTACGGCAGCAACACCGTGGCGCTGTCGGGCGGCGTTATGCATAACCGGCTGCTTTCCCACCTGTTGCGCCATCACTTGCAGGGGATGACTGTGTTGCAGCCGGAGCGATTACCGGCGGGAGATGGCGGGCTGGCGTTGGGACAGGCATTGATTGCGGCGGCATCCAATCGTTATTCGCATGAAGAATAATTAATAAAACCATGCTGGCTTTATTTATCCTGCTGTTTATTTTGGTGGTTATCTATGGGCGTTATTTACATCTTAAAAATATATTCAATATTAGCGGATTAACAAATTTTAATAATCCATTTTTTAGTATCAATTTTATAACAATAATGGCGTGCTTTGTTTTTAATGTATTGAATTGCAATGAAATATATTTCATCTGCTAGACCGGCTCAGCATTTTTTTCTTATTATCACGTTAACAAGAATAAGTTTTTTTGCTATCCCTTTATTACGCTTCCTGTTATTCATTGGGGCATATTGATAAATAAAACAGGCTGTCATTTAATTTGTCATATTGCTTTTGATAGGGGCCGTTAATGAATATCGATCTTACGCCATATTATGCTCAGTCCGGTGAACAGCCATTTGGCGTGCGGCGTATGGCAATGCCCTGGCGTAATCATGCGCCGCTTTCACCTGAACAAATCCCCGCCAGTTGGCAAACGTTGCAACAGCGGATTTTGCCTGCCCGCAAGCGTCTGCTGTACCTGCATATTCCTTTCTGTGCGACGCACTGTACATTCTGCGGCTTCTATCAGAATAAGTTGCGTGACGACAGCACCGAAACCTATACCCGTTATCTGTTGCAGGAGCTGGCAATGGAAGCAGGTAGCCCGTTGCATCAGTCGGCGCCGATTCATGCCGTCTATTTTGGCGGCGGTACGCCGACCGCGTTGGCAGCCAACGAGCTCGCGCGGATTATTACCGCGATCCGTACCTCGCTGCCTCTGGCGCCTGACTGTGAAATTACGGTCGAAGGCCGGGCGATGAATTTTGATGATGAACGAATTGACGCTTGTCTGGATGCGGGCGCCAACCGGTTTTCCATCGGCATTCAGACGTTCGATAGCCGTATTCGTCAGCGCATGGCGCGCACCTCGGATAAACTGCAATCCATCCGCTTTTTGGAACGTCTGTGCCAGCGGGATAAGGCGGCGGTGGTTTGCGATCTGATGTTTGGTCTGCCGGGACAAACGGCGGAAACCTGGCAGGAAGACCTGAATATTATCAGCGGATTGCCGCTGGACGGCGTCGATCTTTACGCCCTGAATTTATTACCCGCCACGCCGCTGGCGAAAGCGGCGGAAAACCAACGGATCACCCTGCCGGATGTGACCGCCCGACGTGATTTTTACCGTCGCGGCGCGGCATTTCTGGCCGAGGCAGGCTGGCAGCAACTGAGCAATAGTCACTGGGCCAGAACCACCAGAGAGCGCAATCTGTACAACCTGTTGATTAAACAGGGTGCGGATTGTCTGGCGATGGGAAGCGGCGCGGGCGGTAACCTGAATGGTCAGGCTTATATGCTGGAACGCGATCTTGAACGTTATTACCACACGCTGGATCAAGGACAGAAACCGATCATGATGATGACCCCGGCCAGCCCTGGCGGTCCCTGGCAGCATCAGCTTCAGGCGGGTATTGAAGTCGGGCGCATCGTCTTGCCGCAACTGACGCGCCGCGCCGATGCGCTCCAGCCATTGCTGAGTCAGTGGCACCACGCGGGATTAACCCACGACGATTCCACCTGCTTGCGTTTAACCGATGACGGCCGCTTTTGGGCAAATAATCTGATGCAGGCATTACAACAAATTATTCCGCAGTTGAATGCCGAAGATCATGCACAAGACCATGCGCATTAAGGAAAACTTACTTATGACATTGCAGGATTTACTCGCCACCAACCCTGATGGCACACTGGAAGATATCGCTAGTCAGTACCACACCTCACTGTTCGAGGTGGTCAAGGCGCTGCCGGAAGCGCAGTGCGCCATTGTCGCGGGCGAGCGATTTGATGCGGTGTGGCAGGCCATTACCGGTTGGGGCGAAGTCACGCTCATCAATCATACCGCTGATGCGATCCTGGAATTTAAAGGCGAATTGCCGGGCGGGACACACCGCCACGGCTATTTCAATCTGCGCGGCAAGGCGGGGTTCAGCGGACATATTCGAGCGGTTAACTGTCGGCATATTGCTTTCATTGAGCGTAGATTCATGGGAATGGACACCGCCTCTGTAGTGTTTTTTAATGCCTGCGGCGAGGCGATGTTTAAAATATTTCTGGGACGGGATAGCCAGCGCCAGTTGCTGACGACGCAGCTTGAGGCGTTCCATGCATTGGCAAGTGAGTAACATTAACGAACAGGAGCATCTATGGCATGGTTACTTTTTGGCGCAGGTCAGGGCGTGGGCGCCTGTTTATTACAACGGGCGATAGAATGTGAACAGCCGGTGGTATTGGTGCTGCGCAATGCTGAACAGGCGGCACATTGGCGAGCGCAAGGGCTTAATGTCGTGCTAGGCGATGCCTGTGATGCGGATGTGGTTGCTAAAGCCTGTCAGTTGGCGGGCAAATCCGCCGTTGTGGTTTCCACGATGGGCGGCGGCGGCGTCAATTATCAGGGACACCGAACGGTGATTGATGGCGCAGAGCAAGCGGGCATCAAACGTATGTTGCTGGTGACGTCGCTGGGCTGCGGCGACAGTTGGTCGCAATTACCGCCACGCGCCAGGGCCGCATTCGGTTTTGCCGTGCGTGAAAAGTCACTGGCGGAAAGCTGGTTGCAGAGCAGTTCGCTGGATTACTGCATTGTACGACCCGGCGGTCTGTTGGATGTGGTTGCCACGCATAACGCCAAATTGACGCAAGGGACGCCCCCCCTCGGTCTGGTGTCGCGTCAGGATGTGGCGCTGGCCATCGACCAGCTTTTGCAGCAACCGGTGTTCGGCAATCAGATTTATCATCTCATCGATCCTGAACTTGAACTTCCCGCTATGCCGTAGCCTGATGCGTATTTTATACGTATGCGGCGATTGACGGCTGCTGGATGTTGTTCGGCGTTATGTTGTTTAGTCAATGGACCGATTTGCTCTTTTTTGATTTATCGGTCATCTTTAATATCATGTAATTGGTCGCGTTATTCCCATTTCACCGGTAAATAATATTATTACATCCGCGCGGATGTATTCTATTTCATTCAATTAATGAATAATATAAAAAATAATAACTGTAATACCGTTATTATTTACTGACGGTATCATCGCCATTCTTTATTTCATTTCATCAACAATGCCTTCTGAATATCGCTAGGTTCGTTATTCGCTATGTAATTTATTATATATCGACGTATTGCAGTAACGGTCTTTAATTGAGAATGATTTTTATTTAAATATTTGTTTTGCTCAGAAAACTGGCGATTTCAGGGTTTTTGTGATGATAATGTTATTATTAAGATAAATAGTTGAGGTTTTTATATTTCATTGCATAATACATATAATTAGTATGGTTTTAGCTGTGCGGCGGTCAATTATCCTTGCGATATAAAAACAAAATAAATGCTTCAGCCCGATTTTTATTGTGAGCGGTGTGGTACGAGGAGCTTTCCATGCAGGTCAGCAGACGACAGTTTTTTAAAATATGTGCGGGTGGCATGGCCGGAACAACGGTCACAGCACTAGGTTTTTCCCCTTCAGTGGCACTGGCCGAAACCCGGCAATATAAACTTCTGCGCGCCAAAGAAACGCGCAATAACTGCACCTATTGTTCCGTTGGATGCGGCATTTTAATGTATAGCCTTGGCGACGGGGCGAAAAACGCCAGACCATCCATTTTTCATATTGAAGGCGACCCGGATCATCCGGTCAGCCGTGGTTCGTTATGCCCCAAAGGGGCGGGGTTGATCGATTATATCCATAGCGATCAGCGGCTTAAATATCCTGAGTATCGGGCGCCCGGCTCAGACAAATGGCAGCGCATCAGTTGGAATGAGGCGTTCGATCGTATTGCCCGCCTGATGAAAGCCGATCGGGATGCCAACTTTATCGAGAAAAACAGCGCTGGCGTCACCGTTAACCGCTGGCTGACAACCGGCATGTTGTGTTCGTCGGCTGCCAGTAATGAAACCGGGATGCTGGATTTCCGTTTTACCCGCGCGCTGGGGATGCTGGGGATTGATACTCAGGCACGCCTGTGTCATGCCCCCAGCGTGTCGGCGCTGGGGCCGACCTTCGGGCGCGGCGCCATGACCAATAACTGGGTTGATATCAAGAATGCCAACGTGGTGCTGGTGATGGGCGGCAACCCGGCGGAGGCGCATCCGGTTGGGTTCAAATGGGCGGTGGAAGCCAAAATCAAAAACGCCGCAAAACTGATCGTGGTCGATCCGCGTTTTAATCGTACCGCATCGGTGGCTGATCTTTATGCGCCGATCCGCGCCGGTTCGGATATCGCATTCCTGCTGGGCGTGGTGCATTACCTGTTGAGCAACAATAAAGTACAGATGGAGTATGTGCAGTCATACACCAATGCCAGCCTGTTGGTGCGCGCCGATT
Source organism: Brenneria izbisi (assembly GCF_025840185.1). GTDB lineage: Bacteria > Pseudomonadota > Gammaproteobacteria > Enterobacterales > Enterobacteriaceae > Brenneria > Brenneria izbisi. The sequence continues at coordinate 130,628 of NZ_JAMPJU010000008.1, forward strand.
ATGATTTTAATGATGGTTTGTTCAGCGGTTATGACCCGCAGGCGCGTAAGTATGATCGCTCGTCATGGCAGTATGAACTGGATGAAAACGGCTTTGCCCGGCGGGATCTCTCCCTGACCGATCCGCGCTGTGTCTGGAATCTGCTTAAACAGCACGTCAGCCGCTACACACCGGAAGTGGTTTCGCGTATCTGCGGCACTCCGCAAGATCAATTTCTGACGATTTGCGACATTCTGGCATCGACTTGCGTACCGGACAAAACGGCGACCATTCTGTATGCGCTGGGCTGGACGCAGCATACCACCGGTTCTCAGATGATCCGCGCCGCAGGCATCATTCAATTGCTGTTGGGCAATATCGGTATGATTGGCGGCGGGATTAACGCGTTGCGCGGACACTCCAATATTCAGGGGTATACCGATTTGGGATTGTTGTCCCTTCGTCTGCCCGGTTACATGGATTTGCCGTCCGAAAAGCAGACCACCTTGCAGGATTATCTCTCGCAAATCACGCCGCAGGCGCTGTTGCCCGACCAGGTGAATTACTGGAAGAACACGCCGAAATTCTTTATCAGCCTGATGAAAAGTCTGTATGGCGATAAGGCGCAACCAGAAAATGACTGGGGTTTTGACTGGCTGCCCAAGTGGGATCAAAGCTATGACGCGCTGAACTACACCCAAAGAATGATTGAAGGCAAGGTCAACGGCTATATCGCGCAGGGCTTTAATCCGATCGCCGCGTTTGCTGACTCCAATAAAGCGCGCGACGCGCTGAGAAAACTGAAGTTTCTGGTCATCATCGATCCGCTGGCGACGGAAACGTCCAATTTCTGGCAGAACCACGGTGAGTTGAATGACGTCGATCCCGCGCAGATCCAAACGGAGGTCTTTCGTTTGCCCTCCAGTTGTTTTGCGGAAGAGAACGGTTCGATCGTGAATTCCGGTCGTTGGCTGCAATGGCACTTTAAAGGCGCGGAACCGCCAGCGGAAGCGTTGCACGACGGGGTTATCCTGGCCGGGATTTTTCTGCGTTTGCGAGAAATGTATGCCAGAGAAGGCGGCGCGAATCCTGAGCCGGTCCTCAATATGGCGTGGAATTATCTCAACCCGGAAGATCCGTCGCCGGAAGAGGTGGCGAAAGAGGGCAATGGTTATGCGTTGGCGGATATTTATGACGATCAGGGGAATCTGGTGCTGAAAAAAGGGCAGTTGCTGTCTGACTTTTCGCAACTGCGTGACGATGGCACCACCGCCAGCTACTGCTGGGTTTATACCGGGTGCTGGACGGAGCAGGGGAACCAGATGGCCCGGCGGGATAACGCCGATCCGTCAGGTCTGGGCAGTACGTTGGGTTGGGCCTGGGCGTGGCCGCAAAACCGCCGCATTCTGTACAACCGCGCGTCGGCGGATGAACAGGGCAATCCGTGGGATGCGAAGCGTGAACTGATCCGCTGGGATGGTCAGCGCTGGAGCGGTATCGACACGCCGGATTACGGCAATGCCGCGCCAGGCAGCGGCGTGGGGCCGTTCATTCTACAGGCGGAAGGCCTGGGACGTCTGTTTGGTATCGACAAGCTCACCGATGGGCCGTTCCCTGAGCACTATGAACCCGTCGAATCACCGCTGGAAAAAAGTCCGCTGCATGAAAGCATCCGTTTTAATCCGGCGGCCCGGTTGTATGCGTTTGATAAACAGCGCATGGGCAGCGCCGCGGAATTTCCGTATGTCGCCACCACCTATTCCATTACTGAACTGTTTCGCCATTGGACGAAACATGCGCGGCTGAACGCCATCGTACAGCCGGAGCAGTTTGTCGAAATTGGCGAGGCATTGGCCGAACAGAAAGGAATTCGGGCCGGCGACATGGTGAGACTCAGCAGCAAGCGCGGTTATATCAAGGCGAAAGCGGTAGTCACCAAACGTATCCGCACGCTGATGATTGAAGGCAAGCCGGTGGAAACCATCGGCGTGCCTTGTCATTGGGGGTTTGAAGGCACCACGCAGAAAGGGTTTCTGGCAAACATCCTGACGCCGCATGTCGGCGATGCCAATACCCAAACGCCGGAATATAAGGCGTTCCTGGTTAATGTGGAAAAGGCGTAGCGGAGACAGATTATGGCCATGCAATCACAAGATATTATCCGTCGCTCCGCGACTAATTCTCTGACGCCGCCGCCGCAGGCGCGCGATCACCAGGAACCTGTCGCCAAACTGATTGACGTCACCACATGTATTGGTTGCAAAGCCTGTCAGGTGGCGTGTTCGGAATGGAACGACATTCGTGATGAGGTCGGACATAACGTCGGGGTTTACGATAACCCGACCGATTTGACGGCCAAATCCTGGACGGTGATGCGTTTTTCGGAAGTGGAAGAGCAAGGTCGGCTTGAATGGCTGATCCGCAAGGACGGCTGTATGCATTGCGCCGATCCGGGTTGTTTGAAAGCCTGTCCGTCGGAAGGCGCGATTATTCAGTATGCCAACGGTATTGTCGATTTTCAGTCAGAACACTGTATCGGCTGCGGTTACTGCATCGCGGGGTGTCCGTTCGACGTACCGCGGATGAATAAACAGGATAACCGGGTTTACAAATGTACGCTGTGTGTGGATCGGGTGGCGGTAGGGCAGGAACCCGCCTGCGTCAAAACCTGTCCGACCGGGGCGATCCATTTCGGCACCAAAGCCGCGATGAAAGATCTGGCGGCGGAACGGGTGCTTGATCTCAATAGCCGCGGTTATGACAACGCCGGGTTATACGATCCGGCGGGCGTCGGCGGAACGCACGTCATGTATGTGTTGCACCATGCGGACAAGCCGCAGCTTTATCACGGCCTGCCGGACAATCCGACGATCAGTCCGACAGTGACGTTCTGGAAGGGGATTTGGAAACCACTGGCGGCCATCGGTTTTGCCGCCACCTTCGCCGCCAGCGTATTCCATTATGTGGGCGTCGGGCCGAATCGCGTGGAAGAAGACGATGAAGAAGATGGCGCGGATGCGGCGCATCATGAGGACAAGCAACATGAAAAAGAATAATCGAATTCAGCGCTACAGCGCGCCGGAACGTATTAATCACTGGATTGTGGCGTTCTGTTTTGTGTTTGCCGCCATCAGCGGTCTGGGCTTTTTCTTCCCCTCGCTCAACTGGATGATGAACATTCTGGGTACGCCGCAGTTGGCCAGAATTCTGCACCCTTTTGTGGGGGTGGTGATGTTTGTCGCTTTTCTGTTAATGTTTTTCCGCTACTGGAAACACAATCTGATACGCCGTGATGATATTGAATGGGCCAAAAACATTCATAAGATTGCCAGAAATCAGGAAGTCGGCGACACAGGCCGGTATAATTTCGGTCAGAAGTGTGTGTTCTGGCTGGCCATTATCAGCCTGGTGCTGCTGTTGGCCAGCGGCATTGTCATGTGGCGACCGTACTTTGCTGACGCGTTTCCTATCCCGATCATTCGTCTGGCTTTGCTGGTTCATTCGCTGGCGGCGGTAGGGCTGATTATCGTTATTATGGTGCATATTTATGCGGCGCTATGGGTGAAGGGAACTATTACTGCGATGGTGGAAGGCTGGGTATCGACGTCATGGGCGAAGAAACATCATCCACGCTGGTATCGTGAGCTACAACGTAAACAACAGGAAAAGTAACCCTGATGAGTATTCGTATTGTTCCTCAGGAACAGTTAGAAAGTAATGAAAAATCGGCAGCGGTGGGGACAATCCCACCGTTGCTTTTTGCTAATTTGAAAAGTTTGTACAGCAGCCGCGCTGAGCGCTTGCGTCAACTGGCGACCGACCATCCCCTGAGTGATTATCTGTTGTTCGCCGCCAGTGTGGTGGAGGCGCAACAGAAGGTGATGCACGATCACCCGCTACAGATTGATCTTAGCGAGATCCTGGCGCAAGCGGGTACTCGTCCGCCGCTGGATGCATCGGTGTTTCCGCGCGATGCGCATTGGCAGACGCTATTGCGCGCCTTGATTGAAGAACTTAAGCCGGAGGCCAGCGGACAAGTGTTATCGACGCTGGAAAATCTGGAAAAATGCGCGGCGCAGGAGTTGGAAAGGCTGGCGACCTCGTTGTTCAACCACCAATTCAGTGCGGAAAACAACGATAAAGCGCCGTTTATCTGGGCGGCGCTGTCGTTATTCTGGGCGCAGATGGCGAGTCAGATCCCCGGCAAGGCGCGGGCGGAGCCCGGCGAACACCGTCAGTTTTGCCCGGTATGCGGCAGCATGCCGGTATCCGGCGTCGTTCAATTGGGTGCCAGCAGCGGACTGCGCTATCTGCATTGCAACCTGTGTGAGAGCGAATGGCACATGGTGCGGGTGAAATGCAGCAACTGCGAAGAGTCCGGTGATCTGAATTACTGGTCGCTGGACAGCGAAAATGCGGCGATTAAAGCGGAGAGTTGCGGTCACTGCGGCACGTATCTGAAAATTCTGTATCAGGAAAAAGATCATCGCGTTGAAGCGGTGGCCGACGATCTGGCGTCGCTGGTGCTGGACGTGAAGATGGAAGAAGAGGGCTTTTCCCGCAGCAGCATCAACCCGTTCCTGTTCCCGGAAAGCGCCATCTGACGGCCTGATGGGAATACCGTCCCGGCCAGTAGGCTAGGCCGGGAACGGTGACTTTCAATTCAACGCGGGACGATCTGGTGTTGGCGCGGCACGGGTTACCTTGAGAGGATGTTATCGAAGGTTCTTGTTTCGTCGCCATCGGTGTAATAGGTGCTTGGGTCGGTGGACACCCTGGCGTCAAACAGATTGTCCGACTCAGTAGCGAAGATGTGATCGACCAACTCGTCGCCAATCGGCGGGAGATGCTGCTTGTGCAGTTTTCTATCGATGGCGTCCGTGTCTAAGGGTTTGATCGACTTTAATCTGTCTCTGTCCTTGTTGCTAAATGTATAGGCGCTATATTCTTCGTTACGATATTCACTCAGAACATCACGCAAGGACAGTTTTTCTCCGCTTCTGGCATCCTGAATAAACGTCTGATCGAAGGTTGATGCGCTGGGTTTCACCGGCCAGGCATCGACAACCACGGTATTTCTGTCGCCCCAGCGTGACGCACGCCGATCGCCCAATAATAAAAATTCATGGGAATTCCCTTCCGGCAGGCGGGTACGCACCCGCATCATCGGCGCGTCAGTTTTGCCTTGCAACACCGCTGACGCGGTACTGGCAAAGACCGGGCAATTTCCGCCTTGCATTTTCTGCGCGCGTTTTAGCTGCGCGAGGGAATTTCCCCCTGAATATGCATCATCAGCTAGTTTGGCCCGCGCCCAACTTTCGCCGGAAGACGATGAAATATCCTTTATCTGGTTGCCGGCCCCCGCATGCAAAATATTTTTGACTACCTGATTGGCCCAGGCCGCTTGCGCTAGATTTTCCATGGTGCTGGATTTCACTTGCACGGTCCGGTACTGGTAACTGCTCAGCCCCAGACTTTGTGCCGAGAACTGTTCGTGGGTTTTAACAACGCTGTGATCTTGATTGAGCGCGTTCCAGGTAGAAGCGCCTGATGACGAACTGCCGCTGGAAAATATATGACTTAATCGGTTCATTTTATTGCCTGAGTATTGAGTGGTTGTCTGAACATAGGATGTAATGGCGACGGCGGAGACTGTTTGACGACGTGCGGTTTCTGATCGTTATGTTGCGGCACGCTGCGCGATTGAGCGTTGAGCAGCCATTCGCGCAGCGCATGGACTTCATCAATAAAGGCTTCCACCAGTCTGAATATTTCCACGCTATTCAACTCCGCCAAAAGTTGACGGGTGGATAGCATCACGCTGTTGCTTTGCGGCTCCAGACCCACCACTAACACCGGGTGGATGGGGCTGAATGCATTGGACGCCAGTAAATCATAAAGTATCTGGTGGTGAGTCTCTTTTTCTAATTCGCTGACCACACAAACCATATTGAGATAATTTTCCTGCGTGCCAATGAAATGAATATCCAAACCTTGTTCAACAGTCATGATATACACGTCATGTCCATCCGCCGGTGCGGAAGAGACGTCGATACCATAGTGTTTAAACAACATAAACATGATTTTATGAAACATGTTTTCGCTTTCGTCCTTTATTCCCTGGATAACGGTTGAGTGGCGGCAGAGGACAATAAGTTCCGGTTAACTCTGGATTATTGAATAATGCGCCGGATAGGAATGGCGTGGGAGCAGATTGTCGGAATATTCAAACCGGCTGAAGCGCCAGCCTGATGGCTCGCTCGTCGCACTGAAGCAGACATTCGCCGCATCCATTGCACCGCGACGTATCGACGACGGGGATGCCATGTTCGTCGGCGGCGAGCGCCTGTATTGTACAAGACGAGACACACGTGCCGCAGTGTCGATGCGTATGAATACAACGATTGATATCGATAACCGGCCTTAATCCGGTATCGAATCGCGTCTGTGGCGACAAAGCGCCGCTGGCGCAGTGTTCAATGCACTGATTGCAGCCGTCGCAACTGGCATATTCAATGGCAAGTAGCGGATAGCCGTCATCGTCCTGGATGATAACGCCCATCGGACAATGGGTGGCGCATTGCTGGCAACGGGTGCATTGATGCAGGAATAACTCAGGCGTCATGGCGCCGGGCGGACGAGGCGTTTGTGCCAGGCGAACCGCTTGCGACGCTGTTTCTGGCGGTACGTTTTTATGCGCCGCGCCGAGTAACGCGCGCAGTAGCCCGCGGCGGCTGATATAGCGGTGTGAGAGATATTCGCGATAAAAGTTGTCTGTTTTAGTCATCAGCGATATATCCGGTCGTTACGTGGCGATAGCGCATGGCTGTGCTGAATCTCTTGTAAAAACTGTTCGGTAATTTGTGCTAACTGCGCATAGAACGCGCTTTGCGTGTTGGCGCGCAACAGGTGCAGATAGCGGTGACTCCACGGCAGCAGGTGTTCTTCCAATAGCATCACTACCGCGTCTTCCTGTTTTCGTTCCAGCAAACAGGCCAGGGCCAGCAACATCAAGCCAAACTGATCTTCCGGCTCATGCTGGCGGCGGATGAATGTTAACTGGTTATGCTGTAAAAATTTACGGTAGCGTGTGGTGGAATCGCCCATCAGCAGATTATCTTTGTCCAGATAAACCGAACCCCAGGGCGGGGCCTGCATTTCTCCCTGTCCTTCAAACAGCACGGAAAACTGCCAGTTGAATGCTTCTGCTTCAGGTATATGCAGTTGCTGGCAAATCTGCTGCACGCGCGCTTTATCCTGCCAGCGATACAGTTCGGGGATCTGATCAAGATTGTCTAATAACTGGCCTATTTCCGGCGAACTGGGGGGATAGTAAAACAATGCGCCTAATAAACGCGGCAAGGCGGCAACACATAACATGGCGTATCTCCACGGTGAACAGCAACAGACCGGCATGCGCCTGCCTGTCTGCCGGGGCGTTACATCGGTAGCATCCACAGATTATAGAAAGCGATCCGTCCGGCCAGTTCGCCGACAATCACCACGGTGGCGCTGGCGGCCAGCAGCGTTTGTCCGGCGCGATGACGCAGATGAAGAATAACGCCGAACAGTCCGACAGCCAGCAGGACAAGCTGGACGCTAAACCAGGAAAGTTGCGCGCTGGTCAACACGTTGTCCGCCGTCATCAAGGTGGATAAATAACCGGGACGCAAACAGAAACTCACCAGTATGGCGGGCAGGCTGACGAATAATCCCAGACGACGAGCGCCCAGCGCCGCCGCCAATGCGCCGCCGCCGATCATGGACGTCAGTAGCATCGTCGCTGTGGTGTAGTGATTATTCCAGGTCGCCACCGTCGGAAGTTGGTATACGCGGGGAATGGCTGCCAGAAAGAACAGACCGACCACCGCGGCTAGCCAGGCCAGCGCTGAAAACAGCGTTCGGCCACCCCGATCGAGTAGTAGCCCCAACGCCGCCACGCCGCCGGTGACGGAGAACAAGGCGGAAAGCACGATTTCGTTGCTCATGGGTGAGAGACCGACCCGGAATAGCATATTGATGGCCCGCAGCGGTTGACCAACATGGACGGCGCCAATGAGCAGGGCGACGCCAAACAGACACATGGCGCTGAACAACCCGATAGCCAGACGACGGTGGTCAATCTGTTGCCATTGTCCGGCAATCAACAGCACAACAAATGCGCCGACGGCGCTTTGGGTGAGAACGGTAAAGAAGACCAGCGGTAATTCAGACATGACGAACCTCCTGCAAGTTCTGGATCGCGCCTTCTTTATCGCCAGTCAGACGGGCGTTGGGATGCGCTTTAACAATCAGGTTGGGTTTGGTCAGCGTGGCGCAAGGCAATGGCGCAATATCATGGTCATTGCCCGTGCCGTATTTGGCGCGAAGTTTGTCGATTGGACCGAAATCCAGCGCCCGCTGAGGACATGACTCTACGCAGATCGGCGGTAAATCATGTTGCAGGCGATCCAGGCAGCCATCGCATTTGCGCATGATTTTGGCCTGATGATCGAACTGCGGCGCGCCATAGGGACAGCGCATTTCGCAATAACGGCAGCCGACGCACAACTCATCGTTCACCAAAACCAGCCCATCCTCTTCCCGTTTGTGCATGGCCCCGGTGGGGCAGCCGGTCACACAGGTCGGCTGGTCGCAGTGGTTACAGGCGATGGAGAGGTAATAGATGAACGTATTATTGCGCCAGGCATTGCCGTCTTTGATCCAACTGCCGCCGCCATACTCGTAAACCCGGCGGAATTTCGGGCCGACATCCAGATCTTTATTGTCCTTACAACTGACCTGACAGGTTTTACAACCGGAGCAGCGTGAGGAGTCAACAAAAAAGCCATATTGTGTCATTGTTAATCACCTCATTAAACGCGTTGTATTTCAACCAGATTGGTATGCTGTGGATTGCCTTTTGCCAGCGGTGAGACATCGTGTGAGGTCAGCGTATTAATACAACCGCCGATATCGACGCCTTCACTATTCAGGCGCGTCCATGCGCCTTGCGGCATTGCGGCGACCCCTGGCAGGATGCGGCTGGTCACCTTGCAGACGATCTCCACAATGCCCCGGTCGTTGAATATTTTGACGCGATCGCCGGATTTCAGGTTACGCGGCATGGCATCAATCGGGTTAATCCACACTTCATCCGGCGCGGCTTCGTGTAACTGCGCCACATTGCTGTAAGTCGAATGGGTATGTCCTTTCGTGTGAAAGCCGCTCAACTGAAGCGGGTATGTCGCCGTCAAGGTTTTATTCAGATGCGACTCCCGTGCCGGACAGAACTCAGGGATCGGCGAAATTTTATCACCGGCGGGCAGTATCCACTCACGGGCGAGTTTCGCCAGTGCCTCAGAGTAAATCTCTGCTTTTCCCGAAGGCGTTTTCAGTGGGTTCGCATCGGGATCCTGACGGAATTCAGCAAAGGCGATACTTTGTTTATCCGTAGCGATTTGCTGGTCAATTACCCCTTTATCTTTGGCAATCTCCCAGTCAGGCAGGTAAGGCCGTTGCGTTTTCACCTGCTGATAATGTTTCTCAACCCACTGCGCCTGCGTTCTGCCTTCAGTGAATTTTTCCCGTAGTCCAAGGTGACCAGCGATGTCGGCGCAGATATCGTAGGTGCTGCGGACTTCCCACATAGGTTCAATGGTTTTCTGTAATGCGATCATGTAGTGGTGAGAGCCGGATGCGTAGGCGTTGTTCACCAGATCTTCCGCTTCCAGATAGCTGGTTTCCGGTAGCAGGATATCAGCGAATTTCGCGCTGGGCGTCATGTGGTTATCAATGACAATGATGGTTTCACACAACGTGTCATCCGCCAGTATCTGCCGGGTACGATTGATTTGACCGTGCTGGTTCAGCAGCGCATTGCCCGCCTGATTGACAATGAGTTTTATGCCGACATTAAGTTTGTCCGCTCCTTTTACGCCCATCGTGGCGGCGGTCATCTTTTCCGGGTTCAGAATGGCGTCGGTCCACAGATAGCAAGGAATCGAGACAGTTAGCGGATTCTTTCCGCCAGGCAGCGTCGGTACGCCGTAGTCGGTGGCATATGGCCAGTTGCCGTTATTGGTGCCGGGCAAACCGAAGTGGCCGGTAAGTAGCGGTAGCGTCTGAATGGCGCGTACGGATTGCTCGCCGTTGGCGTGACGCTGCGGCCCCCAGCCTTGTCCGATATAACAGGCTTTGGCGCCAGCGATTTCCCTCGCTAGTTGACGAATGCGTCCCGCCGGGATACCGGTTATGTCCGCCGCCCATTCTGGGGTTTTTTCCACACCGTCCTCGCCCTGACCCAGAATATACTCTTTATAGCCGGCGTTCGGTGGGGCGGAGGCGGGCAGGGTGGTGCTGTCGTAACCGACGCTATAGCGATTTACCCGCGCTTCATCAATCAGCTTTTCGGTAATTAACGTATGTGCCAGACCTGCCACTAACGCGGCATCGGTTGTTGGTCTGATGGCGAGCCATTCAGCGTGTTCGGTGACCACGGAATCGGTATAACGCGGATCGATAATGATGACTTTAGCCTGTGAGACTTCCAGCGCGCGACGTAACTCCTCCACCTGGCCACCGCCTGACATGCGGGTTTCCGACAGATTCATGCCAAAAAATACCACCAGATCGGAATTCTGAATCTGGGAAAAGTGACTGCCTACGTAAGTCCCATGCGTGTAAGGCGTGGCGGTCGCAATCTGCGCGGTAGAGTACGTGTTGTGGTAATTCAGATAACCGCCATTCAGGTTTAACAACCGCTTCCAGGCGTGCGTCCCCTGATTGTGGTAGTAAGCGCCGGACTGATAGTTGTAATAGATCGCGTCGTTGCCATACTTTTCGGCCACCCGTTTTAACTCGGCGGCGACCAGCGTGGTAGCTTCTTCCCAACTGATACGCTTGAATTTGCCTTCTCCCCGTTTCCCTACCCGCTTCATCGGATATTTCAGACGATCGGGGTTGTAAACACGCCAGCGGTTGGCGCGACCACGCAGGCAGGGGCGAATCTGATGCTTGCCAAAGACATCATCGTCTTTGCTGTCTTCGGCCTCAATACGCACAATGCGGCCATCTTTGACCACCACTTTTAGCGGACAACGGCTGCCGCAGTTAACCAGGCATGCGCTATGACGAATGATTTCTCCCTCATTGACAACGGCGGACTGGCTGGGGGTTTCTGATTGTGCATTTACGGCAAAAGGTAAGGTAATACTGCCGGATATGGCAATGGCCGCACTCAGTTTGGCGACATCTGTTACCGCTTCTCTTCGGGATATTTCCCGCAGAAGCAGTTCATCGATTATTTTTTTCATCGGATTCCCCTATTGGTTACTTTGCTAACAATAACGCGTGTTATCTGTGTGGGATTGATAGCGATCAAGCGCAGGGGGAAATCCGGGGTGTACAGAACCAGTAATGTGATCTTCATCAGCATTATCTGTTATTTGTTATGTATTTTTATGGTTTTTATACTAACTAATGGTGTTTGTTTAGTAAATGATAATGATTTTTATGATCATTTGCTGAAGCGGTTTGAACCTATTGTCCGCGTTGCGTGAACATGACGGTTACGAAACCGCGTTGTCGTATTTTTATTCAGGATGATGCCAACTGTTGCAAAGTGGTCAACTGTTCGACAGCCTCGTGCATGGCGTCCATCCCTTTGGCTGCTTCTTTCAGTTGGCCCAGATTGGCGGTGACGTTATGGCGCTCTCTACTGGTTTCAGCACTCATAGACGCGATCTGGTCGGCGGCAGAGATACTTTTATCCGCCATATCCTCCGTCGTTCCGACCGTTTGTGACGCCACATCGCGGATCCGGGCGATGGTGGCGACCGCGTCATTGATGCTTTTTCGGGTGGCGTCGGACTGATCTTTTGACGATCGGGCCAGACGCCGGACTTCCTCGGCGACAACGGCAAATCCCCGGCCCGCCTCGCCCGCTCGCGCCGCTTCGACGGCGGCATTGAGCGCGAGCAGGTTGGTTTGATCGGCGATGGTGCTGATCCCAACGGTTATCTGGCTGATGCCCTGGGAAATCTGTTCCAACTGGTTCAGTTCGTGTTCCAGATGGTTCTGGGCGATGCGAGTTTGCGTCGCCGCTTCACTGATGGCGCGAATGTTGGATTCCGCCATATCCAGCGTTTCCGTCTGCCGTGAAGTGGCATGTTCCAATTGGGGCAACGCGGTTAGCAACGGGCTCAACTCTTCCTGATAAGCGATAACCCGATTGATCACCCCGGTCTGAATATGGTGCATGGCCTCCCAGCGGCGCAGTGACCGTTGGGAATAGTGGCCGGCAAACGCGGCATATTCGATGGGAAAATGGGTCATGGCCTGGATATCATGATCGAAAAACGCCAGAGCGGACAACGTTTGATTAATGGGCACCCCGAAAATTTCGCCAAAACTGGAGAAACCGGCTGCCGGAACATTATCAAACAAGTTTGCCTGCGCCAGCGCGTTCGCATTATTCAACCTGCGTAGTACGCAATCATTCAGCAATAGCCCAATCGGTTTGCCTTTTTCAGACACGAACTGTTGCCAGTCATGGCGCGTAGCGGCAATAAAGTCGGTGGCCTGAAGCAGATAGAGCCGATCGCCGAACTCCAGATCGCAGAAAAAGGTCATGCTGTCCGTCTGCATGGTGGCGACAGAGCGAATAAAGTACTCATTATCCACTTTCACGCCGAAGGTTTTACCCTCCAGGTGCCGGGCGATTTGATCGGGTTGGCAGTGAAAATACGCCGCCAGAGCTTGAATAATCGATTGGGGCCTGCCATGAGTATCGAATACGGATTCCACCTTACGCGCCACCGGGTCGGCTTCCGCCACCAACCAGCTTTGTCTGGTGGGTTCGAAGTTCTGACTTTTAAAGGGCGCAAACGATTTGCCTTCGGCCATCTGGCAAAAAATCAGTACTGCTTTGCCCTGTAATATCTGGTCATCGTAGCCAATATAGGTGGCGCTGAAATCGAGATTCCCCCCTGCGGAACCGCCAATAGCCATGCAGGGGAAACGACCGCTGGCATACCAGGCCTGCATCAGGAACCCTTCCGATGCGGAAAGTCCGTCGCAGTAAACCATCGCGAATGTGCGATCGGCGGAAAGGCGCATGTTGACGTTAAGACGTTCAAGTTCGTTGCGAATAGCCGCGCTCCGCTGGCTGGCGGTGGCTTTTCCCTGAACGTGCAGATCAATCACGTGGACCTCATGATGGGCGATCAACGTTTGCGGCAGCCACAGCCAGCTACCTTGTCCGCCCGTCATCTCGCAATAAGTGGAGGCGTTGGCGCGATTGCATAGCGTGCCTGTCGAGGAGAGTGTAATAACCGTGGTTTTGCTGTCAGAAAAGCGTTGCCAGGCGTTACTGACCGTAAAGAAATCGGCATCAGGCGGAATAAAGACCAGTAAAATACCGCCTTTGTCGGCAATACCGAGTTGATTTATTGATGTGGGCAGGATGTCGCAATCAAAGACGCCGCTCGCAAGGGATTTGAAACCGAAAAAGCCAGCGCCAGAACGAAAAGACGATAAAATTCCCATAGTTCCCTCTCTTAATTTTATCATGACATAAGAGAGTCTATGCCATACATCCATCAGGAGTATGAGCACCCTGTCACGTTTATATCTGACCGAATAGAAGGAATAGGCCTCTCTACTCGCTGGTTATCCGCGCTGACGAACCCGTGCGGTGAGTCCTTTCAGAAAATAGCGCAGGATTTGATCGCCACAGACACGGTAATTTTTGTGATCCGGCGCGCGCATCATAGCGGTTAATTCAGGCTGAGAAACCCTGAAATTCTGTGCAACCAGTATTTCCTGAATATCCGTGGTTTTCAGCGAGAATGCGACGCGCAGCTTTTTCAGGATGATGTTATTGGTGATTTTACGCTCAAACTGTAACGGCGACTGGTTTTCATTTTTACCGCGTTTTTGCACTATCAAGCCATTGAGAAAATAGCTCAACACGATATCAGGGCATGGCTGGTAGCCGGCTTCATCCTCTTTTTTCACATAACTTGCCAGTTGCTGGGGCGGTACGGTCATGTCCACCAGCGCCAGGATCGCCAGCAGGTGGTCGTTATTTAAATTGAGCATATAGCGCACGCTACGCAACACGTCGTTATTCATCATTGCCGGGGTTTTCTCGCCGTCATCATCGTTATGGGCTGCCAGTATAAGGGAATGATGAAAAAATGCAGAGTGGATCTGTGTGCCAGCAGCCAGCGGGTTACGCCTTTTGTGACAGGATCGCCGTCAGTAAACCGGGAAAACGCGCGTCCATTTCACTATGGCGTAAACGGTTTATATGCGTGGTGCCGATATTGGTGGTATGGATTAGCCCAGCATCGCGTAATACCCGGAAATGATGAGAAACGCTGGATTTAGGGCGGCCTCCGTCCAGTTCGCCACAGGTGGCTTCGCCTTGCGCGGCGAGACGACGGACGATCTCCATGCGCAAGGGGTCGCTCAAGGCGTAAAGGACGCGCTCAAGAATGAATTGATCGGTGGTCGGGTGTTTAAAGGGTCTCATGCGCGGATTATAGCAACAGGGTTGTTTGAAATCTATTATTCGAATAATATCGAAATATAGAAGTATCCTGTAACCACTGAGGAAATATCATGTCAGCACTATTTCAACCCTTCAAACTGAAAGCGGTGACGCTGCGTAACCGCATCGCGGTTCCTCCAATGTGTACGTATTCCGCTAATGACGGCCTGATCAACGATTGGCATAAGGTTAATTACGCGTCAATGGCGCGTGGCGGCGCCGGCCTGGTGATTGTGGAGGCGACCGCCGTCGCGCCGGAAGGCCGAATCACGCCACGTTGTGCCGGTATCTGGAATGATAATTTGGCTCAGGCGTTTGTACCGGTGGTGAAAGCCATCAAAGCCGCAGGCGCGGTGCCGGGTATTCAGATTGCTCACGCAGGGCGTAAAGCCAGCGCCAATATTCCGTGGGAAGGCGATGACCATATCGCTGCCGATGATGCGCAAGGCTGGCAAACCATTGCGCCGTCCGCCGTACCTTTCGGCGCCAATCTGCCCAAAACGCCGCGGGAAATGACGCAAGAAGATATTGATCGGGTTCGTCAGAATTTTGTGGATGCGGCGCGCCGGGCGCGTGATGCCGGATTTGAATGGCTGGAACTGCATTTTGCGCATGGCTATCTGGCGCAAAGCTTCTTCTCTGTTCATTCCAATCAGCGTAATGATCAATATGGCGGCAGCGTTGAGAATCGCAGCCGTTTTCTGCTGGAAACACTGGCCGCGGTACGGGAAGTCTGGCCGGAGCATTTACCGCTGACCATGCGCTTTGGCGTGATTGAATTCGACGGCCGTGATGAAGAAACCTTGCAGGAGTCTATCGAACTGACGCGTCGTTTCAAACAAAACGGTCTTGATATGCTGAGCGTCAGTATCGGTTTTTCCACGCCGGACGCCAACATTCCCTGGGGCCCTGCCTTTATGGGACCAATTGCCCAGCAGGTTCGCCAACAGGCGGATATTCCGGTGTCATCCGCCTGGGGATTCGGTACGCCTGAACTCGCTGAACAAGCAGTAAAATCAGGGCAGTTGGATGTGGTGATGGTGGGTAAATCGCATCTTGCCAATCCGCACTGGAGCTATTATGCCGCACGCGAATTAGGTATCGAACGTCCGTCGTGGACATTGCCCGCGCCTTATGCCCATTGGCTGGAAAAATACTAACTTCGTTGTATCCCGCATGAAACATCAACTGCGACTGGGTTTATAAACAAGACAACGTTTATGAATAAATAGCCGGTTCCGGCGTCTGGAAATTTCACCCTGACAGACGTGGCGTTTTCTGCTGGAATAGTCTGGACTGGCGGCATTGTGTCGCCAGCCCTGTTAGGTGTTTGATTACGATGATGACGATTTTACTGATTGTTACGTTAATTCTGGCAATAACGCTATACGTCTATCTCAGACGGCCTCAGTTCGGCCAGCCGCCAACAGGGGATGAGCTTGCAAAACTTAAGCAATCCTCATTTTATCATGATGAAGGATTTAAAAACTTAACGGCGACCCCGCAGTTGACGGGGAGCGGCAATACGCTGGTGACGATTGCCAAGTTCCTGTTTGGCAAGGATGTCGATGCCATTCCGCCTGCGCCTCTGCCTTCCATCAAAACCGATCTGCACGCGCTGGATCTCCAGCAGGATCTGGTCATCTGGATGGGACATTCCTCTTATTTCCTGCACATGGGCGGCAAACGTATTCTGATCGATCCGGTATTCAGCCTCAGCGCGTCGCCGGTTCCCGGGGTAAATAAAGCTTTTGACGGCAGCAACATCTACACAGCGGATGATATACCCGATATTGATTACCTGCTGATTTCTCACGATCACTGGGATCACCTTGATTACCCCACGATTAAGCAATTGCGGACAAAAATTAAACGTATCGTTTTACCTTTGGGCGTAGGCTCGCATTTTGTCCAATGGGGATTTGATAAGCGGAAAATCCATGAAGGCGATTGGTTCAGTACGTTTGAGCTTGAACACGATCTGACGATCCACCTATTGCCGGCCCGTCATTTTTCAGGGCGTCTGTTGGGGCGAAATAAAACCCTATGGGCTTCTTTTGCGCTGATCACGCCGCAACACAAGCTTTTCATCAGCGGTGACAGTGGTTACGGCGCTCATTTTAAAGAGATTGGCGATCGCTTCGGAGGGTTTGATTTAGCCATCCTGGAGTGCGGTCAATATAACGAAAACTGGCGCTATATTCATATGATGCCGGAAGAAACCGCGCAGGCCGGTCAGGATCTCAACGCCGCCGCCATCATTCCTTCGCATAACAGTAAATTCAAGCTTGCCCATCATACCTGGGATGATCCGCTTAAGCGGGTCGTTGCGGCCAGCGAGAATAAAGCGTATCGACTCTTGACGCCCATGATCGGCCAAACTGTCAGTATGGATGAAAAGCAGCCCTCTTTTCCTCACTGGTGGGAAACGGTAGCCGGTCGTCCAGTACGTTCAGAATAACGCTGGTCGGCGCAGCCGATATGTTTTGGCCGGTCAGCGGCCAGTCACACTAACCAGAAGGACGACGATGAGAATACCGATGCGCACGGATAATCAATTGCTGCAACGCCTGCTGTTTCTGGCCGCCCTGGTGATCATCATGGTGGGGATTCACATGGCGGCGTCTATTCTGTCGATGCTGCTGCTGGCGCTGTTTCTGGCGATTGTGCTGGAGCCGGTAGTGAGCATGTTGTGCCGAACACGATTGCCGCGCGCGTTAATCGTGGTGCTATTAGGCCTCGTCCTGTTGCTTATGCTGACATACACCTTGCTGAAGCTGGTCGCGGCATTGCCGGAGTTTAATCAGATGAGCATGCAGATGCAGGGGTTGCTGACCCGACAACTGGTTGATAGTCGGTTGCCTTTGCAAAGCCTGGGATTGTCGTTGACGCCGGATGCGGCAGTATCGCTGATTGATCCTGGGCAATTTCTGACGTTGATTGGACGTATGCTTAGTAGAATGTCGAGCCTTTTTTCTGCTGGGTTGATTATCTTCCTGACGGTGATCTTCATGCTGATTGAGGTGCCGTCACTGGTGGCAAAATGCCAAAAACTGTTTCGGGCCACATCGCCTGAAATGAAGGCGGTTAGGCAGGGGATTACCAGCGTGACGCACTATCTGGCGCTGAAAACGCTGATCAGCGTAGTGAATGGACTGGCCGTGTGGGGGGCGCTGTCGTTATTGCAGGTGAAATTTGCTTTCATCTGGGGCGTCGTCGCCTTTTTATTTAACTTTATTCCGGTAGTGGGTTCGATGGTGGCTTCGATCCCTCCACTGATTCAGGCGTTTGTTTTCAATGGGTTCAGTACCGGCGCGGCGGCGCTGGCGATGATCCTGCTGATCAACTTGTTGTTGGGTTGGATTCTGGAACCCTATCTGTTCGGGCGCAAGTTAAATCTCTCCATCAGCGTCATCATTATTTCGCTGTTGGTCTGGGAAGGCTTACTGGGGATGACTGGCGTATTGCTGGCGGTTCCTCTCACCATGACGCTCAAGCTGGCGTTGGAACAAAGCAAAAGTGGGAAGACATTCGCCCGTCTGCTGGAAGGGTAGCGCTGCTTGAACGAGGCGCGCGGTACGGCGGGCCTCGCTATTGTGCAACACTTTTCCCGCGATATGAATTACGTCAGACTGACGACATATCAGAAAATGAGCGATTAACGGGTAAAGCCAGCAAACGGCTTGAGATAAACCGCGCCAAACGGATCCAGTCTTTCTTTAATCGCTGCGTCCGGGTCGCCATAGACTGTCAGGCTGGTGATCGTCACCAGGGACAGAAATTCTTCAGCGAACGGGGCGAACGTGTTATCGACATGGCTGACCAGCGCGTCAGCCTGGTAGCGCTCAACGATATGGGCCGATTTTTCATCTTCGCTAACGCTATAAACGTAAGAGAGCGTACCTGGCTCCTGGTGCGTCGCGGTCACAATTTTAGCGACCAGATCACGGAAGGCTGGAAATTTTCCCTCAGCCAGGGTGAGAGTAAAAACGCAGGTAATGTCATTGTTCATGATTTTTTCTCAATGGTGTGATGATTCAACGGGGCGATACCACATGATGATGGAACCTTCAGTGGAAGCATCTGATACGACGATCCGTCGTGTCATCATCTTCTCTGGTTAAAAATGTATCTGTTCTTGTGTGTAAACGAGAAATGATGAACTACGGTGTTAACTGGTCGTTTGGATAGTTACATTATCTTAGCGCTGATATTCAGGTGGATAAACATGCCTGAAGAGGACGCAGAGTAGAATAAAATTCAACAATCAGGCGAAGCGGTTTTTGCCTGTTTTAAAGCAAAAGTCATCTGTATTTTGGTCTTTCGGGCCGTGGGAACGGGTGATACAAGGCCTGGGTTGAGGCAAGTGTCAACAGACTGACAACCTGGCCATGCAACTCGCCTTACTCGTATCGCCCTGCATGGCAGGATGCGATCTGCCGCAGTCCCCGCCATGCCATCATGACAAATCGCATCACCTCCTCACAAAGCGACAAGAACTATAGGGAGAGAACGAATAGGCGCCAGAGAATAATCCGTTACCCACTTATGCGGTGTGAATGAAATATTGTGATGGTAAGATTATTATTAATGAAGGCTCTCCCTCTTTGCAGATAAAAGGAGAGCGCGTTCAGATATAAAAACGTTCTTCTATTGATTTAAATGCTGTTATCAGTTTCTCCTTTTTCGTCATTTAATGACAGTGTACGGGAGTGAGTTTCTCATCCTGAGAAACGCTTGATCCGAGTTTGGGAGCGGTTGCATTGACCAATATCGCAGCATTGCCGAATATTCCTCCGTTTAATAGTGCTTGGTGCGCATAAGGTATTTCATCAAAACGAAATACTTTGCTCATGGTGGGGACGATCTTTCTTTGATTAACAAGATGGAGAAACTCATTACATTCACGGATATTGGCGTAGTGAGAGCCTTGTATTCTTTTCTGATGCATCCATAAATGGCGCACGTCAAAGTCGCAATTATAGCCAGAAGTACCACCAACTGTAACTACCATGCCGGAGTGATCGCAGATTTGCAGCGATGTAGGGAAAGTATCTTGCCCGGAATGTTCAATGACCAGTTTGGGAAGTTCTTTTTTTCCTAAAGCCTTAAAGAAGTCGCGTCTGAAATTAGCGAATGTTCTGGACCATGACGTATGTTCATCGGATGTCACATTGGGAAGTCGACCAAAATGTGAGTATTTTTTCCTGACAATATATCCCACGGCGCCCAGTTTGCGAACATATTCCCCTTTCTCTTCACTTGATACGACCGCGACGGGGAGTCCACCGAGGGCTTTCACTATTTGTACCGATAATGAGCCTAAACCGCCAGCGGCTCCCCATATGAGAACGGCATCTCCCGGTTTGACATTATTTGGAGTCCAATGAGTGAGTTGCTTGTAGGCTGTGGGGCCATTGAGCATCAGGGTCGCGCTCTCTTCCCAGGTCAGAAAATCAGGTTTGGGAAAGCATTGATAGTCCTCAACGATTGTAAATTCTGCAAACGAGCCGTAATTCCTTTCATAGCCGTAAATTTCCTGACTGCGGGTAAACATCGGATCGTTCGAGAGGCGTGATTCAAGCGAAGTAGCGTCATATATTGAGCAGGAAACCACCACTGCATCACCTATGCTAACATTACTGACATTATGACCAATAGAATAAACAATGCCTGCCGCTTCTGAACCGCCAATATGAAACGGTTCGGCATTTTTATTTCTTTTACGGCGCGCTGAGACAACATCAACGGGTTTACCTAATGCTGCCCAGACATTATTATAATTCAGCCCTGCCGCCATCACTTTAATAAGAACCTGATTGGGTGATAATTTCGGAATGCTGACGGTTTCCTGTTGAATTGCAGTAATAGGATCGCCATAACGCTCTGGACGAATCAGATAAGCTTTCATCTCTTGCGGGATAGAGTAATTTTTCGTCATGCTGAACTCCTTGTCGAAACGAGTAAATCTATCAATCTGTTTTTTATATCAGATTGCGTTGGTGGCATAACTTATCCGTGAAACGTCATGGTTGTCGTTCCACTAATAGACTTAAATAAAAACCGCTCTGCTAGATCTTAATTAGCACTTTTTCATGATGTTACCTCAGTGGTTTTACTCTTTAATACAATGCCAGTTCCTGTTGCGCAAATACCGCCGCGTGCGCTGAGTAGCGTGGCTGAAATAAAAGCGACGTTGTTATTTTTATTATCGACGTGCGCCTCGACGCGACATGGTTTTTTACGAATCACTCGTAAAATTTTTACTGAAAGTTCAACCACGCCTGCGGGTTCACGCCCCAGAGCGTTAAAGCCACATAGACCTATCGCTGATTCCAGAGCGGCGCTGATCACCGCGCCGTTCATGCCGAGCGACGTGAGTACGCCAAAACCTCCCTGATGGCAGGGATTGTCGTCATTTATTTCCATAACAATGGCATCGTCCTTTATTTCAACAATGTAAAATCCCAAGGCTTTAAATAAAGCTGAGTCATTGAAAAGAGTGGTCAGGTCACTTTTAGTCATAACCATTATCCTGCATAAAAATTATCGCGATAGCTGATGGGTTTTCATCACGCCAATATATTGACTATTCATTTTTAATATATTCAGTTTTTCGGTTTTTTTTCTCAGAATTGCTCCTCTTTCTATCCGGTTTTTTTTCTGTTTCACAAAGTAAATCAGATAGGTTTTTTGCCGTATGAGCGACGTATTCTGTTAGCAATTCAAAATGACTCCCCGGCGTAATGATGCTTTTCACTAGGTTTGGCCATTCATTCGCCCAGCGTTCCGGCTGTGCGGATGCGGGGTAATCTCTGGCCTGAAGCATCACTGTTGGCGTTTTCAAGTGAGAGGGTGTCCAGTGTTGGCCGAATAATTCGAGATACCAGGCCATCGCCATGATTGATGTATCCTCATCCGACCAGAATTCGCCTTTGGCCGCAAACCATGTGCGCAGTACATCGCTCATTGCGGCTTCATGCATGGCTGACGGTGGAAAGCTGTCGATTAATACCACAGCTTTGGGCTGTCTGCCGCGGGCCTCCAACTGGTGAGCGGCGGCATGGGCGACGAGTCCCCCGGTTGAGAAACCGACCAGCGTAAAATCGCGCCCCGACACGTCTCTCTCTATTGCCGTTGCCAGTGCCGCTGCTGCGGCGTAGTCGGTGGCGGGCAAGGGCTCGCCATGATATCCGGGCAATGGCACGGTCAGCATACTGTACCGATCGCTCAAGGCTGAGCTTAAGCGCTGATAGGTTAAATTGGCAGTGGCGGGAATGAATGAGTTAAGGCAAACCAGCAGTGGTTTTTCCCGATCGTGACGCAGCCATACTGTCTCCGGCGCATGCTGCTCGTGCTGTTTGTGCGAGAAATGCTCGCGTAGGCGCCCCGCCCCGGCCAGCACGCTAAGTCCTTCCTGCGTCATGTTTTGTTGCACGGCTTGCCGTAGCAGGTGGTAAAACCTGTCGATGTTTTTCTTTGTACCGCTGTGCGCGTCTGCTGAGGTAGCGTGCTTTTCCCCGGCCAGAATATTCAGTAAGAATTGCGCCAGCGCTTGTGGCGTCGAATGGTCAAAAATTGCAGTGGCGGGAATGCGGACACCAAACGTCTGTGATAATCGGCTGCCCATTTCCACCGAGGTAAGAGAGTCGAATCCCAGCGTGATGAATTCCACGTCGCTTCTTATGGATTTCGGATCGGAATGGCTCAGTACCTCACCCGCGTATTGAATGATCACGTTAAGTAGATAAGGCAGTCGCTCTTTTTCCGGCATGTCTGCGATCTGTCGCGATGAACTGAGGCTGCCCCTGGATGCGGCGCGACGAGGGCGTACCTCCGCCAATAGCGGGATGTCGCCTTGCTCGCGCAGCGCTTCCAGATTTAAACGCGCAGGTATCAGCAGCGGCGGATGATTCACCATGTTTGTGCCGACAACGGCATCAAGGAAGGCAAGACCTTGCGGGCGAGAAAGCGGGATTTGGCCCGTTGCGATAATATTTTTTATCTCGCCGTCACCAAGCTGTTCCCCCATTTCCGAACGTTCGGCCCACATTCCCCAGGCCATAGCGGTAGCAGGGAGGCCCTGATGTCGCCGATGGTGCGCCAGCGCATTCAAAAAGGCGTTGGCGGCGGCATAGTTTCCCTGTCCTTTTTGCGGAAGAATGCTGACCGCGGAAGAATAGAGAACGAATGCCGCAAGATCGTGATGCTGAGTGATCTGATGCAGATGCCATGCGGAAATGGCTTTAGATTGTAAAACGTTATCTATCTGCTCTGCGCTCATTGTCTTCAGCGTCGCAGTATCCACGTTTCCTGCTGTGTGAATGACGGCGGTGAGCGGATGTGCTGTCGGTATGGCGTCAAGCAGCGACGCCACAGCCGACATATCGGCGATATCGCAGGCGACGATAGCCGCCTGCGCGCCAAGCTTGGCGATGTCCTTTAGTAACGCATTGGCGCCCGGCGCGTTTTTACCTCGTCGGCTGGCAAGAAGCAGGTGGCGAATGCCGTGATGCTCCGCCAGATGTTTCGCGATGACTTTGCCCAGAGCACCCGTACCGCCGGTAATCAGCACGGTGCCGTCAGGGTTAAGGTTACGGCACGGGTTTTCCGGCTGGTCGGTGTGACCGTAGGCGGTAAGGTCGCCATCGCCAGCGGCTTTCAGCAGCCGCGGGGCGAGTATTTTCCCCTCGCGCAGCGCCAGTTGAGGCTCATGGGACAGCGCGTTAATCGCCGTGTTTATCAAGGACAATGAGGTATTTTCTACCTCATTGATATCAAGCAGGAAGAATCGTCCTGGATGTTCAAGCTGCGCGGAGCGCACTAATCCCCACAATGGGGACTGGGCGAGATTCGGGACATTCTCTCCATCGTTTGTCGCTATCGCGCCTTGCGTCACCACAAGAAGAGGGACGGCGGCGGTACGGGGCTCGTTGAGCCACGCTTGCAGCGCATTGAGTACGCTGTTTGTCGGGCTATGATCGATAAACTCAGGGGTATTGTCGCCATCTGGTGCAATGAATACTGCGATCTCATCCGGTCGCGGTGAGAAAGTCGCCAACGTTTGATGAATATCGTCATACGCGCTGGCAGCGTCGTACTCCTTTATGACGCCAGAGAAGCGCTCCCGTAACCTGTTTTGCGGAACAATCCAGCGAACTTTCGGTTTCTTGGAGGACGAATCCGGCGCAATCTCACGCCATGCCAGATGGTAAAACGGAGGACGGGACGGAGAAAGGCGCGGCGAGTTTGACGATTTCAACACAATGGCGTCGATGATCGCGACTGCCCGACCTGTATCATCCGCGAGTCGTAACGCATATTCGCTGTAGCCTGATGTGGATGGATCGTCGGTTTTGCGCACCAGATGGCCTCGCAGACGCTGTGCGCCCCTGATGTATTGCCGTATCCCGCTAAGGGAGAAAAGTAAACGGGGCTGACGGTTTTCCTTGCCTGGAGTCAGTTGTTCCAGCAATGCTGCTTGCATCCCCGCGTCTAGCAGGGTCGGGTGCAGGGTGAAATTCTCTCCCGGTTCAGCATGACTCTCTGGCGATGCGGCTTCGATATACAGTCCGTCTGCGTGTTCCCAGACGTTGACCAGCCTTTGAAAAGCGTTGCCCAGGATCACACCCTGCGCGGCGAGGTGTTCATAAATCGGGGTAAAATCAACCGGCCTGGCGTTGGCGGGCGGCCAGTTATCATTATGTAAATCCGGCCACTCTGGTAATGAAGTCTCGCCTGGCACAAGACGGCAAGTTGCGTAGCGTTTCCAGGCGGCCATCTGATACTCGTGCGGTTCTGGAGCGTTAGGCTGATGGAAATAGGCTTCCACTGTTCTCCCTCCATCCGCCTCAGCCGGGCCGATATGCAGTTGGATAGCCGTGGGAATCGACTCGTCCAGAGGCAAAATCGTGTGCAGGAACAGATCGTCAATACGCTGGCAGCCAATCCGCTCTCCGATAGACAGCATCATCTCTGCGGTCATCGCTCCCGCTCCCGCGGCGACGTCGGCGACCCGGTGTTCCAGTATCCATGGTTGCCTGGCTGCGTCTAATCGTCCGGTAAAAATCCAGCTTTGTTGAGCGGCGCTGTCAATGCCCGCGTGTAAAAAAGGATGCTTAACCGCAAAAAATCCACTGTTTAAGGTTGGTTGCGCTGGTGGCGCTTGCAACCAATAGCGACGGTGCTGGAATGGATAGGTAGGTAACGGTACGGTCGGTGTCTGGACGAGCAATTTCCTCCAGTCCAGCGGCTGTCCTTGTGCGTACAGTCTGGCCAGCGCGGTGAAGAAGGGACGCCACTCATCCCGTCCTTTACGCAAGCAGGCAATCCACGCCGCGCCAGGAACGCCGCTGGTTTCGCTGACGGTACTGGCTCGCCCCAACGCCGTCAGCACGCCGTCAGGACCGACTTCCAGCGCGGCGACGACATGGTGTGCCTCAAGCCATTGGACGGCGGCGTCGAATCGCACCGCACAGCGTGCCTGATTTGCCCAATACTCAACGGAACAGGCCTGTTCGTTGGTCAGCCGCTGACCGGTCACCGTTGAAACAATGGGAATGGCGGGGGCCTGAAGCGACAACGTTGACAGGGTGCGGCGTAAGGTATCAACGATGCCATCAATGTGGGGAGAGTGAAAGGCGTGGCTGGTTCTTAAACGATGCGTGCGGTAGCCGCGCGACTGCCACTGTTCAGCAAGACTCAGCACCTTGTCGGTGTCGCCGGATATCACCACAGAAGACGACGCATTGATCGCGGCGATCGCGACGCATTCTTCATATTCTTGCAACGACGGCAAAATCTCCGTCTCACTGATTTCAATGGCAACCATCGCGCCATCGGCGGTGATGGACTCCATCAGCCGTCCACGCGTTGCAACGAATGTTGCGGCATCGGACAGACTGAATACGCCGGCGATATAGGCGGCGGCGATCTCGCCGATGGAGTGGCCGATCAGTACATCGGGCGACACGCCGAGATGCATGACTGTCCGGCATAGGGCGACTTCGAACGCGAACAGCGCGGCCTGGGTAAAATCAGTGCGATCCAGCAGCACGGCGTCGGCGCTGCCCTGTTCGGCGAACATTACGGTTTTGAGTGGTTGCGACAGCAAAGGGTCAAGATGCTGGCAGACGTCGTCGAACGTTTGAGCGAATACCGGAGACAGGCGGTATAGCCCTTGCCCCATCGTCGGCCACTGTGCGCCTTGCCCGGTAAAAAGAAACGCGACGTTACCTGACGGAGAACGGGCGCCTTGAATAATGCCGGGCGCATAGCGATTGGCGGCCAGTGCCGCCAACGCGTTGAGCATGCCATCGCGGTCTTCTGTGTTCACCACGGCGCGATAGTCAAAGTGGGTGCGGGTGGTGGCGAGCGAATAGGCGATGGCGGCGAGATCGGGCGTCGTGTCCGCGTTCTGGGTCATCCATGTGTGCAACTGTTTGGCTTGGGCGCACAGCCCGGCAGGTGAAGCCGCGGATAACGGCAGCACGATGCCGGGCACAGGGAACGTTATTGTCGGCGCGGCTTCTTCCGCCGGAGACGCAGGCGCCGGGGGTTCTTCAAGAATAAGGTGGGCGTTGGTGCCGGAAAAGCCAAATGATGACACCGCTGCGCGTTTGGGACGCATGGTATCGGGCCAGTCGCATGCTGTATTAAGTAATTTAATGTTGCCGCGCGACCAGTCTATTTTGCTGGACGGCGTCTCAGCATGCAGCGTTTTGGGTAAGCGCCCCTGCCGGAGAGCCATCACCATCTTAATGACGCTGGCGACGCCGGCGGCAAGCTGGACATGACCGATGTTGGATTTCAGCGAACCAAGCCACAGCGGTTGATCGTCAGGCCGATGTTTACCATAAGTGTTGAGCAACGCGTGCGCCTCAATGGGATCGCCAAGCGTGGTCCCGGTGCCGTGCGCTTCTACAACATCAATATCGGAAAAGGTCAGTTCCGCATTGTTCAGCGCCTGACGAATGACTTGTTCCTGCGCTGGGCCGCTTGGCGCGGTTAGCCCGTTGCTGGCGCCATCCTGGTTAAGCGCGCTCCCTCGGATCACGGCCAGTACGGTATGGCCGGCCCGTAACGCGTCGGAGAGTTTTTCCAGCAAAATAAGCCCGACGCCTTCAGAAAATCCCGTTCCGTCAGCATGGTCAGAAAAGGCTTTACATCTTCCGTCTGCGGCAAGACCGCCCTGGCGGGTGAACTCGGCAAAGACCTCTGGAGAGGCCATAATCGTCGCACCGCCTGCTATGGCAAGCGAACACTCGCCGCTCTTCAGTGAGCGAATGGCTTGATGGATCGCCGTGAGAGAGGCGGAGCAGGCGGTGTCTACCGTGATGGCCGGACCGCTAAGTCCCAATGCGTAAGCGATGCGCCCGGAACTGATGCTGCTCAGGCTGCCTTGTAAGCGATAACCGTCGGCGGCGGGGTTGCGCCGCTCGATATCGCCGAGATAGCCGTTGTGCGTGGCGCCGATAAAGACGCCGGTCTGACTGTTTTTTAGCGTGGCGGGAACGATACCGGCACGCTCCAGAACTTCCCAACTCACCTCAAGCAGTAAGCGTTGCTGAGGATCCATCGCTAATGCTTCACGATCGGATATCTTAAAGAATCCGGCGTCGAAGCCTGCGGCATCCTCCAGAAACCCGCCTTTCCAGGCGTTAGCGATGGCGTTGAGTTCCGGGTTTTGTTCAAAGAGCGTCCTCACGTTCCATCCCCGATCGGCGGGGAAGGGGCCGATGGCTTCCTCGCCATCGGACAACCGCTGCCAAAGCTGTTCGGGAGAGTGAATGCCGCCGGGTAAGCGACAGCCCATAGCAATAATGGCGATAGGTTCATGCGCCGCCTGAGCCAAATCATGATTACGCTGTTTCAACTGTTCGTTCAGCAACAGGCTATGGCGTAACGCTTCGACCAGCCGAGGATCGGCGGTTCCTTCGCCAGCGGTGGTGTTTTTCGCGGCGTGACTATCTTTTTTGTGCGTCATAGTATTTTCTCCTTGTCAGACAGAGCCATAGACACCAGCTCATCCAGACTTGCGGACGCGATATCGGTTACCTGAGGGTTTTTCGGCGCTTTCTCCACGGGGTTGATGCCGTTTGCTATCTGAAGTAATTTGTCCAGCAAGCCGGCATCGCGCAGACTGGCAAGCGGAATGCCGGCAATACGCTCGCGCAAGTGCGACTCATTCTCTTCCGTTATCGCTCCGTTCGTCGCCGTATCCTGCCCGGAGAACAATTCCGCATCGAGATATTCGGCTAACGCGACAGGGGTCGGGTAGTCATACGTCAGCGTAGCCGGTAGCCGCAGGCCGGAAACCGTCGCCAGACGGTTGCGTAACTCCAGCGCCATGAGCGAGTCGATGCCGCTCTCTTTAAATGACTGTTCGGGCGCGAGAAGTGAACCGTTATCCAGGCCAAGTATGCTCGCGATGTTATCGGCAATGGCGGCCTGTAGCTGTTTTAGCCGGGAACTGGGTTCCAGCGTGGACAGCGATTGGCGCAGATCGGGCATTTTTGCTCCGCCCGATGACGTCCGACGCGCACTGGCTGAGCCCAGCAACCGCGCAAATAACGGATGCAGACGTCCTGACTGTGCATTTTTACGCAACATCTGCGGATTCAACGGCGCGGCGGTATAAACCGCGTAAGGTAATGCCAGCGATGCATCGACCATCGCATTCCCATGTTCCGCTGTGATAGGCGCCAGACCGGTGCGAGCGATACGTGCATTGTCGGTATCGCTGAGCCGGCTCGACAGCCCGGTGACTGGCTGCCACCAGCCCCAGGCAAGGGAGGTGGCGCGCAAACCTTGCCGACGGCGATTATGCGCCAGCGCGTCCAGCGCTTTGTTTGCGGCAGCGTAGTTACCTTGCCCTGGGCTGCCCAGCGTTCCCGCGCTGGATGAGTAGAGCACGAAAGCCGCGAGGTCGTGAGTGCGGGTTTTGTTGTGTAAGTGCCAGACCGCGTCGATTTTGGGTGAAAATACCGTATCAAGACTTTCCGCCGTCAGGTTGGCGATGGTGGCGTCAGCCAATACGCCAGCGGTATGGAACAGGCCGGTTAACGGATGTGTGGCTGGAATTGCCGCGAGCAGCTTGTCCAGCGCCTGAGGGTCGGTGGTATCGCAGGCGACGATCTCGACCGTCGCCCCCGCGCGCGCTAGCTCCGCTCGCAATTGCGCCGCGCCATCGGCACGAGAACCGCGACGGCTGGCCAGTATCAGGTTTTTGATCTGATGCGACGCCACCAGATGGTGTGCGAGCAGCCCGGCCAGCGTCCCCGTTCCCCCGGTAATCAAAACTGTACCGTCGGGATTGAGTTCCTGGGGGAACGTCAAGACCACTTTGCCGGTATGTCGGCCTTGTTGCATCAGCCGGAAGGCGGATATCGCTTCTCTGATATCAAAGGCGGTGATCGGCAATGGCGCCAGTGATCCCGAACGCATCAACGATAACAGCGTGGTAAGCATTTCCGTCGTCAGTTCAGGATCGTTGTCTGGTCGGTCAAGATAGTGATAAATCAGGTCAGTAGGAAAATTCTCGCGAATATCGGTTTTACCCAGTTCAATAAAGCGACCGCCAGATGCCATTAACGACATAGACGCGTCGATAAATTCGCCAGTAAGGGAGTTGAGCACCACATCAATCCCTTTATCGTTAAGTAACGGACGGAATTGCCTGGTGAACTCAAAGCTGCGTGAACTGGCGATATGATCGTCGGCGATACCGAGCTGGCGCAAAACCGGCCATTTGTCAGGATGCGCGGTGGCAAACACTTCCGCTCCCAGATGGTGCGCCAATTGAATGGCGGCCTGGCCGACGCCGCCCGCCGCCGCGTGAATCAACACACGTTCGCCCTGGCGCAGCGAGGCGAGTTGCGTCAGGGCGTAGTAGGCGGTAAGAAAGACGATGGGGACGCCAGCAGCTTGCGCGAAAGTCCAGTCGTCAGGGAGGTGGAACGTTGACGTCTGATCGGCGATTACTGTTGGCCCGAAAGCGCCTTCGGTCAGCACCATCACCCGATCGCCAATGTTGAAGTCTTGAACGTCCGGCCCGATTTCCGTGATGACGCCAGCGGCTTCCGTGCCGAATTCATGCTGCGGCGCGATTAACCCCAGTGCGCACACGACATCATAGAAATTAACGCCGGCCGCACGCACGCTAAGCCGAATCTGTCCCTTGCCCAGCGGCGCGCCGGCTTCAGGGGCAGGTTTCAGCATCAGGTTGTCGAGATCCCCGGTATCTGCAATGTCCAGGCGCCACAGCGCGTTGTCGGAGGGCGGAGTCAGCAGCCCGGTCTTCACCGTTCTGGTCAGATGTGGAATGAGCAGTTGTCCCTGACGCAGCGCCAACTGCGAATAACCGCTGGCTAGCGTTGCGCTGAGTAGCGCAGTATCGGTGAGAGGATGATCGGTATCAAGTAGCACGATGCGGCCGGGGTTCTCGTTCTGTGCTGAGTGAAGTAACGCCCATGCGGCGCTCTGGGCGACATCCAGTCGTTCATGGGAACCGTGTTCCGTCGCATGGCGTGAGATCGCCAGCAGCGTTGTGTTGGCCATGTTTTCATCGGCCAGCCAGGGTTGAAGTTGGTTGATAACCTGTTCACATAGTGTGCGAGTCGCGAGCGGTACATCGTGCGTCTGCGCCGAATTGGTGCTTGGCAACGGCCAAACGAGTACCGTCGGCGGAGTGGAAGACGCCAGCGCCGCGCTTAATGTTGGCAGCGAGTCATAGCGGGCGGCGATGTCCAGCGGACTGATGTCGGTGGGATCGCTGTCCAGCAACGCCCAACTGACGGTAGAAGGAACGTCTTTCACCTTAGACGCGCTGGGCAACTGGCTCCACGTGGTGCGCAGCAGGTCATATTCCGGTTGGATGCGTAACTGATGGCGCAGCTTATCCCGCGTGGTTTCTCGTAAGTTGAGCGTCTCAATGGAAATCACGGTTTCGCCCGTCTCATCAGTGGCAACCAGGCTGATGTTATCGTTCGTTTTCAAATGCAAGCGCGCGCGTAACTGGCGAGGTTGCTTGTCGGTCATCGTCACACCGCTCAGCGCGAACGGTAGCCGCAGCGTTGTCGCATCGTCGTCTTCGCTATCGGGCAGCGCGATGGTGTGCAGTACGGTATCAAGTAGCGCAGGATGCAGAAGATGTCCGTTCGTCGACAGTTCTTCAGGCAAACTGGCTTCGGCATACAGGCTATCGCCATTGCGCCAGGCCGCGCTAAGCCCGTTGAAGGCTGAACCATATTCATACCCGGCGGCGGAGAGCCGTTGATGCAGGCGGACGAGATCCAGCGGTTCGCTGCCGCTGGGCGGCCAGTCCGCGTTGTCGAACGGGCGGTCCTGTTTTGAGGCGTCGCGCTGTAATAACGCGTTGGCGTACAGTGTCCACTCGGAGGCGTCGATCTCCTCGTCGCTATGGCGCCGGGCGTGGATCGTGACGGCGCGTTGCCCTCGATCGTCAGGCCGTCCGACTCTGAGTTGCAGATCCAGTTCCCCTTGTTCAAGCAGCACCAGCGGCGTTTGTATAACCAATTCCTCGATTTTGTGGTAGTCCGTCAGTAAAGCGGCATAGCGCACCATATCCAGATAAGCGGTTCCGGGAACCAGAGCAACGCCGGTCGCGGCGTGGTCGGCGAGCCAGGGCTGGCTGGCGAGCCCGATACGTCCTGTCAGCAGCACACCTTCATCGTCAGGAAGGTCGATGATCGCGCTGAGCAACGCATGTTCCGACGGGCGTTGTCCAACGGTGGCGACATTGCCGGCGGCGGGGGGCGTCAGCCAGTAATGACGATGTTCGAAAGGATAGGTGGGGATGTCCACGAGGCTGGCGGTAGGGTGAAGCGCACGCCAGTTGAGGTTATGCCCGTTGACGTACAAATGCGCCATTGCCTGCGTCAGGCACGCAACGGCGGGTTTGTTGCGTTGTATCGAACCGACGATCGTTGCCGCGCTGTCTGTCGTTTCTTCGAGCGCGGGCAGCAACACCGCGTGCGGGCTGCACTCCAGAAAGGCTGCTTTACCGCTTTTGCTCAATGCCGATATCGTGTCGAAAAAACGTACCGGGCAGCATAGGTTGTCGCACCAGTATTTGGCGTCGAGCGTTGTGCCATTGAGGGGAGTGTCGGGCGCATGGCCGTCCACGGTGCTGTAAAAAGGAATGCGCGTGGCGTTAGGTTTCAGACCAGAAAATAGCTCCATCAGAATAGGGCGCAACGTGTCGAGCTGCGGCGAGTGGCCTGCGACATCAACCGCAATCCGTTTGGCGCGGATTCGCTCTTTTTTGCAGCGACGGAGCAGTGTCTCGATTGATTTGGCATTACCTGAAACCACGGTTGATGACGGGCTGTTGAAGACAGCAAGGGTAATCTCCCCATCATCTGGAGCGAGGAAGGCGCGAGTCTGCTCTTCGGAAAGACCGAGCGTGGCCATGGCGCCGTGTCCTGACTGGCTGAGCATAAGCGTTGAGCGTAACGCCACGATCCTGATCGCATCTTGCAGCGACAGGGCGCCCGCGATATAGGCGGCGGCGATTTCGCCCTGAGAGTGCCCCACGACGGCGTGCGGCGTAAATCCGAAAGATTGCCAGAGGCGAGCCAGTGCGGTCATCACCGCGAAAAGCGCCGGCTGCACGACGTCAACGCGGTCTAAGGGCGGGGTATCGGGGCTGCCACGCAGAACGTCAATCAGCGACCAGTCGACATACGCGCGCAGCGCGTTATCAACCTCGTCGATAGCCTGTCGATAAACGGCAAAGGCGTTATACAGATCCATCCCCATTTCAAGCCACTGCGATCCCTGTCCGGGGAAGACAAAGAACAGTTTGCCTGATTCGCCGACCGGTGAGGCGCCGACGGTTAGCGTCGGGTGAGCCTGCCCATTTTCAAGCGCTTGCAGCCCTTTTAACAGGGCTTCTTGTGATTGACCCCTGACGGCGGCGCGGTAGGGGAATTGACTACGTGAGACGCCGAGCGAGTAACCCACGTTGATGGGATCAAGCGCTGGTTGGTTAGCCAGATACGCCCTTAGTTGCGCTGCTTTTTTGCGCAGCGCGGTATCGGTTTTTGCGGCAATCGGCCAGAGCATTTCCTGTGGCGCGGCGGCAGCCTCGGTATGCGTGCGACCATCCGGCGTCGATACT
Organism: Brenneria izbisi; assembly: GCF_025840185.1. Taxonomy (GTDB): domain Bacteria; phylum Pseudomonadota; class Gammaproteobacteria; order Enterobacterales; family Enterobacteriaceae; genus Brenneria; species Brenneria izbisi. Next base: position 163,285 of record NZ_JAMPJU010000008.1, read on the forward strand.
GGAGGTTGTTCCACGATAAGGTGACTATTGGTGCCAGAGACGCCGAATGACGAGATTGCCGCGCGATAGGGCCGATCGCCGACCTGCGGCCAAGGACGCGAAGCCGAGAGTAGCTGTATCGCGCCGCTTGACCAGTCGACTTCGTGAGAGGGTTCGGTGATGTGCAGACTGCGCGGCAATATATTGTGGCGGAAAGCCATCAGCATTTTGATCAACCCGGCAACCCCGGCGGCGGCTTGCGTATGTCCGATGTTGGATTTGATTGACCCCAGGAGCAATGGCTGTTCGGCCGAGCGATGACGGCCATAGGTCGCCATCAGCGCATTCGCTTCGATAGGATCGCCAAGACGGGTGCCCGTGCCGTGCGCTTCGACCACATCGACATCCTGAGGCGTCAGGCCTGCGTTGGCCAGCGCGTGGCGAATCACCTGTTGTTGCGCGGAACCATTGGGCGCGGTCAGTCCGTTAGAGGCGCCATCTTGATTGACTGCGCTGCCGCGGATGACGCCCAGTACCGTATGTCCGTTCGCCTGCGCCTGAGAAAGCGGCTCCAGCAGTAGCATGCCAATGCCTTCCGAGAGTCCCACGCCATCCGCTGACGCGGAGAAGGCTTTGCATCGTCCATCCGGCGCGAGCACGCGTTGTTGAGAGAAATCTATGAGTACGCCGGGCGTCGGCATAATCGTGATGCCGCCCGCTAACGCGAGTTTACAGTCATTGTTGCGAAGCGCTTCACAGGCGGTATGAATAGCAACTAACGAGGAGGAGCACGCCGTGTCAATAGTGACCGCCGGTCCATGCAGACCAAGGCTATAGGCTACCCTGCCGGACGCGACGCAGGTGGCGGTTCCCATATAGCCGTAGCCTGAAACGTCCTCCGAGGCATGCTGAATCTGGGATCCATACTCTGTCGCCATGATGCCCGCGTATATCCCGGTATTGGAACCATATAAGCTCGACGGCTCTATACCAGCCCGCTCAATGGCTTCCCACGAGACTTCAAGCAGAAGCCGTTGTTGGGGCTCCAGCGTCAGGGCTTCACGTGGCGAGATGCCGAAGAACCCGGCGTCAAACAGCGGCGCGTCATACAAAAAACCGCTGGCGCGGGTGGATATTTTACCCAGTCGGCCTGGCTCCGGGTCATACAGTTTATTGACATCCCATCCGCGATCCGACGGGTAATCACCGATTGCGTCGCGCTCATTAACGAGTAGATCCCACAGTGCTTCAGGGCTGTTCACGCTGCCGGGATAGCGGCACGCCATCCCGATGATCGCGATAGGTTCATCGTGGTGGCGCGTTTCCTGCTTCTCCTGTCCGCCATCGGGTAACGATAGTCCAAGCGCTTGTCTCAGGTATTCGCTTAATGCGCGCGGTGTCGGGTGGTCATAAACCAGCGTGGAAGGGAGTTCTATCCCCGTGGCGACGGAGAGCCCGCGTGAGAACTCGACAACGGTCAATGAGGTAAATCCAATATCACGAAACGCCTGCATATCCGAGGAAAAGGTTTCGCCCAGCAGCGCTTCGATTTCGCGTGATACCAGTCCCAGTAGAATGTCGTATTGTTCCGATGGGCTACGATTGTGCAGCGCTAACCGATCGATATCGTCGTTTAGCGCAGTATCAACTGAACTAGCGGAAAGCGAAGAGGGCTCGCCAGCGGTGGGCGCGGCTTTCGTCGCGCAGGACAGCGCTGCGCGATAGCGCTCCGCTTGCTGGGGAAGTAGCTGATTGAATACGCTTGTCCAATCAACCGATGCGCCGTTGATAAACGCGTGAGTCAGGGAATAAAGAAAACTTTCCCGATCGCTTTTCCGGCGATCGAGCGTGGAAATGGCCGCGCCCTTCACGCCGGCGGCGCGTAGATGTTCTTCAATGATGGAAGTCAGAACGGGGTGTGGGCTGACTTCAATAAAAAGACGATGCCCGTCATTGATCAAGGCGCGGATGCTGTTTTCGAACAAAACAGGTTCCCGCAGGATGCGATACCAGTAGTCCGGCTGAAAATCTTCGGCGCTGTAGCGTGCGCCGACGACGGAAGAATAGTAGGCAGCATGCGCCGAAGAGAGAATATTGCGCGGCGCGTGCGCGATGACCGTGGTTTTCAGGACGTCCACCTGAGGGGAATGCCCTGCAACCTCGCCTCCGGGGACTTTCCAGGCCCAAAACCCCGCTTTGGTTAATTTATCGAGCAGGGCGGTGGTGTCCGCTGTGCCGCCGCTTAATGTAACGCTTTTGTTGCTGTTGATAGCGGCAACGGCCAGCCGGTCATCCCACTCTTTGAGCAACGGCGCAATATCATCAACGGAAGCCGCTACCGATATCATCGCGCCTTGTCCTTCAATGTTTGATAGCTCTTTTCCCCATAATGTCACCAGTTTGGCGGCGTCCTCCCGGCTTAAATAACCAGCGGAATAGGCGGCCGACGCTTCGCCGACGGAATGTCCGACCACGGCGGCTTCATGGATGCCAAAAGCTCTCCATGCATCCGCGAGCGCGGAGGATATCGTGAACTGTATTGGTTGGATTTGTTTCAGGCGTGAGAAAGGCTCGCCCGCAGCCAGCGCATCTGCTGGATTCCAGTCCAGGTTGGCCTGAAATATCGCGCCGTTTTTATCCGCGCTTTGACGATAAGCGGGCAGTATGTTGAGTAATTCGGCGGTCATTCCTGGCCACAGCGGTCCCTGCCCGGAGAAAACCAGCACCGGATTTGCTCCCGCAGCGGCATTCCCTGTTAAAACGTTGCGCGCTGCTCGGCCCTGCGCGAGTGACGTCAGCCCTTTGAGCAACCCGGCTTTATCCGTCGCGAAGACGGCGCTACGAATTTGCGCATGCGGAACGGCGAATTGATGCAGACAAAACGTCGCTAATTCAGCGTCTGATAGGGGTTCGATCTTGGTTCGCCAATGCTCGGCTACGCTGGCGAGCGCCGATTCTGATTCGCCAGAGAGTACAAGTGGCAGGTTTAAGGCATCCATACGTAAACTCCTTTTATTGGGTGGCGACGTTTTGACGAGTGGTTTTTCTCCACCCCATGTCTGAAGAGGAATACAGCGTGATGATTTTCGGCTGCTCACTGCGAAGCAGAATTTTTCCGAGTTGGCGTCGAATTTCGCCTTCGCTCAATGAGCCGTCTTGACAATAGACATCCAGCGTGAATTCCACGCCGCCGGTCTCGGCGGCGTCGTTATGTACCCAGGCTTCCGCACGAGAAACTCCCGCAATGGTTTCGGCTATTTCACTGACCGATTTCAAACACACCTTTTCGCCGCGGCTCATGACATAGGTTGGGTTGCGCTGTTTAAAGAAAAGATAGCCGTCCTCATCAATGGTGAAACGATCGCCGGTATGGATGATGCGACGCTCTCCATTGCGTGGCGTATCATCACCTTCATCCAGACCTCGGATTCGTCGAATCATGCCGGTATAGGTTTCGACGATGAGTTCGCCATCCTTGTCGTCAGGGTTATCTTTGCGCAGATAAACGTTAACTTCAGGGAAAGGTTTGCCGACGGACGCATATTTATCGGGCGACGCGCGATGCGCTGCCAGGGTTGCAACACGCGGTCCCGCCTGAGTCAAACCATAGGTGAGATACAGTTCAATGCCGGGATTACGGGCTAGTACCGCTTCAACTGAACTGGCGGAGATTGCGTCTCCGCCGATAGTCAGACGGCGTAACGGAGCAGGAAGCTGTCTGGAGCCGGATTGCAGCCAGGCATTCACCATTGTCGGCGTAATGGATGACTGGGTGATTTGATAAGTTTCAATCGTTCGCTCGTAGTTGCCTGGCGTAAAGGGCGGGCCGGCAATAATAGCCGTATTCCCTAGCGCAAAAGAGGAGAGTAGTTGCGCGACGAAAGCATAGGAGTAGTACATCGGTAGATTGATCAATATCCGATCTTTCGCACATTGTTCAACGGCTTGCGCATGATTGCGTGCATTACGAAATAAATCGTCGATACGAAATAAGCAGCCGCTGAAGATACCGGACGTTCCGGATGTGAGAAGAATGATCTCGCCTGGCTGATAGCGGCGCTCTCTGGCTATCTCGACTCTAATCAACTGACCTGATTGTGGTAGAGTCTGCGCGGGTTGCGTTTGCGCTAATCCTGGAGGAAGGTGTAATGCGATCAGATTTCTGGCGCCAATTACCTGCGCAATACGATAAATACGAGCCGCTGGCGCTGAGGACGGTAATAGTACGGGAACTGCGCCAATTTCCAGCAGGGCAAAAATAATTACCGCAAATTGCACGCTATTTGGGATTGCCACCATTACAGGATTGCCGCGTTCAATCCCATTTGCCTGAAGACTTTCTACCAGATCGCTGAAAATCAGCGATGGCGCATCATGTGTATTGACATCGACCTGAATCAGGCTATCCAGAAAGCGCTGAGCGGAATTGGGCGTTACGGTGGGTTGGGGCATCATGTATGCTCCCCTGAACACTGAGTGACAACAACACTGTGAATGTGATGACCTAATGCGTCGACACGATGTTCGGTAATAATGACGTGAGTGGCTGAACCTTCATCCAGCCAGATCCGCGCTAATGCCGTCGTATAGGTTTGCATATTGTCTGATGGCATGCTCCAGACGATACTTGGACCGCTAAATCGTAGAAATTGCGATGGAAGTCCGATGACCATCCCAGGACAGGCGCCGGAGAAACGTAGTGGCGAAAGGTGTCCTGAAGAGAGTGTTGCTGAAATATCGTGTATGGTCTTGAGTGTACAATGGTCGCTAATAGCGATATGTCCTACAGACGAACAGGCCGATGTGATGACATCGCGGTGCTTGGCGATGGCTTGCTCAACCGCTTCAAGAACAAGCCATGATAAAGGGTCTGCGTAAAGCGAGACTTTTTGTGCGGGTTTATACGTGGATAAATCAGCCGCACTTGCCATCCCCTGACCCACTATATTGAGTGGTTGGTCGGTTAGTGTTTCAGCATTTTTCATCGTGCTGCGCTCCCTGCACTTTGCAAAACCAGACAAGTGTTAAATCCGCCGAAGCCAAGCGTTATGCTCAGCCCGGCTGTTGCAGAACAAGGCATGTTTTTCTCAATAGCGATAGGTAAATTGAGATCGCTAATGGGCTCGTGCAATCCATGAATCGGGGGAAGCCGCTGTGTTTTTAATGCCTGTAGCACGGCGATAGCTTCAATGGCTCCCGTCGCGCCAAGCGTGTGTCCAAATGCTCCTTTTGTCGCGAATAGCGTCGGAGGGTGTGGTAAGGATGAAAAAAACGCAGAGTAAGCTTTTGCCTCTACGCTGTCGTTAATCTGTGTTCCTGTACCATGAGCGTTAACAATGGAAATATCTTCCGGTTTTAAGCCCGCGCTATTGAGCGCTCTCTCCACGGTAAGCATCACATTTTGCCCTGATAAATCGGGCGAGACTGCGCTGGCAGCGTCGTTTGCGGAGCCGGCGCCAGCGAGGATGCCATAAGGTTTGGCGCCGCGACGCCTGGCGTGCGCTTCGGATTCCAGTACCAAAAATGCGGCGCCTTCACCAAGGACCGTGCCGTTATGGTTGATATCGAACGCATGTAAGCCATCGGTAGACATTGTGCCTAGACGTGAATGGCTAAGTCGTTTCCCCAGAGTCAGAATATCTGCCCCTCCGCATACGCATATTTCGGTAAGGCCGGCTTTAATAAAGTTCAGCCCTGTCAAAATGGCATCAGACCCGGCTGAACAGGCCGTACTTACTGTCAGCGGGGACTTAATACAGCCGACGGCTTTAATGGCTTGTGTTGACCATTCTGATAACGAAAGTGTGTCGGGGGAGTCTAAATGATGACCGTAGCTGGTCCCTAAGATGGGGAGAATCTCTGGGTCATCCGCAGGAATAGAAGCATCCTCAAGCACTTTGCGTAAGGTTTTTACCGTTAACACGTGTTGACGTCTTGCTCCGTCCCATTCCAAAGGGATATTTGGTATGGGGGCGGCAAGATTACTGCGTAGCGATAGCGTGGAATCCAGGTCGGTTATACCGGAGTGACCCTCTAGCAGATGTTGCCAGACCGTAGGTATTTCATCCCCTAATGCTGTAGACCAGGCCATACCGGTAACCCAAACAGGAGAGTCGTTATTTACCATAACTGTTCCCCTAACGTGGATATATTCTCGCGTACAAGTGAGCCTTTTAGCATTCCGACTATTTGTCCCGTGACTTCTGCTTTGCAGGAAAATGTTAAGAATTTATCGCGCAAACTTTCGCAATTGAGATGGAAAACGATTTGGTCGCCGGGCACAACTATTCGCGTAAACCGAGATTTAATTGAGCCGACTAACGTTATTTCGTCATCAGCCAGCGGTGATGTTGAAAGCTGAAATAAAATAATTGCTGATTGTGATATGGCCTGAACCATATGGCTTGCCGGAAAAATAGCGCGTTCGGGAAAATGGCCAGCGATGGCCTCTGTCTGACCCGAAACAGCCATCAGTGTTTTAATATAATTCCCTGGATCGTAATCAAGAACACGATCAAGGTATACCATAGGATGTCGGTGTCTTAGCCACCCTTTAAGCTCCGTGAATCCCATCATCTTTGGTTGACGTTTATCTTCGTCTTGGGATTGAATGCTCATTGGTTTTTTCCCTGGTTATTGGCGCTTTTGATTAAATCTGAAATCAAATTCGTCAGTGTTTGAATTGAATCGAAATATTGAGGAGTAAAATATTCATCTTCTATTTTTATGTTGAAAGCATACTCACATTGGGCGCGTAGCTCACTGAAACCTAGTGAGTCTAAGCCCAAACCATCACGCATATTAATATCTGTTTTAATTTCTGAACGAGGAATGCTAATAAAGAGATCATCGATTAGAATTCCGATAATAGTGCTTTCTATATTTTTCAAGGTGACATCCCATTTTGCTTGATGTGTGTTTTAATAAATAATCTGCCATTTGTATTGTTTATGATCTTTGATAAGGTGTCGTTTAACGAACTTATTAGTTATCGTTAACGTCAATACTTATTCCCTCCTGGTTCTTAATTGATTGATATTCATCTGATATTTTCCTTCGGCTGATTTTTCCTGTGGCAGCTGTAGGTATTTTTTTTATAAAAATATACTCCGATGGATGTTTGTAATGGGAAAGGTTATCGGATAAGTAGGATTTTATATTCTCTATGTTAGGTGAACAATTTTTTTTCAGTTTAATTAATGCAATAATACGTTCACCAGCAAAGGCATCAGGGATGCTAAAGACGACTGAGTCGGCGATATCGTCGTGTTGAATGAGTACATGTTCAATTTCTAGTGGATATACCGGGTAGCCTTCTATTTTTATTTGATCTTTTTCTCTCCCGAGAAAAAATAAACTTCCATCATTACCTTGTCGAACAATATCTCCGGTGGCGAGCCATCGATCAGTGGGAAACCGGTCAATATCATTTCCATTCCAAATCCCTATAGTTTTTGCTGGCGAGCGAATAAAAAGTTCCCCGTTATCTGATTGAATATTATTAATTTCAACTTCTACGCCAGGGAGGGGCCAACCGATAGAGGGTTCGTCGATAGCGCAAAGATCGTGATGGTATACGACAGGACCGCCTAATTCTGTCTGTCCGTAAGAGCTTTGGAGACGAGAACCAAAACGTTCAAAGAATTTATGGCTTAATTCTGTTGCGCAAGAATCTCCGCCCGCAACACAAATCGTTTCGCTAAGATCAAGTGAGATGTTTTTTTTCTCTACACTATTAATAATAGCCTGGAAATTTGACGGTGTTCCTGCAATCCATGCCGGTTTAGTTTCTTTTAATGTTTCTGTAATGTTATCTATGTCGGATTCGGAGAGTAATAATACTGAATAGCCTTTATGAAAAGCAGCCAAAGTAATAAGTATACTCCATGGACTGATAAGATCGACTAAACTAAGAATTACGGGGGACTTTCCACCTGATTTGGATGGTATGGGGTTTATTGTTGCTATAGTTAAATTGATAGCATCAATGAGTGTTTTTTGCGAATAGACAATTCCTTTAGGATGCCCTGTCGTTCCTGATGTGTAAAATATAGAAGCGAGTGCATCCGTAGAGATATTTTCTGTCGAATCTTTATAAGGTTGTAAAACCATTGCTTCCCAGGCGTGAGTAAGATTTGTTTCGTCTTCCTTCTTAAGATCAATAAGCCACTTTTTTTCAAGCGTTTTGCATGATTCAATCTCTTGTTGTGCCTTATGAAATCTGGTTATGTCACCAATATATGCACGGGATGCGCTATCTTGAATTAAATATTTCACCTCTTTAGCTGACAGTTTTATATTGAGAGGGACAAAGATGGCTCCAATTTTTAGGCAAGCATAATAGGTAGCTATAAGCTCAACACTGTTACCCATATGGATAGAAATTCGGTCTCCCTTTTTTATGTTTGCATTCTGCAATCCTGCCGCTATCCGCTGGATTAAGATAAGTAAGTCACCAAAGGATATATCGCAGTTCTTTGACTTTACTGCGATCTTCTTGGAATTTAAAAGTGCATGTTTTCTGAAAAGTGAAAAAGTATCCATAATAGCTCCATTGTTCCTTCAAAAACTTATATGAACGAATGATAAGTTAATTAACGGGGTTTAGAGGTTTGCAATTTAATAGTTGCTCTTGGTTATAGATGAAGTTTAATGGTTTAAAAATGGGAAAATAGTTATTATTACTATTACTTTTTTTCATGGTATCTGGGGTTATACCTATGGTTTTTGGGATTATTCTTATAGTTATTGTGTTTTGATTAAGAGAAAGGTAGTGTGCATTAATTGGATTGTTTTAATATGGAGATGGATAAATGGATTGGGCTAATATTCCCCCCCTTTACGCATTAAAGGCTTTTGAATCAGCAGCCAGGCATCAATCTTTCACTTTAGCTGCTAGTGAGTTGTTTATATCTCAGAGTGCAATTAGCAAGCATATTAATACCATGGAAACTTTTTTTGGGAGGAAGTTTTTCTATCGTAAAGGGCCAAAGGTTTTTTTAACTAAAGAAGGGGAGTCTTTTGCTAGTGATCTTGGTCATGTATTTGAAATCCTTAGGAAAGCATGCGAAAATGTTCATCGCGATGGAATCGTATTAAATATAAACAGTCCATACACTTTTTCTATACGTCAACTTATTCCGATTTTGAAAAAGTATAAAAATCAGGCTGGTTTCCCAATAGTCACTGTCGAAACTGTAAATGATGACTATTCTCATTCCCTTGCCAATTTAAACGCTTATGACGCAACAGTAAAATATGGAGATGGTAAGTTTTCTAATGAATGGAACTATACTTTGCTTTCACCCGAGTGTTTAATTGCAGTGGTGTCTCCAAAGTTGTTACATCTCTTTGAAAATGACAATAAAATTGTAATTGATCTTGTCTATGTAAAATCAAGGGAATTCGATTGGTTTTTTTGGTGTGAAGAGGCCCGCTTGAAAGGGCGGTTTCAAGTTCTCAATAAGTATGAGTTTGAATCAATAGATTCAGCCATTAATGCTGTGATCAAAGGATTAGGAATAGCGGTTGTTGATATTGGTATGGTTTTTAGTGAGTTAATGGAAGGCGTTTTGTTAACTCCATTTAAATCTTCTTTTTATTCGGGTAAAGGATATTACTTTTTGAAGGGGAATAATCATGCTCATGATAATTTGTCTTTTTTGCTAGAGTGCGTGAAGCTCGATCTGTCGGGTAGGGGGTTAGCAGAGTTGCGTTTTAATGATGATGTGAGCTAAATAATTCTAATTTTAGGCTGATAACAAAAAACACTGATAATTTAATGAAGTTATCAAAGTAATCTCCTCTCAATATTTTTGCCAGGATAAATCAGAGATCCGCGCCTTTTTTCAGACTTAGAGAAAATTCCACCGTAGCCTGGTTATTTAATGAGGAATTCGGTCTTTGCTGGTTATATTCCTGTCGCCAGTGTTCGACCTTTTCCTGCGCATCTTCCAGTGGCGGGAACCAGTGAATATTCAGACACCTGTCCTGAAAACTGCCGTTAAACGACTCTATCAGCGCATTATCTGCCGGTTTACCTGTCCGGGAGAAGTCCATCGTACTCCCGTTTTCGAATGTTCACTGATCCAGCGTTTTGGATAATATGAATACGCTGAACATCACAGCGAATGCGGGTTTCGGTAATTTGCAGAGATGCGGTGCGCAGATAAGGCTAAATATGCCCGTCGAGGTTCGTATCAAGGTAATCCGCCCAACACCGCATTATTTTGATCCGCTCTTCCAGATATGCAGCCTTGTTAATATAGGCTGTGCGGATGCTATTTCTCTCCTGATGGCTCATTTATTTTTCAATGGCTTCTTTCGTCACAAACCACATTCACTAAGCGCACTGCACGCCATCGCCCAGAAACCATGGCCGCAGACGTCTTTACTGGTGGTCTATCACGCGCAACGCCTTGTTAACGGTATTATCGCTCATGTAATTATCCTGACTGTATGCGCCGGGGAAAATAAACGCCAGATGACCGAAGAGCACTTAGATCGCGATGGCCTGTTTGGATAAAGGAACGATGTGCTGCGTTTTCATTTTTGTGCCACGATGAGAAAAACGCACGTTTTCGATCGGTTCCCGCGTTTCCGGGATTATCCATAATTTCTGCTGCGTGATCTTCTTATCAGCTTCAGGATTGGCCCCTTCACGCACTTTAGTGCGTGCGGCATCGCGTAGCTGACGCGTTTTAAACAGGGAAATATCCGGGCAGGGACTAAAGGCCAGCTTTTTCTCTTTGCCATGGGTACGGTACTTCATAGACCAGAGCTTTGAGCCGATGGGTTTGATCTTGCGGATAGCGGTATCGGTTAATGCGGTAGCGGGGGCTCCATTTTCTCAACGAACCGTGAGGCCCCCGATTAAGCCCCCAAAAACTACGAACATAAAAAACCGGCAATCCCTCGCAGGACAACCGGATAAGCATAACTTCTTGTTTTTTAAATGCTTCAGGACTCATAGGGAAGTCATGAAACTAAAATCTGGCTCCTCTGACTGGACTCGAACTTCATCTGCAACTCCTGTTATTAATGGGATTGTAAAAACAAGTTGATTATTTACCAACATATTTACCATCATTATTATTTTCTTATCGATAAAATGTCAATTAAAAACAATTGGTTGTTGTCATAATCATCTAAATAAACGAATCTAAATTTACTTTCATTATCAACATGGTGTTGTCGTTATTTTAATTAAAGTAATTGATATAAAACAATTATTTATTTTTTAGTAAAGAAAGAATGATTAGTCAAGATGAAAACTCTTACATCCAAGATTACTTATCTGCTCTCACACCATTCTGAAAAACCGCACCTCTTTTCCACTTTCTCTATCATGTTGAATGGGTTAACTTTTATGAAACACAAAAACAATCGGTAGAACAATGACTACACAAAAAGAAATAGAAGAAATCAGGACTGCGTTATCTTGGTTTGATGTACGCCGATATGATGGCCTGAAAGACCTCACCCTAGAACAGATCTATGCAGAGCTTGAAAGACGGATGTTGGCTTACAAAACAAGACAACAATGGGAAACAGCAGGCAAAGATAATCAAATGCAAGCTATATACCATGATGCCAAAATCCGATGTGGTGATGTGATACTTCAATCGGACTGGATTTCAGACAATCACAGACTGTCACATAGCTATGCTGTAAAACCAATGACCAGAGTTCAATTGTTCAACTATGGGCGGGCTATGTATCGGCTGGAGACTTCAGAGCAAACAGACCCTGTTGCAGTGAGTTCGGACTACATCTCTGAGTATCTCAAACAAGGAGGCATGAACCCTGCTAACAAGATGCTGATTGAAATTGACTTGGAAGAAGCCAGCAGTGACGATCTCGCAGAACACCTGAAAGTACTGATTGCTTTATGGCAAAAGCAACTAAAAACGGCTAAACCCCCGAAGCGAAAGTTTAGGTTTGGTCATAAGACCTTTGAAAGAATACTTGATTACAAAGTTATCCCTTTGATGGATTTGATCTCATGGGAACAGCTCTATAACGAAGGTAAGAATATACCTTTCACAATTTTAGCTGACATCCTGCATGGTAATAATGGGATCAGAAGTAGTGAGAACATCAAAGATACTGATTATCATTACGCAAAAAGTTATCTTGATAACGATGAGTACTTCAAAGTTTTAAATGATTTTTATATTAAAAACAATGTATTAAAGGATTGGGGTATCGTTGACGTGATAACACTTAACGATAAATCCTCGGATAAAAACAAAAAGTAAACACAAGGGATGTTCACAACCTGCGAACGTCCCTATAAAGGAGCCTGTCCGTAATTCTGTGTAACTGCCATCGTATTAAAGGTGAGCGCTCAGGCGGTCACCGAACTCAATAATA
>NZ_JAMPJU010000063.1 GCF_025840185.1 Brenneria izbisi
TGACCGCCCCGGACACCACTAGCCCATCCGCACCGGCTGATCTTCTGGTCGCAGAAGATGGCGCGTCGGTCAGCGGTACAGCGGAAGCCGGCAGCACGGTCACGATCAGCGACGCGGCAGGCAATGTGCTGGGCAACGCCACGGCAGGGAGCGACGGCAGCTTTACTGTACCGCTGTCGCCCGCGCTCACCAACGGTGAAACGGTTACCGCCATCGCCAGTGATGCCGCGGGCAATATCTCCGAACC
>NZ_JAMPJU010000009.1 GCF_025840185.1 Brenneria izbisi
CATGTGAGAGTAGGGAACTGCCAGGCATCAACTAAGTGGAAAGCCCCATGCGACAGCATGGGGCTTTTTGCGTTGTGGCCGGTTGAATCCATTGATATGGGTGTAAACAAAAGCCTGCTCTCTGGCAGGCTTTTGCAAAACATCGTGGTATTCGATTAGTGAAGAATTTGCGCCAGGAATGTTTGGGTACGTTCAGAGCGCGGTGTAGAGAAGAAGATGTCCGGTGGTGCCTGCTCGACGATTTCCCCTTGATCCATAAAGATCACCCGGTCGGCCACGGTTTTTGCAAAGCCCATCTCATGAGTGACACATAGCATGGTCATTCCGTCCTGAGCAAGTCCAAGCATGGTATCCAGCACTTCTTTAACCATTTCAGGGTCTAAAGCTGAGGTAGGTTCATCGAACAGCATGATTTTAGGTTTCATACACAGCGAGCGGGCAATAGCGACACGTTGCTGCTGTCCCCCGGATAACTGGCCTGGGAATTTGTGTGCGTGGGCTGCAATGCGTACACGTTCCAGATAATGCATAGCCAGTTCTTCTGCCTCCTTTTTCGGCGTGTGGCGTACCCAGCAAGGGGCCAACGTGCAGTTCTGCAATACAGTCAAATGCGGGAACAGGTTGAAGTGCTGAAATACCATGCCCACCTCTGTTCTGATTTTTTCAATATTCCGCAAATCACCGTTTAATTCCACACCATCTACGACAATACGTCCCTGCTGATGTTCTTCAAGGTGGTTGATACAGCGAATAGTCGTGGATTTGCCTGAGCCAGATGGACCGCAAAGTACAATCCGTTCTCCCTGTTTGACCTGTAGATTGATATCTTTCAGTACGTGGAATTGCCCATACCACTTATTCACATTCTCCAGTGTGATCATGTGATCGGCTGATTGCGTTAAAGAATTCTGATTCATGGATGGCCTCAGTGCGACTTATGTCCGGTGTTAAAACGATTTTCCAGATGTTGGCTATAGCGCGACATGCTGAAACAAAAGACCCAATAGATCATGGCGGCAAAAACATAGCCTTCGGTCGACATACCAAGCCAGGTTGGATCGACAGTTGCCTGTTGAATACTGCTGAAGAGATCGAATAAACCAATGATGATCACCAGACTGGTATCCTTAAACAGCGAGATAATGGTATTCACCAATCCCGGTATCACCATTTTCAGCGCTTGTGGCAGGATAACCAGCCCTTGCATGCGCCAATAACCCAATCCCAGCGACTCTGCTGCTTCATACTGGCCTTTCGGTAATGCTTGCAAGCCACCGCGGACGACCTCGGCGACATAAGCAGACTGGAAAAGAATGACCCCCACCAGTGCTCTCAGTAGCTTGTCGATACTGGTTCCCTCTGTTAAAAACAGCGGCAGCATGACAGAGGACATGAATAGCACGGTAATTAATGGAACGCCGCGCCAGAACTCAATGAAAATGATGGAAAGCATACGAACGACGGGGAGTTTGGAACGACGCCCCAGCGCCAGCAGAATACCAAGTGGTAAGGCGCCAGCGATGCCGACCGCCGCAATAATCAAGGTTAGCGTTAAGCCTCCCCATTGACGGGTTTCCACACGAGGGAGGCTTGCAAACCCACCATAGAGCAGCCACCAGGCCACCAGCGGGTAAGCTACGGCCCAGATCGCAATGTAGCGTCCACGATGAGGGATTTGACGTAAAAACATTGGCAGGATGCTGAGCAAGCCGATGACCAGTGCAAAGTTAATGCGCCAGATCTCTTCTGTCGGATATAGCCCATACATGAAGTGACCGAACCTGGCACGGATAAACACCCAACATGCGCCATCCCTGGTGCAGTCGTTGCGGGTTGTTCCAATCCAGTTAGCCTGAAATATCGCCCAGTCTAATAATGGCGGAATGGTAATCCACAATAACCACAGGCAAAGCAGGGTGAGCAGACTATTGGTGATGTTGGAAAAAAGATTTTGTCGAGCCCAGTGAATTGCTTTGAAAAGAGGGGCCTGACGGTTCTGTATCGGTTGAATCATCGTCATGAGTCCTCTTAACGCTCAATGAGCGCAATCTTGCGGTTATATATGTTCATCAACAAGGATATCAGCAGGCTGATGATGAGATAGACCGACATCGTAATGGCGATAGTTTCGATGGCCTGACCGGTTTGGTTCAGTACAGAGCCGGCGAACAGTGAAACGATGTCTGGATAACCGATAGCGGCGGCCAATGAAGAGTTCTTGACGATATTAAGATACTGACTGGTCAACGGAGGAATAATCACACGCAGTGCCTGAGGCAGGATAACTTTGCGCAGGGTGATGGAATTGGGCAATCCCAGAGAGCGTGCCGCCTCATGTTGACCGTGCGAAACGGACTGAATTCCTGAGCGAATGATTTCCGCAATAAAGGAGGACGTGTAAACCGAGAGCGCCAGTGTCAGCGCCGCCAGTTCAGGAATTAATACCATCCCGCCGCGGAAGTTAAATCCTTTTAGTTCAGGCACAGCCCAATGTACCGCCCGTCCAAAAATCAGATGACTCAAAACGAGCAGTACGGCCAATACGCCCAAAACGATGGGCCATGTCTTGCGTTGCTGTCCCGTGAGCGTGTGGTAACGTTTATTGGCACGAAAGACAACAAACGCGGTAATGAGCGCAATCATAATAGACAGGAAAAAGGCTAGCGCTCCCGGCCCTGCTTCTGGAGAAGGCAAATAAAAGCCGCGGTTGCTGAGAAAGGCGATATCAAAGGCATTAATGGATTGCCGTGGCCCTGGTAAATTACGCAGTACGGCAAAATACCAGAAGAAAATCTGCAATAACGGCGGAATATTACGGAAAATTTCGATATAGATAGTGGAGATTTTCCGCAGCAGCCAGTTATCCGATAAGCGAGCCAGTCCAATAATAAAACCAAGGAAAGAGGCGAAGACAATACACAAAGCTGACACCAGCAAGGTATTGAATAATCCGACTAGAAAAACGCGCGCGAAGGTATCGCCCTGTTGATAATCAATCAGATGTTGGACAATCCCAAAGCCTGCCGTGTTGTTTAAAAAGGCGAATCCAGATGTGATCCCCCTCTGAGCCAGATTGGTAACGGTATTGTGTAATAGATAACCAGCGATAGCTAATACGGCGATAACAACGATGATTTGATACAGCCAGGCGCGCACCGCTGGATTAGTTAGTGATAAATCACTTTTCACGGTTGGGCGTTGTAGCATGTTGAAGCCTCAATAACGGGGATACAGAAGGGGCAGTGTTGTGACTGCCCCCGGTTTCTGCAAGTAATTAGCGTACAGCAGGTGCGTACTGGATCCCGCCTTTATTCCACAATTCGTTCAGACCGCGTTTGATTTTTAGTTCGCTGCCCATACCGACATTGCGTTCGAAGATTTCACCGTAGTTACCCACTTGTTTGATGATTTTGAAAGCCCAATCGGTTGGTAATTTGAGATCTTTACCGTAGTTGCCTTCATGACCAAGCAGGTGAGACATATCAGGTGTTGTCGGTTTAGCTGCCAGTTGATCGACGTTCTGGGACGTTACGCCCATTTCTTCGGCATTCAACATCGCAAACAGCGTCCAGCGAACGATGGAGAACCATTCTTCATCGCCGCGACGAACCACAGGGCCAAGAGGTTCTTTGGAGATCACTTCAGGCAGCACCACAAATTCGCCTGGATTGCTCAGCTTGATACGCAACGCGTACAACTGAGATTGGTCAGAAGCCAGCGTATCGCAGCGACCGGATTCCAGCGCCTTGGCGCTTTCGTCAGAACGATCGAATGTCACCGGGGTATATTGCATTTTGTTGGTTTTGAAATAGTCAGCGACATTCAGTTCAGTGTCGGTGCCTGCCTGAATACAAACGGTAGCGCCATCCAGTTCTTTCGCGCTGGTTAACCCGGCTTTATTGTGGGTTAGGAAGCCGATGCCGTCATAATAGGTTACGCCAGTGAACAGCATGCCCATGCCGCTATCGCGCGATGAGGTCCAGGTGGTGTTACGAGATAAAATATCTACTTCACCAGATTGCAAGGCGGTCAAACGCTCTTTCGCGGTCAGCGGAGTAAATTTTACTTTATTCGCATCGCCAAACACGGCCGCCGCCACACCGCGGCATACATCAACATCAATACCAGCGAATTTGCCACTGGCGTCTGCATAGGAAAAGCCGGGTAAGCCGTCGCTGATACCACATTGTATGAAACCTTTTTTCTGAATCGCATCCAGCGTTGCGCCAGCATGAGCCTGATTGATGGCGGCAAACATTGATGCGCCGGCAACCAGAGTAGAAATAATCATTCTTTTCATAATCATCCTAGTGGCTAAATAGTTATATGCTGTTGTGTCGCGGCGCACCAGACTAGGTGCACCAATTCTGTCATTCGGCTTCTTGCCGCGGCAAGAGTTAAGCAAACAGGATGCCAATTATTTATCTATATGATAATCAATATAAATATTGAAGTTGACCCGGCTTTTGTGGCAATTTCCAGGAAACATCGATGCACCAAAATAAAGGGAGGGTAGTCACCATGCCCTGCTTTGGTGCGTCAAAAGTAACAGTTTGGGAACAATTGATTCACAGCTGGTAATGTAAGGCGATGCGCCAGCCAAACTATCAGCGCAGACTGGCGAACGAAAAATTAATGTACAAGATGACGTTGGTAATACTTCTCCAACTTTACCTGTAACTGACTGAGTACCGTGCTGAACATCAGATAAATCAAGGCGGCTTCAATATAGAGGATCAGCGGTTCATAGGTGACGGAAACAATTCGCTGCGCAGACAGGAACATTTCAGGCACGGTAATGACGGCGGCCAATGACGTGTCTTTAATCAACGAGATAAACGTATTGGATAACGGCGGCAATGAGACAAAAATGGATTGTGGAAAGATAATCCAGCGAACTGCCTGCCTGCCATTCATTCCAAGCGAGTAAGCCGCGCTCCATTGACCTTTGGGAACGGACAGGATGGCGCCCCGGACAATTTCCGAACTGTAAGCGCCGACGCTAATGGTAAAGCCGATTAATGCGGCGGGAAATGCATCAAGTGTGATACCGGCGCTGGGAAGCCCGTAAAAGATGAGAAAAAGCTGTACCAGCAATGGTGTCCCACGAATAACCCAAACGTAGAAATCACCCAGCCATTTGAGTGGCTTTGGACCATAGAGACGGATTAGCGCAACGATCACGCCAACGGCCAATCCGAATATAAAGGAAAGAATGGCGAGGGGAACCGTGAATTTCAGTCCGGCGGACAGCAGACTCCAAAAGGAGTCTGCCATAAGTTGTAGCCAAGGCGGCATGAAAAATAACTCCGATAACAGTGCAATTATTGAGATACATCCTGACCGAAGTATCGCACAGATATCGTTTTATAGGTGCCATCCGCTTTAATTTCATCGAGCGCTTTATTCAACGCATCTGCCAGTTGTGTCTGATTTTTGCGGATCAAAATCGCGGAAGGTTCACCGTCGGGTGAGGTGGCGATGATTTTTACATTGGCATCAGGCTTATGCTTTTTGAAGTCAAGGAATGATAGGTTATCGTTCAGTGTGGCATCAGCACGTCCGCTGAGCACCAGATCCAGTGATTGGTTAAAGCCATCGGTTGGCACGATATCTGCGCCATAGCGGGTTGCCAGTTTCGAATAGTTGCTGGTCAGACTTTGGGCGGCTTTCTTGCCTTTCAGATCATCGAAGTCTTTGATGGCGGTGTTATCGCCACGGATAATCAGCACGGCTTTGGAATCGATATACGGTTTAGAGAAGTCGTATTTGGCCTGACGCTCTTTGGTCACGCCGACCTGATTAATCACTGCGTCGTAGCGTTTGGCGTCGATACCGGCAATCAGACCATCCCAGCGCCCCTCAATAAACTGTGCTTTGACTCCCAGTTTTTCAGCGACGGCTCGGCCAATTTCCACATCAAAACCAACCAACTCACCGGATTTTTCATGATAGGTATAAGGCGCATAGGTGCCTTCTGTTCCGAATTTAATCACTCCGGCGGATTTGATTGCGCTGAGGTCATCCTGTGCCTGAGCGAATAAACTGGTTGCGAGCAATGCGCCAGTCAGTAAAGCAAAACCGATTTTCTTCATATATATCCTCTGCACCCTCATCAGGACAGCATTTCGCTATCGTTGGCATGAAACGCGGCAAATTTACGTTATGTCATATTGTTTTACTAATCATATAAGGCAATGGTTTATATCAACAATGAATATAGTTTTCATCTGCTGTTTTGACCATGCCCGGCGGCGGGTATTTGGCTATAACGCATGCCGCTTAAACTGAAACATAATTACAGTTATAAAAACTCACAGTGATATCGGATGGCCGTAATCTGCTTTCATCATCATAGGGGCGTCATTTACTTTTTTTTAAAGTTTCAGGTATTGATGACATAAAAAAAGCGTTAATGATTTCTCATTAACGCCTTTAAAAACAACAGGTTATGAATTTTGATTAATTCATGCCGTATTTTTTCAATTTCTTACGCAGAGTCCCGCGGTTGATACCCATCATCAGGGCCGCACGGGTTTGGTTGCCGCGGGTGTATTGCATCACCATGTCCAACAGTGGCTGTTCAACTTCAGCCAGTACCAGCTCATACAGGTCATTAACATCCTGACCGTTCAATTGAGCAAAATAGTTCTTCAGTGCCTGTTTAACCGAGTCGCGCAGGGGCTTTTGGGTCACCTGAGCTTGAGAGTTTACGGTGGAAACGGTCAGTACATCAGAATTCACGCGTTGTTCGAACATAGTTCTGTCAGCTCTTTTTCTGTTTACGCAAGATTTTCAAAATATGCCTCCAACGCCTCCAGCTGTTTGCTGGCATCCTCAATGGCGTTGAATGTGCGCCTAAACTGGTCGTTTGGGGCATGCTCCTGGAGATACCAGGATACGTGCTTACGAGCGATACGGAATCCCTTGCCTGGACCATAAAAGTCGTGCAATTCCCGTATGTGTTCGATCAACAAGCGCTTAACCTCAGCCAAAGGCATTGGTGTCAGCAACTCCCCTGTGTCCAGATAATGCTGGATTTCCCGAAAGATCCAGGGTCTTCCCTGAGCGGCTCGTCCTATCATCAGGGCATCAGCCCCAGTATAGTCAAGAACCGCTCTGGCTTTATGCGGGGAAGTCACGTCGCCATTCGCAATAATGGGAATGGAAACGGCCTGCTTAACTGTCCGAATGCTGTCGTATTCCGCCGAACCATTGAACAGACATGCACGAGTGCGTCCATGAATGGTCAGGGCCTGGATACCACAATCTTCAGCCAATCTGGCAATCTCTACACAGTTACGGTGCTCTGGCGCCCAGCCGGTACGGATTTTCAGCGTCACCGGTACGTCTACCGCTTTCACTACCGCGAAGAGGATTTGCTTAACCAAATCCGGGTACTGCAATAATGCAGATCCTGCCATCTTGCGGTTCACCTTCTTTGCCGGACAACCCATATTGATGTCGATGATCTGTGCGCCGGAATCAGCATTGATTCTGGCAGCCGCCGCCATTTCATCGGGATCACAACCGGCAATTTGCACGGCTCTGATCCCGGGTTCATCGCTATGTACCATGCGCAGACGCGACTTATCTGAACGCCACACTTCCGGGTTGGAAGAGAGCATTTCCGATACTGTCATTCCAGCGCCCATCGCATGACAGAGTGCTCTGAATGGGCGATCGCTAATACCAGCCATCGGGGCTGCTATCAGGCGATTGGTAAGCTGAAATTGTCCAATGCGCATAGACAAAGAGTGACCATACTGTGTCTGCAAGGGCGCGTATATTACGCATTTTTCACGTCAGATGAAAGGCCAAACTTTGACCAATTTGCCGCTATCGAGCAATGAAAATGTCGTTCGTGATGCCATATGAAAATATTATTCATATTTAACAAAGAGTTGAGTTTTTACGCGTTTTTTTTGCTCAAAAAAATAATCCTTCGGCAACCAAATTTTACCGGTCGCTGGCATTATCCACTATAACGCGGAGTATAGTGGATGTTTGGTCTGCATGATTATTTACGTTGTCCGGTGATACGACACCATTCTTCACGTTCTGCAACCGGATCGAGTGCGAATTTATCGGTATAGGCTTCCGCCACGCCCGCGGCCTGCGTCGCCAATATCCCGGATAGGCCAAGATAGCCGCCGGATTTAGGCAGATCGCTGATAAGCGGCGCCAGCTCACGCAGCGGGCCAGCAAGAATATTGGCGACCACGACATCTGCTGAGAGGTCAGCCGGCTGTTTTTCCGGCAGATAGAGCTCAAGACGGTCAGCGACATTATTCCTTTGCGCGTTATCGCGGCTTGCCTGAATCGCCTGCGGGTCGATATCAATGCCGATCGCGCGGGCCGCTCCCAGTTTCAGCGCGGCGATTGCCAGAATGCCGGAGCCGCAACCAAAATCGATGACGGTTTTGCCCGCCAAATCCAGGCTGTCCAGCCATTGCAGACATAGTGCGGTTGTCGGATGGGTGCCGGTGCCAAACGCCAGGCCGGGGTCGAGCATGACGTTGACGGCGGTCGGATCGGGGATGTCGCGCCAGCTTGGACAAATCCACAGGCGCTCGCCAAAACGCATTGGGTGGAAGTTATCCATCCATTCGCGCTCCCAATCTTTATCCTCCAATTGTTCGATTTTGTGCTTAAATCCGGCGCCCAGCAGCCGTTGTTGCTCCAGCGCCGCGATGACGGCGGCCATCTCGGTTTCCGCGTCATATAAGCCGATGACGTCGGTATCGCCCCATAAGCGGGTTTCGCCGGGCAGTGGCTCAAACACTGGCGTATCGTGAGTATCCTGAAATGTAACGGATACCGCGCCGCACGCGATCAGCGCGTCGCCCAAGTGCTCGGCATGACGACCGGAGGTATTGATTTTCAGTTGAATCCACGGCATAGCAGTCTCTAATACATTTAAAGTGAAGCGGAAGCAGCAACCGGTTGAGGGACTTGATGGCCAAACCGGTTACCAACAATAAACGCCATCAGGCTAAGTAGCAGCGATGGCACAATGGGGTGAAAACCGGCCAGTTGAAGATTAAAACTGGCCAGCAAGGTATAGCAAATAGCGCCGCTGAACATGGCGCTGAGCGCGCCCGCTGAATTGGCGCGCTCCCAATAAAGGCCAAGCACCAGCGGCCAGAGAAATACGGCTTCCAGACCGCCAAACGCCAGCAGATTGAGCCAGATAATCATTTCCGGCGGTCGCCAGGATGCGACAAGCACCAGTAACCCCAGCAACAGCGTTGTCATGCTGGACAGGCGCTTGATGTGCCGCTCATTGTGTATCTGCTGTGGCCGCACGCTGAGATAGAGATCTTTGATGATTGTGGCGGAGGCTTGTAGCAGATGCGCATTGATGTTGGACATGATAGCCGCCATCGGCGCCGCGAGAAAGATACCCGCCGCCAGAGGCGGTAAAACGTTGACCATCAGAGCGGGCAGCACCTGATCGGGGATGGTCAGGTTCGGCATTACCGCGCGGCCCAACGCGCCTGACAAGTGCATCCCCAGCATCAGAATACCTATCACGATGGTGCCGATAAGAATGCCGCGATGCAGCGCCTTGCTGTCGCGGTAAGAGATACAACGCACAGCCGTATTGGGCAGGCCGATAACCCCGAAGCAGACCAACACCCAGAACGATGCCATAAATGGCATGGACAGCATCTGGCCACTGCCTTGCGGCGTCACCAGCGCAGGATCGATCTGTTGCAGCTTATCCACAGCGCTGTGTAAGCCGCCTGCGGCGTGGATAACGCCCACCAGCAATATGACTGTGCCTAACAGCATGACGATGCCTTGCATGGCATCGTTCAATACGCTGGCCCGAAAGCCGCCAAAAGCGGTATACAGCGCGATAGTGACGCCAAAAATCAGCAGGCCGACATCGTAAGGGATATTGGCCGCGGTCTCCAACAGGCGTGCGCCGCCAATGAATTGTACCGCCATGGCGCCGATAAAGGCGACGAGCAGACTAAGGCTGGCGAACCATACCAGCAGGCGACTGCCGTAGCGGGCATAGAGCATGTCATTGAGCGTGATGGCGTTGTAACGTCTGGCCAGAATAGCGAACTTCTTTCCCAGAATGCCCAGCGACAACAGCATGGTGGGCACCTGAATCATGGAGAGCAATACCCAGCCCAGTCCATACTTGTAGGCCGCGCCCGGCCCGCCGATAAACGAACTGGCGCTGACATAGGTGCCGATCAGGGTCATCGCCAGTACAAAGCCGCCCATTGAGCGTCCGCCGAGGAAATACTCGTTGAGAAAGTTACCGGCCTGACGACGACGATAAGCGTATACCGACAGTCCGAACACCAGCAGCAGATAGCCCAGCAATGGCAAGAGCACTTCATTTTGCATCGTCATTCTCCAGAGAGATATCCTGGAAAATGAATCGCACCATCAGCCAGCACAATAGCGTGAAAATCAGCGGCAACAACAGGCAGGCCATTTCAAACCAGTGAGGAAGACCGGTAATGCCCTGTGAGTTATCGGGCAGATAAGCTGCCAGGATCCAGGCGAGCAGGTAAGCCAGCGTCAGGAAAAAAGCCCAGCGGGCTTCCCGGTGCGCCTGAATGAAACGTATATCCATTTTTTCCTCCACAGTAAGCCGGAGCAATGGTGTTGTATTGATTAAGATGAAAGTATTGGAATGACAAAGCAGGGAATTTTACGACATGTGAGCCAATTGCCTAGTAATAATTGTTTCTGGACGTCGTTCTATTTTTCAAACCGGACATACGGTTTGGGGAAACAGGACATTGATGATTGACCGCAGTGTCGGAGGTCGATAATTTTATTCGTAATATAAAAAAATACATATCGATTATTAACGCTACCGGAGCGTGTCAGATGATCTACATTCCAGAGGCTTTTCTTGACCAGCTTTCGCTGGAGGATATCCACTCCTGATGACTGGGCCGCGCACGTAGCCAGTTTGCGTAACGCCGCGCCACCGGCGGAGATACGTGTGGTGATGACACCCCAATTGTCACGTTATCCCGCGGCTTAATGAAAGAAGGCCAGCGTCAGGCTGGCCTTCCGGGTAGCAATGCGAAATTATTGCAAACCGAGTTTCTTCTCCAGGTAGTGGATGTTTGTGCCACCTTTCTGGAAGTTTTCATCGTTCATGATCTTCATTTGCAGATCAACGTTGGTTTTGATGCCATCAATAATCAGTTCAGCCAACGCGTTCTTCATGCGGGAAATCGCCACTTCACGGGTTTCACCGTAAGTAATCAACTTGCCGATCATGGAATCATAGTACGGCGGTACGGTATAACCGGCATAAATATGCGATTCCCAACGCACGCCGAAACCACCCGGCGCATGAAAGCGGGTAATTTTACCAGGGCTTGGCAGGAAGGTATTCGGGTCTTCAGCGTTGATGCGGCATTCTACCGCGTGACCACGAACCACCACATCTTCCTGTTTGATGGACAGCGGCTGACCTGCGGCAATACGCAATTGCTCCTTGATCAAATCCACGCCGGTAATCATTTCCGTGACCGGGTGTTCCACCTGAATACGGGTATTCATTTCAATGAAATAAAACTCGCCGTTTTCATACAGGAATTCAAACGTACCCGCGCCGCGATAATTGATATCGATACAGGCTTTGGCGCACCGGTCGCCGATAAAACGACGCAGTTCGTCAGTGATGCCTGGCGCTGGCGCTTCTTCCACCACTTTCTGGTGACGGCGCTGCATGGAACAGTCACGCTCAGCCAGATAAATCGCGTTGCCCTGACCATCCGCCAGTACCTGGATTTCCACGTGACGCGGGTTTTCCAGGTATTTTTCCATATAGACCATATCGTTGTTGAAAGCAGCTTTAGCTTCCGCACGGGTCATATTGATGGACTGTTCCAGTTCCTTATCGCTGCGCACCACGCGCATACCGCGACCGCCGCCGCCGCCAGACGCTTTGATAATCACCGGATAGCCAATACGCTTGGCAAACGCGCGGTTCTTATCCATATCGCCGTCTAACGGACCATCGGAACCGGGTACGCAAGGCACACCCGCTTTTTTCATGGCATTGATGGCGGAGACTTTATCACCCATCAGGCGAATGGTGTCAGCGCGCGGGCCGATGAAAATAAAGCCTGAACGTTCAACCTGTTCGGCGAAGTCGGCATTTTCTGACAGAAAACCGTAACCGGGGTGGATTGCCGCCGATCCGGTGATTTCCGCCGCAGAAATGATCGCCGGGATATTCAGGTAACTTTTCGTGGACGGCGGCGGGCCGATACACACCGTTTCGTCCGCCAGTAATACGTGTTTCAGATCGCGATCCGCGCTGGAGTGAACGGCAACCGTCTTGATGCCCAGTTCTTTGCAGGCGCGCAAAATGCGCAGCGCAATTTCTCCGCGGTTGGCGATAACGATTTTATCTAGCATGGTAAGCCTCGTTATTCGATGACAACCAGTGGCTCGTCAAATTCAACTGGTTGACCGTTGTCGACAAGGATCGCTTTAACCACGCCCGCTTTGTCGGCTTCGATTTGGTTCATCATTTTCATGGCTTCAACGATACAAAGCGTATCGCCAACATTCACTTGCTGGCCCACTTCGACAAACGCTTTAGCGTCAGGGCTTGGGGTGCGGTAGAACGTACCTACCATTGGGGAACGAACGATGTGACCACTGATCGCCGCCGGCGCCGTTGGCGCGGCATCTGCGGCAGGTGCCGGCGCGACAGCGGCAGCCAGAGCCGGTTGCTGTTGCATTGGCGCATAGGCCTGCTGCATCACAGGGTAACATGGCGCGGCCGGAGCACGACTGATACGTACTGATTCTTCACCTTCAGAAATTTCCAGTTCGGCGATGCCGGACTCTTCGACCAGTTCGATCAGCTTTTTGATTTTACGAATATCCATGGGTGTGGTTCCGTACTCTCTTGTTTAATTGGAAGTTGACAGGCGTTTTACCGCTGTCTGTAAAGCATAGTTATAACCCTCTGCCCCAAGTCCGCAAATCACGCCCACCGCAATATCCGACAGGTAAGAGTGATGACGGAAAGCTTCACGCGCATGCACGTTGGACAGATGAATTTCGATAAACGGGATGGCGACTGCCAGCAGAGCATCTCGCAGCGCGACGCTGGTATGAGTAAACGCCGCCGGATTAATCAATATAAAATCCGTGTTTCCTCTGGCTTGATGGATTCGATCGATCAAGACATGTTCCGCATTGGATTGCAGATGGGAAAAAACCACATTCAGCGCCTGCGCCTGGGTTTCCAGGTTGCTGACAATCTCGGCCAGCGTCGTCTTGCCGTACTTATCCGGCTCGCGGGCGCCCAGTAAATTGAGGTTTGGACCATTCAAAAGCAAAATGTGAAACTTTTCAGCCATTGTGCTGCTATCTCCCGCGATTCGCCCAGATTGCAAAATGGTGTCGCACAAAATAGCGCGAAGCTATTCGTTTGTCACCTTTCGCGTGTAAATTGTCCGACGCTGAAAAATCAAAGTCGTGCATTATAACGATATCGTAGCAATTAGCAGCTAAATACTGGTCTTATCTGCGGAGATATTCTGGCAGTCACCCATTATGTTCGGCGAAAAGGGCAAGGCTGCGACAGTAAGCAACAGCGTCATCGCACCTTCTGACGCCACCATTGGCGGAACTTTTTATAACGGAATGATAACAAAACCAGCGCGGCCAGCGCGTACAAAACCGGTTGTGGCGACAGAGTTTTGACTGACAGAAGATAGTGCATCGGCGCGAGAATGGCGATCAGATAGATAAAATTATGCAGTTTTTGCCAGTGGGCTCCCAACTTGCGTGTTATCACTTGTGGTGAGGTCAGCGCCAACGCCAACAGAATCAGCCAACTGATGATGCCGAGCATTAAATAGGGACGAGATATCAACTCCGTTCCCAGTAGCGCCAGATGGCTTACACCCAATTCCAATACGGAATAACTGACCAGATGCAAGGTGGCCCAGGCGAAGCACCACAGGCCGAGCATCCGCCGACAGCGAATCAGTAGCGGCTGCCGACTATAACGGGCCAGCGGGGTGACCAGCAGGGTGGCGAACAACAGTTTAAGCGCCATTCTGCCGGTAAAATGTTGGATATCCTTGGCCGGATCAGCGCTCAACCCGCCTTGCGTTACGGCCAGGATTAGCCAGACGAAGGGCAACAAAGCGGCCAGATGAAGGATGATTTTTAGCCATTTTATCTGCTGGTGCGTGAGTCGCATGCCGTGTTTCCTGATTAAAAGTTCTGCCGTAGATCCAGACCTCGATACAGTGATGCGACCTGGTCGGCATAGCCGTTGAATAGCTGCGTGGGCTGGCGCTGTACGTTGAGCAGACCACCGGCGCCGATGACGCGCTCCGTCGCCTGCGACCAGCGGGGATGATCCACCTGCGGGTTCACATTGGCGTAGAAACCATATTCATCCGGGGCGGCAAGGTTCCAGGTTGCAGGCGGGCGCTCACGAGTAAAGCTTATCCGCACGATGGATTTGATGTTTTTAAAACCATATTTCCATGGCGTCATCAACCTGATCGGCGCGCCGTTCTGCGGGGGAAGCGTTTTGCCGTACACGCCGATGACGAGGAGAGACAGCGGGTGCATGGCTTCATCCAGCCTTAAGCCTTCGACATAGGGATAGCTTAACCCGCCGCCGATAAAGCGATCTTTTTGTCCCGGCATTTGCTCCGGGTCGTTCAAGGTCTGAAACGCAATGTAACGCGCGTGGCCGGTGGGATTGGCAAACTTGATCAGTTTTGCCAGTTCAAAGCCAATCCACGGAACGACCATCGACCAGGCTTCCACGCAACGGAAACGGTAAATTCTCTCTTCCAGCGGGAAGCGTTTAAGCAGATCGTCGATATGCAGCGTGATGGGCTTGGCGACTTCTCCATCAATCTGGATTGTCCATCCTTCGGTTTTCAATGCTTGCGCATTGGCGGCGGGATCGGCTTTATCCAGCCCGAATTCATAGAAATTATTGTAACCCGTAACTTTATCTTCAGGCGTCAGTGGCAGATCAAGCCGCCACTGGGCGGGTTGCGTGAAGGATAACGGTTTTCCCGGCGCAGCTTTCGCACGATCATTGCCTGTGAGCCAGGCGAGCAGGTCAGCTTGCGCGGACAGAGGCAGCGATAACGATGCCGCGGTAATCCCCAGCGCTTTCAATACGCGTCGGCGACGATGAAAAACCGATTCCGGGGTAACATCGGCTTCGGTTAATTTGCGATTTTTAAGCATGGCGCACTCCCGCCCGTTATTGCTCTTGACTTATCACTATCGGGATAACGTGGCGTCTTTCATGTGGTTGTTTACTTATTTATAGATGAAGCCAGCGGGAAATACCGAGCAAACAAGTGAAAGACTTTTTTGTCGGGTGTAACCGTCACTCGTCATGGCACCACGGTATGCCGACGCAATATTTCGGCGAGTGAAGATTGCACCGGATAAAAAAGGTGTGTGATCATTTAGCGACTATATTTGTAACAGGTAGCATACCCGTCATCTTTCAAATTGCAGGAATGTTGGCATCATCTACCCGGAAATAGGACGCAGGGATGGGATTTACGACCAGATTCTCCATACTTATGACGCTACTGACGGCATTGGCGATTTTTCTGATGCTTGCCAGCAGTATCTTTAGCCTCTTCTATTACAGCCATCAGCGAACGTCGCAACAGTTGCGAGAAGTCGCTGCCAGCATCGATCAGGCGCTGTTGGTGCAATCGCCGGAGAATATCAAATTCTGGCTACCGGCTATGATGAAATCCGCCGGTATCGTCGTGCTAGAGGTGAGGAATGCCGATTCGGTCTTGTATTCGGCACGGTTGCCTGAGGCGGATGATGTTCATCGTTACATCTATTGTGATACCCAAATCGCCTTGATGCACCATCTGGACATGGTGGCGGCGGTTACCTACCTCAATCCCGTGCTTGGCATGCCGCATTTTCTCATGTCGACGCTGTCGGTGTTTCTGTCCATTGGCTTGATCGTGCTGGTGCTTTATCTGTCCATTTGCTGGTTGCGCCGTCAAACTGCCGGACAGGAGGAACTGGAAGAACGCGCCCGACGCATCCTCAATGGCGAGCGTGAGTCGGTGATGCACGGTTCCGTGCGGGAATGGCCGATCAATGCCAGCGGCGCGATCGATCAACTACTGTCTGATTTGACGGCGGCCCGCGAAGAGCGTAGCCGGGTCGATGCGTTGATCCGTGCATTTGCGGCGCAGGATGCGCAGACCGGCCTCAGCAATCGCCTGTTTTTTGACAATCAACTGACGACGCAGTTGGAGGATATCGAAGATGTCGGTACTCACGGTATCGTCATGATGATCCGCGTACCTGATTTTGAAACATTACAGGAAATGCACGGTTATCACGGTACGATTCAGGAATACCGCAATACGCTGGTGAATTTGTTATCGACTTTTGTCATGCGTTATCCCGGCGCATTGCTGGCGCGTTATTACAACAATGATTTTACCGTGTTGTTGCCGCACCGCACTCTGAAAGACGCGGACAGTATTGCCGCTCAGTTAGTCAAAGCCATTGATATTCTGCCAGTGACGCCGCTGATTGATCGTGAAGATATCCTGCATATCGGGATATGCGCTTATCGCAGCGGGCAAAGTTCGGAACAGGTGATGGAAAGTGTGGAAGACGCCACCCGCAACGCGGTGCTACAGGGCGGAAATGGTTGGTGCGTATTTGATCGCCAGGTGCCGGACAAAGGGCGGGGCAGCGTGAAATGGCGAACGTTGCTGGAACTGACGCTGGCCAGAGGTGGGCCGAGGCTATACCAGAAACCGGCGGTTACCAGGCATGGCGTTGTCCACCATCGTGAAATGATGAGTCGTATCTATGACGGCGCTCAGGAATTGCTGGCGGCGGAATATATGCCGTTGGTTCAGCAACTGGGTTTGACCGCCAGTTATGATCGACAACTTATTGTCCGCACTCTTGAGTTATCAGTCAGTTGGCCGGAGGAAACGCTGGCGATGCCGGTGAGCGTCGATTCACTTCTGCAAAAGCCGTTTATTCGCTGGTTGCAGGACACGTTGCTGCAATGCCCTAAGCAACAGCGGCAACGTATTTTATTTGAACTTGCTGAGGCGAATGTTTGTCAATATATCGGCCGTTTACGTCCGGCGCTGAATCTGGTGTTGGGGCTGGGCTGTCGTCTTGCGGTGACGCAGGCGGGGTTAACGCTGGTCAGTACGACGTATATCAAGTCATTGCCGGTGGAAATTATTAAGCTTCATCCGGGGTTGGTGCGTAGTCTTGAGCGTCGTCCGGAAAATCAATTATTCGTACAAAGTCTAACGGAAGCTTGTAAAGGCACGCAGACGATGGTTTTTGCGGCGGGCGTGCGCACCAAAGAAGAGTGGCAAACGTTATTGGAGAAGGGCGTTTATGGCGGACAAGGCGATTTTTTTGCCGCTTCGCGTTCGGTAGGCGATGAGTTGAAAAAATATTCACCTCGCTATCGTGTTTAGTGTAAACGTCCTGTTCAAATTGACGTAGAATGAGTCGGTTGTTGAATCGGTTAGTGTGTGCTTACGTTAGCGCAATCCGATTAAATGTTAGATTTTATGTCCTGTGTCAGTGCCATTCCGTCTGGTAGGACGTGATAAGTTGCCCCATTGCTTGAAAGGAAGGCGTTTCGTGCGGTATTCCTTTTTAAAGCCGATGTGTACGACACAGACTTTTTTCACCGAAGCAGAGCGTTTTCATGCCTTGTCGCTGCTTCGTGTGGTTGGTAAAGTAGGCGGATTTATTTTTCGCCCCCAGCTTGCAGGATTATCCTTTCGTTATGTTTAAGAAATTTCGTGGCATGTTTTCCAACGACTTGTCCATCGACCTGGGTACCGCCAATACCCTGATTTATGTTAAAGGGCAGGGCATCGTACTGAATGAACCTTCCGTGGTCGCTATTCGTCAGGATCGTGCCGGTTCGCCGAAAAGCGTCGCTGCTGTCGGCCATGACGCCAAACAGATGCTGGGCAGAACGCCTGGCAATATCGCCGCAATTCGTCCGATGAAGGACGGCGTGATTGCCGATTTCTTCGTGACTGAAAAAATGTTGCAACACTTTATCAAGCAAGTGCACAGCAATAGCTTTATGCGTCCCAGCCCGCGTGTGCTGGTGTGCGTGCCGGTGGGCGCCACGCAGGTGGAACGCCGTGCGATCCGTGAGTCCGCGCAAGGCGCTGGCGCGCGTGAGGTCTTTCTGATTGAAGAACCGATGGCCGCCGCGATTGGCGCGGGTCTGCCGGTTTCCGAGGCCACTGGTTCCATGGTGGTGGATATTGGCGGCGGTACGACGGAAGTCGCCGTGATTTCTCTCAACGGCGTGGTGTATTCCTCTTCCGTGCGTATTGGCGGCGACCGTTTCGATGAAGCGATTATCAACTATGTTCGTCGTAATTACGGTTCACTGATTGGCGAAGCCACGGCAGAACGCATCAAGCATGAGATTGGTTCGGCCTATCCGGGTGATGAAGTGCTTGAGATTGAGGTGCGCGGTCGTAACCTGGCGGAAGGCGTGCCGCGCGGCTTTAATTTGAATTCCAATGAGATTCTGGAAGCATTGCAGGAACCGTTGACGGGTATCGTGAGCGCGGTGATGGTGGCGTTGGAACAGTGTCCGCCGGAACTGGCTTCTGATATCTCCGAGCGCGGCATGGTGTTGACTGGCGGCGGCGCGTTGTTGCGTAATCTCGATCGGTTGCTGATGGAAGAAACGGGGATCCCGGTCGTGGTGGCTGAAGATCCGTTGACCTGCGTCGCGCGCGGCGGCGGTAAAGCGCTGGAAATGATCGACATGCATGGCGGCGATTTGTTCAGCGAAGAATAATCTGGTCAGGAAAGGGGGGCCGTATGGATGAACGTGTGCGTTTTTCATCCCGCGCGGTCGCCCTTTTTTTATGGCGGGCGCTCCCGGTCCACCGCTTGTGTGCCAACGCTTTGCAACGTTGAAAAACGCTCCCGGCGTTTATGACGGCAGGCTTTCCCTGTCCGCTGCCCTGCGGACCAACGCGTCGCGTTGTCAAAAATCGCGCCAGGCGATTTATTGCTGTCGAGGAATACACGAATTTTATGAAGCCGATTTTTAGCAGGGGACCTTCCTTGCAACTACGACTTTTTCTCGCTGTCATTACCGCGATTTCTGTGATTATTGCAGACAGTCGGCTTGGTACGTTCACGAAAATCAGAACATACATGGATACCGCGGTCAGTCCCTTTTATTTTCTGGCAAATGGCCCGCGCGAGATGCTGGACAACGTTTCGGCATCATTGGCGACCCGTGAACAACTGGGGATCGAAAATACCGCGCTGCGTCAGGAATTGCTGATGAAGAACAGCGACCTGCTGCTACTGGGGCAATTGAAACAGGAGAACGCCCGGTTGCGTGAATTGCTCGGATCGCCGCTGCGTCAGGACGAGCAGAAAATGGTGACGCAGGTGATTTCCGCCGGCACGGACCCTTATAGCGATCAGGTGGTGATCGATAAAGGTTTGATCAACGGCGTATACGAAGGCCAGCCCGTCATCAGTGATAAGGGCGTGGTGGGTCAGGTGGTCGCGGTCGGGCAGCTAACCAGCCGGGTTTTGCTGATTTGTGATGTTTCCCACGCGCTGCCTATTCAGGTGCTGCGCAACGATATCCGCGTGATTGCGGCAGGCAACGGTTGTACGGATGATCTGCAACTGGAACACTTACCCAACAACACGGATATCCGCGTCGGCGACGTCCTGGTCACCTCTGGTTTGGGCGGGCGTTTCCCTGAGGGTTATCCGGTCGCCGTGGTGTCCTCAGTGAAAGTGGATACTCAACGCGCTTATACCATCATTCAGGCGCGTCCGACGGCAGGCTTGCAGCGTTTGCGCTATCTATTACTCTTATGGGGCGTGGACAGAAATGCCAGCGCCGCGTTACCGCCGGGAGAGGTTCATCGCGTCGCCAATGAACGACTGATGCAGATGATGCCGCAGGTATTGCCTTCTCCCGATGAAATGGGGCCGTCGCTCCCGCCCCCGGTCAACGCGCCTGCGACGACACCGCCGGGAGACAGCCAATGAACCGCTACCGCAGGAATGGCAACTGGATTATCTGGCTCTCGTTTTTAATCGCTATGGTCTTGCAGATTATGCCGTGGCCGGAGGAGATCTATATTTATCGTCCCTCCTGGCTGACGCTCTTTCTAATCTACTGGGTGATGGCGTTGCCGCATCGGGTGAATGTCGGCACCGGGTTTGTACTCGGTATGATAATGGATCTGATTTTAGGATCGACGCTTGGCGTGCGTGCGCTGGCGCTCAGTATTGTGGCTTATCTGGTGGCATTTAAATTTCAGCTTTTCAGGAATATGGCATTATGGCAACAGGCGCTGATGGTCATGCTGCTGTCGCTGTTGATGGATTTGATTGTCTTCTGGGCCGAATTCCTGGTGATTAATGTCTCGTTCCGGCCTGAAACTTTCTGGAATAGCGTGGTCGATGGCGTACTGTGGCCGTGGTTGTTCCTGCTGATGCGTAAAATACGTCGTCAGTTTACCGTGCAATAAAGGTTAATCATGACTCAGCTTTATCTGGCATCCGCTTCGCCTCGCCGCAGGGAACTGTTGTCGTTGCTCGATCTCTCTTTTGCCGTGCTGAATACGACAGTGACGGAACAGCGTTTGCCCGATGAAATGGCCGATGCCTACGTTCGCCGGCTGGCGCAGGAAAAAGCTTCCGCTGGGGTATGCGCCGCGCCTGCCGATTTGCCGGTGCTGGGCGCGGATACGATTGTGGTATTGAACGGACAGGTGCTGGAAAAACCGCGGGATGAAACGCACGCGGCGCACATACTGGCGATGCTGTCCGGCCAACCGCATCAGGTCATGACCGCGGTGGCATTGGCCGACAGAGATGACAGCCTGAGCACGCTGGTCAAGACGGATGTGGTGTTCCGCACGCTGTCCCAACAGGATATTGATACTTACATTGCCAGCGGCGAACCGATGGATAAAGCCGGTGCCTATGGTATTCAGGGCAAGGGAGGATGCTTTGTTCGGTCGCTCAACGGGAGCTATCACGCGGTGGTCGGATTACCGCTGGTAGAGACGTATGAGTTGTTCAGTAATTTTACTGCGCTGCGACAGGCAAGAGGAAAACATGACTGCTGAGTTATTGGTAAACGTCACACCTTCAGAGACGCGGGTTGCCTATATCGATGGCGGCATTTTGCAGGAAATTCATATTGAGCGTGAAGCGAAACGCGGCATTGTCGGCAATATCTACAAGGGCCGTGTAAGCCGCGTATTACCGGGCATGCAGGCGGCGTTTGTCGATATTGGTCTGGACAAGGCGGCTTTTTTGCACGCCTCCGATATTATGCCGCACACCGAATGCGTCGCCGGGGACGAGCAGAAAAATTTTCATGTTCGTGATATCGCCGAACTGGTGCGTCAGGGACAGGATCTGATGGTGCAGGTGGTAAAAGATCCTCTTGGCACCAAAGGAGCGCGTCTGACGACGGACATCACATTGCCATCGCGTTATCTGGTCTTCATGCCGGGGGCTTCACACGTCGGCGTGTCGCAGCGTATCGAAAGCGAAGCTGAGCGCGAACGTTTGAAGAGAACGGTCGCGGATTACTGCGATGAACAGGGCGGTTTTATCATCCGTACCGCAGCGGAAGGCATTGGCGAAGAAGAACTTGCTCAGGACGCGGCTTTCCTCAAGCGCTTGTGGGGTAAGGTGATGGAGCGTAAAAAACGCAACCACGCCAAATGCAAGCTCTATGGCGAAGTCGCTCTGGCGCAACGCGTTTTGCGTGATTTTGCGGGCGAGGCGCTGGATCGCATTCGAGTGGATTCCAGGCTGACCTACGATGCGTTGCTGGAGTTCACGGCCGAATATATCCCGGAAATGACGGGCAAGCTGGAGCACTACGCGGGTAAACAACCAATTTTTGATCTGTTCGATGTCGAAAACGAAATCCAACGTTCACTGGATAGAAAAGTCGAACTGAAGTCCGGCGGTTATCTGATTATCGACCAGACAGAGGCGATGACCACCGTCGATATCAATACCGGGGCTTTTGTCGGCCATCGCAATCTTGATGAAACCATTTTCAACACCAATATCGAAGCGACGCAGGCCATTGCAAGGCAATTGCGGCTGCGAAATCTGGGCGGCATCATCATTATCGATTTCATTGATATGAACAATGAAGATCATCGCCGTCGGGTATTACATTCTCTGGAACAGGCGCTGAGTAAAGATCGGGTAAAAACCAGTATTAATGGCTTCTCCCAACTAGGATTAGTGGAGA
This sequence comes from Brenneria izbisi, assembly GCF_025840185.1. GTDB lineage: Bacteria > Pseudomonadota > Gammaproteobacteria > Enterobacterales > Enterobacteriaceae > Brenneria > Brenneria izbisi. Next base: position 22,319 of record NZ_JAMPJU010000009.1, read on the forward strand.
TGACGCGTAAGCGCACCCGTGAGAGTATAGAGCATGTCTTGTGCCATGAATGCCCGACCTGCCACGGACGCGGTACGGTGAAAACCGTGGAAAGCGTTTGTTATGAGATCATGCGTGAGATTGTGCGCGTTCACCACGCGTATGATACCGATCGTTTCCTGGTTTATGCATCGCCCGCTGTCGGAGAAGCGCTGAAAAGCGAAGAGTCGCATGCGCTGGCCGAAGTGGAAATTTTCGTCGGCAAACAGGTCAAAGTACAGATTGAACCCCTGTATAGTCAGGAACAGTTTGATGTCGTCATGATGTAAATTCGTGCCCTCGTCGTTAGCGACGAAAACAAGGAGAAATTCGTGAGGCGACTGCCCGGAATATTATTCGTCACGGGCGCCACTCTTATCGTGATTGTCGCGCTGTTAGTCAGCGGTTTAAGATTGGCGCTGCCACAGATCGATCACTTCCGGCCACAACTGGTGGCATGGGCAGAGTCTGTCTCCGGGGTTAAGCTGGCGATCGGATCGCTGAAAGGGCGTTGGGAAACGTTTGGCCCCACACTGGAAATTGACAATTTTCGTTCCTCGTCGCCGGAAGCCGACTGGCAGGTTGAACGTATCACACTGGCGTTGGATGTGTGGCAATCTCTGCTGCATGCTCGCTGGCAGTTCCGCGATCTCACTTTTTATCAATCCCGCTTTGATCTCAACACCACCCTGACCGGACAGCGTCAGGATGGCGATCTGTTGGAATCGGGAAAATTGAGCGATCTTTTCCTGCGCCAGTTCGATCACTTTGATCTGCGCGATAGTCGTATCTCTTTTCTTACGCCATCCGGCGCACGCGCTGAGTTGAGCATTCCCCAACTGACCTGGCTGAATCAGGATAACCGTCACCGCGCCGAAGGGCTGATCAGCCTGTCGAGCTTCACTGGTCAGCATGGCGTGGTGCAGATGAGGATGGATTTACAAGATGATCAAGGGCTGCTCAATACCGGTACGCTGTATCTACAGGCCGATGATATTGACATGAAACCCTGGCTGGGTCGCTGGCTGAAAAACAATACCGGGCTGGAAAGCGCGGACTTCAGTCTGGCGGCCTGGCTTAATGTGCGTGATGGCGCTATTCATGGTGCAGAGGTGTTCCTGAATCAGGGAACGGCAACCTGGCGGGAAGGGGAAAACGGGCATCGTCTGAATGTTGATGATATGGCGCTGCGCATCAGCCGTCAGGAAAATGGCTGGCAAGTGGATGTTCCCGCGTTGAACCTGGCGACGGATGGCGTGGCCTGGCCGACAGGCCAGTTATCGGCGCTGTGGGTGCCGAAGAGCGAATCCGTGCTGGGGGCGGATCGTCAGGAGGAATTGCGTATTCGGGCCGCCAATCTGCAACTGGAGCGTTTGGGCTCACTGTTGCCGTTGTTGTCCACCACGACGCCTGATGTGAAAGCGCGTTGGGGATCACTGCAACCGAAAGGCAAACTCACGGCGCTGGCATTGGATATTCCTGTGCAACAACCGGAAAAAGCCCGCTTTCAGAGTCGTTGGCAGGATGTCAGTTGGCAACAGTGGGAACGGCTGCCGGGAATGAACCATTTTTCCGGTTCGGTCAGCGGCAGTGTGGAACAAGGACAACTGAATATCGATCTGGCTGAGAGTACGCTGCCTTATGAGGGGATGTTTCGCGCACCGCTGGAAATCAATCAAGCCAGCGGGACGATTTACTGGCGCGACAACCCGCAGGGCTGGGAACTGTGGAGCCACGGGTTGGATGTGCAGGCCAAATCGCTATGGGTCAACGGTGATTTTCGTTATCAGCACCCTGAAAAAGGCGAGCCCAGACTGGATATTCTGGCCGGCCTTCGTCTGACGGATGCGGCTGACGCCTGGCGCTATTACCCTGAGCCTTTTATGGGCAAGGCGCTGGTGGATTACCTGAGCAACGCCCTCAAAAGCGGCAGGGTGGAGAACGGCACATTGATTTTTGCCGGTAATCCGCGGAATTTCCCTTACGCGCATAACGAAGGACAGTTTGAAGTCTGGGTGCCGGTCAAGAATGCGGTATTTGAGTATCAACCGGGCTGGCCTGCCCTGACGCAGTTGGATATCAACCTGGATTTCGCCAATAACGGCCTGTGGATGTTCGCGCCGCAAGCCTGGCTGGGCAAAGTGGAAGGCCGAAACATCAGCGCCGTGATCCCAGATTACAGTAAAGAGAGGCTGCTGGTTAATGGCGAACTAGAGGGGCCGGGTCAGGAAGTCGGCAGCTATTTCCAGCAGACGCCCTTGAAATCATCGGTGGGCGCGGCGCTGGATGCGTTGAACATTACTGGCCCGATAAAAGGCGGCCTAAATCTTGCTATTCCGCTGGATGGCGGCGAAGTGCGCGCCAGCGGCGATATCGCCTTGAATAATAACAGCCTGTACATCAAGCCGCTGGCGACGACGCTAAAAAATCTTACTGGACGTTTTCGTTATGATAATGGCAACCTGCGTAGTGAAACGCTTTCAGCCAACTGGCTGGGGCAGCCGATGCAGGTGAATTTCACCACTGAAGAGCAGGCAAGCGCGTTTCTGGTGAATGTCGGGTTACAGGGCGCGTGGCAACCCGCCCGTTTGCCAGACTTGCCGACGTCGCTTGCCAGTCGGATCGCAGGCGTGGCGGACTGGAAAAGTACGGTTGCCGTCAATTTGCCCTATCAGGGCAAAATAACCTATGGCGTAGATATCGAAGCGGATCTACAGAAAGTAAGTAGTCACTTACCAAGTCCGTTAAATAAATCTGCTGGCGATCCTATGCCGTTGCAGGTCAATGTTAAGGGCGACCTGAATGGGTTTGCGCTGAATAGTCGTATTGGCAAGAACTCTCGGTTTAACAGCCAGTGGTTGCTGAAAGGCGATACCGTCACACTGGCGCGCGGCAGTTGGAAAAGCAACACCGGCACGCTGCCGTCGTTGCCGGAAAGCTCGGCGCTGGTGCTCGATTTGCCCGCGCTGGATGGCGAAAGTTGGCTCGGATTGCTGCCGGCAGCACAGTCCTCATTGGGCGGGAAAGGGGCTGGCGGTAATTTCCGTTTGCCGACGGAAGTGACATTACGTACACCGGTTCTGACATTGTTAGGGCAGCGGTGGCATGATTTAGCGATTACCAGCAAAAATAGTCTGACCGGCAGCGAAGTGCGCGCCACGGGGCGTGAAATTGACGCCACGCTTAACATTCCGCGCAACGGCATATGGCGCAGTGATATCGGTTATCTCTATTACAATCCCCAATGGAAAGGGAATGAAGCGACCAATCCGATTGCATTGGCCGAAAAGAGATCGCCGCTGAACGATCCCAGCATCAGCTTTCAGAATTGGCCCGCGTTGCAGATCGATTGTCGTCAGTGCTGGTTTATCGGACAAAACGTTGGCCGCGTTCAGGGTACGCTACAGCCTGAGCAAGACAAGCTGCTGCTGAGTGACGGTGTTATTGATACCGGAAAGGCGCGGCTAACGGTTAACGGTAGCTGGCAGGATAACGCCCAGGGCGTTCGTACCGCGTTGAAAGGGCGATTAACCGGCGACAGTCTGGTGCAAAACGCCGAGTGGTTCGGCGTCGATACCCCGTTACGCGCCGGATCGTTTGCTGTGGATTACGATCTTTACTGGCGCGGCACGCCGTGGGCGCCGGATATCGCCAGTCTGAGCGGTATTCTGCACACGCGGATAGGCAAAGGGGAAATCGCCGATGCGGGGACGGGCCAGGCCGGGCAATTGTTGCGTCTGGTCAGTTTCGATGCCTTACTGCGTAAGCTTCGCTTCGATTTCAGCGATACATTCGGCAGTGGTTTTTATTTCGATGGTATCCGCAGCACGGCATGGATCAAAGAGGGCGTGCTGCATACTGACGATATGTTGGTTGACGGCCTGGAAGCGGATATCGCCATGAAAGGCAGTGTCGATTTGGTGCAACGTCAGGTCAATATCGAGGCGGTGGTGGCGCCGGAAATTTCGGCCACGGTGGGCGTCGCCACGGCATTTGCCGTTAACCCGGTGGTGGGGGCGGCGGTTTTTGCCGCCAGTAAGGTGCTGGCGCCGCTATGGAACAAGATTTCGCTGATTCGTTACCAGATTTCCGGTAGCATCGATCAGCCGAAGATTCAGGAAGTACTGCGTGAGCCGAGTCACAAGCAGGGCGAATAGCGACATATGGGCAGCGCAGTTCGTTCACCCGATTTCATCTAATAAAGAGTGAAAAAATATGAGTCTGTCGTTTGTCAGTGAGCAATTACTCACCGCTAACAAATTGAATCTTAATGACCTGTCTTCCGTATTGGGCGTGTTGAATGAACGTCGTCTGGATTATGCCGACCTTTATTTTCAGTCCAGTTACCATGAGTCATGGGTATTGGAAGACCGCATCATCAAGGAAGGCTCCTATCATATCGATCAGGGCGTAGGGATCCGCGCGATTGATGGCGAAAAAACAGGGTTTGCCTATGCTGACCAGATTACGCTGAATGCGTTGCATCAAAGCGCTCAAGCGGCACGCAGTATTGTGCGTGAGTCAGGCAACGGCAAGTTGCATACGTTGGGCGAAGTGTCGCATCCCGCGCTTTACCCTCAGCTTAACCCGCTTGATAGTCTGACCCGCGAAGAGAAAATCGCGTTGTTGCAGCGAGCGGATGCGGTGGCGCGTGCCGCCGACGCCAGAGTACAGGAAGTGACGGCCAGTCTGACGGGGGTGTACGAACTGGTGCTGGTGGCGGCGACTGACGGTACGCTGGCAGCGGATGTCCGCCCGCTGGTGCGTCTGTCGGTAAGCGTGCTGGTGGAAGCGGACGGCAAGCGTGAGCGCGGCGGCAGCGGCGGGGGTTCGCGCAGCGGTTATCACTATTTCTGGGAAGCGGTTGACGGTGAGCCTCGCGTGGAAGCCTGGGCGAAAGAAGCGGTACGCATGGCGCTGATTAATCTGTCGGCGATTGCCGCGCCCGCCGGATCGATGCCAGTGGTGTTGGGCGCGGGCTGGCCGGGGGTATTGCTGCATGAAGCGGTGGGACATGGTCTGGAAGGCGATTTTAACCGCCGTGGAACCTCGGTATTCAGCGGGCAGATGGGGAAACTGGTGGCGTCCGAACTGTGTACGGTGGTGGATGACGGCACGCTGCAAGGGCGTCGCGGTTCATTGGCGATGGATGACGAAGGCGTGCCGGGTCAGTATAACGTGCTGATTGAGAACGGCATCCTCAAAGGTTACATGCAGGATAAACTGAACGCCCGTCTGATGGGCGTCGCCCCGACAGGCAACGGTCGCCGGGAATCGTATGCGCATCTGCCGATGCCGCGGATGACCAATACCTATATGCTGGCGGGCCAATCAACGCAGGAAGAGATTATCGCCAGCGTGGAATACGGTTTATACGCGCCGAACTTTGGCGGCGGTCAGGTGGATATCACGTCCGGCAAGTTTGTGTTCTCCACCTCGGAAGCGTATCTGATAGAAAATGGCCGCGTGACCACGCCAGTGAAAGGCGCCACGCTGATTGGTTCCGGTATTGAAGCCATGCAGCAGATCTCTATGGTGGGCAACGATCTGGCGCTGGACAAAGGCGTTGGCGTGTGCGGTAAGGAAGGGCAAAGCCTGCCGGTCGGCGTAGGTCAGCCGACGCTGAAACTTGAAAGCCTGACGGTAGGGGGAACGGCGTAATCCGGCGTATCCCGTTGTCGTGATAAAAACCGTGTGCGAACGCGGTTTTTATCACGGGCAATTCCTACTGGCGGTTTTTATGGCGACTTTTCGGCGCTTTTTTTATCATCGAGGTGGATTGCTGAGGAATGACTGACCACTTGCGAATTTATTTTTTTTCTTCCTCATTATTCTGGCGATACCCCTGATACGTCTGGGCGACTTTCTTGAAATACTCAATCATGTAATTGATACAGACCTGTACTTTCAGCGGCAGATTGTCTTTGCGGGTATATAACGCATAGATCGGACGCGGATCGGAGTGGTAATGATTAAACAGAATTTCCATTTCGCCACGCTGAATCTCTTCGATTATCCACATCAGGGGAACATAGGCGATCCCGGCGCCCGCCTTTAACCACTTGACCAGCGTCTGTGGATCGTTAGTAACAAAGCGGCCCTGAGGAGAAAGCCGGGTGGAAATCCCTTCGGGGGCAATCAGTTCGAATTCGCTATCCGGCCGCACGCTATATTCCAGCCAGGAAAAGTTCACGACATCAGCGGGTTTTTCCGGGGCGCCATGTTGCGCCAGATAGCTTTTGGCGGCGCAGACCACCATCGGCATCGAACCCAGCCGTTTGGAAAACAAACTTGAATCTTGTAACGCGCCAACCCGAATGACGATATCCAGCCCATCGGCAATCAAATCAGGCGCGGGGATACCGGTGACCAGATTAACGGCAAGCCCCGGATATTCCCTGAGTAAGTCGGCGGTCATGGCGGAGAGAACATTCTGCGCCATGGTGGACGAGCTACCGATGCGTAATGTGCCGATCGGGGTACTGTTAAAGGCATAAAGTTGTTCATGCACCTCATGCGCTTCATGCAGCATGCGGCGGCAACCGTGGTAATAGATTTTTCCTGCTTCGGTCAGGCCAATATTGCGCGTACTGCGATTAAGTAGCTTGATCTGCAATTGGTTTTCAAGCTTGGTAACGGTCTGGCTGACGGCGGAAACGCTCATCTGGAGTTGGCGCGCGGCGGCGGTAAAAGAGCCGCATTGCACGACTCTGGCGAACACCGACATACTTTTTAATCGTTCCATTGTTTACTCTGGCTTAAAAGTGATTTAGATCACACTATGTAGATAAGATGATAATAAACATCCATAATATGGCCTGTCTGATGATATCGGACAGGACATATCCAACCTTCGGTCTATCATTGTTGTTACCGTAGCGTAAAAAAAGCTGATTTAACATCGCTTATAGAATCAGCGGCCTGCGCCTGCAATCATATATATCAGTTTCGCCATGTTGACCTGCTGGCTATGAAGCCAGGGACAAAGGCTTATGGTTGGCTATGCGTTAATTACGGTAACGTACCAGTATGTCTTGTTAACTCTGATGAAAAATAAGGAAAAGAGGGTGAGTTCACTCCCGGTTATGGTGCTGTTCGGCTTATCGTTCCCGCCGGTCTTCTTTGTGTTGCTGGTATCACTGGCGCTATTTTTCGTCGTGAACAGGTTGCTGAAACCGACAGGCATCTATGATTTTGTCTGGCACCCGGCCTTGTTTAATACGGCATTATTCTGCTGCCTGTTCTATCTGCTGTTCCGTTATGGTCTTTGAGGTCGCTTGTGAAATCTCTCTTTATCACTACGCTCACGAAAAAATTGGGTCGTGTGGCCATCACGTTGGTCTTGGTGTTACTCGCTATTGTGGCGGTATTTCGTATCTGGGCGTTTTATACCGAATCGCCCTGGACGCGTGACGCGAAGTTTACCGCGGATGTCGTGGCAATTTCTCCCGATGTTAGCGGGTTGCTTACTGATGTGCGGGTGACCGACAACCAACTGGTGCAGCAGGGCGATGTGCTGTTTATTGTGGATCAACCCCGGTATCGTGCGGCGCTGGCGCAGGCAGAAGCCGATGTAGCCTACTATCAGACGTTGGTGGTGGAGAAAAAGCGGGAGGCGGGGCGTCGGGTGCGTTTAGGTATTCAGGCGATGTCGCAGGAGAATATTGATCAATCCGGGAGTGCGCTGGAAACGGCGAGACACCAGCTTGCTAAAGCACAGGCTGCTATGGATCTGGCGAAATTGGATCTGGAGCGCACCGTGGTGCGCGCGCCGGCGGATGGTTGGGTCACCAACCTGAATGTGCAGAGCGGAGAGTTTATTACCCGTGGCTCAACCGCGGTGGCGCTGGTGAAAAAAGATTCGTTCTACCTGTTGGCTTATATGGAAGAGACGAAACTGGAAGGCGTACGCCGTGGGTATCGCGCCGAAATCACCCCGCTGGGCAGCGAGCGTATTTTCTACGGCACAGTAGACAGTGTGGCCGCCGGGGTAAACAACAGCAGTAGCAGCGTTGATAGTAAAGGTCTGGCGGCGGTTGACTCCAATCTGGAATGGGTGCGTTTAGCGCAACGCGTGCCGGTGAAGATCAAACTGGATCATCAGATGGGCGATCTTTATCCTGCGGGGACGACGGCCACCGTCGTCATTACCGGAGAGAAAGTTGACAATGATAAACAGCCGTCGCCACTGATCCGCTTATTATATCGCCTGCGTGAGTTCGGCTAATAGCATGAAAAGCCCGATATTTATTCGCTTCCGCTTTGCGTTTAAGCTGAGCTTCGCTATTGTCCTGTCTCTGTTTCTGGGGTTCCATTTACAGTTGGAAACGCCGCGCTGGTCGGTGTTGACGGCGGCGATTGTTTCAGCCGGGCCAGCCTTCGTCGCGGGCGGCGAACCTTTTTCCGGCGCTATCCGTCATCGTGGCATGTTGCGTATTGTCGGCACGTTTATTGGTTGTATCGCTGCATTAATCCTCATTATTGCAACGGTTCGGGCGCCGGTTCTTATGTTGATGCTTTGTTGCGTCTGGGCGGGCGTCTGTACCTGGATCTCTTCACTGGTCAAAGTTGAAAACGCCTATTTGTTCGGGCTGGCAGGCTACACGACGCTTATCATCATCGTTTCCACACAGGGGACGCCATTGCTGACGCCACAGTTTGTGGTCGAACGTTGTAGTGAGATCGTGTTGGGAATTATGTGCGCGATCCTGGCTGATCTGCTGTTTTCCCCACGTTCAATCAAACAAGATATTGATCGCAGTATCGAAGCGCTGCTGGTGGATCAGTACCGGTTACTGCAATTGTGTGTCAATCAGGCGGAAAAAGAGGCGATTGATGCCGCCTGGCATGCGCTGGTGCGTAAAACGACCGCGCTGGACGGCATGCGCAATCATTTAATGATGGAGTCATCGCGCTGGCAGAACAGCAATCATCGTTTGAAATCGATGCATACCCAATCGCTGGCGTTGATTACGCAGGCTTGCGAAACGTATCTGGTTTTACAGGACCACCCGTCCTGGAGTAAAAGCAGCCTGCAATGGATCATCGAACAGCCGGTTGAATCGATGCAGGACGTTCACCGCCGCCTGAAATCACTGCGGTACCTGATTGCGGGTAGCCATCGTCAGGCGATTCCATCCACGGTAAGTAGCTGGGTCGGGATCGCCACCCGCTACCAGTTATTGGCTAAAGGCGTGCAGACCAATGGTCGCATCAGTAAAGTGGAAGCGGATGTGCTGCACAGCGATGTGGAGATTAAGGCGCCATCGGCCGAAACCCATCACGCCATGATCAACGGATTGCGCACGGGCGTGGCGACGGCGCTGGGCTGCCTGTTCTGGCTCAGCACCGGCTGGACGTCAGGTAGCGTTTGCATGGTCATGCTTGCCGTGGTGACATCGCTGGCGATGCGCTTGCCAAATCCCAAAATGGCGGCGGTGGATTTCCTTTACGGCACCATCGTGGCACTGCCGTTGGGGGCGCTGATGTTTATGTTTATCATGCCTTCGACGCAGCAAAGTATGTTGCTGCTTTGCCTCAGCCTGGGGGCGATAGCGTTCGTCATTGGTATCGAGGTGCAAAAGCGGCGTCTCGGATCGCTGGGTACGTTAGCGAGCACGATTAATATTCTGGTGCTGGATAACCCGATGACGTTTCATATCAATCAATTCCTGGATAATGCCATCGGGCAGATCATCGGCTGTTTTCTGGCGCTGATGGTGATTCTGCTGATTCGCGACAATGCCAAAATCCATACCGGTCGCACATTGTTGAATCGCTTTGTTTACAGCGCGGTATCGGCATTGACCACCAATCAGGCGCGGCGTAAAGAGAACCATCTGCCCGCACTTTATCAGCAATTGTTTTTGTTGCTGAACATGTTCCCCGGCGATATCGCCAAATATCGTCTGGCCTTGTCGTTGATTATCGCGCATCAGCGTTTGCGTTCACTGGCGATCCCACAAGATGACGCGCTATCCGCCTTTCACCGTCAAATTCGCGCCACGGCGGAGCGCGTGGTAGGCGCGCGACGTGGCCCCACGCGCAGCCAGACGTTTGCACAACTACTGGATGAACTTGACGAGTATCAGCACAAGTTGGCGCAGCGGCAATTGCCGCCGGATATCACGGCGCCCGTCGGACGTTTCGTCACCATGCTGCGCAAATATCAGCATGCGTTGAGTGATTAACAGCTTCAATGCTGTCATTGGACAGCGTGTTCCGCGCATCACTTCTATACTTATCATTCACGATTTTTCCTCATGATGTAATGAGACTCGACAGTTATCAGGAGGTAACACGATGTCACAACAACATTTGCAGGATAACACGCTGTTTAAAACCGGTTACTTTGTCGCGGGACAATGGCGGCAGGCGACGGCGACATTCGATATCTTGAATCCGGCGACCGGTGAACGGATCGCCGCGATGTCCAAAGCGGGTAAAGCGGAAACACAGGCCGCCATTGATGCGGCATATCAGGCTTTTCCAGCATGGAAACGTAAGACCGCGAAAGAACGTTCTGAAATTCTTTATCGCTGGTACGAACTGATGCTGGAAAATAAACGCTATTTGGCGGAACTGATGACCGCTGAGCAAGGTAAACCAGTCAAAGAGGCGGAAGGTGAAGTGATCTATGCCGCAAACTTTATCCAATGGTTTGCTGAGCAGGCAAAACGAGTCAACGGCGAGATTATTCCGCCAGCCAAACCAGGATCGCGTATTTATGCCACGCGTGAGCCGGTTGGCGTGGTGGTTGCCATCACGCCGTGGAATTTTCCGCTGGCGATGCTGGCGCGTAAGCTCTGCCCTGCGCTGGCGGCGGGGTGTACCGGGGTTATCAAGCCTGCCAATAATACGCCATTATCTGCTTTTGCGCTGCTGGCTTTGGCAGAGCAGGCGGGGGTGCCTGCCGGGGTACTCAATGGCGTCGCGGGGGATACCCAGGCGATCAGCGATACCGTTATGACCAGCGCCAAAGTGCGCAAGATTTCCTTCACCGGTTCCACGGCGGTAGGGAAAACGCTGATGCGTAATGCCGCAGACACCATGAAACGTATTTCTATGGAACTGGGCGGCAACGCGCCTTATATCGTGTTTGACGATGCGGATATTAATGAAGCCGTCAAAGGGGCTATCGCCAATCGTTTCCGCAATGCCGGACAGGTGTGCGTCAGCGCCAACCGGTTTTATATCCAGGACGGCGTGTACGATGAGTTTGTTTCCTTGCTGGCGGCAGAGGTGAAAAACCTAAAAGTGGGCAACGGCATGGACGATGGCGTGGCGCTTGGCCCATTGATTAATGACGCGGCAGTGGAAAAAGTGGAAAAACACGTTAAGGATGCGATATCGCAGGGCGGGCGGGCCATCGTGGGTGGGAAACGCCATTCGCTGGGCGGCTGTTTCTTTGAACCGACGGTGATTGCCGATGCCAGTGAAACGATGTTGCTGGCTCAGGAAGAAACATTCGGTCCGGTTGCGCCATGTTTCCGGTTTAAAACGGAAGAAGAGGTGATCCAGCGTGCCAACGATACGCCGTTTGGTCTGGCGGCTTACTTTTACAGCCAGAATTTACAACGCGTATTTCGGGTGGCGGACGCGCTGGAAAGCGGCATGATCGGTATCAATGAGTGCGCCGTGTCCACTGAACTGGCGCCGTTTGGCGGCGTGAAAGAGTCAGGGTTGGGGCGTGAAGGATCGGTGCTGGGGCTGGATGAGTTTCTGGAAGTAAAAACCTGGCATCTGAGCGGGCTATAAGCTTGCCGTCCCGGTGTGACAAAAATGTCTGAGGCGACCACGGTGCGAGGCTTCCCGGAGGAGCCTCATTAATCACCGTGGTTCCTGTTGCGAACGACATTCGCCAATGGGGTGGCGCAGGCTTTCATGCCTCGGTTTCTGACAATTCACGCAGATACTGAAAAATCTGTCGGGTGGATTTCGGCGGTTTATTTGCCGCCTGCTCTTTTTGCGCATTGCGCACCAGCGAACGTAGCTGCTGGCGGTCGGCATGCGGGTAAAGCGCCAGAATATCAGGAATGGCGTCATCCCCTTCGGTCACCAGACGGTCGCGCAGCAGTTCAAGCTTGTGAAACAGCACCACCTGCTGATTATGACGGTTTTTCAGTTTATCCAACGCGGCCTGGATGGGGTCTGGATCGCGGGCGCGCAGCAGTTTACCAATCAGTTGCAACTGGCGGCGACGGCCCTCTTTCTTGATACGCTGCGCCAATTCGATGGCGGCGCGCAGGTCGTCATCCAACGGAATTTTCTCCAACGCGTTTTTACCCAGTTCAACCAGTTCCGCACCGAGCGCTTTCAGTGCTTCAGCGTCACGTTTTATCTCGCTTTTACTCACCCAGATAATTTCATCGTCGTCTTCATTATTGTCCGGGACTTCATCAAGCCAGTCTTCGGTTTTTTTGCTCATGGTTGGTTCCTAAAAAATTTCAGGACAAATTTTTAACGCCGCTTGCCGCAGCCCTGAAGGTAACAGGCAGGTCGCCCGCCATAAAAAAGAGGCTGATACTAACAGGTTTGGGCTTTGTGCGAAATTGTCCGCGGATCCTGTTAGACTCAGAGGCATTATGCTACACCTTTTTAGATGGCGGGATGACGAGGAATGTGTGGAAATATTCCTTATGTTTATGCTGAGCGTAATACGATTGCGCATCGGCATAAACGTGTCGCGTCGTCCGTCGGAGCGGTTTTCTCATTCATTATGGCAGAACAATGACAATCATCACTCAGGTTGCACAACAGCGCACGGCGCTGGAACAAGCGGTTGCACAGGCGCTGGAACTGGCGCGAGCGGGTTCGGATGCGGCGGAAGTTTCCGTATCGAAAACCACCGGTATTGGCGTGAGCACCCGTTATGGTGAAGTTGAAAACGTCGAATTCAACAGCGACGGGGCGCTGGGGATTACGGTGTATTTCCAGCAGCGTAAAGGCAGCGCCTCATCCACTGATCTCAGCCCGGATGCCATCGCGCGAACTGTGCAGGCGGCGCTGGATATTGCCCGTTACACCTCCGTCGATCCCTTTGCGGGGCCGGCGGATAAAGAACTGCTGGCTTTTGATGCCCCGGATCTGGACTTGTTTCACCCGACGGAACTGGATGCGGATCGTGGCATCGAGTTAGCCGCACGTGCTGAACAGGCCGCGCTGAAGGCGGATAAGCGGATCACCAATACTGAAGGCGGCAGCTTCAACAGCCATTATGCTATCAAAGTGTTTGGCAATAGCCACGGCATGCTGCAAAGCTATTGTTCCAGCCGTCATTCCATGTCCAGTTGTGTGATTGCCGAAGTGAATGGCGACATGGAGCGGGATTACGCCTACACCATTGGCCGTTCGCTGGAGGATTTGAAGACGCCTGAGTGGGTGGGTGAAGAGTGTGCGCGGCGTACATTATCCCGTTTATCGCCGCGTAAGTTGCCAACCATGCAGGCGCCAGTTCTGTTTTCCGCTGAGGTGGCGACAGGTCTGTTCGGCCATCTGGTCGGCGCCATCAGCGGCGGCAGCGTATATCGCAAATCGACTTTCCTGCTGGACAAACTGGGCCAGCAAATCCTGCCTGAATGGTTGACGATTGAAGAACAGCCGCATTTACGCAAGGGGCTGGCGTCCACGCCGTTCGACAGTGAAGGGGTTCGCACCCAGCGGCGTGAGATTGTGAAGGACGGCGTGTTGCAGACCTGGCTGCTGACCAGTTACGCCGCACGTAAACTGGGCATGAAGAGCACCGGGCATGCCGGGGGAATTCATAACTGGCGTATCGCCGGTCAAGGGCTGGACTTCGCAGGCTTGCTCAGACAAATGGGCAAAGGACTGCTGGTGACGGAATTAATGGGCCAGGGCGTCAGCGGCGTAACCGGGGATTATTCCCGTGGCGCGTCCGGTTTCTGGGTGGAAAACGGTGAAATTCAGTATCCGGTCAGTGAGATTACCATCGCAGGCAATCTGAAAGACATGTTGCGCAATATCGTGACGGTGGGCGACGACATTGAAACGCGCAGTAATATTCAGTGCGGATCATTGCTATTGCCGGAAATGAAGATTGCGGGACAGTAAAGCTGTACGGAAGAAGGCGGTCATCGGTTTTATGTGATCGCCGCCGCCCAAAGAAGACAGCGGTTACTCTTCATCAAACCCGGCTTCAAACAGCGTAATCACGGCGGCCAGCGCCTGTGCTTCGTCCGGGCCAGTCGCTTCGACTTCAACCAGCCGACCTTTGGCTGAGTCCAGCATCAGCATGGCAATCACGCTGCTGGCCTCGGCTTCCGTACCGCTGTCATTGCGCAATATCACTTCCGCGTCGAAACTTTGCACCAGTTCAAACAGTTTCATGGCGGGGCGGGCGTGCATGCCCAGCTTGTTTTTGATTTCAACGGTTTGTTTGACTGTCATTATTTCGTCTGACGCTAATTTGCCTGACCATCACGATTTACGCTTTTCCAGAGTACGGTGGCGGGACTGGACATTTTTGCCGCGGGAGCGGAAGTAGTCCGCCAACTGTTCGGCGATATAAACCGAGCGGTGCTTGCCGCCGGTACAGCCAATCGCCACGGTCAGGTAACTGCGGTTATTGGTTTCCAGCATGGGAAGCCACAGTTCCAGATAGCTGCGCGTCTGGTAGATAAAATTGTGGACTTCAGTATGACGATCGAGGAAGGCGGCGACCGGCTTGTCCAAGCCGGTCATCGGACGGAGTTTGGGGTCCCAGTGCGGGTTGGGCAGGAAACGCACATCAAACACGTAGTCGGCGTCAATGGGAATGCCATGCTTATAGCCGAAAGATTCAAACACCATCGTCAACTCGCGTTCTCGTTTACCCAGCAGGCGGGTACGCAGCATTTCAGCCAGTTCATGCACCGACATTTCCGAGGTATCGATGATCAGATCGGCGCGCGACCGCAGGGGTTCCAGGAGATCGTTTTCTTCATCAATGGCGCTTTCCAGCGACAGATTCTTACTGGATAAAGGGTGCAGACGGCGGGTATCGCTGTAACGACGGATCAGTGTATTGCGATCGGCGTCCAGAAATAACAACTGTGGTGAGAAGCTCTGCGGGAGTTGCGCCATTGCTTGTTCAAAGACTTCCGGCGATTCCGGCATGTTGCGCACATCAATGCTGACCGCGGCGGAGATATTGCGCGTCGCAAGCGTATCGGCCAGTTCCGGCAACAACACCACCGGCAGGTTATCCACGCAGTAGAACCCCATGTCTTCCAACGCACGCAGAGCGACGGATTTACCTGACCCTGAACGACCACTAACAATCATCAGCACCATCTGATAACTCCCCCCTGGCAACGTGATGGCGAACTCTCGCCGCGATGGTTTTTATCGTGAACGGCTAGAAAATGAAGGGTTAGCACATGGATTGCAAGCATTCTGTCATTCCAGCCTGGGGCGCTATTCATCGTAAGCCATGTCGCCATTCGACTTAACCGCTTTCCATCATGATCTGATAAAGTTCTTCATCGCTTTGCGCCGCTCGCAGACGACGACACACCGTTTTATCAGCCAGTCGTTTGGCAACAAGCGACAGCGTATGTAAATGGGTTTTACATTGTTCTGCCGGAACCAGCAAGGCAAAAAGCAAATCAACGTCTTGATGATCAACGGCATCGAAAGCGATAGGCTGTTCCAACTGAATAAATACCCCAATTGCGCCCAGGGCGTTATCGTCTTCGAGCTTACCGTGGGGAATGGCAATGCCGTTGCCGATACCCGTGCTGCCCATCCGTTCGCGGGTAAGAATGGCGTCAAAAATAATCTGTGAAGAGAGATTAAGCTGGTTGGCGGCCAGCTCGCTGATAATTTCCAATGCGCGTTTTTTACTCTGGCAATGGACGGCGCTTCGGGTGCACTCTGGGCGTAACACGGTGCTGAGTTGCAAAACGGGAACGTTGTTCATTTTATATTCACTTAACGACACTTTCACTTGCGGTAAGCCCGGCCCGTCAGGTGCGCGGGCCGGGTCTGTTCTCCTGCCGATGGGCAAGAGAAAAACTAGTGCTGCTTCAGCTTGTCCTTATGCTTATTCAGCTGGCGAGCCAGCTTATCGATCAGCAAATCGATCGCGGCGTACATATCTTCCGCTTCTGATGTGGCGTGCAGCTCTCCACCGTTGACGTGGACGGTAGCATCAGCAATTTGTTGTACTTTCTCCACTTTCAATACCACGTTGACCTGAATGATGCGGTCAAAGTATTGTTCTAACTTGGCAAATTTGGTATTGACGAAATCGCGTAATGGTTCGGTAATTTCGATGTGGTGTCCGGTAATATTGAGCTGCATAGCGTCTTCCTCTCTGTTGAGATCAAAGCAGTTGTTTACGCTGATTTGATGGTGGGATAGATAAAGACTCTCGGTATTTCGCCACGGTGCGCCGTGCCACAATAATGCCTTGTTCAGAGAGCAGCGAAGTCAGCTTGCTGTCGCTTAAAGGCTTGCCGGGGTTTTCCGTGGCGATTAACTTCTTGACCAGTGCGCGGATCGCCGTTGACGAAGCTTCGCCTCCGCTGTCGGTATTCACATGGCTGGAGAAGAAATATTTTAGTTCAAAAATGCCGCGCGGACTGTGCAGGAACTTCTGTGTGGTCACCCGTGAAATGGTGGATTCATGCATATCCACAACCTGGGCGATATCCGCCAGCACCATCGGTTTCATGAATTCTTCGCCCTGTTCAAAGAAATCCTGCTGTTGTTCGACAATACAGCGGGTCACTTTGAGCAAGGTATCATTACGGCTTTCAAGACTTTTGATTAACCAGCGCGCCTCCTGCAAATGGCTGCGAATGAACTGACCGTCGCTGTCGCTGCGGGCGTTGTTGCCCAACGCGGCATATTGCTGGTTGATCTGTAGACGGGGTATGCTGTCGGTATTCAGTTCAACCACCCAACGTCCCTGGATCTTGCGTACCAGCACGTCAGGAATGACGTACTCGGATTCACCCGTGTTGATGGATTGACCCGGACGGGGATCGAGGGATTGAATCAGCGCCAACGCTTCTTTCAGTACCTCTTCTTTCAGGCGTGTTGAACGGATCAGACTGCGGAAATCATGGTTGGCCAGCAGATCGAGGTACTCGCTTACGATCAGCTTCGCTTCCGCGAGGCGCGGCGTGCTGTCAACAAATTGGGAAAGCTGTACCAGCAGACAATCGCGCAGATCGCGGGCGGCGACGCCCACCGGATCAAAGCGCTGTACCCGCTTGAGCACCGCTTCCACTTCTTCAAGCGTAACGTTTTCATCGCCGATACTGTCCAGAATATCTTCCAGCGGCACCGTAAGATAACCGGTATTGTCCACCGCATCGACAATGGATGTCGCTATCGCCGCATCGGTATCTGAAAAAGGCGTCAATTCAACCTGCCACATCAGGTAGTCCTGAAGGGTTTGTGTGGTTTCGCCCTGATAGATCGGTAACTCTTCATCCCGGTAATCGGTGCCGGTGCCGGAGGGCGTGCCTGCGGAATAGATTTCATCCCAGGTCGCATCAAGCGGCAGTTCTTCCGGCATGTCTTTTTGTTCCAGCGCTTCGCCGGTATCCAGCGAATCACTATCAGCTATCTCGAATGACTCTATTTCTTCGTGGTTGTCCGTCTGCTCAAGTAACGGGTTGCTTTCCAGCGCCAGTTGAATCTCTTGTTGCAGTTCAAGCGTGGACAGTTGCAACAGACGGATTGCCTGCTGTAGCTGTGGAGTCATGGCCAGTTGCTGGCTAAGCCTGAGTTGCAAACCTTGCTTCATAAGTAGCGCTAACTTCCTTATATATTATTCAGTTGAAAACACGACTCTGTCAGAGTCGGAAGCCTTCGCCCAGATAGACGCGTTTTACCTGCTCATCGGCCAGGATTTCCGATGGTGAACCGTGGGCGATCAGGTGTCCCTGACTCACGATATAGGCGCGCTCGCAAACATCCAACGTTTCACGGACGTTATGATCGGTGATCAACACGCCGAGCCCGCTGTCACGCAGATGTTCAATTATTTTTTTTATATCAATCACCGAAATGGGGTCAACACCGGCAAAGGGTTCATCCAGCAGGATAAATTTAGGATTTGCCGCCAGTGCGCGGGCGATTTCCACCCGGCGTCGTTCACCACCGGAGAGCGATTGTCCCAGACTATCGCGTAAATGAATAATATGGAATTCTTCCATTAGCTCATTCGCCCGGTCTTCCTGTTGCTCCGAGGTCAGATCCTTACGGATCTGCAACACGGCCATCAGGTTGTCATAGACGCTTAACCGGCGAAAGATCGACGCTTCCTGCGGTAAATAGCCGATCCCGCGCAGAGCGCGATCATGCAAGGGAAGCAGACTGATATCGTCGTCATCAATCACAATCCGTCCTTCATCGCGCGGGACGATACCGACCACCATATAAAAAGTGGTGGTTTTCCCGGCGCCATTCGGCCCCAGCAGACCGACGATCTCGCCGGAGTTGACGGTGAGACTGACGTTTTCCACCACCCTGCGACCTTTATACGCCTTAGCCAGATTTTCTGCGATTAATGTTGCCATAGTTATTCAGTGACTCGTGGTTGCGGTTTTTGAAACGGGGAGGATGCGGGCTGGCTTTCATTCTCCTGAAGTTGGGAAGGAACCAATACCGTGGTGACGCGTTTACCTTTGTCGCTGAAGGCTTCCATCTGCTGCTGTTTTACCAGATAAGTGATACGGTCGCCTTTCACATTGCTGTCCACCTGCTCCAAATAGGCGTCGCCGGTCAGCACCAGAAAGTCATTGGCCAGTTCATAACGCACCTTCCGGGCATGACCTTTTACGGGTTTGCCGTTGTCCTGCATCTGGTAGAAGGTGACGGGATTGCCGTAGCCCTCGACAACTTCACGACCCCGCTCGCCCTGTGGTTGGGTAACGACGACTTTATCGGCTTTGACTTCAATCGTTCCCTGCTTCACGACCACATTACCGGTGAATGTTACCGTATTGCTTTGCATGTCCAGCGATTGCTGCTCGGAATCGATATGAATGGGCTGATTACTGTCGCCGGTGAGTGCCAGCGCGGGAACGCTGACAGCGAACAGCGCGCCGGCGATCAGGGTGTTACGCATCAGATTATTGGTTTTGGATTTCATAAGAGGTTTTTACCTTTTCGATCAACTCGGCTGTCTTGTTACGCAGATTCCCACGCATTTTCATCCCATTGGAAGTAAAACCGGCGCCGTACAGGGTGACTTCATCATCGGAAGAGACGTCCTGAGTGACCAGATTCACCTGGGCATTGTCGGTTTTGATCCTCTCCAGCCGCGAGTCATTTGTCAGGCTGTTAACCTCGACATGACCATACAGATAGAGCATTTTGTCTTTCGTCAGCTTGGCGCGGTCCGCGCTTACTGACCAGGTTGCCGTTCCCTGTTCGTCAAACAGCGTCGCGACAGGCGTTGTAAACCAGCTTAGCTGTTCGTCATTGAAGTATTCTGCTTTGTCCGCGATCAGACGGTAGCTCAGTTTCCCCGCCGGGCTGTATACCTGTGTGGTGGTTTTCTCACTGGTATACACCGGTACGGCGGGGCTGTCGCTGTGGGCGGGCGCCGCCGATTCTTCATCTGCGATAGTCCAGCCGATCAGGATAACGGCCAGCAGTGCCAGCAAAGCGGTCAGCCAACGCTTGGTTTTACTCATATCGACAGCCCTTTGGCATACTCCAGCTTATCCTGTGACAACAGGATCAAATCACACAGTTCGCGTACCGCCCCACGTCCGCCGGTGATACGGGTAACATAATCAGCACGCGGCAACAGCAAGGGGTGCGCGTCCGCCACGGCAGCGCTCAGGCCCACCTGAGCCATCACCGGCCAGTCGATGAGGTCGTCACCGATATAGGCGACCTGACTGGCGGTTAACGCTAGTTTATCCAACAGATCGTGGAAGGCCAAAACCTTATCGGATTGCCCCTGATAAAGATGGGTGATGCCCAACGTTTTACAGCGATCCACCAGCAGGTCGGCTGATCGTCCGGTAATGATGGCGACGTCAATACCGGAGGTCAGCAGACAGCGGATGCCATAACCATCGCGCACGTTAAACGCCTTTAGTTCTTCACCGTGGTTGCCCATATAAATCAGACCGTCCGACATGACGCCGTCAACATCACAGATTAACAGACGAATTTCACGGGCTTTATCCAGTACCTGTCGATCGACAGGTCCATAACAGGTATCGGCTTGCACCCTGGTTTTACTCATTGGCGTTTATCCTTGATTCTTTTAGCTTTAGCTCTACCGTGTTGGGCGGTGTCCGCACCATGACGGCTAACCTGCGCGGGCGTATCACACCACGCCGGCGCGCAGCATATCGTGCATGTGAACGATCCCCACCAGATGATCGTTTTCCGCCACCAGCAACGAAGTAATATTGCGCGACTGCATCAGGTTCAGCGCATCCACGGCCAGCGTTTGCGGTGTGACCCGGATACCGCCGGCGGTCATCACATCAGCAATGCGTGCGCTGTTCAAGTCAATCTTCATGTCGAAAATGCGGCGTAAGTCGCCATCGGTGAAGATACCGAGGATTTTCAGATTTTCATCGCAGATTACCGTCATCCCCAGATTTTTGCGCGTAATTTCCAGCAAAGCATCGCGCAAGGAGGCGTCATGAGGAACATGAGGCATCTCTGCGCCCGAATGCATGATATCGCTGACGCGCAGCAGAAGCTTGCGGCCAAGTGCGCCGCCGGGGTGGGAGAGGGCAAAGTCCTCGGCGGTAAAACCGCGCGCCTGCAACAACGCGACGGCCATCGCATCCCCCATTACCAGCGTTGCGGTGGTGCTGCTGGTCGGCGCCAGACCAAGCGGGCAGGCTTCTTGTGGAACATGGACGCACAGGTGGATATCTGCCGCTTTTCCCATGGTGCTTTCGGGCTTGCCGGTCATACAAATCAGGAAAATCTGCTGGCGTTTCAGCACCGGGATCAGCGACAGAATTTCGTGAGATTCGCCAGAGTTGGAAATGGCGATCACGATGTCATGCGGCGTGACCATGCCCAGATCGCCATGACTGGCTTCGCCGGGATGAACAAAAAAAGCCGGGGTGCCGGTGCTGGCAAAGGTGGCGGCCATTTTGCAGCCGATATGACCGGATTTCCCCATCCCCATGACAACCACTTTTCCCTGGCAGTAAAAGATTTTCTCACAAGCCTGGGTGAAATTATCATCAATATATTGATCCAGTTGCGCCAGGCCCTCGCGCTCAATTTCCAGAACCTGTTTGCCTGCCTGCTGAAAATCAAAGCCGGGTTGTAGTTCAAAATGTGACATACCTGAATAATCCTGCCTGTTGTGATGTTTTGGTTAATGCTCTGATGTTCTGGCGAATCAAACCAAGAACAACACCAAGAGATAAACGACAAACGCGCAGAGCAGCAGCGCGCCGGCACCCTGCCCGATATGGCGTTTTCTGCTAAGGCACAGCGCAGCCAGTAACGCGCTGGCCCCCAGCATGACCCAATAATCGCGCCCGAAGGCCAGGGGATTGAGCGCGCCTGGCGAAAGCAAGGCCGGTACGCCCAATACGATGGCAATATTAAAGATGTTCGAGCTGATGAGATTGCCCAACGCAATGTCATCTTCCTTTTTCAGCGTACCAACAATGGCGGTGGCCAGTTCCGGCAGGCTGGTGCCGATAGCCAGCACGGTCAGACCGATAGTCAGTTCGCTGATATGAAAATAGCGCGCCAGCACGGTGGCATTGTCGATCACCATACGGGCGGCCATGGGTAAAATAATCAGGCCGAGAATCAGCCATAAAATCGCCACTGTCTGGTTGCTGTCCGCCTGTGGCAGTTCCGCCAACTGCTCCCGCGTCAGGCTGTCCACGCCTTCCTGCTGCGCCAGACGCGTCATGCGGATCATCAGAAACAGAAATATTCCGGCGGCGCTCAGCAGGATCACGCCGTCTGTTCGGCTCAGATCGTTATCATGAAGTAAAAAGCCGCATAAAACGGTGACCAGCAGCATAAGCGGAAACTCCCGGCGCAACAGTTCTGAATGAACGGTCAACGGGCGGATCAGGGTGGCGCTGCCGAGAATTAACAGTATATTGGCGATATTCGAACCCAACACATTGCCCACGGCCATATCGATCTGATCGTTCAAGGCCGCGGTGATGGAAACGATCAGTTCGGGCAGCGACGTACCGATACCGACGATAGTAAGGCCGATAATGAAAGGCGGCAGACCCACGGCGCGAGCCAGGATCGCGGCGCCATACACCAGACGATCGGCGCCGTATACCAGCAACACCAAACCAACGATCAAGAGTACTGTCGCAAAAAGCATGCCGCGTCCTTTATTAAGGTATAATCACTGGTTGACGGGTTTATAAACCGGTATTTATGGACGAATTCTGAACAAAAAATGTTTTCCATCATGAGCGCTAATTCTGACTGTGTAGGGCGAAAAAGTAAAACTTATGACGATTCGCTTCCGCCCTATCGGACAAGAACTTACAGTAAGTTTTTGTAAAATTCGGGCTTTGCGGCACATCAGCCATTAGGATTTAAAGATGGAAGCGCATTACCATTATTCGTTTCACGCTGACGATCATAAGTAACATACTGATCGGTAAGGAATATGAAATAATGAACCAAAAGGTTACCAATCTGGTTGAGATCCGCGGCCTGAGCTTTCGGCGCGGAGAGCGGCAGATTTTCACCGATATCACGTTGAGTGTGCCCAGAGGGAAAGTCACCGCGATCATGGGGCCTTCCGGTATCGGTAAAACCACATTGCTTCGTTTGATTGGCGGACAACTCCAGCCGGACAGCGGGGAAATCTGGTTTGATGGCGATAATATCCCGTCGCTGTCACGCACGGAACTGTACAACGCCCGCAAAAAAATGAGCATGTTATTTCAGTCTGGCGCCTTATTTACCGATCTGAACGTGTTTGATAATGTCGCCTGGCCGCTGCGCGAGCATAGCCGGTTGCCGGAACCGTTGTTGCGCAGCACCGTGATGATGAAGCTGGAAGCGGTCGGATTGCGCGGAGCCGCGGATCTGATGCCGGCGGAGCTTTCCGGCGGTATGGCGCGGCGCGCGGCGCTGGCGCGGGCGATTGCGCTCGATCCGCAGTTGATTATGTTCGATGAGCCTTTTGTCGGTCAGGACCCGATAACCCTGGGAACGCTGGTTAAGTTGATTGATGAACTGAACCATGCGCTGGGCGTTACCTGCATTGTGGTGTCCCATGATGTACCGGAGGTCATGAGTATTGCCGATTACGCTTATATCGTCGCCGATCGTCAGGTGGTGGCGGAAGGGACGCCGGAACAGTTGAACATGAATGATGATCCTCGCGTGCGTCAGTTTCTTGATGGCATTGCCGATGGGCCCGTCCCTTTCCGTTTCCCGGCGGATGATTATAAAACCGCGCTGTTAGGTTCAGGGGGTTAACGAACTCATGTTATTACAGGCGTTGGCGTCGTTGGGACGTCAGGGAATTTCTACCTGTGCCGCCTTTGGTCGTGCCGGACTGATGCTGTTTAATGCGCTGGTGGGCAAACCTGAGTTCAGGAAACAGTGGCCGCTGTTGATCAAACAACTGTATAGCGTCGGGGTTCAGTCACTGTTGATCATCATGGTTTCCGGCCTGTTTATCGGCATGGTGCTTGGTTTGCAAGGTTATCTGGTGCTGACCACTTACAGCGCGGAAGCCAGTTTGGGCATGATGGTGGCGCTTTCGTTGCTGCGGGAGCTTGGCCCCGTCGTCACCGCGTTGCTGTTTGCCGGACGCGCAGGTTCGGCGCTGACGGCGGAAATCGGTCTGATGAAGACCACCGAGCAACTGTCCAGCATGGAGATGATGGCGGTTGATCCGTTGCGTCGCGTGGTGGCGCCGCGTTTCTGGGCCGGGTTAATCAGTATGCCGTTGCTGGCGTTGATTTTTGTCGCGGTTGGCATCTGGGGCGGGGCGCTGGTTGGCGTCGACTGGAAGGGTATCGACAGCGGGTTCTTCTGGTCAGCCATGCAAGGTGCGGTGGAATGGCGGCAGGATATTGTGAACTGCGTAATTAAAAGTATCGTCTTCGCGATAACCGTGACCTGGATTGCGCTGTTTAACGGCTATGATGCGATTCCTACTTCAGAGGGGATCAGTCGGGCGACGACCCGTACCGTGGTGCATTCGTCTCTTGCGGTATTGGGATTGGATTTTGTGCTGACAGCACTGATGTTTGGGAACTGATTCAATGCAAACAAAGAAAAATGAAGTTTGGGTGGGGATATTCATGTTGATTGCGCTGGGCGCCATCCTTTTTTTGTGCCTGAAGGTCGCTGATCTCAAATCCATCGGTAGTGAACCCACCTACCGTTTGTACGCGACGTTCGATAACATCGGTGGACTGAAAGCGCGCTCGCCGGTGCGAATCGGCGGAGTGGTGATTGGACGGGTAGCGGATATTTCGCTTGATGAGAAAACCTACCTTCCCCGTGTGGCAATGGATATCCAGCAACGTTACAACCATATTCCCGATACCAGTTCTCTGGCGATCCGCACCTCTGGGTTGCTGGGCGAGCAGTATCTGGCCTTGAATATCGGTTTTGAAGATGAAGAGATGGGCACCTCGATACTGAAAGACGGCGGTGTGGTTCAGGACACCAAGTCTGCCATGGTATTGGAAGATCTCATCGGTCAATTCCTATATAAGAGCGGCGGCAACAGCGAGGATAATCCCGGTCAGACCGGTTCAGGACCCGCGACCGACGCGGCAGCGACGCCCGAATCTCAGAGTCAGCTCGTGACTCCACATCCATAAGAGGATATCTGCATGTTTAAACGTTTACTGATGGTGGCTTTACTGGTGGTGGCGCCATTGGCCAACGCTGCTGATCAAACCAATCCTTACCGTTTGATGAATGAAGCGGCAGACAAGACTTTTAATCGCTTGAAAACAGAACAACCGCGTATCAAGCAAGACCCGAATTACCTACGCACTATTGTGCGCGAAGAATTGCTGCCCTATGTACAGATCCGGTACGCCGGGGCCTTGGTGCTGGGGCGCTACTATAAAGACTCGACGCCTGAGCAACGTACTGCTTATTTCAAGGCGTTTGAAGCCTATCTGGAGCAGGCATATGGACAAGCGCTGGCACTCTACCACGGTCAGACTTACCAGATTGCGCCCGAACAGCCATTAGGGAGCGCGGATATTATTTCCATTCGCGTTTCAATCATTGATAACGGTGGCCGACCACCGGTACGGCTGGATTTCCAGTGGCGTAAAAATAGTCAGAACGGCAACTGGCAGGCTTATGACATGATTGCTGAAGGCGTTAGCATGATTACCACCAAGCAGAATGAATGGGCGACGACGTTGCGTCAAAAAGGCGTTGATGGCTTGACCCAACAACTTGATGCCGCGGCGAAGCAGCCGATTACGCTGGACAAGCAAAACAATTAATCCGGGCGGAAAAATGGCGAATGCACTGAACTGGCAGTCACAGGAATCGATGCTGGTATTAACCGGCGATCTGGATCGCGAAACGTTATTACCGCTCTGGACGCAACGCAAAACGTTGCTGTCAGGTAAAACGACGTTGGATGTTTCTGGCTTGGGCCGTGTCGACTCGGCTGGACTGGCTTTGTTGCTGCATTTTTACTATCAGTCGTCTGCACAAGATCGCCGCCTGCAAATCATTGGCGGCGGCGATCGGCTAAAAACGCTGATTGCACTGTATAACCTCAATGAAATCATTCCGGTGTCATAAGCGGCTTGACTTGCCTTGATCAATTGCTAGCGGAACCCCCTTGTTTGTGGCGGGCAGGGGCCTGTCAGAAGTGGCGTTAAAAATCGCGCCCGGCGATTTTTTTAGGGGATTTCTTTGTTTAAGATAGCGCCATATTCATCTAAGATACCACCCTGTTTATCATCCCCCCTGACATAGAAATCGAGAGCGATGGAAAATAATGAAATTAAAGATGTGCTGATGAACGCATTGGCACTGGATGAAGCCCACGTTTCCGGTGATGGCAGCCACTTTCAGGTTATCGCGGTAGGTGAGCTTTTTGCTGGCATGAGTCAGGTGAAAAAACAGCAGGCCGTATATGCCCCGCTGATGGAATATATCGCGGATAACCGTATTCATGCGTTGTCTATCAAGGCGTATACGCCGGAAGAGTGGCGGCGCGATCGCAAGCTGAATGGGTTTTAAGAAACTTGACGGTTTTCAGGAAACCTAAGGGTTTCTAAAAGAAGAAATAGTTTTTAAACCTGCGGCTATGTGACGCAATATTGAATTGAAACATTGAGAAATAGCGACTATGGACAAATTTCGTGTGCACGGCCCAACCCGGTTAACTGGTGAAGTCACCATTTCCGGCGCCAAGAATGCCGCACTGCCGATTCTATTTGCTGCCTTGCTCGCAGAAGAGCCGGTAGAAATCCAGAATGTGCCGAAGTTGCGGGACATTGATACAACTATGAAGTTGCTAACTCAGTTGGGAGCGCGTGTTGAACGTAATGGTTCAGTACATGTGGACGCCAGCGAAGTGAATGTTTTCTGTGCGCCTTATGATCTGGTGAAAACCATGCGCGCCTCTATCTGGGCGCTGGGGCCATTGGTGGCGCGCTTTGGGCAAGGTCAGGTTTCTTTGCCAGGAGGCTGCGCGATTGGCGCGCGCCCGGTGGATTTGCACATCAACGGCCTTGAGCAATTGGGGGCGGAAATCACGCTGGAAGAAGGCTATGTGAAAGCCGCTGTCAATGGTCGTCTGCAAGGCGCCCATATCGTGATGGATAAAGTCAGCGTGGGCGCCACGGTGACCATCATGAGCGCGGCGACGCTGGCGGAAGGCACCACCATTATTGAGAACGCCGCGCGTGAACCGGAAATTGTCGATACGGCAAACTTTCTGAACACGCTGGGCGCCAAAATCAGCGGCGCGGGCAGCGACAAAGTGGTCATCGAAGGTGTGGCGCGCTTGGGCGGCGGGGTTTATCGCGTTCTGCCTGATCGGATTGAAACCGGGACCTTCCTGGTGGCCGCCGCCGTTTCCGGTGGAAAAGTGGTTTGCCGTCAGACTCGCCCGGATACACTGGATGCGGTGTTGGCTAAACTGCGTGAGGCAGGGGCTGACATTGAAACCGGCGAGGATTGGATCATCCTGGATATGCACGGCAAACGACCGAAAGCGGTCACCGTGCGTACCGCTCCGCATCCTGGGTTCCCTACGGATATGCAAGCGCAATTCAGCCTGTTGAATCTGGTGGCTGAGGGGACGGGCGTTATTACCGAAACGATTTTCGAGAACCGCTTCATGCACGTGCCGGAACTTATTCGCATGGGGGCGCAAGCGGAAATTGAAAGCAATACGGTTATTTGCCACGGTGTGGAAAAACTGTCCGGCGCGCAGGTCATGGCCACCGATCTACGGGCTTCCGCGAGTCTGGTGCTGGCGGGTTGTATCGCTGAAGGTGTCACCACTGTTGACCGTATTTATCATATCGATCGTGGTTACGAGCGCATTGAAGATAAATTACGTGCGTTAGGCGCCAACATCGAGCGTGTAAAAGAGCACGATTAAGCCTGAGTACCACCCCGCATCACGTCAGTCAGTAATCGGGCGAGTTTCCTGCCCGGTTACTGACTATCCTGACCCGCCCGTTGCTTGCCGTCGCAAGCGATGTTCCGTGATTCAGTTGGCCGGGAACTCCTGAACCGTCATATTTAACATGATTTCTCTATTGTCACGCTTGATCACGACGGGAACTACCGTTCCTGGCCGGATTTCTGCAATCTGATCCATCGTATCGATGACTGAACGCGTCGGTTTGTTATTCACGCTGACCAGGATATCCCTTACCCGGATACCGGCTTTATCCGCCGGGCCGCCCGGATCAACCGTACTGACCAGAATACCGTTGGGACGTCCTTGCCGGCTGCCGTTTTCAATGCTTTCGATATCTTCTATCTGTATCCCGTTGATGCCGATATAACCGCGAATGACGCGACCATCGCGAATAAGTTTGCCCATTACCTTGGTTGCCAGCGCGACAGGAATGGCGAAGCCGATCCCCTCTGGCGTTTCACCGTCGGCGCTCTTATCAAACGACAGCGTATTGATGCCCACCAGTTCTCCCAGCGTATTCACCAGCGCGCCGCCGGAGTTGCCGTGGTTAATGGATGCATCGGTCTGTAAAAGGTTTTGTCGGCCATTTTGCCGGTTATCCTGTCCGATCGCGCTCAGCCCGACGCGACCTGTGGCGCTGATAATCCCCTGGGTAATGGTTTGTCCCAGATTGTAAGGGTTGCCGATAGCCATCACGACATCACCCACATGCGCGATGCGACCAGTATTAATCGGAATGACGGGCAAATTGACGCCGTTGATTTGCAGAACGGCTAGATCGGTCAGGCTGTCAGAGCCGACGACCATTGCCTCATAAAGTCTGCCGTCCTGAAGCGCAACCAGAATCTGCTGCGTGTTATTGATGACATGCTTATTGGTTAAAATATAACCTTTGTCGCTCATGATGACGCCGGAGCCGAGCGTGCGGATATTGAGTTCGGCGTTCTGATCAGAATTGGGTTCTTTATCATAGACGTTTACCACGGCTGGCGCAGCGCGGCGCACCCCTTCGTAATAGCTGACCGGGGTATCGGACGTTGGGTTTTCGTCGGTTGTTTGCCATGACGCAGGACGCAGCGAGGGAACCGCCGCAAGCAGGATGCCTGCGGCGATCACGCCAATCAAAGTAGAACGTAATAACTTAACCAGCATAAGCGTGTTTTACTGTGCAAGAGGAATATGAGCCGAGAATAACACGAGACAATCGGACACAGCAGCGTGCTGTGTCCGATTTTTCAGACCGGCCTGACGCCCGTTGCGTAGCAAAACAGTACGCAGAAATCTCCCCGGCGTTAATTAACGCAGCAGCAGATAAATCGTTTCGTCGCCACGGACGATGTTCAGCGCCAGCACGGACGGTTTCGCTTCCAGCAATTTACGAAGCTGAGTAATGTTTTCCACTCGCTCGCGGTTAACGCCGATGATGACATCGCCTTTCTGCAAACCAATTTGTGCGGCCGGAGAATCTTTGGCGACATTATCGATCTGTATGCCTTTGCTGCCGTCTTTCAACTGACCATTGGTCAGGGAAGCGCCTTGCAGGGCCGGATACAGAGTTTCCGCGCTGGTGGTCGATGTTGCGCTGTTATCCAGCACGACGGAGACTTCCTGGCGTTTACCGTCACGCAGCAAACCGATTTTCACGGTTTTACCCGGCGCGGTTGTCCCTATTTTGGCGCGCAGTTCGGCAAAGCTGCTGATCGGCTTGCCATCCAGGGTGACTAGTACATCCCCGGCTTTGATGCCAGCTTTGGCCGCCGCGGATTTTGGCAGGACTTCGCTGACGAACGCCCCGCGTTGCGCATCGACCTTAAAGGCTTTCGCCATTTCGGAGGTCATCTCGCTGCCTTTGATACCCAGCACGCCGCGTTTGACCTCGCCGAACTCGACCAGTTGCTGAGCCAGGTTTTGCGCCATGTTGCTGGGGATGGCGAAGCCGATACCGATATTTCCGCCGCCGGGGGCGAGAATGGCGGTGTTGATGCCGATAAGTTCGCCGTTGAGGTTGACTAACGCGCCGCCGGAGTTGCCGCGGTTGATGGAGGCGTCGGTCTGAATAAAGTTTTCCAACCCTTCCAGATTCAACCCGCTACGGCCCAATGCGGAAATAATGCCGGAAGTTGCGGTCTGCCCCAGGCCGAACGGGTTACCGACGGCGACGGCGAAATCACCCACGCGTAGCTGGTCGGAATCCGCCATTTTAACCGCAACCAGATTTTTGGCATTCACCAACTGGAGCAGCGCAATGTCCGATTGTTCGTCGCGCCCTATCAGTTTGGCTTCATACTCGCGCCCATCGTTTAACTGCACGCGAATTTTATCGGCGTTGTTGATAACGTGATTGTTGGTCAGGACATAGCTTTTGGCGGCATCGATAATCACGCCGGAACCCAGACCTTCGAAGGGACGTGAGTTTTGCTTGTCAGTAGGGAAATTCGGGCCGAAGAAGAATTTAAACTCTTCCGGTACGCGCTGGCGTTGTACCTGGGTGCCTTCCACATGCACGCTGACGACCGCCGGCAAGACTTTTTCAAGCATCGGCGCCAGACTTGGCATCTGCTGTCCTTGCACCACGCTCGGCAATGCGGCGTTCGCCACCGGGAGTGTGGACAGGGTTAAACTCATGCTCATTGCCAGTGCACTAAATAATAAAGATTTTTTCTTCATTGTTGATTAACTCTCTCACGACCAGCGGATGAATAAAACGATGATATATAAACTTAAACACACGGTGAAGAGTCAGACTGACGATTGGTGTGTAAAGTTCACTGATGTTTCGTCAGTGGATTGTAACTGTCAGTAGGCTGTAACTAATCAGTAGAGGGTAACTATAGCCTAAAGCGCTGAATTACCGCGCAATGCGGGAGAGAAGGACGCGAGATTCGATAAAACCTCACGCCGCAATCATTAAATTGTAGTGTTTTACTGGCGGGGGGGACGTTCTCCGCGCAGTAATCCAGACGCGCCGTCCGAATAGTCGCGCGGCGGCATATCGACCGGCGCCTGATCGTTATCGGCCTCGGCTTCCGTCAGGCGATACTTGAACGGATTATCCTGGCCTGGCACGTCGGGCAGCAGGTTGTTGGAGCTTTTCGCCATATGCTGATAAAGCTGGCGGTAATCGTGCGCCATGTTATCCAGTAGTTCGGCGCTCCGGGCAAAGTGTCCGACCAACTCCTGGCGATATTCTTCCAGTTCGGTCTTGCTTTTTTCTAGCTCGTTTTGCAATACCTGTTGTTGCCGCAGTTTACGGTTGCCAAAACGCATGGCGACGGCACCAATAATGATACCGGCGACTAAACCAATCAGCGCATACTCCCAGGTCATAATGACTCCTATTTTGACTTCGTTGTCCACGTAGGGTTTTCACTTAATAATAGTCACTATAACCGCTAACCTTGTCTGAGTGGAATCCTGAAGCGTGATGACTTAGGGTTATGTTGATGCGTTTGCGGCATCAAGGCCGTTATCGGCGACGATTACAGTTCAAATCGACGGCAACGCGCGACAAATCATAATTAACTTTTTTCTCAGGGATTGCGAACATTATGCAGCAAACGACACCATCGGCGCTCTATCAACAGGCGCTTTCCGCCGGGGAATATCAACCCGATGATGTACAGCGCCAAACGGTCATGCGTTTGGAAATGATCCATCAGGCACTGTGCGAGCGGGCGGCGCAGACGGCGGGGGAAACATCCGGGCGGTTGACGAAATGGCGTTCCTGGCTGGGGTTGAGGGAGAGACGTGCGTTGGCGCCTGTGCACGGCTTGTATATGTGGGGCGGCGTGGGGCGGGGAAAAACCTGGTTGATGGATCTGTTTTTTCATAGCCTGCCCGGAACGCGTAAGCTCCGGCTGCATTTTCATCGTTTTATGTTGCGGGTTCATCAGGAGCTAAACCAGTTGCAGGGACATGAAAATCCGCTGGAAAAGGTGGCCGATGGGTTTAAAGCCGAAACGGACATCCTGTGTTTTGACGAGTTTTTTGTTTCTGATATTACTGACGCCATGCTATTGGCCGAGTTGTTGCGCGCGTTGTTTAACCGTGGCATTACGCTGGTGGCGACGTCGAATATTCCGCCAGACGAGTTATACCGTAATGGGTTGCAGCGCGCCCGCTTTTTGCCTGCGATTGAACTGATTAAACAACACTGCGAAGTACGTAATGTCGATGCGGGAATTGATTACCGGTTGCGGACATTAACGCAGGCCCATCTTTATCTCACGCCGCTTGACGCACAGACCGAAGACACCATGCGCCAGATGTTTACCCGTCTGTCGGGAAAACCGTGGGTGACGCCGGGACCAACGCTTGACATCAACCATCATCCTCTGCCGACGTTGGGGGCGAGCGAGGGCGTACTGGCGATCGATTTCGTCACGCTGTGTACGCAAGCGCGCAGTCAGAACGACTATATCGCGCTCTCACGTCTTTACCATACGGTCCTGCTGCATAACGTGACCGTGATGGGGGAGAAGGACGAAAACAGCGCACGCCGTTTTCTGGCGCTGGTCGATGAGTTTTACGAACGGCGGATCAAGCTCATCATTTCCGCGCAGGCGTCCATGTTTGACATTTATCAGGGCGAGCGCCTGAAGTTTGAATATCAACGCTGTTTATCCCGCTTGCAGGAAATGCAAAGCGAAGCCTATCTGCGTCAGCCGCATCTGGCGTGACAGACCACGGCTTTTCTTGGGGGAGCGTGAAAAAAGGTCGATCTTTGGCGACGACTTCTCTATAATCCTGCGACCCCACGTTACAACAAAGTTTTTTTCCCAAAAACTTTATCGTGCCGGCAATGGCTATTCGAAGGGGTAGGTTTGCTGGACTTGATTGTCGTGTGAGCCTCAACAGTTTTCGAGCGTTGGGTGAACACCTGCGTGTAACTAATTATTGGGTAAGCTTTTAATGAAAACTTTTACAGCTAAACCAGAAACCGTAAAACGCGACTGGTACGTTGTTGATGCGGACGGTAAAACTTTAGGCCGTCTTGCTACTGAACTGGCTCGTCGTCTGCGCGGCAAGCATAAAGCGGAATACACCCCGCACGTTGATACCGGTGATTACATCATCGTTCTGAACGCAGACAAAGTTGCTGTTACCGGCAACAAGCGTTCCGACAAGATTTATTACCATCACACCGGCCACATCGGTGGTATCAAACAAGCGACCTTTGAAGAGATGATTGCCCGCCGTCCTGAGCGTGTGATTGAAATCGCGGTTAAAGGCATGCTGCCGAAGGGTCCGCTGGGTCGTGCCATGTTCCGTAAACTGAAAGTTTACGCGGGCACCGAGCACAATCACGCGGCACAGCAACCGCAAGTTCTGGACATTTAATCGGGATTATAGGCAATGGCTGAAAATCAATACTACGGCACTGGTCGCCGCAAAAGTTCCGCCGCTCGCGTGTTCATTAAACCGGGCAGCGGCAATATCGTTATCAACCAGCGTAGTCTGGAACAGTACTTTGGTCGCGAAACTGCCCGCATGGTCGTTCGTCAGCCGCTGGAACTGGTCGATATGGTTGGTAAATTCGATCTGTACATCACCGTTAAAGGTGGGGGTATCTCTGGTCAGGCTGGTGCGATCCGTCACGGTATCACCCGCGCGCTGATGGAGTATGATGAGTCTCTGCGTAGCGAACTGCGTAAAGCTGGTTTCGTTACCCGTGATGCTCGTCAGGTTGAACGTAAGAAAGTCGGTCTGCGTAAAGCACGTCGTCGTCCTCAGTTCTCCAAGCGTTAATTTCCTGCTGTATTGCAGCGAAATCAAGGCGAAAAAACCCGGTGCTGGTCACCGGGTTTTTTGTGGCGGATGTTTTACCCGCTATCCATTGGATCGTCTTGTGATAATTTCTTAGAAAAAAATAATCTTTATTATCAGATTGTTAATGATGAAATTATGCGATATCCCCACAGAACGTCCAAAATCTGATAAACTATTCGCCAATTTTATGCCTGTTTACCCACCAGGTTTCTTTCTGAAAACGACTGATTTTGTCAGGTGTTTTTTCACCGCTGAATGACAAGCGTGTTAGTGCATGGGTTTGCAGGATCATCGCAGTTCGGTTATTCGCCGTATTTTCTCGATAAACTTGGAGGTTTTCATGGCTGTCGCTGCCAACAAACGTTCGGTAATGACGCTGTTTTCTGGTCCGTCCGACATTTTTAGCCATCAGGTCCGTATCGTACTGGCGGAAAAAGGTGTGAGTGTCGAGATTGAGCAGGTGGACATGGATAATCTGCCGCAGGATCTTATTGATCTCAATCCATATGGTTCAGTGCCGACATTGGTTGATCGGGAACTGACGCTCTATGAATCACGTATTATCATGGAGTATCTGGATGAACGTTTCCCGCACCCGCCGCTCATGCCCGTCTATCCGGTTGCACGTGGCAACAGCCGTTTGATGATGCACCGCATTGAGAATGACTGGTATTCTTTGCTGAAAAAAATCACCCAGAGCAGCACGCAGGAAGCCGACTCCGCCCGTCAGCAACTGCGTGAAGAGTTGCTGGCGGTGGCCCCGGTATTCAATGAAGCGCCTTACTTTATGAGCGAAGAGTTCAGCCTGGTTGACTGCTATCTGGCGCCGCTGCTGTGGCGTTTGCCGCAATTAGGGATTGAACTGAGCGGGTCCGGCGCGAAAGAATTGAAAGGCTACATGACACGCGTATTTGAGCGTGATGCGTTCCTGGCTTCCCTGACGGAAGCAGAGCGTGAAATGCGTCTGCAAACGCGAGGTTAAACGAATGGCGTTGTCTCAACTGTCTCCGCGTCGTCCGTATTTGTTACGGGCTTTTTATGACTGGTTGCTGGATAACCAGTTGACGCCTCATCTGGTGGTTGATGTCACTCAGCCTGGCGTTATGGTGCCGATGGAGTTTGCCCGCGATGGCCAGATTGTGCTGAATATTGCGCCGCGCGCCGTTGGCGGCCTGGAATTAGCTGATGACAGCGTGCGTTTTAACGCACGTTTCGGCGGCGTTCCACGTCAGGTCTATGTTCCTATGGCGGCGGTACTGGCGATTTATGCCCGTGAAAACGGCGCTGGCACCATGTTTGAGCCGGAACCTGCTTATGATTTGGCGGGCGAGTTCGAAGATTTTCAGGATGAAAGCGCCACATCCAATACGGTGATGTCAATCGTCGACAATAACCCGGATGCGGCGGAGGAAAACGATAATCCTGATGACGAACCGCCACA
This sequence comes from Brenneria izbisi, assembly GCF_025840185.1. Taxonomy (GTDB): domain Bacteria; phylum Pseudomonadota; class Gammaproteobacteria; order Enterobacterales; family Enterobacteriaceae; genus Brenneria; species Brenneria izbisi. Next base: position 57,145 of record NZ_JAMPJU010000009.1, read on the forward strand.
GCCGCCCAAAGGCGGCAGACCTTCGCTGCGGGTCGTCAAATAATCTGCTTTTCTCAGGACACAGCGATTTTGTGTCCTGACGGTAAGCCAGATACAAACACCTCCCTCGTTGGCCTGCCAATATTCTTCCGCTGGAAAAAATAGGTATACATATGTGTTATACCGAGCCTGAAATACGACGGGAGCGCTCTTTTACGGAGTCCGAGCCAGCCGCACGAGAGCGTTAAAGGAGACGAGAATGCATCATCAAGGTCGTTGTTTGTGTGGCGCAGTAACCCTTTCAACGCGTCAGGATGTGAACGCGGTAACTGCCTGTCATTGTGGGATGTGTCAGAAGTGGGGCGGTGGTCCTTTTATGTCGGTTGATTGTAAAGAGGATATTGCTATCGCGGGCGTGGAAAATATTACTGCGTATCGCTCTTCCGAGTGGGCTGAACGGGCGTTCTGTAAAGTTTGCGGTTCACATCTATTCTATAAGTTACTCTCTCCCAAAATCTATTTTGTACCTGTCGCATTGTTTGAAGATAAGACGGATAAATCATTGGTGGCGCAGATATATATCGATAATAAGCCCGCTTATTATTCTTTTGCACAGCATACGTCATTGTTAACGGAGCAGGATGTTATGAACTTATTGCAAGAGCAGAGTGAGTCACTTTGCAGTAAGGACGTGTAATGCAATGAAAGGCAGCAATGAATAAAATGAGTGGGACAACCGGGCTGGTGGCGCCCGGTTGTGAGTGAGGCGTCTTGTTAAGTGATTAATTGAACACCATACCGCCGTCGATCAGTAAGGATTGTCCCGTCATGTAGTTGGAATCGGGGCCTGCCAGATAAGATACGCAGGCGGCGACGTCTTCCGGTTCGGAAAGACGGCCCAACGTAATGCGTTTGGCGAACTCTTCGGTGGCATAGCCTTGCGGTTTACCGGCTGATGCGGAGATTTTCCGATCCACTTCCTCCCACATTGGGGTTTTAACAATGCCCGGACAGTAGCTATTGACGGTGATACCCAGCGGCGCCAGATCACGTGCGGCGCTTTGCGTCAGGCCACGCACGGCAAATTTGCTGGAGCTATAGACCGCGAGTTCAGGATTGCCCACATGACCGGCTTGTGAACAGGCATTGATGATCTTTCCGCCGTGGTTGAGGGATTTAAACGCATCAAGAGCGGCTTGAATTCCCCAGATAACCCCTTTTACATTGATGTTATAAACGCGATCGACGATTTCCGGCGTAATATCTTCAATAAGGGTGGAAGGCGCAATTCCTGCGTTATTGACGATGACATTAAAGTCGCCGAAGTGTTCTTTGGTTTTCGCGACCGCAGCAAAAACGGCGTCGCGATCCGATACATCCGCTTGTAAAGCGATAGACTGTCCGCCAGATTGCTTGATTTCCTCTGCCACACTACGGGCGGTTTCCAGATTATAGTCTACGAGAGAGACGGCAAAACCGTCTTTTGCCAGTCTGAGCGCAATCGCGCGGCCAATCCCCTGACCTGCGCCAGTAACCAGCGCCACGTTAACAGCCATATTATCTCCTAGTGTCATATTTCCGTTAATTTCAACGTGCAAGCACGTAATAATATTAGACGCTGAGAGAAATTGTGCCAGACATGAAAGGAGGAGCAGCAGGCGGGAATGATACAGTCTGGACCGGACAGACCGGTCCAGACCAGAGGGATCAGACTTCCAGGAAGTCCATAATTCCTTCGGCGGCTTTACGGCCTTCGGCAATGGCGGTAACCACCAGATCCGAGCCACGCACGGCGTCGCCGCCGGCAAAAATTTTCGGATTACTGGTTTGGAAAGCGTTATCGCTTTTTTCCGGCGCAATGATTCGGCCCTGGCTATCCAGTTCGACGCCATGTTCAGCCAGCCAGCCCATTTGGTGCGGACGGAAGCCAAACGCCATCACAACTGCGTCCGCTTCCAGTACGTGCTCGGAACCGGCAACGATTTCAGGACGACGGCGACCATTGGCATCCGGCGCGCCCAACTCGGTACGCGCCATTCTGACGCCACAGACCTTGCCGGAGCCGTTGATTTCCACGCTTAGCGGTTGCAGGTTGAATTTGAACTCGACGCCTTCTTCACGCGCGTTTTTCACTTCACGTTTGGAACCCGGCATGTTCTCTTCATCACGGCGATAGGCGCAGGTCACATGGGTTGCTCCTTGACGGACGGACGTCCGCACGCAGTCCATCGCCGTATCGCCGCCGCCGAGCACCACCACACGTTTGCCGTTCATGGTGATGTAAGGTTCTTCTGCGGACGCGTCGAAACCCATCAGTTGTTTGGTATTGGCGATCAGGAATGGCAGGGCGTCATAAACGCCTGGCGCATCCTCATTTTCCAACCCGCCGCGCATCGACTGATACGTCCCCACGCCGAGGAACACCGAATCATAATCGTTCAGCAGTTCCTGCATCTGAACGTCTTTCCCCACCTCCGTGTTCAGACGGAATTCAATGCCCATCTCACTGAAAATTTCACGGCGTTTGACCATGACTTCTTTTTCCAGTTTGAACGCCGGGATACCGAAGGTCAGCAAGCCGCCGATCTCAGGATGACGATCAAATACCACCGCCTGGACGCCATTGCGCGCCAGCACGTCAGCACAGGCAAGTCCCGCCGGGCCAGCGCCGATGATCGCGACGCGTTTGCCGGTTGGCTGTACGTTTGAAACATCAGGCTTCCAGCCCATCTCGATCGCTTTATCGTTGATGTAGCGCTCAATATTGCCGATGGTCACTGCGCCGAATTCGTCATTAAGCGTACAAGAGCCTTCACACAGACGATCCTGCGGGCAAACGCGTCCGCAGACTTCCGGCAGGCTGTTGGTCTGGTGCGACAGTTCAGCCGCTTCAATGATACGGCCTTCATTCGCCAGCTTCAGCCAGTTGGGAATGTAGTTATGCACCGGGCATTTCCATTCGCAGTAAGGGTTGCCGCATGACAGGCAGCGATCCGCTTGTGCCTTGGACTGGCTTTCTGAGAACGGTTCGTAAATTTCAACAAATTCAATTTTACGAATTTTCAGCGGCTTTTTGGGCGGATCAACGCGCTGTAAGTCGATAAATTGATAAACATTTTGACTCATGATGACCTCTTACTGCGCCAGAACCCGCAGCTCGGCTGCGGAACGACTACGGTGACCCAACAATGCCTTCACATCACTTGACTTCGGTTTCACCAGAGCAAATTTCGATGCCCATACTGGCCAGTTAGCGAGGATCTCTTCTCCCCGTTGTGAACCGGTATGTTGAACGTGCTCGGTGATCAGGCCGCGCAAATGCTCTTCATGAATCGCCAGTAGCTCGACATCCAGCACTTCCACCAGTTCAGGGTTGACGCGTTTGCGGAATTCGCCGTCTTCATCCAGAACATAAGCGAAACCACCAGTCATTCCTGCGCCAAAGTTCACGCCGGTACGACCCAGTACACAGACGATACCGCCAGTCATGTACTCACATCCGTTATCGCCAATGCCTTCGACTACGGTGATCGCACCGGAGTTACGAACCGCGAAACGCTCACCCGCGCGGCCCGCGGCAAACAGCTTGCCGCCGGTTGCGCCGTACAGACAGGTGTTGCCGATGATGCTGGCCTCATGGCTGCGGAACGCGGAACCGACTGGCGGACGAACTGAAATGCTGCCGCCGGCCATCCCTTTGCCCACGTAGTCATTGGCGTCGCCGGTCAGCGTCAGTTCTACGCCGCCCGCATTCCAGACGCCGAAGCTTTGTCCGGCCGTACCGGAGAAGTAGGCCTTGATCGGATCGCCCGCCAATCCCTGATCGCCGTATTGCGCCGCGATAAAACCAGACAACGTCGCGCCCACGGAACGGTCCGTGTTGCGGATATCAAAATAGAGCGATTTACTCTGTTTGGCATCCACATGCGGCTGTGCCTGTTCCAGCAGCGCTTTGTTCAACTGTCCCTTATCGAAAGACGGGTTACTCTCGGTGCAGTACAACGCTTTGCCTGGTTGAGGTTGCGCGGCGTACAGCAGCGGAGACAGATCCAGCTTGTTCTGTTTAGCGGTGAAACCATCCAGTTCGACCAGCAGATCGGTGCGGCCAATCAAATCCACCAGCCGGCTGACGCCCAGTTCAGCCATCATCATGCGGGTTTCATGCGCGATGAACTGGAAGTAATTGACCACGCGCTCCGGCAGACCGTGATAGTGATCGCGGCGCAGTTTTTCGTCTTGCGTGGCAACGCCGGTCGCGCAGTTATTCAGGTGGCAGATACGCAGGTATTTGCACCCTAAGGCGACCATGGGACCCGTACCGAATCCGAAGCTTTCCGCGCCCAGAATCGCCGCTTTGACGATATCAAGCCCGGTTTTCAGACCGCCATCCACCTGTAGCCGGATTTTATGACGCAAGCCATTGGCGACCAGCGCCTGCTGGGTTTCCACCAGACCCAGTTCCCACGGGCAACCCGCATACTTCACGGAGGTCAGCGGGCTGGCGCCGGTGCCGCCGTCGTAACCGGCAATGGTGATCAGGTCGGCATAGGCTTTGGCAACGCCGGTGGCGATGGTGCCGACGCCCGGTTCGGAAACCAGTTTCACCGAGATCATGGCTTTCGGGTTGATCTGTTTCAGATCGAAAATCAACTGCGCCAGATCTTCGATAGAGTAAATGTCATGGTGCGGCGGCGGTGAAATCAACGTCACGCCCGGTACGGAATAACGCAGTCGGGCGATGTACGGCGTAACTTTATCACCCGGCAACTGACCGCCTTCCCCCGGCTTGGCGCCTTGCGCCACTTTAATCTGAATGACGTCGGCGTTAACCAGATAGGCGGGCGTGACGCCAAAGCGACCGGACGCCACCTGTTTGATCCGGGAAACCTTGTTGGTGCCGTAACGCGCCGGATCTTCCCCGCCTTCACCGGAGTTAGAGAAACCGCCCAGACTGTTCATGGCTTCAGCCAGTGATTCATGGGCTTCCGGGCTAAGCGCGCCAATTGACATCGCCGCGGTATCAAAGCGCTTGAACATTTCTGTCGCAGGCTCGACGTCGTCAAGGGAAATGGCGGCCCCTTGCTGTGGTTTCAGCGTCAGTAGATCGCGCAAGGTGGCGGCCGGACGCTCGTTCACCAGGCTGGCGTATTGCTCATAATCGCTGTATTCGCCGCTTTTAACCGCCGTTTGCAACGTGGTGACCACGTCCGGGTTGTAAGCGTGATATTCGCCGCCGTGAACAAACTTCAACAGTCCGCCTTGTTCCAGCGTTTTGCGTTTCAGCCAGGCGCGTTTGGCGAGATTCAGCAGGTCCTGCTCGAAATCACTGAAGTTGGCGCCACCGATACGGCTGACCACGCCCTGGAAACAGATCTCGGAAACGTCTTTATGCAAGCCCACCGCTTCAAATAGTTTGGCGCAGCGATAGGAGGCGACGGTCGATATGCCCATCTTGGACATGATCTTGTACAGCCCTTTGTTGATGCCGTTACGATAATTCAGCATCACCGCGCGGTACTGTTTATCGATGGTGTGGTTGTCCACCATCCGCGCCAGCGTTTCATAGGCAAGGTAAGGGTAAATGGCGGTCGCGCCGAAACCTAACAGCACGGCAAAGTGGTGCGGATCGCGGGCGCTTCCCGTTTCAACAATAATGTTGGCGTCGCAGCGCAGATTCTTCTCAACCAGACGACGCTGAATCGCCCCCACCGCCATTGGCGCGGGAACCGGCAGACGTTGCGCCGCGATAGCGCGATCGGACAGCACCAACAGCACCGCGCCATCGCGGACTTTGTGCTCGGCATCGTCACACAGTTGCTCAATCGTCTCTTGCAGCGTCTGCTTTTCCGGTTCGAAGGTCATGTCCAGCACATCAGCGCGATAATGCTGTTGATCCTGTGAAAGAAGCTGTTTGAAATCAGAGTAAAGCAGGATCGGCGATTTAAAGCTCAGACGGTGAGCCTGACCTTCCGCTTCACAGAACACGTTCATTTCGCGGCCTATACAGGTCGCCAGCGACATCACATGCGCTTCACGCAGCGGATCGATGGGCGGGTTGGTGACCTGCGCAAACTGCTGGCGGAAGTAGTCATAAATAATGCGCGGACGGCTGGACAGCACGGCGAAAGGCGTGTCGTCGCCCATCGAACCGGTGGCTTCCTGACCGTTTTCGCCCAGCACGCGGATGATCTGATCCAGTTCTTCGCTACTGTAACCAAACTGCTTCTGATAGGTTTCCAGCAGCATATCGTCGAATTCGCGGTTACCCACCTGATCTTCCGGCAACTCTTCAAACGGCACCAGACGCTGAACGTTTTTCTCCATCCATTCTTTGTACGGATGGCGGCTTTTCAGATCGTCGTCGGTTTCGGTTGAATGCAGGATACGCCCGTTACGGGTATCGATAACCATCAATTCACCCGGCCCGACGCGGCCTTTCTCAACCACCTCATCTGGCTGATAATCCCAGATGCCGACTTCGGAAGCGCAGGTGATCAGCTTGTCTTTGGTGATGACGTAGCGCGCCGGGCGCAGACCGTTACGGTCCAGGTTACAGGCAGCATAGCGTCCGTCGGACATCACGATCCCGGCCGGACCATCCCACGGCTCCATGTGCATGGAGTTAAAGTCGAAGAAGGCGCGCAGTTCGGGGTCCATATCCGGGTTATTCTGCCAGGCGGGTGGCACCAGCAGGCGCATCGCGCGGATGATGTCCATACCGCCGCTGAGGAACAGTTCCAGCATATTATCCAGTGAACTGGAGTCGGAACCGGTTTCGTTGACGAACGGCGCGGCGTCCTGCAAATCAGGGATCAGCGGCGTTTTGAATTTATAAGCGCGCGCGCGCGCCCATTGGCGGTTGCCGGCAATGGTGTTGATCTCACCGTTGTGCGCCAGATAACGGAACGGCTGCGCCAGCGGCCAGCGCGGTACGGTGTTGGTCGAAAAACGCTGGTGGAACAGGCAGATCGCCGATTCCAGGCGCAGATCGGCCAGATCAAGATAAAAGCGCGGCAGATCCGCAGGCGTACACAAGCCTTTATAGATCGTCACCAGATTGGAGAAACTACAAACGTAGAACTCTTTGTCTTCAATCCGTTTTTCGATACGGCGACGCGCCATAAACAAACGGCGCTCCATATCGCTCTGTAGCCATCCTGCCGGGGCGTTGACAAAAATTTGCTCAATACGCGGCAGAGACGAAAACGCGATTTCACCCAACACTTCAGGGTTGGTCGGCACTTCACGCCAGCCAAGCACCGAAAGAGTTTCGTTTTGTAGTTCTTCTTCCACAATCCGACGCGCGGCGCGGGCCAGATCTTCATCCTGATTGAGAAACATCATGCCGACGGAGTAATTTTTGGCTAATCGCCAGCCGTGCTCTTCCGCAACCAGACGGAAGAAACGATCGGGTTTTTGAAGCAATAAACCACAGCCGTCGCCGGTCTTGCCGTCAGCAAGGATCGCGCCACGGTGTTGCATGCGGGCAAGTGCGTGGATCGCGGTACGCACTACCTTGTGGCTCGGTTCACCTTCTATATGGGCGATCAATCCGAAACCACAGTTGTCTCTCTCTTGGGATGCATCGTACAACATATTAGTGAACCTCCCCGGGCTCTGTGTGACTCTCACAACCTACTGCGAGCAAGCACCTTGGCATCAAGCGACTATTAATCCTGCCGCTCTCTTCTTCGGCCTCTCGTGACGGTCTCACAAGTGGTAAATGACTTGTTTTTAGAGGGAGTCTTCATTTACTGCATAAATATGACGAGTCGCGGACTCGTCAGGAAAGCTTCCAGCGGATTCCCAAATTAGCGAGAAACCCTGTTCAGGTCAAATACCAATGCAAAATGTGGCAATAAGCGATAATTTTTAGTTATTTCTATGAAAGTTAATGATTTTTTTAACAAAAATTTGCTGTTGACGTGACATCGGGTTTAATTGAACTGTGATTCGTATCACTATACAGCCATCACGATCTCTCTGCTACATGCTGCTATATCTTTCCATGCTGGAATCTTATGCTGTATGGGGCGGATTTTCCGATTTATGTCACTGTTTTCATTTTTGGGTCTTCTTTTAATGAAAACGATCTGCAAGATAAGAAAAATTAATTATCCTGAATGTGACTTTCTTTGCAGTAAAAACGAATATTCATGCATTTCTGATGAAGGGAAGGCGATTGATCGGCGTCATCGCGGCGAAGAGGCTGACAGAGTAGGCTGCGCTTTCTAAAGAGGGCTAATCAGAATATGCAATTACAAAAATTAATCAACATGTTTGGTGGAAATCTTCAACGTCGCTATGGAGAGAAGATCCACAAGCTCACTTTGCATGGGGGCTTTAATTGTCCAAACCGCGATGGAACTCTGGGGCGCGGCGGCTGTACGTTCTGTCATGTCGCTTCTTTTGCCGATGAGCAAATGCAGCAGCGCAGTATTGCCGAACAGTTGGCAGCGCAGGCGGGCAAGATAAACCGTGCAAAACGTTATCTGGCCTATTTTCAGGCTTATACCAGCACATATGCGGAAGTGAAGGTGTTGGAAAGCATGTATCAGGAAGCCTTGCGACAAACAGAGATGGTCGGGTTGTGCGTCGGAACCCGTCCTGACTGCGTACCTGACGCCGTGCTGGATTTGCTGTCTGGTTACCGTCAGCAAGGCTACGAAGTCTGGCTGGAACTGGGCTTGCAAAGCGCCAGCGATAAAACGTTGCATCGCATCAATCGCGGTCATGACTTCGCTTGTTATCAGCAAACGGTAAGACGCGCCCGCGCAAGAGGACTGAATGTCTGTTGTCACTTGATCGTCGGCCTGCCTGGAGAAGACGGGCGGCGCTGTCTATCGACGCTGGAGCAGGTGGTCGAGACCGGCATTGAGGGCATTAAGTTGCATCCTTTGCACATCGTGGAAGGCAGTATCATGGCCAAAGCCTGGCGAGCGGGTCGTCTGCCTGCGCTGGCGCTGGAACAATATGTCGCAACCGCCGGTGAAATGATTCGCCATACGCCACCCGAAATTATCTATCATCGTATTTCCGCCAGTGCACGCCGCCCGACGTTATTGGCGCCGCTGTGGTGCGAAAATCGCTGGACCGGCATGGTCGAACTGGATCGCTACTTGCAAACACATGGCGTACAGGGATCGGCGCTGAACAGGCCGTATCAGTACGATCAAGCCTTAAGCTGATCATCGCGGCGCGGTTGGCGATGATGTGTCAGCGCGCCTGCGCCGGATGCGCTGAATTTTCGGCGACAGCACCTTATGCTTCGCCAATTTACGGTATGATTTGGTGGTTCGTGACTAAGGGAAATCGCTATGAAGCAAATCCGCCTGTTGGCTCAGTACTACGTTGATTTGATGGTAAAACTGGGGCTGGTTCGTTTTTCACTGCTGCTGGCCTCGGTATTGGTGCTGCTGGCGATGGTGGTGCAGATGGCCGTGACGCTGTTGCTCAGTGGTGCAGTAGAAAGCATCGATGTTGTTCGCTCCATTTTTTTCGGGTTGCTGATTACGCCCTGGGCTGTCTACTTCCTGTCCGTTGTGGTAGAGCAACTCGAAGAGTCACGCCAGCGTTTGTCAAAGCTGGTGGCCAAGTTGGAAGAGATGCGCCATCGGGATTTGGAGTTGAATGCGCAGCTTCAGGGCAATATTGTCCAACTTAATCAGGAAATTGCCGACCGAATCAAGGCTGAAGAGGCCCGCCTGCGGGTGGTGAACCGCCTGAAAGATGAAATGGCGCGGCGTGAACAGGCGCAGATTGAACTGGAACAACAGTCGGCGCTGTTGCGCTCCTTCCTTGATGCTTCGCCCGACCTGGTTTATTACCGCAATGAAGACAAAGAGTTTTCCGGCTGCAACCGGGCAATGGAATTGCTGGTCGGAAAAAGTCAGAAACAGTTGATCGGCCTGACGCCGCGAGATGTTTATTCTCCCGACATCGCGGAAAAAGTAATGGAAACGGATGAGAAAGTATTCCGCCATAACGTTTCCCTGACGTATGAACAATGGCTGGTCTATCCCGATGGCCGTAAAGCCTGTTTTGAACTGCGCAAAGTGCCTTTTTATGATCGCATGGGAAAACGTCACGGGCTAATGGGTTTTGGACGTGATATCACGGAGCGTAAGCGTTACCAGGACGCATTGGAGAACGCCAGCAGGGAGAAAACGACCTTTATCTCAACGATCAGTCATGAGCTTCGTACGCCGCTTAACGGCATTGTCGGGTTAAGTCGCATCCTGCTGGATACGCAGCTTGATCCTGAGCAGCAGAAGTATTTGAAAACGATTCACGTCAGCGCCATCACCCTGGGCAATATCTTTAACGATATCATTGAAATGGACAAACAGGAGCGCCGAAAGGTGCAACTGGATAATCAGCCGATGGATTTCACCAGTTTTCTGGTCGATCTGGAGAATCTGGGCGGTTTGCTTGCCCAACCTAAAGGATTAAAGCTGATTGTGGAACCGCATCAGCCGCTGCCGGAAAAAATCATTACCGATGGCACGCGCCTGCGGCAGATTCTGTGGAACCTGCTCAGCAACGCCGTGAAATTTACGCCGCAGGGAAAAATTGTGGTGCGCGTATGGCATGAACAAGGCGACCGCCTGCGATTTGACGTGGAGGATTCCGGGATGGGGATCCCGGCGGATGAATTGGAAAAAATCTTCGCCATGTACTATCAGGTGAAGGATCAACATGGCGGGAAACCGGCGACGGGTACGGGGATCGGTTTATCCGTCTCCAAACGTCTGGCGCAAAACATGGGCGGCGATATTCAGGTAACGAGCGCGCAGGGTAAAGGCTCCTGCTTTACCCTGACCGTAACGGCCCCCAGCATTGATGAGAGCGGCGCCAGCGTGGACGCCGATGATGATATGCCGCTGCCGGCTCTGCATGTTCTGTTGGTCGAAGATATTGAATTAAACGTGGTGGTGGCCCGATCGGTACTGGAAAAGCTGGGCAACAGCGTAGAAGTGGCGATGACCGGGCAGGAAGCGTTGGATATGTTCGATCCTGATGAGTTCGATTTGGTGTTGCTGGATATCCAACTGCCGGATATGACCGGGCTGGACGTCGCGCGTCAGATACGCCAGCGCTATGCCAACCGCAGTCTGCCGCCGCTGGTGGCGTTGACGGCCAATGTGCTGAAAGATAAAAAAGAGTATCTGGATGCGGGTATGGATGACGTACTGAGCAAACCCCTGTCCGTTCCCGCGTTAACCGCGATAATCAAACAATATTGGGACCATCAGGCGACCACTGTCGATGAGCATGTCGAAACCGAGGGTGGAAAAATGGTGAATGAAGAACTGTTGGATATTGCGATGCTGGAACAGTATCTGGATTTGGTGGGGCCTAAATTGATCTATCAAAGTCTGGATATGTTCGAGCAGATGATGCCGGGCTATCTGGCGATCCTTGATTCCAATATGACGGCACGCGACCAGAAAGGCATTATTGAGGAAGGTCACAAGATCAAAGGGGCGGCGGGCTCGGTAGGGCTTCGCCACCTGCAACAGATTGCGCAGCAGATCCAAACGCCGACATTGCCAGCATGGTGGGATAACGTGCAGGAATGGGTTGATGAGCTTAAACACGACTGGCGTCATGATGTTCAGGTTCTGCGTGATTGGGTGGCCGAGGCTGAAAAAGTTTCCGGGAAAAATCTTTAACGTCACGATGTGACTGCACGTAAGGAGAGCCATAGGGATGCGGCGAGTAAAAATATTGGAAATAACAAGGAAGTGCGGGGGGTATAAAAAAAATGACCCCGACCGAAGCCGGGGTGCGCGAATTATGCGCCAACACCAGGGAAACCGTGCACCTGCATATGGATATCAGGGGTCGTTAGCTCGCAAGTGCGGATATTACTGCTTTCGCTGAAGCGTATAGTCTCAGTTAAAGTACATCTTCATCAAGCAACAAAATAGCAAAAGCAGAAATCTTTGTTACAAGAATCATTAAAATGTGTGATGTAGATTAGTGTTTGTCAATTAAAAAATCAATTAGTTGATGTAATGAAATGAGGGAAAAGATGATGAAACGTGTTGGCGTCGTCCTGAGTGGATGTGGTGTTTTCGATGGTTCAGAGATTCATGAGGCGGTTTTGACGCTGCTTGCACTGGATCGCGCAGGGGCTGAAGCGGTTTGCTTTGCGCCGGATAAACCGCAGTTTGATGTCGTCAATCATCTGACGGGTGAGGTAACCAATGAGAATCGCAATGTTTTAACCGAGTCGGCACGTATCGCCAGAGGAAAAATCCAACCGCTTTCAGCGGCGGATGCGCAACAGCTTGATGCGTTGATCGTTCCCGGCGGGTTTGGCGCTGCTAAAAATTTAAGCGACTTCGCCACCCAGGGAACCGCCTGCCAGGTTGATGAATTTTTGAAATTACTCACCCAGGAAATTTATAAGCAAAATAAACCAATTGGTTTTATTTGCATCGCCCCCGCGTTGTTGCCGGCGCTGTTAGGCGAGCCGATACGAGTAACCATTGGTAACGATATCGATACGGGGGAAGCAATCGAGGAAATGGGCGGTATTCACGTGGTCTGCCCGGTTGATGACATCGTGGTTGATGCCGAACACAAAATTGTCACGACGCCGGCCTACATGCTGGCCAACTCGATCAGTGAAGCGGCGCAGGGGATTGATAAACTGGTATCACGTGTGCTGGATTTTATTGAATGATATTTAAACGACGCGGCAAAGGCTTGCTGATGCGCCTTAAGCGTCTGGTTGTTCGGGGTCTGCTAACGGTCTTGGGACTGTGGCTGGCCGGCATTGTGCTGTTCTCGTTTCTGCCGGTGCCGTTTTCGGCTGTGATGATTGATCGTCAACTCAGCGCCTGGCTAAACGGCGATTTTCGCTATGTCGCTCACTCGAAGTGGGTCTCGATGGATGAGATTGCGCCGGTGATGGCGCTGGCGGTTATCGCTGCCGAAGATCAGAAATTCCCGCAGCATTGGGGGTTTGATCTGGATGCCATCAATTCGGCATTAAAACATAACGAGCGCAATACGCAGCGGATCCGCGGCGCATCAACGCTTTCTCAACAGACGGTGAAGAATCTGTTCCTGTGGGATGGGCGCAGTTGGCTGCGCAAAGGTCTTGAAGCCGGACTTACCGCCGGTGTTGAACTGGTCTGGACCAAACAGCGGATTTTAACCGTCTATCTGAATATCGCTGAATTCGGCCCCGGCCTGTTTGGTGTGGAAGCGGCGGCTAATCATTATTTCAATAAGTCAGCCGCTCGGTTAACCGCAAGCGAGGCGGCATTGCTGGCGGCGGTATTGCCAAACCCGCTTCGTTTTCGGGTGAACGCGCCTTCCGGCTATGTGATTCAGCGCCAGCAGTGGATTTTACGTCAGATACGCCAGATCGGAGGGGAATCGTTTTTGCGCGCGAATGGATTGCGGGACTGAACCTGAGTGGCGCGTATTGCAGATTTTCAATCCCGGCCTGATACAGAGAAGAGTAACGCCATTCAGTAACATTAAGCGCGATTATTTGCGCCTCAGCGCCGGCTGGCGGCCCGATCGCGGACAATGTAAGGGGTTTGCCTTAGATTGGAAGTGAGAGCGAGGTGAGCCGTTTCTTGATGTCTGAGAGTATGGCGCGTCAGAACCGCTGTTTGAACGTTGTTTGAAACCTCAACCGCTGACAGCGATAGCAGCGGTTGAGGTTTTGTGAGAGAAGCGCGGTTATTGCAGATAGGTAAAGGCAGTGGTGACGTGTTTCACACCGCTGACTTTACTGGCGATTTCCGCCGCTGATGCGCCTTCACGTTGAGTCACCAGACCTAACAGGAAGACTTCACCGTTTTCGGTGTTGACCTTCACGTTGGATGATTTGACCGTATCGCTTGCCAGGATTTGTGAACGAACCTTAGTGGTGATCCAGGTATCCATCGAGGCAGTTCCCAGCGTGACCGGCGTGCCTTGTCGGATTTCGTTATACACTTCGGAAGCGCCTTCCACGCCGAGAGCGATCTGTTTGGCGCGATTGGCGAGCTCTGTGGTTGGGGCCTGCCCTGTCAGCAATACTTTCCCTTGATAAGCGGTCGCAACAATACGTGCATCTTTTTTCAACTGCTCATCTTTACTGATTGCATTCGCGACGCGAACTTCCAGCGTACCGTCGTCAACCTGAGTCCCGACGGTGCGCGGGTCGATTGCTGTTTTGGTTGCAACGGCGCTGCCGACGGCAACAACCCCGACACAGCCTTGTAGCAGCAGGGCGATAGACAGCACGGCAAATGCAGAACATATCCTCATGTAGTGCTCCTTAATCGTTCTGGTGTGGAAAAAGAGTGTTATCAATCAAATCGCACAGGCAATTAACAGTCAGCATGTGCATTTCCTGAATACGGGCGCTGCGGTGGGAAGGAATGCGTATTTCCACATCCTGTGGACCAAGCAGGCCAGCAAGTTCGCCGCCATCATAACCGGTCAGTGCGACGATGGTCATATCGCGGGTTACCGCTGCTTCCACGGCCTTGACAATGTCTCGGCTATTTCCGCGCGTCGAGATCGCCAGTAGCACGTCGCCAGCTTGTCCTAACGCCCTAACCTGTTTTGCATAGATCTCTTCATGTAGTCGATCATTGGCTATCGCAGTTAAGACCACGTTATCGGCATTAAGTGCAATGGCCGGTAAACTGGGGCGATCGGCTTCAAAGCGATTGATCATGCTGGCGGTAAAATGTTGCGCGTTGGCTGCCGATGTGCCGTTACCGCAGCACAGAATTTTGTTGCCATTCAGCAGACACTGCACGAGTACGACCGCCGCGCGGGAGATGGCGTCAGGCAGGGCTTCCGCCGCCGCGATCTGCGTTTGAATGCTCTCGGTAAAACAAACTTTTATTCTATCCAGCACGTTGAATTAACCTACTTTAATTGAAATCCATGAAGCGCGGTTCATCCCTGCGCATTAAAGGCATTCGGGAGCCAGATAAACTCGTCACCCGTAATGGCCAGCACATCGAAACGGCAGTCTACCGTATCAAAACTGGCGCCGCGTTGGGCCAGCCAGACTGAGGCGGCATGTAGCAGCCGCCGCTGTTTACGTTGAGTGACGCTGGCGGCTGCGCCACCGAAGTCGGCATTTCGTCGATATCGCACTTCCACAAACACCCAGGTTTGCTGGTCGCGCATGACTAAATCGAGTTCGCCGCCGCGCAACGTGACATTTTCCGCCGTGAAGATCAAACCGGCGCGTTCAAGATAGCGCCGGGCTTGCTGTTCATAACGGGCGCCTGTCGCTCGCTGGTTCAGGATGCCGGCACCAGTTGTCCCTGACGATATTGCAGCCAGGTCAGTTGACGATTGATCGTACAATCCTGCGTGGAACTCAGCATCCCGGTGGCGCCGGCAATCTGATGTCCAGGGATCTGACGCATTTCACCAAACTGGCTGGCGAGAGTCCAGGCATCCATCCCCATGGCGTACAAGCGAATCAATGAGTAGTCGTTTTTGAACTGACTGCTCACCTGCTGCATCAGCGCAGGGTTGGCGCCAGCCAGCAGCGGAATGTCGCTGAACTGCAACCCTTCCATTTCGAGGCGGAAGTCGGGGCCGCTGCCCGCCTGGAAACTGCGTGAACTGGCATATAGCGCAGGCCGTGAACGTGAGTTGGTGCGCATGTCGATCATCGGCTTGATTAACGACAACTCTTCCGGTGTAGCAATGATGTAGACCGCATCGATGTTACCGCTAACGGACTCGCTCACCGTGGGTTGCACCTGTGCGGGAATGGTCAAACCGGCGATGGTGGTGCCCGGTTGGGTTTGTGCTGGCGCGGGGCTGACGGGCTGACCGCTCAGGCTTAGTCCTGCGCCGCTATTAATGGCTTGTTTTAACTCAGAGGCGCTGCCAAAACGTTGCTGCAACGGGCTGACGCCGCCTTGTTCAGTCCATGCCTGGGCGAATGCGTTCACGATACGGTCGCCCAGATTGCCGCGCGGCACCAGCAGCAGCGGCTGTTGCTTGCCTTGCTGCCGGATGAATTTTGCGGCATCGCGGGCTTCATCTTCTGGCGACAGCGCGAAATAGCAGATGTTGGGCATATTCTGCACATGCTCAGGTTGATTAAGCGCCAGAATGTTGAGCGGGGATTGTTGGCTGGCTAACTGTTCCACTTCGTTTTTCAGCAACGGCCCAATGATCAGCGAGGCGCCGTCCTGTTGCGCCTGCGCCAGTACATTGTTCAACGGTTGCGATGAGGTGTCATAGACTTTCACCGGCAGCGAACTGACCAGATTGGCGGGGGAAGCCTGCCGCTCAACCGGGGCCGGGGCAATCTGTTCGCTGTATTCAGGCTGTGAAGGCGTGGTCTGATCATCCCCGTCGGCGGCGACATTAGGGGCTATCGTCTCGTTTTGTTCCTCCGCAGGCGAAGGGACGGCAGCCATTGCCGCCTGACCATTTTTTGCGGCGTTGAATCCCAGTTGAATGGCGTTGGCGAACACTTGCGCCTGGCCGCTCAGCGGCAGCAACAAGGCGATGCTTTCAACGGCGCCCTGTTGGAAGTCCAATACCTGATTCAACTGCGTCGGCAGGGTTTTCGCGGCTGGATGATGCGGATAGCGGGTCTGCCAGTCCAGAATCGACCCTTTTAATTGATCGGAAGATTGGCGGTTATTTTGGTAGGTATTCAGCAAATCCACCCAGCCAGCCAGCGTATTTTCATTGGCGTTGATCAGCAACGATCCTGACTCCTGCGGGCTCATTTGCGCCAGCGTCTGCCAGGTTTGATCAAGATTTGACTGACGTTCCTCGCCTTGCAGCAACGGCTCCTGAGCGATATAGGCGCGCAGCAGCGTGATGGAAGGACGCCCCTGATTGGCGTTAATCTGCGCCTGATAGTAACGACGCTGCTGTGCTTCGCTGAGTGAATTGAGGTCCAACCGACTTAAGGCGGCATTCGTTGCATCCAGGTTATTTTGTGCGGCGGACAGTTCTGCGCTGAGTAATTGCTGCTCGCGCTGCTGCCTATCACTTAATTTTTCAGGTAATGCGTTAAACTGCTGGCTTGCCTGCGGCACTTTGCCTTCCTGAATTAAGGAACGAATCGCAAGTAATTGCCAGTCAGCCTTGTTATTATCGCCGCTCTGCTGCATCTGTTGCAGATAATAATCAGAGGAAGCATCCGCCGGGCCTTGAACGTCGGGGGGCGGGCTTTGCGGCGCCTGACTTGGACAGCCTGCAAGAAACAGTGCCGCTAACAAAACAGGGATGATACGCCCTGCCTGGGTACGGACGAAATGAAAGGGAAGCATACTGTATCCAGTGGTTTTTTT
This sequence comes from Brenneria izbisi, assembly GCF_025840185.1. GTDB lineage: Bacteria > Pseudomonadota > Gammaproteobacteria > Enterobacterales > Enterobacteriaceae > Brenneria > Brenneria izbisi. The sequence continues at coordinate 74,427 of NZ_JAMPJU010000009.1, forward strand.
TAAAGATGCTCAATATTAAATCGGCAACCCGGATGAAACAATGAATCAAGACCAACAAGCAGACATTTCTGCATCCACCCTCTACATTGTCCCTACGCCGATAGGCAATCTGGGCGACATCACTCAGCGGGCGTTGGCGGTGTTGCAGCGTGTTGATTTAATTGCCGCTGAGGATACCCGTCATACCGGTTTGCTGTTACAACATTTTGCTATTAATGCGCGGCTGTTCGCATTACACGATCACAATGAACAGCAAAAAGCAGACACATTGCTGGCGAAGTTGCAGTCTGGACAAAGTATTGCGCTGGTTTCCGATGCGGGTACGCCGCTGATTAACGATCCTGGCTATCATCTGGTCAGACGCTGCCGTGAAGCCGGTATCCGCGTTGTTCCATTGCCGGGCGCTTGTGCGGCGATTGCCGCGCTATCGGCAGCCGGACTGCCCTCCGATCGGTTTTGCTATGAAGGTTTTCTGCCCGCCAAAACCAAAGCGCGAAAAGATGTGTTGCGCGCACTGTTGGAAGAACCGCGCACGCTGATTTTTTACGAATCAACGCATCGATTGCTGGATAGCTTGCAGGACATGGTTGAGGTCATGGGCGCGCAACGTTATGTGGTGCTGGCGCGGGAAATCACCAAAACCTGGGAGTCGATTCAGGGCGCGCCAGTGGGCGAACTGCTGGCCTGGGTGAAAGAAGATGAGAATCGTCGTAAGGGCGAGATGGTGCTGATCGTGGAAGGGCATCAGGCGGATGAGCGCGAACTGCCTGCCACGGCCTTGCACACGCTGGCTTTGTTGCGCGCGGAACTGCCATTGAAAAAGGCCGCGGCGCTGGCGGCGGAAATTCATGGCGTGAAGAAAAACGCGCTTTATCGCTATGCGTTGGAACAAGACGGCGACGGCCGTGAATCTGAGGATGACAAGTAGGGCATTTTGCCCTATTATCCGCGCCGGAGTTGACCAGACAGTCGCCGCTTCATTGCCGTCCCTTTCGGGGGAGACAGATGAAGGGGAGGAAAGTCCGGGCTCCATAGGGCAGGGTGCCAGGTAACGCCTGGGAGGTGCAAACCTACGACTAGTGCAACAGAGAGCAAACCGCCGATGGCCCGCGCTTAAGCGGGATCAGGTAAGGGTGAAAGGGTGCGGTAAGAGCGCACCGCGCGGCTGGCAACAGTTCGTGGCACGGTAAACTCCACCCGGAGCAAGGCCAAATAGGGGTTCACATGGTACGGCCCGTACTGAACCCGGGTAGGCTGCTTGAGCCAGTGAGCGATTGCTGGCCTAGATGAATGACTGTCCACGACAGAACCCGGCTTAACGGTCAACTCCAACTTCTTCTAAAACAATACGTTGGCGTATCTCAGGTGCTCAAAAGCAAGATGAGATACGCCAACGGTTGTTGCCTCTCCCTTAATATTCCGCCGTAGTGTGTCGTCACTTTGTTACGAACCTGAAGATCGTCTTACTCAGGGAACTAAAAGAACGTTTTTCCTACACACTGATATCCATGATGAGGCTGATGCTTCCCATTAACATGCTCTTGCGCATTTAATTTATCTACCCACCGCAGCTATCTTGGCTGTACACGCTCACCCAGCCACTTAGTTATATAAGTTCCTGGAGGTTTCCGAGTTTGTCGCCTTGCTATAATTAAAATTATTTAGAATATATATATTGGCCTCATGAAAAATAATCCGTCTAGTAATAAATCAAACCAGCATGAAGATATAGAATATGCCAACTGATCTCACCATCACTAATCCCTGGAGATATACCGCGTATGATTCCGTGGATGGACTTAACGACCATCCTGATGGCGTACCGTGTAGCGGGAGTTCATCTCATTCGTCGCGGCTGACGGCAAGAGAAACGGCCCCTTTTAAGCAACTTGAAAGACAGTATGCAGACTTATTTTCCTCCAGAGAGATACAGGAAGTTAATGAACTTCCTGCCAGAGTTATGGAAGGAAAGAGAATAAAAGTGGTTAACCTTGATGAATGTGAAGTCATTAATGCCTCAAAAGATAATTTCGACTATATAGGAACGTCAGGCCTTTCAACATGTATCGGCATTTGCGCGCGTGGCCTCAACAGCAGAAATGAAACCATTATGGGGTTATGTCACTATACAGGGGTAGAGACAGAACCTGCCGATGCGATGCAATTATTGAGAAGCAAAATGGATGAAAAGGGAGCGGGTAATGCAAAAATGTACCTCGTCGGTGGCGCTATGTCGGCAGACCCGGATTTGAGCTCATTGAGTGCGGAAAGAGAACTGCTATCCTTGCGTCAGCAATTTAATATCCAAGGTGTTCGTCTTCATACCAGTATTTGTGAAGATATTTATGCCGATGAACAGGTCAATCTTGTGATGACGCCTGATAATATTTATTTTAGCACAGAGGAGCTATATAACGATGGCTACGGTAGTGACGCGGGGAGTAGCAGTTCATCTAATACGCCTGACGCTAAAAGGGCAAGAAATTAGCTGTAGTGGTCATTCCTTTGGCATACAGGGATAAAATCTGGTTATCCATCTGCCATCTGCGTGATACGCGTTTGGTTTTTCTTTATCAACTGAGGCTCGAAGGTGTTTTCGCGGTCACGGGGCGTGCTACGTTCAATCTCGCCATCGGCACATAGCAACGTTTTTGACGAATAGCCGTTGCGTGTGTTTGAGCTTTTTTAGGGGGAATCTTCTCGTGTCCGGGGTAATCAGTCAGCTCAGCATTTAGCGCCGTTTCAACGTTAAGCTTGGTCAGCATACGGGAAAACTAATTAAGATCGGCTTCGGTTTTAAGGCCGTTAGCCAGTTCAGTCGCAAGGGCTTTAAGTTTTTTTTCGTCCATAATGACCTGTCTCCGTTATCGGAGTGACGATATCAAAAACAGGCAGATACACAATTTAAATTACTGTCTCCTCAGGTGCTCAACAATAAAATGAGATACGCCAACGGTTGTTGCCTCTTTCTTATATTCCGCCGTAGTTAGTCGCCGCTTTGCAACGAACCTGGGCGTCGTCGTACTCAGGGAACTAAAAGAGCGTTTTTCCTACACACTGATATCCATGATGAGGCTGATGCTTCCCATTAATATGCCCTTGCGTATTTAATTTATAGACCGTCGCATCTATATTGGCCGAACACGCTCACTCAGCCGCTTAGTTAGATTAAGTCCCTGGATATTTCCGAGTTTGCCGCCTTGCTACAAGCAACATTCTTTAGAATATCTATTGGCCTCATGAAAAATAATTATTGCAGTAATAAATTAAACCAACATAAGGATATAAAAGATGCCAACTGATCTCACCATCACTAATCCCTGGAGATATACCGCGTATGATTCCGTGGATGGGCTTAACGACCATCCTGACGGCGTACCGTGTAGCGGGAGCTCATCAGATTCGCCGCGGCTGACGGCAAGAGACATGGCGCCTTTTAAGCAACTTGAAAGACAATATGCAGACTTATTTTCCTCCAGAGAGATACAGGAGGTTGATGAACCTCCTGCCAGAGTCATGGAAGGGAAGAAAGTAAAAGATATCGATCTCGATGAATGTGAAGTCATTAATGCTTCAAAAGATAATTTCGATTATATAGGAACGTCAGGTCTTTCCAAATGTATCGGAATTTGCGCGCGTGGCCTCAATAGCAGAAATGAAACTATTATGGGGCTTTGTCACTATACGGGCGTAAGGATGGAGCCTGCCGACGCGTTGCAATTATTGAGAAGCAAAATGGATGAAAAAGGGGCGGGTAATGCAAAAATGTACCTCGTCGGCGGATCTATGTCAGCAGACCCGGATTTGGGCTCATTGAGTGCGGAAAGAGAACTGCTATCCTTACGTCAGCAATTTAATATTCAGGGTGTTCGCCTTCACACCAGCATTTGGGAAGATATTTATTCTGGAGAATACGTCAATCTTTTGATGACGCCCGATAATATTTATTTCAGCACGGAGCCGCTATATAGTGATGGTGAAGATTATGACAGCGACACGGGAAGCAGCAGTTTTTCTGATACCCCTGACACGAAAAGAGCAAGGAATTAGCACTTGTGTCCAGTATAAAAATAGCCATATACGCCTTCATATAGCCTGTTTATCACATTATTCCATCGTCGGTTTTATGTAGTGAATCACGAAATCAGGACACCTGCCGCACAGCAATTTTTCATCCATTGTCATATTCGTTTGGCGAAAGGCCGGAGTTTACTTTATGGCTTATGGCGGACGTTTTCTTGTCCGCTGTCATCTCTTCAAATTTATTGAATCTCTCCATCATAGATATCCGGCTTTATCCGCGGCGCAAAGGGGGTAAAGTAGCTTTCATCACGTGCGATGGCACAACATTGATATTTTTTCTGAGGATATTCTTATGAGCAACACTTCCCGGATGCCCGCACTGTTCCTCGGCCATGGTAGCCCGATGAACGTGTTGGAGAACAACCCTTATACACAAACATGGCAAGCGTTGGGCGAATCATTGCCGCGGCCAAAAGCCATCATTGCCGTATCAGCACATTGGTATACCCGCGGTACAGCGGTAACCGCTATGGAAAAACCGAGAACCATTCATGACTTCGGCGGTTTCCCGCAGGCGCTGTTTGATACGAAGTATCCTGCACCGGGTTCGCCTGAACTGGCGGCGAAGATCCAACAGGTACTAGCACCGCATCCGGTTGTTGCCGATCAGAGCGAATGGGGATTTGATCACGGTTCCTGGGGCGTATTGATCAAGATGTATCCCAATGCGGATATTCCGGTTGTGCAACTCAGCGTGGACGGTACGCAGCCTGCCGCGCACCACTATGAACTGGGGCGCAAACTGGCTACGTTACGTGATGAAGGTTTCATGATCGTCGCCAGTGGCAACGTGGTGCATAATCTGCGCATGATTAAATGGGATGGCGGCGGAGAACCCTATCCGTGGGCGGTGTCGTTCAATCAGTTTGTACGAGATAATCTGACGTATCAGGGCGACGATCATCCGCTGGTAAATTTTATGCAGCATGAAGGCGCCGCATTATCCAATCCGACGCCGGATCACTTTCTGCCGCTGCTTTATGTGCTGGGCGGCTGGGATGGTAAAGAAGCTATCAGTATCCCGATCGATGGTCTTGATATGGGCTCGATAAGCATGTTGTCGGTGCAGGTGGGATAAGCGCGTTATGCGGACAGAGGCACGGTTGTTAAGACCGTGCCTATACCCGTCATACTTCAAGTTGCAGGTGCGTTGGCTGCGCTCATTCACCCGAATCACTTACTGGTGTAAGCTCATCGGGATTCCTTCGCTTGCCGCCTTCCTGCAACTCGAATTATTTAGGGTATGTAATTTACAGTCATCAATCCAGAATGATATGCGGATAGAAACGTGACAGATCCTGGGTGATGATCTGACGATCTTCGCGCATCCCGATGCCGCAGGGTTGATCATTGATAAGCCAACTACCGATCAGCGTATAGCTGTCGCCGAATTTCGGCAGTGGATGATATTGCTGAATGATTTTTCCCTCTTCACCGTAAGGGCCGCCCACCGAAGCAATTTCCTTACCGTTTTCTACTATTTGAATGTTGGCGCCTTCACGCGAAAACAGTGGCTTGATGACGTAATTTTCCAGCGCGGGATGATCATCTTCGGCAAAATAAGCGGGAAGCAGGTTAGGATGATTCGGGAACATTTCCCATAGCATCGGCAGCAATGCCTTATTGGAGATAATGCTTTTCCAGGCGGGTTCCAGCCAGCGAACCCCGGCGTCTTCAAGCTTGGTTGAGAATATTTCCCGTAGCATGAACTCCCACGGATACAACTTGAACAGGTTGCTGATAACCTGATTTTCCAGATCGGTAAACTGGCCTTTCTCACCAAGCCCGATCTCTTCCATGTACAGAAATTCGCTTGGCAGACCGGCTTCCAGCGCGCAATCCTGAAGATATTGCACTGTACCGCGGTCTTCCTCGGTATCCTGGCAGCAGGCGAAATGCATCAATCCGAAACCATGGTTCAGCTTCAGATCTTCGAAACGTTCGATCAGTTTTTCTTGAATACTGTTGTACTGATCGGCGCTTGGCGGCAACTGTCCTGACTTGATTTGATCTTCCAGCCACAGCCACTGGAAAAACGCCGATTCGTACAGTGACGTCGGGGTATCGGCATTATTCTCCAGCAGTTTGGCCGGCGTCTGGCCGTCATAAGCCAGATCGAGGCGTGAATACAACGATGGCTGGTTGGTGCGCCATGAGGTTCTGACAAAATCCCAGGTATGTTTGGGGATGCGAAATTTCGTCAGCAGTTGTTCACTGTTGACGACCTTATCCACCACTTGCAGACACATCTGGTGTAGTTCCGCCGTGGTGTCTTCAAGCTCTTCGATTTGAGCCAGCGTAAACTGGTAGTAAGCCTCTTCACTCCAGTAAGCCTCGCCATACATGGTATGAAAACGAAAACCGAACTCAGTCGCTTTTTCACGCCAGTCAGGACGTTCCTGAATCTCTATCCGCTTCATCAAATATGTCCTCAACCACCCATGCTGCGGGAGGATGAACTGGCGCTACTGCGCTGCATACTGGTCTGTTTGGCGACGGTTTCACCGAAGCCGCCACGCGTGACGGTGGATGTGGTTGCCGGTTTAGGCGCCAGCGCTGTTTTGGGGACGGTAATGGAACGACCTGTGGTGGCATTGCCGTAGTTCCGGCCAGTGGCATCGACAAACTTGCCGTTAGCCGGACTGGTCGGCGATTTTGAGGTAAACAGCGGTTGCTGGGCATAACCCGCGCCGCCGCCCATCATCCGGCCCATCATGTAACCGGCCATCAGCGGCATCCAGAAACTGCCGCTTTGTTGCGGTTCAGCAGCCATGCCTGCCTGTGCGGGAGCCGGTGCCTGCGTACACTGCGCTTCGCCAAACTCGGCCACGCAGTCTTCGCGGGTCGCGTATTTGGGCGCGGTTTTCTCCGCTTCTTTCAAGGCGTTATTGTAAGCTGTGGTGCATTGTTCGCTCATGGATGGATTGGCGGCGGAGCAGTCGTCGGCATTCTGATACAGAGACACGGTTTCATCAGTCTGTTCACAACCGGCCAAAACAAATACCGCACTGACCGCTAACGCGACCGGCGCCAGACGGTATGTCCGCCATCCCTTACGGAAAGTTTCCTGATTAATATCTTTTGTACGTTTCATCGTGTTAATCCCAGAGAAAAGGCGTCATGCCGAATAACCAACTTGTGGGCTAAGAATAGGGGAAGGTTAATGGAATTTAAAGCGCCAATGGCCGTGACCAAGCGACTCTTTACGTTGCTATACATTCCGCTGTGCGACGTTTCGCGTTATCGGGCTGACAGGAATGAACAGGGGAACAAATGTTCCCCTGAGCGGTAAGTTTACTGAAGCGGCGCCGACGATGCGGAGGTCATGTTGGCGAGCGGCGCGCCGCCGTCGCTGCCGGTGACCGCCGGCGTGGTTGATACCAGTTGACCTAACGCGGCGTTCAGCGTTTGCAGATCGCTTTCATTGAGCGTACCCAGCGCGGATTTAATGTTTAACTGATTGATCAGATAGTCATAACGCGCGCTGGAAAGCTGCTGCTTGGCGTTATACAACGTGGTGGTGGCGTCCAGCACATCGACAATCGTGCGGGTGCCGACCTGATAGCCAGCTTCCATCGCATCCAGCGAGCTTTGTGCGGACACTTCAGCCTGTTTGTAAGCATTGATGCTGCTGATAGAGGCGGAGATGTTGTTAAACGACGAGCGCACCGTCTGCACCACTGAACGATGAGCGCTTTCCAACAATTCGCTGGCGCTGACAAAACTGTGCTGCGCCTGTTTCACCTGAGAACTGGTGGCGCCGCCGCTGTAGAGCGGCAGCGTGAAATTGATGCCGACCTGGTTTTGACCGGCGTCGCTGTCATTGAACTGATTGCTGTTGCGTGTCTGAGAGCCGGAATAGCGAGTATCGCTGACGCTTGTCGATGCGGTCAGATCCAGCGTCGGCATATGGCCGGTTTGCGCCTGCCGGATTTGCTCACGCGCCAGATCCTGACTCAAACGAGCGGATAGCAGGTTCAGGTTGCGGTTTTCAGCTTCTTTCAACAGGTTATTGACCTGCTCTGGTTGCTGCGTCGAGAAACGTTCAATATTCAGCCCCGCCAACTGCGGGTAAAAATTCCCGGTAACCTGACGCAAGGATTCCAGCGCATTATCCAGCGTATTACGCGCCAGCACTTCATTCGCCAGCACGCTGTCATATTGCGCGCGGGCGTTCTGGACGTCGGTAATGGCGACCAGACCGACATTGAAGCGTTGCGTGGTCTGATCCAACTGGCGGTAAATCGCCTGTTTCTGAGCGTTGGTGTAGGACAGCGAATCAATCGCGCGCAGCACATTGAAATAGGCGGTAGCGGTGTTCAGAATCAACGCCTGTTGCGCGCTTTGATAAGTGACATCCTCAATGCCCGCCTGCTTTTCCTGTAATGTCAGCGCGCGCCATTTGGACATATCGAACAGGGTCTGCGTCAACTGCAATGATGCGCTTTTCACATTGCTGTCCACGCCATTATTGTCGCGATAACCGTTGTTATAGGTATAATCAGCGCCCAGTCCCAACTGCGGCAGCAATGGACTACGCGCCTCATTGATTTTTTCAAACGCGGCATCGCGAACAGAGGCGGCGCTGCGTAAATCAGGATTGGTGTTTTTTGCTTGCTGATAAACCTGTAAGAGATTTTCCGCATGGCCCATGACACTAAAGCTGCCCAGGCTCAAACCGATGAGAAGAGGGAGCAATTTCTTCATTTGCATTCCTTGTTGTGCCGCAATGTCGCTATGGTTGATGGTTGCGCTATCTATAAGACGAATAAATAATTGTCGATTCTATCAGAATCTGCCAATAGGATAAGGTAGCTGAACGTGCCATCTTGCCGTGGATGTTGTCCGAACCGATTAATGTTATTGACGATTCAGGCCTGAACGGTGCGTTTTGCCGGAGACGCGCGACCGCTTCAGAACGTCCGTTATCATCAGTCTGTACAAAAACCGGGCTGAGAGACGATAAATCTACCACAAACGAAACTATCAAAATCAAATCCATCAAAACAACGATGAGTATAATGACAAGGATTTCCGTCCTACAATACCGGATTCCATCAATACTCATTATAGGAGTTTAGTCATGGGGTCTTCAGTCTCTGGTCCGGTTACGTTTACGAAAGATGATGTGGAAATTATTGCACGTGAAACGCTATACAGCGGTTTTTTTTCATTGCAACGCTATCGTTTTCGCCATCGTCTGTTTAATGGTGAAATGAGCGGCGAAGTGAGTCGTGAGATTTTTGAGCGTGGTCACGCGGTGGTTCTGTTGCCTTATGATCCTGTACGGGATGAGGTTGTCTTGATCGAACAGATTCGTATCGCCGCCTATGACACCAGCGCTTCCCCCTGGTTGTTTGAGTTGGTGGCAGGCATGATTGAGCCGGACGAGAGTCTGGAAGAGGTTGCCCGACGTGAAGCCCTTGAGGAAGCCGGGCTGACGGTGGGGCGCTGCCAACCGATAATCAGCTACCTTGCCAGTCCGGGTGGCGCCAGTGAGCGTCTGGCTGTTATGGTAGGCGAGGTGGATACCCGCACGGCGATCGGCATTCACGGTCTGGCGGAAGAAAATGAAGATATTCGCGTGCATGTCGTCAGCCGCGAGCAGAGCTATCAATGGGTTGAGCAAGGAATTATTGATAACGCGGCGTCTGTCATTGCCTTGCAATGGTTGGCGTTGCACCATGAGAAACTGAGAAACACGTGGGTGGATTGAATTTATGAAGCGTTATACCCCGGATTTCCCGGCAATGATGAGGTTATGCGAAACCAATTTTATGCAATTACGGCGTTTGCTGCCCCGTATTGACGAAGTCGGTGAAACCGCGGTTTATCACGTTAATCATGCGGTCTATCGTTTAACGATCCTTGAGTCTACCCGTTATACTTCGCTGGTTGAAATTAAGCAGACCGCGCCGACGGTAAGCTACTGGAGCCTGCCAATGATGACGGTCAGACTGTATCATGACGCGCTGGTTGCGGAAGTGTGTGCCAGTCAGCAGATCTTCCGTTTCAAAGCACGTTATGATTATCCGAATAACAAGTTACATCAACGTGACGAAAAGCATCAAATTAATCAGTTTCTTGCTGATTGGCTAAGGTATTGTTTGGCGTATGGTTCGATGTCGATTCCGGTTTTTGATACCCAATAGATTTCAAGACACGGGAGGCCAATGCCTCTGTGACTTGCAAGATGACGGGTATAGACAGATTTAAGTAACCAAGGACACCATTTGGAAAGCCTGTTGACACTTCCTGTGGCGAGTGGGGCCAGAATCAGGATTTTACAGATAACAGATACCCACCTGTTTGCCGGCGAGCATGAAACATTGCTTGGTATTAACACCTATCGCAGCTATCACGCGGTACTGAATGCCATAAAAGCCCAGCAGGGAAAGTTCGATTTGATCGTCGCGACGGGAGATCTGGCGCAGGATCACTCTCTTGAAGCCTATCATCACTTTACGCGTGGCATCCGGCAACTGGTCGCGCCTTGCGTGTGGTTGCCGGGCAATCATGATTTTCAACCCGCCATGGTGGATGCGTTGGCGCAAGCGGGGATTGCGCCCTCCAAACATGTGCTGGTCGGCGATAAATGGCAGATCGTGCTGCTTGATAGTCAGGTCTTTGGCGTGCCGCATGGCGAACTGAGCGATTATCAGCTTGAGTGGCTGGAGCGCTGCCTGCAAAGCCAGCCTGATCGCTACACACTGCTTTTACTGCATCATCATCCTTCGCCTTGCGGCTGCACCTGGCTTGACCAGCACAGCTTGCGTAATGCGCATCATCTGGACGCGGTGCTGGAGCGCTACCCGCGGGTGAATACCATTCTGTGCGGACATATCCACCAGGAAATGGATCTCGACTGGCATGGCCGCCGTGTGCTGGCAACGCCGTCGACTTGTGTGCAGTTCAAACCACACTGCACCAGTTTTACCATTGATGATGTCGCACCCGGCTGGCGTCATCTGGATCTGATGCCTGATGGCCGTCTGGAGACGACGGTGTATCGTCTGTCGGGGAGTGAATTTCTGCCGGATATGAATTCGGACGGTTATTAATGCCGACCTTACTCTATCTTCACGGCTTCAACAGCACCCCCGATTCGGCGAAAGCCACCGCGCTGAAGCGCTGGCTGGCAAGCCGGCACCCTGATATTGACATGCTGATCCCGCAACTTCCGCCTTACCCGGCGCAAGCAGCCGAGTTGATGGAGTCGCTGGTGATGGCGCACGCCGGACATCCGCTGGGCATTGTTGGTTCCTCGCTCGGTGGTTATTATGCCACCTGGTTATCCCAGTGCTTCACCCTGCCTGCGGTTGTGGTGAATCCGGCCATCAGACCGTTTGAGCTGTTGCTCGACCATTTGGGCGAATATCAGAACCCCTACACAGGCGAGCAATATGTGCTAGAGTCACGGCACGTTTACGATCTGAAAGTGATGCAGGTTGAACCGCTGGAATCGCCGGATTTGCTCTGGTTGTTGCTTCAGACCGGGGATGAAGTTCTGGACTATCGTCAGGCGGTCGCCTATTACACGCACTGTCGTCAAACAGTGGAATCGGGAGGCAATCATGCCTTTGTCGGATTTGAACACTTTTTTGCGCCCATAGTGAATTTTCTGGGCTTGACGGCAGACTGATCACCGCGGATTTCATTGAAAACGATCCTGTAAATAATCTTTTTAAAACAAAGAATTAATTCAAACCATGACTCAATCAAGCTATAACGCTGATGCGATTGAAGTACTCAGCGGACTGGAGCCGGTGCGCCGTCGTCCGGGCATGTATACCGATACCACACGCCCTAATCATCTGGGGCAAGAGGTGATAGATAACAGCGTCGATGAGGCATTGGCGGGACATGCGCGGCGTATTGATGTGATTCTGCATGACGATCAGTCACTGGAAGTCATTGATGATGGCCGCGGTATGCCGGTGGATATCCACCCGGAAGAAGGCGTGCCGGCCATTGAGTTGATTCTGTGCCGGTTACACGCCGGCGGCAAGTTCTCCAACAAAAACTACCAGTTCTCCGGCGGCTTGCATGGCGTGGGGATTTCCGTGGTTAACGCCCTGTCATCGCGCGTGGAGGTAACGGTTCGACGCGACGGACAAGTCTATGACATGGCGTTTGAAAACGGCGACAAAGTGCAGGATCTCACGGTAACGGGAACCTGTGGCCGCCGTAATACCGGTACGCGGGTACATTTCTGGCCGGATGCGAAATTTTTCGATAGTGCGCGCTTTTCGGTATCGCGCCTGACGCACTTGTTGAAAGCCAAAGCGGTGCTGTGCCCCGGCGTCGAGATCGTTTTCAAGGACAAGCTCAACAATACCGAACAGCGCTGGTGCTATCAGGATGGTCTGAACGATTACCTGTGTGAAGCGGTGAATGGTTTGATCACCCTGCCGGAAAAACCGTTTCTGGGCTCCATCGCCGGGGATACCGAAGCCGTGGACTGGGCGTTGCTGTGGCTACCGGAAGGCGGCGACCTGCTGACGGAAAGCTACGTTAACCTGATCCCCACGCCGATGGGCGGCACGCACGTTAACGGCCTGCGGCAAGGGTTGCTGGATGCGATGCGCGAGTTCTGTGAATTCCGCAATATTCTGCCGCGTGGGGTGAAGCTGAGCGCCGACGATATCTGGGAGCGCTGTGCTTATGTGCTATCGGTAAAAATGCAGGAGCCGCAGTTCGCCGGACAGACCAAAGAGCGTCTGTCTTCGCGCCAGTGCGCCGCGTTTGTTTCCGGCGTGGTGAAAGATGCATTCAGCTTGTGGCTGAATCAGAACGTTCAGGCTGCGGAACAACTGGCTGAACTGGCGATCTCCAGCGCTCAGCGGCGTATGCGCGCGGCCAAGAAGGTGGTGCGTAAAAAACTGACCAGCGGCCCGGCGTTGCCCGGCAAGCTGGCGGACTGCACTTCGCAGGATTTGAATCGTACCGAACTGTTTCTGGTGGAAGGGGACTCCGCGGGCGGATCGGCGAAACAGGCGCGCGAACGCGAGTTTCAGGCGATTATGCCGCTCAAGGGGAAGATCCTGAACACCTGGGAAGTGGCTTCCGATGAAGTGCTGGCCTCTCAGGAGGTGCATGATATTTCGGTGGCGATCGGTATCGATCCCGACAGTGACGATCTCAGCCAGTTGCGTTACGGCAAGATCTGTATTCTGGCGGATGCGGACTCTGATGGTTTGCACATCGCCACGCTGTTGTGCGCCCTGTTTGTCCGTCATTTCCGGGCGCTGGTGCGCGGCGGCCATGTCTACGTGGCGATGCCGCCGTTATACCGCATCGATCTGGGAAAAGAGGTTTACTACGCGCTGGATGAAGAGGAAAAAGCGGGTGTGCTGGAACAACTGAAACGTAAGAAAGGCAAACCCAACGTACAGCGCTTCAAAGGGTTGGGTGAAATGAACCCGTTGCAGCTACGCGAAACCACGCTTGATCCGAATACTCGTCGTTTGGTGCAGTTGACCATTGGTGACGATGACGTTGATCGAACCATGGCGATGATGGATATGCTGCTGGCGAAAAAACGTTCCGAAGATCGGCGTAACTGGCTGCAAGAAAAGGGCGACGAAGCGGAAATCGAGGTATAACGTCGGTTGCCGCTGAGTACGCAAAACATTTCCACGTTTTGTCCCTGTGATTCTGTCCCTATGATAAGGCGATGCATCGGCATCGCCTTATTGCATCTGAATCAGAAATCCACATTAACGCCAAGCTGGAAGGTACGGCCCGGTTGCACGGCTAATGCCTGATCATAGCGATCCTGAGCCGTGATCGTTTCAATCTGGCGGCTGCTCAGGTAATCCCAGTATTTACGATCCGTCAGGTTATACACGCCGCCGCTCAGTTTCACGTTCGGCAGCACGCGCCAGTAAGCCGTCAGGTCAATCATACCGTAGCCGGGAACACGCATGTATTCGGTGGTGGATGCGGTAATAGGAGAACCTGAATTGTTATAGTTTTGACGGTTAGTGTCTTGTGCCTGTTTCCCTTTCTGGAAGGTGGACGTCAACGCCGCACCGTAACGCTGGGACGGATCGTCATAGGCGATACCGATGACCGCTTTCATCGGGGCAACGCTATCGAGATCAATATAGCGGTCGCCCAGATAGCGGGATTTGGATTGACCTTGGGTGTAACCGAACGCCAGGGTGGTGCTTAGCCCGTCAATGGCTGGGAACCACGTACCGAAATTGATTTTGCTGCTGATTTCGCCACCATAGATATAGGCTTTATCTCGATTTTCAGCCTGGTATATCGTATTGATATTACTGGGAACATTGGTAAATCTATCGGGATTGGCGCCACGGCTGTAACGGGTATTGGCAATAAAGTTTTTATAGGTGTTGTAGAACAGCGCGGTGCGGAAGGTCACGCCTTCGGTCAGTTCCCCCTTTAATCCCCATTCTACGTTGTTGCTGGTTTCTGTCTTGAGATCGCTGTTGCCAATAAACGCATATTGGAAAGGGCCGGCAAAGTTGGCATCCAGATTGGTGCTGCCATAAAGCTGGCTGGCATCTGGAAATTGGGCGCCACGGCGATATTGCACATAGGTTGTCAATTTCGGCGTGATGTCATACAGGAAGCTCAGTGAAGGCAGGAACTGCGTATCGCTGTTGGCTTTACCGTATAATCTGTTAACGTCGGATTCATTAATAACGCTGCCATTGCCGCTCATGCTGCCAGCGTTATCCGGTTTGGTTCGCTGATGCACCACGCGCGCAGCAGGGACGACGGAAAATGCGTGACCGGCCAGATCCCAGGAAATCGTATCCTGTACAAAGCCGCCAACGGTATAACTATTGCTGTCCGCTTCCGGCTGCATAATGTTGTTGGCGCTCGTTTGATTAGGATCTTGCCTGAATGGGCGTTCAGTTTTGGTTTGACTGGCATTGATACCCCAACTGAACTCATGGCGATCCCAATTTTTCACCATGTGAGTTTCCAACCCGTAGGTTTTAACATTGTAATCGGAATAGATGCGGTGGCTGTCAGCGGCGGCGATCCCTGTTGTGGTGGGCAGCCAGGTATTATCGTGCGATTCACTGTTCTGGAAGTAAATGCGGCTATCGATCAGATCGACCAGCGTATTGTTGAGCGGCGTCCAGCGATCTTTCAGGCTGACGCTCCAGCGGCGGGTCTGGCTGCTTTGCTGCGCCGTACCGTAAATGGTATTGCTGCTCGGCAGGCTGCCCCAGTAATCGTAGCGAGTGTGATTGGTTTTATGGTAGTAGTCCACCGTGCCGGTGAACTGATGTTCATCATTTGGCTGCCAGATACCGGAGGCCAAAAACGCATTGGAGTGCCAGTTGGCCGGATAAGCCGCGATATCGTCGCTGTTATTGCGGGTTTGCTGACCATCACGGCGGCTTAGCACCACAATGCCGCGTAGTTCGTCATCTCCGCCCGCCGCCGTAATACCGTTATGCCAGCCACGGTTGGCTGAGTCGTAGTCGCTTTGAAAACCAAAATATTCCCGCTTGTTGGCGTTTAGGTAATCATCGGCTGATTTCGCACGGAATGACACGCTGCCGCCCAGCGCATTGATTGCATTCTCTGCCGGGGTTACGCCAGATTCGATGTTGACGCGTCCGTAAAGATAAGGGTCAATGTAGTCGCGTCCCATGCCGAAGGTATTAAATCCGGCGCGGCTGGCATAGCTGCGTCCGGTCGCGTTGGGCAACGCAATGCCATTGGCATCGATAGCCACGCGGTTGCTTTCAATTCCGCGAATGTTGTAGCCCGTATAACCGCCACGATCAAAGCCGCTTTTCCCGTTAGAGGCGCCGCCGCTGGAGCCAGTCGCACTAATCAGCGGTTGATAACGCATAATGGTGCCGAAGTCATTCCCACCGTGTTTTTGCATATCCTCAGCGGTTATCGAAACCGAAGACCCCGCTTTTTTCTCGATTTCCGGCGCGTGAACAATCATCACGTCCCCGGTCGGTTCGGCGGCGGTAGGCGGCGTTTCCGCCGCTGCGCTGTTTGATGCGATGCCTGTTAATATCCCACTGAGGAAGATCTTATTTAAATTCTTATTAATTAACATGATGATACTCTTTGCTATGGTTCTGTCCGACCAACGGCGTCGCGATAACGTGCTGGCAATGAATGGCGATGGCAGAAAACAAACCGGCTATAACATGATGAAAAAGAGGTAATGATAATTATTATCATATGCTATTCATTATCATTAGCCGTTGCAATAATGATGAATAATTCTTAATAAAACGTTTTGGATTAGTTATACGCAGGTGATATGCGGGGTAATAAAGAAGGGAGTTATGTAATAACGTTTATATAAAAAACAGGCCCCTTTCCCGGAGCCTGTAGTATGACGATGGTCTCAATGTCAGTTACGCGATGTGGCCCCGGTTACAGGTTTTAACCCCCCACAAACCGGCGAATACGCTGACGACAGCGCCAATCAGCAAGGCAAAGAATGACCAGAACGCGGCCTGTGCAGCGGCGGAAGCGGCAACCGCCGCCTGTTCGCGCGTTTTCTGCTTCATGTCGGCATACTGCTGTTTGGCCTGTTCAATGCGGGCTTCCGCCTCACTCAGACGCTGGTTGACCAACTGGGCCGTTTTATTCTTGGCCTCAATCAGGTTATCGACAGTTTGGTTCACTTCTTCCTGCGTCATGGCGGTATTATCTGCCAGCGCTTTGGTCAGGCTGTCACGATCCACGTCTTGCGCTAATGCTTCCCCGCGGGCTTTCAGCTTTTCGATCAAACTCTGGATGATCGCGTCACTGTTATCCGGGTTGACGGCAATGGCTTTTATCGCTTCGCCAATCTCGGTTTTTGCTCCTTCCAACTGTTTTTGCATATAGTCTGGATGCAATGACTCAATATCGCTGTTGCGTAAAGCTTCCGCTACTTCATCGGTCATCTGTTCCGGTTGCAGACTGGTATCCAGATCAAGATTTTCAAACGCCTTGCCGCCCAGATTGGCGATGCCTTGCATACCGCCGCCCACGGCAGAGCCTGCGCCGGAAATCACGTTTCCCGTTAGCGATGCCACTGAGCCGAGCGCGTTGCCGGTGGCTTTTATCGCGCCGCCAAGCAACATGCCGCCTAACACGGCGGCGACAATCAGCGCCGTCGCCCAGACCAGAAAGCCATGAATCAAACCGTCTACCGCCGCTAATCGTCCGGCAATAAATGCTCCCGCCGCCAGACTGACAATGATGGATAACGCTGACCAAACCAGAACGGTGGTTCCCACGCCATCCACCGGTTCATCCGACAAAGGATCGACAATCGAAAACCCCAAACCGGTGCCAAGCGTGGAGAATAATAATGATACGGCTAATACGGTTACAACACCGCCGATGATACTGCCCCATGAGATCTTTTTCGCCACATGTAATTCATTCGAAACGTTCATACCCACCCCTATTAATCTGTTATTTTCAGACTATTAACACCTTGTTGAACAAGGTGTTAATATTAATCAGGCTAAAGTATAGTCATAATTAAAAAACAGAGGGGAACGGTGAGGAAATAAAAAGAAAACAGCTATAAAATCAATAAAATACAATTAATTAATAATTTTTTAGCTGGTATTCAGGGGGGATCTTTCGGGGCGATACCATATGGCTACTAGTGAAATTGTTAGCATGGCTAATATAAAATCCCCATTATTTATAATGCCAATTTACTATTTCAGCCGCAGGCAACGACAGGCATGTCTACGAAAAAAACGCATGAGTGTTTTTGAACAGCGCTTGCGGTACTATTCCCACCAAACATACCGCCGTATGGCGTGTCGGGAAGCGTAATAATCGCGCCGCGATGTGAGGAAAGTGAGATAAATGAGTGAGATGACTCATGACGGCGCAGAAAGTCTTGCGCTGCATACCTTTACTGAAAATGCATATCTGAACTATTCCATGTACGTCATCATGGACAGGGCGTTGCCATTCATCGGTGACGGTCTGAAGCCGGTACAGCGCCGTATCGTATACGCCATGTCGGAACTGGGCCTGAATGCCAGCGCCAAATTCAAAAAATCCGCCCGTACCGTCGGTGACGTATTGGGTAAATATCATCCGCACGGCGACAGCGCCTGTTATGAAGCGATGGTATTAATGGCGCAACCGTTCTCCTACCGCTATCCGCTAGTGGATGGACAAGGGAACTGGGGGGCGCCGGATGATCCGAAGTCATTCGCCGCCATGCGTTATACCGAATCGCGGCTGTCCAAATATGCGGAAGTGTTGCTCGGCGAACTGGGCCAGGGGACGGTCGACTATGTGCCGAACTTTGACGGCACGATGCAGGAACCGAAGATGTTGCCTGCCCGGTTGCCGAACATCTTGCTCAACGGGACGACGGGGATCGCGGTCGGGATGGCGACGGATATTCCGCCGCACAATATCCGTGAGGTGGCCGCCGCCGCCGTGACGCTGATTGATAAACCGAACGCGTCGCTGGATGAGTTGTTACAGCACGTTCAGGGGCCGGATTTCCCCACTGAAGCGGAAATTATCACTCCGCGCGATGAAGTGCGCAAAATATACCAGAATGGACGCGGTTCGGTACGCATGCGCGCTATCTGGAAGAAAGAAGAGGGCGACGTGGTCATCACGGCGCTGCCTCATCAGGTTTCGGGCGCTAAAGTGCTGGAGCAGATAGCCAGCCAGATGCGCGCCAAGAAACTGCCGATGATTGAAGATTTGCGTGATGAATCCGATCATGAAAACCCCACGCGTCTGGTGCTGGTGCCGCGCTCCAACCGCATTGATCTCGATCAGGTGATGAACCACCTGTTCGCCACCACCGATTTGGAAAAAAGCTACCGCATCAACATGAACATGATCGGTCTGGATGGTCGTCCCCGCGTGAAAGGGCTGGTCGAGATCCTGAGCGAATGGCTGGTATTCCGTCGAGACACGGTGCGTCGTCGTCTGAATTATCGGCTGGAGAAAGTGCTCAAGCGCCTGCATATCCTTGAAGGTTTGCTGGTGGCGTTCCTGAATATCGATGAAGTCATTCATATCATTCGCACGGAAGATGAACCAAAACCGGTACTGATGCGCCAGTTCAGCCTGAGTGAAACCCAGGCCGAAGCGATTCTGGAACTGAAATTACGTCATTTGGCCAAGCTGGAAGAGATGAAAATCCGCGGTGAGCAGGACGATCTGGCGAAAGAGCGCGATCAGCTTCAGGCGCTGCTGGCGTCAGAGCGTAAGCTCAGCAACCTGCTGAAGAAAGAAATTCAGGCGGATGCGCAGGCCTATGGCGACGAGCGTCGTTCACCGCTGCATGAGCGCAGCGAAGCGAAAGCTATGAGCGAGCACGATTTTGTGCCTTCTGAGCCGGTGACGATTGTATTATCGGAAATGGGCTGGGTGCGCAGCGCCAAAGGACACGATATCGATCCCGCCGGACTGAGTTATAAGGCGGGCGATAGCTTCCGCGCCGCGGCGAAAGGGAAAACCAACCAGCCAGTGGTGTTTATCGACTCGACCGGACGCAGCTA
The DNA here is from genome assembly GCF_025840185.1 of Brenneria izbisi. Lineage (GTDB taxonomy): Bacteria > Pseudomonadota > Gammaproteobacteria > Enterobacterales > Enterobacteriaceae > Brenneria > Brenneria izbisi. Next base: position 94,013 of record NZ_JAMPJU010000009.1, read on the forward strand.
TGCGCTTGATCCGCTCACGCTGCCTTCCGCACGCGGTCAGGGCGAACCGCTGACCGGCAAACTGACCCCGCCGCCGGGAGCGACGATTGAGCAGGTGCTGATGGCGGCGGACGATCAGCCGTTGTTGATGGCCTCGGATGCCGGATACGGCTTTGTCTGTACCTTCAATGATCTGGTGGCGCGCAACCGTGCGGGTAAAGCGATTATCACGCTGCCGGATAACGCGAAAGCGCTGACGCCGATTGAAATCAAAGGCGACGACAACTTGCTGATGGCGATAACCGCTGCCGGCAGAATGTTGTTGTTCCCGGTTTCCGACTTGCCGCAATTATCGAAAGGCAAAGGCAACAAGATCGTGTCGATTTCGTCCGCGGATTTCGCCAGCGGCAAAGATCGCCTGACCTGGCTGCTGCTGCTGCCGCCGCAGGCCTCGGTTACGCTGTATTTCGGCAAACGCAAATTGGTGCTGCGCCCTAACGACCTACAGAAATATCAGGGAGAACGCGGACGAAAAGGAACGCTGCTGCGTGGTCTGCAACGCATCGATCGTATTGATGTGGATGCGCCCAAACCGGTTGGCTACGGCGCCAGTGAAGAATGAATAATCAGCGCCGGGACGATATCATACCGTCCCGGCGCGCCTGATCCCTTCGATATTATCTGATAACCATAACGCCATTTGCGACAAAGGAATCACCGTGTTTTTTATGGCGAAATCGCTATACTGGCGGCGCGGTTGGCTAATGAGGTTGCTATGCTATTCATTGTTCGTTTTATTGTGGTGGTCGTATTATCGGTCCTGATCTGTATTTTTGGCTCTATTTACTGTCTGTTCAGTCCCAAAAACCCCGGACATGTGTCGACATTTGGTCGTCTTTTCGGGCGGCTGTCAGTGGTGTTTGGCCTGAAGGTTGAATTACGCATACCGGAAGAAGCGGCGCATTACGGTAATTGCATCTATATCGCCAACCACCAGAATAATTACGATATGGTTACCGCATCGAATGCCGTACAACCGCGCACCGTGACCGTCGGGAAAAAAAGTCTGCTGTGGATCCCCTTCTTCGGTCCGCTTTACTGGCTGACGGGCAATCTGCTGATTGACCGCGAAAACCGCGCTAAGGCGCACGGCACGATCGCGCAGGTGGTGAAGCATATTAAAGAACACAATATTTCCATCTGGATGTTCCCTGAAGGTACGCGTAGCCGCGGCCGTGGTCTGCTGCCGTTTAAAACTGGCGCATTTCATGCGGCGATTGGCGCGGGCGTGCCGATAGTGCCGATTTGCATTTCGAACACCAGCAACAAGGTGAAGCTGAATCGTTGGAACAATGGCCTCGTTATCGTGGAAATGCTGCCGCCTGTCGATACCCATGCTTACACCAAAGAGCAGGTACGTGAATTGGCCGCACATTGTCACGATCTGATGGCCGCTAAACTGGCGCAACTGGATGCCGAGGTCGCGGCACGCGAAGCGGCGGAAAAAAAATAAGCTTTACTCAGACCAAACCCAAATAGTTATTTCTTCCGCGTAACTCGTCGGAAGCTACACTTTGCAAACGGTTTAACAGATTTACGGAGACATTATGTCACTCAGCCGACGTCAGTTTATTCAGGCATCGGGTCTTGCGTTGTGTGCGGGGATGACGCCATTGACGGCGAAAGCGGATGGACTTCCCGGCGCATTACCGATACCGCCGTTACTGGAGTCGCGCCGGGGGCAACCGCTGTTTCTGACGATGCAACGCACCCATTGGGCTTTTATTGATACTCACAAAACCCCGGTCTGGGGGATCAATGGCCGATATTTAGGCCCCACGGTACGGGTGTATGACGGCGATGACGTCAAGCTGATTTACAGCAATCGGCTTAATGAACCAGTGGCGATGACGATTGGCGGGTTGCAGGTTCCCGGTTCGCTGATGGGCGGCGCGGCTCGTATCATCTCGCCGGGGATGGACTGGTCGCCGGTGCTGCCGATCCGCCAGCCTGCCGCGACCTGTTGGTATCATGCCAATACGCCGAACCGCATGGCTGCCCATATCTATAACGGATTGGCGGGGCTGTGGCTGGTTGAAGACAGTACCAGCAAATCGCTTCCGCTTCCCAATCATTATGGCGTTGATGATTTCCCGCTAATCATTCAGGACAAACGGCTGGATAATTTTGGCGCGCCGATTTACAGCCCGTCCAACGGCGGTTTCCTGGGTGATACGCTACTGGTGAATGGCGTTCAGAATCCGTTTGTGGAAGTGTCGCGCGGTTGGGTGCGTTTGAGATTGCTGAATGCATCAAATGCCCGTCGCTATGTGATGTATCTGAGTGATCGACGCCCGATGCATGTGATTGCCAGCGATCAGGGGCTTCTGCCAGCGCCGATGGCAGTGAATCAGATCTCGCTGGCGCCTGGCGAACGGCGGGAGATCGTGGTCGATATGGCTGAAGGCGGCGAGGTGACGCTGACGGCGGGCGAATCAGCCGGGATCATGGATCGCTTGCGCGGTCTGTTTGAGCCATCCAGCATTCTGATTTCAACTCAGATATTAACGCTTAAACCAACAGGATTACTGCCGCTGGTGACGGACAATCTGCCGATGCGGTTGCTGGCGGATAACATCATTGAAGGCAGCATCAGCCGCACACGCGAGTTTCGTCTGGGCGACAGTCTACCGGGGATCAACGGCGCCATGTGGGATATGACCCGCATGGATGTGCAAACACAGGTTGGCCGCTGTGAACGCTGGTTGATCCATGCCGATACGCCACAGCCGTTCCATATACAGGGTGTGAAGTTTCTGGTGCGCAGCGTGAACGGCGGCGCAGTGCCGGTTGAGGACGGCGGCTGGAAAGATACCGTCTGGGTTGATAACGACGTCGAATTGCTGGTTTATTTCACCCAGCCTTCATCGCAGGCTTTCCCGTTCCTGTATTACAGCCAGACGCTGGAAATGGCTGACCGGGGATCTGCGGGGCAACTTATCGTGCAGCCGCCCGTTTGATCAGAGGCTTATCCAGCGGCGCCGGGTAAAAAAGCGGCCTGCTTGCGCCGTAATGATAGAACGAAACCGGGTTGGCTTACGGCAACCGTGAAGCCGGAAAGTAATGGCGTAGTGTGTCCCAGTCAGGCGCGCCCGCCGCTCCCTGGCTGGCAACCACGCAGGCCGCGACCCGGTTAGCCAGATCGACGGCATCAACCAGCGGCCAGCCTGCCGACAGCCCGGCCAGCAGACCGCCGCTGTGCGCATCGCCCGCGCCGACGGTATCCACGACATCGACCGTATAGGCGGCGATGGCCGTCGGTTCACCCGCTGGCGGACAAATCCACGCTCCTTCCTTATCCAGTCTACAGATCAGCGTTAACCCGCTGCGCTGCGCATAACGCATTGCCTGTGCAACCGGATCGCCAGCGCCGCATAACTGTCTGGTTTCGTCGCGGTTTAAGGTCAGTATGGCGTCGGTATTAGACAGTGCGGTAATGAAATCCGCTGGGATGGACGGCAGGCGCGGCCCGAAATCCACCAGCTTTTTCTGTGGCTGTTCCAGTATCCACTCGCGTAATGCCTTCCCCCCTTCGCCGAACAATTCGTAGCCGTTCACATAGATCCAGGCATTGTCCGGCGGCGTAAGCTGTTGCAACAGTTCACGGCTGCAATGCGCTTCGCAGCCAGTGATGCCGATAAAGGTTCGCTCGCCGTCAGGTTCGGTCAAGGCGAGGCACCAGCCATTGTCCATTTCCGTATTGCGTAACAGCACCGGCAGATTTATCTCCGTCATGGCGGCTTCGACGGCTTTGCCCCAGGGACCATTACCGACCGGCATGCCGTTAATGATCGGCACGTTGAGTCGAAATAGCACCCTGGCGACATTGAAGGCGCAGCCGCCGATCTGTTGGCCCAGATCTTGGCCCTCAATATCCTCTCCGCTGACGGGCAGGCGCGGCAGCGCCAGCAGCATATCGCCGCAAGCGCCGCCAATCACCACTATCGGGCGTACAGGTATGAAAGCGGTCATAACTGTTTCGCTTGCGGGTTGATCAACAGATAAAGCCAGTAGGTGATCAGGCTAATGCCAAAAGAGACAAACAGACCGAGGCTGGAGTTGGCAAAAATACCGATAGCCAGCGGCCCGTCAATAAAGCCGGTTTTGGTGACCATCAGACCGGAAATGGCGCCCAGCAACCAGCAAACCAGCGGCACCCAACGCACGCCAAGATTTTTCCCGTTCAGGCCGAACACGGCGTCATGATTGTAGCCGTGATGCTGACGGAGCCACAGGTAGTCGAGGATAAATATTGCAGACCACGGGCCGAGAAACAGGCCGCAGAAAATCAGGAAAGAGATAAACGGCGTCAGAAAATCACCGGAAATAAACAGCACATAGATGGCGACGCCGACGACCAGCACCGCGTCAAAGGCGACCGCGATCGACTGGGGAACTTTGACGCCAATGGTCAGAAGATTGAGGCTGGCGGAGTAGAGACTGAGCACGGCAATCGTCACAATGCCCGCGGTGGCGGTCAACAGATAAGGCACGGACATCCAGGGGGGAAGAACGGTGCCGATCAGAGCAATCGGATTGGCGGAACTGGCGAGATCGGGCAATTGCGATGACAGCAGGATGCCAGCCAGCATCAATAGCACCAACGGCAGCGCCGCGCCGCCGACCACCGCGGCAAAGACGCGGCGGCGGCTGGATGTGGGGCTCTGGTAGCGGCTGTAGTCCGCGCCCGCGATGGTCCAGCCTACGCCGGTGCCGGCCGCGATAACGGAAACCGCGGGCAGGAAGCCGGTCAGCCAGTCGCCTGACGGCAGCGCCAGAACGGTATGCCACGGCGTGTTGAACAGAATATAGATGACCACCACGAGGGTCATCGTCCCGAAAATACGCGTGATCCAACTCTGCAAAAAGATCAGCGTGTTCTGCCCCAGAATACTGACGGCGATGGTCAGCCCGCCGAACAGCACCAGACAGACCGCTGTCAGTATGGTGCTGGCGTTGAACCCTAATGCTTCAAACAATGCGGCGAGCGTCAGTGTACCGGTGATGAGATTCACCGCTTCCCACCCCATCAGGGTGAACCAGCTTAGCGCGGTAGGGGCAATGTTGCCTTTAAAGCCGAAAATGGTACGGGATAGCGTCAAGGTGGCCGTTCGTCCGGTTTGTCCGGCAAAGGAGGTACAACCGACCAACGCAAAGCTGGTGACGCCGATAATGGCGGCAAGGAGGGACTGAATGAAAGAAAGACCGAATGACACGACAATGGCGCCGTAAACAATACCGAGGATACCGATATTCGCGGCGCACCAGATCCAGAATAATTCCAGTGGCTTACCGGTGCGCTCTGATTCTGGCACCAAATCAATACCGGTATTTTCTACTTTCCATGTTTTGCCTGGTGAGAGTGCATCGTTTGAGACGGTATTGTTTTCTGATGAATATTTATCTTGTTGCTGTGTTTCACCCATGCTGGCTTGCTCCTTTTTTGCCCAGGTTCACAATGAATGGCAGCAAGAAGGTGAAATCCATCACGTCAACTGACAACGGCTGTTATCACCTGTTCCTGCCGTATCCACATCAACACTCAGCCTATCATAAAGTTATATCAATACTAGCCGATGCAATATTAACGGCTGGTAATAACTTAGCTTGAAAGGCGATGAGTATGGTGTAAATCAGAAATGAAATGATAAGCGCAGATGAAAAAATGATGCGGCTGTGACCCAGACCCAAACAAAGCGGGCGACATATTTTGGGATACAGCCGCATTATCGACTTCAGTTAATCCACTCTCATCGCGCCACAGGCTGACAACAAAGACAGCCAAAATGATGTCGTGAGGTGTTTTTTTGTTTGGTCACTTGCATGACCCCTGGTGTTGGCACTTCTGAGTAAAGTGTACGAAAATTACACGAAGCGTGCAAGTCCAATTTAATACCTTTATGATGCCAATCTAAGTCCTAAAGAAATTATCTGACAAACTAATTTTGGCTCAACGTTTGTGTTTAACAATTGCGTATGCTGAGAGCAGCGTAAGACAATAAAAGGCATGCGATATGCGGGAACTACTTCTTTGGATACGGGATAAGCTGAGTGAACCTTCTTCAGCGCCTCGTTATATGCAGCTTGCCTCGCTACTTGAAACGGAAATCGGTCGGCGTAAGGAACTGTCAGGTCAGTTTTTGCCTGCTGAAAGGTTGATTGCTCAACAAACCGGGTTATCACGTGTTACGGTTTCCCGCGCTATGGCGTTATTGGAAGAAAAAAGACTGATTGTTCGGCAGCAAGGCGTGGGAACCCGAATCAGTCAACATCTGGACTATTCTCTGGATTCGGATGAAGCGGGCTTCACATCATTGGTTCTGCGTCTGGGCGGGGTAGCCGGTAATCTGTGGCTTGAGCGGGTCAATAAAATAGCGCCCGCGTCGATAGCAGCGAAAATGTCGCTGCCGCCAGATACACTGGTCACCAAGTTACGGCGCGTTCGTTTAATCAACGGCGAACCGGTATCGTTGGAGATCACATGGATCCCGCTGGCGTTATTACCGGAGCCGGAACAACTGGAGCACTCGCTTTATCAGTATTGGGCCGCCCGCAATATCTACCCGGATAAAAAACGCTATCGTTTGAAGGCATTGGCTTGCCCGGCTGACATTGCCGAGCATTTGCACATTCCCGCGGAGTCGCCGGTGTTGCTGTCCCGACAACACACTTACAATATGCATGGCGATTTACTGGAGTACTGTGAGGTTTACTGTCGCAGTGATGTGTATGAGTTTCAGGTGACGGACTAAAACCAGATCGAGAGGACTTACCGGCAAGCGCCGCAGCTTGCCGGCGGAAAAGAAAATGCGCTGATTCAGGGCGCGTCAGGATCGGGGCCGAGACGCTTGCCGCTGTCCAGTTTTGCGATTTCGGCGAGTTCATCTTTATCCAGCTTGAAATCGAACACGTCAAAATTTTCTCGAATGCGTGAAGGCGTAACCGATTTGGGAATCACCACCAGCCCGTTATCCAGATGCCAGCGGATGACGATCTGCGCTGGCGTTTTATCGTATTTCGTCGCCAGTTTGCGGATGATGGGTTGATCGAAGATACCTTCACCGCCTTGGGCCAGCGGACTCCAGGATTCGGTTTGAATATGGTGGTTTACGTTCCAGATATGCAGTGGACGCTGTTGTAACAGCGGGTGCAGTTCGATCTGGTTAATAACGGGCTGGATGCCGGTTTCCTCTTTCAGCCGTTGCAAATGGTGGCTATGGAAGTTGCTGACGCCAATACTTTTGGTCAGCCCCTGCTCCTGAAGTTGAATCAGCCCGCGCCAGGCATTGACATAGGTGTCCTGATGCGGCAACGGCCAGTGAATCAGGTACAAATCCACGTAATCCAGTTGCAGTTTTCTCAGGCTCTCTTCCAGTGCGCGCTGTGGATCGGTGTGATCGCTGTTCCAGAGTTTGGTGGTGATGAATAGCGCTTCGCGCGCGACTTGCGCCTCGTGTAATGCCTGACCGACACCTTCTTCGTTTTTATAAATTGCCGCAGTGTCAATGGCGCGATAGCCGATGTTCAGAGCTTCGGTCACGGCGGTGACCGTTTCTGTATTACTTGCCCGCCAGACGCCGAGACCCAGCTGCGGCATAATATTGCCGTCAGCCAGCTTAATCTTGGGTTGCGTCATGTCATTCTCCTTTTTCGACCGTTAATCAATATAATAGTTGGTGTTTAGCGGAGGGTGGCACAGCCCGCTGATGAGACGACTCGATAGCGATCTCCCGGTAAGAACGGGCATGTCGTTTCATTCTAGTCGAAAAATACGTCTAAGGTTTTCGGTAACGCGGGCAGGGTTGTGAATCAATGCCGACAGCGTGTCAGACGTTTGCGCCACACAACCGCCACCATGCCGATTAATCCGCACAGCAACAGAATGATGGGGAGAATGATAAGCCCGGTCATTACCTGATCTTCATAGCGTTTGACCAGTGGAATATGGCTCATGGCGTAACCCAATGACACGATGCCGCCGACCCAGAGGAAACCGCTAAGCCAGTTAAATATCTGAAAACGGGCGTTATTCAGCCCGGAAATCCCCGCTATCGTTGGTAACAGCGTGCGGACAAATGCCAGAAAACGACCGATCAGTAAGGCGACCAGGCCGTGACGATAAAAAAGCCGGTAGGCCCGCTGGTGATAGTGCGCGGGTAACTGCAACAACCAGCTTTTTACCAGCCGGGTATCGCCCAGCCAACGTCCTTGCAGATAACTGAACCAGCAACCGAGGCTGGCAGCCACGGTCAGCAAAATCATGGTGGGGAGAAAACTCATCACGCCTTTGGCAATCATGGCGCCTGTCAGCAACAGCAGGCTGTCGCCGGGCAGAAAAGAGGCAGGCAGCAAGCCATTTTCCAGAAACAGGGTGGTAAACAAAATACCGTAAATCACCCATATGACTTTGGGGTCGCCCAGCGCGCTGAAATCCTGCTGCCATAGCGCCTGAATAATGTCGTGAACCACACTCATATTACGTCCTGCCAGATGACTGAAGCCCTAAAAAACAGAAAGAAACAGGGCAAAGCGCCCGCAGCCTGTCGCAAAGATAAACACCGGGCTAAACGCTACGTTCCGGTTAAGATAAAATAATTTTTAGTAAGCGTTTATCGCTCACCATCATACACCTTTTACCTGCGCCGATGCAGAGAAATCAAGGAACGGCGGGCCTATGGACGTCACACTTCCTGAATTCTGTCAAAGCCCGCGGCCAGATCGTCAATCAGATCGTCACTATCTTCAAGCCCGATATGTAACCGAATCAGCGTACCGGTAAAATCAACGCCGGCAACCGGACGGATGGCGGCCAGGTCTTCAGGCTGATTAGCCAGAATCAACGATTCAAATCCGCCCCATGAATACGCCATGCTGAAGTGCTCGAAATGGTCCAGATAGTTCGCCAGTTGTTCTTTGCTCAGATGCGCTTTCAGAACGAAGGAGAACAGACCGTTGCAGCCTGAAAAATCGCGCGCATAGAATGCATGGCCTTTACATTCAGGCAGGGCCGGATGATTAACGACGGCGACTTCAGGACGCGCCGCCAGCCATTTGGCGATGCGAATACTGCTTTCCTGATGCTGTTTCAAACGCACGCCCAGCGTTCGCAGACCGCGGCTGGCGAGATAGGCGGTGTCGGCATCAACCATTTGTCCCATCAGATAGGAGTGCTCACGTAACTGCTCCAGGCAACGCTCGTTGGCGACCGCTGTCCCCAGCATGGCATCGGAATGACCGACAATGTACTTAGTGCCGGACTGCACGGAGATATCGATATCAAACGCCAACGCCTTGAACAGGATGCCCGCCGCCCAGGTATTATCCATAATGATGACGATTTCTGGATTGATGCGCCGCACCGCCTGCACAATCGCCGGGACATCATGCACTTCCATGGTGATGGAGCCCGGCGACTCCAGGAACACGACCGTGGTGTTTTCCTCAACCAGCGCGCTGATACCGGCCCCAATCATGGGATCGAAATAGGTCGTACCGATATTCATCTTACTGAGAACGGTGTTGCAAAAATCCTGGGTCGGCTCATAGGCGGAACCGGTTACCAGTACATGATCGCCGGTCGATACAAAGGAAAGTATGGTGTTGGCGATCGCCGCCGCGCCGCAGGGATAGAGTACGCAACCAGCGCCGCCTTCCAGTTCGGTCATGGCTTCCTGCAAGGAAAAGTGGGTCAGCGTACCGCGCCGGCCATAAAACAGTGCGCCTTTCGCTCGGTTGATAGTGGCGTGTTTTTTATCCTGGACGGTATCAAATACCAGAGAGGAAGCGCGTTGGACAATGGGATTTACAGAACCTTGCGTGAATTTTTTGCTGCGTCCTGCGGCGACTAGTGCCGTTGCCGTTTTTTTGCTTGTCATAACCAATATCACCTTTTCTCTGTTCAAGTCTCGCCGGGTTATTGAAAACGCCTGTATGACCGAATGTTAACGGAATCCTCTCTGTTATTGCAGACTTTCTACGTTATCACGCCTTGGACGATGCGTGGATGGGCGTTTCAGTATGGAAAAAATTCATACTAAACCTATTTTTTATAACTTATTGGTTTGTGATGCCGCTATCCGCACGAGGTGAGACGACAAACAGCATCTTTTTGAGTGTAAATAATAATGAGAACAACTATCAATTAACTCAAGGTCTGATATTATTTCAGGCTGATTTCTTGCGTCGCAAACAGTACTGAATTAACGGTGGAGGCACAGCGTGAATACGGCTGTCAGTAACATTACTCAACAGGCGTCGTCAGCCTGGCAAAAAAAACGTGGCGCGTTCAGCGCATTTTCCCGTAGCGTGCTGATTATCCTGCTGGTTAGCGTCGGGCTAAGTGGAAATGCGTTTGCGGCCCCGGCGACAACGCCGCTTTCTGGCGATAACGCAGGCGCGGCTGCCTCGCAGACAGCCCCGGCAATAACGGCCCCGGAAATGACGCAGCCGGAGGCATCGGCGCCTGTTCCCGCTTCATCGCTTTCCCTTCCTGCGAATGCCGCGCCCGGCACCGACAATCTGATGAAAACGGATTTGTCTGTCTGGGGAATGTATCAGCATGCTGATGCCGTCGTGAAAACGGTGATGATCGGCCTGCTGCTGGCATCCGTTGTCACCTGGGCGATTTTCTTCAGCAAAACGGTTGAGATAACTGGCGCCAGACGTCGCCTGCGTCGTGAATTTCAGGCATTGGAGCAGGCCAGAACACTTGATGATGCGGCGGAAACCGCAGAAACTTTCAAAGCGGGCAGCGTTACGCAGCAACTGCTGATGGATGCGCAGAATGAGATGGAACTGTCAGCCCGTTCTGATGATAACAATGGTATTAAGGAACGTACCGCGTTCCGTCTGGAACGTCGCGTTGCGGCGACTGGGCGTCATATGGGCCGGGGCAATGGCTATCTGGCGACGGTCGGCGCGGTGGCGCCGTTTGTCGGGCTGTTTGGTACGGTATGGGGCATCATGAATAGCTTCATCGGTATCGCGCAGACGCAGACCACCAATCTGGCGGTAGTTGCGCCGGGTATCGCCGAAGCTTTGCTGGCGACGGCGATTGGTTTGGTGGCGGCGATCCCTGCGGTGGTGATTTATAATGTCTTCGCTCGTTGGATCACCGGCTATAAAGCGCAGGTAGGAGATGCTGCCGCGCAGGTGCTGCTGCTATTGAGCCGCGATTTGGATGTTGCCGCCAGCAATGACAACCGGATGGCGCCATCGGCGCATAAACTGCGGGTGGGATAAGCCATGGCCATGCATTTGAATGATGATGTGAGTGAAAATGGCGAGATGCATGACATCAACGTGACGCCGTTTATCGATGTCATGTTGGTGTTGCTAATCATCTTTATGGTGGCGGCGCCGCTGGCGACGGTGGATATTCGCATCGACCTGCCAGCTTCTTCTGCCGCGCCGCAGCCTCGCCCGGAAAAACCGGTTTACCTGACGGTGAAAGCGGACAAGCAACTCTATGTGGGCGACGACGCGGTCAATGAGCAGTCGCTGGCCCAGGCGTTGGATGCCAAAACCAGCGCCAATAAAGAAACCACTATCTTCTTTCAGGCAGATAAAAGCGTGGATTATGAAACCATGATGAGCGTCATGGATACGCTGCGCAAAGCCGGTTATCTCAAAGTTGGATTGGTTGGCGCAGAATCCGCCGCTAAATAGTTGAATGTACATAATTGAATGTACATAAGTTGATGTACAGCGCTGGCGGCGCTTGATTTACTGACGTGAATCAGGATGCCGCCAGTGTATACGCGTCGATATATAGCGTTTGTCTTCCCCCAGCGGTTGCTGGTCGATTAAGCGCGTAATCATGTCAAAGCTGTTTCTTGCCAGCGCCTCACTATCCTGAGCGATGGTATCAATCTTCATCGGTAAACAATCAAACAGATAATGATCGTCAAAGCTGCACAGCCGGATATCGCTTTCCATCAGGTTGTGCTGATTCAGGTAACGCAATACCCCTTCCAGCAGGCCACAGGCCGCAACAAACAACGCCTTGGGCGGACGGCCCAGCGTGGCGCATAGCTGGGCAAACATTTCATAACCGGAACTGGGGTGGTAACTGCCATGAATGATCCATTCAGGTCGACATTCCAGCCCTGCGCGTTGCAACCCCAACTGAAACCCGGCCAGCCGGTCGCGAGTAGGGGAAATGCGCGCCTGGCCGCCAATGAAATAGAATTCTTCCTGATGCTGACGGGCGATACGTTCCACCAATTCCGCCGTTGATTCCACCGCTTCGGAAATAACCAGCGGCAGTGTGGAGTCGCCAATTACCCGGTCAAATTGCACCACCGGCAACTGTTGATTGATTTTCTGGTATTCGTGATCGCTGAGCATGCTGGAAGCAACGATCAAACCATCGACCTGACGTTGTATCAGGCTGTTGACGGCCATCATTTCCTGACTGGCATTTTCATCCGTACAGGCGATCAGCAACTGTAGCCCCGCTTCGCGACACAACATTTCCAGTTCACGCGAGATAACGGCAAAGCCGTAGTTGGTCATTTGCGGCACCACCAGCCCCAGCGTATGGCTGCGGGAGGAACGCAATGAACGGGCATGAATGCTGGGTTGATAACGTTGCTCTTGGGCGACCGCCAGAATACGATCGCGGGTTGTATCAGAAACGCGAAACTCTTTGCTGCGGCCATTCAGCACCAGACTGGTGGTGGATTTTGATACGCCTGCAAGCCTGGCGATGTCACTGATTGTTACGCGTTTAGTCTGTTTCACCACGGGATCTGCTGTCAGAAAAAAGTAACACTATTCTATCACGCATGACGCTAACAGCCAGTGTTGCAGCGTCAGTCGTCCGGAGCCGCTGAAGGAAAGCATCGCATTATTATCCGGGAAATAACGGGCAGACATCGCCGCCGCGCCGTCATTGATAAAAATTTCAATGCTGGAACGATCGCACAGGATCTGCAATTGATTCAGTTCTCCCCGCCAGTAACGATGTTCCGGCTCCCCGGTGCGCAGATTGCGACGACTTAACGTCAGCCGTTCGCCATCCCAGCAAAGTACCAGCAGAGAAGCGAAATCCAACTGGAATTCGCCTTGTACCGCCAGCAAAAGTTCTGCGCTGTGAATAGGAAGCGCAGGGGCGTAATTCGCCGCGCCGTTCCAGGTGTAATGCTGTGTGCGCAACTGTTTCAGTTCACGCGCCGGTTGTTGGAACAACGTGTCGCCACGGAGCGTCAGTTCACGCGGACAGGTCATGGTGTGGATCCAGCCATGCGCTATCGTTGGTTCGAAAAACTCGTTCTCATCAGGGATCGACATCCAGGCAAACATCAAGCGTCGGCCATCTTCGCTTTTCGTCGTTTGCGGGGCATAAAATTCAAAGCCAAGATCCAGTTCGTGAAAACCTTGATGTTGGTACTGACCGCGCTGATAATCCAGATCGCCAACGAAGTAGCCAGCCTGAAAGGTATTCAGATAGCGTTCTTCTTCCGGCGCCAGCCCCTGAGGACAGCAAACGAGGATTTCCCGCCCGTCGAGCGGGAATAAGTCCGGGCATTCCCACATGTAGCCAAAATCGCCCAGCCCGCCGAGGCGGGAGCCTGCGATTTCGGCGATTTGTGTCCAGTCGAGCAGATCGTCGGAGCGGTAAAGCAGGACTTTCCCTTGCAGCGCTTTATCCTGCGCGCCCAATACCATGTACCAGCGCTCATCGTGCTTCCAGACTTTCGGATCGCGTACATGACCGGTATAACCTTCGGGCAGCGTGAGTATCGGTCCCAGTTTGTCGTATTCGCCCCTGCTATTTTCACGGGCGATGCATTGGAACGCGGTACGTGAACCGTCGTCGTATTTGACGTTGCCGGTGTAAATCAGCGTGATGGTATTGTTATCCACCACGGCGGAGCCTGAATAGCAACCGTGGGTTTCGTAGCTTTCACTGGGAACCAGGGCGACAGGTTCGTGTTTCCAATGCACCAAATCGGTGGCGCTCCAGTGCCCCCAGAATTTTGCTCCGTGGGCACAGGCTAAAGGATTCCACTGATAAAACAGATGGTAACGCCCGTTGTGATGGATAAATCCATTTGGATCGTTAAGCAGCCCCACCGTCGGCGACAGGTGCCATGCCGGACGATAAGGATCATCATGCGTCTGGTTACAACCCGACATCAGGGCATGCGCCATGCGTTTTAATAAGTGGACTTCCTTCATTATTCACTATCCGTTTTATATTTCAGTAGCAGTGAGATGATAAATGCCGCGCTAAAGGCGATCAGCATACCGATCAGGTAATTCAGCATAGAACCTGCCTGTACGATTGCCAGCCCAGGGAAGCCGGTCAGTCCCACCGCCGTCATGTTGACGTGACTGAAGACCACCCATGCGCCGCCGAGCGCGCCGCCCGCCAATCCTGACAGGAATGCTTTGATGAAGCGCAGATTTATACCGAATATTGCCGCCTCCGTGATCCCCAACAGGCAGGAAAGACCCGCAGGGACGGCGATGGCTTTGATTTTGGCATCACGTGTTTTGAAATACACCGCCAGACACGCGCCGCCTTGCGCCACATTCGACATCGCCCAGATGGGCAGCAGGAAATTGACGCCGATGGCCGGATTCCCAAGCAAGCTGGCTTCGATTGCATGGAAACTGTGGTGAACGCCAGTGATAACGATCATCGAGTAGAGACCGCCAAACAGCAAGCCGGCCAGCCATCCGGCATGGGTGATCAACGTACTCAGCACCATCGCGATGCCATCGCCGAGCATACGCCCCGCCGGGCCGATGATCAGTAATGCCACAAAGCCGGAAATAATGACGGTCAGGAACGGGGTGACGATAATATCCAGCGTATCGGGCACCATTTTGTGTAAACGTTTTTCCAGGATACTCATAAACCACACGGCCAGTAGTACCGGGAATACCGTACCCTGATAACCGATCATGGCGATTTCCAGACCGAAAAAATTCATGGTCTGGAAGCCGCTGGCTATGCCCCAGGCATTGGTGAGCGCCGGATGAGTCAGGATACCGCCCAGCGTGGCGCCCAGATACGGGTTACCACCGAACTCCCGTGCGGCGGTAAAACCGATGAGGATTGGCAGGATAATGAAGGCGGCGGAGCTGAACATATCCAGCATAATGAAAACCGCGCTGCTGGCATCAACCCAACCGTAGGTTTTGCACATGCCGAGCAGCCCCATCAACAGACCGGAGGCGATAATCGCCGGCATAATCGGCACAAAGATGTTTGACAGCAGGCGCGCCAGGCGTTGCGCCGGGTTCAGTTTCCGGGCTGCCAGAGACGCTGCCTCAGACTTGCTGGATTCGCTGATGCCTGCGGCCTTGATGAACTCGGCATAAACTTTGTTGACCAGTCCTGAACCAAAGATAATCTGAATCTGTCCGGCGTTTTGAAAGCAGCCTTTCACCCCGTCGACCGCTTCAATCGCTTTTTTATCGGCCAGACTATCGTCAGTCAGCACCAGACGCAGACGTGTTGCACAGTGGGCGGCGCTGGCGATATTTTCTTTCCCGCCAAGAAGGGGGATAAGAGCATTTGCTGTAGTGTTAATATCCATTTTATTCCTCTTTTTATTCCTCTTTTATTTATAGGATATGCTATATCATTAGCGCCGGTTATCGATTTCGATAACCGGGATTGGTGCTACCTCCCTATCAGAACCAGGTTTCCATTTGGACGCCAAAATTCCATTCGCCGCCGGCTTTAAAGCCGGTCGAACCGAAGGTGTCTTCGCTGGAGTAGTTATCCAGGCGCTTATCCCAGTCCATATAGCTGGCAAAGACACGTAGTTCGGGACGGCTGAAGAAATTGCCGATATCACCCACTTTAAAGGTCGGCGCAAAGGTCAGCTTATAGAAACCGCCGCTGACGCTGTTCAACCGGCCCGCGCTTGATGTGGTGTAGCCTTTGGGATCGAGATCCATGTACTGATAGCTGCCTTCATAGGCCAGAGCAAAGTTTTCAGTGATTTCCTGAATCAGGCGCGCATTGAAGGTGATCCATTTGTAACTGTCGCCATCGACATAACGGTCAGAACTGGTTTGCGCCAAAATCGACGGGGCAAAGCTCCAGTTTTTGCTGATCGGCGTGGTGCCGTAGGTTGCCAGACGCCAGGTGTTGGCGTCATCCGTCAGGTTGCCGTCCGAACCGATATTTTTAACTTCCGCGCCCAGCCCGCGACCATAGAGTACCGCGACTTTAGACGAACCTTCACGCAGTCCATAGAAGCTGTCGCCATGATAGGCGACCATGGCGTGATAACCTTTGTCGCCCGCGTTGGTGTTAGTGACGAAAGTGTTGTCCCGGTTCGAACCGGTGTTTTCTTTTACGTCGTTATTCTTTGCTTTTAACCCGCTCAGCATAAACTGGAACGGCCCGACATAGTTGTTGGCGGTAAAGACGTAGTTTTTGACGTCGTTATCCAGCGCGGTGATTTCACCCAGGCTGCGGCCATACAAGGAGAAGTTGCTCTTGAAGTTGTCCGCCCATTTCACGTCATAGATCCCGCCGCCGGTGCCGGCCAGAAAGATTACGTCGCTGTCCAGCCAGTGAATATCAAAGTTGTCGCGGTCAAAACGTTTACCCGCCCACAGCGTGGTGTCTTTTAACGCACCGGTGAAGCTCGGCAGCGAGCCCAGTTCGACAAACGCCTCGCGGATATTGAGATCGCTTTCATCGCCCGTCCAGTCGTTATAGCTACGTTGACCGTCGGCCATCATGACTTTAAAGCGGGTGGTGGCGCCGTTATCCAGCTTCTGTTTGTGCTCCAGCTTCAATTCGACATAGGTGTCATCTTCGTTGCCCAGACGACCAACATAACCGCCGGTTTGACCGGCGGGCGACATGCCCGGCCCGATATCGGTTTTGGCGCTGGTGGCGGAATCATTAATTGATAAACCTGAACGGGCGTAACCGTGGAACTCGAAACCATCGGCAAATGATTTCTGGCTGGCCAGCGCGCTGGTGCGCTGTTCAACCTGCTGGGTTTTCTGCTCGGTTTGCGTCGTGCGGGTAGCAAGTTGTTGTGTTTGTTTTTCCGCTGCATCCGCACGGGCTTCTGCTGCCGCGGCTCTGGCTTCCGCCTGTTGTAGTCGTTGTTCGAGCGCATTCAGACGTGCCTCCACGCTGTCTGAACTGGCCGCCGATACATAAAAAGGAGATGAAAGTAATAATCCTATTGTTACAGCAAGATGGCTTTTTTTCATATTGCATTCTCTTCTTAAGGAGTTTTATTGTTGTTTCAGAAAACAGTTTTGCTAAATAGCTAAACCGGTTTTTCGTGAAAATTAAAGGGCGTCAATCGGGTTAGCAAGGAATTTTACCAACCCGATTCTGTAACTGTGATCTTGACGACAAAACAAGCCATAAACCGCCCTGAAATAGAGGATTAGCGTTTGGCGAGGGAAAGGGTCTCAAGCTCTTGCGCATAGGGAAGCGCGGTCATGGCGCCTTTTGCGGTGGTGGCCAGCGCACCGCACCGTTGCGCTTGTTCGATCACGCTATCCCATGAGTCGCATTGCGATAAGTCGTTGTATTCGGCAAGACCTTGCAGCAGACCGGCGACGAAGGCATCGCCCGCCCCCGTGGTATCTATCGGGGTGACATAGGGGGCGCTGAAGTGCTGAAGTTGTCGGCGATCGTGTAGCCATACTCCTTCGCTACCGAGTGTAACGAGCAGCAACTGAATAGGGAAACGTTGCATTAATTGTGCGATACCCTGTTTGGGATCATCCGTGGCGCTGAGGAAACTCAACTCCTCGCGAGATAATTTCACCACATCGGCCAGCGCCAATGCCTGAAAAAGCATGTCCTGCAAGGCTTGCGCGCTACTCCACAAATCCTCGCGAATATTGGGATCGAAGCTCACCCATCCCTGCGCGGCCTTGATGCGTCGCATGGCCGTGAAAGCGGTGCTGCGTGAAGGCTCCTGCGACAAGGCGATCGAACACAGATGCAGCCATTCGCCACGATGGAAAGTGGGCAAATCCTCCGTTTGCAAAAACAAGTCGGCGCTCGGGCGAACCATGAAGGTGAATGAACGTTCGCCAACGCAATCCAGGCTGACGACCACCGTCGAGGTGCGATGACGGCTATCCCGAATCATGTGTTGAGTATCAACACCTTCCCGGCGTAGCACGTCTTGCAGGAAGTGACCAAAAACATCGTCACCCACCCGGCCAATAAAGGCGCTGCCGCCGCCCAGTCTGGCGATGCCGACGGCAACGTTGGCCGGCGCTCCACCAGGACATTTGAGATAACGCTCTGAATCTTCCGGGATGAGATCGACCACGGCATCGCCCATCACCCAAATTTTGTGTGCCATATGTTTACTCTTATAAAGGATATTGAAACTGTTTGCTAACATAGAAGAATCGGTTTAGCTAATCAACTTCATTCACGTAAGATGTTTGCGAGCGCACAAGAAACGCTTTTTTAGCTCATTATGTAAGCTGAAAATTTGTGCGATCCAACGCCCATCACCGATAATGTCAGGCTAAATAAAAAAACGTTTTATCCGATACCTAATAACGCAGCGTTGCATAGTGCGATCTGTGACAGGATTTATGGCGCAAAGGAGAAGAGCGAGATATGAACCAAACCACTTCTTGGCGGGTTCGAAATGAATTCAGCACACTCAGCGAACTTCCGCACCCTATCTGCATCGTCGCCACGTGGTGCCGTCTGGAAAAACATCCTTTGAGGCTGTTGTCGGGGCGGTATGATAACCGTGCGTAATTACAATCTGTTATGGGGCTTATGGGCGATATGGGCGTTATTGATTGTTATCTGGTTTATTGATATCCCCCTGGATTTACCCATTCTGGCTTACGAGCAAATACTGACTGTTATTCTGGGCATCGGCGCAAGTGGGCTGATGGTGTTTCTTTATAATTTAAAAAGGAGTTATTGGATGTTTTCATTTGATAAAAGCAAAAAGGCCGCAGCCGCGCCGCAAGAGAATAGTGAAATAAACAACCCGGCGGAGTTGGTTAATTCAGTAAGCCCTGTGCGTGTAAAGAAGGATACGTTTATCTCTCAGGGCGCGCAGATGAAGGGGAAACTGGCGGTGGATGGCGATATTACCGTGGAAGGTCACATTGAAGGCGATGTGCAATGTGATAATACCATCAAAGTGGAGCATGGCGGCCAGGTAAAAGGTGAAATGACATCACGGCAGATTATTATCAACGGCCATGTCGAAGGCCGAATTTCCGCCAGCGTAGTTGCAATACAAGCGCAGGGCGTCGTCATCGGCGATATCTTTTCCGATGAGTTATCCATTGAAAAAGGCGGCATATTTACCGGTCAGTCAAATCCGTTAAAACCTGAAAAACCGCAACAGGAAAAATTGACTTACGTGGAAAAGAAAAAAGATAAAATCGATAAAAATCCTATTGAACCGGAAAACCTGATGGCGCTGTCGGGGAATAATATGTAGGTGCGGGGTAAGGTGATTATTCCGTAGCATGATAAACGGGAATTGGGATTAATTATTCAGGGCGTAAATATAAATGACGAATCAAGAAGCGGCCAACCAGCGTTATTTTCGTTATTGGGGCAAAGCTGGTCAATCCTCTGAGATAGCGACAGGGGATGATTACCATTTATTGCCTTATCATTGTCTTGATGTGGCTGCCTGTGGTTATTGGTTGGTAAAAAATAATTATTTTCAGGCCAATAATCTGTTCTCTGAACTAAAATTGACGGATGAAACAGGCGCGCAGTGGTTTGCCTATTTTCTGGCGTGGCATGATATCGGAAAATTTGCCCGCGGTTTTCAACAGAAATATAGCAATCCTGATTCGCCATTGGTGAAAAATGCGGGTCAGGCCGCTTCTGCCAGACATGATTCATTAGGATTTTGGCTGTGGCAATATCGGGACGATATCCCACGGATTTTTCCTTTTGGTGAGATTTCTCGTTACGAGAAAAAAACGCTGGATATCTGGCTGAACATCGTGACCGGACACCACGGCAAGCCGCCGGAGAGCGGCGTTAAGGGAAAACTTGCTTTCCACCCGGATGATTATCTGGCAGTAGGTGAGTATCTTTCTGATTTAGCAAATGTATTTCCATTTTCATCCGCTTTCCCCACTCTGTTCTCTGATAAGGTTTGGCAGGCGACGCTTAAGCAACAAAGCTGGGCGCTTGCCGGGCTGACGGTGCTTGCTGACTGGCTTGGATCGCGTCAACAGGATTTTCACTATCGCAGCGACCCGATGCCGCTAAGCGATTATTGGCAACATTATGCGTTGCCGACGGCGGCAACAGTGGTATCACATTTACCGCGCACGCCTTCTCCGTCTGCTTTTCAACATATCCAGCAGTTATTTCCGTTTATTCAGCAGCCGACGCCGCTACAACAGCAGGCGCTGGAGGTGACTATTTCCGCTGTCGGGCCACAACTTTTTATTCTGGAAGATGTTACCGGCGCGGGAAAAACCGAAGCCGCAATGGTCCTGGCGCATCGATTGATGGCGCAGCAGAAAGGCAGCGGCATTTATGTCGCTTTACCGACCATGGCGACAGCCAATGCCATGTATCAACGGCTTGCTGCGGCATACCGGGCGTTGTATCAGCCGGAGTTACCGCCGTCGCTGATGCTGGCGCACGGCGCGCGCCATATGTCGTCCGCTTTTAGGCAATCTCTGTGGGACGGTGAAAGTCAGGGGCAGACGCAGTACGACAAGGAAGAGCGCGCCGCCAGTGAAGATTGCAACATCTGGTTTGCCGATTCACGCAAAAAAGCGCTGCTGGCGGATGTCGGGGTAGGTACGCTCGATCAGGCGCTGATGGCGGTGATGCCGTTTCGCCATCAGTCGCTGCGCGTACTGGGGCTACAGCATAAGATCCTTATTCTGGATGAAGTCCACGCCTATGATGCTTATATGAGCAAGCTCATTGAGCATCTGATTGGTTTCCATGCCCGCGGTGGCGGAAGTGTGATCATCCTGAGCGCGACCTTGCCGCTGAGTTTGCGTGACAGGCTAACGCAGGCTTTCCTGCTCGGCATCGGATGTGACGCGGGATCATGGCAACCCGATCCCGACGCGAGTTATCCGTGGCTGACGCAGGTGAACCGAGAAGGATTGCAGGAAACGGCGCTGGCAACACGCTCGGAAGTGAAACGGGAAGTGAGCGTCGGCTGGCTGACGCTAAGGGAGCAAGGGATTGAGGTGATCAAAGAGGCGGTGGCGCTCGGTCAGTCGGCCTGCTGGATCAGAAACACGGTGGATGACGCGATTACTCTCTATCGTCAGCTTGTGGCGGAAGGTGTGTCAGCGGATGATATGCTGTTGTTCCATAGCCGCTTTGCTTTCTGCGATCGCATGGCAGTGGAAGAACAGGCATTAAGCTGGTTTGGTAAAGACAGTACGCCGAAGCAGCGTGCAGGCAAGGTATTGATTGCCACGCAGGTGGTCGAACAATCGCTGGATATTGATGTGGATAACATGATAAGCGATCTGGCGCCAATTGATTTGCTGATCCAGCGGGCCGGACGGTTGCAGCGGCACATTCGCTGCCGTGACGGGCGCCGGAAAACGGCAACGGATAACCTGCCGCTGATCGATGAGCGTCCTGCCGCCAGACTGCATATTTTCGCCCCGGAATGGCAACCGCAGGCTGATGCCGACTGGCTGGGCAGCGAACTACGCAACAGCGGTTATGTTTATCCTGATCATGCGTCGCTGTGGCGCACACAGGCTATCCTGCGTCAATGTGGCGTGATCAGAATGCCGGAAGATGCCAGGACATTGATCAACAGTGTGTATGAAGAGCAGATCGCCGCACCCGTCGCGCTGGAGGCTATCGCCAACAAGGTGCTGGGGGAACAATATGGCCAGCGATCGATTGCCGGACAGTCATCACTGGCATTAGCGCCTGGCTATTGTGGCAAATCCAGCGCTTCCGGCTGGAGTGATGCGGTGGACATTTCCACCCGATTAGGGGAAACCCCACGGGATCTTTATCTGGCCCGGATGCCGGAAACAGGAAGCGGCTTGCCTTTGCCTTACGCGCCGCCAGAAGAATTTGCCTGGGAAAAAAGTCGCTTAAAAGTACGGGAAAGCTGGTGGCTGAAACATAAAAAAGCCCTGCCGGTATTGGAAGGGGATGCGCTGGAACGGTTCCGCCAGCAACTGCATCGGCCTTACGCCGAGGTGCTGTTGCTGGGTGAAACGGGAAGTGATGACTTTTACAGCAAAACGGTAGGGCTGAATATTCAGGTTAGGTGATATACCTGACAGGGAAGAGAACAGCCGACAGTTACTAGCTTTGAAGATATTACACATGAGATCAGGTTCTCTATGCTGTGATGTTATTCGTAACAGGCGCTTATTGTGGGTCAATCAGGTTGATCAATTTCAAAATAACATCTTGTGTGAGCACATCTTCCGCCACCGTTTCAAATGTGGCGCCTCTGGCGATGAGATCGACCGCCTGAGCCTGATGGCATAGGACAACACCGCGTAAATCACCGCGATCCGTATCCATTGGGGTAACCGCGACTGTCACTCCAGCGGAACGAGCAGCTTCAGCTTTGGTTGAGATAGGGCAGCAAATGGCAACACCTAACGCCACATTCAATGCCTCTTCAGTGATGACGATGCAATAATGATCTCCTTTTAATTCCCGGCCTAAAACGGGATCGGGACTAAAATGCCAAATGTCGCCTTTTTTGGGGATACGCGTTCCAACCATTACCAGTATTCCTTGCCAACCGGTGTAGCATCGGTAAATGCCTTAATGTCTTTGTTAAGGGCTGCGATCTCTTCACTATCAATTTGCGTCAGTAGTTCTTCCACCGTGAATTTGCCACGCGGTTTTCTTTTAGCCGGTTGCAGGTTTATCCCTTCGCCATTGCGTTCAATGGTAATCTCTGTTCCAACTTCCCATCCCAGTTCATTGCCATAATCACGCGGAATAGTGACGATTAGCGCCCCACCTTGCTGGCGAATTTTTACTGTTGACATATTAACCTCGTTGTCGTGCTGCGTTATGGAACAAAGTAGCACTTTGTAGTTATCTGTCAATTAGCCTGTGAGTCGTTCAGCATGGCGTTATTACAGGCTTATAGATAGCAGCGAGGCAAGGAGAGAGTTTTTACTGTGGCGGATTTTGCGAGTGATGCCGCATCCGTGCGGCTTATCCCCACTGACGTGGGGAAGTATGGAGCATTAAACAGAATACTCGGTTTATCCCCGCGTCCGCGGGGAACACTACCAGATAAAGTTTATCATATTAGAAAATTCATATGGTGCATTCAACATTATACTCTTTACGTTTTTTAAACGTCTTTTAAATTATTAAGCTGTTGCCAACACATAGCTGATAAGGCAGTCCAAAAAGCAGTGTTCAGG
Organism: Brenneria izbisi; assembly: GCF_025840185.1. Classification (GTDB taxonomy): domain Bacteria; phylum Pseudomonadota; class Gammaproteobacteria; order Enterobacterales; family Enterobacteriaceae; genus Brenneria; species Brenneria izbisi. Next base: position 117,410 of record NZ_JAMPJU010000009.1, read on the forward strand.
CAATAGGCACGGAACACGCGCTTAATGGACCGGTTGACACCTTTCATCTTAATAGCGTGTTTCGTATAAATCAAACCACCCTGAAGGGAACACCTATATGCTGTCGTTTGTGTCTATCAAGGTTATCAATACCACTATTTATCAATCCAATGCGGTGCCAACTCCGTCGTGTCTTGCCCCGCTGGAGTCGGCCATCAATCAGAAACGTGATCGGTCTCTCTGGCATAGCTTGTTGAATAAGCTAAAAAATATTGGGTAGTAGTCACGTATAATGAAAAAATCGCCGCACGGAGGCGGCACACTCAGGAGGAATGATGTTTTCATTGATTGAAAGCCAATGGCTGCCTGCTGTACGTGCGAATGGCCGGATTGACAGGATTTCCCCACAGCAATTGACCGACAACGACATTATCGATCTTGCCTGGCCGCGCGCCGATTTTCAGGGAGCGGCCTATCAGCTTCTTATCGGTTTATTACAAACTGCCTATGCGCCTGCCGATGACGAGGCGTGGGAGGATATCTGGGAAGATGGTCTCGGCGATGACTGGCCGCGAGCGCTGATTTCACTGGCGCCCGCGATGCGGTGTGGCCCGCGCAAGCCCGCTTTTATGCAAGACTTCGATACGCTTGTCAGCGACGCGGCGCCGATCGCCGGCTTATTGATTGATGCACCCGGCGGCAATACGCTCAAGCTGAATAAAGATCACTTTATCAAACGCGGCACGGTCAATGCGGTGTGTCCGCACTGTGCGGCGATGGCGTTGTTTACGCTGCAAACCAATGCGCCGTCCGGCGGACAAGGGCACCGCACCGGGATGCGCGGCGGCGGACCGATCACCACGCTGTTAATGCCGGAGGATAGCGGTCTGCCATTGTGGAAAAAACTCTGGATGAATGTCGTTACGCAGGAAGTCATTCCGCCGGGTATCGTTGACGCATCCGTTTTTCCCTGGCTGGCCGCCACGCCGACCAGTGACGGTTCGCATCCGTCGACAACGCCGGAAAACGCTCACCCGTTACAGGCTTACTGGGGAATGCCGCGCCGCATTGAACTGGATTTCACCGCCTTACAGCATGGTGAGTGCGACCTGTGTGGCGATGAATCAATGTCTCTGCTTACTCACTATCGCACCAAAAATTACGGCATCCAGTATGACAGTTGGCGGCATCCTTTGACGCCGTATCGACGAGCGCTGAAAGATGACGCCGCGCCGTTCTTGTCGGTCAAAGGTCAGCCGGGCGGGTTGGCGTATCGTGACTGGCTTGGTCTGATTATCAAGAGCGAGGATAAACTTAACCGAATGTTCCCGGCGACGGTGGTGCAACAGAATGCAAGGCGGGAGGCGTTGCGCAAAACGGGTTTGTGGTGCTTCGGTTATGACATGGACAACATGAAAGCCCGTTGTTGGTATGAACATCGCGTTCCGCTATTGCATGATGCGCTGCGTGGACATCAGGAGGAATTGCAACTGGCGGTGGAACTGGCGCGCGACAGCGTAGGGCTGTTGCGCCAGTCAATCAAGGAAGCCTGGTTTTCACGACCAAAAGATGCAAAGGGCGATTTCAGCGCCATTGACGTCGCTTTCTGGCAGGAAACGCAGCCTGCCTTCATACGGTTTTGTCAGGCGTTGGCGCAAAACGAGACGTCCGCAGCGGCGTTGAAGCGATGGCAGCAGTCGCTTTATCGCTATCTGTTGACGAATTACGACGCCCGCGTATTCACCAACCCGGATGAACATCGCGATCTGGTGGCGGCGGCAAAGATACGTAAAAAATTGACCTCGTTTTTCTATAAGCAAAAAGCGGCACAGAACATTACTCAAATGCAGAGCGGAACGCAGGAGGCACTTTAATGGCGAATACGGCTGATCTTCTGGTGATCGACAACGATGAGGCAAACCGGATTAACCGCTGGTTCGCGGAGTTACAAAACCGTCATAACCCAGCGTATAACGGTCGTGCGCGACGGGCGCAACTGCGTCGCGCCAACGGACCCTATGGCGTATTGATCTATGAGGGATATCACGATCTGGCGGCACGGCTGAGCCGGCAATTGACCAATGAAACCCGCATTCTGGCGCTGTCCATTTTTGTTTCCGTCGCGGCGCATGCGGCAAAAAATACCGCGTCGCCTCCCGGCGATAAAAGGAGTTTTGCCGCGCAACTTGGCATGAAAACGAAAGGCAGCGATCGTCCTTATCTTTCCCCGCTGCGTTTTGAGCGGCTGCAACGGGCGGCGACGCCGGAAGCGTTATACCGCCAGCTATTGCGCGCCGTGAAAATACGTGGCGAAGACGGCGTGAATTTACCGTCGCTGGCGGACGGCATTTTTCTGTGGGCTGATGAATGGCAGGCGCGTCAGGAAAATCGTGCGCCTATCCATCCGCTGCGCCGTAACGCGGTGCGCTGGGCGTGTGAGTATGCCCAGGTCTCGCAGGATCCAGCAATAGAAGATCAAACGCACACAGTAGCACCATCAGACAAGGAATAACCGATGACGACTTTTATTCAGCTTCACTTCTTAACCGCCTATCCTTCCTCCAATCTGAACCGTGATGATGCGGGGCGCCCGAAAACCGCGATTATCGGCGGCGTTGAGCGTCTGCGCGTCTCCTCACAAAGCCTGAAACGCGCCTGGCGCACTTCCGACGTATTTGAGGATGCGCTCGGCGGATACATCGGCACCCGCAGCCGTCGTCTGGGACGGGAAGTCTACGGCAAACTCACGGCGGCAGGGCTGAGCGAAAAGCTGGCGGATAAAGCGGCGCAGAGCATTGCCGCGCAGTTCGGCAAACTTAAAAAAGAAGAAAAGGAGAGTAAGGACCCGCTGGAGAAGTATGAGATTGAGCAGTTGGCGCACCTCAGCGTGCAGGAAAGGGTGCAGATCGACCAGTTGATTGTTCGTCTGGCGGCAGAATCGCGTGAACCCACCAGCGAAGAGTTGGCGCTGCTGCGCAAAGACGTCACCAGCGTTGATATTGCGCTGTTTGGCAGGATGCTGGCGTCTCAACCTGCTTTTAATGTCGAAGCGGCCTGTCAGGTGGCGCATGCGCTGGGCGTCAGCGCGGTAACGATCGAAGATGACTTCTTTACCGCGGTGGATGACCTGAATATGGCGGAAGACAGCGGTTCGGCGCATATGGGCGAACAAAGCTTTGGCTCATCGCTATTTTATCAATACCTTTGCATTAATCGCGATCTGCTGATGGAAAACCTGAATAACAATGAGGCGTTGGTGGAACTTACACTGCGCGCACTGGCGGAAACGGCGCTGACCGTCTCGCCGGGCGGTAAACAAAACAGTTTCGCCAGTCGTGCGTATGCTTCTTATGCATTAGTGGAAAAAGGCACCCGGCAGCCGCGTACTTTGTCCGTCGCGTTCTTTAAACCCGTCCGTAGCGACGATCAGGTAAAGGATGCTGTTGATCTGTTGCGTAAGCAAAAGGCCAAATTCGATCATGTTTATGCGCTGGAAAATAGCGGCCAGTCTTATGAACTGGATGTAGAAACGGAAAACGGGTCGCTGAAAGGATTACTGGATTTTATCAGCCGGTAGGAGAGCTATATGGATCACTATCTGGTCTTTCAGATCTACGCCCCACTGGTGTCATGGGGAGAAGCGGCGGTCGGAGAGGTGCGTCATTCGGCCACAGTGCCCAGCCGGTCGGCGTTACTGGGCCTGCTGGCGGCGGCGCTGGGTATCCGGCGTGACGATCATACCGCGTTGCACGCGTTCAACCAACATTACCACATGGCGGTGCGACCCTTGTCGGGGCGTGAAACCTGGCTGAATGATTACCATACAGTACAGATGCCGAAGGAAAACCGCAAAATGCCGCGCCATACCCGGCGCGACGAAGTGCGCCCGGAGGCGGGACAATCGCTGGAAACCATGCTGACCTCGCGCGAGTATCGCTGTGACGCCTATTACCATATTGCTATCAGCGCCACGCCCGGCGCGCCTTACTCGTTGAGCGCGTTACGTGAGGCGTTGTTGTCACCGGTATTTACGCTCTATTTCGGTCGTAAAAGTTGTCCGCCCGCGCTGCCGCTTGCGCCCCATCTGTTTTCTGGCTCGCTGGCCGAGGTCTGGCGACAGGCCAGCCGTGAACCGGCGCTCAACGATCCGGCATTATTGGCCATTAATCATGTTGATGGATTGTGCTATTGGGAGCAGACGATCGACACAGGGCTGACGCCGTCGCAGCGAATATCACGCAATGATCAGCCAGCCGACCGTCGGCGCTGGCAATTCGCTTACCGTATGCAATACGCCGGTGACTGGAAAGGAGAGGAATAATGTATTTTTCCAGAGTAACGCTACGGCTTTCCTCCTTACCGCGCGTCATGGCGGAGAAGCGTCGGCATGCAGGCGGCTATGCCAGTCATCAGTGGCTTTGGCAACTTTTTCCTGAGCAACAACAGCGCCAGTTTCTGTACCGGGAAGAGGCGTGTGAGGCGGAAAGCGCGTTCTACCTGCTGTCCGGGCAACCGCCGCAATCTGACCATAATCTGTTTCGGATAGAAACCAAACCTTATCAACCCCAGTGGCGCAACGGCATGTCGCTGGTGTTTTCGTTGCGGGCTAACCCGGTAGTGACGCGAGACGGGAAGCGCAATGATGTGCTGATGGACGCCCGACAGCAGGGAAAAGCGGCGGGATTGCAGGGGGCGGCGCTCTGGCAGCACCAGCAGCAACGGGCGCGTGACTGGTTGCAGCGACAAGGAGAAAAGTCGGGTTTTGCGATGGCATCGCCGTGTCGGGTCGACGGATATCAGCGCCATTGTCTCAACAAGCCCGGTCAGTCCTCTTCGATTATCTTCAGCAGCGTGGATTATGATGGCGTGTTGAACATCACCGATGCCGAGCGGTTTGCCGAGGCCATTCGGCAGGGGCTGGGGAAAAGCAAAGCGCTGGGGTGCGGGCTGTTGTTGTTGAAACGGGCGTGACACGCGCCATGACAAGGAGGATGGGTTATGTATGTTCCTTTGAACCCGATCCCGTTGAAAGATCGCGTCTCATTGATTTTTCTGCAATATGGACAGATTGACGTCATTGATGGCGCGTTTGTGCTGGTGGATAAAACCGGCGTGCGCACCCATATTCCCGTTGGTTCGGTCGCTTGCATCATGCTGGAGCCGGGCACGCGTGTTTCTCACGCAGCGGTGCGGTTAGCCGCCACGGTGGGGACGTTGCTGGTCTGGGTCGGAGAGGCGGGCGTGCGGCTATATGCAGCCGGACAACCTGGCGGTGCGCGGTCGGATAAACTGCTCTATCAGGCAAAACTGGCGCTGGATCAAGAACTTCGATTGAAGGTGGTACGAAAAATGTTCGAACTGCGATTTGGCGAACCCGCGCCGAGTCGACGTTCCGTTGATCAACTCAGAGGCATTGAAGGCGCCAGAGTGCGGCAGACATACACGTTATTGGCGCAACAGTACGGCGTAAAGTGGAATGGACGGCGCTATGATCCGAAAGACTGGGCGAGGGGCGACAAAGTTAATCAGTGCATTAGCGCAGCCACTGCGTGTCTGTATGGAATTACGGAAGCGGCGATACTGGCGGCGGGTTATGCACCGGCTATCGGATTTGTCCACAGCGGCAAGCCGCTCTCTTTCGTGTATGACATTGCCGATATCATCAAGTTTGACGGCGTGGTTCCCAAAGCTTTTGAGATTGCGGCACGCAATCCTGCTGAACCTGATCGTGAAGTTCGTCTCGCCTGTCGCGATATTTTTCGCAGCCAGAAAACGCTTGGCAAACTAATCCCTTTGATTGAAGAGATCCTCATGGCAGGGGGGATTACACCGCCGTTGCCGCCGAATGATGCACAGCCGCCAGCCATCCCGGAGCCAAAACCGTTTGGCGACAGCGGACATCGGGGAAATAGCTAAATGAGCATGCTGATGGTGGTAACGGAAAATGTTCCGCCGCGCTTGCGAGGGCGTCTGGCGATTTGGCTGCTGGAGGTACGGGCGGGTGTTTATGTCGGTGATACATCGCAGCGGGTGAGAGAGATGATCTGGCAGCAGATTATTGAATTAACCGAACAAGGTAATGTCGTGATGGCGTGGGCGACCAATACTGAATCTGGGTTCGAGTTTCAAACCTGGGGAGAAAATCGTCGCATGCCGGTGGATCTGGAAGGATTGCGGTTAGTGTCCTTTTCACCCATTGATAATCAATGAGTTAACGTTCTTTAATAATCAGGAAAGATTGGTAGATTTTATTACTATGAAAAACGCTTTATAAAACAATAGTCTATTTTTAGAGTGTTCCCCGCGTCCGCGGGGATAAACCGGATTTTGTAGGCCTCTTGATCAATATGCATGAGTGTTCCCCGCGTCCGCGGGGATAAACCGGTCATGGATGCATGGGGATTCAGACTGATGACGTGTTCCCCGCGTCCGCGGGGATAAACCGCACCTTCCCAAATCCACGCATAGTCTGCGTAGGTGTTCCCCGCGTCCGCGGGGATAAACCGATTACCAGTAGGTAAATAACCCATAGGTATTGGTGTTCCCCGCGTCCGCGGGGATAAACCGGGAGCGATACCCCGACTGTAGCCAGATACTCTTGTGTTCCCCGCGTCCGCGGGGATAAACCGGGTGTTGCGTGGGGTGAATTTCGTTTTGCAGCGTGTTCCCCGCGTCCGCGGGGATAAACCGGGATACCCCTCGTAGCTCACGCCCCACGATCGGTGTTCCCCGCGTCCGCGGGGATAAACCGCATCTTTTCCGCCGCAAAATCAAAGCGCTGCGGTGTTCCCCGCGTCCGCGGGGATAAACCGGAACAGCGCCAGGCAATGGCTGAATTCAAGATGTGTTCCCCGCGTCCGCGGGGATAAACCGTTAGGGCATATTCCTCATACTGTGGCATCAATGTGTTCCCCGCGTCCGCGGGGATAAACCGGGTTCCTTCGTGATGTTCCTGTAGTCGCACGCGTGTTCCCCGCGTCCGCGGGGATAAACCGAGTCATCAGGATTATTTTCGGCATAGTCCATTGTGTTCCCCGCGTCCGCGGGGATAAACCGGTGTGATGATGAACGCAAAAGAGTTTAACCGGGTGTTCCCCGCGTCCGCGGGGATAAACCGAACGAGCTCTGTCGAATAGTAAAACTGTCTATGTGTTCCCCGCGTCCGCGGGGATAAACCGACGACGAGATCAGGAAAACCATTCGCGCCAGAGTGTTCCCCGCGTCCGCGGGGATAAACCGAATTTGGGAAGCATGGGGGAACGTTGATGAGCGTGTTCCCCGCGTCCGCGGGGATAAACCGAAATACTTTTTGGTTCCCCGGTAAATCAGATTGTGTTCCCCGCGTCCGCGGGGATAAACCGGCTATAGCTTTTCTTGCGTTGACTCGATAACCGTGTTCCCCGCGTCCGCGGGGATAAACCGTTATTTCACCCACTGGATGCCACTCCCGCCTGGTGTTCCCCGCGTCCGCGGGGATAAACCGATTTTGCGGCGGAGATATTGACTACACGCTGCGTGTTCCCCGCGTCCGCGGGGATAAACCGGTTCATGGCGAAATCGTGGCTAACGCACTGTCGTGTTCCCCGCGTCCGCGGGGATAAACCGGGGCTAGCGTCGGCGATTTGCTCGAACAGCAAGTGTTCCCCGCGTCCGCGGGGATAAACCGAGGAATATTCGCTGCTCAACGGTGACATTAACGTGTTCCCCGCGTCCGCGGGGATAAACCGACATTTTCAGTGTCGATCCGGTAGTGTCCACTGTGTTCCCCGCGTCCGCGGGGATAAACCGCTCACGCTTACGCCGTCGCCGGAAACCCGCGTGTGTTCCCCGCGTCCGCGGGGATAAACCGACGACGAGATCAGGAAAACCATTCGCGCCAGAGTGTTCCCCGCGTCCGCGGGGATAAACCGAATGTCGGACTCGGAACGCTTAACTTTTTGCGGTGTTCCCCGCGGACGCGGGGATAAACCGCGGCAGCGGGGAAATATCGGACTAGTGGCCGTGTGTTCCCCGCGTCCGCGGGGATAAACCGGCGGCAGTAATGGCGGAGTAGTGGTTAACGTTGTGTTCCCCGCGTCCGCGGGGATAAACCGTGGCCGTAGATGTAAACGGGCGGCAATACATTGTGTTCCCCGCGTCCGCGGGGATAAACCGTAATCGAACCCAATATCTCCGTATGAATCAGCGTGTTCCCCGCGTCCGCGGGGATAAACCATGCAGCGGGATTCTCTACAACTAAGCGGCATGTCTGACGGAAAATCTTGATCCGCCGCATATCTGAACCACTCTTATCAGCAGCGCTAAGGTTGTCCGCGTATAATCTTTGCCCCTTGCTTTCTGATTAATAAACTATCAAATGTTGACCAGATGTATACGCAACCTATTTTCTGATAACGAAGAATTTCTATGCCAATCAGCTTGATTCAGCCAGAACGAACATTGTTCTCTTACCCGCGTTATTGGGCCGCGTGTTACGGTACTGCGCCGTTTTTCCCCATGTCGCGTGAAGAGATGGATCAGCTGGGCTGGGACAGTTGCGATGTGATCGTGGTGACCGGCGATGCCTATGTTGATCATCCGAGTTTTGGGATGGCGATTATCGGACGGATGCTGGAAGCGCAGGGATTTCGCGTCGGCATTATCGCTCAGCCTGACTGGACGTCGAAAAACGATTTTATGCGGCTTGGTCAGCCCAATCTGTTTTTTGGCGTGACTGCCGGAAATATGGATTCGATGATCAACCGTTACACGGCTGATCGCAAATTACGTCATGACGATGCTTATACGCCGGGCAATGTGGGCGGAAAGCGGCCCGATCGGGCAACGTTGGTGTATAGCCAACGTTGTAAAGAGGCCTACCACGAGGTTCCAGTGATCCTGGGCGGCATCGAGGCCAGTCTGCGGCGTATCGCACATTATGATTATTGGTCTGATACCGTGCGGCGTTCAGTACTGGTGGATGCCAAGGCGGATATGTTGGTTTATGGAAACGGCGAACGTCCGTTGGTGGAAGTGGCGCACCGGTTGGCGGCGGGTGAAGCCATAAGCGATATCCATGATGTGCGCAACACCGCGGTGATGCGTAAAACGGCGCTGGTTGGCTGGACTGGCGTTGATTCGACCCGGCTGGATAAGCCCGGTCGCATTGAACCTATCATCAATCCTTACGGCGAAGATTTACCCTGCGTCGTCGGGGAACGGCCTGCGCCGGATGCCGCTCAGCCGATCGCCGTGCGGGCGCCTCGGCCTAAGCCGTGGGAAAAAACCTATGTGCTGTTGCCCTCCTTCGAGAAAGTGAAGGGAGACAAAGTGATGTACGCTCATGCGTCGCGGATATTGCATCACGAAACCAATCCGGGGTGCGCCAGAGCCTTGATGCAAAAGCATGGCGACCGTTACGTCTGGATCAATCCTCCGGCGATCCCGCTCTCAACCGAAGAGATGGATGCGGTGTTTGCGCTGCCGTTTCAGCGGGTTCCGCATCCTTCTTACGGCAATGCGGTTATCCCCGCTTACGATATGATCCGCTTTTCGATCAACATCATGCGCGGGTGCTATGGCGGCTGTTCATTTTGTTCGATCACCGAGCACGAAGGACGGATCATCCAGAGCCGGTCGGAAGCATCGATTGTCAAAGAGATCGAGACGATCCGCGATCATGTACCGGGATTCACCGGCGTTATCTCCGATTTAGGCGGCCCGACGGCGAATATGTATATGTTGCGTTGTCAGTCTCCGCGTGCCGAGCAAAGCTGCCGCCGGGCCTCCTGTGTCTACCCTGAAATCTGTTCTCACATGGACACCAACCATGAGCCGACCATCAAATTATATCGGCGTACCCGCAGCCTGAAAGGGATCAAGAAAATTCTTATCGCCTCCGGCGTCCGTTACGATCTGGCGGTGAAAGATCCGCGATATATCAAAGAACTGGCGGAGCATCATGTGGGGGGATATCTGAAGATTGCGCCAGAGCATACGGAAACCGGGCCGCTGTCAAAAATGATGAAGCCCGGTATGGGAAGCTATCATCGTTTCAAACAGCTTTTTGACAGCTATTCAAAACAGGCGGGAAAACAGCAGTATCTAATCCCCTATTTTATCTCCGCGCATCCGGGAACCCGTGATGAAGATATGGTCAATCTGGCGCTGTGGTTGAAAGAAAATCGTTTCCGGCTGGATCAGGTGCAAAACTTTTATCCTTCTCCATTGGCGAATGCCACTACTATGTATTACAGCGGCAAGAACCCGCTCGGCAAAGTGAACTACAAGAGCGAGGATGTGGTGGTGCCGCGCGGTGAGCGTCAGCGCCGGCTACATAAAGCGCTGCTCCGCTACCATGACCCGGCCAACTGGCCGTTGATCCGCGATGCGTTGAGCGCAATGGGAATGCAACGGCTGATTGGCAACCGGCCTGATTGTCTGGTTCCGGCGGAAAAACCGGGGGAACGCACGGGTTCAGGCGTCAGGGGCAGGTCATCCACTCGCCCTGCGTTGACGCGTTTTGCCGCGCCGGTTACAACGCCGCAACCGGCAGGTAAAAAAGTCGTATCCGGCGGTTCTTCGGCGACGAAAAACCGCAAAACGAATAAAAAATCAGGCCGATCTAATTCTGTTAACCGCGATAAAAAACCGGTCTGATGGCGTTGGCCGCGTTGAATGATCTGTGATGCATTTAACGAGCGCCGCCGTTTCTATGCCATTACCCAGGAGAGCCGATGGAGAACGAAAACGCGCTTGATGCTATCTCCCGTTATCTGAAAAAGCTGCACGTACTGAGCGTATGCGTGGGCGATAATTCGGATTTATGGTGTGCGAGTTGCTTCTATACTTATGATGAACAGCGGGTGGCTTTTTACCTGATGACGGAGTTGCACACCCGTCATGGTGAACTGATGCGCCGGCAGCCTTTGGTCGCCGGGACAGTCAGCGGCCAGCCGAAAAGCGTCATGTTGATTAAAGGCGTGCAGTTTCGGGCGCGGGCCGAGTTGTTGCAGGGAGAGGAGGAACAGCAGGCGAGGGCGCGTTATCACGCCCGCTTCCCGGTGGCCCGCGGCGCACAGGCTCCAGTGTGGCGCTTACAATTAACTGAACTGAAAATGACGGATAACACCCTGGGTTTTGGCAAGAAACGCCATTGGCAACGGACTGAACATGACGCCTGATATTAAAAGAGAGATAACCAGAGGAGTATGTAATGAGCCGGGTATTGCTATTAGGAGCGACGGGGCTGGTAGGACGTGAACTTCTGCAACTTTTAAAAGAAAATCATCGGGTTGAAACGATTTACGCACCCACTCGCAAACCACTGCCTCCGGCTGAAAAATTGGTGAATCCTCATAACGCCGATCTTTCCGTAGCGCTTTCCCAGTTAACTTCTCCCATTGATATCGCGTTTTGTTGCCTTGGTTCCACCATCAAAACGGCAGGAAGCAAACAGGCTTTCCGCGATGTGGATTACACGTTGGTGGTGGACAGCGCAAAGGCTGCACTGGCATTGGGGGCGAAACATCTGCTGGTTGTCAGCGCGCTCAGCGCGAATACGTCTTCACCGTTCTTCTACTCCAGAGTGAAAGGCGAAACGGAGAAATCCTTACAGCAACAAGGCTGGCAACATCTGACGTTAGCGCAACCCGCGTTGCTGCTGGGAGAAAGGGAAGTGCATCGCCCGTTTGAACGTTTCGCCGCACCGCTATTTCGACTGTTTCCGGCCAAATGGCGTGCCATCGAAGGAAAAACCGTGGCCCAGGCGCTTATGAATCAGGCATTTTCTCCTGAACCGAAAGCGCGCGTCACGGTATTGGAGTCTGACCAATTGAGAACTCTGGGCAGGCAGACATCGCTGCAATAGTGACATTATGTTTGGCAATCGCGTGCTGCGGCATCCGGTATGACGACAGAAAGCGGTATCAGCGCAGGTAATGAATGACCTGATTGCTGCTGCCGCGCCAGATTAGCGACGGATCTTTCAGATCCTGCACAAATTTGCCGTCAACCAGTACGTTAATCAGATCCACCACCTGTTGCTGTTCCGCGGTTAGTTCCGCCAGCACATAGCCCGTCCACAGCCAGATATCCTTACCCGGACATTCCGCCCGTATCCGTTTCACCAGTCGCAGAATCTCAGAAATATTTTGCGGGTGGAGCGGATCGCCGCCGGACAGGGAAATGCCTTGCCGGGGGATCACCGTATCCTGTAGATCGGCAATAATCCGATCCTGCATCGCCTGGGTAAAGGGCTGACCGGAGTTAATCCGCCAGGTGCTTTTGTTGTAGCACCCCGCGCATTGGTGCACACATCCGGCGACAAACAGGGTGCAGCGCGTGCCGGGGCCGTTGACCACATCAACCGGGTAATACTGGTGATAATTCATGTGTGTAAAGCCATGTGTATAAAACCATGTATTGAGGAGAGGCCGCGTTCCATGCGGCCTGAAATAATCAACCTAACTGGCCGTTCCCCAGATGCTTGATCCGGCGCTTTACTTCTTCCTGTTTACCGGCGTTGAATGGCCGGGCGTCCGGGCTGCCCAGATAACCGCAAACGCGACGGGTGACAGAAACGCGCGATGAGTCATGATTACCGCATTTCGGGCAGGTGAAGCCCTTGCTGGTGCACTCGAATTCGCCGGTGAAGCCGCATTCGTAGCATTCGTCTATCGGCGTATTGGTGCCGTAGTAGGGTACGCGGGTGTAGCTGTAATCCCAGACGTCTTCCAGCGCTTTCAGGTTGTGTTGCAGGTTAGGGTATTCGCCGTAGCAAATGAACCCGCCATTCGCCAGCGGCGGGTAGGGCGCTTCAAAATCGATCTTCTGGTAAGGATTAACCTTTTTCTCCACGTCCAGATGGAAACTATTGGTATAGTAACCTTTGTCGGTGACGCCCGGTATGACACCGAATTCGGCGGTATCCAGACGGCAGAAACGGTCGCACAGGTTTTCGCTTGGCGTGCTGTACAGGCTGAAGCCATAACCGGTATCCGCTTTCCACTGGTCGGTGGCGGCTTTTAAATGCGCGACGATCGCCACGGCTTTTTCACGCAGTGTTTCACTGTCGAATACATGAACCTGATTGCCGAACAGCGCGTTGATGGTTTCATGCAGGCCGATGTAGCCGAGCGAAATGGACGCGCGCCCATGCTTAAAGATCTCCGCTACGTTGTCGTCTGCTTTTAAGCGCACGCCACAGGCGCCTTCCATATACAGAATCGGCGCGACACGCGCTTTCACGCTCTCCAGTCTGGCGATACGCGTCATCAGCGCTTTTTTCGATAGCGCCAGACGTTGGTCGAGCAGCGTCCAGAAGCGCGTTTCATCCCCGTTGGCTTCCAGCGCGATACGCGGCAGATTGAGGCTGATAACGCCCAGATTGTTGCGGCCATCGTGAATTTGCTCGCCGTTTTCTTCATAGACGCCCAGAAAACTGCGGCAACCCATCGGCGTTTTAAACGAACCGGTGACCTTAACCACCTGATCGTAGTTCAGGATATCGGGGTACATCCGTTTACTGGCGCAGTCCAGCGCCAGTTGTTTGATATCGTAATTCGGATCGCCCGCTTTGTGGTTCAGGCCATCGCGGATGGCAAACACCAGTTTGGGAAAGACCGCGGTTTTGTGGTTTTTGCCCAGCCCGGCAATGCGATTACGCAAAATGGATTGCTGAATCAGACGCGATTCCCAACTTATGCCAAGCCCAAAACCAAAGGTGACGAATGGCGTCTGGCCGTTGGCGGTATGCAGCGTATTGACTTCATATTCCAGCGACTGGAAGGCGTCATAGCACTCTTTTTCCGTGCGGATGCGGGCATAATTGTCGGCATCGGGGATCCGCCATTCGTCGGCGATGGCTTTATGTTTGGCATGACTGGCGGTGACGAATGGCGCCAGAATTTCGTCAATGCGGTTGATGGTGGTGCCGCCATAAATATGGCTGGCGACCTGCGCGATGATTTGCGCGGTCACCGCGGTGGCCGTTGAAATCGATTTCGGCGGTTCGATTTCCGCATTCCCCATTTTGAATCCCTTAGTCAACATGCCGTTCAGATCGATCAGCATGCAGTTAAACATTGGGAAGAAGGGCGAGTAATCGAGATCGTGGTAGTGAATTTCGCCGCGTTCATGGGCCAGCACGACGTCACGCGGCAGAATGTACTGTTTGGCGTAATGTTTGGCGACAATCCCGGCCAGCAGATCGCGTTGCGTCGGGATCACTTTACTGTCTTTGTTGGCGTTTTCGTTGAGCAGCGCCATATTGCTTTGCTCAACCAGCCCCCGGATTTCCTGATTAAGACGCCCCTGCCGCTCGCGTGCCACATCACGGTCATGGCGATACTCGATGTAAGTACGCGCCAACTGCTTATAATTACCGGACATCAGCAGGTTTTCGACGGCGTTCTGAATTTCGTGAATATCGACGCGCGCTTTACCCTGCATCTGTTGAGCGACCGCACAGGCCACGGTTGCGCAGTAATCCGCATCATTAACGCCCGCCGCCTGCGCCGCGCGTTCGACGGCCTCTTTGATGCGAACTTCATCAAAAGGCACCTGACAACCGTCCCGTTTAATCACTACTGGTTTCACGTTTTGTTCCTCTTGCAAGGTTATCCACAGGCGAAAACCGCAACGCGCAAGGGCTGCGGTGGCTGTGGATGATATTGTGGATAAACACTATATATGGGTGATGTTTACAGGATAGACACTATATATTGAATTCGGTGCATGCATATCACCATTTTGTTGATGTAGAGCAAAGAAAATAGCTTATAGGAGAGAATTCGTGCTTGAATAAAATATAACCAATCAGGCGGCGTTAGCAGTGAAGGCCCGGTGCGCACGGCACGGCATGAGGTTATCGTTATTTAGCTATCAAGGCATCTAGACATCCAGATGTGTTTTCAGTAATGTGTGCTTTCTTTTCTATTGATTCGGTAAGGTGATGACGATGGCGGAAAACGTTCTGATTCTGGATGGGGGAATGGGGCGTGAACTGGCGCGTGTCGGGGCGCCGTTTCGTCAGCCTGAGTGGTCGGCATTGGCGTTGATGACGTCGCCGCAGCATGTCCGTCAGGTGCATGACAGCTTTATTGCGGCGGGTGCGCAGGTCATCACCACCAACAGTTACGCGGTAGTGCCTTTTCATATTGGCGATGATGTTTTCTCTGTACGCGGTCGGGAACTGGCTGAACTGGCCGGAAAACTGGCGCGTGAAGCTGCGGACGCCGCAGGCGCCTCGGTGCGGGTGGCGGGTTCGCTGCCGCCAGTGCTGGGGTCCTACCGTCCCGATTTGTTCAAACCTGACGCGGCGGCGCCGATCCTGCGTGTGTTGATCGATGCGCTCAGCCCGTATGTGGATGTGTGGCTGGCGGAAACTCAGGGGTCGCTGGCTGAAGTTGCGCTGGTGCGTAAGCTGCTGGCTGACGACACACGTGAACTGTGGTTATCCTTCACGCTGCAAGATGAAACCGATCAACAGGGGCTGGCGCATTTGCGATCCGGCGAAACAGTCGCCGCCGCCGCGCAAAGCGCGATCCGGCTTGGGGCCAGTAGCCTGCTGTTCAACTGTAGCCGCCCTGAAGTGATGGCGCCCGCGGTGAAGCAGGCCAAATCCGTTCTCCAACAGCAGCAATCCACCATGCGTATTGGCGTGTATGCCAATGCCTTTGAACCGGAAGATAATCAACGCGGGGCCAATGAAGGGTTGAGCCGCCTGAGAACCGATACTCATCCGGCAGGTTATCTGAAACTGGCTGAAGAGTGGGTGGCGCAGGGCGCGACAATGGTAGGCGGTTGTTGCGGCATTGGCCCGGAACATATTGCGTATTTGGCGCGATCGTTTCGTCATCAGGCGTAAAGAGAGACGCTTTCGGCTTATTTTCGCGCATCATACATAATAACCAGACCACCTTATGAATATGGAATAACGAAGGAAATATAACATCATGAATCGCCGTCATTTTATTAAAGGCGCCTGCGCGATTTCCGTTGCTGCCGCGACTGCTGGCTGGCCGTTGGGCGTGCAAGCCGATGAAACGCCGAAAAAAGGCGGGCATCTGATTGTGGGCGTGGACAACGCCTCAAGCACTGACCGCCTTGACCCTGCCTTCTGGTTTGAAACGTATATGTATTTTGTCGGTTCCCAGTTGTTCAATAATCTGGTTGAACTGGATGAAAACGGCGAACTTATCCCCTCGCTGGCCGAATCCTGGAGCAGTGCGGAAGGTGGTCGTGTCTGGGTGTTGAAAATCCGTTCCGGCGTGCAGTTCCATGATGGTCGTTCGTTGACGGCAAAAGATGTGGTTTACTCGCTCAACCACCATCGGGGCGAACAGTCCAGTTCATCGGTAAAAGGTTATCTGGACCCGGTTACGTTGCTGGAAGCCACAGGAACCCATGAAGTGACCATTCGTCTTAACGAGCCGAATGTCGAATTTATTGCGTTATTGAGCGATGTGCATTTCGCCATCACGCCGGAAGATGAATCCTTTGATAAAGGCATCGGCACCGGGGCCTTTATTCTGGACAGTTTCCAGCCGGGGGTGCGCACGCTGGTAAAACGCAACCCTAATCACTGGAACAGCGCTCGCGGTCACGTCGATTCCGTGGAAACGCTGGCGATGAATGATTCAACCGCGCGCGTGGCCGCGCTGGTCAGTGGTTCCGCGCATATCATCAACCGGGTGAATCCGCGCATTGTGGGCCGCATTGAAAAGATGCCGAATCTACAGCTGCTGCGTTCGCGTGACAGCCAGATCTTTACTTTCCCCGGCCTGGGCAACGTTGCGCCGTTTAATTCGCTGGATGGACGTCTGGCGTTGAAATATGCCATCGATCGCCAGCAGATTATTGATACCGTGTTGGGCGGTTACGCCAGCGTAGGCAACGATAACCCCATTTTCCCGTCGAACCGCTATTTCGCCAAAGACATTCCACAACGTCCTTACGATCCTGAGAAGGCCAAATATCACTGGCAGAAAGCCGGATTCAGCGGCCCGCTGGTGTTGTCCGTCGCCGATGCCGGTTTCCCTGGCGCGGTGGATGCCGGTCAACTCTATCAGGCATCCGCGCAACGCGCCGGTATTCCGCTGACAGTGGAGCGCGTGCCGGACGATGCTTTCTGGGATAATGTGTGGATGAAGAAAACCTTCGTGTCTTCCAACTGGTCGATGCGTCCGACCGCCGATGCGCTGCTGTCGCTGGTCTTTACCAGCAAAGCGCCGTGGAATGAGTCTTTCTGGCATGAACCCGCGTTTGACCAACTGGTGCAGTCTGCGCGCGGCGAAGCGAATGAAGATAAACGCCGTCAGATTTACCACGATATTCAACTGATGTTGGTGGAAAAAGGCAGCGAGATCATTCCGTTGTATGCCGATGCGCTGGATGCGTGCAGCAACCGCGTCAAGGGGCTGAAGGCGATCCCCGGCTTCCCGCTGAGCGGCAATCGCGCGGCTGAGAAAGTGTGGCTGGCAAGCTGAATATAGGGATGGTGATGTCAGGTAACGGCTGGTTTTTCAGCGATCGTTTTCCGCTATTGTCCATGATCCTGCGCCGTCTGTTGGCGGGGGGGCTGATGATTGCCGTGGTATCGGCGCTGATTTTCGCCGGTATTCAGTTATTGCCGGGCAATCCGGCGACGGCGATCCTGGGGCAGTCCGCCACGCCGGAAGCGGTGAAGGCGCTGAACTTGCAATTGGGGCTTGATCAAAGCGCGCTATCCCGTTATTTCGATTGGCTGGGCGGGGTATTACAGGGCGATTTCGGGCGGAGCTTCACCAGCCGTCAGGAAATTGCGCCTGTTCTGCTCTCCCGCCTTGATAATTCGTTGTTTCTGGCCGGCGTTGCCGCGCTGGTCGCGGTGCCGCTGGCCTTGCTGATCGGTTTTCTTTCCGTGCGCTATCAGGGGAGTTGGCTCGATCAGTTCTTAAGTCTGGTCACTCGTACCGCGGTGGCGCTGCCGGAGTTCTTTTCTGGCTATCTTCTGATCCTTATTTTCTCTATCACGCTGTTCTGGTTGCCCAGTAACAGCAATGTGAGCGACGGCATGCCGTTGTCATCACGGCTGACCGCGATAGCCTTGCCGGGCATCACGCTGGTGCTGGCGGTGCTGGGGCATATGAGCAACATGACCCGCGCGGCGCTCATCAACGCGCAAAATGCCGCCTATGTTGATACTGCGTTGCTGAAAGGCATTTCGCCTTCCGGTATTTTGCTGCGTCATGTGCTGCCGAATGCCTGGGGGCCGATTATCAATGTGATCGTACTGAATCTGGCTTACCTGATGGTTGGCGTCGTGATTGTGGAAAACGTCTTCGTTTATGCCGGACTGGGACAGTATATGGTCGATGGCATCAGCAAGCGCGATATGCCGGTCATCCAGGGGTGTGCGCTGGTGCTGGCGGCGATTTATATCTTGCTCAATCTCCTGGCGGATGTGGTGGCGCTTTGCGCCAACCCGCGCTTGCGGCATGCGCGCTGATTGCCGTGATAGAGGCAAACCCTGCGTGAAAATAAAATATGTTTAAAATACATTATGTTAATAAAAGTGGGTTCGACTGAATGCCTGCGATAAAACCTTCGGCGTTGCTCGGTCTGTCAGGCGTGAGCGTTTTTGTTTTGGTGGCGTTGCTAGCGCCGTGGCTTGCCCCGTATCCGGCGGAGCAGGTGATCGGCGGCGCCTGGCTGGGGCCAATGGATAACGCGTTGCTGGGAACGGACAATCTGGGCAGGGATCTGTTCTCCCGTTTGATCTGGGGGACGCGCACTTCGCTGACGGTTACCGCGCTGGCGGCGCTGCTGGCCTTTGCGTCGGGGACGTTGTTGGGGTTTCTGGCGGGGGTGCGCGGCGGTTGGGTGGATCAACTGATCTCCCGCGTGAATGATGTATTGATGGCGATCCCGACACTGATTCTGGCGCTGGTGGTGTTGGCGATGTTGCCGAAGAGCACCCTGATCATCATTCTGGTGCTGGGATTGCTTGAAGCCACGCGGGTCTTGCGGGTGGCGCGCGCACTGGCGGTGGACATCGCCGCCCAGGAATTTATTGAAGTGGCGCGGATGCGCGGTGAATCCATGCGCTGGATCCTGTGGCGGGAAATCCTGCCTAACGCACTGACTACGCTGGTGGCCGAGTTTGCCATGCGTTTTATTTTCATCCTGCTGTTTCTTTCCGCGTTGTCATTTCTCGGCATGGGCATCCAGCCGCCGACGGCGGATTGGGGCGGGCTGGCGCGCGACAATAAAGACGGCATCCTGTTCGGCGTTTGGGCGGCGCTGGTGCCGGGGGCGGCGATTGCGCTGCTGGCGCTTTCGCTGAATGCGGTGGCCGACGGATTGCTGGGCCGTAATGAACGCCGCTGGCGGGGGGGCCGACATGGTTGATTTACTACGTGTTGAGCGACTGTGCGTCGTCGCAGGCGACCAGACGCTGGTGCAGGATATTTCCTTTAGCCTGAAAAAAGGCGAAGTGCTGGGTCTGATTGGTGAATCCGGCGCCGGGAAATCGACTATCGGCCAGGCTATTCTTGGTCATTGTCGTCATGGCATGCGGATTCAGCACGGCAATATCTGGTTTCAGGACACTGATCTGGCGGTGTGCTCAGAGCGGCAACGGCGCAAAATACGCGGCAGCCGCATCGCTTATGTGGCGCAGTCCGCCAGCGCTGCGTTCAATCCGGCGCAAACCATCGGCGAACAGGTGATGGAAGCCGCCGTGCGTCATCGTATTTTATCGCGTCAGCAGGCGACCGAACGGGCGCTGACGTTGTTCGCGCAGCTTTCCCTGCCGGAACCGGCGGTGTTTTTCAAACGCTATCCGCATCAGGTATCTGGCGGACAACTTCAACGTGCGATGATCGCCATGGCGATGTGCGCCGGGCCTGAATTGATTATCTTTGATGAACCGACTACGGCGCTGGATGTCACCACCCAGTTAGGGGTACTGAGCGCGATTGACGATATTATTCGTTTAACCGGTGTCGCCGCGCTGTATATCAGCCACGATCTGGCGGTGGTGGCCCAACTTAGTCACCGTATTATGGTGTTGCGGCACGGTCGTCAGGTGGAAGCGGGCGAAACGCGGCAATTGCTGGCGCAGCCCAGAGAAGCGTACACGCGGCAATTGTTGCAGGTAAGGAGCCGTCATAAGCCGCGCCAATCCCCGTTGGACGACGCCTTGCTGGATATCCGCGCAGTCAGTGCTCACTATGGCCGTCAGCGTGTACTGGAGTCGATTTCCCTGCGGCTCAGCCGTGGCCGCACCCTGGCGGTCATCGGCGAGTCCGGTTCGGGAAAATCGACGCTGGGCCGCGCGGTGTGCGGCCTTACCTCGCCAACCGATGGCGACATTGTACTCAATGGCGAGCGCCTGCCCGCTCGATTGGCGCAACGCACCGGTCGGCATTTGCAATCCATACAAATGATTCATCAACATCCTGATACGGCGTTGAATCCGCGTTTGACGGTCGGCATGCAAATTGAACGCGTCATCGTCTGCCTGACGGATTTACCCGCCGCACAACGGCGAGCGCGTGTTGATGATTTGCTCCATCAGGTTGGATTGCCGGTGACGATTGCCGAACGCTATCCCCCCTCGCTTTCCGGCGGTCAGAAGCAGCGCGTTTGCATCGCTCGTGCGCTGGCGGCGTCCCCGGCGGTGATTGTCTGCGATGAACCGACATCGGCGCTGGATCCGCTGGTGGCTCGTGATGTTCTGGCGTTACTGGCACAGATTCAGCAGGAGACGGGCGTCTCTTATCTGTTTATCACTCATGATCTGCATGTTGTCCGGGAAATCGCGGACAGCGTGGCGGTATTGAGAAACGGGCGGATTATTCGTCAAGGCGCGGTGGACGAGACGTTGTCGCCGCCGCTGGATGATTACACCCAGCGGCTATTGCAGGCCGTACCGGAAATGCGTTGCGGCTGGCTACAGGAAGCGATGGCCGCAGTGGATGCGTAACCCGGCTATTTTGATACTACCGGGAAAGGAGGAAGCTGACGGAATGTGTTCAGTAATCCTTCCGACCATGCTTTGCGGATAGTGGCGAAATAGGGGTTATTTTCGGTGATGCGCTGTTGTTCGCTGATATCAAAGCTGTTATTGCGATAAATCATCACATCCAGCGGTAGCCCGACGGAGAGGTTGCTGCGCAGGGTGGAATCGATGGAAATTAATGCGCAACACATGGCATGCTCCAGCGGCGTATCCATACTCAGTACCCGATCGATAATTGGTTTGCCGTATTTGCTTTCGCCGATTTGGAAATAAGGCGTGTCGCGGGTGGTTTCGATGAAGTTGCCTTCTGGGTAAATATGAAACAAGCGCGGGACTTCATCGCCAATTTGACCGCCGAGCAGCAGATTGCAGCCAAAGTTGGTATTGCTGCCGTTTTGCTGCGCGCTGCTGTCGCGCTGGATCACCTCACGCACGGTATCTCCCAGCAGCGTGGCGGCGTCATACAGGGTCGTGACCTGCATCAGGTTCGGCGTATGTTGCGCGTCGATACGGGCGCTGAGCAGGCTGATGATACTCTGCGTGGTGGCCAGATTACCGGCACACTGGATCACTAACACCCGTTCGCCTGCCTGATGAAAAACATGCAGTTTTTTGAACGTTGCAATGTGATCGACGCCCGCGTTGGTGCGAGAGTCTGAAGCAAAAACCAAACCGTCGGACAGACGCATGGCCACACAGTACGTCATAAAGAACCTTCTCGTTAAAAAATTTACTGTTGCTGCTGTACCTGTTGTTGCCGTTCAAACAAACGTACTTCAGCTTCTGAAAACATCTCTTCACACCCGCCGCCAAGTCTTGTGCCGCGTACCGGGCAGGCGTCCAGATAATCCATGCCTATCGCCAGCCACAGGTGTTGATGGAGCAGCCGGGTGTTGTTGGTGATGTCAAACCCCTGCCAACGGCCATTCAACCACACTTCCGCCCAGGCGTGCATCGCCACGTGCTGACTATCCTGACTATACACATAACCGCTCACATAACGGGCCGGGATATGCAGGCTACGACAACAGGCCAGAAAGACGTGGGTATGATCCTGACAAACGCCTTTCTGCATGGCGAAGGCGACCGCCGCGCTATCCTGAACCTGCGTAGCGCCGGGAGTATACGGCATTTTCACAGCTAATTCCGCCATCAGCGTATTCAGACTTTCCTCCGGCGCATCAGGCCGATAATAGCGCTGCGCAAACTCGCGGATATCGGCATCGGCCTCGGTCAGCGGCGTGATGCGCAGAAACACCAGCGGCGAAAGCGTATCTTCCGGGGCGGGGCTGCTTTCTGCTGTGCTCTCTGTTATGGCGTTATCGGCGATTTCGACCACGCCTTGAGCATGAATGGTGATGTCATGATGCGGGTGATCCAACGTCAGCACATGCAGCACATTGCCGTAGGCATCGGTGGTTTCCACCGCGGTGGCTGGCAACGTCAGCTTCCATTCCCGTATCTTCTGATGCGCCGAATCCTGTGGCGTCAGACGCAGGTACTGGGTGCTGAACTTCACTTCCTCATCATAGTGATAGTGGGTCAGGTGATTAATAGTGAGTTTCATAGCGCCTCCAGATAAGTATGACGGATGCTTTCAGCTAGTTCATTGATTTTACTGATGAAATTACTCAGGTAAATGTGCAGATCATCTGCCAGAATATCGTCCAGCGTACTGAAGCGCAGTTCGACGTGCAGCAGGTGCGCGAGACGATGAGGCACTTTGGCTCGCTGGCTGCCAATGGCTTCCAGTTGCTGAACCAGATCGCCTACACAGGCGTGCAGCGAGCGCGGCACGTCCTCACGTAGCACCAGCAGTTCGGTCACGGTTTCGCGGTTTATCGGATGGCGATAGATACTGTGATAAGCCTCACGCGCGCTGACCGCCCGCAACAGGGTATCCAGCCGGTAATATTCGCGCACCGGATCGGGATCGCTGTTCAATTGCTGATCTTTTACGTTGAGCAACTGAGCGGTGGCGTAAGCGCGCTCTATCAACGTCCCCACGCGAATAAAGCACTGGGCGTCGTTACGCAGCAACGTTCCGAACATCGCGCCGCGAAACAGGTGGGAACGCTCTTTCACCCAATCAAAAAATTCATCGATGCCGATTTTATCAACGCCCTGATGACGCAGATTGCGGATATCAATGCGGGTTGTATTGATGCATTCCCACACTTCGGAAGACAAACTGCCGCGCACGGCATGGGCATTGTTCCAGGCCATTTCGATGCAGTGGTAAATACTACTTGGATTCTGACTGTCCAGCGCGAAGAAATTCAGCAGGTTGTTCATGGAGAAACGGGTGTAGCGCTGCTGAAAAAGATCGTGGGTGTAAGTCAGATTCAACGGCAACGCCAAATCGTGCTGTTGCTGGCTATGACGCGGCATCATGGAGAGTTTGTAAGTCACATCCAGCACGCGGGCGAGACTTTCCGCCCGTTCCAGATAACGGGCCATCCAATAGAGTTCACTGGCGGTGCGGCTTAGCATTATTCATCCTCCTCCATGACCCAGGTATCTTTGGTACCGCCGCCTTGCGAGGAGTTGACCACCAGCGACCCTTCCGTAAGCGCCACGCGGGTCAGTCCGCCGGGCACCAGACGGATTTCCTCGCCGAACAGCGCGAACGGTCGCAGGTCAATGTGGCGGGGGGCCAGACCCTGTTCGACAAACGTGGGGCAGGTGGAAAGCGCCAATGTCTCCTGTCCGATGTAGTTATGCGGATTGGTCAGCAAACGCAGCCGAAAGTCATCAATTTCCTGACGTGTGGCTTTCGGGCCGACCAACATGCCGTAGCCGCCCGCGCCGTGGACCTCCTTCACCACCATGCTGGCCAGATTATCCAGTACATAGCGCAATGCTTTGGGATCGCGGCACTGCCAGGTGGGAATATTGCCCAGAATCGGCTCTTCGGACAGATAGAAACGGATCATCTCCGGCACATAGGGATAGATGGATTTATCGTCCGCTACCCCGGTGCCAATGGCATTGGCCAGCACCACGCCGCCAGCGCGGTAGACTGACAACAACCCCGGCACGCCAAGCATCGAATCAGCGCGGAACGCCAGCGGATCGAGGAAGGCATCATCCACACGGCGATAAATGACGTCCACCTGACAAGGGCCTTCCGTGGTGCGCATATAGACTGCGCCTTCCTTGACGAACAAATCGGCGCTTTCCACCAGTTCGACTCCCATCTGCTGGGCCAGGAAGCTGTGCTCGAAGTACGCGCTGTTAAAACGGCCCGGCGTCATCACCACCACGGTCGGATCATCAACCGGCGTACTTTCACGCAGCGTCTGCAACAGGTAGCTGGGGTAGCGTTCGACGGGAGCGATATGCTGGCTGGCGAACAGATCCGGGTAGAGCCGCATCATCATTTTGCGGTTTTCCAGCATGTAAGAGACGCCGGAAGGCGTGCGCAGGTTGTCTTCCAGAACGTAATAATGGCCGTCGCTGTTGCGCACCATATCGATACCGGTGATATGGGCGTAGATATTGTTGTGCAGATTGACGCCCTGCATGCAAGGTTGGTACTGGTCGTTTGCCAGCACCTGTTCACTGGGGATAATGCCTGCCTTGAGAATATGTTGCTGATGATAGATGTCATACAGAAACGCGTTCAGCGCCTGGACCCGCTGCCGAATACCGCGATCGAGTTGTCGCCATTCATGAGCCGGAATAATGCGCGGCACACTGTCGAAAGGAATTAAACGCTCGGTACCCCCCTCTTCACCATAAACATTAAACGTAATTCCAACACGATGAAACAGCAGTTCGGCCTGTTCCTTTTTCTGCCGGATGGCCTGTTGATCGGTCTGTTGTAACCATTGCCAATAGGCGTTGTAATGCTGACGTTGTTTGCCTTCCAGCGAGATCATCTCATCGTAGTAAGGCGCGGTCGGAAGTTTCATTCTTATCATCATCATCCCCAGGCATCTCGCTTAATAGCGATAATAGATCAATGCATAAAATGCGCCATTTTGACAAAGTGAGCCTTTGTCATTAGTTAGCAAAAGATTTTGCTTATTACTGGGGCGTTCTGTGAGTCGGTTGCACCATGGGAATTCGTATCAGGCGCGGGTTCTGGATCGGCATACGCCGTTTTTTCGACGCGGATTAACCGATCCTTAACTGATCGACATAAACATAAGAGTGGTTTTTACTTTGCGAATAATGACGGGATGGTGAGTCAACCGGTTTAAACCGGTGGCCATTCATGAAAAGTGCTTATCAGGGACAACACCCATATAGCGTCCTCATCTTCGATAATTTCATACACCATACGAAGTGTTGATGTGGGCACAGTTCGCGCGTCCCCGCGATCTTACCGGGAACGCCCATTTCTGGTTGTTCGCCCAGCCTGCTTGCGGCTTCGCTAAAGTGATTATCCATTTCAACAGCAGCGACCGGATTATCCGCCGCAATATCATCCCATATGTCAGCACGATCTTGCTCGGCCTCTGGCGTCCAGATAACGATCACGATCTGCCTTTACCCGCTATCACCTGATTGCGTCGAGCCGCAAACGTTGCTTCAACTTCTTCATTAGTCCGGCCAAGACCAGTACGTACAGATTGGCGAGCGACTTCAACTTTACGCCGTAGAGCTTCATTGTGAAAACAGCTTTTGTCGCCATAATACCCCCATAAAAAGAGATACTGGGTATATACCCAAGCATTACCAAATGACGTGCTATTTTTGGTTTTGTTTTCCGGCCAGGCAACGGATGATAGGTTTTGGGTCAAGAAACTTGTCGCATATATCAATGGGTTATGGATGGCGCCGCGGCAGGAGACAAGGTTAAGATCCTGAGCAATTTGCATAAAAAAACCGGAAACCATGAGATTCCCGGATTCTTACACCACGACTGGATCATTCCGCCGATCCTTGACTGCTCGGCATTACGCCAAATAGCGCGTCTTTATGGTGTTATGAATGACTTTGACCAATAACAAGGCTTAACGACGAACGGCGATCGCTTCAATTTCGATTTTGACATCTTTCGGCAAACGTGCGACTTCAACGCAAGAGCGAGCCGGGAACGGCGCTTCGTGTTCGTTGAAGAAGGCTTCGTAAGCGGTATTGACGAGGGTGAAATCGTGCAGATCTTTGACGAAAACGGTGGTTTTAACGATATCGGAAACGTTCAGGCCTGCGGCTTCCACAATCGCCTGAACGTTTTCCAGCGACTGACGCGTCTGGGCGGTAATATTGTCGGCAACCAGACCACTTTTCGGGTTTACCGGGATCTGACCGGAGGTGATGATCATGCTGCCGAGATCGACGCCTTGTACGTAAGGGCCGATGGCGGCTGGCGCGTGTTCAGTGCTGATAGTGCGAGACATGGTATCTCCTGATTAGGATGAAAAAGGGACGCTAACATTTCCGTTATTCAAAAAAGCATTGCCATTATTCAAAAAAGCCCCGCCTCAGGCAATGCTCATCAGCGGGGCAATGAAAGAAAACCGGCAGTGGGCGTTAGTGATCCTGCAATACGGCCTGACGCTCGAACTCTTTTTCACAGTATTTGCACTTCAGGTGGACTTCGCCCGCGCGTTGTTTAACGCTGAACGAGGACGACACCGGTTCGCTACGGCTGATACAGTTGCTGTTGGGGCAGGTGAGCACGCCGTCGATGTGTTCCGGCAGCGTCGGCGCCAGTTTGCGCACCACATCATAGTTATCAATCTGGTTGACGGTGGCTTGCGGCGCATACATCGCCAGTTGATTGGCCTGTTGTTCGGTCAGGAACACATTTTCGATTTTAATCAGATCCTTACGACCCAAATAGTTTGACGGCAGATTCAGCCCGATGGTAATGCGCTGATCGGTGGCGGTCAGCTTGAACAGCGTCAGCAGCTTGAAACCCACCTGGGCGGGAATGTGGTCGATTACCGTGCCGCATTTAATGGCTTCTACCTGTAATTTATTATCATGAGTCATGGCTATTCCTCGTGTTCTCACAAAACCAGTTCACTATTCAGCACCAACGCCAGCAATGCCTGACGTGCGTAGATCCCGTTGCCTGCCTGCTGGAAGTAGTAGGCGTAGGGCGTTGAATCCACATCGGTAGTGATTTCGTCCACGCGCGGCAAGGGGTGCAGAACCTTCAGGTTGGCGCGGGCAGTCTGTAAATCGGCGGCGCGCAGAATAAACTGGGACTTGATGTTGATGTATTCGGACGGGTCCAGACGCTCTTTCTGTACGCGGGTCATATACAGAATATCCAATTCGTCCACCACGTCTTCAATACTGTTATGCAGGCTGTAAGGAATGTTTTTCTCTGTCAGCATGGTCAGAATGTAATCCGGCATCGCTAGCGCGTCCGGGGCGATAAAGTAAAAGCGGTTGCCTTCGAATTTCGCCAGCGCCTGCGTCAGCGAATGTACGGTACGGCCATATTTCAGGTCGCCGACCATAGCGATATTGATATTGTTAAGACGGCCCTGCGTTTCCTGAATGGTGAACAGGTCGAGCAACGTTTGCGTCGGGTGCTGGTTGGCGCCATCACCGGCATTCAGAACCGGAATACCGCCGGAGAATTCCGTCGCCAGTCGGGAGGCGCCTTCTTGCGGGTGGCGCATGACAATGGCGTCAACGTACTGGCTGATGACTGAAATGGTATCAGCCAGCGTCTCGCCTTTTTTGCCCAGCGACGTGTTATTGCTGTCGGCAAACCCGACCACAGACGCGCCAAGGCGGTGCATCGCCGTTTCAAAAGATAAACGTGTTCGCGTCGATGCCTCAAAAAAACAACTGGCAATCACTTTGTGCTTTAACAGTTCCGGCTGGGGTCTGACTTTCAGACTGGCGGCGACCTGTAAGGCCAACTCCAGATGTTCTCGGCTGAGATCGTTAATCGAAATGATGTGTTTTTGATAAAGCGGATTGACCATTTTTGTTTTTCTCCTAACGGTTGGTCCGGTAAACACAGGACAAGTAAACAGAGGCGGCGTCTGGTTTTCCATGAATGACAGGCAAAAAAAAGCCCCTCAACGGAGGGGCTTTTTTGAATGATTGATTGAGCAACGGAAAGGAAAACGCCGACTGGCTGCCGGATGGCAGTTGTGGTTGATAACCAACATAAGCAGCGGATTTATTGATGCAGCAGCGCATGACCCCTCCCGGCAAATTGTCGGAAATTATACGCGCCGAGGACGCTAATTCAAGCGGAAAACGTGATTTTTTACCCATCGCAATCGGTTGCGCAGTGAATATCCTTGACATAAAAAATGAAGATAGGAAGGAAGTTCGAAAGGAAGCGTGAAATGCAGCTCACTCTTTCGGTCTAAGGCGCTGGCGAGCGCCGGGTTTGGCGAGTATAACGTTTTCAGACCATTGTTTTATAAAATAAGGTTTCACTTTCAAACGGGGAATATATGATTACTGGCAATATCCATCATCTTGAACTGGTTCCTTACCTGCCAGCCAAATTGCGCGCCGCCATCGAATATGTTAAACGGCACATCACGGCGGATACCCCGCCGGGCAAGCATGACATTGACGGTGATAACGAATTTATTCTGATTTCCAACGACAGCACGGATTTAGTGGCAAAACGCCGCGCCGAGTATCACGCCAAATATCTGGACATCCAGATTGTGTTGTCCGGCGTGGAGGGCATGACGTTCAGCAATCTGCCCGCCGGCAAGCCGGATACCGATTGGCTGGCGGATAAAGACATCGCGTTTTTGCCCTCTGGCGAACAGGAAAAACAGTTTGTGATGCAGGAAGGGGATTTCGTGGTCTTTTTCCCAGGCGAAGTACACAAACCCCTATGTGCGGTTGGTGAACCTGCGCACGTGCGTAAAGCCGTGGTAAAGATTGATGCGGCACAATTTGATTTTCTTCCCTGATTCTATTCTCGTACATAACTCAGGGAAAAAAACGAAGGCGACAGGCGTGCTTCATTCTTGGCGTAAAAGGGGCTGAGTCGGGAGATGACTTCAGGATGAACCGTATGGATGCGGTTCAAGCCAGTGTTGCGTCGGGAACGCGTCACTGGCGGTCCGTCAGACGTCACCTCACGGCGAAGGACCCGCGTAGCGGCCCCGTTCCGCCAAAAGCCACAGATTAAGGCGCGCGGCGATTGAGCGCTCCTTGTCGGGCGCGTGCTACGACGTTGCATGGAAATACCGCTATTCTTGCGCACGAAACCCCACTGAACTGACATGTCTCGTGTCGGTAAGGTGGCTGAGCAAGGGCGGAATACTAATCCTCACTTAATGTCGCCACCATAACCGCTTTAATGGTGTGCATGCGGTTTTCCGCTTGATCAAATACGATGCTGTGTGCGGATTCAAAAACCTCGTCCGTGACTTCCATTCCGCCGTGCAGACCGTATTGTTCCGCCATCTGTTTGCCGAGGGTGGTCTGGTCGTCGTGAAAGGCCGGCAGGCAGTGCAGGAATTTCACCTGCGGGTTGCCCGTTGCGGCAATCATCGCCATGTTCACCTGATAGGGTTTCAGCAGTGTAATACGCTCTTGCCAGGCTTCTTTCGCTTCTCCCATGGAAACCCATACGTCGGTGTAAATGAAATCGACGTCAGCCACACCTGCGGCAATATCTTCCGTCAGCGTAATGACGCCGCCGGTTTGTTTGGCGGCGGCCTGACATTCGGCGACCAGTCCGGCGTCCGGCCAGCAGGCTTTGGGCGCGACCAGACGTAAATCCAACCCGGTCAACGCCGCCGCTTCCAGCATGGTATTCCCCATGTTGTTGCGCGCATCGCCCACATAAGCCAGTTTCATGGTGGACAGCGGCTTGCCGGGCAAATGCTCTTGCATGGTCATCAGATCGGCCAGTAATTGCGTCGGATGAAACTCATCGGTCAGCCCGTTCCAGACGGGTACGCCGGCATATTGCGCCAGTGTTTCAACAATTTGCTGACCGTAGCCGCGGTATTGAATACCGTCGTACATTCTGCCCAGCACGCGCGCCGTATCCTTGATGGATTCTTTGTGACCGATCTGACTGCCGCTGGGCGCCAGATAGGTGACTTGCGCCCCCTGATCGTATGCAGCAACTTCGAAAGAGCAACGAGTCCGGGTCGAATCTTTTTCGAAGATGAGTGCGATGTTTTTGCCTTGCAGGTGGCGGGTTTCGTTGCCGCTTTTTTTATCGGCTTTCAATTTGATTGACAGGGTTAGAAGCCTGGAGATTTCTACCGGGGAAAAATCCATTAACCTTAAAAAATGACGCTTGTAAAACGATCTCATGACGAACATCTCCATACGGCTCAATATATTGATTGAATTAAAATTCACTTTATATGTGTAATTATTCAATTTCAAGTGGCGGTATCAAACTTTATGGTGGAGACGGCGGCAGCGCTGTGGGACAATGACGAAATAATACGTCGATTGAATGAGGACTGAGGCATGGCAAACCGCGAATTACTGGAAGAACAACGTGAAGAGACACGCCTGATCATCGAAGAACTGCTGGAAGACGGCAGCGATCCTGATGCGCTGTATACCATTGAGCATCATTTTTCAGCAGAGAAATTTGAAGTACTGGAAAAGGTCGCTGTGGAAGCGTTCAAACTGGGCTACGAAGTCACGGATGCGGAAGAACTGGAAGTGGAAGACGGCGTGTTGCTGATGTGCTGCGATGCGATCAGTGAAGTGGCCTTGAACGCCGAATTAATCGACGCGCAGGTGGAGCAACTATTGACGCTGACGGAACGTCATGGCGTGAATTACGATGGCTGGGGCACGTACTTTGAAGATCCTGATGGCGAAGAGGATGAGGACGGCGAAGACGAAAATTTTTATGACGAGGATGATGACGGTAAACGTCATTAATTCTTTGCTGCCAATCTCGTTCAAGGCCGCGCATGTGAAAATATGCGCGGCTTTTTGTTTTCCCCGCTGAGCGCCGGAATAAGAAATGCGTTCGAACCCAGCCGATCTGTTGGCTGTTCGAATAAGTGTCAGCGGGATTGTCATCCTATTTTGTCGTTAACGCTGAATGAGAAATTTCCCATTCTCACAGGTTGAGTGGCGATGCGAAAATGTAACTAATTATTTGCCAAGTTAATTATTTACTACATTCGGTATCGAAAAAATGACAAGGATTGCTCAGTTTGATTTTTCTTATTTTGAAATCAATAAATTAATTAATTATTTTTTAACCGGAAGTCATTTTTTACGCCTCGCTATCTTAACGATATTTTTACCTTTCATTGCGCCTGATGTTAATGCGGCAACGCGACCCGATGCGCAGCAAATTGAGCAGCGACAGATTAATCAACAGCAAATCAATCAGCAGGAGCGGCAGCGTGCGCAAGCGCGGCAACTGGCGCCTCAGACGCCGGATATCCGTTTACAACCGCCAGGCGCGTTCCTCACCCGATTGCATTTCCCGGTGGAAATGACGCCTTGTTTCCCTATCCGACGAGTCGAATTACAGGGAACGCAGGATTTTCCCGGCTGGTTGCCTTTGCAGCGACTGGCTGATCAGGCCGTGAACCAGTGCCTGGGCGCGAAGGGAATTAATTTGTTGATGAGCGCGCTGCAAAACCGTCTGGTGGATCACGGTTACGTCACCGCCCGCGTACTGGCGCCGGCGCAGGATTTAAAAAGCGGGACGCTGAAGCTGGTGGTGATGGCCGGTAAAGTCAGCAAGATCACGCTATCGCCGGACAGCGATCGTTATATTCAACTCTACAGCGCTTTGCCCGCGCGTGCAGGCGGGTTGCTTGATCTACGCGATATTGAGCAAGGGTTGGAGAATTTACAGCGCGTTCCCACCGCACAGGCGGATATGCAATTGCTTCCGGGAGAAAATCCGGGGGAAAGCGACGTGGTGGTCAGCTATAAGCAGGCGCGTCACTGGCGTATCGGCGCGTCGCTGGATGATGCCGGCACCAGGAGCACCGGTCGCTATCAGGGCGGTTTGACGCTATTCCTCGATAATCCTTTTTCTCTCAGCGATACGTTCTATCTCTACGGTGGGCGCGATCTGCAAGGCCGCGGCGGGAAAAGCAGCAAAAGCTACGTTGCGCATTATTCAGTTCCCTTTGGTTACTGGCAGGCGGGCATCACCGCCAGCGGTTATGACTATAACCAGACCATCGCCGGTCTGAATGAAAATTACACCTACCGCGGCGAGAGCGAAAGTCTCAACGTCCAACTCAGCCGTGTTCTGCACCGCAGCGGCAGCCAGAAAACCTCAATCAGCTACGAGGTGCTGACCCGCGAATCACGTAATTTTATCAATGATACGGAAGTCGAGGTGCAGCGGCGCAATACTTCCGCCTGGCGCCTTGGCTTGCAACATCGCCACTATATTGCGCAGGCGACGCTGGACGCCGCCGTCAGCTACCAGCGAGGCACTCGCTGGTTCGGCGCGCAGCCCGCGCCGGAAGAGGCGCGGGGAGAAGGCACCGGGTTGGCTAAAATCGTGCAGTTTTCCACTGCACTGGATGTGCCTTTCGCGTTGTTTGATGAGGCTTTTCGCTACAACGTGCAATACCAGCGTCAAATCGCCAGCACGCGCCTGACGCCGCAGGATCAGTTTTCTATCGGCAACCGCTGGACGGTGCGCGGCTTTGACGGCGAACTGACGCTCAGCGCCGATGATGGCTGGCTGGTGCGTAATGAACTTGCCTGGCGAACGCCGCTCCAGAATCAGGAACTCTATCTGGGCGTGGATTACGGCGAGATCAGTAACAACAGCACGGAAATATTGTCGGGGCGGCATCTGGCGGGCGGGGTGATTGGTCTGCGCGGCAACGCGTTCAAAACCGGTTATGACCTGTTCGCGGGCGTCCCGTTTTCCAAACCTGGCGGATTCGATACCAGCCCGGTGGTCCTGGGTTTCAATCTGAACTGGCAGTACTGATGTCTTGGTTGAGCAATGCTTTTTGTTAAGGGATAACGAGAATGAATAAGCATTTTTATCGCATCGTCTTTAACCGGACGCGTGGCATTTTGATGGTGGTTTCCGAGCTTTGCCGCGGCTGTGTTGGCGGTTCCGCTTCTGCCGGGCGCGGAACGTCATTACGTCAACTGACGGGGCGTCTTTCGCCGCTGACATTCCTGATGCTCGGCGCGATGGGGTTGGTCATGTTGGCGCCGTCGGCGCAGGCGACGATCGTGGCGGATCGCAATGCGCCCGGTAACCAGAAACCGACGATATTACAGACAGCGAACGGTACGCCGCAGGTCAATATTCAAACGCCCAGCGCGGGCGGCGTGTCGCGAAATGTCTACAGCCAGTTCGATGTCAACCAGAAAGGCGCGATCCTCAACAATTCGCAAAAGCAGGTGCAAACGCAGCAGGGAGGCTGGGTGACGGGCAACCCCTGGCTGGCGAAAGGCGAAGCCAAAATCATTCTTAATGAAGTCAATTCGCGTGATCCCAGCAAGCTTAACGGTTATATCGAAGTCGCCGGGAAAAAAGCGCAAGTGGTGGTCGCCAACCCTGCGGGCATCAGTTGTGACGGTTGCGGCTTTATCAATGCGGACCGGGCGACGCTGACCACCGGTAAAGCGCTCATGGAAAACGGCCAACTGAAAGGCTATCAGGTTGAGCAGGGGAATATTCGCATCCAGGGCCAGGGCATGGATAGCAGCCGTCAGGGATATACCGACCTGATCGCGCAGACGGTGGAGATTAACGCCGGAATTTGGGCCAATGATTTGACGGTGACCACCGGGCGCAACCGCGTCAGCGCCGATCTGCGACAGGTTGACCGGCGGGCGGACAACGCATCGTCAGACTCGCAGACGACGCAGGAGCAGCCGAAACTGGCGGTGGATGTGGCGCAACTTGGCGGCATGTACGCCGGTAAAATCCAGCTTATCGGCACGGAAAAAGGTGTCGGCGTGCGCAACGCCGGAACGATTGGCGCGCAGGCGGGCAGCGTGACCATCACGGCGGACGGACGTATTGAAAACAGCGGCAGCATCAATGCCACCCAGAATGTCCAACTGGCGGGAAGCAATCTGGATAACCACGGTAAAGTCTATGCGCAGCAGGATGTGACGGTAAACGCGCGGCAACAAGCCGCCAACCGTGGCGTGCTGGCGGCGCAGCGCCATACCGCGTTAACCGCGGACAATATCAGCAACCAGCCTGGCGCGGTGCTGGGGGCCGGCATCAATAGCGACGGCTCTGTGGCGAACAGCGGCGATTTATCGCTGACGGCGGCGCAACGCATTGAGGCCAATGGCCAGCATCTGGCGGGCGGTTCGCTGCGCATGGCGGCGGCTGAGGTGAACGCCGACGGCAGCCAGACGCAGGCGACGAATGTGACGCTGAACGCCAGCACCGGATCCGTTTCCAGCCGTCAGGCGCATATCAGCGCGGACGGCCAACTCGATGTGGCGGCCGCGAAAGCCGTCAATAACGCCGGGGGAACGCTGATTGCCGGGAAATCGCTGGCGGTGAGGGCGGAAAGCCTGAGCGGTGACGGGCAGTTGCTCTCGCTTGGCGATATGTCGCTGACTTCCACACGGCGTTTCGATAATCACAGCGATGTGATCGCTAATGGCAAACTGGATTTGACGGTGGCAGGCGAGGTGACCAACCGCCGGAAAATTCAGTCCGGGAATGCACTAACGCTCACCGCCGATCGCCTCGACAATCAGTCAGGCGGGGAAATCAGCAGCCTGAAAACCCAGCTAACCCTGACGGACACGCTCACTAACCGTGGTTTGATTGATGGCGGTCAGACGCGTATCGACGCCGCAACGCTGAACAATATCGGCAGTGGCCGCGTCTATGGCGACTGGATTAGCTTGCAGTCGCAGACGCTGAACAATCTGGATGAAAACGGCATCAGCGGATCTATCGCGGCGCGGCAGGGATTGAATCTGGGCATCGGCACATTGAATAACCGGCAACAGGCGCTGATTTACAGCGACGGCGCGATGGCGCTGGGCGGCAGCCTGGATGCGGCGGGACAGGCGACAGGTCAGGCTGATACGATCAATAACCACAGCGCCACGATTGAATCGGTAGGGGACATGGCGCTGTCCGCCGGTCAGATCAATAACATCAACGACCATCTGGTCACGGAAACGGTCAATACCACCCGCTATATCGACGAGGCGGTGCTGAGTGGACACACCACGCGCTATAACTGGAGCGATATCTGGTTCACCCGCAATAAATACGGCGTCAATACCGCGCATATGCCGGATGGCTACGCTGATGAGCGATTTTATCGCTACAGGTATACCCGCACTGTTAGCGAGACGCGGGTTAAAGAGAGCGAACCGGGCCAAATTCTGTCCGGCGGTAACCTGTGGCTGACGGCGGCGCGAATGACCAACCGCGACAGCCGGGTCATTGCCGCGGGTTTGCTGATTGACGGCGTTAAGGAACTGAGCAATCTGGCGACGCCGGGCGAGCGCATCACCTCCGATGTCGGCTGGCAAGAGCGCTGGTATGCCAGAAAGAAAAAGAACTGGCGGGGCGTCACCAGGACCTCACAGGGGATCAGCGGCAATACCTATGCCCCTGCCGTGAAAGTCGAAACCATCGATTTGCAAGCCAGCGACTGGCGGCAGAACGCATCCTTCAATGGTTCGGGTTATGCGGTCACGGCGTTGCGCGCGGGCGTGGTCGGCCAGGATGCCATCCAGCCGACCGCCAAACTGCCGAACAGCAGCCTGTTTACGCTTCAGCCTGCGGCGGAAAGTCGTTATCTGGTGGAAACCGATCCGCGCTTTACCAACCAGAAACAGTGGCTGAGTTCGGACTACATGCTGAAAGCCTTCGGCCAAACCGATGGCCAAGATAAGCGGCTGGGCGACGGTTTTTATGAACAGCGCGAGGTGCGCGAGCAGATTATACAATTGACCGGGCAGCGTTATCTGGCGGGTTACACCAGCGATGAAGCGCAATATAAGGCGCTGATGGATGCCGGGATCGCGTTTGGTCGCCAGTTTTCGCTGACGCCGGGGGTGGCGTTAAGTCAAGAGCAGATGGCATTGCTCACCACTGACATGGTGTGGATGGTCAGAAAATCGGTCACATTGCCGGATGGCACCTCGCAATCGGTATTGGTGCCGCAGGTTTACTCAAAAGTGCGCTCGAATGAGCAAATCGGCGCGGGCAGCCTGCTGGCAGGCAATAACGTTTCCATTGGTCTTGCGGGCGGCATGTTGAACAGCGGACGCATTGCGGCGCGAGATACGCTGTTTATTTCTTCGGCAGCGCTGAACAATCAGGGCGGTTCGCTATTGGGTAAACAGGTGGAACTGCGTGTCCGTGATGATCTGAATAATATCGGCGGAGCGATCCAGGGGGAAGAAAGTCTGACGGCGCTGGCGGGCGGCAATATCAACAGCGCCAGCACGCTGAGTGGGCGTGAGAGCAATCGTATCCTCGATCGCGTCGCGGGGATATATGTTCAGAATGATAAAGGCGAACTGACGCTGGCGGCAGGGAGGGATATCAATCTGACAGCCAGTCAGATCATCAACGCCGGCGCCGACGGCACAGTGCGCCTCAGCGCAGGCAATAACCTGAATCTGACCACGCTGACCACCACCGAAACGCTTAACAGCGATTGGGACAGCAATAATTACCGGCGCTATTCAGCCCGCGAAGATATCGGCAGCCAGATTGCCGCCAACGGACAAATTACGCTGCGCGCCGGACAGGATCTGAATGCCGCGGCAGCCTCGGTGACGGCGCAACAAGGGCTACAGGCTCAGGCGGGAAATGATATCAACCTGCTCAGCGGTCAGTCTGCTTACTCGCTGACGGAACACAGCAAGCAGAGCAGTCGCGGACTGTTCTCCGCGCAGTCCAGCGAACGGCATGACAGCATTCAGGATCAAGCGGCGACAGGCAGCACGTTCAGCGGCGATAGCGTGACGCTCAATGCCGGCAACGATTTGCGAATTTCTGGCGGCGCGGTAGCCGGTACGCAAAACGTGGCGCTGACAGCCGGGCGAGATATCACGGTGACCACCGCACGCGAAAATCATCAGGAAACCCACCTGCGTGAAGAGAAGAAATCCGGCCTGATGGGGAGCGGCGGTATCGGTTTCAGCATCGGTCAGGCCAGCCGGAAGCGCACTACCGACAGTGAGGGCGACAGCGAGAAAGCCAGCACAATAGGCAGTGAAAGAGGCGACGCCACGCTGATTGCCGGTAACGCGTTGACTGTTCGCGGCAGCGATGTGGTCGCCGGACAGGATCTCACGCTGCGTGGTAAAGAGGTGACGATCAGCGCTGCGCAAAACCGTCAGACTCAGCGCCAGACTTATGAACAGAAGCAAAGCGGCCTTACGCTGGCGCTGAGCGGCACAGTGGGCAGTGCATTGAATACGGCGGTACAGACGGCGCAGACCGCTAAATCCACCGAAGATGATCGGCTGCAAGCGCTGCAGGGCGTGAAAGCGGCGCTGAGCGGCGTGCAGGCGGCGCAGGCCGGACGTTTTGCCGCGGCGCAAGACGATAAGGATGCAAACAATAATAATGTGGTGGGCGTCAGTCTCTCGCTGGGTAGCCAGTCATCGAAATCAGAACAGACGACCGAGCAGCATATCGCGCAGGGCAGCAGCCTGAACGCGGGACGAAATCTGGCGATGACGGCCACCGGCGACGATATTCTGGTGCAGGGCGGCGAATTGCATGCCGCTCAGGATGTGACGTTGAATGCCGCACGCGATATCAATCTGTTGTCAGCACAGAACAGTCAGCATACGCAAGGCAGCAACCAGAGCAAAGGCGGCAGCATCGGCCTCAGCCTTGGGGTAGGCGGCGGTGGCGCCAGCCTGAGCGTGAACGCCAGCATGAATAAAGCGAAAGGCCGCGAACTGGGCGAAGGGCTGAGTTACACGGAAACGCTGCTGGACGCGGGGCGTCAGGTACAGTTGACCAGCGGACGCGATACGACGCTGCAAGGCGCGCAGGTTAGCGGCGAACAGATAACGGCGCGGGTGGGTCGTGATTTGCTGTTGCAAAGCCAACAGGACAGCGATGTGTACAACAGCAAACAGCAGAGCATGAGCGCGGGCGTCAGCATCCCGATTTATGGCGCGGGCAGCGGTTCGGCCAGCTTCAGCCTGAGCAAAGACAAAATGCGCAGCAACTATCAAAGCGTGCAGGAGCAGACCGGACTGTTTGCCGGACAAGGGGGTTATGATGTCCGCGTCGGCAATCATACTCAACTGGATGGCGCGGTTGTCGGTTCGACGGCGGCGGCGGCGAAAAACCGGCTGGAGACGGGAACGCTGGGCTTCAGTGATATTGAGAACAAAGCGTCGTTCGAGACTTCGCACAGCGGCGTGGGCATCAGCACCGGCGGGCCGATAGGGATGGAGATGTTGAGTAATCTGGCTTCCAACTCACTGATAAGCGGGAACAACGACGGGAATGCCGGGAGCATGACGCGTGCGGCGCTGAGCGACGGTCAACTGACCCTCCGCGACCAGGCTGGTCAGCGGCAGGACGTCTCGCAGTTGAGCAACGATGTCGAACATGCCAATCAGACGCTGAGTCCGATATTTGACAAAGAGAAAGAGCAGCGCCGATTGCAGCAGATGCAACTGATAGCGGAAATCAGCAATCAGGTGGTAGATATTGCGGCTACGGAAGGGGCGATAATCGCGACGAAAGCGGCGAAGGAAAGGGCGGAAGCGCGGGCCTCGAATCTGTCGGCCGAAGACCGGCAATGGGCGCAAGAGGCGCTGGGTAAAGGCGAAAACCCGAATCTGACCCCGACGCAGGCGGATATCCGGGGTTATATTTACCAGACGGAGTATAAGAAAGCCTATAATCAGACGCTGGCGGACACCGGTTTCGGCACGGGCGGGGCGGTACGTCAGGGCATCATGGCGGTATCGGCGGCGGTGCAGGGCCTGGCGGGGGGCAACATCGCTCAGGCGATAACGGGGGGAGCGGCGCCGTATCTGGCGACGGTAATCAAGCAGGCGACGACGGACGCGCAGGGCGCAGTGAATGTGGCGGCGAATACGATAGCGCATGCGGTGCTGGGGGGTATCGTGGCGGAAGCGGGGGGCAACAGCGCCCTGGCGGGTGCGGCGGGTGCGGCGAGCGGAGAACTGGCGGCGCGGGTTATCACGGAGCGACTGTATCCGGGCAAAGCGGCGGCGGAACTGACGGAAAGCGAAAAACAGATGGTGAGTACGCTGTCTCTGCTGGCGGGCGGACTGGCGGCAGGCACGGCGGGTGACTCGACATCGGGCGCGGTAGCGGGGGCGCAGGCGGGGCAGAATGCAGTTGATAATAACTTCCTCGGTGCCACATCTTCAGACAAACTCGACAAGGCGGTTGAGAAAATTAAGAACGGTGATAAGTCATTAGCAACCGCTAATGAACTGATTAAGCTGGAAAACGCCGATAAACGCAGTGATGCATTGGTGGATAAATTTACCAGAGACCCTTCACAAATGAGTAGTGCTGAGCAGGCGGAACTGGCGGGCTATCTGCGTGTTTATGCGTCTGAGATGGAGAAGGCGTATGGTTCTGCGGTTTCGCAGGAACTGGTTAAAGGTTTGCTCTCAGGACAGGATTACACGAAACGCAACCCTGACTCTGAAGCCATGTCTAAGGCTCAGACAATCATGAACACCTGGGGCTATCACAAATCGAATGCCAGTATTGGTGACGCGCCTACTATATTCGTAGGCAGCGTGCTGGGTGTTACTGTGAAAGGTATGGCGGCTAATGCAGCAATTGGTGTGGGGGTTAATACCGGTGTTCAGCTTACCGGAAAAGATCCGTTCAGTTACGTTGATGCGATTATGTCAGGGGTAACAGCAGCAGCAACGACGGGGAAAGGTATTATAGCCTCAACACCTATCAATATGGGCGGTGCAGCAATTGGCAGTAGTATTAAAGGGGAGGAGCCGACTAACTCAACTATTGGAGCAGGGGTTGGTTCTATATTCGGTGGAGGTATTGGCAAAGTGGCAACTGAGCAACTAAAACCTGTTATTAAAGAAGGTAGCGCTGAAATCATTGGGTCAGCTACAGGTTCAATTGTAGGAGAGGCTACTGGCAATAAAGTTAAAGATAAACTTGATAATGCTGGCGAGAAAAATGGGAAAAATTAACATTAAAGACTTGGTTAAACTGCTTTTCTTGTGTGTAAGCATATTCTTTGTTGCCGTAGTAATCGCTTATCTACTGGCATCAGTAATTGTCTATTTTAAAATAGATATATTTGATTTTGATTGGAAAGAAGCTTTCACTGACGCTTTCAGAAAAGGGATTGTGGGCGGTTTAATACTTGGCTTCGGCCTCTGGATAAAAGCCAAGCTACAAGAGCGTAAGGCCCGAAAAGAGTCAGCCAAATAACCCTATAATGCAATCCCGGCCTTTAAAACAGGCCGGTTTTTTATATGCCAGTCAAAACCTCAGTTCCGCCTCAATCACCAGTTTATCCCGTTCTATGGTGACGATAACCGGCTGGCCGGTGTTAAAGCCGAGTTCTTCCAGCCACCTGCCGCTGAGCTTAAGCTGCGGGCTGGGCGGTTTTTTACCGCTGTTGGGGGACAACTGAAGGTATGGTAGTAACGGGGTTGCGGGGGGGTAATTTAGTTGCGCGGGAGCTGGCTTAGCATCGCGTTCAACGATTAACTACCTTAGACGCTGAGTCCGATATTTGATAAGGAGAAAGAGCAGCGTCGATTGCAGCAAATGCAACTGATAGCGGAAATCAGCAATCAGGCGGTGGATATTGCGGGTACGGAAGGGGCGATAATCGCGACGAAAGCGGCGAAGGAAAGGGCGGAAGCGCGGGCTTCGAATCTGTCGGACGAAGACCGGCAATGGGCGCGTGAGGCGCTGGGTACGGGAGCAACGCCGAATCTGAACCCGATGCTGGCGGACACCGGTTTTGGCACGGGCGGCGCGGTTCGTCAGGGCATCATGGCGGTATCGGCGGCGGTGCAGGGCCTGGCGGGGGGCAACATCGCTCAGGCGATAACGGGGGGAGCGGCGCCGTATCTGGCGACGGTAATCAAGCAGGCGACGACGGACGCGCAGGGCGCAGTGAATGTGGCGGCGAATACGATAGCGCATGCGGTGCTGGGGGGTATCGTGGCGGAAGCGGGGGGCAACAGCGCCCTGGCGGGTGCGGCGGGTGCGGCGAGCGGAGAACTGGCGGCGCGGGTTATCACGGAGCGACTGTATCCGGGCAAAGCGGCGGCGGAACTGACGGAAAGCGAAAAACAGATGGTGAGTACGCTGTCTCTGCTGGCGGGCGGACTGGCGGCAGGCACGGCGGGTGACTCGACATCGGGCGCGGTAGCGGGGGCGCAGGCGGGGCAGAATGCGACCGAGAATAACAACTTCAATCTGAGCGCGATTACGCCGAAAGGATTGCAGGATGTAGGAGCATCGATGACATCGCTTTACACCAATACCAACATGGTGGATGAAAACGGCAACGTATTGAATCCGATAACGGAAGAAGAACGGCAGTATGCGATGCATAAACTGGTGACGGGGACGATGCCGGAGGGGCAGGATATCTCCAAAGCGATAGTGGACGGGTATACGAACGGTGTACTAATAGCGGGTGCATGGTATTTGGGGCCAGCGGCATCAATAGGCAAAGTGGCGGTCGGTTCTGCGCTGAGTGGCGGCGCGAATGCCGCGTATCAATGGTATGACCTGAGTCAACCGGGTAATGAAAACAAGACCTATGATTACTGGAGTACTACAGCGGCGTTAATTACAGGGGGGTTGGCTCCGGGGCGTGGAATATGGGCTAACTTAGCAATCGCCGCAGGGGGAACCATATTTACTGATGGGCCGGATAAAGGGGCTCTTACTGGCACAAGTGCTGGATGGGCGTTTGGTACAACAGTTGGTTTAATTGCACCACCTTTATTTGATCCTGTCTTAGGTTCTGGTTCAGCACCTGTTGGTGATATTATCGGTGCGATAGGCGGGGAATTTATAAGCAACACAGTCAAGGATGAAATTAATGAAAAGAACAAATAAGCCTACTGTAGGTTTGCTGTTTCTAAGCATTGCATACATGGTTTTCTGTTGTTTAATCTTTTTTTCTCTGGCTTTGGTAACTGTAAAGTTCATCATTAGTCATAAAGTGAGTATCGAACAAGCAGATATTAAACATGTTTTAGTCGCCAGTGTTATTGCAGGAACAGCGGCGGCTCTTAGATCGTGGATTTTGGCTAAAATAGATGAGCGTAAAGCTCGAAGATCTCCTCCTTCTGATCCAGAATAAACAAAAATCCCGGCCCCTAAAACAGGCCGGGATTTTTTTGCGTCATTCAGCCACAATGCGTATCAGCAGTTGGCCCTGTTCAACGGTGATAACTACCGGGGTATCCGTCCCAAATCCCGCGGCTTCCAGCCAATGGCCCTTGAGGTGGAGGCTGGGGCTGCGGCTGTAATAGCGCGTCATGTCATTGCGGTCGGCGTGGCGGCGGCTGACATAGCCGGCCTTCAGGTGTCGTAATGCTTGGGATGCGGCGGGTTCTGACTTATGGTGTGCATCAGCCTGATCCTACCCATCATTAGTGGACACGCGACTAAGTGAGTAAACTCTCAAGCAGAG
Source organism: Brenneria izbisi (assembly GCF_025840185.1). Lineage (GTDB taxonomy): Bacteria > Pseudomonadota > Gammaproteobacteria > Enterobacterales > Enterobacteriaceae > Brenneria > Brenneria izbisi. The sequence continues at coordinate 159,905 of NZ_JAMPJU010000009.1, forward strand.
GTAGCTCACATGACAAAACCAGCATCAACCAATAAGAAACCCCGTAAGCAGCCTACGCCCGAATTCCGCGATGAAGCCCTGAAACTGGCAGAGCGTATTGGTGTCGCTGCCGCTGCACGCGAACTCAGCCTGTACGAGTCACAGCTTTATGCATGGCGCAGTAAACAACAGCAACAAATGACCGCCTCAGAACGTGAAAATGAACTCGCGGCTGAAAATGCCCGTCTGAAGCGGCAGTTGGCTGAACAGGCTGAGGAATTGGCTATTCGCCAAAAGGCCGCGACATACTTCGCGAAATGCCTGAAATGAAGTATGTCTTTATTGAAGAACATCGGGCTGAGTTCAGCATTAAAGCGATGTGTCGGGTGCTTCGGGTTGCCCGCAGCGGCTGGTATGTCTGGCGTAGACGTCGTTGTCAGATAAACCCACGTCAACAGTGCCGGCTCGTTTGTGATGAGGCTGTCCGTAACGCATTCGCTGAGGCAAAACAGCGCTATGGTGCGCCGCGTCTTGCTGATGAGTTGCCGGAGTACAACATCAAAACCATCGCTGCCAGCCTGCGTCGTCAGGGGTTACGGGCGAAAGCCAGCCGTAAATTCAGTCCGGTCAGCTACCGTAAACATGGCCTGCCGGTATCGGAAAACCTGCTGAAGCAAAACTTCATCGCCAGCGGTCCAAACCAGCAATGGGCAGGCGACATCACCTATCTTCGCACGGACGAAGGCTGGCTCCATCTGGCTGTTGTGATTGACCTGTGGTCACGGGCGGTTATCGGCTGGTCGATGTCATCACGAATGACGGCACAACAGGCCTGTGATGCATTACAGATGGCGCTCTGGAGACGTAAACGACCACAGAATGTTATTGTTCATAAGACAGAGGCGGGCAGTATTGTTCAGCGGACTATCAGGCGTTGCTGAAACGACATACGTTGCGTGGCAGTATGAGCGCCAAAGGTTGCTGTTACGATAACGCCTGTGCGGAAAGCGTCTTTCACACACTGAAAGTAGAAGGTATCCACGGCGAACACTTTGCCAGCAGGGAAGTGATGCGCTCAGCGGTATTTGATTATATAGAGTGCGATTACAATCGCTGGCGTCGCCACAGTGCCTGCGGCGGTCTCAGCCCGGAACAATTTGAAAACGAAAACCTCGTTTAGTGCTGTGTCCACATTACGTGGGTAAGACCACTGGCGGCACGGGTTATTACGGAGCGTCTGTATCCGGGCAAAGCGGCGGCGGAACTGACGGAAAGCGAGAAACAGATGGTGAGTACGTTGTCTCTGCTGGCGGGCGGACTGGCGGCATGCTCGGCGGGTGACTCGACATCGGGCGCGGTAGCGGGGGCGCAGGCGGGGCAGAATGCAACCGAGAATAACTCTCTGAGCTTTGATGAAGCCCGCGCTTTTGACAAGGAAATGACGGCTTGCGAAGCTTCCGGTGACGACTGTGATGCGGTTATTCGTAAATACGACTCGTTAAATAGGGAAAATCGTGAAGAGTTGCAACAGGCGCTGGCGAAAGATCCACTGGTTGTTCTGAGTGGTGAAACTAAATGGAATGTTGAAGGCGGGTTGTCTGCCGCTGACAGGCCTGATTGGTTATACGGTTCGTTGGATAACCGGGATGTAAGGGATTATGTTGCAGCCAATAACCGTTATGACCTGAATTATATTAATAGTCATACCACTAATGGTGATCGAGCTTTGGCGTTTATTGGTGAGCCAGAAAATTTCTGGGGATTGATTGCGGGGGGGAGATCATTATTTACATCGTCAACAACGATGAGTGATAAATTAGTTGGTGGAGCTTTAAGTTATGGCGCGAATGGTCTGGTACAAATCTCTAGTGGAAATACCGGAGATAAATTTGATTATGTAAGCTTTGGGTTTTCTGGGCTAACTGGTGCGGCAACCACTGGTAAGTCTTATTATTCAAACCAACTTATTGGTGCGGGTAGTGCTTATGCGACTAGCCAAATCACAGGACAAGATAGTCAGGCGGCTGTAATGGGTAGCATGGTAGGTACTGGAGTAGGTTATGGTATCGGTTCTGCCATTACCAATAAATTAGAAACTCAGCACATTAAAAACTACTTTGGAATGGGGGCAAGCAAGAATGCTTTAAAATATACCGAGAATTCCTTTGGCCCTGGTTATTTATTGAAAGGTGGGGCAATGAGCCCAATTCCTGGGATGTCTGGTGGTAGTGTTGGTTCTTTAATGTCAGAGGCCGCTAGTAACGCTGCTCAAAAGGAAGTTCAAGGAGGTAATAAGTGAAACACCCTCTCTTATTCCTTTTGTTTTTAATCATCACTTATGCAGTTTTATGTGCTGTTGGTGTGGTAATCACGATATGGCTCGTTCTATCACATCCAATAACTTTTCAACAGGTTATACACTATAGCAAGATCGGTGTATTGGGGGGGGGATGGATAGGTGCAGGAATATGGTTTTCATATTACCTAAAATGTAGAAAGAATCTTAAATAATCCTTGCTGTTGAGAATAACTTCCTCGGTGCAACATCTTCAGACAAACTCGACAAGGCGGTTGAGAAAATTAAGAACGGTGATAAGTCATTAGCAACCGCTAATGAACTGATTAAGCTGGAAAACGCCGACAAACGCAGTGATGCACTGGTGGATAAATTTACCAGAGACCCTTCACAAATGAGTAGTGCTGAGCAGGCGGAACTGGCGGGCTATCTGCGTGTTTATGCGTCTGAGATGGAGAAGGCGTATGGTTCTGCGGTTTCGCAGGAACTGGTTAAAGGTTTGCTCTCAGGACAGGATTACACGAAACGCAACCCTGACTCTGAAGCCATGTCTAAGGCTCAGACAATCATGAACACCTGGGGCTATCACAAATCGAATGCCAGCATCGGCGATGCGCCCCTGATATTTGGCAGCAGTGTGCTTGGTACTACGATAAAAGAAGGAATGGCGCTTAATGCGGCTATTGGTGTTGGAGTTAACTCTGCCGCCCAGCTCAGCGGAAAAGATCCGTTCAGTTATGTCGATGCGATTATGGCAGGGATAACAGCAGCGGCGACAACAGGAAAAGGTATCGGTGCATCAGCCGGAATTAATATGGACGGAGCTGCAATCGGGAGCGGAATTAAAGGAGAAGATCCGACCAATTCGGTTATTGGAACTGGATTAGGTTCCGTGCTTGGTGGCGGTACAGGTAAGGTTATATCTGGAGCTTTGGGATCTTCTGTAAAAGAAGGAACAGCAGATAAATAGCTTCGCATATTACCGCTCCATTTTAGCCAGTCCGTGTTGATTGCCGGGGAACGGCGATGCAGCATTCATAAACTGATTTACCTGTTCCAGTAACTGCCACATATATCGGCATTGATGATTTCGCGTTATGGTTTCGTGTAA